>SHBP01000001.1 GCA_004211905.1 SAR92 clade bacterium
ATCACAAACGTAGAGAAGGAGGCTGGTCTATTTAACGTTAATACGGATCGTGGTGAGACAATAAGTTCTGGCTTAGTGCTCTATGCGACGGGACGTATCGCTAATACATCAGGCCTTGGTTTAGAAAATACTCAGATTGAGTTACGCAAGGATGGATCTATACCAGTCGATGGGCATTTCTGTACTACAGAGCCCTCTGTTTATGCATTAGGTGACGTTATTGACCGGGTGCAATTAACACCGGTGGCCATCCAGGAGGCTATGGTGCTAGTAGACCATTTGTATGGCCGCGGGGAGGCAAAGATCGATTATGACAATATCCCGACGGCCGTTTTTTGTCAGCCGGAGTTTGGCACTGTAGGTTTAAGTGAGGAGGCAGCGATTGAAAGCTATGCTGATATTGCAGTTTATACCTCAGATTTCAAGCCGATGCTGCAAACTCTTGGTGGCGGGAACGACCGAATCACAATGAAATTAATTGTTGATAAGGCGAGCGATAAGGTTGTTGGGTGTCATATGGTTGGTGAGCATGCTGCAGAGATTATTCAAGGAATGGGCATTGCCATCAAGGCTGGGGCAACCAAGGCCGATTTTGACGCTACTGTGGGAATACATCCGTCTGCAGCGGAGGAATTTGTCACTATGAGAGACAGGGTGAGATAATTCAGGATTCCAATTTTAGTTTACGCAAGAAAAGTTCACAAAAGACATAAATTTACCACAAGACATTAAGTCCAACTCTACAGGCAAAAATTAACTTACTCTAGAGATTGAGAAATCTGCTAAATTGAGCAGCTCATTTTTATACTGACTATCTGGCATCTCTTTCAGAGTATTTTTTGCATATTCAACCTCTTTTGCAGCTTGGTCGCGGCTATAAGATAACCCGCCACTTGTATTAACAACTTCTAAAATTGCCGAAAATTCGTCTGCACTCTTGTCAGCAATCGCCTTCCGGATCAAATTAGCAGAGTTAGAATCAGAATTATCTCGCGCATAAATAAGTGGCAGAGTCATTTTACCCTCAGCAAGGTCACTACCGATATTCTTACCGGTCACAGCAATATCACCTTGATAGTCCAAAACATCATCAGCAATTTGGAATGCCATTCCTAAATGCTTTCCATAGACGATCATATTATCCTCATTTGTGCCGGCAAGGCAGGCACCAACTTGGGCTGACGCCTCAAAAAGTTTAGCCGTTTTCCTGTAAATGACCTGTCGGTAAATATCCTCAGTAACCTCGGGGTTACCGGCATTCGCCATTTGCTGCACCTCACCTTCGGAAATAACATTAGTAGCATTAGCCATCACACTCATAATGGGTAAGTTCGCCATTTCAACTAGGATTTGAAATGCTCGTGAGTAAATAAAGTCACCAACTAGAACGCTTGGAGCATTACCCCATTGAGCATTGGCTGTTTCACGGCCTCTGCGCAGGTTAGACACATCCACAACATCGTCATGGAGCAAAGTTGCTGTGTGAATGAATTCGATCACCGCAGCCATCTTAAGATGATCAGTTTCTTTATAGTCATTAGCCAGCGCACTTAATAGAACAACTAAAGGCCGTAATCGCTTGCCTCCGGCTTCGACAATATAATGGCCGATACTTTCCACGAGGCCAACATCCGACTGGAGTCGATTGACGATTAACTGATTTACTGCGGAAAATTCATCTTCCACAGCTTTTTGAAAAGTTTCCATTAGAGGGCGCAGGTTTTCTGATTTAATGATGAGAATGAACCCTAGCTACACTCAACACTTGTGTCAACTGCTGAACCCTAAATTTGCTGACATTACAAATTAAAACTAATATTTTAATTTTCATATCTTGACCCATAATAGTTGCCGCTAGCTACATAAGTGGTTACGATGCCATCTTTAACCACCTCTCAGGAATTTATGAGTTTTTTTCCAAAGTCTTCCTATTCCAAGGAAGAAATATTAGGCGCCTCCCGAGGAGAATTGTTTGGGCCCGATAATGCCAAGCTCCCCGCCCCTAACATGTTAATGATAGATAGAATTGTTGAAATCAATAACTCAGGCGGCAAGAATGGATTAGGCGAGATTGTCGCCGAGATAGACATAAGCTCTGATCTTTGGTTTTTTGACTGTCACTTCGAAGGGGATCCTGTGATGCCAGGTTGCTTGGGTTTAGATGCTCTATGGCAACTAGTTGGCTTCTTTCTCGTCTGGAATGGTAATACCGGTAAAGGTCGAGCACTCGGAGCAGGTAATGTTAAGTTCTTTGGTCAAATCCTACCCACGGCAAAAAGAGTAACCTACAAGTTAGAATTGACTCGTTTAATCCAGCGAAAGCTTGTTATGGGAATTGCCGACGGCTCAGTAGAAGTCGATGGTCGCGAAATATATACAGCCAAAGATTTGAAAGTCGGCCTATTTGAAAGCACAGATAACTTTTAATATAAATTTATAACGGCAAAAATTCTAACGGAACAAAGTAACGAGGTACGTTGATGAGACGCGCAGTTATTACAGGTATGGGAATAGTTTCTTGTCTTGGCAACGACAAAGAATCTGTAACCCACTCCTTGAAAAATGGTATCTCAGGCATTCGCCGCAGAGATGATTTTGCAGAGATGGGGCTTCGCTGTAACGTTGGTGGCCTCATTGACCTTGACCCTAAAGATCACATTGATCGCAAAGTATTACGCTTTATGGGCGATTCAGCAGCGTTTGGATATATAGCCACAGATCGAGCAATAGCCGATGCTGGGTTGAGCGAAGAATTGGTTACAAGTCTTCGAACTGGTTTGATTATGGGTTCTGGTGGTCTCTCAGGTGAAATGTTTGTCGAAGCCGTAGATGTTATGAGGGCTCGAGGCATTAAGCGTGCCGGCCCTTACCGTGTAACACAAATAATGGCCAGTACTGTATCAGCCTGCATTGCAACCCCCTTCAAAATCAAAGGTGTTAACTACTCACTATCTTCAGCCTGCGCCACTAGCGCACATTGCATTGGTCACGCAGTTGAATTAATCCAACTGGGTAAACAAGATGTGCTTCTAGCTGGCGGAGCCGAAGAGATGCATTGGTCAATGGCTGCGATGTTTGATGCTATGGGCGCCCTAACCAGCAAATACAACGATACTCCCTCCATCGCTTCTCGGGCGTACGATGCCGATCGTGACGGTTTTGCTCCCAGTCTTGGTGGTGGATGCGTTGTTGTGGAAGAACTCGAACACGCCCTAGCACGAGGTGCCAATATCATCTGTGAAGTAACAGGTTATGGTGCCACTTCAGATGGTGCAGACATGGTATCTCCATCTGGCGAAGGTGCGGAAAGGTGTATGAGAATGGCCATGGAGACCGCTTCAGGCCCCATGGATTATATTAATACCCATGGCACGAGTACTCCAGTAGGCGACGTGGCTGAGCTCGGCGCTATTCGCAATACCTTTGGTGATAATTGCCCTGACATCAGCTCAACCAAGTCACTTTCAGGGCATAGCCTGGGTGCTGCAGGTGTTCATGAAGCTATCTACTGCATGCTGATGATGGAGAATGACTTTGCGGCTGCATCGGCGCATATTGATTCTCTGGATGAAAATGCCTCCGGCTTACCGATCCTCTTAGAAACAAAACAGACAAAATTGAATCGCATTATGTCCAATAGTTTTGGCTTTGGGGGCACTAATGCAACCCTAGTTATGGAAAAATACAATGGTTAAGCAACGTAAGTAAGCAGGCTTAAACCTCCAATCTGATTTGTACATACTAAAAAGGGTGAAGGAATAATAATTTCCTTCACCCTTTTTAACTTATCTGCTCTTACCTAACAATTTCATGCGACTTAAAACTTAGAGCGCAGCTAGAACGGCCTCTGCGCTTGAACCTTCCAGCGCCCCTGCATCAACGTTCAGCAAGCTCACGACGCCATCATCCACGATCATGGCAAACCGCTGGCTGCGCTTACCCATACCAAAGCCTGTACCGTCCAACTCAAGTCCTAGCGCTGCTGTAAATTCAGCATTCCCATCAGCAAGCATCATCAGGTCTTCTGCATTAGCGGATTGTCCCCACGCGTGCATCACAAAGACGTCATTAACAGACATACAAGCGACAGTATCAACACCTTTTGCTTTGATAGCATCGACATGAACAACGAAACCAGGTAAATGCGCCATTGAACAAGTTGGTGTAAATGCCCCTGGAACGGCAAACAAAACAACTTTTTTTCCATCAAAAATATCTGCTGTGCTGATCCCTGTGGGGCCTTCTGCCCCCATTATCGTAAACATTCCTGATGGAACTTTATCGCCTACTTTTATCGTCATATCTACCTCTTTGTATTGTCTTCAGATCTGGTGGTATGAATGCTACCAGTCTCGAGTCTAGTATTTAATTGGATATATTTACGAAGTCCTAAAAAGGAATATCATCGTCAAAACTGTCCATTCCTTTAGGAGCTTGTTGCTGAGGAGCTTGCTGACCACCACTTGGCTGTTGGCTCTGAGCAGCGGGCTGCTGGCTTTGCTGTGGCGCTTCAAAACCACCCTGGCTACCGCGACTATCTAGCATCTGCATCTCACTAGCTACGATTTCGGTTGTGTATCTATCTTGGCCATCTTGGCCTTGCCACTTACGCGTTCGAAGAGAACCCTCAACATATAATTTAGATCCCTTTTTAACATACTCACCGGCTATTTCAGCGAGACGGTTAAAAAATACCACGCGGTGCCACTCAGTTCTTTCTTGAGGCTCTCCACTAGTTTTATCTTTCCATGATTCTGAAGTAGCAATACTCAAGTTTGTTACAGCACCCCCAGACGGCATGAAGCGTGTTTCTGGATCCTGACCACAGTTACCCACGATGATAACTTTATTAACTCCACGTGCCATTTTATTCCCCTAATTAGTTAACGATTTAAATACGGTTGCAAGCTCGGCATATCAATCAGTAAACGATCTATCTGAACATAAGCCAATTGCTCTCCTTTGATCAGAAGTATATCTTCAACGCCGGCTATTTTTGAAATTATTTTTAAGAAATCTTGATGCTCTCTATCTCCCACTGACAATACCAGCGTTTGTAATGGTCTTGGAGACTGCAATCCAAGAGATAAAACCCACCATACGAACAAAACTAAACTGATGACAATAAACAGTCCATCGGCCCCTATTTCTTGAAGGCTCCATCCACCCAATACGCCACCCGCGAATGATCCCAAAAACTGACTTGTAGAATATATACCCATCGCAGTACCCCTGTTACCAGCTGGACTGCTTTTGCTTAACCATGAGGGAAGCGTAGCCTCTAGGAGATTGAATGCAGTAAAAAATACCAATAGCAAGAAAGGTGTGATCAAGGGATTACGCTCAAACCCGAGGACAAGCGTAGCGCCTGCCATAACTGCCACTGCACCAAGAAAAGTTAGTCGTTGAAGCTTATATTTTTCCCCCAGCATCATTATTGGCAACATAATAAAAAAGCCCCCGCCCAACAAAACTAGATACACCAAAGGCAGCTCGGAATCTTCAATCGATAATTCCGTCGATAAAATCATAGGCACAGCAACAAAGGCAGCCATCAAAGCAAAGTGCAGAGCAAAGATGCCCGAATTAAGGCGCAGCAATGTTCTGTCTTTTAAAAGGTACCTTATTTGCCTTACATCGGCGATCACTTCTCGATTGTGGTAACTAGAAACCCTTCTAGGTACCAAGAAAATAACAATGCCAACACCCATGACTCCGAGAAAAGCTGTTACCCAGAACACTCCTGACAAACCCATATTAACCGTTAAAATAGGCCCCAAGATCATTGCTAAAATAAATGAAAACCCAATGCTTCCACCAATTGCAGCCATCGCTTTTGATCGATTTTGCTCCGAAGTAAGGTCAGTGACCAGCGCCATTAGAGTGCTAGCGATAGCGCCTGTACCCTGCAAAGCACGTCCCAGAATTAATCCAAGCATATTTTCCGCTAAAGCAGCTACGATACTTCCGATAATAAAGAGGAGTAATCCGCCAATAATAACTGATGTGCGACCTATCCTGTCAGACAAAACCCCCAATGGAATTTGTAATAAGGCCTGAGTCAACCCATAAGCACCAAGAGCAAAACCTAGCGTCATCGGCGAGAAGCCACTGTAATCGGTCGTCGCTACAGCGAGCACTGGCAAAACCATGAATAGTCCAAGCATTCTGAAGCCATAAAGACTGGCAATAGATATGGTTGCGCGCCTCTCTATAGACGAAAATTGGGGAGAATTATTCAAGGTGATATCAGTTTACAGTTAAGGTGTAGTTAACGGTATATATTAACAGTGCTGTCCACTCGGGAAAACGGTTATCCCTAATTTATTTTTCCACCCATTAGATTGATAAAATATAACTGTATTATCAAGGTCTATCGGCTAACCGAATACGTACTCATTAAGTAATTGCTTTATCCTTTGCCCAGAGGGTGTACTGGCCTTTATAATTGAAGGTTTAATCTGACATAAAGACACATTAATGGATACCATTCAGGTTCGTGGTGCTCGCACCCACAATCTCAAAAATATCGACTTAGATCTTCCTCGAGACAAGTTTATAGTGATAACCGGCCTATCTGGGTCTGGAAAGTCCTCATTGGCCTTTGATACGCTGTATGCCGAAGGTCAGCGCCGATACGTCGAATCGCTATCCACCTATGCTAGGCAGTTTCTGTCAATGATGGAAAAGCCAGATGTGGATCATATTGAAGGTCTATCCCCTGCAATCTCAATTGAACAAAAATCAACATCTCATAACCCTCGTTCTACCGTGGGAACGATTACTGAAATATATGACTATCTGCGTCTTTTATTTGCGCGAGCAGGAGAACCGCGCTGTCCTGATCATAACAACCCGCTAAAAGCTCAAACCGTAAGCCAAATGGTTGATCAGGTTATGGAATTGCCTGAAGGAACTAAATTGATGCTGCTGGCACCGGTGGTAAAAGATAGAAAAGGTGAGCATCTACATCTATTTGAAACCTTGCGTAGACAAGGGTTTATTCGAGCAAGAATTGATGGGTTAGTTTGCGACCTTGACGAAGCTCCAGCTCTTAACAAAAAGCAAAAGCATAGCATTGATGTCGTGGTGGACAGATTTAAAGTGAAAGAAGATATCGCACTGCGGCTAGCTGAGTCCTTTGAGACAGCTCTAAATCTTGCAGAAGGCCTCGTTGTTATTAGTTATATGGATGGAGAGCAGCCTGATCAATTATTTTCAGCCAAATTTGCATGCCCAGTCTGTAACTACAGCTTAAATGAACTCGAACCCAGACTTTTCTCGTTCAACAATCCTGCCGGAGCCTGCCCAACGTGCGATGGCTTAGGTGTACACCAGTTCTTCGATATTGACCGAGTTATTCAGCACCCTGAAGCATCTATTTCTGAAGGAGCAATTCGGGGCTGGGATCGACGAACATTATTTTACTACAACATGCTTACTTCATTAGCGGAACATTATGAATTTGATATCGACCAACCCTGGGAAGAACTTGCGCCTATACACCAACAAAAGGTGCTGTTCGGCAGTGACGATGAAGAAATAACCTTTAACTATGTGAATGATCGAGGAACGGTATTTCGTCGGCAACACAAGTTTGAAGGCGTCATCAACAATATGGAACGCCGTTATAGAGAAACTGAGTCACAATCAGTTCGCGAGGAACTCACCAAGTTTATGGCAACAACGAGTTGCCCTGAATGCGCCGGTACTCGCCTGAGAAAATCGGCACGCAACGTATTTATCGATAACAAACGTATCGAAGACATCGTGTGCATGCCGGTGGGAAACTGTGCTGACTACTTTGATCAACTCAACTTAGTCGGCAGACAAGGTGAAATTGCTGAAAAGATTATCAAAGAGATACGTGAACGGTTTACTTTTCTAGTAGATGTAGGCCTAAATTATCTATCACTTAATAGAAGTGCAGACACTCTGTCTGGGGGCGAAGCCCAAAGAATTCGTCTTGCCAGCCAGATTGGTGCAGGCTTGGTTGGTGTTATGTATATTCTCGATGAACCGTCTATAGGGCTCCATCAGAGAGATAACGAGAGACTCCTAAAAACACTGATCCGTTTGCGAGATTTAGGTAACACCGTCATTGTAGTTGAGCATGATGAGGAGGCTATAGCCGCCGCAGATTATGTTGTTGATATCGGCCCTGGGGCCGGAATTCATGGCGGTCAAATAGTTGCCGAAGGCTCTGTAGAAGAGATTCAAAATAGCGAAAAATCTATAACTGGAAAATTTCTTTCAGGTGCAAGATCTATCGCTATACCGGAAAAAAGACACTCTGGGAAAGGGAGAACTCTTTCTGTTAAAGGGGCTAAGGGTAATAATTTGCAGTCTGTCGATCTGAATCTTCCCATAGGTGTTTTCACCTGTATTACCGGCGTTTCTGGTTCAGGAAAATCTACGCTGATCAACGAGACTCTTTATCCAGCAGCTGCAATTGCACTTAATAAAGCGACGACCCTAAAGGCGGCACCTCATGAAAAAATTACCGGCCTTGATTTTTTAGATAAATGTATTGATATCAATCAGAGCCCTATTGGGCGTACACCCCGATCTAACCCTGCCACCTACACTGGTATCTTTACCCCGGTTCGAGAGATTTTTGCTGCAACTCAAGAAGCGCGCTCCCGGGGTTACGCGCCAGGGCGTTTTAGCTTTAATGTTAAAGGTGGACGATGTGAAGCATGCCAAGGAGATGGCGTAACTAAAGTTGAGATGCACTTCCTTCCAGACATTTATGTCCCCTGTGACGTGTGCAAAGGTAAGCGCTACAATCGTGAAACCTTAGATATTCATTTCAAAGGAAAAAACATACATCAAGTGTTAGACATGACCATTGAAGATGCTCGTGATTTCTTTGATGCCATTCCTGCTATAGCAAGAAAACTTCAAACGTTAGTCGATGTTGGATTGTCTTATATAAAACTAGGACAGAGCGCCACTACTCTTTCCGGTGGTGAAGCTCAGCGAGTAAAACTATCTAAAGAACTCTCCAAAAGGGATACGGGTAAAACCCTCTATATTCTTGACGAACCTACAACAGGCTTACACTTCCATGATATTGAGCAGCTACTAGCTGTCTTGCATCGATTTCGAGATCACGGAAACACTGTTGTTGTCATCGAGCACAATCTAGATGTTATTAAAACGGCGGATTGGGTTATCGATCTCGGCCCGGAAGGAGGCTCAGGTGGAGGACAAATAATTGCTGAAGGCACACCAGAGGAAGTCTCCCAGGTTAAATGCTCTCACACGGGACGTTTCCTAAAGACTACTTTACAGCAATAAACTAAGTTTTATGATGCACAGACTGAGACTCAAGATAGGCGGCAACCATATCGTCTATAGCTAGCTGCTGGTATGGCCTTAGGCCGCTCAAAATTAAATGTTTTACCCCATGCCCAACAACTTCGTCGCCATCAAAAATTTCAAAATGTAAGTCTGCATTCCCACGTTTATCTTCTACATCTAAGTTTGTGTGAGAAAGCTGCAATGAGGGCTTCGTAAAGTTTAGGCGATCAAATTCTAAAGACATGGATTGATAGATCACAAGTGGTCGCTTAGGATTAATCATCACACCTTTTTCAGCCATCAGAGGCACCAAAATATGAGGGAAATTGTGTCCTGAAAAACGAACATAAGCTTTTATTAGTTGTTCAACATGTATGTTATTTGGAAAGCGAGGGCCAATCTGCTCAATCTCTAGATACTGCTTTCCTCTTTCATCCACTATTGTCGTCTTATCACCAAACTTAGATGGAAATATCAACGGCGTATCTGCTGACACAAGGCCCGAAAAATGGAAATTCATTATTTCGGAAATACCATTACGCTCTACCGCCAAAGCAAACAATAGATCTCCAGGCACACAGAAACGTTTATTCAGAGGGTCATGGATAGGATTGAAATCGTTACTGATATTTTTAGCAAAATCACTGCCCTGCTTGGCGCTGACAACAATAGTATCGTTTATTTGACTGCTAAACTTTTCCAAAAACATAGATCAACCCAGCTCTGACTCAAATTCTTCCAGCAGATCAAGGGGCTCAATCTCATCACCCTCTAGGTCCAAGTTCCAATTGATACCTACCAATAAGACGTCACTGTGCATGCCAAGCAACCAGTCATCCAAGAATTCTTCCATCTCAATGGCTACAGGTTGATAAATACTCCACTCATCATTACAGAGAGCTTGGGCAAGTGGCTTACTGGACCAAAAAGGAATGACATCGATATTATCGTGATCGCTTGATCCTACAAGAGCCCAGTTTTCATCGTTATCCTGCAAGCCCCAGATACAACCCTGTTCAAGGCATTCAACAATCAAGCGATCAAAGTTTTCCTGGAGATTATCTGACAGTGGTTCCATTTTTTAGATCCAGCAAAGTGAGGACGGCATTAAACCATGTCTGGTGACCATTTTGACAGCAACGATATCAAAGATTATTTATAAGAGCACCCTTGACTAAAAGATGCCCCTAATAATTACTTGGTGTTATTCATAATACCGCGAACCGCTGCAGGAATATCTGCTGGTAACACAACCAATTTTGAATTCTCAGAATTGGACATATCGCGAACCGCTTCGATGTATTTTTCACCAAGAAGATACATAGCGGGTAGCTCCCTATCCTTAATTGCCTCATTTACCTTAGAAAGAGCGGTTTTAGTAGCTTCGGCTAAAACCACCTTCGCCTCAGCATCACGCCTAGAAGCTTCCAACCGTCCATCTGCCTCCAGGATTGCAGCTGTCTTATCACCATCAGCACGAGTAACCGTAGCACGGCGTTGACGTTCCGCTGCAGCCTGCTCTTCCATGGCACTTTGCATCGTACCAGAGGGCTGAATGTCCTGAATTTCAACTGTTTTAAGAGTAATGCCCCAATCGGCAATATCATCAGAAATAGATATCTTTAATTTTGCTTTAATTTGATCTCGGGAGGACAACGCATCATCAAGGGTCATTTCGCCAACGATCGAGCGCAGAGACGTTTGTACTAATGTTCGGATGGCTAATTCATAATCCTCTACACCGTATACCGCCAATTTAGGCGTTATTATATTAATATAAGCAACTGCATTAGCTATAATAACCACGTTATCTCGAGTAATAACTTCTTGAGACGGTATTTCTAGCACAATATCTTTAGTAGTTGCCTTAAAAGCCACCCTATCAATGTATGGAACAATGATGTTCAGACCTGGTTTTAATGCTGGTTCTTTGTACTTGCCCAGGCGCTCAACCACCCATTGAGAGCCCTGGGGTACTAATTTGATAGCCTTTATTAAGGTTATTAACGCTAATAAAAAGATTGTTCCAAATACAATAATAGCTTCCATAAATATCTCCTTGATTAATTAATCGACTTTGGTGACAACCAAAACATCACCAGAAACTTCCTTGATATAAAGACGGTCACCTAAGTTGACCGCAGACTCACAGTTAAAAACCCACTCGTCACGATCCATGATCGGAGTACTAAAACGCATTCTACCCTTAGTTGTGTCCGTAGGTAATTTGGTGACCAAGCCACTTTCCCCAATTGCCGAGTATCTGGCTTTCTCTCCACTATTATTTGAGGCCATTCTAGGTTTTATAACTTTAAACCAAGCCACAGTAAATAATACTGAGGATACCGTCCAAACTAAAATTTGAGTACTTAGTGACATGGGTACGAACATCTCCACCAAACCAACCACCAGTGCGCCTAAGCCAAACCAGAGGATAGTAAAGCTGGGAATAAATATCTCGCCGACGACCAGTATCATTCCAATAACTAGCCAATGCCAATACAACAATTGAATATCCATTTAAACTCCTTTTATAGTTTTGAGAGACTATAAATACATGATCCATGTAAAGTCTCACTCTTTCGTCCAACAAAGGGACTTGTTCATGCAAAAGACGAGTTAAGAGTAACTTAACTTCTTAGGTGTCTCAACATTACTAGGATATAACACCAAGGCTCATCAGGACAGCATCCTCTCTACCGAACTCCGTTGCATAATAGCCCTTCCGATTTCCAACGTCTTTAAATCCCAGTTTTCTGTACAGCCTGATCGCGGAAAAGTTTGATACCCTCACCTCTAAATAAAGCTGCTCTGTATCACTAGAAAGCTTTCCAATAGCATCTCTGAGTAGCAACTCTCCATATCCTAAGCCGTGAAAATCAGGGTGAATCGAAATATTCTGTAACTCTGCCTGACCTGCCACCTCTAATACAGCAACAAAACCAATCACTGCGTCATTAACCGTAAGTACATTGATACATTGAAGAGAATCACTGAATTGTTTCAAAGACCAAGCTGAGGACGAGTTAACCTTCTCAATACCAAACACAGATTCAATATCCGCGATGATCATTGGTCGAATGCTAGAAATCGATTTAAAGTACGTCACAGACCGTCAGATAGCTGGCTAGCTATTTTATTTTCTTTCCAAGGTTGCAGTCGTTGCCAAGCCTCGCGTTTTAATTCTGGGTCCTCGATCATTTCCCCAAGAGAGGGAATAATTATTGCGGCTACACCGTCAGAAAGCTCGACGTTTCCGTCTTTAACACGCTCTTTCTGTTTTTCAGACAAAATCCACTGGGCACCAGCAGATCCGCAAATCAACACGAGTTTAGTGTCACTACTGTCTAACCTCGCGCTCAAGAGTGTAGCTATAAATTCCCTCGCCTCCTCTTTTCCACCGGTCATGTTTTCAAATGGTGGCCACTGCGCGATCTCACATTGGGCTAACCTACCATCGCCCTGCCCCATCGCTATGAGAATATTAGACAACAACTGCGTTTGAACTGGATCGGGCAAGGCCTCCTCAATAGAGCAACAAACTAAGATCTCCTCAGTCGGCTGCCATAAGGCCAATTTAACTTCAATATCCGATATCTCCACTGATCGAATAGCACTAACAGACGCTACTGATGTCTGATTTTCAGGCTCTTCAATGCTGTCACTGTCAGTAGAATTAAGCTCCAAAAGCTTTTCTCGGACGCCAGCAGGGTCTGCCGAAGACGGAGTATCCGCAGAGTTAGAATTTTGCACTTCAACATCGACCACCAAGTCCCGGGGGATGTATTCCACCACCCCGAGACTTTTTAGGTACTGATGGCGAAGCGCCTCTTCCATTAGACTCCTCCTAGTTGAGGGTGCAATCGCCCTGGATTTCTTATCAGTGTTAAGGCATGCAAATAAGCTTTGGCACTAGCAAATAAGATATCTGTATCTGCGCCTTGGCCATTAATGATTCGACCATCTTTGGCTAAGCGAACCGTCACCTCACCTTGGGAGTCAGTGCCTTGGGTCACAGCATTGACAGAGTACACTTGCAACTCAGTCTCACTTTTAATCAATTTTTCAATAGCGTTAAAAATCGCATCAACAGCCCCGTCGCCAGTCGATTCAACTTCATGATCTTGACCTTGATAACGAATCACTATCTTGGCATGAGGAAGCTGTCCTGATTTAGACAAAACCTCTAAATCAACCAGCAGTAAAGCATCTTCTTCAGTACCCATTTGAACATCAGACACTAATGCCTGCAGATCTTCATCAAAAATTTCGCGCTTTTTATCCGCCAAATCTTTAAATCGCCGAAATGCTTGATTGAAATCCTCTTTACTATTAAAGCTTATATCCAAATCTTCTAGTCGAGCTGCAAACGCCGCTCGACCCGAGAGCTTACCTAAAGAAAGTTTATTAGTAGTCCAACCCACATCTTCTGCCTTCATAATTTCGTAGGTTTCACGCATCTTTAAAATACCATCTTGGTGTATACCTGATTCATGGGCAAATGCGTTAGCACCGACGATCGCTTTATTAGGTTGCACAGGGAACCCAGTAATACTCGATACAAGTCTTGAAATAGGCACTATATGGGAGTGATCAACGCCTGTCTCAACAGGATAGAGATCTTTACGTGTTCTAATCGCCATAACTAATTCTTCAAGGGAAGCATTGCCGGCTCGCTCACCAAGTCCGTTAATGGTGCACTCCACCTGACGAGCGCCGTTCTGGACCGCAGCCAAGCTATTGGCTACAGCCAACCCTAAGTCATTATGGCAGTGCACTGAGAATATCGCCTGATCTGCATTAGGCACTGTATTAAGCAATCGATGAATAATTGCACCATACTCCCCCGGAGCGGAGTACCCCACAGTATCCGGGAAATTGATGGTTTTAGCGCCTGCTTTAATGACAGCCTCAGTAATTCTGCACATAAACTCAAAGTCTGTGCGACTCGCATCTTCCAGAGAGAACTCAACATCATCAATAAGATCACGGGCAGTTTTCACTGCACCAATCGCTTGAGCAAGAACATCATCGGGCTCCATCTGTAACTTGTACTTCATATGGATTGGCGATGTTGCAATAAAGGTATGAATCCGCCCTGCACTAGCTCCTTTAAGGGCTTCACCAGCACGCTCTATATCAGCTGTCATCGCTCTAGATAGGCTGCATATTCGGCTATCTTGCACGGTATCAGCGATCAGTTTTACCGCATCAAAGTCCCCTTGACTGGACACTGCGAATCCGGCCTCAATAACATCGACATGCATCTTTTCTAGAAGCTTGGCGATCCTCAGCTTTTCATCCTTGCTCATTGAAGCGCCTGGACTCTGCTCTCCATCGCGCAGGGTGGTATCAAATATAACTAATTTATCTTTTGTTGCCATGATCTTACCTACCTTTTTAAACGTCATACCAAATGGCGACGTACATTGTAGAACGCAATATAACTCTTGTCTTATCTGGGTGCACACGTTTCTCAAAATGACAATTAATATTCGTGGTAACGCCCAGTTTAGCGAATCGCGCTCGTTTTATAGTATTTTTTTGAGGTATAACAGTAGATGCCCCTCAGGGCAGTAGAAGAAGAACAGCACTAGCGACAGCCGCATCATTAGACATGCAGTCAAGATCTAAATTATTGTCACCAGATTGATTCATAACTCAATTTAATCAGATTTTGTTAATAAATCCAAGCACGCTAGTCTTAGTTTTTCCTAATCGCCTTGTAAAGGACCATAAGCGGAGCTGAAAATGCAAACGTTAAAGCCATGGCAAATAAGATCCTAGGAGGATCAATAGTAATAACGACAAACCCCATAACCGCCGATAAGATAACCACAAAGGGTACCTTACCGCGCATATCCAGTTCTTTAAAACTCGGATACTTGAAATTAGACACCATTAACAAACCAGCAATGGCTGTAATAACAGCCCCTAAACTAGACAACCACAAGGATGAACCCAAATCGTAGACCGACCAGACAAAACCAGCGACCAAAGCTGCAGCCACAGGACTTGGCAGACCAGTAAATACCTTACCATCGGAACTACTCGCCTGGACATTAAACCTTGCAAGACGAAGAGCAGCACAGGAAGCATAAACAAAGGCAGCGGCTAGTCCTAGCTTGCCAAGACTGCTGACTCCCCAGCCATAGGCCACCACAGCCGGCGCAACACCAAAAGATACCATGTCAGACAGACTGTCATACTGGACACCAAAATCACTTTGAGTGTTAGTCATGCGCGCTACCCGCCCATCAAGTCCATCAAAGATCATAGCGGCGAAGATAGCCATGGCAGCCCACTCATACTGCCCACTAAACCCAGATAAAACTGCATAAAAACCACCAAATAAAGCACCGGTGGTCAGAAGGTTAGGCAAAAGATAGATACCTTTTCGAGCCGGTCTTGAAGATCCATTCTGGTCAGAGCGTTCGCTTCGCTCAAGATTTACCACTTTTTTTGCCGTATTCTTCTTGTTAATCATGACAAACTCTTATTAAAAAATTTATGGTGTGATTATACGTTAACGCGGGTTAAGCTTCCAAAAGCTGCTTTTGCATGCTGTCTAGGTCAAATTGAGACAAACCCAAGGCCCCTATTAAATAGTGATTCATTGAGCCGTAACGCTCATCAATAGCATCAAGAAAAGCAACAATGTTATCTTCATGGACAGATACGTAAGGAGTCAACCACTCTCTATCCCAATTATCGACTTTTGCATCACGCAAATGTCCTTCTATAATTTCTATCAGTCTACTCGAATCATAATGCTGCTGGGTTAGTAAGTAATCCTCAACAATGGTTTGGCGCGGCACATCCAACGCAGCCAGTATCAATGCTGCTGCCATCCCGGTACGATCCTTACCAGCAGAGCAATGAAAAACACTTGTATGGTTAGCGTTATCTACAATATGCCGCATAAAGCGACTAAAAGCCGGTATGACCACATCAATACAAGATCGATAAGAGTTCACAACAAGATCGTGGGATGAGTCAGGTGTTAAAGCGCCTTCAAAAAGAAACTCCCAAAACCGTGAAATATCACCAATAGATATTTGATAATCATCAATAAACTCCGCTCTAATTGCCTGACTCGGAGACTGACTCTGTTCTTCATTTCGACGAAAATCATGGATTTTGTTAACGCCAATGTGCTCGAGGGTATCCAAGTCTTTTTCACTCAGGTTAGCCAGATGCCCACATCGCAGTATTTTACGCCACTTGACTCGCTGACCGCTATTATTGACATAACCACCTAAATCACGGAAATTAACCCCACCATCAAGCGCAACAACCCTTGAAAACTCGCCAGTATCCAACATTACTTATTAATTCCTTAGCTATTTTTATTCAGTATTGCACAACAAAAAAGTCAAAACGACCCTTATTAAGCGATCATTAAGTTTGTCTTGTGACCAATGTTGCTTTTTCAAGCGCAAACAAATTTATCGCCTCGAGAAATACCTGAAACTCCGCTACGCACAACTTCCATGATACCCATATGGCTAACCGCCTCAACAAAAGCATCTAACTTCTCTGTATCGCCCGCTAGTTGAACAGTGTAAGTGGACGGCGTGACATCGATAATGTGCCCCCTGAAGATCTCAACACAACTCTTCAATTCAGTGCGACTATCATTCTCACTGGCTTTAACCTTCACCAGCATCAGCTCACGTTCAATGTGCGCACCTTCAGTCAGGTCTACAACCTTTATCGTATCGATCAATTTATGTAGTTGCTTGACTATCTGCTCAGCCATCTGGGTATCACCCTGGGTCGTCAATGTGAGTCGAGATAGTGTCTCATCATCAGTCGGAGCTACTGTAAGAGTGTCAATGTTATACCCTCTTTGAGAGAACAGCCCAACCACGCGAGATAAAGCACCGAATTCGTTTTCCATTAATATGGAGATTATTCTCTTCATTAGGTTCTCTCCGTCTTACTAAGCCATAAGTCTCTCATTGATCCGCCAGGCATATGCATTGGGTAAACATGCTCTGAACGATCAATACAAATATCCATGAACACCGTTCTATCCTTCATGGCAAAACATTCACGCATCTTGTCTTCGAGCTCATTAAATTTAGTGATTTTCATACCGACGTGGCCATAGGCTTCTGCCAAGGCCACAAAATCAGGTAATGACTCTTCATAAACACTCTGGGAGTAGCGGCTGTTATATTGCATATCTTGCCACTGCCTAACCATCCCGAGCGCGGAATTATTGAGGTTGATAATCTTCACCGGTAGATTGTGCTGAGTACAGGCTGACAGCTCTTGAATACACATCTGAATACTGCCTTCACCGGTAACACAAGCAACATCTGTATCTGGAAACGCTAACTTAGCGCCCATAGCTGAAGGTAATCCAAAACCCATGGTTCCTAAGCCGCCAGAGTTAATCCATTGTCGAGGGTGATCGAATAAATAGTATTGAGCTGCAAACATTTGATGTTGGCCAACATCAGAGGTAATGATGGCCTTGCCATCAGTAATCTTGTACAGCATCTTAATTACATCTTGTGGCTTTATAGTCTCACCACTACTTTCTTCGTATCGCGAAGCTGTGTACAAACCATGCTTTGCTCTCCACTCATCAATCTGCTTCCACCAATCAGATATGGCATCGGTATCTGGTGAGATGTCAGATTGCTCGATTAAACTTAACACCTCTTTCAATACTGAAGTACAGGTGCCAACAATAGGAATGTCCGCCTCCACATTTTTTGATACCGATGTGGGATCGATATCTACATGAATAATGGTTGCCATTGGGCAAAACTTTTCTAATTCGTTAGTCACTCGATCATCAAACCGGGCACCTACAGCAAAAATAACATCCGCATGATGCATGGCTGTATTGGCTTCAAAAGTTCCATGCATGCCAAGCATTCCAATGAACTGCCTGTCTGTCCCTGGGTAGCCGCCTAAGCCCATGAGAGTATTGGTGACGGGGAAATTTAGCTTACGAGCAACAGCAATAAGGTGCTCTGCGGCGTTGTCGATAACAATCCCGCCACCGGTATAAATAACTGGACGCTTTGCTTGCAAGAGGGCTTTTACTGCTCTTTTTATTTGCCCTCGATGACCTTTCTCACTGGGCTGATAAGAACGCATTTTTACTTCATGAGGAAAGTCGTAAGGTACCTTATAATTTGGCTCAGTGACATCTTTGGGGATATCCACAACAACTGGGCCAGGACGCCCTGTAGCCGCTATGTAGTATGCCTTGGCGATTGTGGCAGCTATGTCCTCCGCCCTCGTTACTAAAAAGCTATGTTTGACGATAGGTCGAGAAACCCCAACCATATCGGTTTCTTGGAACGCATCTTGGCCAATTTTACTGGAGGGTACCTGACCAGAAATAATCACTAAGGGAATGGAGTCCATGTATGCTGTAGCTATCCCAGTGATAGCATTAGTCGCTCCAGGGCCGGAGGTGACCAATGCCGTACCAACTTCCCCCGTTGCTCTAGAAAAACCATCAGCTGCGTGAACAGCGGCTTGCTCATGCCGCACCAGTAAATGGACGACGTCTTCTTGCCTATAGATTGCATCATAAATATGTAATGCTGCACCACCTGGGTATCCCCAAACATGCTTGACACCAACATCTTTTAACGCACGGATTAATATGTCACCGCCAGATAAATGTTCCACAGTTACTCCTCACAAATATTGTTGTGTAGAAAGCTTTCCGACAAACATAGGCTGTAACATCAAAATAGACACCGCGATTGCGGTAAACCCAGTCACACCGATAAGTGTATTTAAACTGGCATTAGGGCTATTGGTAATAGCGCCATCTTTGTTGATGACCAGCGACATTGGTTACGCCTGCCTGGTTCTCTTTCATAAATTCTTAGACTGGTAAGTCCAAGAGTGGCGAATATTAACAGTTTTATTAGGTTAGTCAATGAGTTATAAGATTTAATTCAATTAGCCTTACAGCTTTTCTTGAAAATCGTTTGACAAATTTTTAACTCCTGAGCGACTATAGCCGCTCACAAAAAGTTACGGAGTCTGGATTAATGTACGGAAGATTAAAAATACACACCACTAGAGCACTTACACCAATATTGGTATTTTTAATCGGCCTTATCTCAGGTTGTTCGGAGCATAATTCATCTACTACAACCGTCATTACTAACATCAATGGCTATAGTTTCAATAATGATCGCGAACTTGAGCGATTTACGACCTTAGTAATAGACTCAGGTAAAGTGGTTGTAAGTGGAGACAGATCAATCGCTGAGAGCTTGACGGATGCAGAAATAATAGATGGCCAAGGACAAACCCTTCTCCCAGGCATTACTGATGCTCATGGCCACGTTTCAAGCCTTGGCTACACGCTTCTTCAGATCGACCTTCGAGACTCAACGTCAGCAGATCAAGCAGCAAAAGAAATTGCTCAGTATGCGGAGCAAAAGCCCTTTCTCAATTGGATCAGAGGGCGGGGTTGGAATCAGGTTTTGTGGCCAGGAAAACAGTTTCCTAATGCCCAGACTCTCGATGAGTTAATACCTGACCGACCAATATGGCTTGAAAGAATCGACGGCCACGCCGGGTGGGCAAATAGTAAAGCCCTTGCTTTAGCAGGCATTAATGCTAATACCATTTCACCTCCCGGGGGGGAAATATTACGAGATAGTAAAGGTCAGCCAACAGGCATCTTAATCGACAATGCTATGGGTCTGATTAATCAGGTAATCCCAGCCCCAAGTTCGGAGGAGCTAGCTGCCGCCCTTGAAGCTGCGACGAATCATCTGCTGAGTCTGGGTATTACCTCTACTCATGACGCCGGCGTTAGTGCGACTGAACATCATTTTTACTCTAGCCTTGCCCAGCAGAAAAAATTAGGCATCAGACTTTACGGTATGATTTCCTCTACAGACCCAGAGTTGGGCAGTATTCTGGCTGCCGGTCCAATAGTCGATGATAATGACCTGTACAGTGCACGCAGTGTCAAGGTATATACTGACGGTGCCCTTGGTAGCAGAGGTGCAGCACTGCTTGAACCCTACTCTGATCGGGCCGGTCACCGAGGGTTGTTGCTCACCTCTCAAGAACAACTGCGAAGCATATTTTCTGACGCCATTGGTGCAGGATTTCAAGTCGCTATTCACGCGATTGGTGATCAAGGTAATAGAATAGGCTTAGATGAAGTAGAGCATGCCTATTCCACTATTGGCGGACGTGAATTGCGCCACCGAATGGAGCACTCTCAAGTCGTCGCTGTAGAAGACATTCCCCGCTTTAAAGCACTAGACGTCATCCCTTCAATGCAGCCTACTCACGCTACCAGTGATATGAATATGGCAGAAGACCGTCTTGGTAAAGAAAGACTCAAGGGTGCCTATGCTTGGCGAACATTTGTTGATCAAGGAAGTCGATTAGCCTCTGGATCAGATTTTCCGATCGAACTTGCCAACCCATTCCATGGATTACATTCAGCGGTCACTCGGCAGAGCCAAAAGAACCAACCTGCAGAAGGCTGGATTCCTGAAGAATCTCTTAGTATTGAAGAAGCTTTGCGATCTTTTACCATCGATGCTGCATGGGCTGCACATCAAGAGACCGTGCTAGGTGGACTCGATTCTGGCAAGTGGGCTGACTTTATTCTCATCGATCAGGATATTTTCAAAGTCAGTGGAGAAGAACTTTGGAAGACTCAAGTAAACCAGACATGGATCGCCGGAGAGCTAGTCTATCAACGCCCATAAACCGAAAGTGTTTGAAATTTTCACTCTTCTGAAATACTGACGTTGTCAATAAGGCGTGCTGATTCAGTGAACATTGCACCAAGAACGGTAATTTCAGAATCGTCATCTGCAGCCAAATCTAACGTTTTACTGTTGCTACAAGTGACGTAGTCTACCGTAAAGCCTGCTCGTTCAATCTGTGCAGTTGCTTCTGCTTCTAACTCAGAGAAAGCACGATTGCCGGACCTAATCTGACTCGCAACCCAGTCAAGAGCCTCTTTGAGCACAGTCGCTTTGGGTCGCTCATCCTCAGTAATGTATCGATTTCTCGAACTCATAGCCAACCCATCCGCTTCTCGATGAATAGGTGCTGAAGTGATCTGAATAGGCATGCAGAGGTCTTCGGCCATACGCCTAATAACAGCTAGTTGTTGATAATCTTTAATACCAAAAACAGCTTCGTCAGGTTGAACGATATTAAATAGTTTACTTACCACTGTAGTCACACCCTCAAAATGCCCTGGGCGGCTCGCGCCACACAGTACATCAGTCATTGTGGGGCATATCACCCTACTTTGTGTATCAAGACCGTTGGGGTACATCTCTACGTCGTCAGGGTGAAAAAGATAGTCACATCCAGCTGCTCTCAATTTTTCGCAATCAGATTCATAGGTACGAGGATATTTATCCCAATCTTCATTAAGCCCAAATTGCAGAGCATTGACAAAAATAGAACAAACAACAATGTCGTTCGTTTGATTGGCTTGGTGTAATAGCGCTAGATGGCCATCATGCAGATTTCCCATAGTCGGCACAAACCCAATCCTTAGACCCTGAACTCGATCTTCAGTCAAATCATCCCTAAGACCACTTACAGTATGGAAAATTTTCATGTTTGGTTACCAAGAATGAATGCGTTAGTGCTCAGCAAAATGATCAGTAGCAAGATTTTCAAAACGAGTATATTTACCCATAAACATCAATCGGCAGGTGCCAATAGGTCCATTTCGCTGCTTACCAATAATAATCTCTGCAGTCCCTTTGTCGGGGCTATCTTCGTTGTAAACTTCATCGCGATAGATAAATGCGATAACGTCCGCATCCTGCTCGATAGCACCAGACTCTCTAAGGTCTGCATTGACTGGCCGTTTATTAGGACGCTGCTCCACATTTCGACTGAGCTGAGACAGCGCTATCATTGGGCATTCATATTCTCTGGCAAGCCCTTTGAGTTCTCGCGATATTTGAGAAATCTCTTGCACTCGACCCTCAGCAGAATTGCTACCATTCATCAACTGTAAGTAATCTACCATTATCATTCCAGGCTGAGCTTGTTTGTATAGCGCTTCAGTATCTACGGGCGTATTCGCGCCGTGCTTTTGATGCCACTCTTGTCGTAGTTGCTCTACTCGCTCACGAGTGAACTGTTTGATTCTATTACGCATCTCCAAAGGAGTAATTCCGGCGGAATCATCAATAAACAAAGGTTTATCTTTCAGCCGTTGCGCGGCGGTACTCAAGCGAGGCCAATCATCCTCAACTAAATTACCCGAACGCATACGAGTCTGATCTATTTTTCCAATTGAGGACAGCATACGGATGATTAGCTGGTTAGCAGGCATTTCGAGAGAGAAAACCAATACTGGCCGATCTTGATTTAAGGTTGCATGCTCGACCATATTCATCGCAAACGCGGTCTTCCCCATAGAGGGCCGACCTGCAATGATAACTAGATCTGACTTTTGCCAACCTGACGTCATTTTGTCTAAATCGTTAAACCCTGTGCTCAACCCTGTTATGTCAGCATCGTTTTTAAACAATTCATCAAGACGCTCTACTGCTTCTTTAATTAGCGAATTAACTTCTTTAAAGCCACCCTTCTTGGGCCGATTTTCAATGATCTCTTGCAGTCGAGTTTCAGCTTCAGCAAGTAATTTCGAGCTATCCCAACCCAGTGGGTTATAACCTTTTCGGACAATATCACTGGCGGCACCAATTAGTTGACGCACAATTGATCGCTCTAACACTATCTGGGTATAAGCTTTGATATTTGCCGAGCTTGGCGTGCTACTTGCTAAATCAACTAAGTATTCAGCGCCACCTACTGAGGAAAGCTCATTCGAGTTCTGCAGAGATTCTGCCAAAGTAATCGGATCAAAAGGTTGATCCTCTGAGGCTAAACGACCCATAGCTGTAAAAATAAGCTGGTGATCCTTACTATAGAAATCCGTATCAGCGAGTACCTCTGAGATAGAATCAAAGGCATCATTTTTCAACATCAAACCACCAATCACAGCCTGCTCCGCCTCTATTGAGTGGGGTAGTGGCTGGCTTATCGTTGGCTCTGCAAAAAGTGCTTCATTCATACTAATAAGCTTTAACCTGTGGTTCAAATAGTGAAATTATCTAATCGGAGTCTAACAGTATAAGTAATAAATCACACAAACAAAAACGGCACTGCAACTTATTCAGAAGCCGTGCCGTCTTATCTCTTTCAACTGGACCTTTAACAGCCTAAATATTATTCCGCTTCGATAACAACGGTAATAGTTTCAGTAATATCTGAATGAAGCTGAACGTCAAGGGTAAACTCACCGAGATGACGCAGAGCACCCTCTGGGAGGCTAATCTCATTTTTAGTCACGTCACCACCCGCAGCAGCGATCGCTTCTTCAAGTTCCCGAGCACCAACAGAACCAAACAGCTTTCCTTCTTCACCGGCAATAGCCGTTATCGTAATAGTACCAATCTCTTTTAGCTTGTCTGCTCGGCTTTGTGAAAGAGCCAGCTTTTCAGCAGCCTGCGCTTCCAAATCTGCGCGACGCAACTCAAATTCAGCGATATTCTTTTCTGTAGCAAAAACAGCTTTGCCCTGAGGGATCAGGTAGTTGCGGCCGAAACCAGATTTAACATTGGCTTTGTCACCAATGTCTCCCAACTTTCCCATTTTTTCAAGCAAAATAACTTCCATCGTAAATTCCTCTAAATTTTACTACTCATCTAAAATCAGCTTTGTTTGTCGTCAGCCAATCTTGTTCGAAAATTCATTACGCTGTCTGCGGCACCCAAAGCACCCAACAACACCATTAACACAGGGCCAAACAAAAACAGGCCACAATACATTACTACCAATACCTGACGACCAAAGCCCTTGTGTTGAACAACATAATGCACAATTGCTAAACCGCCAATCAGTAGCGGGATGGAAGCCAATCTCAGCCATAACTGATAATTACCACCCAATGTTAGTCCAGCAATAGTAATACTCAAGCAAACCAAACTAAGGTTCGGGCTCAATCTTAGCATGTGAAACTCTTTCTGAAATCCTCCAGGATTATAGAGCAGGGCTTGCCACCATCTTGCTAAAACCAAACCTATCAATGTATTAAAAATTACAACCCAAGCAACAAACGCTAAAAAACCATTCCGTGTTAGTACTAGGATTGTTTGGCCAGCTTGCTCAGATGCGGTTGCTAACATCTCTTCTAATTCGTTCACAAAATCGTTCACGTCAGCTTGAAACAATAAGCCAGTCAAACATACTAAAACAATCCCACTTAGTGTGGCGACGCCCAGACTGAAATTCCAATCTGCAGTAACTCTGTGTGCGTTGGCAACCACTGCCATATTGATCAGTGCAACACCAGATACAACTGCCATAATTGGACTAGATGCACTGAACATATAACTCAACAGTATTGGCAGAATGACCCATAGCGATACTATAAAGCCCTCTACTGCTCCTTTGCGTAAAGTAACCAACCCAATCGTCGACACACTCACAAAAGGCAAGAGACTGCCGAAAACACCCACTAAACAAGCCTGCAATCGCCCGCGCATAATAAATTCAGCTAGGACTCGCACAGGCTTAATCGACCTCTTTACTTATGACTGTCTGTATATGGTAGCAACGCAATGTAACGAGCGCGCTTTATTGCTTCAGACAGTTCACGTTGGTAACGTGCTTTTGTTCCCGTAATACGACTAGGAACAATCTTACCGCTTTCAGACACATAACCTTTTAATGTATCCAAATCTTTGTAATCGATCTCAGTTGCCCCTTCCGCGGTAAAACGACAAAATTTTCTTCTTCGTACAAACTTAGCCATGATTATTCTCCACCTTCCGCTTCAGGTTGCTCTTCTGCGACCACATCTTTTGCTTTATCCGCCTCTGGAACCTCAGTCTCTGGAGTAGCCTCAGCCTCAGCCTCTGCGGCAGCCGCCTCACTTTTCTCTGCAGCTTCAGCCTCAGCTTTAGCTTTTGCAGCATTGCGACGCTCGCGTGCTTCTTTATCTGCTTTATCGGCATTTTCTAACTTCATGATAGGCGACTCAGCGGTAATTGCTTCGCTGCGACGAATCACCATGCTACGAATCACAGCATCGTTATATCTGAATGTTGAATTGAGCTCATCAAGTACTTCTTGACCACACTCTATATTCATAAGAACGTAGTGAGCTTTGTGGATTTTATTGATGGGGTACGCTAACTGCCGACGACCCCAATCTTCGGACCTATGGACTGTACCATTACCCGCTGCAACGGACGCGGCGTAACGCTCTACCATGCTAGGAACTTGTTCGCTTTGGTCAGGATGGACCAAAAACACGACTTCATAATGACGCATTGTATCTCCTCGTGGATTTAAAAGTCTCCCGCCATGAACACTAGGCCATGCAGTAAGACAAGGAGTGCCAAGAAGAGATCTTCCCGACCCTGTAAGGCGCGCTATTGTAGTGACTTGGCCTCTCGGTTGCAACTGACTTTTTGAAAGGTTTTAACTGGCTGATCAACGACTAGATGTTTGGTTGCTAAATCGCCTGATCAAGCTCCACACAGACACTATGTTAGTTTCCGGTTTCTTCAAAATAATAGTAATAGCCACTTCTTCTGAAGCAACCAGTAAATAGAAAAGAATAACCAACCTAAACCAAGTGTCTGCATCAACCAGAATCAAGAGATAGTAGGCTGGAGCAATAAGGAGAGCAGCTATTTTCGCTCCGAGGGTATGGTAGCTCGGATATTCACCAAACTTTATTGCTGAAGCAATTAGAGGCACCAGAAAAGAAAGCGTCGCTGACAACAAGAATAACGCTTGGTCAGAAAATATTGTAGGCCATATTTGATACAAACCAAAGATCATAGAAGCGTATGTTAAGGTGTCAGCCCAGCTATCTAGCTTGGCTCCTAACTCACTCACCTGATCTAACTTACGAGCTAAATAGCCGTCGAGCATATCACTGATGAGCGACACACCTAACACCATTAGAAAATAATTGGCTAGCCCCTCTAGCGCTATCCAAATGAGCACTGGCACGAGGATAAGCCGCAGAAAACTGAGAAGGTTAGGCACTGAAAATATTTTCGGACTGGTCGCTTCCATTACGATAATTCTCTCAAGAATCTTAAAATACTAAGATAAATAGACTAGCTTTATTTGGTCATCAAATGCAACTGTCAAAGTTTAAATATGCAACAAATATCAAGATTGCTAAGCACTTAATTAAAGTTTATTTAACCTTTCAACCTGACTTATTACTTAATACTTCGTTGACGTACAATTTCAAACAAACAAATTCCGGTAGCGACTGAAACATTGAGGCTCTCAACCTCGCCACCCATTGGCAACTTGGCTAAAAAATCACATTGTTTGCGCGTCAACTGTCGCATACCCTCTCCTTCAGCACCCATAACTAATACGATCGGACCATTTAAATCGATATCATAAATTAACTTTTCAGCCTCACCTGCAGCACCGACCACCCAAGCACCCATATTCTGTAACTTATCTAAAGTTCTAGTCAGATTGGTCACTGTAACTAGTGGGACTGATTCTGCCGCGCCACAGGCAACCTTCTGCACCGTTGGTGTCAATCCAACTGAGTTATCCTTTGGGACAATGACAGCTTGCACACCCGCGCCATCAGCCGACCGCAAACAAGCACCCAAGTTATGAGGATCAGTGACTCCATCCAACATCAAGAAAAAGGTATTAGATCCATGCTTTTCCGCCAATCCCAATAAAAATGCTTCATCATAGGTTTCACCGGGACGGCATAGGGCCATAACACCCTGATGCTTTCCCTGAGCTTTGGCGTCGAGCTTTTTGACTGACATCAACTGCATTGTTATACCGTGCTGATCAGCTAGATTATGAATCTTTTGCAAACGGTCATCTTGCCGTCCACTTTGCACGTGTAATTCAGCCACTCTCTGAGGTGCCGATTTAAGCATTGTTTGAACCGCATGAATGCCGTAAATCCAATCCACAAACTTCTCCTGTTTTGTCATTATTTTAATGTAACATTGCGCATTGTACTGGCTTTGGGCACACTTCTGTTATCAATCCTTATCTACCCAACAAAAAATAGTCAAAGTGCACTCTCTAAACTATGAATGACTCCGAAAATTCAATCAACGACATGAGCTTAATGCCTACCGCAGGGCTTTTACGACGTCTCGCAGCGCTAATTTATGACTTATTTTTATTAGCCGCCATGGTCATGGCCTATGCTTTATTCGTCATTACTCCGTTAAGAATTTCACTGTATGGCATGCCGTCAAACGATGACGATTGGGCAGGTTTTCCGATCTTCATCAAAGTTTTGCTCATTCTCGGTTTGATTTTTGTCCTCGCCGCCTACTACTTTGTCTGTTGGCGAAAACAGGGGCAGTCGATGGGTATGAAAGCTTGGCGGCTTAAGTTACAACAATCTAGTGGCGAATTAGCCAATGCATCCCAGTGTTGGTCAAGAGCGTTATTGGCTCCAATTTCATTAGCTTTCTTTGGTATTGGTTTTCTTTGGTGCCTAATCCCACCCAACAATGAATGCCTCCATGATCGGCTAACCGGGACAAAGGTAGTAGTTCTACCTAAATCCAAATAGACATAAGGGGAGTTAAAACTGATGGCTTCAAAAAATCTTATTCTTGCGCTGGACCAAGGTACTACTTCATCGCGAAGTATATTATTCAACCAGCAGTTCGAGATTGAGATGCAATCTCAACGTGAGTTCCAGCAACATTTTCCCGATTCTGGCTGGGTTGAGCATAACGCCATGGACATCTGGCAAACCACCCTAGATACCTGCCATGAGGCAATCGCGCAAGCTCAAGTAACCTCTGCGGATATTGCAGCGATTGGAATTACTAACCAACGGGAAACGACCATTATTTGGGAGCGCTCAACAGGTAAACCCGTATACAACGCTATCGTCTGGCAAGATCGGCGGACTTCCGATCTATGCAGTCAACTCAAAGAACAGGGCCTAGAACCTTTAATAACAGCCAGTACAGGCTTGTTATTAGACCCATACTTTTCGGCAACTAAAATTGCCTGGATTTTAGACAATGTACCTAACGTGCGAGAGAGAGCTGAACGGGGAGAACTCGCTTTTGGCACCGTTGATACTTGGCTTCTTTGGAATTTGACTGAAGGTCAGACCCATGCCACTGATGCGACCAATGCATCACGCACTATGCTCTATAACATCCACCAACATGACTGGGATGAGAAGCTTCTTGAGCTCTTCAACATACCGCGGAAACTTTTACCAGAGGTTAGAGACTGCGCTGCAGATTTTGGAACCACTACCTTACTTGGCGGCAAAACCCCAATTTTAGGGGTTGCCGGAGATCAACAGGCCGCGACATTGGGTCAAGCTTGCTTCGACACCGGAATGATGAAATCCACGTATGGCACAGGTTGCTTTGCTCTCTTGAATACCGGAAACACCGCTGTAACCTCAAACAATCGATTACTGACGACTATCGCCTACCAGCTGAAAGGCGAGCCCACTTATGCGCTAGAGGGCTCTATTTTTGTTGCCGGAGCAGCAGTTCAATGGCTAAGAGACGGTATTGGGATTATCGAATCAGCAGCCCAAAGTGGGGAACTTGCTCTTAAAGCAGATACTAATCAACAGCTATACATGGTGCCCGCATTCACTGGCCTTGGTGCCCCTTGGTGGGATGCTGAGGCCAGAGGAGCCTTGTTTGGATTGACTCGAAACAGCGGGCCCGCCGAAATAGCGAAAGCAACCTTGGAATCGGTTTGTTATCAGACTTTGGATCTCTTAAAAGCCATGCAATCTGATTGGCAGCATTCAGGACAAACTGTCCTTAGAGTGGATGGAGGTATGTCACAGAGTGATTGGACTATGCAATGCCTTGCAGATACCCTCCAAACTCAAGTGGAACGGCCGGAAATAACTGAAACCACAGCGTTAGGTGCAGCTTGGCTTGCAGGCTCATCGGCGGGAGTCTGGCCAGATCAAGAAGGTTTTGCTAAAAGCTGGAAGGTTAAAAAGAGTTACGCGCCAAAAATGACGGAAGCAGAGCGAGACGCCAAAGTTACGGGATGGAGCAAGGCTGTTCAACGAGTGCTGCAATGACCTTAGGTTCTTAAGAAAATTAACCACTTCGCCTAATTAAATATAACCCAATAGCGGAGCAAAGCACTATAGGTATGACCACGGCATAGATCACTGGAAAACCAAATACAATACTAAATGGACCCAACAAATCCTGAATCATTTTAAAACTAATGCCGATCAGTACGCCAATAAAAATTCTGAAGCCCATTGTGGAATCTCTCAGGGGACCAAACACAAAAGAGATCGCCACAAGAACAAGCCCAAAAATCACGAAGGGCTGCAATAACTTTCGCCAATAAGCCAATTCATACATCGCAGTATCAGCATTCTGTTGTTGCAAAAAGTCAATATGGTTATGTAATGTGGTAATCGGTAGAGACGCTGGCGGCAGAACGTTCACAGTTAGTATTTCAGGAGACAATTCAGACCTCCAATCACGAGTAATTTGCTTTTCTGTTACCGTTTTATTTTCAGCAAATCGAGTAATTGAAACATTTTCTTCGACCCAAAAGTCTTCGCTAGCATTGTAAGTGGCTCGACTAGAGAAGCTGGCTTGCTCTAACTTTTGATCCGAATCAAATTGATAACGAGTGACTCCATAAAGAACACCGCCCGGGAATACAGCATTAAAATGCATGAATTCACTGCCCTCTCGGATCCAAAGTCCTGCTGCCGAATCCTGCACAGAAGAACCTTTGCGCAGAAACTCTCTTGTACCATCAGCACGTTGATCTAAATAGGGAGTCAGATACTCGCCGATAGTTGCGCTAATCAAAATAAACACCAACACCGGCCTCATCACGAAATAAACAATTCGCAAAAGAGATACACCAGAGGCTCTCATTACCGTGACTTCACTATTGCCCGCTAAAAGCCCCATACCGTAAATACATCCAATCAACGTAGAAAACGGAATATATTCGTTAATCGTTGAAGGTAGCTTGGTAAAAACATACACAAGCACATCTGAGAAATGGTAATTTCTCTGTATAGCCCCAGTTTCATCGATAACCGCCGCTACAACATCAAGGCCTACAATGATGCATAAAGCCAAAAATATTGAACTAAAGACCGTACTACCAATATGTCTTGCAATTCGTCGCATTATGAGAATTTCATCCTCCTTAACGCGGCGATTCGCTTGACGATTCTAAATCGCTCCGAATTTACCAAGAAAAACCCTGTTAATAAGAAAAGTAGATGCACTGGAATCAATGTTAATTCAGCCGGGTAGTCTCCTGACTCTATGTTTCCGCGTATCGCATTCAGCGACAGTAGGTAAGCAAAATAGAGCATGATTGCGGGGAGTAATTTTGCGAACCGTCCCTGCCTTGGATTAGTTCGACTAAGAGGCACAGCCATAATGACAACGACTAACACCATAAATGGGGTTGATAGCCTCCACTGCAAGGTTGCCCTCAATTCAGCCTCATTAGAAGACCAAAGATCAGCGGTTCTAATAGCATCAGTTTCTGGGTCTTCATTGACTTTCTGTGGTGGGTCCAGTTTAGAGCCATATTCCTCAAAATAAGTAATCTGGTAATTATGATTACCAGGTATACCCTCAAATCGATACCCACCGTCTAAGACTAAAAAGCGATCCTCACCATCTTCAGAGCGCTGCTGTTTGCCAGACTCTGCAACCACAACCACCAGCCTACTGTCGAACGTTTCCGCAGAGCCCGCGGTGATAGCAAGAAAAACATCCTCAAGCTCTCCATCATCATTAATTCTCTCAGCATAAGTGACTCCTTTGTCGCCACTCAGCGTATAAAACTTCTTAGGGCTCACTTTATCTAACTCAGTCATTTCTTTTTGTGCTTTTAAGATCGTCTCAGCTTTAGCCGCTCCAGCTGGAGATCCGTAGAGGCTGAGCCAACCCACCAACACTGCCAACACCACCCCCATTATCAAGGTATAACCTAAGAGTTGGCCCTCGGATATACCACAGGCTTTTAGCACACTCATCTCATTTTCCACATAGAGTCGACCAAAGGTCAATAAAATGGCCAAAAAGAAAGCTAACGGCAGAGTTAACTCAAGAAAGCCCGGAATGCGGTATCCGATTACTGCGAAAATCACGGCTGGATCCATATTACCCGCCAATGCATTGGCAAGGTATTTAACGAACCGACCACTGATTAACACTAAAAGCAGGACGATGCAGATAGCAAAGGTGGTCGACAATATTTCTCGAGTTAAATAACGGAAAATAATCACTGTATTCAGCTTATAGCTCTTGGGTGTGGTTAAACAAACTGGTATCGTAAGCGCCAAACATTTCAAGTTATAAACTTAGAACTATATGGAGCAAACATGGAGTTTAATGCATCTTCGGCAAACCTGTTAAAGATAAAAGTTGATTCTCTCATCCTGCCGACAGGGTCACAACTAAAAAACAACGCTAAAGTAATTAATGAAGCACTTGACGGAGCTATTTCGTCACTTATAAAAGCTGGTGATTTTACCGGTAAATCCTCTGAGATTTGCGTGTTACATACGTTAGGACAATCACACAAGCGAATTATTTTGTTAGGTACCGATGGTGCTTCAACCCCTCAAAAGATGATTAAGGTTATTGAGGCTGGCGCGCGCGCCGCCCACAAGACAACTAGCGCTAAGATACTCTGGGTTGGCGAAAGCTTGGGAGATGACCATGAATGGCAGGCAAGTATTGTTGCTCGTAGTACACTAACTGCTGGGTACAAATATGCCGGAACTGGAAAGAAGCCAAAACCCAATAAATTAAAATCGGCAACTTATTGGACCGACAGTAAAAAACATTCTAATGCCGCCAACGGAGGTCTCCAGTATGGCAGTGCGATCGGCGGTGGAATGAACGCTGCGCGACAATTGGGCAATTTACCTGCCAATATATGCACACCCAACTATTTGGCTGCACAAGCTAAGCTATTGGCAAAGGGCCAAGCAAAGCTAACTACTAGTATTGTGAAAGAAGCAGAAATGAAGACCTTAAAAATGGGTTCTTTGCTTTCTGTTAGTGCCGGCTCAGTGGAACCGGGCAATTTGATTGTTATGAAATATCAGGGCGCTAAAAGTACCGTTAAACCCACTGTGCTTGTCGGTAAGGCGGTAACTTTTGATACCGGTGGTATTAGCCTAAAACCGGGCCGTGGAATGGATGAAATGAAGTTTGACATGTGTGGAGGGGCCTCGGTCTTTGGAGTCATGAACGCTCTTCTTGAGACCCAACTACCGGTTAATGTGGTCGGTGTTATCCCAGCAGTAGAAAACATGCCTGCCGGTAATGCCACCAAACCTGGAGATGTTGTCACGAGCATGTCAGGACAGACTATCGAAGTCCTTAATACAGATGCTGAGGGTCGACTAATTCTCTGCGACGCCCTAACTTATGCAGGCCGATTTAAGCCCGACACTATTATTGATATAGCGACTCTCACTGGGGCAGTTATAGGTGCATTAGGCAAATTCACCTCAGGTCTTCTTTCAAATGATGATAACCTGGCTGAGGATCTTCTAAACAGCGGAACTCGGACTGGCGATCGGGCGTGGAGACTGCCCCTTTGGGAAGAATACGACGCGCAGATAAAAAGTAACTTTGCTGACATGGCCAACATTGGTGGTGAAGCTGGAACAATAACTGCCGCTTGCTTTTTATCGCGATTCACCAAAGATTACAAATGGGCTCATTTGGACATCGCCGGCACTGCTTGGTTGTCCGGCCCTCAGAAAGGAGCTACCGGCAGGCCTGTGCCAATGCTAATGGAGTATATTCGAAGCAAAGCGTCTAAGGATTAATTGTTTAAGATTGACTCCAAAGGCGGATGAGACATTGACCAATATTTCTTTTTATAAACTAGCTGGCGATCAAAACTTAGCTTTTTTGCTGATCTGCCAGTTAGTCAAAAAAGCTCGGAAGCAAGACCAGCAGGTTCTGTGCCTAATGCCTGGCGAGTCCGAGGTTATGTCTTTGGATAAGGCAATGTGGGCTTTTGAACCGAGCTCTTTTTTACCACATGGAACGGGCGCTGAAAGCAGCCCTATTGCGGTCAGTTGTGATGCTGGACCAGGAGATCACCATCAGGTTTTAATTAATCTACACTCTGAAATTCCAACTTGGTTTAGCCGTTTTGATCGAGTTGTGGAGATCATCTACCAAGACTCCGATTATGAACAAAGTAAACGCGACAGTTTCGTCTTTTATAAAGAAAGAGGCTACCCTATCAGCTATCATGATTTAACGGATAAATTTAAGCCCCAGCTTCCCTAAAGGGATTATGTGTGCACCCATTACTTTGATTTGAAATCACTTTAGAATCCGATCACCTCAGGCCCCTTGATTATAACCGATAGAAATTAGTGCTTTATCAAAGAAAAGATAGAGACTTTTAATCGGCAAAGCTAGCGGCAAAACCCTCCAAGCCCTATAATCCCTCCTAAGGAAAACAACTCATACTACTCCTACCTTTGGGATGAAAAATCAATAATGGAAAAAACATTCCAGCCACAAGATGTCGAAACCAAATGGTATAAAGCCTGGGAAAGCAGGGGTTATTTTAAGCCCTCTGGTAGCGGTGATTCCTACAGCATCGTCATTCCACCTCCTAATGTCACTGGTAGCTTACATATAGGCCATGCCCTGCAGCACGGCATTATGGATGCTTTAACTCGATATGAGCGAATGAAAGGTAAGAACACCCTATGGCAAGTAGGTACGGATCATGCTGGGATTGCCACTCAAATGGTTGTTGAGCGCAAACTAGCCGCAGAATCCTCTACCACTAGAGAAGCATTGGGGCGCGATAAATTTATTGATGAAATCTGGAAATGGAAGGAACAATCGGGCGGCACGATAACTCAGCAAATGCGACGTCTGGGTAACTCCGTAGACTGGGAAACCGAGCGTTTCACGATGGATGACGGTTTTTATGCGGCTGTTCAAGAAGTCTTTATTAGATTATATGACTCGGATTTAATATATCGAGGCAAGAGACTGGTCAACTGGGACCCTAAGTTACACACCGCTATTTCTGATCTAGAAGTTGAAAATCGTGAAGTCAAAGGCAAGATGTGGCATTTACGCTACCCCTTAGCAAATGGGGTCAAAACAGCGGATGGAAAAGACTACATTGTCGTTGCGACCACGCGCCCAGAGACCATGCTAGGTGACACCGGTATTGCTGTAAATCCAGATGATCCTCGCTACCAGAGTCTCATTGGTGCATCAGTAATTCTGCCCCTTGTTAACAGATTAGTTCCTATATTTGCCGATGAATATGCCAGCATGGGAAAAGGTACCGGCTGCGTAAAAATTACCCCTGCCCATGATTTTAATGACTACGAGGTAGGTCAGCGACAATCACTAGCTATGATCAATATTCTTACCAATAATGGCGATATTCGCCACTCTCCTGAGTGTGTTAATTTCGATGGTAGTGATAACTCAGACCTAGGCGCAACCATTCCAGAAAAATATCAAGGAATGGAAAGATTTGCTGCGCGTCGAGAAATTGTGGCCGATTTCGAAACACTAGGACTACTTCAATCAGTTGAAGAAAATGATATGACCGTCCCCTACGGTGATCGGGGTGGTGTGGTCATTGAGCCTATGCTGACCAATCAGTGGTATGTTGATGCCAAGAAATTGGCTATCCCAGCAGTCGAGGCTGTAGAGGATGGTCGAATCAAATTTGTTCCACAGCAATATGAAAATATGTACTTCTCTTGGATGCGTAATATTCAGGATTGGTGTATCTCCAGACAGCTTTGGTGGGGCCATAGAATTCCAGCGTGGTATGACGAAGCTGGCAAAGCATATGTTGGTAGCAGTGAATCAGCCGTCCGTGAAAAATATGATTTAGGTGATATTTCATTGACTCAAGATGAAGACGTTCTAGATACTTGGTTCTCCTCAGCCTTATGGACCTTCGCCACACAAGGATGGCCAGAAAATACGGAACGTCTGCAGACATTTCACCCCACCGATGTGTTAGTGACCGGCTTTGATATCATATTTTTCTGGGTTGCCAGAATGGTAATGATGACGATGCATCTGGTAAAGAACGAAGATGGAAGCCCACAGGTACCTTTTAAAACGGTTTATGTGACGGGTCTTATTCGTGATGAGCAAGGTCAAAAAATGTCAAAATCTAAAGGAAATGTTTTAGATCCCTTAGATATGATTGATGGCATTAGCCTTGAAGATCTGGTTGCCAAGCGCACTGATAATATGATGCAACCCAAGCAAGCAGACAAAATTGCTAGCAGAACACGCAAACAGTTCCCTGATGGAATTGAAGCTAATGGTTCAGACGCGCTTCGCTTTACATTATGCGCTCTAACATCAACCGGTCGAGATATAAACTGGGATATGAAACGGCTTGAGGGTTATCGTAACTTCTGCAATAAAATCTGGAATGCATCACGGTATGTCCTGATGAACGCAGAAGGTCATGATTGCGGCCAAAATAACAACAACTATACTCTCAGTTTAGCTGATCGCTGGATTGTTTCTCGCCTTCAACAAGCTGAATTAGATGTAACATCGGCGATTAATAGTTACCGCTTTGACCTTGCAACTCAGGCGCTCTACGACTTTGTTTGGAATGAATACTGCGACTGGTACTTGGAGTTGTCAAAACCCGTCCTTTGGGATGAAAAGGGCGATGAAGCGCTTAAATTAGGCACTCGACGTACCTTAGTCAGGGTTTTAGAGGCAACTCTTCGATTAGCACACCCTCTAATGCCTTTTATTACAGAAGAAATTTGGCAAAATGTCGCTCCATTAGCAGGCATTGAGGTTGATTCAGAGAGCACCATCATGCTCCAACCGTATCCTGTTTCCGATAGTACATTAATTGATCAAGATGCCATTAAAGACATTGAATGGTTAAAAACTGTGATTGAAGGTGTTAGAAATATCCGCGGAGAGATGAATATCTCTCCTGCGACGTCACTCAATGTGTTTTTCGCTCGAGGTGATAAAAATGACTTGCGACGAATGAATGAGAATCGACAATTTCTTAGTAAACTTGCCAGTTTGGAATCCATAACTTGGCTCGATGACACTGAGAAAGCACCACTCAGTGCAACCGCACTTGCTGGAGAGCTAGAAATATTAGTGCCCATGGCAGGCCTGATTGATGTCGCGGCAGAATTAAGTCGTCTTGATAGAGAAATTGAAAAATTATCCTTAGATGCCACAAAACTCTCAGGAAAACTCAGCAATGAAAAGTTTGTAGGTAAAGCGCCTGCTGAAGTCGTAAATAAAGAGCGTCAAAAGCTTTCTGATATTGAGAGCTCCTTGAATCAACTCAATGAAAAACGTAATGCCATTGCTGAGATGGCGTAACGTTTAATGGCGACAACTCTCAACACACAGCAACAGGCTGCACTCAAATATATTGATGGCCCATTACTAGTGTTAGCCGGTGCCGGCAGCGGAAAAACCAGCGTTATTACGCAAAAAATAGCCTATCTGGTAGAGCAATGCGAGATTCCTGCATATAGCATAGCCGCAGTAACGTTCACCAACAAAGCTGCTCGGGAAATGAAAGCTCGTGTAAACGGCTTTATTGCCAGAGATAAAGCGAAGGGTTTAACCGTTTCGACGTTTCACAATCTTGGCTTAAATATTATTCGCACAGAAATTAAAACCCTAGGCTTTAAACCTGGATTTTCAATTTTAGATCAGGAGGATTGTCGAAATCTACTTAAAGAACTGATGGTCCGTCATAGCGAGCTAGACGATAAACTGATTGACACTATTCAAAATACTATCTCCAACTGGAAGAATTCTCTTCTGGAACCAGGACAAGCAGTAAATGCTGCCGACAGCACGGGAGAGCAAAGTATAGCAATGCTTTACGAACGGTATCAACGAGCACTTAAGGCTTATAATGCCGTAGATTTCGATGACTTGATTATGATCCCCGTCATGCTGTTTAGACACTTCCCAGAAGTACTAAACAAATGGCAGCGAAAAATTCGCTACTTACTAGTAGATGAATATCAAGATACAAACCTTGCGCAATATGAGCTGATTAAGATACTGGTCAATGAAAAACAAGCCTTAACGGTAGTGGGCGATGATGATCAATCCATCTACGCATGGCGTGGTGCGCGCCCTGAAAATTTGATGCAATTACAAGAGGACTTTCCTGGTTTAGAAATTATTAAACTAGAACAAAACTATCGCTCTACTGGCCGAATTCTACGAGCCGCCAATACTTTAATCGACAACAATCCTCATCTCATCAACAAGGCTCTTTGGAGTGAACTTGGCCCAGGGGATCCGCTACGTTTCATTAGCAGTGAGAATGAAGATAGCGAATGCGAACGTGTAGTTAACGAAATCATTGATATGCGTTTAAAACGTCGATGTAAGTACAGTAATTTTGCTATTTTATATCGAGGTAACTATCAAGCGAAACTGGTTGAAATCAAGCTTCAAGCACAAAATATCCCCTATGAAATCACCGGTGGACAATCATTCTATGCAAAAACTGAAATCAAAGATGTTATGGCTTACCTTCGGTTACTTGTTAATCCTGACGATGACAATGCTTTACTAAGAATAATTAATACACCACGCCGTCAAATCGGCCCTACCACTCTTGAGAAGCTTGGGGGATATGCAAACAAGAGAGGGCTTTCACTTTACGACACAATTGATGAGGTTGGTCTTAGTGCCTCGATGCCTACCAACAATTTACAGAGATTAAAAAGCTTCAAGCGTTGGATTGAGCAAGTCCGTAAAAATGTGTATCAGGGAAATTCTATTGCAGCCATCAACGAAATGCTTAGTGATGCTGATTATTTAGGTTGGTTACATCAAAATGCTAGCAGTGACCATGTTGCCCAAAAGCGCTGGGATAATGTTAACTTTTTACTAACCCAGTTAGCTCAAGTTCTGAAAAACGATCAAACCGACACATCGGGTATTGATGGTGATAACGCCATCGAAAATGCCATAGCAAAACTCATACTTCGCGACATCCTAGATAGAGAGGAGGAAGAATCAGCAGATGACAAGGTTCAACTTTTGACCCTCCATGCAGCCAAAGGATTGGAGTTCTTGCATGTATTTATGATTGGTATGGAAGAAGAAATATTGCCCCATCGAAATAGCGTTGAAGGCGGCCAGATAGAGGAAGAACGACGCTTAGCCTATGTTGGTATTACGCGGGCTCAACGCACCCTCACCATGACTAGTGCTCGTCAGCGTACGCAGTTTGGAGAAACATCTGCAACGACGCCAAGTCGTTTTATTGATGAACTACCAGAAGATGATTTGATCAAGATTGGTGGAAATACAGAAACAGATGCTGCAGAAAACCAAGCGAAAGGGGAAGAGTCTCTTGCGGCCTTAAAGTCTCTTTTTGGTTAATGAACTAAATGCCGTTATCCACGCGAGTTCGTAACTCTTTTCCTGGCTTAAAATAGGGAACATACTTACCGCGCAAATCCACCGCATCGCCAGTTTTGGGGTTACGCCCTATTCTGGCTGCGCGATAATGCAGCGAAAAGCTCCCAAAACCTCTTATTTCAACCCTTTGATTATTTGATAGCGTTAACGCCATACGCTCAAGAATCATTCTTACGGCTTGCTCCACGTCTCGTGGAGGGAGCTGATCTTGGCTAGACGATATTTTTTCGATTAATTCCGATTTAGTCATCCGCTTTACTGCACTAGGTTTTGGAAGTTTAGTCTTTGATTTTATTACGGTTTTAGAAATATTCAAGTAAAATGTGAATGTTTTAACGTTTAAACAAAAAAAAGGGCGGCTGAGCCACCCTTTTTCACCTAATGGACAAACCTACTTGTCCATTTGTGCCTTAATCAAGTCACCAATAGTCGTTGGCGTAGACCCGGCAGAATCAGCTTCACTGTCACGATGAGCTTTGACTGCGGCTTTCTCTTCAGAAACGTCTTTCGCTTTTACCGACAGATTAATAACGCGAGTCTTGCGGTCGACGTTGATAATCTTAGCTTCAACTTCGGCACCAACAACCAACTCATGGCGAGCGTCTTCAATTTTCTCTCGAGATAGTTCAGACCCCTTCAGATTAGCCTCAACACCTTCAGCCAAAGTAATTATCGCACCTTTAGAATCTACTTCTTTCACTGAACCAGTAACAATTGCACCCTTATCATTCTGATCCACATAGTTATTAAATGGATCGTCTGAAAGCTGTTTAATACCTAAAGAGATGCGTTCTCGCTCAGCATCAATGCTAAGAACAACCGTTTCAACTTCTTCGCCTTTCTTGAAATTGCGAACAGCTTCTTCGCCAGTTTCATTCCAAGAGATATCAGACAAATGGACCAACCCATCAATACCGCCATCAAGACCGATAAAGATTCCAAAGTCAGTGATTGATTTGATATTACCAGAGATTTTGTCACCCTTAGCCATGCTTGACGCAAAGTCATCCCACGGATTGGTGAAGCACTGCTTAATTCCCAGCGAGATACGTCGACGTTCTTCATCAATATCAAGAATCATGACTTCAACTTCTTGGCCTAAATCAACAATCTTCGATGGGTGAACATTTTTGTTAGTCCAGTCCATTTCCGAAACGTGGACCAAACCTTCAACGCCATCTTCAAGCTCGGCAAAACAACCATAATCAGTCAAATTGGTGATCTTGGCTTTTACTTTTGCGCCTTCAGGATATCGTCCTTTGATATCACCCCATGGGTCTTCGCCCATCTGCTTCATTCCAAGAGACACACGGTTACGCTCGCGATCAAACTTGAGTACTTTGACGTCAATTTCATCACCAACATTAATCATCTCAGACGGATGCTTGATTCGTTTCCAAGACATATCAGTGATGTGCAGAAGCCCATCGATACCGCCAAGGTCAACAAAGGCACCGTAATCAGTAAGGTTCTTAATAACGCCCTTCAATGAGCTGCCTTCTTCTAAATTAGCAAGAAGCTCATCACGCTCAGCAGAATTAGCACTCTCCATTACCGCTCGACGGCTAACAACAACATTATTGCGCTTTGCATCCAACTTGATAACTTTGAACTCTAGATCAATATTTTCAAGATGAGTTATCTCTCGGAGAGGTCGCACATCAACTAATGAACCAGGTAAGAACGCACGTAATCCACGAACATCAACGGTAAAGCCACCTTTAACCTTGCCGCTAATTACTCCGATAACAACCTCGTCAGCTTTATGGGCTGCTTCGAGTTCAATCCAGGATTCAGCACGGCGAGCCTTCTCGCGTGATAATTTTGTAGCACCGAAGCCATCTTCAACAGCTTCAAGTGCAACTTGCACCTCATCGCCAACGGCAACTTCTATCTCGCCTTTGTCGTTATAAAATTGGTCGGCAGAAATAACACCTTCGGACTTCAGTCCGGCATGCACAGTAACCCAGTCTTTATCGATATCGATAATGACACCAGTAATAATTGCGCCAGGGTTCATCTCAACAGTTTTGAGACTTTCTTCAAATAGGTCTTGGAAACTTTCGGTCATGGAATATACCTAATATATGACAGAGAATCAGGTGCGATGCACTAGAATCTGATCTCTTTTTTCCGCAATGCCAGATTTTGCGGGTCAGTTAAAGTTAAGGCTTACAGCAGAGTTAGCTGGCAACTGCTGGTCTACCCCTTAAATTAAATGCTAAGCTAACCCTTTGAAATCTATATAATTTAACACTGTTTCAAGGACCTCTTTGGCACTCATCAGTGAACTATCTAACTCAATGGCGTCCTCAGCGGCAACCAGGGGAGACACTTCCCGATTCATATCTCTTTCATCTCTTGCGCGAACCTGCTCTGCAAGGGCGCGCAGACTAACATCTTCGCCTTTCTCAATCAACTCTTTATAACGCCGATTGGCTCGTTCATCAATGCTGGCAGTAAGATATATTTTAAGGTCCGCTTCTGGGAAAACAACGGTTCCCATGTCTCTGCCATCGGCAACAAGACCTTCACCACGAGCAAAACTTCTCTGTCTTTTTAACAAAGCCCCACGTACATCATTATAGGCGGCAATTTTAGATGCACGAACACCTGTATCCTCGGTTCGCATTTCAGCAGTGACGTCCTCTTCTTCAAGAACCGCCTTAAATTGGCCATCAGCACTGGTGATGAATCGGATATCCATGTGTTCTGCTAGCATTGAAAGCCCACTTACATCATGGGTATCAATTTTACGGCGCGACGCAGCAATAGTCAGAAGACGGTATAGCGCTCCGCTATCAAGATAATTAAAGGATAGTGTGTCCGCGATCATCCTACTAACGGTGCCCTTACCTGAGCCACTTGGTCCATCAACGGTAATAATTTTAGTCATTCACAGTCTCAACATTAATAACCAACCCAACAGTTGCAGCGCAGTTAATAAAATCAGGGAAAGAGGTCGCTACATTATTGCAATCTTCAACAATAATTTCCCCCTGAGCTCGCAAACCCGCAATAGCAAAAGCCATAGCAATACGATGATCATGATGGCTGAGCACCCTCCCCGAGCCGATTGTTCCGCCAACGATACGTATTCCGTCGTCTGTTGCCACCGCATTTATTCCCAGAGTATTGAGCCCATCAGCCATACTCTGGATTCGATCGCTCTCCTTTACTCGCAACTCTTTAGCTCCAGTCAAGATAGTTTCTCCCTGAGCGCAGGCCGCCGCTATAAATATGGAAGGAAACTCATCAATCGCAAGTGGAACCTGACTTTCCGGTATTTCGATACCCTCTAATTTAGCATATTGGACCCTAATATCAGCGACCGGTTCACCACCAATTTCAATTTCATTGGTCAAACTGATTTGAGCTCCCATCTGGCGTAAAATGTTAATCACTCCAATGCGTGTAGGGTTAACTCCCACATGGTGTAATGTGATATCAGACCCGGGAGTGATGGACGCTGCCACCATAAAAAAAGCCGCTGATGAAATATCAGCGGGAACATCTATCCGTGCTGCCTCAAGTCTCCCACCACCAGATAATCGTGCAGCACTGTCAGACACACTGACAGGATAGCCAAAGCCTCTTAACATTCGTTCTGTATGGTCTCGAGTTGGGGCCGGTTCTGTGACTGAAGTTTCACCTTTGGCATACAGACCAGCAAGCAAAACACAAGATTTTACCTGTGCACTCGCCATTGGCATGACATAGTCAATTGCTTTTAGCTGCTGACCACCCTTAATTTTTAATGGGGGAGTTCCACCTTTGGCAGTATCAATAACCGCGCCCATTGATACTAATGGATCTGCAACTCGCCCCATGGGGCGCCCAGAAAGCGATGTATCTCCAGTCAGTTCAGTATCAAATGACTGGCCGGCTAAAAGCCCGCTTAAAAGCCGTATTGAAGTGCCTGAATTACCCATATATAACGGTTTTTCTGGCGATTTAAGTCCGTGAAGGCCAACGCCATGGATAACTAGACGTCCCTGCTCTGGCCCTTCTATTAAGACCCCCATATCTCGAAAGGCCTGAAGTGTCGCCAAGCTATCTTCCCCTTCCAAAAAACCTGTCACCTCAGTCATCCCCTCAGCCAAAGAACCCAGCATAATAGAGCGATGAGACATGGATTTATCCCCTGGCACACGCACAGTTCCCTGCGCTTTGCCTCCCGGAACTATATGGTAATTAATACGTTTATCTTTCATTGAGCCCTGCAAGGATTTGTCTTCAAGCAATTTACTAAAATGATTTCGTGCATCTCTTGCCTGTGTAAAAACATCCATCAAATACTGTTGGTCACCCCCGTCAATAGCTTTACGGAGAGTTTGAAAATTACCCATAACCTGATCAAGGATAGTTAAGATCGCTTCTCGATTAGCTAAGGCAATGTCACGCCACATCACCGGATCACTGGCCGCTATTCTAGTGAAATCTCTAAAACCACCAGCTGCATAACGGAATATTTCTCGGTTATCCCCCATTCCAGCCAATGTATCAACTAAGGAATACGCCAAGAAATGAGGCAAATGACTAGTAGCGGCCAATATACCATCATGCTCTTCTGTACTCATTTTTGACACAACAGCTCCGACATCAGTCCAAAGCCCTTCCACCAAGGACAAATGTTCGCTGCCTGTGGAGCTGTTGGGGGTTAAAATAACCCTGTGATTCTCAAATAAATTTCTATTTGCAGCGGTAACGCCACTTTTTTCTGAACCTGCAATAGGATGCCCTGGGATAAATTGACGTGGCAGCTCACCATAAATATCGTGAGCTGCTCGACAAACACTGCCTTTTACGCTGGCCACATCAGTCACGGTAACGTCATCTGCAAGAAGTCGTCGGCAATCTTTAAGGACTGCAGGAACAGTTAACGTTGGAACGCCAATCACAACTACATCGCTAGGACCTAACTCAGCAGCCACTTCATCTAAACTTTCTCTTGCCTCGTCTATAATCCCAGCTTCAAGTGCTAATTCAAGAGTGGAGGTACGCCGAGAAATGCCCACCACATGCTTCGCAAGGCCTCTTTGTCGAGCAGCAATAGCTAAACTAGAGCCAATAAGTCCTAAACCGATCACTACTAGACGGTTAATCTGAGGCGCAGACTCTTTAGCTCTCTTAGACATGAGTGTATTCAGCCGTTGTTTTCATCATTAAGGTTAGTTGGTTTCTGGGTTACAGAACCGCGCGTGGATAAGACCCCAGAACTTTTAAGTCAGCAACATCCAAAGACAATTCCTCCAGAACCTTAGTAACTGCCTCATCCTCAATATGCCCGACAAAGTCTATAAAAAACACATAGGACCATTTGCTACTACGTGATGGCCGTGATTCCAGCCGAGTCATGTCTACGTTATGGCGCCGAAAAGGCTCCAAGAGATCGTGCAACGCACCAGGCTTATTACGCACAGATACGACAACTGAAGTGCGATCATCGCCACTCGGAGGTACTGATTCTCGACCGATAATCAAAAAGCGTGTGGAATTGTCAGGGCGATCTTCGATCTTCTCCCAAAGCTTTTCCAATTGGTATAGTTCACAGGACATATCCCCAGCAATCGCAGCAGAATTCCATTCGCCCTGCACCCTTTTAGCTGCTTCTGCATTACTACTGACAGCGACACGTTCAATATTAGGGTAATTGGAGTTCAACCATTGACGACATTGCGCAAGGGACTGTGCGTGCGAATAAACTCTAGTAATATTGTCATTGTTAGTATTTCCACCCACCATAAAATGATGATGGATACGTAGTTCCACTTCACCACAAATCTTTATTGATGAATCCATAAAACTATCAAGAGTATGACTAATGACACCTTCGGTAGAGTTTTCAACAGGAACGACACCGTAGTTACATGCCCCGGCAAGAACCTCCCTAAACACTTCATCAATAGCGGCCTTAGGTACACTAATGGCGCCATCACCAAAATGTTTGAGCGCTGCTTCCTGAGTAAAAGTCCCTTCAGGCCCAAGAAAAGCAACCTTGATCGGTTGCTCAAGGGCCAAGCAGGCAGACATAATTTGTCTAAACAATCTGGCCATATCCTCGTTGTCGATAGGCCCAGTGTTAGCTTCCATAATATGCCTCAACACTTGCGCTTCACGCTCTGGGCGATAATACGCAGCATCGCCAAGGCCTTTCTTAACCTGGGCGACCTGTTGGGCAAAATCTGCACGTTGACTGATGCTCTCCATAATTTGAACATCTAGCGCGTCAATCTTATCCCTGAGCACCAATAAGGGGTCTTTTTTTGTCATAATTCCCTATCTCACCACATCTAACCACTTACTCTTCTGAAGAGTTTGAGTCAGACGAGTCCTCAGATTCCTCAGAATCGATAAAATCATCATCCTCTGGCTCTGCTATCCTAGCCAAACTCACCAAATTCTCATTTTCCTTAAGCCGGATAATGCGCACACCTTGGGTATTTCGGCCTACAACAGAGACCTCATCCCCACGGGTTCTCACCATTGTACCCTGATCTGAAATCAACATAATTTCATCTCCAGTAAACAGTTGTGTCGCCCCAACTAGTGGGCCATTGCGCTCACTCGCCTGAATAGCGATCATCCCCTTACCACCACGACCCTTCGTGGGGAACTCACCAACCAGAGTACGCTTTCCAAAACCGTTTTCACAAACAGTCAGTAAGAACCCGTCCGTTTGAGGAATTACCATAGAGATGACTTTGTGCTCCTCCGGCAAACGCATACCGCGCACACCCTTAGACACACGACCCATGGCTCTAACGTCTGTTTCAGCAAAGCGCACAGCCTTTCCTTCGCTACTAAACAGCATAATATCCTGACTGCCATCAACAATCGCGGTGCCTACCAAATGATCGCCCTCGACTAAGTCAACGGCTCTAAGTCCAACACTTCGCGGACGTGAATACTGGTCCAATGATGTCTTTTTAACGGTGCCATTGGCTGTGGCCATTATCACAAATTGATCTTCGCTGTACTCGTCTACCGGTAATATCGAACTAATTCTTTCTCCTTCATCGAGAGGAAGTAAATTAACCACTGGACGTCCTCGGGAGTTCCTCCCGGCGATTGGAATTTGATAAACCTTGAGCCAATAGACCTTCCCAAGGTTGGTGAAGCAAAGAATTGTCGTATGAGTACTGGCCACCAGCAGATGCTCCACAAAGTCCTCATCTTTAACTGCCGTGGCAGACTTACCCATTCCGCCTCGCCGCTGAGCCTGATAGTCACTTAGAGGCTGGGTCTTTGCGTAGCCTCCGTGGGAGATGGTAACAACTCTATCTTCCTCGGTAATTAAATCTTCAATGGTAAGGTCATGCATTGACTCGATAATTTCGGTACGCCTCTCATCACCAAACTCTTCTACCACTGCTTCCAGTTCTTCACGGATAACCGACATCAAGCGATTAATATCGCCCAAAATATCCTGATAATCAGCGATCTCATCAAGCTTAACCGCAAATTCTTCGATAATTTTGTCATGCTCCATGCCCGTCAAACGATGCAATCGCAATTCAAGAATATCTTTAGCCTGCTCAGGTGATAAGAAATATTGCCCATCTCTTAGGCCAAATTGATCTTCAAGCCACTCTGGGCGAGCCGCCTCAGGACCTGCCCGGTCTAGCATTTTAACAACAGAACCAGGATCCCAACCTTTAGCTACAAGAGCTTCACGAGCATCAGCTGGGGTGGAAGACGTTTTAATCAAAGCGATAATTTCGTCGATATTCGCCAGCGCTATTGCAAAGCCTTCTAGGGTATGAGCACGCTCGCGAGCCTTTCGTAAAAGATATATGGTCCGGCGAGTGACTACCTCTCTACGATGACGCACAAAGGCCTCAAGCATCTGTTTGAGGTTGAGAATCTTAGGCTGACCGTCAACCAGAGCAACAACATTGATCCCAAACACGTTCTGCATCTGGGTCTGGGCGTATAGGTTATTGAGGACAACATCACCCGTTTCGCCTCGCTTAAGCTCAATAACAATACGCAAACCATCTTTATCCGACTCATCACGTAATTCTGAGATACCCTCAAGCTTTTTCTCTTTGACCAACTCCGCAATACGCTCAATTAACCGAGCCTTATTTAACTGATAAGGAATCTCGGTCACAATAATCGTCTCGCGGCGAGTTTTTTCATCAATTTCAATATCAGCCCGAGCACGCATATAAATTCGGCCGCGGCCTGTACGATAAGCCTCAATAATTCCAGCTCGGCCGTTAATAATTGCACCTGTGGGAAAATCTGGTCCTGGAATGTATTCCATTAACTCTTCGATGGTGATCTCTTCGTTGTCGATAAGAGCAAGACAACCCTTAACGACCTCAGCAAGATTATGAGGGGGGATATTAGTGGCCATGCCCACAGCAATACCAGACGAACCATTGACCAGCAAGGTCGGCACCCGAGTCGGCAAAACCACCGGAATCTGCTCAGTCTCATCATAATTCGGCGCAAAATCTACCGTGTCTTTTTCTAAATCTTCTAACAGAGCATGGGCGATCTTAGTCATGCGGATTTCGGTGTATCTCATCGCCGCGGCCCTGTCACCGTCAACCGAGCCAAAATTTCCCTGACCATCGACTAACATGTAACGTAATGAGAAAGGCTGCGCCATACGAACAATCGTTTCATAGACAGCAGAATCGCCATGAGGATGGTACTTACCAATCACGTCACCAACCACTCGAGCTGACTTTTTATAGGCTTTGTTCCAATCGTTACTAAGCTCATTCATTGCGAACAGAGCACGTCGATGCACCGGCTTAAGGCCATCGCGCACATCCGGGAGGGCTCTTCCTACAATCACGCTCATCGCATAATCTAAGTAGGATTGTTTAAGCTCATCTTCAATATTAACTGGAACAATTTCTTTTGCTAAATCAACCATAATTTATTGTTATTTCCCGCGTTATTGGATTCAGTTTGTCGCGTTATTGCCGCGCCAATTCACCCCCAAAAAGAAATTGGGTTCGATAAGACAAATCGTCCCCATTTTAGGGGTAAATTTTACCACACAAAGGGCTGAAAATGTGGCTTTTATTCTCTCCATATAACTGACCGACAATAAAAAATAGGTATACTCTTTCATAGAAACAAGGAGAATCCATGACACTCATTAAGATTGACTTATTACTCAACTGTAAGTGGATAATTCCCATCGTTCCAGAGAACCAGACCTTCACAGATTGCGCCATTGCAATCAATAATGGGCGAATTGTCGGCCTTCTGCCTCAGGCTGAGGCCGCACAGAAATTCTCCGCTAAAAAAGTCGAAAATTTAGACCGCCATATTATTATGCCCGGGTTGGTAAATAGCCATGGTCATGCTGCAATGAGTCTATTGCGAGGCTATGCCGATGACCTGCCCCTAAGGTCATGGCTGGAAAACCATATTTGGCCAGCTGAAGCTAAATTTCTAAGTGAAGAGTTTGTTAGAGATGGCACCCGCCTCTCAATCGCTGAAATGATCAAAAGCGGTACAACCTGCTTTGCAGATATGTACTTCTTCGATGAAGTGATCGCCACAGAAGTTCGCAACACAGGGGTGCGAAGTCAAATTGGTTTTACAGTTCTGGATTTTCCTACCCCTTACGGGAAAGATGCTGATGATTACATCCATAAAGGACTGGCCCTGAGGGACAATTACAAGGATCAGTCACTCATTAAAATAGCTTGTGCACCTCACGCGCCCTACTCGATATCTGATAGAGCTCTGAGCATTTTGGCAACCTACGCGAACGAATTAGATATGGCCGTCCATATTCATTGCCATGAGAGCGCTAGCGAAATTACTGAATCATTGCAAACCTATGACTGTAGACCTATCGAAAGACTTGAAAAACTAGGACTATTGCTACCACAGACCCAACTAGTGCATATGACTCAAATAACGACAGAGGACATCGCGCTGGTCCGAGATCACAATTGTCATATCATGCACTGCCCTCAATCTAACCTTAAGTTAGCCAATGGTTTTTGCCCAGTGATGAAGTTCATTGATAGCGAAGTCAACGTAGCCCTTGGAACTGACAGCGCTGCGAGCAACAACGATCTTGATTTGTTCAGCGAGATCCAGAGCGCCTCTCTCCTTGCCAAAGCCGTATCGGGAGATGCCGCCAGTCTTGACGCACACGCTGCACTGCGTTTGGCGACAATTAATGGCGCCAGAGCGTTGGCTTGGGATAATGAAATTGGCAGCTTAGAGACAGGAAAACAAGCAGACATAATCGCTGTAAAAATTGATTCTATTAGCCAACAACCACTGTATAATCCCGCTTCCCAGTTGGTTTATACCAACTCAGGAAGCCAGGTGTCCCACAGCTGGGTTGCCGGCAAAATGCTGTTAGAGAATAATCAACTATGCACGATAAATGAGCGCAGCCTGATCCAGACGATAGAGCAATGGCGTAAAAAAATTCATCCTAACCAATCGCGTTTTGATTAATAACCTATTTAGGACAGTAAAAATAATGAATGTCGACCCTCAAGAAATCCATAAGTTTGAAGAGCTTGCCAGCCGCTGGTGGGATCCTGATAGTGAATTCAAGCCTCTTCATGATATAAATCCATTGCGAGCCAATTGGATCGACCAGCGAGCGAAGGTTGCTGACAAAAATTTACTTGATGTGGGCTGCGGTGGAGGCATCTTATGCGAGGCAATGGCTCAAAGAGGCGCCAACGTCACCGGTATTGATATGGGCGAAGCACCATTATCTGTAGGGAATCTACACAAACTTGAATCTGGTGTTGAAGTTGAGTACAAAAAGTCCACCGCTGAAGACTTCGCCAAAACTCACAACTCTGCCTTTGATATCGTGACCTGCCTAGAAATGCTGGAACATGTACCTGAACCTGGGTCTGTAGTGCAAGCCTGCGCGCAGATGACTAAACCTGGAGGTACCGTATTTTTCTCAACGATTAATCGAAATCCAAAATCATATTTGCTGGCAATTATTGGTGTGGAATATGTCCTGCGTATGCTGCCAAAAGGAACACACGAGTTTTCAAAGTTCATTCGCCCATCTGAACTTGGAGAATGGATACGCGAAGCAGGATTAGAGATCACCGATATGACTGGCCTGCTTTATAATCCATTAACTAAAACTTATAAACTCAGCGAGCGTGATGTGGATGTTAATTATATGATCTCCGCTCGGAAGCCTAACTAAAGATTTCAGCCGAGAGAGTTATTTTGATATTCCAGACGCTACTTTTTGATCTAGACGGAACCTTATTAGATACGGCTCCAGATTTTATTAGCGCGTTGAATACTCAATTACTCAGTCACGGGCGTGACCCGATTCCGGATTCAGCTATTCGCGCTAGTGTAACCAATGGTTCCGCAGGGTTGATTGAAAAAGGTTTTGGTATCAGCGTTGATCACGCCCTCTTCGATAGCATACGTGAAGAGTATTTAGACCTATATTTTGACAACATAGCAGTCAAAACAGCCTTGTTTTCTGGGTTAAGACAGGTTTTGGATACCTGCGCGCAACGCAACATACCATGGGGCATAGTGACCAACAAACCTTGGAAATACACTTCTGCTGTCCTTGATCAATTAAGCTTGCTTGATATGGCTGCTACTGTGATATGTCCAGACCATGTCCAGCAGCCCAAACCTCATCCGGAAGCTATGATGCTAGCGTGCTCTGAAACATCCAGTTTGCCGAAAGATTGTATTTATATCGGTGATCATCGCCGAGACATAGACGCAGGAAACGCTGCAGGCATGGTGACCATCGCAGCAGGTTGGGGCTACATCGAAGCTGATGAAGATATCAATAGTTGGAATGCAGATTTTACTCTGGCCAACTCCAGTCAATTACATCAACTACTATTCAATCAATAATCTTTAGGAAATAATCGTGCTCTCTGCCAAAAATATTGTCAGTTACAAGGCACCAGCCAATCACCTCTCTGAGCGGGTCATACTTATCACCGGAGCTGGAGATGGCATAGGAAAAGCAGCGGCTCTGGCCTGCGCAAACGCAGGCGCCACTGTGATTCTCGCAGGGCGTACCACAGCGAAGCTGGAAGCAGTTTATACTTCGATATTAGCTGCCAACCTACCTGAACCCTCTATTTACCCCATAGATCTTGAAGGTGCCACCGAGGAAGACTACTTGGGTCTGAGTGTATCCATTGAACAGCAGTTTGGTCGGCTCGATGGGTTACTCCATAACGCAGGGATACTTGGACAAAGAACCCCGCTAAATAATTATTCCATGGAGCTTTGGAATAAAGTTCTTCAAATCAATCTCACATCTCAATTTCAAATGACCCAATGCCTCATGAACGTCTTAGAGAAATCAACGGACGCCTCAATTGTCTTTACGACCTCTGGTGTCGGCAAGGTCGGTAGAGCTTTCTGGGGAGCCTACGCGGTAAGTAAATTTGCCGTAGAAGGAATGGTACAAACCTGGGCTTCTGAGGTAGAGGGTTTAGGGTCAGTGAGAATCAACTCAATCAATCCAGGAGGCACGCGGACCAACATGCGCGCCCAAGCGTTTCCCGCGGAAAATCCCTATTCACTGGCAACCGCTGAAGATATTATGCCGGCGTATCTATATTTATTAGGCTCAGATAGCACCACAGTGAATGGTCAATCTATTGATGCTCAGATTCGATAATAGATATCGAGACTATTTGTAGGGATTACCTCTGGCGCGAAGCTTTTTCTCTTTGCGTTCTCGAATATCTTTAAGAACACTTTTCTCACTAAATTTCGGCGGTTTAAGTGAAACGGCTCTAAATAAAGAGATTACTTGCTTGGGATCTAACTCAATAAACTCAGATCGCCGCACAAAAGAAGGCAGTTCGATTGGGCCGTAGCTAATTCGCTTCAACCGATTCACTTCTACCCCTTGAGACTCCCACAGCCTTCGTACTTCACGAGTTCGCCCTTCGGCTAAAATAACTCTAAACCACTGATTACTTGAAATATGCTCATCATTACTGCGGGCATGTTGTGCCTTGACCGTCTGAAACTTTGCGACGCCATCCTCTAGTATCACACCTTCAGTTAGGCGAGCGATCATTGCTTCATTAACTTCTCCATGGATACGCACCATATACTCTCTCTTCACTTCATAGGAAGGATGCATTAAGCGGTTAGCCAGCTCACCATGAGTAGTAAATAAGAGTAGACCACTAGTATTGATATCCAGACGACCTATGGCGATCCATCGACCTCGGCTAAGTCGTGGTAGCCCATCAAACACGGTAGGCCTTCCTTCAGGATCAGTCGTAGTGCTGACCTCCCCCTCCGGCTTGCTGTACATTAGCACTCGTGGACTGTCATCGGTCACTATCTTTATGGGACGCCCATCTACCAGAATACGATCATCTGTTTCTGCACGATCTCCAAGTTTAGCGGTAGACCCGTTAACAGAAACACGGCCGGCAGAAATCCACTTTTCCAACTCACGTCGAGAGCCAAGACCCACTGTTGCGAGCAATTTTTGTAATTTTTCACTCATCTGCAGTCGCACTATCTTGATGGTCATCCATATTTGTTTCAAAATATTTTTCTATCATCGAAGAATCATTCGAATTCACGCCATCTTCCTGCTCACTAAGTTGAAATAACGCATCCTCCTCAACAGGAGACTCATCGTTTGCTGCAACCGATGGCGGAACTGGGTCTGCGGCTAACGCAAGCTCAAGGGCTGGGTCAAGTTCAGCAAAGTCTTTAATTTCACTCAGAGCCGGCAGATGCTCTAAGCTTTTTAAATTAAAATAATCAAGGAATATTTTAGTCGTAGCATACAAGGCCGGCTTGCCGGGAACATCTCGATGACCAACAATTCGAACCCACTCACGCTCCTGCAGAGACTTGATAATATCTGAGCTAACAGCAACTCCTCTAACTGCCTCAATATCGCCACGAGTTAATGGTTGGCGATAGGCAATCAATGCTAAAGTCTCGAGCATTGCCCTAGAGTAACGTTTAGGTTTTTCCTGCCAAAGACGATTCACCCAAACTGACAGCTCTTGACTAACTTGGAAGCGATAACCACTGGCCACCTGCATGAGTTCAAAGCCCCTGCCTGTGCAATCTGCTTGAATTTCTTCAATAGCGGCTCTAATTTGATCTCGCGGAGGCCGCTCATCTTCGTCAAACAAGTTCTCCAAACGAGCAATATCGACTGGCTTTCCCGCTGCCAATAAAGCACCTTCAATTATTTTTCTTAGTAAGTCAGAGTTCATGAGGACCTTGCTTTAACATGAATGGGGCCAAAAGATTCATTTTGCACAATCTCAACCAGTGATTCTTTAATTAATTCCATGATGGCCAAAAAGGTCACCACTACGCCTAATCGACCTTCACTTTCTTTAAATAAGGAAACAAAAGGAACGAATTTTTTACCGCGGATATTCTCTAAAACCTGGGACATTCTTTCACGCGTTGATAACTTTTCAAGTTGAATAAGATGTGACTCGAACATCTCCGCGCGCTTTAATACATCCGCCAAGGCCGTAAGAACTTCCCGCATATCCACATCAGGATACTGTCTCTCCTGATTTCTATCCGGTGACTCTGCGGCAGCCTGATGAATATCTCTACCCATTCGTGGCATTTCATCTATATCTTCAGCAGCGATTTTAAACCGCTCGTATTCCTGCAAACGGCGAATCAATTCGGCCCGCGGATCACCTTCCTCTTCTTCATCAACAACCTGCCTTGGCAATAAAATTCGTGATTTAATTTCTGCCAACATTGCAGCCATCACGAGATACTCTGCCGCCAACTCCAGCTGAATAGACGTCATCAAATCGATATAACCCATATATTGGCGAGTTATCTCGGCAACATTGATATCGAGAATATCAAGATTTTGACGGCGAATTAAATAGAGGAGTAAATCTAACGGCCCTTCAAAAGCCTCCAAAATAACTTCCAGCGCATCAGGCGGGATGTAAAGATCTTTTGGTAGCGCGGTGAGCTCTTTCCCCTGCACTACAGCGAAGGGCATCTCTTCCTGCTGAGGTTGTATTTTCACCCCTGCTCCGGCACTAGAAGATGACATTTTGCCACCACTTAACGTTGCTTCACTAGCCACGGTCTACCCCATCTGTATTCAAGCGAGTATTATAACCACAATACCTTGCTGCAACATCACCATTATTCAAAACTGGAGAAATCACCCGTTCCCTGACGCGCTATTCTTGGGTTAGCATCAGTCATGTCTACTACAGTTGTCGGTTCAAGACCACAGTAACCGCCATCAATAATGGCATCAACATGGTGCGCCATGGTCTCCTTGATATCATAGGGGTCGATTAGAGGATACTCATCATTGGGCATAATCAATGTCACACTCATCATGGGCTCACCTAAATCGTCAAGCAGTGCTTTCACGATCGGACTGTCAGGCACTCTAATACCAATGGTTTTGCGCTTTGGATGAAGTAATCTTTTAGGCACTTCCGATGTAGCGTTGAGAATAAAAGTAAATGGGCCTGGAGTACTCGCCTTTAGAATACGAAAAGCACTATTGTCTACTTTGGCATAATTGGCGAGCTCTGAAAGATCACGACACACCAAAGTGAAATTATGCTGTTTATCTAATTGCCGAATTGTCCTAATTCGCTCCAAAGCCTGCTTATCTCCGATATGGCAGCCAATGGCGTAAACCGAATCTGTGGGGTAAACAATGAGCCCCCCTTTACGGACCACATCAGCTGCCTGGGCGATTAACCGTAACTGCGGATTATCCGGGTGTATTGAAAAGTACTGGCTAGACAAAGGCTCCACTCCAATTCGAGGTTCATAAGACCAATAGAGAGTCTCATATGTTGAGAAGTCATTATTCCAAAAAATATATTTCTTCAAGTTAAGTATAGGACATCACAGAGTCGACAAGCGAGGTCAAATCGCTACAATAGCAAACCGAACGCAGAAGTCGATTTATTATGGCCATCACTGATAGCTCTTCAGACAAAGCAAATAATTCTTTGAGCCAAAAACCGTCTGGGATATTTTGGAACCTTTTGTTCAATCTTATCGTGCCCATGATTATCCTAACCAAGTTTAGCGGAGCGGATACTCTTGGTATTAAACTTGGTCTCATCACCGCATTGTCATTCCCCATCGTATACGGATTAAAAGATTTTATAACCACCAATAAAATCAATCTGTTTTCAGTGTTGGGCGTTATCAGTGTTCCTCTGACCGGTGGAATCAGCCTACTTGAATTAGATGCCATTTACATTGCCATTAAAGAAGCTGCTATACCAAGTATATTGGGGGCTGCCATCCTAATTTCCCTCAAGACGACGCAACCCTTTATTCATACACTCCTCAAAAATAGATCGATAGTTAATACGGTTAAAATATCTCAAGCTTTGGATGATAACCTCTGTCATGCTGAATATGACCGTCTATTGACTAATGCAACTTGGTTTCTTGCTGGTTCGTTCTTTCTATCATCAGCACTGAATTTTTTCCTCGCAATTATTATTCTAACTGCAGAGCCAGGAACCGAACTCTTTAATCAACAACTGGGGCGAATGCTCGCGTTGAGCCTTCCGGTCAATGCGCTCCCAGCTATGTTGGTTAATATAGCTAATCTAGTGTACGTGTCGCGAGGCATTAAGCGCCTCACATCACTGACTCTAGAGGAAATCCTAATTATAGATACGGAGAACGTTTAATAATGTGGTATTCAATTGTTAGTGAAGATGTAAAAAACAGTCTGGAGCTCCGCCTTAAAGCCCGACCCGCTCATCTAGAGCGACTGATAGCCCTTAAAGAAAAAGGAAGGCTACTTGTCGCCGGCCCTCAACCGTCTATCGATAACCAAGAACCCGGTGAAGCTGGCTTCAGTGGTAGTATCATTATCGCGGAATTTGACAATTTGCAGGATGCTGAATATTGGGCAGGTGATGACCCCTACGTTACCGCTGGTGTTTATAGTGCTGTAACAGTCAAACCTTTTAAAAAAGTGCTTCCTTAAGAGCTCGGATTTTTTAGTACAATCATAGTATGATTCTTCAACGCTCAATATTGATACAGAACCTTATGAAACAGACGATTTTTACAATTGCCACCTTGCTTATGCTTGTAGTGCCAGCAGCACTAGGTCAAGCGCCCATGAATACTCAGCCAGCTCCTGAGATTAAAACCGAAACTACAGATCCAGCGGATGTTGTAGACATTGAACCATCTGTGAATATAGTTGATGCTGAAGAGCCGCTGTTTGAACCCGAAACGCGTTATGTTGCCGATGAATTCTTTGTACCCTTGCGTGAAACCCCCTGCCCACGCTGCAAAATTGTTCATTGGGGAATCAAATCCGGAACTCAAGTTACTCTATTAAACCTTCGTGACGGATGGGGGCTAGTCGAAACATCAAAAGGCTACAAAGGCTGGATGGAGGAGCAATTCATTGCTCTCACTCCCTCAGGTAAAGAGCTCCTTGAGGCAAGTAATACTGAGTTAATCAGGGTTAAAACTAATGCCGAGCAGCTCAATAAGACCATTTCTGAACTTGAACAAGATATCGACGCCCTTAAGCAAACTGTTACTGAGCTACAGGAAGACAAACAGGTTCTGAACAGGCAACTCTTAGATGTCGTCGGACTTAATTCTGATCCAGTCGCTTTAAATGAGCAAAATCAAACCCTAGTCAAACAAAATCACATTCTCCAGAGCGACAATGACGTATTAATTGCCGAGGTCGAGATATTAGAAAATGACCGTCGCAACCAGTCCTATTTGTATGGTGGCCTCACTGTATTCTTGGGTGCGCTGTTGGTTGTTTTGATACCCCGGCTTAAAGGGCGAAAACGCCTATCAGAATGGGGTTAAAACTGATTACATTCTTTAGATTTTGATTCAGGCCACAAGAAGGAAGCAGTTAATGTTTAAGGTACTCTTTAGTCTCTATTTAATAATCATGCCGCTAGAAATAATTGCTGCTGACAATAAAATAGTGAACCCAAAAGTCATGTTAGAGACTGAAAAGGGTGATATTGTTATCGAACTCTATCCTGCCAAAGCGCCCGTCACAGTAGACAGCTTTATTAAGCATGTGAACAACTATCACTATGATGGCCTAATATTTCATCGGGTGATCAAAAACTTTATGATTCAGACGGGTGGGTTTACTTTTGATTTTACTCCTCGACAATCTGACAGACCTACCATTATTAATGAATCAAGCAATGGCCTAAAAAATAGGCGTGGCTCTATCGCCATGGCTCGCACCAGCGCGCCCGACTCGGCCCAAGCTCAGTTTTTTATCAATCACGGTAACAATGGGTTTTTAGATACCAAAGGCGATCAAATTGGATATGCTGTATTTGGTCAAGTGATTAACGGCATGAGGACCGTTGACGCAATAGCCAACTTGCCAACTGGAAATTTTTCGATGTATCAAAATGTACCGACTGAGCCCATAAGGATTCTTAGCGCTCGCTTAATGAATCCTGAGTCGTGGGTAGCTCTTGAAGATCCAAAACCTGCAAAACCCACATTTGAAAGACCTGTCCCGGTCAAGTAATCTGATAAAACTATGACTGCACTCAGTATTAATCTCAACAAAATTAGCTTACTTCGTAATTCACGCGAGGGAAACTATCCTAACATTGTCAAACATGCAAAAATTTGCATTGAGCATGGTGCTGACGGGATTACTGTGCACCCCCGCCCCGATCAGCGACATGTCCGCCCAAAGGATGTGCGAGACCTCGCTGAATTAGTGAGGCTCCAGCCTAACTTGGAATTCAATGTAGAAGGTAACCCTTTTGCTCCTCCGATAGCAGACTACCCAGGATTCTTGGAGCTAGTGGAGGAAACCAACCCTGATCAGTGCACCTTAGTGCCAGATACTGACAGTCAATTAACCTCTGATCATGGGTTTGATCTGCACAGCTCTGGTGAAGCTCTATATCCCATTATCCAGCGCCTAAAAAGTCAGGGGATGAGAGTCAGTTTATTTATGGATCCAGATTTAGAGCAGATTGACCTTGCTGCTAAAGTGGGAGCAGATCGAATAGAGCTATATACAGGCCCATATGCGGCGTCCTGGGGTACCGATAGCTTAGAGGCAATATTTCAACAACATCTGAAAGCTGCCCAACTTGCAACTTCACTCGGAATGGGGGTCAATGCTGGTCATGACTTAAATTTAGATAATTTAGCTAAATTTTCCTCGATCCCCAATTTGTTGGAGGTATCCATAGGGCATGCTTTTATCGTAGACTCATTATCTATGGGTATGGCTAGCACAGTGCAAGCCTACAAGAAATTACTTAGCCAAAATTAGTGGTAATTATGTCTGAGCAGATGCCAGATCAACTCCCCGCAGCCGATTGGACGTCAAAGTCACTAAGCCTCAACTGTGTTGGCGCCGGCCTAGTGGGGAAAACTCTTTGTCATCTAATGTCTCGGCACATTCAGTTAAATCAAGTTATCAATCAGAGTCGACCTTCAGCCCAGCAAGCAGTGGACTTTATTGGTGCAGGGCGACCCTTTGGCATAGATTCTCAGCCATTAACGCAGCTTGACCCTGCAAATATTTGGATGATTACATGTCCAGATGATCTTATTGAATCAGTGGGAAATAAAATTATCCAATCAGGGAGACTACAGCCAGGCAATATTATTTTTCATTGCAGTGGCGCTAACTCATCAAAGATATTTCAGATGCCACAGTCGGCAGACATCTATGTTGCCTCTGTTCACCCGATTCACAGCTTCTCTGACCCCCGATCTTCTCTCGAGACTTTCTCGGGAACCCCCTGCGCTATTGAAGGGGATTTAAAAGCTACCAAAGTTTTAGATCATCTATTTCAATTAATTGGTGCCGATCCCTTTCCAATCGATAGCGAAAGCAAGTCTTTGTACCACGCGTCAACGGTAATGGCCTGTAATTATTTAGTGAGCTTACTCGAACTAAGCAAGATGATGCTGTCTCAAGCGGGTGTCGATCACAAAAAACACTCCAACCCTCTTAAAGCGCTAATTGAGCAAACGCTTAGTAACTATCTAATTGGTGATGCACAGACTGCGCTAACTGGGCCAATCTCAAGGGGCGATGTGGATACCATCGCGTCTCACCTTGCTGCCCTTGAGAATGCGCCTTCAGATTGGCGAAAAGTCTACTGCAGCCTGGGGAATATTGCTGCAGATATATCGTCCAAGCAATCTCTAGCATCACCAAAAAGCCTGCAGGCAATTACTAGGTTACTCAATAAAAAAGACGCAGATCGCAACAATGACTGATAACTTTCCTTCTAATCAGCGAACTGATAGTCCTGAATATTTAAAGAGAAAAAAATTCTTTAGTCATCTAGTTACCGTTTATGGCCGAAAACCTGTGTTGGAGATACTGGAAGACCAAGAACTTAATATTTTCCGGCTCCATCTTGCCGAAAGTAATCGAAGTGGCGGGATTATTGATCAGATTAAGCAGATCGCCCGTCATCGTAATATTGAGGTTCTCCACCACAGCCGCAACGAACTATCGCGTATTTCCCGTAACGGTAAACAAGACCAAGGAGTTGCCTGTGATATTCATTGTCCAGGCTACCAGCCCTATGAGCAGGCACTCGATTCAATAGATGGCGAAGAACGTAAAATCTTCATTGCTTTAGATGGCGTAACCAATCCACAAAATTTAGGCATGATTATTCGCAGTGTCACTGCCAGTCCCTGCCATGGACTCTTGCTTCCCACTAAAGGTGTTGCAGATATATCGCCTCTTGTCATCAAAGCCAGTGCAGGAACAGTTTTCAAAGGAACTATATTGCGTTGTGACAGTTTATTTCTCGCACTACAAAACCTAAAGAAGCAAGGTTTTGCACTCTGTATGCTTTCATCTCATGAAGCCACACCTTTATCTAATTTAAACATCAAACAATCGGTGGTCTTTGTCTTAGGTAATGAATCAGACGGTGTTAGCGACAATATCGCTAGTCTATGCGACTACCGAGTGGGTATTCCCATGAATAACGGGGTCGAATCCCTAAACGTTGCGGTAACTGCCTCTCTGGTGGCATTTACCGCCAAATAAGGCCAGCGGCTGTTATTTAGTGCGCCTTTTAATAAAAGCCAAAAACCCACCGAGAAGTGCAGCCAACCCTAAAATGATGGACAATCCTACTAATATGGTAAGCAGATTAGACGTTAACGTTGATACCGGCAAATCATAGAGTTTGACTGCCATTACCAAAAAAGCGGAGCAGGCGACCATGGATGCGATCCAAGCTGAACGTTTCTTAAAGATATTTTTTGAAGGGTTCTTAGCCAAACTAGCTATCTTCCTTTGTTAAATTAAGCTCAATGTGTAGTTGTTAATACTCACTTATAATTAGCTAAGAAACTAACAAACTGTTGTTCATCCATTACTGCTATATCGAGAGTTTTTGCTTTGGTCAGTTTAGATCCCGCACCAGGAGCCGCGACAACCTGTGTGGTTTTGGCGGAGACACTTGAGGCGACCTTGGCACCTAAGGCCTGTAACTCATCTTTTGCTTCGGCTCGGCTCATAATCTCCATACCGCCAGTCAAAACCCATGTCTGTCCCTTTAGAGGCTGAGCCTCCAAGCTCGAAAGGTCAATATCTTCCCATTCGACCCCCGCATCTCTCAGTGCTTGAATAATCGATAGATTATCGGGGTTTTGGAAAAAATTAACGATATAACGAGCAACAATGGGTCCGACGTCATCAATTTCGAGTAATTCATCAACCGATGCCTTCGCAATGAGCTCAATTGAACCAAAATTTTTGGCCAATGTATGGGCTGTTGCTTCTCCCACTTCTCGAATACCCAGCGCATACAAGAATTTAGCCAATGTTGTCTTTTTACTGGCGGCAATTGCAACAATTAAGTTAGACGCTGATTTTTCTGCCATACGTTCTAACTTAACTAACTTGTCTACGTTAAGATCATAGAGGTCCGCCACAGAAAAAATTACTGATTCATCGACCATAAGCTCGACCAACCTATCGCCAAGCCCATCGATATCCATCGCCTTGCGTGAGGCAAAATGTTTAATGGCTTCTTTAATCTGAGCACCACAGAATAACCCTCCAGAGCAGCGCGCTACAGCTTCCCCATCAGTTCGTCTCACCATCGATTGACAAACAGGACAGCGCTCTGGAAATACTACCGGCAGGGCATTTTCCGGCCTTCTATCCAACACCACCTTAGCTATTTGAGGAATGACATCCCCAGCGCGACGGATGATCACAGTATCGCCTATTTGGACTCCCAGTCGATTAATTTCATCGCCATTGTGGAGAGTGGCATTGCTCACGGTAACACCACCGACAAAGACCGGTTCTAATCGAGCAACCGGTGTAATTGCCCCAGTGCGACCCACCTGAAATTCCACATCAATGAGTTGAGTCATCTCCTCTTGAGCAGGAAATTTTCTGGCGATAGCCCAACGGGGTGCTTTAGCTACAAAACCCAATCTTTCTTGTAGCTGCAAACTATTCACTTTATAGACTATACCATCGATATCATAAGGTAAGCTTTCCCGTCGCTCTGCTAAGCGCTGGTAATAGTTTTCACAGGCGGCTATGTCTTTCACCGTTTCAACAAGATCATTAATTTTAAATCCCCACCCCCTAAGAGCACTAAGCATACCTTCGTGAGTCTCAGGAACTCTGTCCGCAAGATACTGACCAACACTATAAGCACACATCTCTAAGGGTCGACTCGCTGTAACTTTGGAGTCCAATTGACGTAAGCTTCCAGCCGCAGCATTGCGCGGGTTTACAAAGGTTTTGTCACCTGACAATAAAGCCGCTGCATTCAGAGCATCAAAGCCAGAGAGAGGTAAATAAATTTCACCCCTAACCTCTAGGGTAGATGGGATATTATCTCCATGAAGTTTTAGCGGCACGCTTCTAATCGTACGCACATTAGTAGTAATATCTTCACCAACACTGCCATCACCTCGAGTTGCTCCATAGATCAGCGCACCATCTTTATACAGCAGGCTAACCGCAGCTCCATCAAGCTTAGGTTCACAAACATACTCTATATCGTCATTGGAATTGAGCCTATCTTTAAGCCTGCGCTCAAACTCTTGTAGCTCAGTATTATTAAAGGCGTTATCCAAGGACAGCATAGGTAAGGCATGTTTGATTTGAGAAAAAGATGAAAGTGCAGCGCCACCGACACGCTGACTGGGAGAGTCTAAAGTAATAATATCTGGGTAAAGCCCTTCTATACTCTGCAACTCTCTTAGTTGCCGGTCATATTCGATGTCCGGGACGGTTGGATCATCCAGCACATAGTAACTATGATTATGGTTATTGAGCTCCTCAACAAGGTCTTGATATTGTCTAAGAATGTTTTCTGGGATAGACGACATTAAGCTAGCCCCTGCATATCAATGTTGATTCGATTGCTGGAGCGACGCCTTTTTAGCTCGCTGACGATAATGATCTATCGTTTGTCGAGTCATCGAGCTACGAGATTCATCCATTACGTTCAAAGACAGTTTTTCAACAAGCGTATCAACTGTCTGAATCATCACCTCTAGCGCTGAAACTGGATCTTCAATATCGTCTAATGGCATGAACAAAGTAACACCAGGGGTCGTAATCGTCTTCATTGTATTGAGATCAAATGTGCCGGGATTGACGAGATTCGCCATACTAAATAATACTTGGCCTGACCCATCATCATTTAGATGGCGATGAAAGATTTTCATTTCTCCATATCGGAGCCCCGCATCTACGGCCGTTTCCAATAGACTCTCTCCACTAACAGCATCACCTTTCTTGGCCACTAGATGCATAACCAAAACATCTTGAGAATTAACTGGTGTACTATCTGAATGGTCATTTGAAACAGTATTACGAGATTGAGAAAGGTCATCGTCGCGACTAGCGTAGATAGAGTGGTCTAGATCAAAACCTTGCTGCTCAGGCTTGCCACCAAAATCGAAGTTGCCATCTAATCTGGGCTCCTCAACATCTCTTGATCCAATAATTCGCGAGCCTCCAGATGGGAACTGGCTCTGATCTAGCTCATCTTCATCCTCATCATATTCCACTGATTCTTGCTGGAGTTTTCTTGAAGACATTTGCAACTTTTCATATCGGTTGCGTTTTACTCGCCGAGCACCATCAAGAATAATAGCAATAACCGCTATTATTCCTACAATCACGAGTACTTCTTTAGGAGTAAAAAAATCCATGCAATTGCCTTATCTTACGACTAAATTGTTACCAAATAGTGTAGTTATTAAAGTTGAAAAAACCAATTTTCCATCCCATTCTATTACGCTTCCGCAAGCTCAGCAGCCTGATCAACATTCACTGATACTAAACGAGAAACTCCCGCCTCATGCATCGTAACGCCCATCAACTGATTGGCTGCTTCCATAGAAATCTTGTTATGAGTAATAAAAATAAACTGCACTTGATCAGACATTTCTTTAACCATTGCCGCATAACGAGCAACATTGGCATCATCTAGGGGTGCATCAACCTCATCGAGCATACAAAAAGGTGCGGGATTCAACTTGAAGATAGCAAAAACCATCGCGATTGCCGTCAGTGCTTTCTCACCTCCGGATAAAAGATGAATGGAAGCATTCTTCTTTCCAGGCGGTCGCGCCATCAATGTAACGCCCGTATCTAAAAGATCATCCCCTGTCATTTCTAAATAGGCATGCCCACCACCAAATAATTTAGGGAAAAGACTTTGAATATGAGTATTGACCAACTCAAACGTCTCTTTAAAACGAGTTCGCGTTTCTCTATCTATTTTTTGAATCGCATTTTGTAAGGTTTGCAATGCTTCTTCTAACTCGTTGTTCTGCTTATCCAGATAGTCCTTGCGCTCTGACTCAACCTTATACTCATCGATGGCCGCCAGGTTGATAGGACCTAGTCGCTGAATACGGTTACTCATCAATTGTAATTGTTCTTCCCAATCCACAAGATCCGCGTCTTCAGGCAAAGTCTCTAGCAATATAGAAAGGTCACCTTGTTTTTCTTTTATTTGCTCTTCAATAGTGCCACTTAAAGTACTTATTTCTTGGGCCGATAAACGTTGACTTTCTAATTCACCCTGGACACGCTGTAACTCAGCATCCAGTTCCCCTCGGCGCCTCTCTTCTTCTCGCGTTTTGAACTCAGTTTCCTCAACCTGCTTGCGCGCTTGAGCTAACTCACCCTCAACAGAAAGGCGTGCCGCTAATTGAGTTTCAAGTTCCTCTTTGTGACTGTCAGTAGGATCTTCTTTAATTTCAAAAGCAACACGTAATTCTGAGCGACGTTCATGGAGCCTCTCTAGCTGAGACTCCAAGCGAACAATCGCGTCACGAATAGAAGTTAACTGTGTACTCAATGAGCTTTCACGCAGAGCCAACTCCTGCTTGCGGTCTCGATGCTCTTGAGCTTGTTGCCTTGCGCGCTCCAGTTTTTCCCTTAGATCATCTCTTTGATTTATCAGTTCAGATCTAGTTTCAGTATCAGCTTCCATTTTTTCAATAGATTGCTGCAAAATAGTGCGGGCTGACGAAAGATTTTCTTGCTCAACCTGACTTTGCTGTCCCACTTCAGCCAACTCATTTTCGGCTCGCTCTTTACGCGCCTTAAACTGATCAATTTGAACCTCAAAACCACTTAATTTAGACCTTAAATCAGCGTAATTACTCTGCTGTTCTGCAAGACTAGCGGAGAGCTCTTGCTGAGTAGCTTCCAATACTTTTAGCTTTTGATCGTCATTCTCACGTCGCTTATCTAAAACATCTACCTCGGCTCCTAAGTGATCTAGTTGCCGGTCAATTTCTCCTAGCTCCTTCTTGCGCTGCAGCACCCCAGCAGTCGCGTCTTTGTCTCGCGCGACACGTGCCCAACTAGCACCAAGCCATATCCCTTCAGGAGTCACTACTGACTCCGTACCTTCTAATTGAGATTGCAGAGCAACAGCTTCGGCTAAACTATCAGCAGCAAAGACATTTTCTACCAACAACTTTGCTGAATCACCTTCAATCAAATCGCTCAATAAACGACCTTTGGTCGATCCTTTTCGAGATTTATTCTTCCCGCTGCCAACAAGGAGCAATTCTCCTTTGGTAAAATCTTCCATCAAGTTAATCGTACTTGCCATATCATTTACTGAGATAGCCTGTAAGTAGCTACCTAAAACCGTTTCCACAGCAATTTCCCAACCGATTGCCGGTTTAACCTGGTCAGCTAATCTGGGGTGTTTATCCAAACCCTTGGATGCCAACCATTGCTGTTCAGCATCATCACCCAATGCTGCTTGCTGCAGAGCCTCTAGCGAAGCCTGCCGACCCTTTAATGTCTGCTGCTGGCTGCGCAAGCTATCCTGTTCGGCGCTTGTTTTCTTTTGTTGTTCACGCAAAAGATCTATCGCTTGGCGATTATCGTGGCTCTGATTATCAATTGTTGTTCGCGCCAGTTTTGCTTCTTCCAACAAAGCTTGAATTCCAGACATTTCCTCTTCCGCGCTATTCGCTTGGAAACTGCTTGCCTCAGCTGCTAAATTTTGTTGCCGCTCGGAAAGCCGCTTCATCAGTTGCTCAAGATGTTGAATACGTGACTGCTGAACCTCAGCCTGCTGTCTCGGACTGGCTGATGCCTGATTAAACTCATCCCAATGCTGCTGCCAATTATTCATTTTCGCCTGAACATTTTCCAGCGCACTGGAGGAAGACTGCTCTAGGCTAATTGCTTCTTCTAAAGACGGCGCTAGTTCAGCAAATTCAGCCTCCCAACCAACAACCTTATTTCTATCAACTTTGAGGTGTTCGTCTGTCTCACGATAGTTATGTTCAGTCTGTTGGAGCTCTTTACTCAGATCTTGTGCTCTTTGCTGGGCGTGGTCGATAGCCTGCTCAATACGAGTGACTTCTCCACCAATTTTATAAAATCTGGCTTGAACCTCGTTGAAATGGTCTGTTTGCTCAGTAAACTGAATACGATAACTTTCAATAGTGTTGTCGCAATGAATACGTTCGGCCGTAAATTTTTCCTTCTCAATCTCAAAGCCACCGATTATCGACTTGAGCGCGGATGCATCTCCATCATAACCACGCCATTTTAAAGCTAACAATTCAGTTGATAACTGCCGCTCCTGTTTTTTATATTCAGAGTATTTTTCAGCAGCTTTAGCTTGACGCTCCAATCGATTAAGTTGACGCCCTAGCTCATCTCTAATATCAGTTAATCGTTCTAAATTTTCCATTGTCCGATGAATGCGACTCTCGGTTTCTCGGCGCCGCTCTTTGTATTTTGAAATACCAGCTGCTTCTTCGATGTAAACGCGCAATTCATCAGGTTTAGATTCAATTAAACGCGAAATCATGCCCTGCTCAATAATTGCATAACTCCGGGGTCCTAACCCGGTACCCAGAAATATATCCGTAATATCACGGCGCCTACATTTATTCCCATTAAGATAATAATTGGATTGACCGTCGCGAGTGACCTTTCGTTTTATCCCAATTTCGTTATAGGCAGCATATTCACCGACAATACGCTGCGCTGTATTATCAAAAATTAGCTCTACAGAGGCTTGGCCCACTGGTTTTCGCCCGCCAGAGCCATTAAAAATAACATCGGCCATTGACTCACCACGAAGATTCTTGGCAGAACTTTCACCCATCACCCATCGAACTGCATCAATGACATTGGATTTTCCACAACCGTTAGGCCCAACCACAGCACAAAGATTGCTTGGGAAGTGTACATTGGTGGGATCGACGAAGGATTTAAATCCCGAAAGTTTGATTGATTTAAGCCGCATGATTAGCCATTTTTGATTTTAGCCTAGCCTTTTTAGTCTAATTATAAGAATACTCAATAGCGCTAAGTTTACACGCTATGGGCGCGACAAAAAACACTAAATAACTCATTCATACAGTTAGTATATATCGATCAAAAGTCAAACCGAATTATGGCCTTTTTTGATCAATAACTAAACTGACTGTTTCTATCTCTTCTGCTAGCTTTATCATCTTGCTAGTAGTCTCCCAATCACCAGATTGCGGAGTTGCGGAACCGGAAATAGACAGTCGAGCAACCAACTTTATATCTGTTGCCGATGACAACTCTTGGCCAGGCATAACTGCATCTTCGTCACTTAAAATAATACTGATAGGCAACTGGCCAGCTGGAATTTTCTTAGCCGCAAGTGGCATCGGTGGCCCACTATCATGCACCGCCGCCACAAAAACCACTTGATCGGATGTAAATGGAACCTCTGCAGAAAGGCTAACTTCAACTTTAATAGACCTTTTACGCGAGTTAGGATCTTCTATTATTAGATCATCCTCTGGACCATTACCGAGTCTTGCCTTGAACTCTTGGGCGCGATCAATACCAGCCTGAAGACCTATATATATCGAGCCAGAGGCGTCAACCTGGTCTTGGGCTCGCCGCCAGTAACTAATCGCCAGATCGGGATCACCATGAACAAAAGCCTCGATACCTTTTAACCCCAGAACAGTATGATTAGATTGATCTGCAGAAAAAGCTGCGTCAACCGCGGAAACGACGCGATCCGTAAATCGGCTGTCATCCACTAAAAACAAAGACTCGGCATATTGCGCCAGTAAAAAACTGTCTCGAGGATTAACCTTCAAGGCCGCGGCAAAATACTCACTCGCACCAATAAGGTTGCCATTAGCTATCGCTGACTGAGCAAGCATCACCCAATAATAGACATTGTCTGGCCGACTACTTACCCGCCGCTCTAATGCTGCAATAAGTTGAATGTTACCTTGTAGCTGGTCTGTATCTTTCTGGCCAACAAAACTCTGTCGCTCTATCAAACTAGCTATCTTTTGATCCTCACCAGCACCTATCTCTTGATAAATTAGTAGGGCTATAAGCGGAAGTATCAATAAGAGAATAGGGAGTAGCCACAACCCATTTGAAGGGATCCCCAGCACCTTATTCTGCCCAGTCTGAGTATTAAGTAACAGCAAATGTTTAGATTCTAGCAGCAGATTCTCGTACTGTTGGCTATCTATCTCCCCTCGATCGAGCTGCTGCTGAAATAGTGTTTTTTGCTCCTTGAACAGCCTGACATTTTCTTTCTCAGCAATCTTTACTCCTTCGCTAGAGATATCCTCAAGGCCTAGCCAATTGGTCATAAAAGGATAGATTATAAAAAAGAATGCCCCCAAAAAGAGGGCGACAATCCAAACTGTCATCAGCCATCTTCCTCATCGCTAAGCAGATCATTGAGTCGTTCATCACTATCAGGAGCAATCTCTTGACTCTTGGTAGCTGAAACCCCTTGGCGGCTGAACCTCGCCACCACTAAACCACCCACCAATAGAATGATTAGAGGAGAGACCCAAAGTAAGTAAGTATTTTTATTAACCTCAGGACGATACAAGATAAATGCCGAATAGCGGTTAGTTAAATAAGTCTCAATCTCTTGATTAGAAAGCCCATCCTCGAGAAGCCTCTGGACCTCATTACGGAGGTCTCGAGAAATTGGAGAATTGGAATCTGCAAGATTCTGATTTTGACATTTTGGACAACGAAGTTCGGTGATCAGTTGCTGGTAACGAGCGCGATAGGATGGATCAGAAAACTCAACCAATTCAGAAGTTGCAAATACAAATCCAGACAACGCCGCAGAAAGCAATAATAGACAAATCTTCATTGGGATTCTTCTTTAAGCTGAGCATACAAATCTTGAAATTCATTAGTCCAGATACGCTCATCAACCACACCCACACGACGATGGCGAATAACGCCTGTAGCATCGATTAGATATGTCTCCGGCGCGCCATAGACCCCTAGGTCTAGACCTAGACTACCTCTCACATCGAAGATAGAGAAAGCATAGGGGTCACCCCTAAGGTCCAACCACTTTTTGGCAGACTCTCGCTCATCTTTATAGTTTAACCCAATCACCTTCACGCCTTGTTCGTTTAACTGATTTAACATCGGGTGCTCTATTCGACAGGCGTAACACCATGTCGCCCACACATTAACCAGTGCCACCTCTCCGATTAGGTCTTTCTCACTAAGCATACCCTGCTCCTCATCCAGAGCGATTAAAGTAAAACTAGGGAATTTCTCTCCAACTAATGCGGAGGGAAGTTCTGTAGGGTCTTTATCCAAACCAAGAAGGAGTAACGCCGACAAACCTATAAAGAGAGCGAGAGGTACGAATAAAGCTAACCTAATCAAGAGCTATCGCTCCGGTATTTAAAGTCAGTTGTGAGCCTCTTTTTCGTCGCCGATAGCGTCGATCAAATGCTGCAAAAAAACCACCCAAGGCGGCCATTATTCCACCTAACCAAATGCAGCGCACAAAAGGCTTGACCTGCAAGCGTATCGCCCATGCTTGGCCAGCCAACGGTTCGCCCAAAGACACATAGAGGTCCCGCCACAACGTAGCATCGATAGCTGCCTCGGTCATAACCTGACCTCTGGCCTTGTAATTACGCTTTTCAGGTTGCATAGACGTTACTACCTGGTCATCAGATGTCACCCTAATATCTCCTCGGTAGGCAGTGAAATTAGGCCCATCAACACGCTCAACACCCAGAAATTGAAATTCATAGTCTGCTATTTCAACAAAATCTCCCGGAACCATCCTCACATCTCGCTGCATCTCATAGGCACTACTCAGGCCCACACCAATGACGCAAACAGCCAAACCCGAGTGAGCTAACACCATGCCCCAGTAACTTCCAGATAAGGTTTTTAGTTTCTTAACACTACCCGATGACTTGAGAATCACATCTTCCATCGTCATAGTGATCACCCACAGAGACAAAAACAGCGTAACCGCCGCCGTCAGCGAATAAGCCTGCCAAGACAATGACTCAACCATCATGACAGGCAGCAACAACGCAAGCACTAGACTAACAACGCTTGGCAGGACTCCTTTGCTCAGCAAAATAGCATTGTCAGACTTTTTCCAGCGAGTGAATCCAGCAAAACCAAGGAATAGCATCATCAGCGAAGTAATTGGTACAAAAAAGAAGCTAAAGTATGGAGGTCCTACTGAAATCTTGCCCAAATCAAGAACATCAGCTAACAAAGGATACAAAGTACCAATCAAAATCATTGTAGTAGAACTAACTAGCAACACATTGTTGACCAACAACATAGTCTCCCGAGACCAACCACTATAATCTGAGGTAGAGGCCATTTGAGGACCCCGCAAAGCAAACAGTAATAAAGATGCACCGACCACGACCACTAAAAAGGCGAAGATGAAAATACCTCGTTCGGGGTCACTGGCAAAAGCATGCACCGAGGTAAGGATACCGGAACGAACTAAGAAGGCGCCCAACAGACTCAAAGAGAAAGCGAAAATCGCCAACAACAATGTCCAACTGCGGAACACGCCTCGCTTTTCGGTTGCAGAAATACTATGTACTAAGGCCGTGCCGACTAACCAAGGCATAAACGACGCATTCTCAACAGGATCCCAAAACCACCATCCTCCCCAACCAAGTTCGTAGTAGGCCCACCAGCTTCCCAAACTAATTCCGATGGTCAAAAATACCCAGGCAAGATTGATCCAAGGTCTAGACCAACGCGCCCAAGCACTATCGAACTGACCTCCTATTAATGCTGCAATAGCAAAAGCAAAAGGCACTGAAAATCCCACATAACCCATATACAGCATTGGCGGATGAACAATTAAGCCAAAATCCTGAAGTAATGGATTCAAATCGCTACCCTCCATCGGAGGAACTGGCAAGATCCTTTCAAAAGGGTTTGATGTCAGCAACAAGAATAGCGCGAAGCCCACTGAAATAAAGCCGAGAATCGAGAGTACTCTTGCTGAAAATATCAGCGGCACTTGACGACTAAAAACGGCCACAGCTGCGGACCATCCCGCTAAAATGAGGGCCCAAAGTAATAAGGATCCCTCATGGGCACCCCACACCGCGCTGAATTTGAAACGATCTGGAAGTAATGTATTGGAGTTGTTTGCAACATATGCAACCGAAAAGTCATCTTGCAAAAAAGCCATTGCTAGACAGGCGAACGACAGCCCCATAAAAACAAACTGGCCCATCGCTAGGGACCGTCCTAGTTGCATCCAACTTCGATGACCTGTGTAGGATCCTGCAAATGGCACGATTGTTTGGACAATGGCCAAACAGAGCGCAATAATTAAAGCTATGTGCCCGAGCTCTACAGTCATTGCGGACCAACTTGGGCTTCTTGCTTTGCCTTATAAGCGGCGTTCATTGCATCGGCAACTTCTGGTGGTGTGTACTTCTCATCGTGCTTTGCCAGCACCTCAGTAGCCAGAAGGACGCCATCATTACCAATTCTGCCCGCCGCGACTGCTGCTTCGCCCTCAGCAAAGAGATCTGGAAGGATACCACTGTATTTCACAAGTACAGTTGCCCCCCCATCAGTCACCTTAAACGCAACATCTAGCGAATCAAGATTTCGTTCGATACTTCCATCTACAACCATACCTCCTGCTCGAACAAATACTCCCTGAGGTGCTTCTCCAGACTGAATCTGGGATGGGGTATAAAAATAATTGGTGTTTTGACCCAGCATGTATATCACGAGGCCAGATGCGCAAGCTGCCGCCAAAATAATAAGCAGAACAATCTGTAATCTTTGTTTTCGAATGGGGTGCATTAAATATCCTTGTTTCCGCTTTGGTTACGCAACTCCTCACGGGTCAAATTTAACCCTATCTCTTTCAAGGTCTGCTTATGCTGTAGGATAGGAGAAACAACTAACCAAATTAGTGTACCCAGAGACACCAATACAGCGGCCCAAACATAGACCCCATGGCCTCCCATCAATAACATTTCATTTAAGTCCTGAAATTGAAAATTCATCATTTCGCTCCAATTTTCTGTCGACTAGCTTGCTCAACTAATTCTCGAACCCAGGTCGTCTTACTTTCTCTCTTAAGGATTTCTACTCGTACCGCCAAGATCAGCGCAAGAGCATAGAAAAAATAAAAAGCCAAAATCATTACTAATAGTGGTTGGAACATATCCGGATGCATTGATGGTGCTGAGGTCAATTTGATGGTGGAGGGCTGATGTAACGTAAACCACCAATCTACCGACTTATAAATAATTGGTATGTTAACGGTACCTACCAAGGCCAAGACTGCACTGGCTTTATTTCCTGCTTCCTGATTATGAAAAGCATATTGAAGTGCCAGTACCCCAAAGTATAAAAATAACAAAATTAGCATTGAGGTAATTCGTGCATCCCACACCCAATAACTACCCCACGTAGGCTTACCCCATACTGCACCAGTAAAAAGCGCCAAAAAAGTCAAAGCAGCTCCTATGGGTGCTGCACACTTCATCACTATATAGGACAGTTTCATTTTCCAAATCAGACCGATGGCACCGGCAGTCGCCATCAAAAAATAGCCTGCCAAAGCCAAAAATGAGGCAGGTACATGAAGATAAATAATACGGAAACTATTTCCTTGCTTAGCATCCTCTGGGGCAAAACCAAGCCCCCAAGCTAACCCAGCGACCAACAAGACCAAAGTGACCAAGCTGAGCAGCGGCAACCAGCGGCTAGTACTCTGATAAAACCAAAGCGGAGACCCCATTCGGTAAAACCAAGTCCAATTCATATCTCTATGTCCCACATCCTAATTAATCGTTATCAAGCGCAAAACAGCTGCAATCGCAAGTGGGCACAATGCTATTGCTACTGCTAACATTGCACCTAAAATAGCTAAAGGGCCAGACCAAGCCATTCCATCGATACTGTATTGCATCACAGCACTGCCAAAAATAATAATCGGCATGTAAAGAGGCATCACAATCAGCGTCAACAGCAAACTTCCTTTCTGTAGTGAAACGGTCAAAGCGGCCCCAATCGCCGCCAAAAAGCTGAGGCAACCGGTACCCAAAGCTAACCCAGCCATCATCGGCAGATAAGCAACACTGGGAAGCGAAAGCATCAATCCAATCAACGGTGAAGCCAAGGTCAGAGGCAACCCAGTGGTAATCCAGTGTGCGGTTACCTTGCCAAAGATTGGCATCACTAACATATTTGGACTAATCAACAATTGCTCTAGTGAGCCATCTTTATAATCACTGACAAATAATCCTTCAGCTGAGAGCAAGGTGGCAAGCAACGCCATTACCCAGATAGTTCCGGGTGCCAACTCCTTTAAACTATCTGCCTCTGGCGTAATACCTAAGGGTATTAGAGTCGCCACCATGACAAAAAAAATGATCGGACTCGCCACTTCCCCGCGACGCCTGTAAGCGAGCAAAAGATCACGTCTAAAGTACGCGGAAAACCCTCTATTGGACTCAGGCATCAAAAGCCTCCCCCAACTGATGAACCTACCAACGAGTATCGACGCACAGGTTCCATACCGATAGGCTGGTGCGTAGTCAGCATGACCGCTCCACCACCCTTAATATGTCTCTCCATGCATTGTTCAACAAATTGCACGCCTTGCTTATCCAAGGCGGAAAAAGGTTCATCCAAAAACCAGACTTCTGCATTAGTCACAAGTAAACGTGCTAGCGCTACCCTCCTCTGTTGACCCTCAGATAATTTATGGCAGGGTACGTCTGAATATCCACGCAACCCCACTTGCTCAAGAGCCTCCATGATAGAAACCGAGCCAGGCAGTTCTGAAGTAGTCCAACTTAGGTTTTCCTCTGCGGTCAACGTCAGCTTCAGCGCTGACTGATGACCCAAGAAAAGAATGTTAGATAGATAATCAAACCGACATTCAGAAAGGATCTGACCCCGATAAAGTATCTCACCACCGCTGGGTTGGAGCGCTGTAGTGAGTATGCGCAGCAATGTGGTTTTACCACTTCCATTTGGTCCCTCGATTTGCAGGATCTCACCAACGTTTAACGTCAGGCAAGCACCATTAATCACTGGTATATCGTCTCGCTCGAAGCGAAGATCGTTGACTGTCAAAAGAGAGGAATTGACCAAAATGAGATCCCAAAAAATCTATATTTTCAATGGATCATTATGCCAAATTAAAGAGTCGAAATGTTGAGTTTAAGTAATTTAATTGGCGGCCACTCCAAAGACATTAATCTAAATCAAAAATCATCATCAAAGTCGTACGCCTGCACCTGCTTTTGAATACGCTTCTCTTCTAGCCTTAACTCTAAACGTCGCCTTGCATCTGACTGAATGGCCGAACGCTGTTTTTCAGTAAGGTCAGTTTCAACCCTGTCTGCGGTTTCATCAAGGTCTTCGTCTGAATCAAAAACATCGTCGTCTAATTCATCACCCATTGTGAGGGTACCTCATAAAAATTAAAAGGCAGCATGAAAAATCACGGGTTATGTTTGAAAAATAAATCTAAACTCTCAAATCGTCAAGTAAAAATTTGCTCTTTAATAACTATTTAGACGACTAGCATCAAGGTCTAAGCATATTTTAGAATAATCGGCACATATACTACTCTTTGTAACCCAAAACTTGGTTAAGGCGAGTTATTAGGCATAAGACCCCGTTATCTACAGCCGTTTAGATTGAGGTCATCATCCAAGGGACATACAATGTTTAAAACTTTTGGATATAGCCATGAAGATCTATCGCGTCGGTGGCGCAGTTAGGGACAAACTACTTCACTATCCGAGTCATGAAAATGATTGGGTAGTGATAGGTAGCACTCCTGACGAAATGTCCAAACTGGGATATCGGCCCGTAGGTCAAGATTTCCCAGTTTTTATTAAACCCGAAACAGGTGAAGAATACGCATTGGCGCGAACCGAGCGAAAAACAGGTCTTGGTTATGGTGGTTTCAGTTTCCACACAGCGCCAGATATTTCTCTTGAAGATGATTTAGTTCGTCGCGATCTTACAATTAATGCCATGGCAGAGGATGATAACGGAACCATTATCGACCCCTACGGCGGGCAACGCGATCTTAAAAATCGAATTTTGCGCCATGTCTCAGAAGCCTTTGATGAAGACCCTCTACGCGTACTCCGCGTGGCTCGATTCGCAGCTCGGTATGCACACCTAGGATTTACCATTGCTCCTGAAACGGAACGCTTAATGTCTGTCATCGTCAACTCAGGAGAAATGGCTCATCTCGTAGCTGAACGAATTTGGAAAGAAACCGAACGAGCACTATGTGAAAAATCTCCTGATGTTTATATTCAAACCCTACGGAACTGCGGAGCACTAAAAGAATTACTGCCCGAGGTTGATGCCCTTTTTGGCGTAGATCAGAGAGCAGACTATCATCCTGAAATTGATACTGGCATACATATTTTAATGGCGTTACAACAAACTGCAAAGCGTTCTAGTTCTGCGGCCGTTCGGTTTGCGGTTTTAGTCCATGATTTGGGAAAAGGCATCACACCGAAAGATATTCTTCCACGGCACTCAGGCCATGAGGCACGCGGTGTGCCACTTGTTAAAGCGATCTGTGACAGACTAAAAGTCCCAAATGAACATCGGAAGCTGGCGCTAGTAGTCACTGAGTTTCACTTGATATGCCATAAAAGCCTCGAACTAAAGCCTACAACCTTATTGAAATTTCTAATGTCCATTGGTGCTTTGAAATCTGAAAAAAGACTCAATGAATTTTTGGAATGTTGTATTGCTGACGCCGGCGGTCGCAAAGGATTTGAAGATCGAGAATACCCCCCAGCTGCGTACCTAAGACAAGCACGGGAAAAACTGCTAGAAGTTAAAGTCAAGGATCTAGCAAACAGTGGTCTTAGTGGCAGTGCTATCGGAGAACAATTACAGCAAAGACAAATTCAAGCATTGAAGCAATTTAAAAACCAATTCCAACAAAATTAGCGAGTGACTTTTATGCCCCAGAATCTTCCATCCTCGCCGGTCATCCTCATTACCGGAGCTGCACGTCGAATTGGCGCAGTCATCGCCCAGGTCTTTCATGAGCAAGGGTACACTATTATTATTCATTACAATCGTTCAGCCGCCGCGGCAGACAAGCTTTGTATGCAATTAAACCAACAACGTAAGGATAGCTGTTTACTAGTTCAAAGTGATCTTAACAATAGTTCTGAATTACAGAAAATTACAGACACAGTTCGATCCATTGGCCGATTGGATGTCCTGGTAAATAATGCATCGAGCTTCTATCCAACTCCTCTGGAAGATTGCAACAATGATCAGTGGGATGATCTGATTAATAGTAATCTCAAAGGACCGTTTTTCCTATCTCAAAAACTTGCACCTATGCTTAGTCAAAGCCACGGAGCCATCGTTAATATTTCTGATATGCACGCAAGACAAGCCCTGCAAAACCATCCTATCTACTCTATCGCCAAGGCCGGCAATATTGCCATGACTAAATCACTGGCTAAAGAATTGGGACCAGAAGTACGGATCAACAGCGTTGCCCCAGGGGCAATTTTATGGCCTGAACACGAGCTAGATGACACCGACAAGCAAAACTCCGTCTTAAATAAGGTTCCGATGGGACGTTTGGGAACTGAAAGTGATATTGCCCAAACCGTTTATTTTTTAGCGGTCGAAGCGACCTACATGACGGGCCAAACAATTGCTGTAGATGGGGGTAGTTCAAACAGTATTTAGCAAACCTTGTTAACTGGCGCCGCTCCAATGGAACTCAATAGGCCACAGCTTTTGCTTTTCTTTATCATAATCAGCCCAATGTTGAGCGTAGGATTTACCCGTGACAGGATGGACTGAAGTCGGCGCGATTTCCGCTAGAGGCAAAAGCACAAAAGCGTTTTTCAAGACTTCATCGCGGGGCAGTGCAATACCATCCCTCTCACCTGAAACATCATCAACAGTAAGAATATCAATATCCAAACTTCTCGGCCCAAATCGCGGTGCAGAACGGTCTCGACCGTTATTATTCTCTATCTCCTTAAGGATAAAGGAGACTTCCCCAACTGATCTTTCGGAATTGATTGCCACTACTAAATTATAGAAATTATCACCCTTAAAGCCCACTGAGTCGCTCTCGTAAACGGAAGAAAGAGTTAGATCACCAAAGTTTTCAGCGAGCGCATCTAAGGCAGCGCAAATGCGCAAAGTCCTGTCGATGTTACTGCCCAAACTAAGGTAGATTAAGGCCACTATTGACGCTCTCCCCTCTCGATAATAATACCCACATCCTGAGACCCTCGGAGAGCTCCTGGCTTGCTAACTCTCAATTTTAACCAAGGCACAGAAAACTCCTCTCTGACTATATTAGCGACTTCGTCTGCCATGCGCTCAACTAACAAAAACTCACTCTCCTCAACAAACTTGATTAGACGCTTGGCAATAGATTTGTAATTGAGCGCGTATTGAATATCATCTGTCTCTGCCGCTTTGCGAATATCATGGGCCATTTCAAGATCCAAACTAACCATCTGCTTGACCTCTCTCTCCCAATCATAAATTCCAATAATCGTCTCAATACGCAAATCTCTAATATAAACAATATCCATTAAATACTTTCCTTTAATACATCAGTGCTTGAAGGTTGACTAAGTTGATCAAGTGGCCAGCGCGGTGTCGCCGATATGCTTAAAGGATTACTCTGGCCCGCTAATAGTCGCTGGCAACCAGCATAGGCAATCATAGCTCCATTATCGGTGCAAAACTCATGACGAGCATAAAACACCTCGACTCCCTCTTCCTTAAGGACGACCTCTAGCTTGTGTCTTAGCCTCGTATTCGCCGAGACTCCTCCAGCAATGACCAAGGTCTTGATCCCCGATGCGATAGCCGCTCTTTTGCATTTGATCACAAGAGTATCCACTACCGCTTCCTGAAACCCTGCACAAATATCTGCAATGGTTTGATCATCGGGAAGAACATCGTTCCCCCGATGTTTATCAATTAAGTTTCGAGTAAAAGTCTTTAATCCAGAAAAGCTAAAATCTAAACCGGGGCGATCCGTCATTGGTCTGGGAAAGGTAAATCGCTCTATCTCACCTTGCTCTGCTAGCTTTGCTAAAACCGGGCCGCCTGGATAATCTAAATCTAGCATCTTTGCTGTTTTATCAAACGCTTCTCCAGCTGCATCATCCAAAGACTCTCCAAGTAACTCATAGTCGCCGATAGATGCTACTGATACTAACTGGGTGTGTCCTCCGGATACCAGTAATGCAACAAAGGGGAAATCTGGCGGATTATTCTCCAGCATTGGCGCCAACAAATGTGCTTCCATATGGTGAACACCAACAACCGGGATATCCAGTGCAAACCCTAAAGCCGTAGCCATCGCACCGCCCACCATTAATGCACCCATTAAACCTGGGCCAGCGGTATAAGCTATTCCATCAAGATCCTGCTTAAGGACTCCGGCCGACTCTAACACCTCATCAAGTAAGGGTAAGATCTTACGGATATGGTCTCTGGATGCCAATTCCGGCACCACTCCACCATAATCCGCATGGAGTTTGACCTGTGAATATAGAGTGTGTGCCAATAACCCGCGATCACTGTCATAAACAGCTACGCCGGTTTCATCGCATGAGGTTTCGATACCTAGAACAAGCATTTTGCAGAGAACCTAAATAAATTTGCTAGTAGTTGAACCGAGATTATAACAATAGTTATTCTAAGAAGGTGGCATCCTTTGATAATGTTACAAAAGGAACGGTTAGGAAATACCTAAAATCCCATCAAAAAGACGTCAAAAAACTTTGCAACAATCAGGGGAACTGTATAGACTACGCGCCCTTGAGAAGTTGGTTGTGGAATGGGTCCCGCCGACAGTTATTTTCACTACAGGATTAATCATACATGCCAAGTGTACGAATAAAAGAAAACGAGCCATTTGACGTAGCTCTGCGTCGCTTCAAACGCTCTTGCGAAAAGGCTGGTGTACTAGCCAAAGTTCGCAGCTGCGAGTTTTACGAGAAACCTACCTGGGTACGCAAGCGCAAGGCCGCTGCAGCAGTTAAGCGAAACCAGAAAAAAGTATCTCGCGAATCCCGCAAGTTTACTCGGCTGTACTAGTCTCCACCGAATTTTTGTGTGAGATAAATATTATCAAAGAGCGCCTAGTTGGCGCTTTTTGTGTTTCTAGAATCCTTTAAATATTTACCTGGAGGTAACCCATGTCAATGAAGAGCCAGCTTACTGATGCGATGAAAGATGCCATGCGTGCAAAAGACAAACCTCGCCTCAGTGCCATTCGATTGATGTTGGCAGAGGTAAAGCGCATTGAAGTAGACGAAAGAATTGAAGTCAGTGATGAACGACTTTTATCCATTCTAGACAAAATGGTTAAACAACGGCGTGACTCTATTGCTCAATACGAATCTGCCGGGCGTCAAGAATTAGCAGATATTGAAATATTTGAGATAAACGTGATTCAAGATTTTTTACCCGCCGCACTCACAGATGATGAAATTAATGCCATGATAAGCTCCGCAATCAGCGTTTCGGGTGCTGAGTCTATGCGTGACATGGGTAAAGTCATGGGCATTCTCAAGCCTCAAATTCAAGGTCGAGCTGATGGCGGTGCAGTCAGCGGATTGGTGAAGATTGCCTTAAACAGTTAATCGCTATTTCTTTCCGCGACGAAGTGGTTACACTGTCACTTTTTATGGCAATTATTTGCGTCGCCCATGGCTGGATTAATTCCACAAAGTTTTATTGATGATTTATTAGACCGCGTTGATATCGTCGACGTAGTTAACAGTCGTGTGCAACTTAAAAAGGCCGGAAAAAACTACAAAGCTTGCTGCCCTTTCCATGATGAAAAAAGCCCCTCTTTTACCGTAGCTCAAGACAAACAATTCTATTACTGCTTTGGCTGCGGCGCTGGCGGAAATGCGCTTGGGTTTGTTATGGAGTTTGATCGCTTAGACTTCCTTCCAGCAGTAGAAATGTTAGCCAAAAATGCAGGAATGGAAATACCAAGAGAAGCCGCACCAGATCAGAGAGCTACCAAACAGAAAGATAGCCTTTATTTAATATTATCTGAGTCAGATAAATTTTTTCGTCAACAATTAAGAACCCACCAAGGGGCCAAGGTAGCTGTTGACTATCTCAAGGGCCGTGGACTTAGCGGCAAGATTGCTGCCCAATTTGGTGTAGGTTACGCACCCCCAGGTTGGGACAATTTATTGAAAGTAGCCGGCGGCAACGATCAAAAAAATAGGTTACTTGATGAATCGGGGATGATCATCGTAAAACCTGAAGAAAAGAAACAGTATGACCGCTTTCGTCACCGAATAATGTTTCCGATCCGTGACCAGAGAGGACGTACCTTAGGTTTTGGTGGTCGAGTATTAGATGACAGCACACCAAAGTATCTCAACTCTCCTGAGACCCCCGTCTTCCACAAAGGACGGGAACTTTATGGACTCTATGAAGCGCGACAAACACTTAAAGAAATACCATGCCTGATCATGGTAGAAGGCTATATGGATGTGATCGCACTAGCACAGTATGGGATTGCCAACGCGGTTGCTACCCTTGGCACAGCGCTCACCGAGAACCATCTTCAGAAGCTATTCAGGTACACATCCGAAATCGTGTTCTGCTTCGATGGCGATAGCGCAGGCAGACGAGCGGCAGCCAGATCTCTTGAGATTGCATTGCCAGAAATGAGAGACGGTGTGTCAGCAAAGTTCTTATTTTTACCTGATGGTGAAGATCCTGACAGTATGGTTCGTCAATTAGGAACTGAGGCTTTTCTCGAACAGGTTGAAAAATCTCAACCTCTATCAGAATTCCTTTTTGAGCAACTGAGTGACGGTATTGATTCCTCAACAGCAGACGGGAAAGCTCGGTTAAGTAAGATCTGTGCACCCCAGATTAACCGTATTCCGCAAGGCGTGTTTCGTCAATTAATGCTTGAGGAATTATCACGCCGTACCGGTGTCTCCGCGGACAATCTGCGAGATTATGTAGCTACCCATATCACTCCCCAACAAAGAGCCGCGATTGCCAATGAGGCTAATCAAAAGACAGCTTCGCAAACTCAATCCACTGACCTGTACAACCATGACGCCTCTAACGATACTTACTATCCCGAGCAAGATAGCTCTTTGGAAACCGACGATTATGCTGATATGCGCCCAACAAGGGCCTCTAAAATTCGTCTTTCTCCAATAAAATTTATCACTGCGCTCCTGCTTAACCACCCCGCTCTAGCAGAGACTGCAGAAGATGTCGGATTTTTAAAGCAGTCTACTGATCAAGACACACAGTTATTCCTGCGAGTTCTTGATGTCGCTAAGAAAAACCCCCACTACAAACCATCCCATATCTTCGCCTACTGGCTAGGAACTTATGGCAATCAAGCTGAGACAAAGATACTACAATCACTCGCTGCGAGTGAGCTCTATCATCCGCCTGTTGGAACAGGACGTGATGATAATCAAGAGTTCAGCGATGCTTTAGGCCATGTCATTCAAAGCGCGTTTGATGCCTTGCCGATTCAAGAAAAAGCGCTGCATTTACTTGAACAAAAAACCCTGAGCGAGCGAGAAATTAAGCAGTTACACAAGATACGATTGCAACTGGCTAATGACCAACAATCGAGTGACTTAAAAAACAAGATAAAACAACGACTTGTGGTCTAAACTAAGAAAATATAAGTAAGTAAAATAAAGACAATTTTGTCTGAGACAAGCGGATTTTTATTCGCTATAATTGCGCGCTATTTTTTCAACCCTTAACTACGCAAGACAGCCCTATGACTGACAGCAATGATAAGCAACAATCTGGTATCAAAGACCTTATAGCCAAAGGACGGGAACAAGGTTACTTAACCTACGCTGAAGTGAACGATCACCTACCTGAAGATATAGCCGATCCTGAGCAGGTCGAAGATATCATTCAAATGATCAATGACATGGGAATTACCGTGTTTGAAACTGCCCCCGATGCAGAAACATTGCTCATGATGTCCGGTGACAATACGCCAGATGAAGTTGCGGCGGCTGAAGCGGCGGCGGCACTCGCGTCCGTTGAGTCTGAGCAGCATCGAACGACAGACCCCGTGCGCATGTATATGCGAGAAATGGGTTCAGTTGAACTTCTCACCCGCGAAGGTGAAATTGAAATCGCCAAACGTATTGAGGAAGGCACAAGAGAATTAATGTCTGCAGTTGCAGATTGGCCTTCAAATGTGGCCACCGTTATTGCTGAATGGGACAAGGTAATTGAAGGTGAGAGAAAACTCACTGATGTTATCAGCGGCTATCTCAACCCCATGGAACATGTCCCCTCAGCGCTTGCTCAACAACAAGCGGCTGAAGCGGCTGAAGCAGAAAGAATTGCCAACGGTGAAGAAATTGACGAAGAAGAAGAAGAGGAAGAGCACGAAGGTGGGTTAGACCCAGAAGAAGCCACTCAGCGGTTTGAAGAAATTCGGGCACTCATGATCAAGACAGATAAATCTGTCGCACGCTACGGACGCGACGGAAATGCATCTATAAAGAACATGCAGGAACTCGGTGAATTATTTAAGTTTCTGAAGTTGACTCCTCGTCAGTTTGACCCTCTAGTAGCGGTTATTCGCGCTGCGGTAGAAAAGATCCGTGCTGAAGAACGCAACATTATGAAACTCTGCATTCGTTTTTCAAAAATGCCGCGTAAAGAGTTTATTAAGTCATTCCCAGGTAACGAAACCAACCTAAAATGGACTGGTACTCTGGTAAAAGCAAAAGCCGACTATTCAAATGGCATTGCTAATCAAGAAATAGAAATTTTGCGGTCACAACGAAAACTCATTCAGGTTCAAACAACCAGTGGCCTATCGATTCTTCAGATTAAGGATATAAATAGACGTCTCACCATCGGTGAAGCTATGGCACGGCGTGCAAAGAAAGAAATGGTAGAAGCTAACTTGCGCTTGGTGATCTCGATTGCTAAGAAATATACGAATCGCGGGCTACAATTCTTAGACCTTATTCAAGAAGGTAATATTGGCTTAATGAAAGCCGTAGACAAGTTTGAATATCGCCGTGGTTATAAGTTTTCAACCTACGCGACATGGTGGATTCGACAAGCAATAACGCGTTCAATTGCCGACCAGGCCAGAACTATTCGAATTCCTGTGCACATGATTGAAACGATCAATAAGCTCAATCGTATTTCTCGCCAAATGCTTCAAGAGATGGGCCGAGAGCCGTCGCCCGAAGAATTGGCCGAGCGCATGGAAATGCCTGAAGATAAGATTCGTAAGGTCCTTAAAATCGCCAAAGAGCCCATTTCTATGGAGACTCCCATTGGTGAAGACGAAGATGCAAGCATTGGCGACCTTATTGAAGACATCACTATTGCCCAGCCGATTGATGAGGCTACCAAGAGCAACCTCACCGACTCAACCCGTGGTGTACTAGGCAGTTTAACTGCGCGAGAAGCCAAGGTTCTACGCATGCGTTTTGGTATCGACATGAACACAGACCACACCCTAGAAGAGGTGGGTAAACAGTTTGATGTAACTCGTGAGCGTATTCGACAGATTGAGGCTAAAGCACTACGTAAACTGCGTCATCCCACGCGCTCTGATCACCTGCGTAGCTTTATCGACGAGCAGTAACTTTTCAAGGGCCCATAGCTCAGCTGGTTAGAGCAGTCGACTCATAATCGATTGGTCGTAGGTTCAAGTCCTACTGGGCCCACCATTTAATTATTAATGCTCTCAGGATTCACTGTTGGCTATTACAGTTCCCTTGCTTTGCTAGCTTGAGTTTCATTACAGCGTCTTTCCCTTCAGCTTCCTCAATTATCCTAAGGTTAGCACCGCCCACAAAAGCACCCATAGTTATATAGTTTTCAACGAAATAATTTTTACCAGCAAGAGTTGGCAAGTACACTTTATTAGGTGAAAACTCAGACTCAGTTGATATTTCATGTTCTTGATTGCCAGCCACTTCGTTATAAAAGTAGATAGATGGCGCGGATTCACCAATACATTCCCCATTTAGTCTAATATCCTTTTTTAACGCAGTGCCAACGCCCATATTTCGAAAAATATAGAGGCCTGAATTTCCTGGACTAGGCGGGTTGAATTTTTTTGCCGCTACATCCATTGCGGCATCTTCCAAATCAACCGTCGCACAACCAGACAACACAATTACAAAACTTAAACAGATAAATTTAATGGAATGAAACATGCCAATTGACTCCTTATATTTATTCCGCACTCGGACATGACATGGGAACAACAATAGCTGTAGGGTACTTCCACATTGCGCCAGTAGCTGCGTCAACACCAATACCAATGAAACCACCTACAAGAATATTACCCGCATTCATTGCTTCATAGTTAGATTCAACAATCGTGGAGCCGCTAGCAGATTTATCCCTTGACTCACAGTTCACCGTTAGGGGACCCCTCGCCTTCTCTACCGAAACAGATGCTGGCGCAGTTATTGTTGAGGCACCTTCAGAATTTCTTACGGAGCAAATTATCACGCCCGAATCTTCACAACCAGTTGTATTGATATTGATTCCTTGATCACTGCCCTCCATAACACTGGCGCATCCAGATAATAATATAGGGGCCAAAACTGCCGTTAGTCGTAATTTCATAGTAAAAGTCCTTATCTTTATAATTTTGGTTCTAGTTCAAACTCAATTATCTCGAGCCGTAATTTCAATTCTCTTTAGGGCGCGCTTTCAAATTAAACATTGATTTTCCGTGAGCCAAAATTTTTACCACCGCCCTTTGTCTCCAGTCAGATACTAACCTCCAATACACGGCTAGTCAAAATATTATCTGTGCTCGAAATCTAACTATCTAGAGCAGTCGACTCATAATCGATTGGTCGTAGGTTCAAGTCCTACTGGGCCCACCATTTTCAAACCTTCATTTCTTTGTCTAAATCGAAGTCTAGGTCACTCATTTGGTCAGTTTGACTCACCTTTTTCATGTTGCAACGATTAGATAACGCCCACATAAGCGGCTCGCTTTAGCGCGTCCGGCGGACGCCCAACGGGCCGGAGCATACTTAATGTGCGTGTTAGGCATTTTTTTGGTGCATAATCATTTGTGTACTATGCCCCAACAAAAAGCCCACTAGACAGGTTGGCGTTTGATTAAACAGCAAACTGTAAGAGCCAGCGAGTTAGCAAAACTAGAGGGCTCGAGGCGTATTAAAGAATGTATTAATTAAGGGTTCAAAAGACGCTAAAGAGTCAGTTTGGTAACTGGGGTCAAATGCTGCTTGATCCCATTCATCTGTAAACTCAATAGCTTTTTTATACCAAGATTCATTCACATACTGTTTTCGTAAATCCCGAGGTTTTCCCATGTAATGATAATAATGCTCACCCTGGAAATCTTGGTGAGTTCTAATAATATTGTAAGCATTGTCACTGACATATGGCTTTATAATCTCAGCCGCAATTTGACCATGATTTGGAACGTTAATAACTTTTCCAATATCATGAACTAAACTTATCAAAATCATCTCTTCATCGGCACCTGCTCTTCTAGCCATAGTTGCCGTTTGTAAAGCATGATGTAATTGATCAGTCCCAAAGCCCAAAGTTAGCCCTGCTAATTGTTTTAGCATTGAACTAATTCTCTTAGGCATATCCTGAATATGAGGCATATGTTCTTCAGCGATATGTTGCCATTCTGCCTCAGTACTACTGTCCATTCGTGTAAACATAAATAGGCTCTCATCAAATTAAGTTAAGTAAGGAATAGGTCTCTATTACAACTCTATATACTTCTTGCCTATTAATCTAGTTGAGTCCCAGAACGAACCACTCTGAATAAAATAGCAAAATAACAAAAGAGTGCTATAAAGAACGGAAACAACTACACAACTGATTGAATCAGTCAATTTATAATAGGTCACTCACAACTAACTTCATACTTAGTCAAACTGCCACCTCTGATATTTAAATAGTGATAATGACTGCATGATCGAATAGCGTTATAGTCAACACTGTTTTGGCCTGTAGCAATTACCTTATTAAGAGTGTTACAACATGTCTTCAAAAACAATAAATCATGCCACCGAAGCATTTAAGCAAGGTGATTTAAAGCAGGCAACTGCGCTCTTTGACAAGATTCAAAAGAAACTTACTCAGCCCCAGCATTTACATGCTTGCACATTGGCCTACCTACAATCTGGTCGCCACAATGACGCACAAAAAGTGCTCAAGAAACTCATGGCCAAAGTCAAAACAAACCCGCAACTGCTGTCATTATCTGGGGATATAAACAAAGCTAAAGCAGACATCTCAGCGGCCATAGATGACTATCGTCGTGCCACAGAGTTAGCTCCACAGGTGCCTGAGTTGCACTACAACTTGGCACTTATATTATTTCAAGTTTCTAAAATTAGTGCAGCCAAGGCTGCATTAGATAAAGCACTCAAGATTAGACCAAATTACCCAAAAGCTTTAGTTTTACTTGGACGATGTCTTGCATCAATGGAACAATTCGAACGAGCGGAGCAAGCATTCAACAAAGCGATAAAGATTGAACCCAATAGTTACCTGCCCCATTATCGATTAGGCCGCCTGCACGCCCATAAGGGCAACTCAGACAAGGCGTCTGGGTCACTCGATAGGTCTTTGCAAATTAACAAGCAACTTGCACCAGCCCGAGAGGCACTTATTTTAAACGGCATCTATTCTGGGAATCACGAAAGCACTATAAACCAGATCAATACTGCCCTAAAAATGGCACCACATGATGAAAGTATCATCGCCATCGCGACAGATTGGTCAATTGAAAATGGTCAAGATGATCCCTACATCTACTATGATAAAGCATGGCGAAACCACCCCACGGCAAGTCTTTTTCAAGACTTTATCACTGGTTTAATCTCATCTTCTGACATTAATCGTGCTGAAAAGCTTCTGAGTGAATATGAAACCACACAAGGTAAAGACTTTGCGTGGGAGTCAGCCAAGCTGAAAGTGTTTGAAAAGCAAGGCAACTACGATGGAATAATTTCACTAATTAAGTCGTCACCTCACCGATCAAAACATTTGAGATATAGCTGTTTGGCTAACTTCGCTCTAGGTCATTATGGAAATAGTTACGAAATTGCTGAAAAGCTTCACCGTAGTCAGCCAGCCAACCAGTACTATTTGGCATTATTAGCAACAGCTCTTCGGTGTCTTGGTGACCCAGAGTATGAGCGACTTGCGGACTATAATAAGTTAGTTTTTCGGGCTAATTTAGAGACCCAATTTGAAAATTACTCGCAGTTCACTGATTTCAGAAAGGATCTCATTGAGCACCTCAATGAAATACATATTACTCGCCATGCCCCCCTGAACCAGTCAGTACGTGGGGGAACTCAAACGCCTGGCAATTTATTCGCACAAAGTAAAAGTCCTTTGATTCATACCTTAAAGCAATCACTAGCCGATATTTCAGAGCCATTCTTTGAAAGTTTAAATTCAACGGGGTTAGGTGAGAATCACCCTATCATCACTGAGTATCCTGACACCCCATATTTTCATGCTAGTTGGTCAATACGTACCGCTGAAGGTGGATTTCATAAATCGCATATCCATTCAAAGGGTTGGTACAGCAGTGCCTGCTATATTGATATTCCTGACGTTATTGGCGATCAGTCCGACGCTGGGTATCTGGTGTTAGGAAAACCGCCCTTCAAGACAAAAGATGAATTACACCCTGACTACAGCATTAAACCCGAAGCAGGATCACTTGTTTTATTTCCTAGCTATATATGGCATGCAACTCTGCCCTATCAAGGTGAAGGTAACCGACTCGTGGTCGCCTTTGACGTTGGTGCGCCCAATCTATTTGTTTAAATAGTCCTTCCTAAAGCAAAATGATCATAAACTAGAATTAAAAAGGTCCGCCCTGCTCCAAAGGATTAGACCAGAGAGTTGAGTAAACAGAAGTTCCATCAATAAAATAAACCGCATCATCATCAAATACTGAACGATGAGGCCCATTATTCCACCAATTATCCGTTACCGACTTGATATGACCGACCTCAACAATCGTTGCAACTGCAGGATTATCTTTGCCCTCTAACTGAAGCATATAAAGTCTATTTTGCTGAAAATAATCATCCTCGTCTTTTCCATACACAGTTAAGGGCACAGCAAAACGGTCAGTAGACTCATCATATTGTTGGTAAGTAAACGCATGACGGTTATAGCGAGCTTCAGAATAGCTCCAACTGCCGTCTCCAAGAAGGTGTGTACCCAGGGAATAAGGCGCAGTCATATCACTTATATTAAATAACTCTAGTTTTGTTAGCCCATTCTCATCAGCACCTAACCCTAACAACAAATCATCATTTACCGGATGAAGAAAATCAGAAAATCCCGGTATGGTAAGCTCTCCAGCAATCATGGGATCTTCTGGATTGGTCACATCAATCACATACAAAGGGTCAACTGTCTCAAAGGTCACTAAATAGAGCGTATCGCCAAAAAACCTTACACCGTAAAGACTCTCGTTAGGTTTACCTATTTTTTCAGGCCTATTAGCGTTAGGTAGAGTTTCGACTAGGTTAAGCGCCAACTCTTGATTAGAGCGTTGAAGAACCGATAGCTGGTGGTCAATGGAGTCTTCGCTTCCCCAAGGCCCCGTTTGAGTAGTGGTGACAACTCTCAAGTAGCCAGCATGTTCGCTGATTCGAAAATCCACCTCTCCTCTGCTCCAAAGATGCCCATCGACCGAACCTGAACCTTGATACGTTAGATCGTCTGACGCCTTAAAAGAATGCAATAATGTCCTAGACTCCTCGTCATAACCTTCCGCTTGCGTCAGATAAATAGCATTCTCGCTCGCATAGACACCTGATACAGAACCCATGTAGCAGGATGCACCAAGCATAGACTCAGATTCTAGATCTACAGCAATAAGAAATGTCATTACTGGGAAACCATAACGAGCAGATGCTTGCTCATTAGTTTTATCCATAAACAAACAATCATCCGCCTCAACTAGAAGACTCGACTCCCCGTTAATCAGTACAGTTGGCAAAACCTCAGCAGCGGTTAGGTCTCTTAGTAATACTTTATTTTCTTCTATCTCTTCTTGGGTAGAGGGGTATCGAATTAAGCCTGGGATTTCAGGCGTATGACGGGCGATCATATATACATGTTTGTCCACGCGGCGGCTGGTCACAAATCCACCTTCCATTTCGATCTGTAGTTTTAATTCTGGTTGCTCAGGCACACTAATATCGTAAATATCGAGCGCACTAGTTTGGCCTTCCCATGCCCATGAGGCACTAAACCTTTCTCCAAAGGTCCCCCACCAACTGGAACTTCTAAGCGATACCAGACTTGAATCTTTATTGTAGAGACCTTCAACCGTCAGATCGCCATCAACAGGGATAACACTAACCAATGTTGCACTCGCTTCCTCCGAGTCCGTGCTTAAAATCCGAATACCTCTCTCTGCTTCATTGGGACTGTCTGGATCTTCTTCAATTCCATCATTTGCAACTCGACTGAAATCCTCCATCACAAAACAACAGTCCATACTGCGGCTAGGAGCAATAAATAAATGATCTCCATCATATTTTACAACGTCGTGCTCATCGACAGAGGCTTCAAGCGTGTAGGTCGTCGTAAAACTCCGTCCAGAGTCCTCTGTCGCAAAAACCACATCCGCATTACCATCATTATTTAAATAGTCTTCGCCATCTTCAATAATGGATTGTGAGAATATCTCCAAAAACTGAGCTTCGTTATCAGCTGCTATCAACAATCCTGTAGGTGGCGGCTCATTACAACAAACCAAGTCTTCATCTGATTGGACTGAACCACCACTACCGCATCCAGCTTGGGCTAAAACTAGTATTAACAGCAAATATTTAGCTGATTGAGTTAAACTCATGTGTCAAACTCCATAAATATTAAAAATGTCCTATAAAAGAGCTCGTCAACAAAATTGACCCCCTGCATTAAACAAAAAAGTCCGGTGCCAATTCAGAGATATCTAATGATGTGTCCACCTGATAACAATTCAAATCAGTGATGCCTTCCGAGGCCAAAACCTCATCATCCACATAGAAATTTCCCGTGGATTCACGACTATCTCGAGTGAGAATGATATGTGCTGCGTCCGACATGATTTCTGGTGTTCTAGATCTGGCAATCATCATGTCGCCACCTAAGTGATTTGCCACAGCTGCAGTAGCGATCGCAGTGCGTGGCCAGAGAGCATTAAAAGCAATACCATCTCTTTTAAACTCGCTGCTCATGCCTAAAACACACATACTCATTCCATACTTAGCCATACTGTAAGCAACATGATTTTGAAACCATCGTATCTCCATATTCAGTGGCGGAGAAAGATTCAGTACGTGAGGGTTATCTGACTTACGTAGATAAGGGACTGCTTTTTGAGAGCAAAGAAAGGTGCCGCGGGTATTAATGTTATGCATCAAGTCGTAGCTTTTCATACTCACCGATTCTGTGCCCGCTAAGTTAATGGCACTAGCGTTGTTAACCAGAATATCAATACCACCGAATTCAGCGGCAGTTTTATCCATTGCCTCCTGAACTTGATCCTCAAATCGGACGTCAACTATTAACGGTAAGGCTTTACCCCCCGCCGCTTCGATTTCCTCCGCAGCAGTATAAATCGTGCCTGCCAAACGCGGGTGGGGCTCAGTTGTTTTGGCGGCAATTGCAATATTAGCCCCATCAGCGGCTGCACGCTTTGCAATTGCAAGGCCAATACCTCGGCTCGCGCCACTAATAAATAAAGTTTTACCGGATAGATCGGCCATAGTTAGCTCTCTTAACTAGTCTAATGAATTCTTATGTGATCCTTAAGTGGCTTAACCCAAACCACCCTCAGTGAGTTTTGCCGGGTCTAACAGTTTTTCTAACTCAGCCCGAGGAATATCTGTTTCTTCCTCAGCTACATCCACCACTGCACGACCTTCTTTATACGCTTTTTTAGCTATCTCAGCGGCTTTCAAGTAACCAATAACAGGATTCAACGCTGTCACTAAGATAGGATTACGCCCCAACGCCAACTTTAGCTGCTCTTCATTAACCGTAAAGGTTGCTACTGCTTTATCTGCAAGGAGACGACTAACATTAGCCAAAAGAGAAATACTAGACAATATATTATCTGCAATCATTGGCAACATAACGTTCAATTCAAAATTACCCGCCTGGCCGCCAACAGTAATTGCCGCGTCATTACCAATTACCTGCGCTGAAACCATTGCTGCCGCCTCAGGGATCACAGGGTTGACCTTACCTGGCATAATTGATGAACCAGGTTGAAGTGCCTCAAGCGCTATTTCACCTAAACCTGCCAGTGGGCCAGAATTCATCCAGCGCAGATCATTAGCAATCTTCATAATTGAAACCGCAGTGGTTTTTAGCTGGCCTGACAAAGACACAACCACATCCTGTGTATTGATATGGGTAAATAAGTTATCTGCAGGAGAGAACTCTATTCCAGTCTCTGCGCTTAGGTACTTATTAAATTCAACCGCAAAATCAGGATGTGCATTAATGCCGGTGCCAACTGCGGTTCCACCTTGGGCGAGAGTTTGCAATTTAGGCAACGTAGCTTTAATAAAATAAATATTCTGTTCGATCTGCGTAGCCCAACTCAGCAAGCTCTGGCTCAATCGCACAGGCATAGCATCCATTAAGTGAGTACGTCCGGTTTTGATGTGATGGTCGACTTTCTTGGCTTTTACCAAGATAGCCTCATGTAAGTGCTCTAAAGCAGGCAGAAGCCGCTCTCGAACCTCAACAGCCGCACTAATATGAATACAAGTAGGAATAATATCGTTACTGCTCTGTCCATAATTAATATGGTCATTAGCACTGATTGACTCACCGGTTTTTAATGAAGCTAACGTTGCTAATACCTCATTGGCATTCATATTAGAGCTAGTGCCAGAGCCCGTTTGATATACATCCACCGGAAAGTGACTCATTAAATCGGGGCTTTGCAGCAACTCAAGAACCACTTCTGTAATGGCTTTACCCGCTTTAGGTGTCAACAAACCTAAACTAGTATTTGCTTGCGCTGCGGAAGACTTAGCCACTAATAAGGCACGAATAAACGCCTCAGGCATCGATTTGCCACTAACTGGAAAATTATTAATGGCACGCTGTGTTTGAGCTCCATATAATGCACTTTCCGGAACCTTAAGCTCTCCCATGCTGTCACGCTCGATACGAGTTTTCATTACTATTCCTTAATTTGCCTATTCAGATTATCGTTTTATCACCGTGCATGAAACATTCACAACACAGCCCATCAAGGTTGTCTATATTAGCAGAAATAGTATTTATTAATAATTAATTAGGAGGATCTTCTTTCCAAGAAAACCGACCAAAGGAACAGCCTAAGCCTGTGTTTTAAACCCGCTATCTCGCTGCGTCTAAGAGCCACCGCATAATATAGTCCGAAAAACTGCGACGAATGATTAGATCAACACTACCATCAGCATTTTTAGCCACAAGGGCGCTAGCGCTTGCAAAGGTAGTTTGCGTGCATCGACCACTCTGATCTGAGGCTTCAGCCCAAGAACCAAAATCATATACACTAGCCTTTTTAAGGAGAGAACCAACTTGTTCACCACTGAGGTTCACTTGTGTTTGACCACCACTAACATCGACAACGGCTACATGCCCTTTGAGCTCTTGCCTTAAGGCACTCTCAAGGCTTAAGGCGTCGCTTGCCGCAGTAACTAACCATTCGTTAGGCCCCAACCAGTAGATGCTGGTATTGCCGCTACGAATGTAAGTACCCGGCTTGGTGGGTAAAGTCACATCTGTAACCTGCAATACAGCGTGGGCAAATTGTGTGTCACCACTGTCGCCGCGCAATGTTAGGTGACAACCTTGATGAATTTCTCGAACCACAAGGCTACTTGATGCGTTTTCAGTAACCTGACTAGTCAACCCATAGTGCAATGGAGACTCAGAACGGGGTTGATGACCTGTATTAGACATTTTGGCGCTCTCCTTTTGGGTCATAAAATACTGAGCTAACGATTTGCGCGGGAACGGTGGCCCCGTCAGCTGCTGGGCAATACACTGTGTCGCCTAAACGATTCAAACCGCCCTTCACTACCGCTAGCGCGATGGAGTGGCCCATATTGGCACTGTAATAGCTTGAGGTCACATGGCCCTGCATGCTCATTGGAATAGGCTGTTTAGGGTCGCTAACAATCTGAGCACCCTCAGGCAACACAATATTTGGGTCAATCGTTTTTAACCCAACTAGCTGCTTGCGGTTATCGCGAAGAGTGTCGCTACGAGATAATGAGCGCTGACCTATAAAACTAAAGGCTTTGTTCTTGCCGACAATCCAATCCATGTTCATGTCTGCAGGGGTCATGGAGCCGTCAGTATCTTGCCCAACAATAATAAAGCCCTTTTCTGCGCGCAGTACGTGCATGGTCTCTGTACCGTAGGGTGTTATATCAAACTCTTTGCCTGCCTCGATTAAGGCCTCCCATACATAACGGCCATAATTGGCGGGCACATTGATCTCGAAAGACAACTCCCCAGTAAAGCTAATACGGAACACTCGCGCTGCAACTCCCGCTACTGTGCCATCACGCCAATCCATAAACCCAAATTGGTCAGGGGTTAAGTCAATGTCTTGACATACTTTGGCCACCACTTTGCGAGCATTGGGCCCTGTGACAGTTGCTGTAGCCCAGTGGTCAGTAACCGAGGTGAAATAAACCTGTAATTCAGGCCATTCGGTTTGTTGCCATAACTCTAACCACGCTAAAACACCTGCGGCACCACCTGTGGTGGTAAACATGAGGTAGTGATTTTCGCTTAAACAGGCACAGACTCCGTCATCAAAAATCATTCCATCTTCTTTAAGCATAACGCCGTAGCGGCATTTACCTGCTGCTAATTTAAGGTATGAATTGGTGTACATACGAGTAATGAATTCGGCAGCATCAGGCCCTTGAATATCAATTTTGCCAAGGGTGCTGGCATCAAGGATGCCAACGCTATTGCGCACCGCTAAACACTCGCGATTAACGGCTTGGTCGAGGGTTTCATTAACTTTAGGAAAATACCAAGGTCGCTTCCACTGGCCCACATCTTCAAATTTGGCGCCCTGCTCAACATGCCATCTGTGGGCTGAGGTATATCGCTCTGGATCAAATAATTCGCCAACATCACGGCCGGCGATTGCGCCAAACGTGGTGGGTGTATAAGACGGCCTAAAAATAGTGGTGCCTGTTTCGCTGATACTTTGGTTAAGCGCGTTGGCTAGGATCGCCATGCCATTAATATTGCCAAGTTTGCCTTGGTCAGTACCAAACCCTAGGGCGGTATAGCGCTTTACGTGTTCTACAGACTCAAACCCTTCTCGTACGGCCAGCTCTATACCGCCTGCACTGACATCTAGCTGCAAATCAACAAATTGGCTGGGAGCTCGACTAGGTGGTCTACTGTGAGGAACCAAAAATAGTGCCTGCTGTGGCTCTTGTGTCAGTTCGACGAGCTCTACCGGCGAAAATTGCACCGCCCCTAATCCGAACCCGGCAAGTTGTGCTGCTTTGGCTCCTGCAGTGGCGCCTTCGATCAATCCATCTCGCAGGCCAAAAGTGCCATTACAAGCACCTACCGAACACTCTTGCTGTTTTGAGTCGCCAGGTCTAAAACTTACAATCGACTCATCCCAAACTGGTTTGGCGCCAGTATGAGAACTGAGATGAATAGCGGCACTCCAACCTCCAGAGGTCGCTATAAGGTCACAGGGCAAACGTTTTACCTCGCCTGTGATGGCGCTACCGCTTTCATTCAGGGGAGCAACCATAGCTGCGCGTACTCGTTTTCCCCCTTTGGCTTCGATGACACCATGACCAACTGCTATTTGAATACCTAGGGCCCTGACCTGTTCAACTAACTCACCATTTGGTGACTGGCGAGAGTCAACTACCGCGACAACATCTCGCCCTGCTGTGTGCCAATCAATAGCTGTTTGGTAAGCATTGTCGTTGGTAGTGGCCAAAATAAGTTTACTTCCAGGTGCCACACCATAGCGATTAACGTAGGTTGATACAGAGGAAGCCTGCATCACGCCTGGAATGTCATTGTGCGCGAAGACCAACGGGCGTTCAAAGGCACCTGTTGCTAAAACAACTTGTTTGGCTCTTACTCGATGCAATCGTTGCCTTACTCGCTGCCCCTTGCCGGCACTCAACCCCAGATGATCAGTGCGTTTCTCTAAAATGGTCAAAAAGTTGTGGTCGTAGTAGCCAAACACTGTGCTACGCGGTAGTTGCTGAACGTTATTGTAGCGCTTTAGTTGCTCAACCATATCGGCAACCCACTGGCTGGCCGATACACCATTTAGGATTTGAGTAGATGCCAGTAGACTCCCACCAAACTCGCTCTGTTCATCTGCAATGATGACTCGAGCGCCCGCCTCTGCTGCTTCCCGCGCAGCAACTAAACCGGCCGGCCCTGCACCTACCACCAACACATCGCAGTGTTGGTTAAGTTTGTCATAAACATCTGGATCAGCCTCAACGGGTGTTTTACCCAATCCCGCCGCCTTCCGAATAAAGTGCTCGTAGGTCATCCAGAGTTTTTGTGGGTACATAAACGTTTTATAGTAAAATCCGGGCGGCATTAAGCGTCCAAACCAACCCATTATGCCCATCAAATCAAAATTAATTGTTGGCCACCCATTGACACTTGAGGCTTCAAGCCCTTCGTATAGCTCGACCTGAGTTACCTTGAGATTGGGCACGGTAGCTGCGCCTGAGCCTAGCTGAATAATACCGTTGGGCTCTTCGGCACCATGGCCCACAATACCGCGGGGTCGTGAGTATTTAAAACTGCGACCTACTACATCCACGCCATTAGCCAGTAAAGCTGAGGCTAGGGTATCACCCATTACTCCCTGATAGGCTTTGCCGTTGAATGTAAAATTAATATTTTGGTCAGGGTTTGTGCGCCCAGCATTAGGCAGGCGGTTTAGTTGTTTCATACGCCCTCTCCAACAATGCTTGGCTGCGTGCCGACTTTGTAGGTCTCAAGAATTTCATAGGTCACTGTGTTACGTGTGGCATTAAAATAACGACGACACCCAGTCACGTGGTACCACATTTCATGGTGGATACCGCGAGGGTTTTTGCGAAAAAACAAGTAATCGCCCCACTCTTCGTCAGTGAGTGTTTCAGGGGCTAAGGGGCGGGCAATATGGGCTTCACCACCGCAGCTAAACTCTTCTTCACTACGCAATTCTTGGCAGTGTGGGCAATAAATTTGTAACATAAATAGTCTCTCAAACTATGTTTGAATATGGTGTCAGTGGGCTACACCTGCGGCCCCATGCTCGTCAATTAAGGCTCCGCTATTAAAACGGCCAATATTGAACGCTTCAGCCAAGGGATGAGGCCTGTCATTAGCCACGGTGTCAGCAAAAACAAAACCAGAGCCAGGCGTGGCTTTAAAACCACCGGTACCCCAACCACAGTTGAAGTAAAGGCCATCGACTGAGGTTTTACTAATAATCGGACAAGCATCGGGGCAGGTGTCGACGATGCCACCCCATTGGCGGTTCATTTGCACTCGACTAAATGCCGGAAACAGCTCACAAATGGCCTGCACGGTGTGCTCTATGACATTGAATGACCCACGCTGGCCGTAACCGTTGTAGCTGTCTACCCCTGCGCCAATTACTAAGTCGCCCTTGTCAGACTGGCTGATGTACCCGTGCACTGCATTTGACATAACCACTGTGTCTAGACAGGGTTTAACGGGCTCTGAAACCAATGCTTGAAGAGGTCGTGATTCAACGGGCAACCGCAAGCCTGCCATTGCCGCCACTACTCCGGAACTACCCGCAGTAACACAGGCGACCTTGCGCGCACCAATAAAGCCGTTGGTTGTTTCTACACCAATTACTGCACCATCTTTTCGACGAATACCGGTCACTTCGGTCTGCTGAATCATGTCAACTCCCAGAGCGTCTGCGCCCCGAGCATACCCCCAGGCCACCGCATCGTGACGGGCTGTGCCCCCACGCGGTTGCCAGGAGGCACCCAAGATAGGGTACCGACTATCCCGAGATATATTGATTAGTGGCGCAATTTCTTTTACTCGCTCTGGGGTCACTACCTCGCCGTCAATACCGTTGAGTCGGTTGGCGTTGACGCGCCGCTCAATGTCGCGCATATCTTGTAGGTTATGCCCCAAATTAAGCACACCGCGCTGGCTAAACATTACGTTGTAGTTTAATTCTTTACTGAGCCCTTCCCATAACTTGAGGGATAGTTCGTAGAGCTGTGCTGCCTCGTCCCAGAGATAGTTTGACCGAATAATAGTGGTGTTGCGGGCGGTATTTCCGCCACCAAGATATCCTTTTTCGACAACGGCAACGTTGGTTATACCGTGTACTTTTGCCAAGTAGTAGGCTGTTGCTAAGCCGTGTCCGCCGCCACCAACAACGATGACGTCGTATTCTTTTTTGGGCTTGGGACTACGCCAGACTTTCTGCCAATTTTCATGGTAGCTAAGGGCGTTTTTTAACAGACTAAAACCAGAGTATCGTTTCATAGTGACCACTAAGTTAAATCTAGATTATCAAGAGTGCATTTGACCAGTTTTACGGTTGGGGCTGCTAGAATAAAAACGCCAATGTGTGACTCAAAAACGACAAAATAACGCTCAAACCGTAAAAACAAGGGTTTTAGGGCTAAAATGTCATTATAGTTATGACGTAAAACCATTTTTTGTTGTATTAAAACGACTTATAGAGGGTGTTTGGCCATGCCTGAAACGACCTTACAGACGCATCATTCTGCCCACCTTGCGGTAGGTTTTATACTGATGCCTAGCTTTACTTTACTGCCCTTTTCGGCCTTTATTGATGCGCTACGCCTTGCTGCTGATGAGGGCGACAAAAGCCGTCAGGTTAACTGTCAGTGGACTGTTATGGGGCCGGATTTGGCTCCGGTGAGCTCTAGTGCTGGGGTGACAGTGAAACCATGGGAGACTTACCGTGACCCGTCAGATTTTGATTATATTGTGGTGGTCGGGGGGCTATTAGACCAGACTCTTGAGGGCAGTGACCATGTGGTTGATTATCTGCAGCGAGCAGATGACGCTCACGTGCCTATTGTAGGTCTGTGCACAGGATCTTTTGTGATGATTAGAGCGGGACTGATGGATCAGCGACGTTGCTGTGTGTCATGGTTTCATCATAAGGATCTCACCGACCGCTTCGATAATGTCACCCCCGTTGCAGACCAGCTTTTTGTGGATGATGGCGATCGAATTACCTGCGCAGGAGGCGCTGTGGCTGCTGATTTGGCTGCCTATATTATTGAGCGTCATCTGGGCCAAAATTGGGCCCGCAAAAGTCTGCGTATTTTGGTTATGGACAATCCACGCCCCGCTGATGCTCCTCAGCCTCAACCAGGTGCTGATTATGAGGTAAGTAATCGCTGGGTGGCTAGAGCCCTTTTGCTAATGGAGCAAAACTTAAGTCGCCCATTGAGTACCGATGAAATGGCAGATCGTTTAGCGATCTCTAAGCGCCAGCTAGAGCGTTTATTTATCAGTGACACAGGTGAGAGCCTACAAAAGTTCTATCGTAAGATTCGATTGCGCTACGGATTGTGGCTACTGCAAAATACTGATCGATTAATTACCGACATTGGCCAAGAGTGTGGGTTCTCAGATACTGCCCATTTTTCTCGGGTATTTCGCCAAGCGTTTGATAAAAAACCAACCGATTATCGCAGCTAGCGCAGTGCCCTGCGCTCGCTACTAGGGGGCTTGCTGTATAGGTCGCTGTAACATTTACTGAAATGTGGGGCTGTGGAAAACCCGCAGCTAATGGCAACGTCAATTACTGGAATGGACGTTTGTAAGAGTAGTAATCGCGCTCGGGATAATCGCAGTTCTAAGTAGTAACGTGACGGTGCACAGTGAAGATAACGATTAAATAACCGCTCTAGTTGTCGCCGTGATATGCCTACATAGTCTGCAACTTCATCTAAAGTCAGCGGCTCTTCTATGTTGCTTTCCATTAATGTTACAGCGTCTACTAACCTTGGTTGACTAGCCCCAATAAGATACTTCAGGGGTGCGCGCTGAGCGTCTTTTTCGGTACGTACACGATCACAGGTGAACTGTTCTGATATTTGCTGCACTAACTGGTGGCCGTGAATACTAGCAATAAGATTTAGCATCAGATCAATAGAGCTAATACCACCTGAGCAGGTGTAGCGGTCACGATCAATAACAAACAAGCTTGATGCTATATTTAACTTTGGAAACTCTTCACGAAAACTGGCTATATTTTCCCAGTGAATGGTGCAACGGTATCCATCAAGTAAGCCTGCGGCTGCGAGAGCATAACTGCCTGTACAGATGCCTCCCATAGGAATTTTGCGCTTGGAGATCAGACGTAAACTCTCTATCAGCGGCTTGTCACAGTATTTTTTGACCGAGTAACCGCCGCAGACTAGTAGTATGTTTATGCCATCTGCATCTTTTAAACTGCCGTCCAGATTTATCTCCAATCCAGCACTGGATGTCACGGGTTCTCCATCAAGGCTACGCAGAGTCCAGGTGTAAAGTTCTCGGCCGCTCAACCGGTTGGCCATGCGAAGGATACCAACAGCATTAGAAAAGGTGCTTAGGGTGTATTCTGGGAGCATTAAAAAGCCAACGTGCATTGCTACGTCGGTCTCGTTGACTGGTGTTTCAGTTGAATTCGACATTTTCACCTTCTTACCATAATCATAGATTACGATATGCGTTTTAGGAAACGCCTGTTCGGTCTCTCATTAAAGACTCTTGAAGCGAGTATATGTTAACTAAGGGGAATATAAGAAGCTTTTTTATCGTCGTCGTCTTTTTCGCCCGCCAGGGGATTCTGTGATGAGCTTCTCGGGGGGTTTGTCGATTGTGGAAAACAAGTTTGGAAAAGGATCTGTCTTGTTCGGGAACGCCATGGCATCAACAAAGTACTGTTGAAATTTAGGCTCCATAGCGGTCTCAATTTTTTCTATATTGGTGACTAGATCCTCAATAGTATTGCGGGACTGGTTATTGAGTAATGCGATTCTAGCTCCGGTTCCAGCAGCGTTACCTGCTGAGGAAACCTGGTTTAGAGCGCAGTCAGGAATTAGACCCAACACCATCGCATGCTGAACATTAATATGGCTACCAAATGCACCTGCCAGACGAATACGATCGACATGGTCAATATCTAGTTTGTCCATGAGCAGCTTAACTCCGGCGTAAAGGGCAGCCTTAGCTAACTGGATTTGACGGATATCATTTTGAGTGACCAAAATAGGTGCTTGGTTTTCAGTTAAATCTGATTGGTACAATACATAAGACCAAGTGCGGCCATCGGCTACGACAAGGGGTGAACGGCTAGCCAATTCGCCATCTATAATGCCATCGACAGTGACAATACCTGAAAGATACATCTCAGCAACCACTTCGATAATGCCTGACCCACAAATACCTGTGACACCAAATTTTGAGGTCTCTTCGATGAAGCCTGGCTCATCGCTCCATAAATCTGAGCCAATCACTTTAAATCGTGCCACTAGGGTGCCTGGGTCAATGCGTACACGCTCAATCGCACCGGCAGCTGCTCGCTGACCTGCGCTAATTTGAGCCCCTTCAAAAGCGGGTCCTGTGGGGCTGGAACACGCTAACAATCGATTTTTATCACCCAATACAATTTCGGCGTTGGTCCCTACATCAACCAGCAGAGTCATGGCTTTTTGCTGCTGCGGCTCTTCAGAGAGAATCACGCCAGCAGTATCTGCACCAACATGGCCAGCTATGCATGGCAAGATATAGATTCTACCTCCATGATTAATCTGTAAATCTAACTCACGAGCTGACATCTCCACTGCTGTGTCAGTAGTGAGGGCAAAGGGTGCTCCGCCCAACTCAACGGGATTAATTCCTAGCAGTAGATGGTGCATAATTGGATTTGCCACAAGGGTGATTTCTAAAATATCCTCTACCTTTGCCTTGACCTGTTTGGCAACGTTTTTAAAGAGATCGTTCAGAGCCACGCGAATCGCGTTGGTCATTTCTTGAGCACCCTCTGGATGCATCATGACATAGGAAACACGACTCATTAAATCTTCGCCAAAGCGAATTTGTGGATTCATGACACTGGCACTTGCTAATACGTCTCCACTAGAAAGATCACACAGATGCACAGCAACGGTGGTAGATCCTACGTCGACCGCTACGCCATAGGCTAGATCATGAAAGCCAGCCCAAAGTGCAATAATTGAATGATTTCTGTGCACTGCGACGGTAAGTCTGCGGCCACTTTCTTTGAGCGCAGGTTGCAAGCGAGCCAGCAATGCCGCATCGCAGGTCAAACTAGATAACCCCCAATCTGACTCTAGTACATCAAGTAGGTGCTGAAGATCACCCTTGGGCACTTCCATGTCAGGCTCTGGCACTTCTACACAGTACAATCGGGTGGCCGCATCAAGCTCAATGTCACGATATTCAGCAGCTTTGCGAACCACTTGACGATGGACTTGGCTCTCTGGTGGAACATCAATAACACAGTCATCAAGTAATAGCGTATGGCAGCTTAGTCGACGGTCTTGTGCGAGGGGCTTTTTGCGTTGGTTATAACTTTTTTCAGTTTCACTTAAGGGGGAAAGATGATCTTTTGACGACTGAATCTGATGCTTGGGGAAAGCGCCTTCAGCACAGGTAACCTGACAACGCCCACAGAGACCTCGCCCTCCGCAAACAGAATCAATATCAACTCCCAAACTTCGGGCGGCATCTAGTAACGGCGTGTTGACAGGAAAGCTGCCGCGCCTACCAGAGGGTGTAAATACTACCTTTACCATTGAGTCACTCATGACTGTCCTTCGCTATTACGTAGTCTCCTTAACGAGCGCGGCGGCGGCTGGTTCTTCCGCCTCGACCAATCTCTGCAGTGGGTTCTCTGTAGGCTTTAATCCAATTAGCACAATTAGGATCTTTGCCCATCATTACATCCCCACCTCGAACCGCTGCCATGACTTCTGGATGCAATGGACTGGTGATTGCCGAGGTCATTCCAGCGCCCATAGCCATGGTTAAAAAGGCGCTATTAATGCCATTGCGATTAGGCAAGCCAAAGCTAACATTAGATGCACCGCAGGTGGTGTTGACTTTAAGCTCTTCACGTAGGCGTCGAACCACATGCATGACCTGCAGACCTGCTGTGTTAATTGCTCCAATTGGCATCACTAAGGGATCAACCACAACATCACTGTAGTGAATTCCGTAATCTGCTGCACGCTCGACGATCTTTTTTGCAACAGCAAAGCGCTCATTAGGATCTTCAGAAATACCGGTTTCATCATTAGAGATTGCTACCACCGCAGCCCCGTATTTTTTTACTAAGGGCAATACGCGCTCAAGCACTTCGTCTTCACCGGTGACAGAGTTCACTAAAGCTTTGCCTTGGTAGACAGACAAACCAACTTCAAGAGCTGCGATAATTGATGAGTCAATGCTAATGGGTGCATCTGTGATCGACTGCACTAATTGAATCGCTTCTCCAAGAATTCTTGGCTCATCTGCCAAGGGAATCCCCGCATTAACATCTAGCATTTGAGCGCCTGCAGCCACCTGCGCAAGAGCATCAGCTTCAACGCGACTGTAGTCGCCTACTTTCATTTCTTCGGCAAGTATTTTTCGGCCAGTGGGGTTAATTCGTTCGCCAATAATGACAAAAGGATAGTCAAAGCCAATGTTGACCTCTTTGGTAGCCGAGCTGATAGTAGTTACAGTCATAATATTTCCTGTTTTTATTCGGTTGAATCCATTTGCACTCTAGTTTCAACAGTATTTTCAATAATTTAAGTTGTTGTAAAACCTTTTGCTGAAATCTCAAAGTGTCCATCCTGAATCTTATACATCCACTCAGCTGACTTTTTAAGCCCTCCTAACGGATAGAGATGGCATTGTTGTATCAGGCAATCAGGGTCAGCGTTAATACCTTCGATCAAATCTCTCAATAATTCACTGGGCTCTGATGAGGGTGCATTGACGAACTTGCCCAAGACGGAGTCTTTTAGACCCAGCTTTATCATGTCTAAGGGGTTGCGGGTTAGAAAGCGCATGGACGGGCCCACTCCACAATGTTGAGCATGGCGCATCAATGTTTTAATAGTTGCTATACCGGGAATACCGACGTAAACAGGCAACATATTGCCTTGCTCACGAATTTTCTTTTCCCACGCGAGCACGGGGGCTGCTTCAAAGACAAACTGCGTCGCAAGATAGAGGCTCATGGCGGACTCTTTTGCATAGTCATTCTTTTGCTGAATGGCCAAAGCACAATCTGCATCGGAAATGTCCGGACTACCTTCGGGGTGACCTGCCAAACCAAGCTTTGTAAAACCGTACTTCTCAAACAAGCCCGTACGTAATACGTCAATGGAGGCATTAAATTCACCAACAGGTTTGTCAACGCCACCACCGATTAGTAAGCCTTCGGTAATTCCCTCACTCTGGAGCGCAGCAAGGCTTTCTTCTAACATTTGTGCTGAGGGGATCGAGCGAGCGGCAAAGTGCGGAACGGGGTTATAGCCTTCGGATTTTAGTCGACGCACAGTAGCCATGGTATCGCCGAAATCAGAGCCTTGTAAAAAAGTCACGTACACAGTGCACCCTGCCCTGAGGATTTGACTAAAGTCACTTACTTTTGCAGCGCCACCGGGTGTTACCTCTAGAGTGGTTTTACCCATGAGGTCAATTAATGCCTGCTTTTCTTGGTTTGTACTCAGAGGCATCTGCACTCTCTCCACTAATCGATCTATATCGCTCCATTTAGGATCAATGAACCGATACTGTTTATTCTGTTACTCGGCCTTTAGCCCTTTGTTTTTAACTAAAACCTTAATATCGTCATCTGAGTACTGTTGTTCAATCGCCGTTGCAAATTCTTCGGCAAGCACTTGGGGAGTGCCCTCTGCTTCTAGGGATCCTGACTCTCGTCGCCAGTCCGCCAAGTATTCCTCACTGCCACCTTTGCCCGCCCTCATGGCTGCACGATCAATTGCCGCCTGAAAACGATGACTTAAAATCGCTTTGCCTCGCTCTCGACCGCGCTTCACCAATACCTGGGCTGGAATATCACGCCAATAAACTACAATTTTCTGCATTTTGAAATCGACTCCATTTCAGAATAGTGCGACCTATCCAAACTTTAAGACCTGCGATTCAAGGCCAGTTTGCAAATCACCGTATCCACAGTGTTCATGCTCAAAATCTAAGCCAAGGAAAAGCGCAGCATTTTTGGCTAGAGAGCGCACGCTGGGATTATCTTCTTGGGACAAATAGACAACCCTTGTGTAATTCCCAAAATACTGATCTCTAAGCTCCGGATGCTGATCTAGCTTTAACCCTTTAATCACCAGCCTTTCGAAATGCTTAGCCAAAAAGTCAGTTAAATAAAAACTGCCTAATTCTTGCTCACTAATTTCTTTAAATCTTTGTTCGCCGGCAAAAAAAGAATAACAGTGCGCCCCTGGCAGTCGCTCTATATTCTCATCTTCAAGTACCCGATCTATCTCTCCACCACTGCCGCAGTCTGCATAGGCGACAAAAATATTGTTATATTCATTTCGATGCTGAGCGATCTTTTCTCTTAGCTTACCAGCAATCAAATGAGGTCTATTGTGTAGCTCTGCATCAAGGCACTTTAGGTGCAAATGATTCCAACCATTTAGTGTCTGCAACTGAACAATTTCCTGAGCCAATGCGCCGCACGCGATGATTAAAATCGGTGATGATTGCTCCGCTGGATCACGGGCCGTAGACATCAAGCAGTCGACTCAAGTACTCTGCGCTCAGACACTAGACGAATCGCCGTGGTTGCTGCATCAGCGGCATCTCGGCAATAAGCATCTGCACCCACAGCCAAACCAAACTCTTCATTAAGCGGTGCACCGCCCACCATAACAATGTATTTTTCACGGAGCTTTTGCTCAGTCAAAGCATCAATAACCACTTTCATGTAGGGCATGGTGGTGGTTAGTAGTGCTGACATACCTAAAATATCTGGCTTGTGACGCTCAAGAGCAGCGAGATATTCTTCTACTGAGTTATTAATGCCAATATCAAAGACCTCAAACCCAGCACCTTCCATCATCATGGCGACTAAATTCTTACCAATGTCATGAATGTCACCTTTAACGGTACCTATCACCATCGTGCCAACGGGTTTAGCGCCGGTTTCAGCGAGTAGCGGCTTTAAAATAGACATGCCACCTTTCATTGCATTTGCCGCTAGCAACACCTCGGGAACAAACAGAATACCGTCTCGGAAATCTATTCCGACAACAGTCATACCGTCCACCAGACCTTCTCCTAGGACTCGCTCAGCTGACCAGCCTCGGGCCAATAGAATATCTGTACCTTCCATGATCTCTTCTTTTAAACCATCGTAGAGATCATCGTGCATCTGCAATACCAGTTCATCGTCAGGTAATTCGGCTAATATGATATCTTCTTCATCAGACATAGTTCACAACCCCCAATAGGTGTTTAGTAGTCTCGGTCAGCATATGAGTTTTTGCGTCGTGCAATGAAATCAAGTAATGCTTCATCAACAGCTGGGTCCATTGCTGGTGGCTGATAATCGTTAAGCATTTTTTTCCATAAACCATTAGCCCGCTGAGCTGAATCTAAGGCGCCATCAGCGGTCCATTGTTCGAAACTATTATTATCCGCCACAGTAGATCGATAAAATGCGGTTTCAAAATTTTTGAGAGTATGAGCAGATCCAAGATAGTGCTTACCTGGGCCTACCTCTCGAAATGCATCGAAGGCTTGACCATTCTCAGACATGTCCATGCCACCCAATAGTACAGATATCATGCTTGCTTGATCACAATCCATGATGAATTTTTCATAGCCCATCGCTAAGCCACCCTCAAGCCATCCAGCGGTATGGAGCATAAAGTTTACACCCGCTAGGGATGCCGTCTGCAGTGTATTCGCTGCCTCATATGCGGCCTGTGCGTCAGGTAATTTAGACCCACATAGACCACCTCCACTTCTGAAAGGTACGCCTAATCGCCGCGCTAGAGCAGCCGCTGCATAAAGTATTTGACTAGGCTCTGGCGTACCAAAGGTAGGGGCTCCTGACGCCATAGACACCGCAGCAGCGAAGGTTCCAAATACAACCGGAGCACCTGGTCGGCACAGCTGGGTGAAGGCAATTCCGGCCAATGCTTCGGCTAAAATTTGAGTTACAGTTCCAGCTGCGGTAACTGGTGACATTGCACCAGCTAGAATAAACGGTGAAACAACTGTAGCCTGATTATTGCGAGCATACACCTTTAGCGATCCAAGCATGGTCGCATCATAGGTCATTGGTGAGTTCACATTAATCAAGCTGGTGAGTACACAATTCTGGTCAACAAATTCATCACCAAACACCAACTTTGCCATGTCCACTGTATCTTGAGCACGCTCAAAGTGAGTGACTGATCCCATTAGGGGCTTATCACTGTACTTAAAGTGCGTGTAAACCATATCAAAGTGACGTTTATTCACTGGCAGGTCAACTGGCTCGCAAACGGTGCCTCCTGAATGGTGGATATCTGGCGCCATGTAAGCTAATTTAACGAAATTTTTGAAATCTTCAATCGTTGCGTAACGGCGACCTTGATCGATATCGTGCACAAAGGGAGAACCGTAGGCTGGCACGAGTACCGTTCGCTTGCCGCCTATGATGGTGCTGCGCTCTGGATTACGAGCATGTTGCACATACTCTTTTGGAGCACTGGCTTGAATGATCGATCGACAGAGGCCCTTGGGAAATCGAACTCGCGTGCCTTGAACATCGGCGCCAGCGTCCTTCCACATCTCTAACGCTTCAGGGTCATCAAGAAAATCTATGCCAATCTCTTCCAACAAAATGTCAGCATTATCTTCAATCAGTTGAAGGCTTTCTTCGGAGAGATACTCTAGGTAAGGAATTTTGCGCTCGATAAAGGGAACTGTTTTAGCCACAGCATTAGCCCGAGCTTCGCGACGCCCTTCTCGTCCGCCACCCTCTCTACCTGCTCTTCTTCTACCTGTTCGTTCAGTCATAATAGTCAATCCAGTCAAGGCTAAAGTCACCCTCTTTAAGCAGTGGAACCAATGGGCGCAGTCTGTGCTTCTTTACCACCCATCGCATACAATTTTGCGACCTAAGCATATACGGTCACGACAACTTTAAAGAGCCTAAAAATCAGCTTCTTAGAGCCGCATTATCCGGGTCAAAGGCTGATTCAGAAATCACGGTGGCGCGTCGACGTTTTCCGAGTATTTCAATTTCCAATTCTGTTCCCTCTACCCCAAAGGCTACCTGCACTAAACCTAGCGCTAGGGACTTATTTACGCGAAACCCAAATCCGCCAGATGTCGCTCGGCCAACAAGCTGACCGTCCTTATACAAACCTTCAGACCCCCGAGCATCAGCATCCTCAACATCATGAACTTCCAGGGTCACAAAACTATTAACGAACCCACGCTTTTGCCAATCTAATAGGGCGGTCTTACCTACAAAATCACATTCTTTATCCAGCTTCACAAACCGATCTAGTCCTGACTCTAAAGCAGCATATTCAATTGACATTTCGCGAGGAATTAAACGATAGGATTTCTCCAGTCGCATGGAGTCCATTGCGCGTATACCAAAAGGCTTGATATCAAACTCAGCACCAGCCTTCATTAATTCATCAAAAATATAGTTTTGCATCTCGATTGGATGATGGAGCTCCCATCCCAATTCGCCAACGAAGTTTACCCGCAGGGCCTCTGCCTGAGCATAACCAACATTGATCGGCTTGCCCGTAAGCCACTTGAACTTATCATTAGACAAATTGGTATCTGTCAGTTTTTGTAAGACCTCACGCGACTTGGGGCCAGCTAAGACCAAAACACCCATTTGGGTGGTTATCTTTTGTAATTGAACTGAACCATCTTTAGGTGCTAGCTTAGTTAGGTAATCCCAATCATGACGCTCATTTGCACCAGCAAACACCAAGTAATAACTATTTTTTGCACGCTTATAGATGGTGAATTCTGCCCGCACTCCGCCATTGAGCGAAAGCATATGACATAGACCGATCCGTCCAATGGCCTTGGGAACATTGTTAGCCACAATGCTGTTTAACCACGCCTCTGCACCAGCTCCGGACACGGTGGCTTTTGAAAAAGCAGACATGTCAAGCAACCCTACTTTTTCATGGACATGACGGCATTCATTACCAACAAAATCAAAGTAGTTGGATCGACGGAACGAATTTTTTTCAACAATGCGGCCATCAGATAGAGCTGTGGAATGGTTTTTATTCCACAGGGTGTCATCTTTATTAAGCTCTTGCTCTGTCAGCGCATAATTTGGAGGCGCAAACCAGTTGGGACGCTCCCAACCATAAACACTGCCAAATACTGCTCCCAAGTCTTTCATTCGATCATAACAGGGTGCTGTTTTAAGGGGTCTTGCCGCGCTGCGCTCTTCATCGGGGTAGTGATTTTTAAACACGTGATCGTAGGCTTCTTCATTTTTGCTACGCAAATAACCACGGGTGGCATAGGGGCCAAATCGGCGCGGATCAACACCCATCATGTCGACTGTGGGCTCTCCATCCACTATCCATTCGGCCAATTGCCATCCAGCACCACCGGCGGCAGTAATACCAAAACTATGACCTTCATTTAGCCAGAAATTTTTCAATCCCCAAGCGGGGCCAACAATCGGGTTGCCATCTGGCGTGTAGGCAATAGCACCGTTATAAATTGTTTTGACGCCAACTTCTGCAAATGCTGGAACACGCTCCATGCAAGCTTCAACATGAGGCATTAGACGATCTAAATCACCGTTAAATAGCTCATACTCTGACTCGGCACTGGGGCCGTCTACATAACAACAGGGAGCATTCTCTTCGTAAGGACCTAGAATCATGCCACCTGCTTCTTCACGAAGGTAATAACCCGCATCAGAATCCCTCAGTACTGCCTGCTCAGGCAAACCGGCGGCCTTGCGCTTGAGTATCTCTGGGTGAGGATCGGTAACGATGTATTGATGCTCCACGGGGATTACAGGGATATCTAAGCCGACCATTTCGCCGGTTTTGCGCGCAAAGTTACCTGTACAGGCAACGACATGCTCACAATGTATGTCACCCTTGTCTGTTTTAACTATCCAGCTATCATCTGACTGCTGCTCAAGATCTAATACAGCGGTATTACGATAGATCTCAGCACCGCGCGAACGAGCACCTTTAGCCAAAGCCTGAGTAAGATCAGCCGGCTGAATATAGCCATCATCAGGATGCTGGATAGCACCAATCAACCCCTCGATATTACACATGGGCCATGCGTCTTTGACTTGCTCCGGTGTCAAGAAGTTGACTTCCACACCGACAGTCTGAGCTACACCAGCGTAATAGCGATACTCGTCCATTCGATCCTCGGTTGAGGCTAGACGAATGTTGGAGACCACACTAAAACCAACGTTCTGCTCCGTTTCTTTCTCTAACTCGTGGTAAAAATTCACCGAATACTGATGCAATTTGCCAACCGAATAACTCATATTAAACAATGGCAGCAACCCTGCCGCATGCCAGGTTGAGCCAGAGGTCAATTCCTTACGTTCAACCAGGACTACATCAGTCCAACCTTTCTTCGCCAGATGATAGAGTGTGCTAACACCAACAACTCCACCACCAACTACTACTACGCGCGCATTCTTCTTCATACTGACATCTCAAATTAATCGTTTAAAGACCCTCTTTGCATCTCGAAAGTGTAACTGCCAAAATCATATCTGATAGGGCACAGTTACGACAGTTGTGTATCTGAAAACGCCACCAAAAAAAGCCCTAAAAAGGGCATTTAGGTGAGTCGTTTTTAAGACAGCAATTGACGGTCTTAGAAATCCAATGTTGGCGGGCTTTACGGAAGATGTGCCAACCAAAATTATGGCCAGTACAGAAAAGGAAACAATAATGAGTGATATTGAAATCGCACGTAATGCGACGATGAAACCGATTAGCGAAGTCGCTGAAAAACTGGACATTCCAGAGTCCGCGATAATTTCCTATGGCAAAACCAAGGCGAAGATCGATCCGGAGTATCTATCCACGCTAAGTGATCGGCCGGATGGTAAGCTCATCTTGGTAACCGCCATTACACCGACCCCCGCAGGTGAAGGAAAAACAACCACCTCAGTGGGACTGACAGATGCGCTAAATAAGATTGGTAAAAAGTCTATTGTTTGTCTCCGTGAACCAAGCCTAGGACCCTGCTTTGGAATGAAAGGCGGTGCCGCCGGTGGCGGGTATGCTCAGGTTGTTCCGATGGAGGACATTAATCTTCACTTTACGGGTGACTTTCATGCAATTGGTGCCGCCCATAACTTACTTTCAGCTCTACTAGATAACCATATTCACTGGGGTAATAGTCTTGAAATCGATGCTCGCAGAGTTCAGTGGAAGCGCGTTATTGACATGAATGATCGTGCCTTGCGTAACATTGCCTGCGGTCTTGGCGGTCCTGGCAATGGTTTTCCTCGCCAAGACGGTTATGACATTACGGTAGCCTCTGAAATTATGGCTATTTTCTGCCTGGCAAATGATCTGGACGACTTAAAAGCACGCTTAGAGAAAATTGTTGTAGCTTACACAAGAGATCATCAACCTATTTTGGCCAGTGAGATCAAAGGAATTGGTGCCATGGCAGTGTTGCTAAAAGACGCGCTGTCGCCTAATTTAGTGCAGACCCTTGAAAATAACCCTGCGATTATTCACGGTGGTCCGTTTGCTAATATAGCTCACGGGTGTAACTCAGTTATCGCCACTAAAGCAGGCTTGAAGATGGCTGACTATGTTGTTACCGAAGCTGGTTTTGGTGCCGATTTAGGTGCTGAAAAGTTCTTTAATATCAAGTGTCGAAGCGCTGGATTGAATCCAGATGCTGCTGTTATTGTGGCTACCGTGCGTGCACTTAAAATGCACGGTAACGTCGGTAAAGATGATCTGGGTGAAGAAAATGTTGAAGCCCTAAAGGAAGGCTGTAGCAACCTAGTGCGACATATTGAAAATGTAAAATCATTTGGCGTTCCTGTTGTTGTGGCTATTAACCGTTTTGTTACCGATACCGATGCCGAAGTTGAAATGATTGAAAAAGTTGCAGCAGCTAATGGCGTCAAAGCTGTTGAGTGCACCCATTGGTCTGATGGTGGTGCGGGAACAGAGGCTCTTGCCCATGAGGTGGTTGAACTAGTGGATGGAGGCCATGCTAATTTTGCACCCCTATATCCTGATGAGATGCCAATTTGGGACAAGGTCAAAACTATCGCCACTCGACTTTACAGAGCAGATGACATTATTGCCGATCAAAAGATTCGAGATCAGATCCAGTCTCTTCAAAATTCGGGGTATGGTCACTTCCCTGTGTGTATTGCGAAGAGTCAGTACAGCTTTTCTACAGATCCAAATTTAAAAGGTGCGCCTGATAATCATGTTATGGCAATCCGTGAGGTAAGACTTTCTGCTGGCGCTGGCTTTATTGTAGTGGTATGTGGCGATATTATGACCATGCCTGGCCTTCCGAGGGTTCCTGCTGCAAATAACATTGATGTTGATCATAACGGTGAGGTTGTCGGCTTATTCTAGACAATCAACAAGGGTCTACCATTGCTCTAAAATGCCCTAGCTGCGATAGCCTACTTGAAACGGCAGATCACAGTTCAAAAGTTTTTCAATGTAACAATAATCACAGCTTCGATGTAGCCCGCGAGGGCTACATTAATTTACACCTTGCTCAAAAGAAACGGAGCAAAAACCCGGGTGATAATGACTTAATGGTGAAAAGTCGCCAGCGTTTCCTTAACGCGGGTTACTATTGTGTTCTTGCTGATTCTATCGCTTCAATGTTACTCAATAATCACTCAGGTTCGCTCCAGAAGATTTTAGATATCGGCTGCGGTGAGGGTTATTACTTGGAGAAGCTCAGCACCATCGCCAATCAAGACAAAACACCCATTGAGCTAATGGGCGTAGATATCGCCAAAAATGGTGTGCGTCAGGCGGCTAAACGCAAATTCAAGGCTCAGCTAGTCGTAGACAGCGCTTATCAGCTTCCACTTTTCAGCGATAGTATAGATACGGCCCTATCCGTATTTTCGCCCCTTTGCCCCATTGAAACCGCACGAGTTTTAAGACCCGGCGGTACGCTATTAATGGTAGGTCCTGGCGAAGAGCACCTGACTGGCCTAACCCAGCATGTATACCAGAAGCATCAACCCCATGAGGGTAATTTTAGAAATATTAATGAGCACCCTACCTTTGAGCTTCAGGAAGAGGTAGAAATCAAAGCCAATATTACTGTAGATGGGACCCATACGTTAGACCTACTAACCATGACGCCCTACTATTGGCACACGAGCCCCGAACAGCAAAAAGCAATATCTGATCTAAAACAACTGGAAACTCAGATCCATTTTTATATCCGCGTTTATCAAAATAATTTATAACAAGACTTTTTCACACAATCCCTATTCATTTTTAATCTATTACAAGATAACGTTACGCTTGTTGGGGAAATGGACAAGGACAAGTTAATGAAATTAGTGAAGCAATATTCCTCGAGCAGATATGCCGAGCTAGATGCGTTAGCGCTTCAAAATCAAGGCATATTAACCCATGTTTCATCGAAGCATTCATACTCATTGGGCGGCTTTGTTACGGGGGTATTTTCTGTTGGCCTCTGGGTAATCTTTGATCACCAGACCGAGGATGCCAATATGTTCCTAGAGGATTCTTCCCACGAGGTCAGCACAGGGTTTTCCCCTGCAGAGCTAGAGGATCTTAAAGAGCAATCCAAGTACCATTCTCATTCTGCTTTAAATCGCTTTTTAATTTATGTATTTACTGGACTAGGAATCTCGGCGGTTCTGGTATCTTTTTTACTTTACGCCTATTGGTGATGACAGAACCTCAATGTCTGACGCGGTACGAAACCCAATATGCGATGAAGCCAGCGTAGTGTCTTGAGCTTGCCGCGCTGCTGGTCTGAAACGCTGACAGTAGTTGTCTGAACATAAAAACGAACCACCTTTAAGAGTTTTAACGGTTACTCCAGGTTGCTGTGGGTCATAACCCTGGGAGCCATAGTTATGCTTACGATCCGGTCCATAAGGCGTGTCAGTCCACTCCCATACGTTACCCGTTGTATCATAAAGCCCATATCCATTGGCGCCAAAACAACCCACTGGTGAGCTTCCGATAAATCCATCTTCATTCATATTGTTGTAGGGGAAATGTCCCTGCCAAGTGTTGGCTTTTGATCTGCCGTTATCTGGTAATTCTTCACCCCAGGAAAATGTAGCTCCTTTAAGACCTCCACGCGATGCGTACTCCCACTCGGCTTCAGAGGGCAATCTCCGACCAAGCCATTGAGCGTAGGCCTCCGCATCTAAATGAATGACTTGAACCACAGGAAATGCATCCCTGCCAGTGATAGAGCTACCAGGTCCCTCTGGATGCCGCCAATTAGCGCCCGGAATAAATCGCCACCAGGTCGCTGGAGAGCTTGGTTGGTCAAGATTTGGAGCGACAAAAACCATGGAGCCTGGTACTCTAAACTCAGATGAAATGTTCGGGAATTCTTCCTCCGACAGGCCACGCTCGGCCGCTGTCACATAGCCTGTCGCCTCTACAAATTCACGAAACTGGCCATTTGTCACTTCAGTTTTATCAATATTAAAATCTGCCACGCGAGACTCTTTCGCAGGACCTTCGTCGGGATAATACCGATTGTCACCAAATGTAAATTCACCGCCACTAATGTTTACAGTTTGACCAGCCTCACTTTCAGGCAAGCAAGCCATCGTGGGTTGATCTTCACTGCAGGCAGTAACAAAAAAGATACAGAAAATACTTAAACTAAAATTAATGGCTCTTATATTCATGGGTCTCACATTGACTATTTTGGACCATATGCATAGGGCTCAGTTTTGGCTAAACTACTTTGATAAGCCTCTCGTTGATGGCAGCGATCGCGGAATGCCAAAAGATTAGGGAGTTTTTCGGATGGATGCATCATCGGCCCAACTTCAGCAATAAAAGATAATTGTATATCAGCTCCGCTGAAGGTGTTTCCAACAAACCAATCAACACCTTCAAGAGATTTTTCTATGTATCCAAGATGCCGGGTTAATTCGTCATTGATTCTTGGCTTGAGGGCCTCACCCCCATCCGGTAGCCGGGAAGTATAGAGCTTGAGCATAAGAGGTAATGCTGCACCACTCTCCCCGTAGTGAAGCCACTGCAGATATTGCTCATGATCATGGCTGCCTGCTTTAGGCAACAACTGTCCATCACCGTAGTGTCGTAATAAATAGTCAATAATAGCGCCTGACTCTATGATAGTAACATCCCCATCAGTGAGCATCGGTGATTTGCCTAAGGGATGAATAGCCTCAAGCTCCGGCGGTGCAAGGCTAGTGACCGGATCACGCTGGTAAGCTTTGATCTGATAATCAACACCCAGTTCTTCGAGTAACCAGACGATACGTTGAGACCTAGAGTTGTTGAGATGGTGTACTGTCAGCATAATTATAAATCCTGTTGATTTGAGAAGATTGGCATCTATTTTAATAAGTGGCTTTTAATGATATCGAAGATCTCGGGCTGGGTAACCATCGCCGGAACCGAACCTCGACCAACATCATTACTTAGCAGGGGTATGTTAACCCCGGTATGCTCCTCACTAACAAAGTCGTTAGTGGCGTAATTAACCGCCATGATGACGCCTTCACTGGTGTTAATACGCGCAACGTGGCCAGGAGTATAGACAGGCACGGGAATCCCCGAATAAAGAGTGCGCTCAGGCACTAACTGAGCTGCTTGACCATGATCAGCAGTCACCAAAATAAGAGTGTCAGGGTGACTTTCAGCAAACTTCATCGCAACGGCCAAACTTTCGTCCAACTGTTTGAGTTCACCAATGCTTCCACAGGCCTTGCGCTGATGGGACTGCTTGTCAATTGACGCAGACTCAACCATCAGAAAGAAATTACGTTCGTCTTCTTCGGTGAGCCTGTCTAGTGCTGTTTGTGTCATCAAAGAGATACTGGGTATGTCGATGTACTCTGGATTACTTTCGCAATCCATAGGTTCTGGATAGGTCACAGAACCAAGCATGGAGTGAATACGATTTAAAAAACTAGGATCTGGCTTTTCTGCTGCTCGATCATCCTGTCCGCGCCACATCACAGGCATTGTGCTTGGAGAAAATAATCCAAGTAATTTCCCAGCGCCGCTACCATCTAGTTCAGTTGCATTACTGACAAGTTGGTAACCTGACTCTTTTGCCAACTCTAAGACCGTTTGATCGGAACCCTCTGCCAAAGGAGTAAAATGCTTCATGCCGCCCCCCAGCGCCACGTGAACTCCCGAGTCAATCAGCTGTTCTGAAATAGACCCAAGGCCACCATTGCTTTTAAGGTCTGGAGAGCAATCAATAACCATATCAAAATAAGGATCGGTGCCGACCATCATGTCAGGGTTTTCACAATCCCGCGTACTGATGTGGGCATAGAACGAAGCAGGTGTCGCATCAGTAATACTAGCAGTACTTACTATGCCTGTTTTAAACCCCTGCCGGTGAGCGAGCTCTACGATATTCACTAAATCTTTATCATCACCTGCGCTGGTACCGATTCGCCCGATACTAGTAACAACTCCAGTGGCCATTGAGGTTGCACTATTTGCCGAGTCAGCAACATAAATAGCTTTATCCGGGTTGTCATTATCTATGGTCAACACCTGGGCGGTGCTTCGAAGTGGGAGGCGGTCAATCAACAGCTTGCCTCTGCTACCTACAAGATAATTACGAGCAATGGTTATTTGGTGATCATCCATACCATCACCGATAATTAAGATAACGCTCCCGGCAAAACTGGACACTGAAAATACAGAGGCCAATGCAAGTAGTGCTGCCCCAGAGTAGAACTTCGACAAGTTAAGATTTCTAAGACTCATAAGATTTGACCAATAGACTGTGCTTTTTGGGTTGAATGACGCGTGATTATGCCTGTAATTGATTGCAAACGCGCGACCAGATTACAATTTTTGAGTTGTAGTATAATTATTCCTCCTGATCTGACCCTTTTTAATTTTATTAGAATCCCTACGTTATGAGCAACCTTGCATTACAGCACTTTTTAGGCCGCCACCAGCTCCCGGAATCCTATCTATCAATGGCAGAAAGCGCATTCTCACCCTTAATTGATGAATTCAACACTCAGTATCAGGTTAATCAACAAACTTACATTATTGGTATTAATGGTTGTCAGGGCTCAGGGAAATCCACCCTTGCAGATTATCTCTGCACAGTAGTCGCTGAAAAATATCACTTAGCGACCGTCGCACTTTCTCTGGATGATTTTTATCTTACAAAAGCTGAGCGAATTGAACTTGCTAGAAAAATTCACCCACTTCTGGCCCAAAGAGGAGTGCCCGGCACCCACGATGTAAACCTAGCGATCGATACAATTAGTAGCCTGGCATCGGGCAACAAGGCGCTGATTACTCGTTTTGATAAAAGTATGGATGATCGTGTCCCTGAGGCCAAAAGCGAAACGATCACAGGTCATATCGGACTCATTGTGATAGAAGGCTGGTGTTTTGGTGCAATACCTCAGGCACCCAATAGTTTGATGGAACCAGTAAATCATCTTGAGCGCTCGGAAGATCCTGATGGCGTGTACAGAGATTATGTCAACACAGCATTAGCGACGCAGTATCCCCAATTATTTGAATTAGTAGATAGTACTGCAATGCTGCGAGCTCCGAGTTTTAAAACAGTATTTGAATGGCGATTAGAACAAGAGCAAAAGCTGATAGAGAAACTGAAATCAACAAAAACTGATCCAGCGAGTGTCAGCACAATGTCGGACCAGGAAATAAGACGTTTTATTCAAAACTTTCAGCGCATTACCGAGCACTGCTTGGAAGAGATGCCAACTCGTGTTGATCATCTTTTTCAATTAAATGCAGCCAGACAGATTGTCGACTACAGAAAGCCGCAAGAGTAACCTGTCTTTACACTTTTAAAGCGGCACCGCCCTCTGATTGAACTCACTAACTACGCGCAGTAGTTGTCGGCAGGTTATCTGGCCCACTAATTTACCATGATCTAAAACTGGGCGACGGCGGTGGCCCTTTTTAATCATATCATCGGCAACATCAACAAGATCCGCGTGAATATCACAGTATTCGATGTCTTTGGTCATATAATCACCTGCCCTCCCAAGATCACCACTCTCATTATACGTTGCATTCAGAATCGCTTTTAAGCAATCCATTTCAGATAATACGCCGACAAGATCACCATGCTCATTGACAACACAAATTCCAGATATTTTGTTGTCGAGCACTAACCCTATTGCCGTAGACATTTCATCCTCAGCATGGATTTTGACCGGTCTGTGGATCATATAATCGCTAATATCAACTGAACGTAACATAAACTTCTCCATACTTTTGTGTCTGTGATCGAGATTAGGTGTTACAGGCCCCCAGCATAAGCAATAAAGGGTTGAGGCCAAGAGCCCAATAATAAAACTGAGACTATTAGTGCTACCGCTAGAATTTTCTCTAATTTGTTCGCAGTTTGCTCTCCACCTTGAGACGATTTACTCATGGCAAATATAACTCTCAGGTAATAATAGATACCAACGGCACTACCTAATACTAATACACCTAATAAGACCCACAAGTCTGATTGAATACCCACAGTAATGACGAAGAACTTTGCCATGAACCCTGCAGTTAATGGAATGCCAGCAAGAGACAACATAGCAATCGTGAGGGCGGATGCTTCAAGTGGACGGTACCAAAACAGACCTTCAAAGGCGCTAATATCCTGTCTTTTAACATCTTCTCCTGCAATGGTAGACACCACTGCAAAAGCGGCCAATGTAGTTACTAGATAGGCTGTTAGGTAAAAAGTAATACTCTGGCTTACCAGCTGATCATCCATGTATGACAAAGCGATTAATACAACAAGCAGATACCCAAAATGAGCAATGGAGGAATAGGCCAACAGTCGTTTAATATTTTCTTGCCTTAGCGCCAGCCAATTACCAATCAACATTGAGGCGATAGCTAAGACGACCAGGGCTGTATTTAAACCGCTGTACTGATGGAGGTTGCCGTCGATATAAAAGCGTGTGAGAGCAACAAAAACTGCACCTTTTGAAACCGTCGCCAAGAAGCCAGTCACTGGAGTCGGAGCTCCCTCATAGACATCAGGTGTCCACATATGAAAAGGTGCAACGGATAACTTAAAGCCAATACCTGCCAGCACCATGGCACTTCCTGCCATAATCAACATTGGATTTTGAACATAAGCCTCAGCGGCCCTAGCACCGATACCAAGGTAACTGAGGCTCCCGGTTGCGGCATAAATCAGCGCAAAGCCGTACAACAACATTGCTGATGCGCAGGCAGACAGGACCAAGTATTTAATCGCTCCCTCAAGAGGTAGCTCGCCTTTTTCAGGAAACGCAATCATGGCATAAAGAGCGACGCCCATGAGCTCCATGCCCAGCAGCAAGGACACCATGTGACTAGATTGGATCAACACTACCGCACCTAATACCGATAGTACCAACAACAAATAGTATTCTTCCTTACGTTCACCCTCAGGTGAAAAGGTCTCTAAGGACAATATTAAAGTTACAAAGGAAGAAATGATTATTAAGCTAGTAAAGAACAAACTCCAATGATCTACCTGTAAAAGGATGGTGACCGGTTGGGCAAAGTCTCGAGCGTAATGAGCTGCGAATAGCGCCAGAACAAAACCAACGCCAGTGATCATGCTCGCAATGGCCTGATCTCTCTTAATGGATGCCTGAGCCATCAGTACAACAGCCGTCAAGGATAAAATTAAGATCGGCGCTAGCGCGGAAAACATTGAAGCGTTCATCTAACCACCTCCGCTACAGTATTTACCGGCTCTGTGGTGAGTTCAAGTAAACTCTGCAAGACTGGATGCGCAGTATCAAGCACCGGTTGTGGGTAAATTCCTAGCACAATCAACGCAATCATCATCACTGCCATAGTGAGCATTTCTCGAGACCCAAAATCAATCAAACCATGATCTGCCCATTTTTTATTGACTTCGCCCTGGAACGATCTCTGCATCAGGAGCAAAGAGTATGCGGCTCCGGTAATCAAGCCAGTGGCAGCAATCACGGTAATCCAAGCGTTCACTTTAAAGAGCCCCAATAAGACCAAAAATTCTGCCACAAAATTACCAAGACCGGGCAAACCCAGAGACGCAACAACAAAGAACATCGCGACGGCCCCCATGCGGGGCATCTGCTGCCACAGACCACTCATTTGACGCATGTCTCTAGTATGCAGGCGCTCCTGCAATGAACCGGCAATCATAAACAAGGCGGCAGTGCTAAATCCATGCGCTACCATTTGCATTACAGCTCCTTGAAGAGCGAGTTCGTTCCAGGCATAAATACCCAGCAGGACAAAACCCATGTGGCTAACACTGCTATATGCAATGAGACGCTTGAAGTCAGTTTGACCAAACGCGAGGACCGCACCGTAAACTACGCCTGCCGCACCCAACAACATTGCAGGGTATGAAAAATTCAAAGCTGCCTCAGGGAAAAGTGGAACAGCAAATCGGATAAGACCGTAGGCACCGGTTTTGAGTAAAATTCCGGCCAAAATAACACTACCCGCAGTTGGCGCCTGAGTATGAGCATCAGGTAACCAAGTATGGAATGGGAACCCAGGCAGTTTGACAACAAAAGCAACAAAGAATCCGAGCATGATCCAATGTGCAGTTTGTTCTGCCATCTGGGTATTTAACAAATCGAAATAGCTAAAGCTCCATACCCCAGTATTGCTGTGATTAATTGCCACGAGTGCCAGAACAGATATCAGCATAAGTAAGCCGCTGGCCTGGGTGAAAATGAAGAATTTCATGGCGGCATAACCGCGATTCTCATGACCCCAGATCGCAATCATGAAGTACATGGGAATCAACATAACTTCCCAAAAAAGAAAGAATAATAGGAGATCTAAGGCCATAAATACACCCAGAACCCCAGCCAGTGACCATAATAAATTAGCTTCGAAAAAGCCTTTTCGGACTACTATATCTGTCCAAGAAGCACTTATGGCTATGGCTCCCAAAACCAAGGTCAACAAAACCATAAGCAAGCTAATGCCATCCAAAGCCAACTCAATACTAATGCCAAAAGCAGGTATCCAGTCAGACTTGAAGTGCATCAACCAAGTCGAAGGATCATTGGCTAATGGAGCCTGCAATTGAGTGATTTCCGGCATACCAGAAAGACACATCAAGAGATAAAGCAGATCAGTCAGCACCACAGCCATGGCTACTTTGCGCGGCATTTTGTCATCAAACCGTTCAGAGATCATGGCCAACAAACCACCAATAAGAAGGATGCCGATAAGGTTAATCATTATCATTGGAGCACCCCCGTTGGTAGATTAGCCGCAAGGGTAATAAGGATAATCAGCCCCGCCACCATGCTGGCAAGATACCAGCGCATTCGTCCCGATTGCGCTGCGCTCAACCAATGATTAAATGTCTGATTTAAAGCTACGATCAAACCATATATGCCATCGACGGGTTCCGATTTGAGTAAATTAGCCAGACCATAATAAGGGCGCACAAATAAATGATCATAGAGCCAATCAATTCCCCAACCGCTTAACCAGAAGTTACCAAGACTTTTACCTACAGTAGAGTTAGCTAAACCATCAATATTTAAGCGACGGTTAAAAAATACAAGGTAAGCTACCAGCAAACCCACTAGCGGAACTGAAATAGACACATATTCAACCCAGTGAGCGGGATGACTGCCATCGCTAGCTGGGAATACCTCTGCCACGGGGATCATAAAATAGCCACCAATCATGGCTAAGAAACACAGTACTGACAGTGGAACAGCCATGCGCCAGCCTGTATCTTTATCAGGCTCGGTGTTCGCTTCACCAAAGAAAACAACAAACACAAGTCTGAAGCTATATATCGCCGTTAATAGGGCTCCCAATAGACCAGCCATCCATAAACCTGGTCCCAAATCAGGGAGTTGATATGCCTGCAGTAAAATTTGATCTTTACTAAAGAATCCAGAGGTCATAGGAAGTGCTGCCAGCGCTGCGGAGCCGATCATAAAGCTCCAAAATGTCACGGGCATGCGGGTTCGAAGACCGCCCATTTTGAAAATATTATGTTCGTGATGGAGACAGTGGATAATTGCACCGGAGCCTAAGAATAATAACGCTTTAAAAAATGCGTGAGTCATCAGATGAAAAATACCCGCACTCCAAGCTCCCACCCCGAGCGCCAGAAACATATAACCAATCTGGCTGATCGTAGAGTAGGCTAAAATACGTTTAATATCAGTTTGCATGAGCGCTGTAAACGCTGCCATCAGGGAGGTGGCTATGCCAATAACAGCCACAACAGTCATTGCTGTAGGGGCTAACAGAAAAAGTCCGTGAGTGCGGGCTATGAGATAAACACCAGCGGTAACCATAGTCGCTGCATGGATGAGTGCACTAACTGGTGTTGGACCTGCCATGGCATCAGGTAACCAAGTATGTAATGGCAGTTGTGCCGATTTACCAACAGCACCGCAGATTATCAATAAACAAGCGATAAGAGGGATACTATCACCAATCTGCCAGGTTTGATTGGCTGCTCCCACCATGGCCTGAATATCTAAAGTTCCCAATTCAGTGAACAAGAGCAGTAACCCCAGCGCCATAGCGGTATCACCTATACGGGTGACAATAAAGGCCTTTCGTGCAGCCTGGCCATTGGCGTTATGTTGATACCAGAAGCCCACTAGAAGGTAACTGCAGACGCCTACGCCCTCCCAACCCAAATAAAGCAGCAATAGGTTATCGGCCATCACTAGAACCAACATAGCTGCAACAAACATATTTAGGTAAGCGAAGTAACGAGCATAACTCGGGTCTTTCTCCATGAATTCGGTGGAGAAAAGATGGATTAAAAATCCAACACCGGTTATCACTGACATCATTACTAAGGTTAATCCATCAAAATAGAAGGAGATACCAGGGGCAAAACCCGCCACTTCCATCCATGTCCAGAGCGATTCTTGGATTATCTGTTGATTTTGCATAAATTCAACAGCCAACACTAATGTCAGCAGGGCTGAAATACCTACTGAGGCAACGCCTAAGAACCCTATATGAGTTATTTTAAGGCGACTGCCAAACAGCATTAACATCACTGAACTCAGCAAGGGAATCAGTGGTATTACCCAAATAGTCTCACTCATAATTAACCCTGCATCCGATTGGCATGATCCATATCCAATGTTTTAAAGCGTTTTTGAACCTGTAAGACCAACCCAAGACCCACTGCCACCTCTGCTGCTGCCACTGTGAGAATTAACATAAACACAACTTGACCATCAGGTTGTTCCCAGTGCGCGCCGGCAGCAACAAAAGCCAAGGCGGCTGCATTGAGCATCACTTCCAATGACATCAATATAAATATAATATTGCGCCGAATCATTAGACCAAGCATCCCGATAGCAAACAAAAGCGATGAGACCAAAAGAATATGATTTAGAGGAATATTAAGTCCGTCCATTATTGGCTACTCCCCTTCTCAATATGATCTCTCTCCAGATAACGACGACCGAGATGGAACGAACCAACTAGACCTGCTAATAGCAACATAGCGGCTATTTCAACCGCTAATACATAAGGGCCAAAGAGTGATAGCCCAACCTCTTTTGCCGAAACCGCTGACACAGAAACTGGACCATTTACATCACCAATGACTATTAATAATTCAACTAAGAGAATCACTGATAGTATCGCAGGCCCAGCCCATATACCCGGCTTCAACCATTGACGTTCCTGTTTGTCACCCTTCTCCCCCAAGTTGAGCATCATGATGACAAATACGAACAGAACCATGATCGCTCCGGCGTAAATAACGATCTCTAAGGCCGCGGCAAATGGTGCACCAATCAGAAAGAAAATAACTGCGACAGCCAATAATGAAACAATGAGATAAATTAGAGCATGAATCGCATTTGCTCTTGTCATAGCCATCACTGTAGCTATCAGAGCAACCGTTGCCGCTATATAAAAGAACACTATTTCAAGCATGGTCGGCCCTCAGGTCTAATAATCGATCAACTAAAGTCATGGCAGTAAACTCTTTGTGTCAATGGGTCTAGCTTCGTTAAGTGCTTCACCTTTATCTTTAGACGCGGTCTTCATGCCCGACACTCGATAAAAGTTGTAATCAGGGTACTTACCGACTCCATTAATCAATAAATTTTCTTTCTCATAGACCATGTTTTGGCGGTCATATTCACACATTTCGAAATCTGGAGTTAGTTGAATCGCATAGGTTGGACAGGCCTCTTCACACATCCCACACATGATGCAGCGAGAGAAATTGATTCTGAAAAATTCAGGGTACCAAGTACCATCTTCTCGAGTATCTTTTTGTAATGCTATGCAATCCACTGGGCAAGCTGCGGCGCAAAGATTACACGCCACACAGCGCTCTTCTCCATCGGGATCGCGAGTCAACACAATACGGCCCCGGTAACGAGGAGCTAAATATGGCATCTGCTCGGGGTACTCAACAGTTTCAGCCTTGGTAAAGGTATGCTTGAGTACTTCCCACATTGTTCTTAATTCACTTAGCATTAAGCGACTCCCTCTATCCATAAAAGTGCTGCACCAGTAATCAGAATATTGACTAGGGTGATGGGTAGCATGACTTTCCACCCGAGGGACATCAACTGATCGTAACGCGGTCGAGGAATAGCAGCTCGCAACAAAACAAAGAAGCAGATAACTATGAATGTCTTGAAGCTAAACCAAAAGAATGGAGGTAACCAATCTCCTATAAACATAGGACCGTGCCAGCCACCAAAGAAAAGTGTGACAATCATGCAAGAGATCAACATTAACCCAAGGTATTCACCCAGCATGAACATTGCAAACTTCATTCCCCCATACTCTGTATGAAAACCAGCAGTCAATTCATGCTCGGCTTCAGGCAGGTCAAAGGGCAGACGATGACTCTCTGCAATTCCAGCAATAACAAACACAATCAAACCGAGTATTTGGGTAAAGCAAAACCAAACCTCTGTCTGTGCTTCAACAATATCAACTAAACTGAAGCTACCGGTCATCATCACAACACCCATGAGAGAAAGACCCATAAATACTTCATAACTGACCATTTGAGCTGCGGACCGTAATCCCCCCAATAGTGCATATTTGTTATTGGATGCCAAACCTCCTAATAGAACGCTGTAGACTGCGAGAGACGTCATACCGAGGAAAAAAAGTAATCCAATATTAACGTCGATGATCATCATGCCAGGAGCAAAGGGAACAACGGCGAAACCCATCATCATTGCTACGACGATCGCTGTAGGCGCAAATATAAATACAACACGATCGGAAAAAGGTGGTATCCAATCATCTTTGAACAGTAATTTGATCATGTCAGCTACCACTTGGCCAATACCGAGTGGACCAAGCCGATTGGGGCCATAACGATCTTGCCAAACCCCCAGTAAGCGTCTCTCAAACCAAGTTAGAACTGCTGCTCCGGCAACGCCACTAATTAAAATGGTCAGAGCGAGAATGACTGGCATGAGTTCAGACATTATGCGCACCTCCCTCTGTAATTACCTGTTCAAAAGCAGCTTTATCAGATGCTATCATCTCAGGACTGGAGCGCTGCCAATTGGTATCGACCTCTAAACTGACTAAACTACCGGCAATTAAACCTTGAGTTTCCGCGTATCCAACACTGAAGCCAATACAATTTTTAGCCACTCTAGATAGAAGTCGGACTTCTAAAGCACACTCAAGATCTCCCTGTCTAACCAGCAACCCATCTCCCGGACTGACCGAAAGTTTCTCAGCAACCTTCTCTCCAATGGCGATAAACCCGTGGCCGGCTAGTTCGGCCATCTCATCAGTGTGCGCTGAAAGCTCGTCACTCCCGTGAATTTGTTGCATTGGTACCAGCTGCCACTGGTGTTGCTTTAAAGTAACCTCTCCTACTTCGGAAGATACGACAGCACCGGACTGTGATGACTTTATGAGTCGCACTCCCGAGGACCCGCCCTTCAGAGGCCCATCGACCTCTGACTGGAATTTCTGTAGTGACTGGTTTGAATTCCATCCTGGTGACCAAACAAAGGGGGTCAATGAGGAAGGTTGACCACGATTTAACCCTTCCATACTAAACGACAAAGGACTCTCAAGATCTTTTGGTTGTTGAGGCTCATGAACTGATACACCGGAATTCATTGCCGTGCGGCCACTATAGCGATGAGTCTGGCGAGGTATCTTTGAACCCAGGTTTCTGAAACTATTTAGCGGTGCAACATCTATCAGACCTTTAAGATCCTTATTACTTTGAGCACATGCAGTAATGACTTGATCTAAATGCTCCAAAGCAGATAGCTTTTTATGTCCAACTGCCCCTGCAAGCTGCAATATCCACTGCCAACTTGGCATGCGCTCAACAGCGGGGGAGTGAACAGGATAGAACCGCTGAGCACGACCCTCACTACTCACTAGTGTGCCTTGAGACTCAGCATAAGACGCCGCTGGTAATACTAAATCTGACTGATCAAGAGTACTATTTTCATACATATCCAAGGTTATGACCTTGATTCCACTAGCCAGTAATTGATCAATTTCAGCGCGATCCCCACGTCGGTACAAATCATTTTCTAATATGATTAAAGCATCAAGTTTGGGGGCTTTGTTTACTAGGTCTGCCAAACTACAAGCATCGTTTTGAGTGAGTAACGCTAACCCCATGCTGTTGCATTCAGGGATACAAAAACTCAACATTGTTTCGGGCGTATTGAGAGCCTCGGCAACCGCCGCCGCGCTGTTTATAATCCCTTGATTACCCATGCTTGATCCACTAATGATCAAGGGGTTTTTTGCCGATTTAAGAATCTTGGCAGTGGCATCTGCTTCAGGATTGTCAGACTTTCCACCCTTCAAAGCTGCAGCGACAGCGTGACCAAAGGATGCAATTTGATCTGGAGCAAGAGAGACACACTGACTAGCTACATCATCAAGACGAGTATCCACTGCTGACACGATGATCATAGGTGATAGTTGATCTTGAGCAAGATTTCTAACTGCCGCATCCTGCCATGAGGGTAACCCCATCTGCTCAGCTAACTCGAAGGCTTTGTTGCGCACTGACTGGCGCAATGCAAGCGCCACTCGAGGTGCTGTATTAGTAACATCCTCTCCAAGAACAAGGATCGCATCAGCAGATTCCATCTTCTTGATCGATGGGTTAATCGCTGTCGTGGATTGCAATATTGATAAGATGCTACCGATTAACTCTGCTTCTGAATCGGAATACCCTGGTACAAAGTTCTTTTTACCAACTAATTCTCTCAGCATATAGTTCGCTTCAAGAGACGCTCTTGGCGAACCAATAGCGGCGACTTTTTTACCTGCTACCCAACCGGCTGCAGTCTCTAGTGCTTGCTGTTGATGAACGGCAAAAAAGCTTCCATCAGGTTTTTTGATTCCAGCATAATCTAAGCGTAAATCGCTGTTTAAATAACCACTACCAAAACGGCCTCGATCACAAATAAAGTATCCATTAACCTCGTCGTGATAACGATTATGTACTCGCTTGACCTTACCGTAACGCTCTCCTGGCGCGATATTACAACCCACCGCACAGCCCTGACAAATGGAGGGCCCTGATTGCAAATCCCACTTGCGACTGTACTGCTTAAGGAATGGTTTGTCGGTGAACACGCCGGTAGGACAAACTTCGACAAGATTGCCAGAGAACTCACTCTCTAAAATACCTTCTTCATGACGGCCAAAATAAACATGGTCATGGGACGCTTGAGCCCCTAGGTCCTTGCCACCTGCATAGTCTCTGTAGTAGCGCTCACAGCGATAACATGCGATACAGCGGTTCATTTCATGATGGATCAGGGGGCCTAAATATTGATTTCGATAAGTGTTCTTTTTACCGGTATATCGACGATCACGATGGCCGACCATAACGGTCATATCTTGAAGATGGCATTCACCACCCTCAGCGCATACCGGACAGTCGTGAGGGTGATTAAGCATTAAACTTTCAACCACAGCTTCCCTAAACTCTGTTGCATTCTCAGCTTTAAGTGAGAATCTTGCCCCTTCAACCACCGGAGTCATGCATCCCATGACTATTCTTCCTTTCGTGTCTTCCTCATTTTGATATTGAACAAGCGCGCACTGGCGACATGAACCGATGGAACCCATAGAGGGGTGCCAACAAAAATAAGGTAGGTCAAGACCGGCATTAAGGCAGGCTTCAAGAATATTCTCGCCCTCTTTAACGGCAATTTCCTGACCATCAACAAGAATCATTGGCATAATTTAAGCTCCCACTCCGGAGTGGTAAGGACAACGGCCACCACTAATATGACGTTCAAAATCCTCTCGGAAGTATTTAAGTGCACTTTGAAGAGGCTCCATGGCTCCAGGGGCTAAAGCACAGTGGGTATTACCAATAGCACCTATATAGTTGATTTGATACTCAAGGGTATCCAAATCTTCTGCTTTACCACGGCCATTTTCTATATCTTCTAGCACTTGCCTAGACCACGGCAGTCCATCGCGGCAAGGCGTACAAAACCCACAGGATTCGTGGGCAAAGAATCGGATTAGGTTAAGCACCATCCCTACTGGACAGGTCTGATCGTCTAGAATGATCATAGTGCCTGTACCCATGCGGCTGCCCGCTTTACCAATGACGTTGTAGTCCATGGCTAAATCTAGGTGATCTTGGGTTAAGAAGTCAGTTGACCCACCCCCAGGCAAGAAACCTTTTAGCTGCAAGCCATCTTGCATACCGCCCGCATGATTTTCTAAGATTTCACGAACGGGAGTTCCCATTGGAAGCTCCCAACAACCAGGATTTTTAACTCGACCACTGACACCAAATAGCTTGGTACCAGCATCCTCACCCACTCCAAGACCTTTGAACCAATCAGCACCACGATCAATAATATGAGGAATATTACAAAGGGTTTCGACATTATTAACAATCGTTGGACGACCCCAGAGGCCACTAACCTGAGGAAATGGAGGTTTAGCTCTAGGGTTAGCACGCTTGCCTTCAAGGGCATTAATGAGTGCCGTTTCTTCTCCGCATATATACCGACCAGCGCTAGGGTGTACATACATATCAAGCTTGTAGCCACTACCCATAATATTTTCACCGAGGTAGCCCTTAGCATAACATTCAGCCAAAGCTTCCCGCAGGCGCTCAATGGCGACCACATATTCACCGCGAATAAAGATGTATGAAAGATCCGCACCAATACAATATGCAGACAAAATCATGCCCTCTATGAGTTGATGAGGGTCATATTCCATCAGCAGCCGATCTTTAAACGTCCCTGGCTCCATTTCATCAGCGTTGCAGACTAAGTATTTGTGCCCTGGTGTGCACTTGTCACCCATCGGTACGAAACTCCATTTCATCCCTGTAGGGAATCCTGCACCGCCACGGCCACGCAAATTAGACTGGCTAACCACTTCTCTACAATCATCTGGAGACATTCCGGACATCGCTTTACGCAAGCCAGAATAGCCGCCATTAGCCTCGTAAGCTACCATATCAGTAGGCCCTTTATCTGGGACTATATTACGAGTCAGTACTTTCTCCATTACTGTTTGCCTCCTGATTTTCCACTGGCAAACAAGGTTTCTACTACCTCGTTATTAAGGTTGGTGACAAGCTCATCTCCGACCATCATCACTGGAGCTCGATCGCAGGCACCTAGGCAAGGCACTGGCAGCAGTGTGTAAGCGTTATCATTAGTAGTCTCACCATAATCAACACCCAGTTTGTCTGAGATCGCTTGCTTGATATCATCACAACCATTGATCCAACAACTGACGCTATCGCAGAATAAAATAACTTTATCTCCCACTGGGCGTCGATAGATCAAATTGTAAAAAGTTGCCACTCCCTCAAGTTCTTCAGAGGACATTTCAAGATGTTTCGCAATAGCCTGAAGACATTCATCAGATACCCAACCACGCGCCTTCTGAACAATCTTTAAAGCATCAATGGCGGCGCCCGATTTATAAGGTATATGGACCAACTCATGATCTATTTCAGCTATCTCTTCAACTGTGAGCACAGAGCTGAGATCAGTTTGAATTATTCTTGTATCACTCATCGGTCTACATCCGCCATAACAAAATCAATACTTGCAATAATGGCAATAAGATCGGGAATCATTAGCCCATTACTGATCAGGGGTATCTGCTGCAAGTGAGGAAAAGATGGCGTGCGGATACGGGTTCGATATGAATTAGTTCCACCGTCACTGACCAAATGGTAGCTGTTGATTCCCTTTGTAGCCTCAATCATGACAGAGGCTTCCCCTGTGGGTACAACAGGACCCCAACTTACATTAAGAAAATGATGGATAAGTGTTTCAATGTCTTCCATTGTGCGTTCTTTGGGTGGCGGAGTTGTAAGACGGTGATCACTTTTATAGGGACCGCCAGGCATGTTATCCACACACTGCCGAATGATACGTATACTCTGACGAATCTCTTCAATACGGAGTTCAGCTCGATCATAGCAATCTCCGTTGTGAGAGACAGGCACGTCGAAATCGAACTGATCATAACCACCATAGGGTCGTTTTTTCCGAACATCCCAGTCACAGCCTGTGGCCCGTAAACCTGGCCCAGTAATACCCCAATCGATCGCTTCTTGCTTAGTGTATACACCTATGCCAACGGTGCGCTCCTTAAGCATTTTGTTCTGCATCGCCATTTTATCGTAGTGATCAAGGCGAGCAGGAAGGTAGTCAATAAACTCTCGGATCATGGTATCCCAGCCTTCAGGGAGATCCTGGGAGACACCCCCAATACGGAACCATGCTGGGTGCATTCGCCCGCCTGTGATTGCTTCAATAATCCCGAATAATCTTTCACGATCAGCGAACATATAAAATACGGGGGACATCTGCCCAACGTCTTGCACGAAGGTGCCATAAAAAACAAGATGACTGGAAATCCTAAATAATTCAGCCAGCATAATGCGAATAATTTTGGCTCGCTCAGGGACAACGATTCCACCAAGCATTTCTACGGACTGAATGTAGGCTAGGTTGTTCATAACCCCGCCAAGATAATCAATACGGTCCGTATAAGGAATATAAGTATGCCAAGTTTGCCGCTCAGCCATCTTCTCAGCACCACGATGGTGGTAACCAATATCAGGAACTGAATCGACAATCACTTCACCATCAAGCTGCAGAGCTACTCTAAATACTCCATGCACGCTGGGGTGATTAGGGCCAAGATTAAGAAACATATACTCACTGTCGTCACTGGCCTTCTCCATTCCCCATTCTTCAGGTCGAAATCTAAGCGCCTCCTGCTCTTTAGCGACTCGCTCAGGTCCCATTTCAAAGGGTGCCATTTCAGTTGCTCGAGCCGGATGATCCTTGCGTAGAGCATGCCCCTCCCATGTCGGAGGTAGCAAAATGCGATACAAATTAGGGTGGCCGTCAAACACCACACCAAACATATCCCAAGCCTCTCGCTCGTACCAATTTGCGTTGGGCCAAACACTGATGCACGTCGGTAGACTTAGGTCTGGCTCTGAAAGCCCAACTTTAATACGGATATCATCATTGCGCTCCATGGAGAGTAATTGATAAACAACCGTGTAGTCAGCGGCAGGTTGCCCAGAACGGTTTTCCCTCGTTCGCTCATCAATAGCGAATAGATCATATAACATTGAGAATTGAGGTTTGAGAAATCGTAAAATATCAGACAAAAGAGCCCTAGGCACCCATAGTGTCAAAATAGAGTCAGCCGTTGGTTGGACAGTAAATTGTTCCCGTCCAAACTGGCGGTATAGGCCTTCTTCTACTTGGCTATGAACCATTGATTCAGCCGTCTGCATTTAGTCCTCTCTGATTGTTCTTGGGATCCTAGCTGTTTTTCGGTTCCCTTAATTCTGTTGCCTGGATGCGCTGCGCAGTGAGTTCATCGCGCTTGCTAATTTTGGCGGGTTTAACAATAGATTGGTCTCCAGCCGCCCAAGTAATTGGGCGCCGCTCTTTACCTATCGACTCTTGAAGCATAATTAGTCCCTGCATGAGGGCTTCTGGCCGTGGCGGACAACCTGGAACATAGACATCTACCGGAATAAATTTATCCACCCCCTGCACCACAGAATAGATATCATACATACCCCCTGAGTTAGCGCAGGAACCCATTGAAATAATCCATCTGGGCTCCAGTAGTTGCTCGTAAAGTCGCTGCACAACAGGTGCCATTTTTAAAAAACAAGTACCGGATATAACCATAAGATCTGCTTGTCGAGGGGTGGCTCTAATAACCTCAGAACCAAATCGGGCAATATCATGACGACTGGTAAAAGACGTCGCCATTTCTACATAACAACAGGACAAACCAAAATTAAATGGCCAAAGTGAGTGCGCTCTACCCCAGGCAATCAGATCTTCAAGTTTGGCGAACGCTACATTGCGCTTGACCTGCTCTTCAATAAAATCATCGCTTTCACCTATCACATTGCCCAGTTCGGGGCGCGTTAAGCTCCAATCCATTACTTCACCTCAGCCGATTTTTGCGCCGATTCAAGTCCAACGCGAGTTTTATTTCCCCACTCAAGAGCTCCAGATCGCCATTCGTAAACAAGCACCAAGCCGAGGATTGCAATAAACACCACCATTGCCAAATATCCCTGCCAACCTAATTCAAAAAACGCAATGGCCCAAGCAAAAATGAATACAGTTTCCAGATCAAAAATAACAAAAAAGATAGCAACTAAATAGAACTCAACAGAGATGCGAATCTGGGAACCACCAACGGAGACGACACCGGATTCAAAAGGATCATTAGTTGCCGCCTCTCGGCGACGCTGGCCAAGAAGCCATGACAGCACAAGCATGGTGACTACCAGCATAATCACCATGAAAAAATAAATGGCGAGAGGCCATATCTCATTCGCGTAGGAATTGACCATTAGCAACCGCCCATAGAGAAAGATTTAGTATAAATGCAAGTCTTAAATCGGGAAAAATAAGAAATAAAAAAGTCTGTGATCATCAACTGTAGATGATCTAGTCGCCTGTAACAAAGATGATCTTTGTACAGATTCAATGGCATAAAACACCCCAAGATTTTTGGGTTTCTTTCGCCTAATGTTACTTAGTTAGGGAAGAACCCTTTATTGTTATTAGGTTAAGCAGTTTAACCGTACCTAACATAGGGTTTTTCCGCAAGCATTCATTTGCATTTTATTCACTAATGGAGCGTTAACTATGTGTTTTAGTATAATTTTTTAATTATATTCGGAGCCAAGAGAAGCACTTAAACAAAATTATTCTTAGCTGTTTTCCAAATCGAAAAAAAATCACTCAAAAAAAATAGTAAAACGCCATAAAATTAGGCGCTTTACTATTTTGCTTCTGCGGGTAAAAACTAACTACTCGGAGTTAGCGACGCCAAATGGGCTTCAATTTGGCCTGCTGAATTTCGGGTAGCGTCTGCAGCAACAACATCACTGATAAGTGCTTCTCCCCTCAGTCCAAAGAGATACCTCAGGGTCAGCAATCCATCGGTTAAAGCATCTATTTGCCCATTGCCATCAATGTCTGCAAGATTATTAAGAAGATCTATTCGAGTCTCAATATCTTCTGGAGAAGTATAAATCGCATCTGGCGCTAGGGTTCCAGTAATAAGCGCATCTTCGCTTAGGCCAAACATACCCCTTAGCAACAAAAGACCATCGGTGAGAGCATCGTATTGCCCGTTACCATCAAGATCTATCGATCCAGACGGGACAGTTCCACCGAGGAACTCATCTAATGCCATAATGCCGTCGCTATCCTGATCGCTTGAGGCATCTGATGGGTCGTTTGGATCAAGACCATACTGACTCTCCCAAGCATCGGGCATGCCATCTCCGTCTGAATCATATGCATACTCGCCATTGTTAGGATAGACGTCTGAGTTATCCCCTACTCCATCAGTATCACTATCCATAGTCTCCGAGGAATCTAGCGGAAAAGGATCGACATTATTTGCAACGCCGTCACCATCACTATCATTAGTCGGATCCAGAGGTAAGGCATCATCACTATCGTCCACCCCATCACCATCATCATCCGTATCCGCATTGTTGCCGACACCGTCCAAATCCGAGTCTAAGTACTCTGTTGGATCCAGCGGCAACGCATCCTCTTCATCTGCAACTCCATCATTGTCATCGTCATCATCAGCATTGTTACCGATACCATCTAAATCAGTATCTAAACTTTCAGATGGGTCCAAAGGAAACACATCTAAGTCATCACTAACGCCATCACCATCATCATCGGTATCCGCATTATCTCCCACACCATCTAAATCAGTATCTATGGTTTCGGCAGGGTCTAGAGGGAAATCATCAGAATCATTAGGAACTCCGTCACCATCTGTATCTAAAAGAATGGTGATATCGACGATTGCATTCTCACTATCCAAGCGACCATCGTTTACTCTGAAGCTAAAGCTATCAGAGGTTGCATCAGGTACAGAGCTTATATAGGTTACTATCTGAGACATTTGATCGCCGATCTGAATGCTAGAAATACTTGCATCGATAATAACTAACCCGCTTTCCTCGGCAATGTAAGCGGTATTATCATCACTTGATAGAGCTACTCCACGGGAGGCACTAGTGCTGAAGGCTCCCTTAGATTTAGGTTGTAATTTATCACTGACATCAATCACTTGAAGGCTTGTTAAATCGGCTATGTAGGCATAATTGCCATTTGAGGATAAGCCTAAACCCCAACTGCTTCCGTCTGTATCAAAACTACTGAGTATTGTCGGATTCGTCGAATCTGTAATGTCCGCAATCTGCAGTCCAAAGCTATCGTCAGAAATATAGGCCGTAGTATCATCACTGGATAACTTCACCGCAAGAGCACGACCAGGAGTATCGAGGGTACTCACCAGAACCGGGTATGCAGGATTGCTAATATCAATAATGTCTAAGCCGGATTCACTCACCGCAACATAAGCCATGCTCTCATCGGAGGATAAGGCAGTGCCATAGGCTGAACCAGAGGTTTCTATAGACCCCAATAAACTCGGACTTTGAGTATCGCTAATATCTATTATCTCCAATGAATTAACATCTGCAACATAAGCGATCAAACCATCATCTGACAAAGTAACCCCAAGAGAGAAACCCTCAGTATCAAATGTACTTAAAAGGCTCGGGTTGGACGAATCACTCACATCAACAATCTGAAGGCCTGCACTTTCATCGGCAATAAAAATCGTATTACCATCAGAAGAAACTGCTAAGCTGTAAGCACTCCCATTGGTATCAAAAGTACTCAGTGTCACTGGATTTGAGGCATCACTAACATCGACAATCTGTAACCCAGCCTGGTAATCCGCAAGGTAAGCTCTAGCACCATCTTGTGAAATAACCACATCTACACCAATACTATTATTAGGTACTGAGCCCAGCAAACTAGGATTAAACGCTACTGCAAAATTTCCTTTAGTAGGCTCAGAAGCAAGATAATAAGTAAGCTTGTCGTTCTCTGGATCTGTACCAAATAACGTAATGTCTGTTGGTATTTTTTCAACTAAAGTAATCTGTTGCGCACGGGCCGAAGGCTTCACATTAGGATAGTCACCTACATTAACTGCCCCTTGACCTTGGCCCCCAGAATTAAGCGTTTGGGTTACAACAATCTCTCCTGCCGTCGTCAATAACAAGAAGTCGGCGCCATTCCATCCATCGCCATAGGAATCAGACATTTTCAATGTATAGCGAGCATCTCCCAGACACATCATTCCGCTGAAAGGCGCTATGCCTTCGTATAAAACCACACCCACGGCATTTTCGAGCGTCCAACTTACCTCTTCAGGGTAATTCCCGGATGTAACGTTCACAAAATAAGGAGTGGAGGAACAAGATAATATCCCAGCATTAACTCCATCAATAAGCGCTTGAACTTCATTTAATTGGTCAATATTAGCTCCGCTTGTTAGTAAGCTAATAGCTGTCTGATAGGCCATAAGATTTTCAGCATTAATATTGACAAGCCCGATAATAGCATTCAAGTCATCAGTTGAGACTTCGCTGGCATCTCCAGAATCCGCAGCGAATAGCAATTTGTTAAGAGCGGCACTATTCCGATTAACCGCATCACAATCCTCTATGGGACTTACATCAGCTGAGCCCACAGAAATAGAAGCCCCAGGCCAACCTGATTTACCTTCGCAGTAACTTAAAAGCTCTAGATTTCTATTGCCAAAAAAACTTTCACTCCCCAACAAAGGCCTATCACCCAAAAAACTAGCTGCGATGAGATTATTGTAACTAAACGCCCCTTCCCCTATTTCGGCCACGCTATCAGGAATTGTGATTGATCTAAGAGAGTTACTGGTGAAAGCATAATCTTCAATGGAGGTAACACTATTGGGAATAGTCACTGAGGTAATACCTTGACTAGCAAAAGCACCCTCGCCAATTGCTACAACTGGAGATGAGAAAAAGCCTAGTGTTTCCGGAATCACCAAATTAGTGGCACAGATGTTAACACACCCAGTGAGGGTCAACCGGCCATCAGAGGTGCGCACATAGGTCCATGTGCCATTATCAGTGATTGAAGTATCCATCCAAATATCAACTGGAGCCACGTTACTATCGAGCTCTCCATCATTAGCTTTGAAGGTAAAATTATCGGTTGGTGCATCGGTCACAACATCTTGTGATGTATGGGTATAAATCACAGTTTGAGGAATGTTATCTCCAGCGGAAAATGTAGTAGGCTCTACGTCGATAACCTGTATCCCATTGAGACTATCCGCTACGTAAACCTTGGCACCATCAGCAGCCAAAACAACATTCAAGGTATTTGATTCTAAGTCAGAGCTGAGACGGAAATTTCCTAATATAGGACTTGAGGGACTTGCTATATCAACAATTTGTATGCCCGACTCACCATTAGCAATGTAAGCCTTGGAGCCATCAGATGACAATGACAAGCCAAACGCAGAGCCACCAATATTTCGCGTACCTAGTAAGACCGGCTCAAAGGAATAACTCACATCAACAACCTGCAAGCCTGCAGAGCCGCTAGCAAGGTAAACGGTATCCTCATCTATCGACAGCACCACACCTTGGACTGACCCGGCAGTGTTTATTGAACCATACACATAAAGGTTGCTTGCATCACTTACATTAACAATGGCTAGTCCTGATGTGCCGTTAGCTACATAAGCCTTAATACCGTTGCTTGATAATGCTACACCAAGCGCCTCACCTCCAGTCTCGAGGGATCCCCACAAGCTCGGGTTTTCAGCATTAGTTATATCAATAATCTGTAGCCCAGAAGTACCTCCTGAGACATAAGCCTTTGTACCATCCGAGGACAGTGTAACGTCAGACGCATAGCCATCGGTATCAAATGTTCCTATCAAAGACGGACTGTTCACATCACTGATATCGACAATTTGAAGCCCCGAAGTTCCATCAGCGACATAGGCATAATTCCCGCGTACCGCTGCTCCCAGAGCCTCTCCAGTTGTGTCCATGTAAATTGGCACTCCGGGGTTAGTGGGATCTGAGATATCAATAATTGCAAGACCAGCATCATAATCTGCTACGTAGGCATAGTTATCATTGATGGCAACTTTTCTTGCCTCCCCATCTGTTGGGACACTCCCAAGCAAGCTGGGCTCCAAAACACTCACCTGCCCCCGGCCTGGAGCATCTACCAAAGAAAATGTAAGCGCTTGATTCTCAGGATCAACTGCACCTAAGCTAACTTCGAGAGAGTTTTGTGGAGACCCTTCAAATGTCTGAGCTAAAGCGATAGGAGCCTTATTGACATAAGTACCATCAGTACTAATTTCTAGTGTAAAGTTATCGAGACTACCACCATCTCCAGAATAAATATCTGTAATAGATAAAACCCAATCTCCTTGCGTGCTTTGATTATTAAGGATATCAAGGGAGCCTTGTTGCGGCCTTATAATTCCTGACACTACTGGGCTAGAAGAAGCACAGACTAGATCTGAACCATCATCATCAAATACAACATTTATATCTGAGCCCGAAGAATAATCAGGATTTAAACAGGTATCTTGCGAAAGCAACGTTATGACCGTTCCTGAGGGGGATTCCAGCGTAATGATCAACTCTGCTACATAGGTATGAGACACATCAACGCCAACGTTGACGTCAGTGATAACTAGATCTTCGGAGATAGATAAAGTTGAAGACACTGAGGTTGGCTCATCAGACCGTATCGTGATTGGTAGATCTTCGGCTTGGAACAAGTTTGGCGTAATGAACTTAAATGGAGCACTCGCAGCAGCAACACCACAACTGTTCATAGGTGTCACACGCCAGTAGTACTCCGTCTCACGCTGCAAACCAGCAATCGTAGTAGACCTGCTATCTACAGTAGATCTGAGAAAAATTTCATTAAAGCTTTCATCGGTAGCTACCTCGACTAAATAGCTGACTGCATTATTCTGTTTTTGCCATTCTAATTTAGCGGTTAAGCCACTAAGCACACTTTCGTTAGTTGGCAACGCCAAGATAACAGGCTCAAATATCGAACTATAGGCCGAAACATTAAATGTAACGGATTGCGCGCGAATGTCTGATGTTGCAACAATCTCAACTGGATAGGTATCGGGTACAATATCGTCTGTGGCTGAGAAAGTTATCTCAACGGCAGTACTGTTCACTGAGGCACTGAGCGGGGAAAAGCCAACTGATATCCCAGATGGCGCATTTAGCGACGAGAAATAGGCCGTATCAGTAAACGACGATGAAGTTTCATAGATCAACGATGCTGTAGCACTTTCGTTATTGCACACCGCATAATCAAGCTCATCATAGGTTAAAACAATGTCGTCTCGGGTTATGCCAAAATCTCGGGCATTTATCGCGTAAAAAACATTATCAACCGCATCAACACGCACTCTTGCTGTAGAAGTAACCACATCAGGCAGATCGACTTTATGACTGCCATCATTATTAACGTTTTCAGCCAATATGTAGGGGTAGGTCAACCCTCCATCAACCGATAATCTAATATTCACAGATTCGGTAAGAATGGGTGTAACGTCTGTTCCTGCTACAGCCCAGGTGATTGTTTGCTCCGAGGCCGCCAAATACAGCTGTCCATCACCCTGTGATGTAACCGAGAATGCACCATCACTATCTATAACCGTAATCTTTGTTCTTGTCGATGCCACACCACCGCCACCCGTCGCATTATCTCTCACAGTGAAAGCAAAGTTAAACTCACGAGGCACCAAAGATAATGTTTCCCAAGTCGAGCCCACATAAGGGCTTGATAGGGTTAAATCACCAGAAATTACACTGGTTAAGAGAGGGAAATATCGTGTCGGATTTTCAGAGGGCGGTAAGGATCTGAAATTTGCACCTTGATTGTTTTCTGGACCAAACACACTACTGGGCACTAAGCCATTGTCAACTTGCTCCCAGGTATAGGTGAGAACATCGTTCTCATCTACGTCTGTGGCAGACCCTGTTAAAACAAAGGGCGTACCCACCGGAATAGTATAATCTTTGAGCGGCGCCACGGATGGAACAGTATTGTCGATATCTTGGTTAACATGGCATGACTGGGCTTTAAGATAGCTCAAACCCTGCAAAATACTGACGTTGTGGTAATAATTGTCTGCAAAAAAAGCTACATTGTCTTCTCCGGTACCTGCATAGCTCATTATGGTTGTCCCACTTGCAGGCTCTACATTGACTCCTGTGCCCTCTGTGCGCATAGAGAAGGTGTGGTTAGCTCCCAATTGATGTCCCATCTCATGAGCAACCAGGTTTACAAACTCGCTACCCTCAGGTTGACTTGATGCAGACCAGGCACTTCCTTTTACGTCATCATCACAAAAGGCTCCAAGCGCTCCAGCATTACCTCCACCACCGATGCCACTGAAGATATGACCAACATCATAATTTTCACTACCGATCACTGAGTCCAAAACAACTTGGAGTTCACCGTTCATTGTGCCATTTAAATTGCTAGGGTCATCCTGAAAAGGGTCAGTTTCAGAATCGGTATAGACAATAAGATCATTATCATCTATCAGCTCTAAACGCATCCCTAGATCGGTCTCAAAAATAAAATTGAGCTCCGTCAGGGTCGTATTAATAGCCGCTAAAGCCGACTCAACTGTGCCACCATGAAATTCTGTATATTGTCCATTAACCGCAACTGCCAAACGGTAAGTGGCAAGGGTGCTTTCATCAGAGAACCCCACCAAAGATGACGTCTTTTCAGTCAACTCAACTAATGACTTACCAGTTTTTGCACCCTTAGAGGAAGACCTTGAAGACTGTGGTGTTGAACATACCAGTGGCTCTCTGGGCTTTGCAGCGCTTAACCTTGAATAAGCAATATAACTGTCGGATGTTCCAGATATGCTTTTTATTGTCGTTTTGGTTCTAGCTGCAGTATCAACAATAGTTGCCTCCAACCCAGAGCCCGAGTAACTGAAATAAACCTTCATCTGCGGATAGTCTAAAGAGTAACCGCGATACGCTTTAATATCGGGAAATTTCGCCGCAAGCGCCGATGAGAAGTTTGATTTTTCTCTCACTTGAAAACGAATCATCTTCCCTTCTGCACTAGGGAAATAAACAACCTCACTACTTGGCCCTCTCATTTGACCGAGATCGAGAGATTGTATAAAGCGCGGTTTATCCAGAGAAAAAATAACGGAAGACCCTAAGTCTGCATCAAAGGCCTCATTTGCTAGATGATCAGAGGCTTTTCCCTGATAGCTCCAATAATGATCTGCGTCAACATGCTGTTTATCAACGGTGTTTTTGTCGTCTGAAGAAAAGACAGTTGGTACAAAAAGCGATAAGGTTAGTAAAACTAAATGCACCCACTTAGACATATTTTCCCTCTATTATTCCACCAATCGGACTAATCGCATGACCGCCCACTGTCTAGAAATGACGTGCGGGAAAGACTAGGATGAACTCTTAGCTTCTTATTATATTTAACGAAAAACACTAATTATGCAATATTAAATCGATGCGGCAACGATACTAAGTTAACTATCAAAATGCAATATCAATATCCGCGCCTAAATGTGGTGTAACCAACTCAGCTTTATCATGATTTTGATATCTACTAAAAGGCGTGCTTTAAGACAATCGTCTCAACCCGATCTGGTCCTGTGGAAACCACATCTACAGGTGCCCCTATGAGTTCTTCAATACGGCCAATGTAATTTCTGGCTGCTTCAGGCAAATCCTCTAACTTTTGAACACCAACGGTAACTGCCGACCATCCTGGCATAGTTTCATAAACTGGCGTGATGTTTTCGAAGTCATCAGCATGCATTGGCACACCTGCGTCACTACCATCAGCATCTTGATAACCAATACATATTTTGATCTCATCTAGGCCATCCAACACATCAAGTTTTGTTAAGCAAATTCCCGATATGCTGTTTACTCGCACCGCCTGGCGCAAAGCAACAGCATCAAACCAACCGCAGCGCCTTTCACGACCAGTGGTGGTACCAAACTCATGACCTTTTTCACCCAGATAACGACCTATCTCACAATGCAACTCGGTAGGAAATGGGCCAGAACCTACTCGAGTAGTGTAGGCCTTGGTAATCCCTAAGACATAATCCAAATATAGAGGGCCGAAGCCACTACCTGTGGCCGTACTTCCAGCAGTTGTATTAGAGGAGGTGACAAAGGGATAGGTACCATGATCAATATCCAAAAGAGATCCCTGGGCGCCCTCAAATAGAATATTCTCACCAGCTTCCCTTGCATCATGCAAAATTTTAGTTACATCCGCTTTCATCGGCAACAAAGCTTGTGCCCACTCTTTGGCCAAGACTAACGTCTGATCAAAATCAACGGGATCAGCCTTATAATACTCGGTCAATGCAAAATTATGATAATCCACCACATCTTTTAGCTTTTCAGCAAAGCGTTCGATATTAGCAAGATCGCTAAGTCGAAGACCTCGACGCGCCACTTTGTCTTCATAAGCAGGCCCTATACCGCGCCCAGTCGTCCCTATCTTGGCGTTGCCCCGAGCTGCTTCTCGAGCCTGATCAAGAGCAATATGGTAGGGAAGTATCAGGGGGCATGATCCTGATACTTTGAGGCGGCCTCTCACCTTCACTCCGCGCTCCTCCAGCATCTGAATTTCTTTAAGCAAAGCATCAGGTGCAACCACCACGCCATTCCCAATAACACAGTTCACATGACCGCGCAGAATACCTGAGGGTATGAGGTGTAAGGCTGTTTTTTTACCATCTATAACAAGAGTGTGACCCGCATTGTGACCACCTTGAAAGCGTGCAACAACAGATGCTTTGTCTGTTAGTAAATCAACAATCTTTCCTTTTCCTTCATCTCCCCATTGAGAACCCAGAATAACGACGTTTTTACCCATAAGATTTTGTACTCGACTGTATTAAACAACCTAACCCTGAGTGTTAGGACAAACTCTGAACAATATATTTACCATCAACTTTTATGATTTGGCGATCGCATTTCATCTCTTGAAAATCAACATTCTGACCTTCAAATCCCTGCACTACCCGGTTTCCTTGACTTCGCAAGATCCTGACCTGATCGTGACTTTTGCTATCTGTTGTAAAAGGCGCGAAAATACCACATCCTGAAATAGCTTCGTTCTGGCCTCGAATCATGAGTGACTTGAGATCAAAAGCAAAGCCAGTGGCCGGTCGTGCGCGACCAAAAGCCTCTCCGACATGATCATAACGACCGCCATTACCCAGAGCTTTTCCGAAACCTTCGACATAGCCAGCAAAAACGATTCCAGTATGATAGTGATAACCTGGCATCTCACCCAAATCTATGTACACAGTGACTCCCATCTCTGTAATGGAATCAACAACAACCGCCAATTGATCGATAGCCTCATGTACCTCTGTTGGAGCTCCAACAAGAGCCTCCCTAGCAGCACCTAATACTTCGACACTTCCCATGAGCGTTGGCAGGACATTTAACCATTGCCCCAATTTCTCATCTTCAATATTCACCATTATCCAGTCTTTTAATTCATCTCTGGCCTTGCGCTGTAAAAGCTCACAAAGCTGGGCTTCAAGAAAATCATCAAGATTAGCCTGACTAAGCAGCCCTCGAAGAATATCGACGTGCCCTAGGTCAAGATGAACCTCCATAACACCAGCAGTTTTAAGTGTTTGAAGGAAAATTTCAATAACTTCTATATCCGCCGAGATAGATGCCTCACCAAACAATTCAAGGCCCACAGATATAGGTGCCCGAGACTCTAATGGCCCTCTCGGGCGAGTATGTAAAACTGTTCCTGCATAGCAAAGGCGGGTAGGCCCTTCACGACGTAAACTATGAGCGTCCATTCTAGCAGTTTGCGGAGTGATATCCGCACGAATGCCCATCATGCGACCACTGAGTTGGTCGGTAACACGGAAGGTCATTAAGTCGAGATCAGAACCAGAACCACTAAGCAATGATTCCGTAAACTCCACCATTGGCGGTATAACTAAGTCATAACCCCAATTGTGGTATAAATCGAGTATTTGGCGACGCAAATGTTCAACCAAGCGAGCCTGTTCTGGCAATACTTCGTCAATACCATCTGGCAACAACCATCGATCTACATTAGTCACGAGAACCTCTTAATTTGTATCACTATTAAATTTACCGCCACATCCACAGTAACAATAAACCGATTACCATGCTAAATAGCCCTATCAAGCGCATAGACCTTTCATTGACTGATGCGAGCATTTTCGCCATCTCCCGCCACCTATTAGGCGCGGTAAAAGGCATAATTCCCTCAAATATAAGCATTAGGGCTATAGCACGCCCAATATCTTCTAGCATTTCTAGTCCTGCCACCAACACAAAAAAACCGGGTTTCCCCGGTTTTCGAATTTTAGCAAAACCTCAGCCAATGTGGCAGAGATTTGTGAACTAAATCACTATTTCTAAACATCGGGACCCAACTACTGACCCTTTTGCTGGTTTAAATACTTGAAGAAATCACTATCCGGCTCAACTAATAAAATATCTCCTTTGTTAGAGAACGAAGATTTATAAGCATTTAGACTACGCACAAATGCGTAAAATTCAGGGTCCTGCTCATAGGCTTCCGCGTAAATTCGAGCCGCGTCCGCATCACCCTGTCCACGCAATTCTTCAGCATCTCTATAGGCATTAGCTAGTTCAATAGTTCTTTCACGATCCGCAGATGCGCGGATTTTTTCAGCTTTCTCTTTACCCGTTGACCGTAACTCTTGAGCTTCTTTATTTCGCTCTGCTGTCATTCGTCGATAGACTTGATTACTGACCTCTGGAGGAAGGTCAATTCTCTTTACTCGAACATCCACAATTTCTACGCCAAGCTCTTGTAACACAGTATTGTTAAGAGAATCAGTGATATTTTTCATCAACGCATCACGCTCTCCAGAAACCACCTCTTGTAACGTTAGCGTACCAAACTGATCACGTAACCCAGCATTTATACGATTTGCGAGACGACTTTCTGCCACTCTCTCCGAACCATTAGTAACTTTGTAGTAGGTTTCAACGTCGGAGATCCTCCACTTTGCATACGAATCTACGATTAATCGCTTTTTCTCGACAGTAAAGAAACTTGCTGGTTGCGCATCCACTGTTAATATTCGAGCATCAAAGCGTCGTACATTGTCAATAAATGGCGTCTTCACGTGTAACCCAGGTTTAATATCAGCGTGAATCATCTCGCCAAACCGCAGGGCGACACCTCGCTCAACCTCACTAATCACATACAGCGCATTACTAGCCACAACAAACAAAAGAATCAGAATGGTGACAATTGGTTTTGATAGATTTTTCATCGGCGTCTCTCCGATTGGGCCTGATTACTGCTGCGCTGAAGCTTTTCTATAACTTCATTGGCAACTCGATCAATCAGCTGATTATTAGTTTCATCACTGCGATTCGATGGGCTCCCACCTTGCTGCATCAATTTATCTAGCGGGAGGTAGAGCATATTATTGCCCCCTTCTGTATCCATTAGCACCTTGGTACTATCCGTCATGACCTGCTCAATAGCATCAATGTAGAGACGCTCGCGAGTTACTCCTGGCGCTTTCTGGTATTCCCTGAGCAATGCAGAGAAGCGATTGGCTTCACCCGTGGACTTAGAGACTACTTGGGACAGATAAGCTTGTGCTTCCTCACGTAAACGTTGAGCCTCACCGCGAGCTTCAGGAATGACTCCGTTTGAGTAGGCCTGAGCCTCATTAACTAATCGCTCTAGATCTTCTCTGGCCTCAATAACGTCATCGTACGCAGCTTTTACTTCGTTTGGCGGTCTTGCATCTTCAATGTTAATTTTCACGATGTTTATACCACTAGAGTATAGATCCAGTAAATCTTGGAGCTTTTCAGTAGTACCATCCGCAACCTCCGTTCGCTGGTCCGATATAACGCCATCAAGTCCAGTGCTGCCCACCACATGGCGTAACGCACTATCTGTTGCTTGCTTGAGCGTCGTTTCGGGCGACCTGATACTCAAAACAAAGTCTTTGGCACTCGCGATGTTGTACTGAACTGCTAAAGCAACCTCTACGATATTTTCATCCTGAGTCAACATTAGTCCGCGTGTTGAATACTGACGTTCTTCAGTTACACCTACTGTATAAACTTTATCTATCAAAGGAGGATTCCACTTTAAACCCGGATCTTCAATAGTTTCACTGTACTCACCAAGTCTCAGCACAACTGCATTTTCTTTCTCATCAACCTGATAGAATCCCAAAAACCCCCAAACTAAAACCAACCCTATAAACACCATCGGTACTAGACTTTTAAAACTTCCACCGCCAGAACTGCCCGAATTTGAGGCTCCTCCACCACCAAAGATACCTAACTTTTCTTTGAGTTTCTTCAATGCTTCATCAATATCTGGCGGCCCCTGATCATTTCGGTTTCCGCCCCAAGGGTCTTTACCACCACCCGGCTCATTCCAAGCCATAGTATTCTCCAGTTTAAATTAGCGTCTTTAACAGACAATTTTACCAATGCTCTTGTACAAACATGATTACTTTACCACTACCTACCTATAATGTGACCAAATCTTGCAATTTCAAGTTCACATTCTTCAAAATGCGGAAAAAATCTCCTTCAGGTAACTTAATTTCCAACTCTATCATGCCCTGATCATCAATCTTCTCTGAAACAATGGCCTTATGACTGTATAAAGCCGCTCTCAAAGCACCATGAGAAGGTTCTATCCGCAAGCGCTTATGTATCGTTTCTGTGGGTAACTTTTCCACAACAGCAGCTAGAAGTTGCTCCAAGCCCTCACCTTGCAACGCAGAAACCCACACAGATGTTATCTCTCCGCCCGAATTACGCTCTACTTTTGGCTTTGGCTCATCCAAAAGATCAACCTTGTTGTAGACCATGAGAGTTGGCAACTTATAAGCGTCAATCTCTTTTAGTACCTCATCTACGCGCGCAATATTGGTCGCTCGATCTTCAGCGCTAGCATCTATAACATGCAATAGTAAATCTGCGGAGGCTGCTTCTTCTAGCGTAGCCCTGAATGCATCCACAAGACGGTGAGGAAGATGACTAATAAATCCTACCGTATCAGCAAATATAACCGACCCAAGGTCATGCACCTCGACCCGACGCATAGTAGGATCTAAAGTTGCAAAAAGTTGATCTGCAACAAACACATCAGCCTCGGTAACCGCATTGAACAAGGTGGATTTTCCGGCATTGGTATAGCCTACCAATGACACGGTGGGAGTTTCGGATCGTTTTCTACTGCGACGCCCCTGGTCTCTCTGCTTGCGGACCTTCTCCAATCGCTTTTCAATAGATTTAATACGGTCTCTGACCATCCGTCGATCAGACTCAAGTTGGGTCTCGCCTGGTCCTCGCATGCCTATTCCGCCTTTCTGGCGCTCAAGGTGCGTCCAACCTCGAACTAACCGGGAGGACAAATGCTGTAGTTGGGCCAATTCTACCTGCAGCTTTCCCTCATGAGTACGTGCCCGTTGAGCAAAAATATCGAGAATCAAACCAGTCCTATCAAGGACTCTACATTGTAACTCCGCTTCAATATTCCGCTCTTGGCTGGGTGACAAATTGTGGTTGAATATAACTAGCTCTGCCCCGGTGCGTTGCACTGTGGCTTTAATCTCATCTAGCTTTCCACTGCCAACGAAAAACTTTGCACTAGGGGACTGGCGCGACCCTGTGATGAACTCTACAGGGTCCCCTCCAGCGGCAATGACTAGCTCCTCGAACTCTCTTGGGTCTTCGGGCTCGGACTCGCTAGTAAGTTTAATGTGCACCAGAACCGCTGTTTCGCCAGACTCTGGTCGCTCAAAAAATAAAGCCACAGTTTAGTAGTTTTCGTCGCCGTAGTTGCCCGAATCATCATTAGATTCATTTTGCTCGCTACCACTGGATGGTAGGCGCACAGCTCGAGAAGGCACCACTGTAGAAATGGCATGTTTGTATACCATTTGACTAACAGTGTTCTTCAGCAGAACCACAAATTGATCGAATGACTCGACCTGGCCTTGAAGTTTGATGCCATTAACAAGAAATATAGATACTGGAATTCTCTCTTTTCTTAAAGCATTAAGAAAAGGATCTTGTAAGTTATGCCCTTTTGACATGAGTACTTCTCCTTATTGAATATTCAATAAACGCTGCAAGTTCGCAGCAAAAATAGCGGGATTGCGATCCGCTCTAAGACACAGATTCCCTGTGATCTTATTTTAATATGGGGACATCCTCGAGTATTTTCAAGCACTGTTTACATAAATTTTCAGAACTTAAAAATTCTTTGCCGTTATCTATATATATTTGATGTGCATCAGACCACTTTCGCAGCCAAGTTATCTGCCTCTTGGCCAACTGCCGACTGGTCGTAATCGCGCTATCTATGGACTGATCCAACCTGAGATCTCCATCAAAATACTGCCAAAGTTGTCGGTAACCCGCTGAGCGCATAGCAGGTAGATCTATGTTAAGATCATTACGTTGATAAAGCGCTTTTACCTCTAACTCAAAACCCTGCTCCATCATTTGGTGGAACCTTGTCTCTATACGTTGATGTAGCAAACTCCGACTATTAGCTAATAAAGCTATTTGGATAATTTCATAGTCATTCTCTATACCATTATCACCAGATCTAGCTTGTAGCTTCGACATAGACTCCCCAGTCAACTGATATACCTCCAGCGCTCGCTGAATACGTTGCGAGTGATTAGGGTGGAGTCTTGCTGCGGTCTTAGGATCAATTTGGCGCAGTTCTTCATACAAACTTGGCCAACCTTCTATATCTGCACGTTGTTGGATTTTTTTTCTTACATTTTGGTCCGCTTCTGGAAGGTCTGAGAGCCCTTCGAGCAATATTTTAAAGTAAAGCATGGACCCCCCGACTAACAGAGGTATTCTTCCAGAAGCCGTTATCTCGGTCATCTGAATGCGAGCATCATTTATAAAGTCTGCAACACTATAAGACTCAGCGGGATCGCGTATGTCAATGAGTCGATGTGGATGTCTAGAGAGGGTTTGCGCATCAGGCTTTGCGCTCCCAATGTTTAGGTGTCTATATATCTGAGCGGAGTCCACACTAATAATCTCTACAGGGAGATGATATCGGAGGGCAATGGCTAAATCTGTTTTACCTGACGCGGTGGGCCCCATTAAGAAGATGGCTGTAGGTAACTTTGGGGAGCTCATTACCAATACTCCTAACGACCACGCAGGAACAGTTTATCTAGCTCCTCTACAGTCAACTGAGACCAAGTTGGGCGGCCATGATTACACTGACCACTTCGCTCAGTAATCTCCATATCTCTCAACAGCGCATTCATTTCAGGTATTGTCAGTTTTCGATTTGCTCGCACTGATCCATGGCAAGCCATAGTTGACAAGATCTCATTGATATGATTTTTGATTCGCTCTGAACCACCATGCTGTAGGAGATCAGACAGCACATCTCTCAGCAATCTCTCAACCTCAGAACCCCTTAGTATTGCGGGTATCTCTCGGACAATAATACTTTCACTACCAGCGCGCTCTACCGCAAAACCAAGCTTACTAAATACAGCTTGATGAGCATCTACTGCATCCGCCTCACGCTGACTAACTGCCAAATTCTCTGGGACCAGCAATGGTTGTGCAACTAAACCTTGCTCATCAAATGCATTTTTCATGCGTTCATATGTAATCCGCTCATGGGCCGCATGCATATCAATAATAATCAAGCCATGGCTGTTTTCAGCAAGAATAAAAATACCTTTTAGCTGAGCGATAGCGAACCCCAGCGGCGGGATCTCCCCGTCATTGTTTTCTCCATCCTGTGGATGGGATGAATAAAGGTTTTGATAACTACTCATTGGGGTATTTACGCTGGCCGATTGCTGCGAGGGCCAAGATGCTAAATAACTACTCGATGAATTTCCTACTAACGGCAAAGGTTTTTGATCTAAAAAAATGGGATTATGGTCAGCAATTTTATCACCCTCACTGTCGCGGATATGATCCTGAGGACGGTCAGTCGCCAACGCCTTTTGTAAAGTACTGGAAACAAAACTATGGACGCTACCTCCCTCTCGGAACCTCACTTCATGCTTCGTAGGGTGCACATTAACATCCACATCCCCAGGCTCAATTTCTAAAAACAATACATATGCCGGATGGCGACCGTGATAAAGAACATCTTGATAAGCTTGCCGTATAGCATGGGAAACAATCTTATCTCTGATAGAGCGGCCATTAACGAAAAAGTATTGCAGGTCTGCCTGACTGCGCGAAAAAGTGGGCAACCCTATCCAACCCCACAATCGAATTCCGGTACGATTGTTATCCACATACAGAGCTTGCTCCATAAATACCGGACCACATATGTCTGCTACCCTCTTTTCTTGCTCCAACTGGCTACTTGCGGAGCGAAGATTGAACTGAACTTTTTGATTATGTTTAAGGCTAAAAGCAACGTCCATGCGACTCAATGCTAATTTTTTGAGGCCATCAGCGACTCGTTTGTACTCAGTATTTTCAGTCCGTAAAAATTTTCGCCGAGCTGGCGTATTAAAAAATAGATCTCGCACCTCTACGCTTGTGCCAACCGGATGAGGTGCAGGTTCGAGTTCAACCTCCATATCCCGCCCCTCAGAGACTGCTCTCCAGCCAGCGCTATTACCAGAATTTGAAGTAAGCGCTAAACGCGAAACTGAAGCAATACTTGCCAGTGCCTCACCCCTAAACCCTAAAGTTGATACCGCCTCAAGGTCTTCAAGATCTGAAATTTTACTGGTGGCATGGCGACTTAAGGCCAATGACAATTCACCCTCGGCGATTCCGCAGCCATCATCTCGGACTTTAATCAATTTACTGCCGCCTTGCTCAACTTCAACATCAATGCGACTAGCACCTGCATCTAAGCTGTTTTCACACAACTCCTTAAGTACAGAGGACGGCCGCTCAACCACCTCACCCGCGGCAATTTGATTGGCCAACTGCGGGCTTAGTATCTGAATACTAGGCATAAGGACTAATCTTTAGAGCACTGTTAAACAACTGAAACACCTTAACTAGGAGGAATAGATATTTTCTGACCAACACGAATCGAACTAGACGAAAGATTATTGTACCGCAATATTTTGTTTACTGAGGTTTTATAGCGTTGAGCAATCTCTGAAAGAGTATCACCTCGGGCTATTACATAAGTTTTAATCAATTCTTTTGATGATTTCCCCAACAATGTACCCACTGGGGGCTGTTCAATATAAAAACTGAAGAGACCATCGAACACTGCTTTAGCCATTTTTTGCTGGTAACGATCACTACTTAACTGTTTGGCTTCTTTCGGGTTAGAAATAAAACCTGTTTCAATTAACAATGATGGAATATCCGGGGATTTCAAAACCAAGAATCCAGCTTGCTCAACTTGTTTCTTATGCAAGCGGGCCACAGCACCCATGTTTCTCAAAACATAACTTCCAGCGTCTAAACTACTACGAAGCGTCTCGTTCATAGACAAATCAAGCAAAACCCCTGCGAGTAAATCATCTTTATCATCAAGACTAAGAGCACTTGCGCCACCAATCAAGTCTGCTCGATTTTCTGATGAGGCCAAATATCTTGCCGTCTCGCTCGTCGCTCCTTTGGTGGAAAGTGCATAGACCGAAGCGCCATTAGCCCTTGGATCAGAGAACCCGTCTGCGTGAATAGAAATAAAGAAGTCAGCTTGCTCTCTTCGTGCAATTTGCGTCCTCTTACGATGATCAATGTAATAATCTCCTGTTCTGACGAGAACCCCATCAAAATAGGGATTCTCATCAAAAAGCTTGTCAATTTTTTTTGCGATTTGTAGCACAACGCGCTTCTCCCGCAACCTGTTCGGTCCGGAAGCACCGGGATCTTCACCCCCATGACCGGCATCGATTGCGATAACTATTTTACGATCATTACGCTCCAGTATCTTTGCAACAGTTTTGCTCACCTGTTGCTTTTTGTCATAAAGGTCAACTACCAATCTGTCACCTGATATCTCATTCGCTTCAAGTGCAAAGCTTTTAGGGCTAACGCTACCCTTAAGATCCAAAACAATCCTCAAATCATTACTATTTCTGACCGCGTGTCGAATCTTTAATATAGATGTTTTACTTAAATCAAGCTGCTTAATATTCGCCTTAAATTTGGCATCGCTAATATCAATAACTAATCGATGAGGGTTCTCAAGAGCAATAAGCTGATGCTTCACCGAACCACTAAGGTCAATAACTAGACGAGTTTTCTCTGGTGATCGCCACACACGTAACGAATCGATATCTGAGGCTAACGCGGTTATAGGCACCAAAACTAGAGCTATAACACAGATTCCACAAAGGCCTAGGTCAAATTTTTTCTTAATCTTGCGATAGTTTAAATTCAAAGGATTCCTCTGCGTAATTTCTAGCTATGACTCAAATCACAACCCGTTATTTTAGCCAATCGACTAAGAAAATCTGTACCTATATCTGTTAGCGCCATAACAGTAACCTCTCGCCCGATCCGATGATGCTCAATATCAACACTAACGTCTGCAGCAGACAAGTACCCATTCCCTCGCTCTGGCCACTCTATCAGGCATAGAGAACCCTGTGAAAGATAGTCAGCAAAACCAATATAATCAAGCTCCTCTGGGTCTATAACGCGATACAAATCAAAATGATAAACAGTACCAACATCTAGATCATAAGGCTCAACTAGAGTGTAGGTTGGACTTTTAACTGCACCTTGGTGACCAAGGTTTTGGAGTAACCCTCGGCTCAACGTTGTTTTACCAGCGCCTAAATCGCCCCTTAGAGTAATAGTCATTTTAGACCTAAAGGCTTCGGCGATATCACCACCAAGGGCAATCATCGCTGCTTCATCATCAATTTTAAATGAAGCCTGACTTTTTATTCTACCGTTACTCACAATTCGTCAAAATTCCGTTGATTAGAGATATCGCCTAAATAAGCTAGAATATCGGTTGCTACCAAGCCTCGAGGCCCCAATCCTTCTGCGGCTTTGTCAGCTGCAAATGAATGCATGCAACAGCCTAGCTCAGTTGCAGTTTGTAGGTCCATTCCTTGAGCAATAAGGCCTCCAATGATTCCACCCAATAAATCACCCATCCCAGCCGTCGACATTGCCGGGTTACCATAGGGACAAACTCGTAATGGCCTGCCGGGCGGAGATGAAATGATGGTTCCAGCCCCTTTTAAAAGTACTACCGCATTGTATTTTTCTTGGAGATCGCGAACAGCCGCAAACCGATCAGACTGAATATCAGCTACAGTAACCCCCAAAAGTCGAGCAGCCTCTCCAGGATGGGGCGTCATAACCCATAACCGATTTTCAAAATCAGTTACCACACGACCATCGGCGATGATATTTAGCGCATCGGCATCGATTACCATCGGCAACTTAGTGGCCATAGCCTTTTGTAACATTTGTTCCGACCAAGAGGATCTCCCAAGGCCAGGCCCGACAACTAATACTGTTGGTCGCGCAAGCAATGGCTCTAAAGCTTGCCCTGAGACCACACCAAATGCCATGACTTCCGGTTGCCGCGCCAAGCTTGCTGGAACATGCTCGGGTCGTGTTGCATGACTTGCCAAACCTGCACCAATTTTAAGGCAAGCCTGAGAGGCCATCAATGAAGCACCTCCAGTTCCATGATCTCCACCGATCACCATGCAGTGCCCACGTTGGTTTTTATGCACGTCGGCTTCAAATTCGGGTATGTAATCAATTAGCTCTTCAAGGTCCATTAATTCAGCAGAAGGGAGTTTTTCATAAATAATAGTTTCTGGAATATCAAGAGAATCGTATATGACATCACCAGACACGGCCGGTCCACGACCTGTAAATAGGCCTTGTTTGACTCCTACAAAAGTTATGGTTATGTCTGCGTTTACCACGATATCTTTTACAGACCCAGTATCACTGGACAACCCTGAAGGTATATCAACTGATAAAACTGGAAGCAATGAGCTGTTAATATGCTCAATCGCATCAGCAAAATTCTCTCGCAAATCACCATCAAAGCCTGTCCCCATAAGGCTATCAACGATGATTCCCTCTGAAAGATTACAATTTATGGTAAAAGGCTTACATTCCACTTTGGCATCAAGGCACATCTGTTTAGCTTGTTTTGTTTCAGCAGACATGGTCTTTAAATTCCCTAATTCATAGACCTGCACTGGTATGTTTTCATTGGCTGCTAGAGAGCCAATAATATACCCATCACCCCCGTTATTACCTGATCCACAAAACACATGGATACACTCGGGACGACCAAAATTTTCTAACAGCTCGGTAAAGGCGGCTTGACCAGCTCTGCGCATTAATTCAGCACCTGGAATATCGCCTTTTGCTGTAGCTAATCGATCGATTTCGCGAACAGTTCTGGCATTAAATAGAGCTTGATGAAGAAGATAGTGCGACATAGCGATGATATCCCAGTAAAATTAGAGCGATTATAAGGCAGAACAGCTGTGAAACCATGCATGAAATTGAAGGCGACGTCGAAAATCTAGAAAATTTAGCCACAAAGATCAAATCTTGGGGGGCTGCATTCGGATTCCAACAAGTTTCTATTATTGAGCCTGACCTAAACAACGCGTCGAAGCGCCTGCAGGAATGGTTGGCAAAAGGATTTCAAGGTTCTATGGGATGGATGGGAGAACATGGTGATAAACGCTATGTTGTCGACAAGTTGGTAGATCACACAGTCAGAGTTATATCGGTACGCATGGATTATCTTGCAGACACCAATATGATCGCGGTGTTAAGAGACGATAACAAGGCCTATATCTCTCGCTATGCCTTAGGCAGGGACTATCATAAAGTCATTCGTAATCGACTAGCTGCTCTGATCAAAAAAATTGAACAAGAACTCCCCGAACTCAACTTATCTCAACGACCCTTTGTAGATAGTGCCCCAGTCATGGAAAAGCCAATTGCCGAACAAGCTGGTCTTGGTTGGATCGGCAAAAATACGCTGTTGCTTAACGAGTCCGCAGGCTCTTGGTTTTTTCTTGGCGAAATCTATACCTCCCTGAAATTACCCGTTGACAACCAAAAACAAGAAAATAAATGCGGTAACTGCCGCTCTTGTTTGAAGGTTTGTCCCACCGATGCATTCCCTGAGCCTTATGTTTTAGATGCTCGTCGCTGCATCTCATACCTCACTATTGAAAGTAAAGACGCTATACCTGAGGAGCTTCGGCCACTAATGGGTAATAGAGTATTTGGTTGTGATGACTGTCAAATCAGATGTCCATGGAACCGATTTGCTTCACTGACCCAGGAAGATGATTTCACTCCAAGACACAACCTCGATGATCCATCTTTAGTGACCTTGTTTAATTGGGATGCTGAGGACTTTTTAGAGAAAACTCAGGGATCGCCGATACGTCGCATTGGCCATGAGCGCTGGCTACGAAATATCGCGGTAGGATTGGGCAACGCATCAGGCTCCAATACTATTCTTGATGAACTTAAAGCCAAGGCTAATCACCCTTCGGCACTAGTCAGGGAGCATGTTGAGTGGGCAATCGCTCAACAAAAAGAAAAACTTAGTCTCGAATAAATACAGTTCGATAATAGGCCAACTCTGCAATTGAGTCGTGAATATCATCCATCGCCAAATGACTCCCTTTTTTCACAAAACCATTTGCAAGGTCAGGACGCCATCGTTTGATCAATTCTTTCAGAGTACTAACGTCCAAATTTCGATAGTGAAAAAAAGATTCTAGTTCGGGCATATAACGGACTAAAAAACGCCTATCTTGGCCAATTGAGTTACCACACATGGGTGATTGCCCTGAGGGAACCCATTGCTCCAAAAAGCTGATGGTTTGTTCCATTGCCTCAGATTCGCTAATCTGGCTAGTTCGAACACGCTCGGTCAATCCCGAACCACCGTGCTGTCGAGTATTCCAGTCATCCATTTTAGATAGCAAGCTATCTGGCTGATTAATAACTACAGATGGGCCCTCTGCCAAGACGTTCAGCTCTGAATCAGTCACAACTGTAGCGATCTCGATTATTCTCTCTTTCAGAGGATCCAATCCAGTCATCTCCAGATCAATCCAGATTAAATTAAGCTCATTCTTGTTCGTCATAGGAATCCCATTTTGACATTTTGGCAACAGCAAGTCCGTTACTAGATGTTACTTAGGCTAGTAATGCTATATCCTTAGCGCCTATAACGCCAGAGATGGCCTTCAGTTACATTGGATTAATGAGTTATGAGTATTATTTTCTAAACCCTATGAGCAAACGCAGACTGAGTGATCGTCAAAAAGATCGCATTCAATCCATTCAGGAACGAAGACGCCAGCGAGCGATCAATAGCAATGCCGTGGCGGTAGAAGAGATAGAAAATCTAAATAATCTTGGTCCAGAAATACTCGGAACAGTCGTCACAAACTTTGGTGCTCAGGTGGATGTTGAAGCCGCAGAAACAGAGATCCGGGGTCGTGTCGTCCGCTGCCATATGAGGGCTAATCTTGAGAGTTTAGTGACAGGCGATAAAGTGATATGGAGGTTTGCAGAACCACATGGAGTTATAGTTGCTCGTCAAGACCGCGAGTCAGAATTAATGCGACCAGACATCTATGGGAAATTACGGCCAGTTGCCGCGAATGTTAACCTAATCGCAATTGTCTTTTCACCCAAGCCTGCTGCTTTTAGTAATCTACTAGATCGCTACTTGGTTGCTTCTGAGGTGCAGGGCATTAAGCCAGTGCTAATCCTTAATAAATCCGACATGCTGGATAGTAGTGAGTTTGATGATATTAGTCAGTTAGTTAAAAACTATCAGTTCGTTGGATACGATGTTCTTCAAGTCTCAGCCAAAACTGGGCAGGGTATTGACGCTCTGCAAGATTATCTTGCGAAGAGTACTGCGATATTTGTAGGCCAGTCAGGAGTCGGCAAATCCTCACTGATTAATCTCTTACAACCCGCAGCTAATATGCAAGTGGGGGCCCTATCTGTGGGTAAGGAGAAAGGCACTCATACGACCACTGTATCTAAGCTTTTTCATTTATCTGGCGGTGGCACCCTTATCGACTCACCAGGAATAAGAGAATTTGCATTAACTCACCTTACTAAAGATCAGGTGATAAATGGCTTTGTTGACTTTCGCCCATATCTTGGCCATTGCAAATTTCGTGATTGTAATCACAATAAAGAAATTGGATGCAGCCTTCTGGCTGCTGTGGCAACCAATAAGGTGCTCGCAGATAGATTGCACAATTATCGGCAGATACTTCTGTCGCAGGAATCTAGTCGATTGTAGCTACTTAGAGTACTCAGCTGACACTGACTAACAGATAGATTTGGAGGCGGCTGATGGCCACACCATTGCCAAGATTACTTGAACCCTCGGAATTGGAAGCGCTTCTTGGAAGAGAAGATTTGGTAATTGTCGATCTTTGTAAGCCGGACCTTTATGCTCGATCCCATGTACCTGGGGCTCTGCATCTTAAAGGAACTCAACTTATGTCAAATACACCTCCAGCACTGGGTATACATCCTAGCTTCGCAGAGATCGAATCCTTACTAAGCTACATAGGCATCAACCCATCCAAGCATGTCGTCATTTATGATGATGAGGGCGGCGGTTGGGCCGGTAGATTAGCGTGGATTTTGGATTTGGTTGGCCTACACCAGTGGTCCTATCTAAATGGCGGTATTGTTAGTTGGATCAAAGAGGGCCATATAACCCAAAAAGAAACTAATCTACCTAATCGCTCTGATCCTCAGATCGGTAGCGACTTTGCAAATCTATCTGCAACTATTGGTGCAGATCAAATTATCAATCAATTGGGTTGTCCTAACTTTGCGATTTGGGATGCTCGCCGTCTAGAGGAATATACCGGAGAAATAACACGAGCTAATCGCGGCGGTCATATTCCGGGGGCAATAAATCTTGAATGGATTGAACTGATAGATCAAAAAAATAATTTACGGATTAAACAGAACGCGCAAAATATTCTAGACGATTGCGGCCTTACTAAAGAAAAAATTATCGCTACCCATTGCCAATTACATCAACGTTCGAGCTTTACTTATATGGTTGCACGGATTCTAGGTTATGAGAAAATAACTGGATACGGTGGCTCCTGGGCTGAATGGGGCAATCTTGACCACACGCCCATAGAGTATGGTTTTTGAATTTCCTTATGTAACCACTAATTTAATATTAAAGAGTAAAAACTATGAGTCACAGCGCCGACATTTTTGTCGCCATTCAGCGAATACTCCCCAAGCATACTTTATCTAGGCTCGTTGGTAAGATAGCAGAGTCGAAGCGACCTTGGCTAAAGAATTTTCTAATCGATCGAGCTATTTCAGCGTTCACTATTAATATGGAAGAGGCGACAAGTGCTGATTTAAACGATTACGACAATTTTAATGCCTTTTTTACTCGAGAACTTAAAGCAGGGACCCGACCCGTAGATATGGACGATCATAGCGTTTGTTGTCCCGCTGATGGAGTCATTAGTCAGTCAGGAATCATAGACCGACAAAGAATTCTCCAAGCCAAGGGCATTGATTATTCAGTAAGCCGTCTTTTAGGCAATTCATCTTCAGCCCAAAAATTTCAAGATGGATCTTTTGCAACCATTTATCTCTCCCCTAAAGACTACCACCGTGTGCATATGCCTATTGCCGGCAAATTGCGAACTACCCGTTACATCCCCGGCGAACTTTTCTCGGTTAACGACAAAACTGCGCAGGGTTTGGATGGCTTATTTGCGCGCAATGAACGGTTAGTCTGTGAATTTAACTCTGAGTTAGTGGGTGATTTTGCCGTTATTTTTGTTGGCGCAATGCTAGTTGCGGGTATCGAAACCGTCTGGGGCGGATACGAAAAACCAGGCCCTGGTGCTGTACGAGAGTCTGACTATTCTGATCAAGAACTTGCTTATGCCAAGGGAGAAGAAATCGGCCAATTTAGATTTGGTTCGACAGTCATTGTTTTGTTTGGCGAAAATAAAGTCTCTGGACTGGAAAACTTGAGTTTAAAAACCCCTGTTATAATGGGAGAGAAACTGGCAATTCTCACCTAGTGCATCTCCGGATCTAACTGGAGCTTGAGAACTCATGCACAGCATCGATAAAAATCTTGGCATTATCAGGGGCAATATCAGGGGTAATTCCATGACCAAGGTTGAACACATGGCCGTCATTCTTACCAAAAGATCCCAGGATTCTCTTAACCTCCCGCTGAATAACTTCTGGCTTGGCTCTTAGGATCGCTGGGTCCATGTTGCCTTGCAGAGCAACTTTATCACCAACTCGATGGCGAGCAGATCCTATATCTATCGTCCAATCAAGTCCGAGACAATCACAGCCTGTATTTGCCATAGCTTCTAACCAAAGACCACCCCCTTTGGTGAAAAGGATCACGGGTACGTCTCGGCCATCGGCCTGCTTAATCAGACCGTCGACAATCTTCGCCATGTATGTAAGAGAAAATTCAAGATAGGCACTATGGCTTAGGACACCTCCCCAGGTATCAAATATCTGTACTACCTGTGCACCTGCGAGAATCTGCGCATTTAGGTAATCAATAACAGAAAGAGCAAGTTTATCGAGTAGTTGGTGGAGTAACTCGGGCTGTGTGTATAGCATTGTTTTGGCGCGAGCAAAGTCACGACTGCTCTGCCCTTCAATCATATAGGTCGCCAATGTCCAAGGACTCCCTGAGAATCCAATTAAGGGAACACGACCATTCAGCTCTTGACGAATCATAGACACAGCATCAGTCACATAAGTTAGATCTATAGCCGTGTTAATCACCTCAAGTTGCTCTATATCTGCTTCGCTTCGCAAAGGTTTATGGAATTTAGGCCCTTCACCCTCAGCAAAATAAAGCCCTAAACCCATTGCATCAGGAATCGTTAGAATATCTGAAAAAAGAATCGCTGCATCTAATTCAAATCTCTCAAGAGGTTGCAGAGTGACTTCACAGGCTAGTTCTGTATTTTTGCACAGGCTCATGAAGTCACCTGCCTGTCCCCTAACCTGACGGTATTCAGGTAAATAGCGCCCTGCTTGGCGCATCATCCACACTGGTGTTTTATCAACCGGTTGCCGAGCTAATGCTCGTAAAAATCGATCGTTTTTTAATTCTGTCATAAATAATTTAAGTCAATAAGGTGGGACGACTAGTATACGTCGCGTAGATAGCGTTTTTCACGCTTTAGATTATTAACATACTCTTTGGCCTTGTCACTACTTAGACTACCCTGAGCCGCGATAATGTCGCAAAGAGCTTGGTCCACATCTTTCGCCATGCGAGTCGCATCTCCACAAACATAAAAATAGCCGCCATTTTCGAGCCACTGGTAAAGTTCGGCGCCATGTTCATGCATTTTATTCTGTACATAAACTTTTTCTTTTTGATCCCTCGAAAAAGCTAAATCAAGGCGCGTCAGTACACCCGCCGCCTGCATCTCTATTAATTCCTGCTCATAAATAAAATCAGATGCTCTTGTTTGATCACCAAAAAACAACCAATTTTGGCCTTTTGCACCGCGGATTTGGCGCTCTTCTAGAAAAGCCCTGAAAGGTGCTACCCCAGTACCAGGACCCACCATAATCATTGGAGCATCGTCGTTACTAGGGATTCGAAACGCTTTGTTAGGAGATATAAAAACTCCTGCTTTACCGTTCTTTGCAATTCGATCAGCCAAAAATGTGGAGCACACTCCAAGGTGGTCACGCCCATTATCGTTCCATCGCACTGAAGCTACCGTTAAATGAACTGAACCTGGGTGTTTATTAGGACTTGAGGAAATCGAGTATGCTCGATGCTGCAGAGGCTTAAGCAATGCTAAAAATTCTGACGCGGAAAAATATATATCAGAGTTTAGATTCAATAAATCAAGAGTATCCTTACCCCACAGGAAGTCGGCTAAAGCCTCTTTATCTCCATTTTTGACGACGTGGGAAAACATTTCATCTTTAGCTTGAGTCTCCACAGCAGCAATAAGCTTTCGGGAGGGGGTAGCAATTTCATATTGAAATGTCAGCAGTTCAGTAAGTGATTTTTCTTGATCCTCAAGAATAGTATCGCCACTCACTAAAAGTCGCTCTATAATCTTTGCCACTAATTTGTCATCGTTTACCGGCATAACATTTAGAGCATCCCCGGTGTCATAGACTAGCCCGCTGTCCCCTAAGTCAAACTCATAGTGTCGAATCTCTTTACCAGACAATTCACCAGAAAGCAGGTGATTAACAGCTAACGTGGCCGGGTATGGATTCTTTCTATTCCAAATGGATTTGACAACTGCAGGAGTGGGTTTGTCGACTGGAGCGACCGCTTGGCCGTCATTAGCTAAAGGAATCGTTTTATTAATCCATTCCTCCGCAACATCTTCAAAATCTACATCACAATCTAACCGATCGACCAGTCGCTGAGCACCGAGCTGCTCTAGACGCACATCAAGAAGCTTCCCCGCCTGACAGAAGTCGTCATACCCAGAGTCACCAAGTGCTAAAACGCCAAACTGCATGTCGGGTAATTTAGGCATATCCGAGCTATATATGCTCTCCCAAAATAATCCTGCATTATCTGGCATTTCTCCTTCACCATACGTGGCTATGGTGATAATAACTCTCCTCATCGCCGCGAATGCTTCTATGCTCACATCATCTAAACCTTGGACTATAGCCTGAAACCCCTGCGCTTTGGCTGTAGCTGCAGCATCCATTGCTAAACCCTCTGCATTACCGGTTTGAGTACCATAGAGAATATTAACCAAGGGCGCAGTCGATGATGCAGTATTTGCAGCTGTACCCACTTGACTCCCAGTCATTGTTTTTGCCGATTGCATACCTGCAAGGAAGCCCGCTAACCAAGATTTTTGGTCACCAGTAAAAGGAGCATCTTCTGGTATAAATGGAAGTTTCATTAAACGGCCTCAGTATTAACTAACGTTGGGCAAAATATCACTCAACGCATTATGTGCAAAAAGTTCTTCAAAGCTTGGTATTCGACCTAACGCAACTTTATTTTTGTGCTGCTGATGTAATATCCAACCATAGGTAGCCGGACTATCCATTGATAAAATATTTCGCAAACTCAGAGCTTCTTTAAAATCATTGAGACGCTTGCCCGCAATCATGGCAGCAAGTTCGGCTGCACTATACCCTGAAATAGCCTCGCGTGCATGCCGAAGTAGAGCATTCATCAAAGCAAAATCTTCGGTCAAAATGAGATTGCGAGTTATTTTAATCACATTGGGATCTTCCACTGATGTTGAACCAGGAAGCTTTTTAAGGGCTATTTTTTGAGCTGCATCGAGCACCGAGTAGGTATTTATTAGCTCGAACATATCGCCACTCTCAGACAAATCAGGGTTAGGAACTGAGCCTTTCATAACAGGCTGTCCAGAACGCCACGCCTTTTTAAGCTTATTGACTTGAAATGCCGCAAGAGCATTGGCGAGTTCCTCAGCTAGCTCTTTACGCGGCTTGGCCTCTAAAATTGCTTCAGAATCCTGATACTGTAATAGTGCTCGGGGAGTTAGATAAGCAAAATTGGCGCGCTCATCACTCCAATTTTTAAGAAACCAAGACGCCTTTTTAGATCCAGTTGCTTTAGCATGCCAGTGCAACATAGTGTGTATTGCTTGAGCATGAATTTCTGCTTCCTCAGTATTATTATCTAAATAACCCAGCAGCACAGAATCGTGGCTGATACAGTGAGTGAATTTCTTGTACGGATCATATTGATAGGCAAACCCGCCTGACATACCGTTACCGAAACCCTTAGCAAATGCTCCTAAGTTCAGAACTGCGCCATTGGTCATGTACTCTGCACAGAAATCACCTACACCTTCAACCACTGCTGTAGCCCCTGAGTTACGCACAGCAAACCGATCACCAGCCTGGCCCTCAACAAACAGTCGGCCACCAGTAGCGCCAAATAGTGCAAAATTCCCAATGAGTACATTAGTCCCAGGTTTGTCAGACCCTCCTCGTGGTGCATGGATTATGAGCTCTCCACCGCAAGCAGTCTTACCAACACCATCATTGCAAGTCCCCGTATGGTCCATCAGCATACCGTCGTTGCAGAATGCACCATAGGATTGACCTGCAGAGCCATGAGTCGTTATTTTTATTGCATGATTCCGCAGAAACCGCCTTCCTCGCCGGTCTGTGAGCACTGCAGGTAAATCAAGATCTCCCAGCTCATGATTGAGCATGCGCTCAATATCTATGGCAAGTTGACCACCCACACTCTTATTGCGGTTATTTAATGACTGGCTATTTGGTAATTCTATTGATAGCTGCTTTTGGTCTACCAAAGCCTTCCGAATGACGCCAATAAACCCTTCGTCAACGGCATAGTCACGTTCCATATAAATTGGCTGATCGACCTTTCGCTCCTCCACTACAGTCAGCATAGCTCTGAGATCTAACTGTCCCACCGATGAGGGGTGATCTAGCAGATGAATCAAATCACAGCGGCCTCTGGCCTCGCGCAACGATCTCAACCCCAGATCCGCAAGAATCTCTCTTACTTCATGGGCAATATTGAGTAGATATTGTCCAAGGGCTCGTGGGTCACCATCAAACACCTCAGGATTTGTCGTTAAACCCGCTGGGCATTTGATATTACAGTTCTTTGCCATGACACACTTCAGCATCATCAACGCTGTAGTACCAAACTCAAAACTATCACCGCCCATTAAAGCTGATTTAACAACGTCTGACCCTGTTTGGTGGGCTCCAGAACATCGAAGAACGACCTTTTGGCGTAATCCGTTAGCACACAAAGCTTGGTGGACTTCAGCTATACCGATCTCTGCAGCCCGCCCTGTGTACTTTAAAGAAGTAACTGAAGCCGCCCCAGTGCCTCCAGTATTACCTGCCACATTAATCACATCAGCACCAGCTTTTGCCACGCCAACTGCGATTGTTCCAATGCCATCAGAAGAGACCAGTTTAACGATCACACGCACTCTGGCGGCTTTAGCATCGTGTATAAGCTGGGCCAAATCCTCAATCGAGTATGTATCATGATGAGGTGGCGGTGAAATTAACTCTACACCAGGGACACCACCACGCGCAGCAGCTATCTCCACATTAACCTTGGGTGCGGGCAACTGACCACCTTCTCCTGGTTTAGCTCCCTGACCAATCTTTATCTCTATCTCTTCAAGCATTGGATCGGCTAGATAGCCAGCCCAAACGCCAAAGCGCCCAGAGGCAAATTGTTTGATACGAGAGGCGCGGATAGTGCCGTAGCGAGAAAAATGCTCACCGCCTTCCCCACAATTAGACATTCCCCCAACCATATTGGTCCCATGAGCTACTGCTTCATGGGCAGTGGCAACCAAAGCACCGTGACTCATGGCACCGGAGGCTAAAAGCGGTGTGATTTCACTGGCAGGCTGAACCTCAGCTAAATCTGCTTTTGGTTTAGCTCTGCGCAAACGACTCACGTAATCCTGAGCGGCACCGGACACATGTAACGTCAAAATATCAGTGCTAATTGATTGGTTAATGATGTCTACGCCGAAACGATCAACAAATGAAGCGGCTAAAGCATCTAACCTTCCAGGTTGATCGGCCAGAGGACCTGTCAAACGGAGTGCACATTGATCATCTGCAAGCATTTCACAGTTTAAACCACGAATAACAAAATGATTGTTTCCCGCTCTGTTAAACAACATCATCTCATGCTTAAATTCACTCGATTTAGAGAGGAATGAAACATCTGCAGGGAATGCCAAGACATCTCTTAATGCAGCGGGCCTAGTAGATCTTTCCTCTGTCATAGCTCGAGAGAAGTCTCTATATCCGGGTGTGATCTTGAACTCATTGATTTCTTGGGGTGAAAGTCGATCAAAACTCGTGTTGGTGTATCCCTCGTCGCTAATTCCAAAAGCACCCTCCATGCGATTAAGAGTCAAAAGTCTCAACACATCGTTGGTATCGGTATCATTGTCTGCGTCAAAAGCGATAGGTTCTTCGGTTAAATCAACAAAGCCGCGAACTGCTGCCACACCATATGAGTGTCCGGCACCACCGGCTCGCTCTTTGAAAAGCCCTAGCATAGGGATATCGCTTTCAACCTCACAAATGAGTGCTCGCTCATGCCAATCCGCGTGAGCTTGAGCAATCTCTGTAAAGCCCACCCCCCCAACTGGGGACTTCATATTTGGGAAATAGCGACGAAATACCGGATCGTTTGTGTTTAAGAAATTAGGCTCAAAAAACTCTCCACCTGAATAGCTCTCTACAGTACAAAGACCAACCTTGCCCATGGTCTTCATCAAAGCTTTTTCGGCCGCCTTAGCAAACTTCTGATAAGCCCCATCAGCATCATCAGAAAACTTATCTTCGGCACGCATCTGCACACCCATTGGATAAACTGCTGCGGCACCAAATCCCAAAGCACAAGCAACATGGTGTGACGAACAAATTTGTCCGCTCTCAACAATCAAAGAAACTCTCAACCTGAGGCCCGTTTCAATAAGACGCTGATTAATCGCCGACACGATCAGAGTCATGGAAATAGAACCGTGGGACCGTGTTACATGGCGATCACTAATGATAGCTATGCCACCTTGCTCCCGTGCAAACTGCTCAACATCGTCACAAACCCCGTCAATTCCGGCAATTAGCGATCTCTTATTTGCCTCTACGTCACCAAAGACAGGCTTAAATAACATTGAAAAACGACCAACAGGAGTCTCTTTCTGCGATCGAATTTTAAGTATCTGTGCATAATTAAGAATGGGGGATTCAAGAACTATTTGACGGCCAGGCTGAGCACCTATATTAGGTTTAGTCCCAAGAGCTACCCGCATAGTCATTCCCTCGACTTCACGAATTGAATCTAGAGGCGGATTAGTTACTTGAGCAAAACGCTGGGAAAAATACTTAGCAACTCCTCCCTCATTGTCAGAGAGCGCATTAATTGCATTGCCATAACCCATGGCAGACACCTTTTCAGTCCCAGTGGCCAGCATTGGATCTATCATGAAGCGAAAACATTCTTGATTTTGAGAATAGGCTACATATCGTCCCGCCAAAGGAAGGTCACCTGAGTAACTACTAGACAAGGAGGTTTCTTCACTGGGAATATCAGGCAAATCCTCAATTGCAATACGAGCTTTCTCAACTAAATTAAGGTAATTACGCTGACTGGCCAACAGCTCTAAAGCCTCTTCAGTGCCAAAAGAACGTTTCTGCTGGTGGTCATAATAGAGCATTCCACCCGCTTCGATGCGTCCACGACTCAAAACAGATTCATCGCCAAAATCAATCTGGCCCGCTTCTGACATAACCGCTAAGTAAGTTTCAGTTTCTACACTTCTGAGGGGTCTTAAGCCAAGTCTGTCCAACCGAGCACCAATGATTGAACCATCACCAAAAATTAACGCCGCAGGACCATCATTTTTTTCTTCATAGAGCGAAAAGTACTCGAGCATAGCCCGAACATTAGGTGAGAGCGTCTTATCGTTTTCCCATGCTGGCGGCATCATTGAAACGACCGCAGTAACCAAATCAAGATCATCCTCAACCACTCGAGATTGAAGCGTCTGATCTAAACGACAACTATCCGACTGGCCCTTAGGTCGAATGATATTATTCTCTTTAGAACGAGCAATAGCAGCCTCAGAAAGGCGGTTCTTTTTATCAGTATTTAACTCTCCATTATGGGCCATCAACCGGAATGGCTGGGCCATAGACGGATGAGGGTCAGTATTGGTTGAAAACCGCGTATGAAAATAGAGCGTATGAATGCTATGGGATGCATCATTAAGATCTAGGAAATACGGAATAATTTCATTGGAATTTAAGCGGCCCTTCAAGACTTGCATCTTCGCTGACATCGATAAGGGATAGAGCCCATCGAAGTCTTCCTCTGTATAGGCTTTTGACTCAATGGCTAATAGGGCCTTGTGAATGGCTTTATCTAGCTCGGTACCTATAATCCCTTCTGGCGTAGCAAACACCCACTGGGCAATTGGTAATTGATATTTAACTGACGCCGGTCGCAAAACAGAATTATCAACCTTCACATCGCGAGTTACAAGAATCTTCATGCCTTGGGCTTCTAATACTTGATCGACCAACTCTCTGGCACGCTGATGCTGACTTGGATCGTTTGGTAAAAAGAAGTTAGCCACTCCAAACTCACCAGGTGTTAACTCAGAATTAGTTACCTTATTAAAAAACTCAACTGATAAATCAACGGAAACACCCGCGCCATCTCCAACACCTTCAGCTGACATACCTCCACGGTGAGGTACCGCACAGAGAGCCTCATGCCCCTTAACTAAAAGTTCGTGGGTCTGCTTGCCATCTTTGCGAGTGAGAAACCCTACGCCACAGCTACTTTTTTCAAAAGTACTGTCGTAGAGGCCAAACTGTGTCGCTTCATTCATATTCATTAATTCTTCTTTGAGGGCTATTGGTATGGTTTGTGGGACATGAGTTTTCCGCCCCAGGTATTTCCGAGGGATGCATATTTTACACTTCCCAATCCGTTACGACAAACGTGATTACGCAGTGAACACGCAACAGAGGCCACTAAATTAGCAGTTTTAGATCGAATTCAAACAAAATATCGAATATTCACAACATGATTAACTAATTTATAATGCTGGTTTTGCCTAACGTCTTATGAACCGCATGCGCTAATTAAAACTTTTTCCAGCAAACTTTCAGAAGAGTCAACCTCAACATAGGCATCCCCTAATGCTCTAAGTAATACAAGCCTGAGCTTGCCATCAAGCACTTTCTTATCTCGATACATTAATGAGGTAAAGTCAGTCGAAACCATATCATCCGGCGGTCTTGATGGTAGAGAAAAAACCTCTAGTAGACTCCTGATTCTTTGCACATCTTGATCGACTAGATGCCCTGCAAGCACAGAAACCTCCATCGCCATTAACATTCCTATGGCCACTGCTTCCCCATGTAAAAAACCAGTGTATTCTTGAAATGTCTCAATAGCGTGACCAAAAGTATGTCCAAGATTAAGTATTGCCCGCATACCTTGTTCGGTTTCATCGGCACTGACAACCATAGCCTTATCAATACACGACTTTTCTATAGCATAAGCTAGGGCATTCTCGTCGCGATTCAATAACTTCTGTGCGTTAGTTTCCAACCACTGTAAAAAGTCATAATCCGTTATCAAACCATATTTAATCACTTCGGCCATGCCCGCAGCGAACTGCTTGTTTGGAAGTGTATTTAGAACATTCAGATCAATAACAACGGCTCTTGGTTGGTGAAAAGCCCCTAACATATTCTTGCCCAACGCGTGATTGACCCCTGTTTTTCCACCAACAGAGGAATCTACCTGAGCTAACAATGTAGTGGGTATCTGAATAAATGGGACGCCACGCTGATATGATGCGGCGGCAAAACCAGCCATATCTCCAACAACCCCTCCACCTAAAGCGATCAAGGTTGTCTTTCGATCGTGCTTTTTCTCTATCAACTTGGTGAAAATCCAATTTAAATGATCTAAGTTTTTAAATCTCTCACCATCAGGCAACACTACAACATCCACCTGCTTTTCATCGAGGCTGCCTAGAACTAAATCTAGGTATAAGGACGCTATTGTGTCATTAGTAACGATTAAGGCTTTTTGACCCTGTATGTATGTATTCAGATTAACTCTAGATAGCTCTGCTGAACCTATAAAAATGGGGTAGCTTCTGTCGCCTAAATCGACCTGCACAACTTTTGAGGCACTATCAGTAGGGCTTGGAGATTTGATCATAGCTCTATGTGTTTCTTGGATTAGAGCCTAGTTTAACCTTTTAATGCCTCTCATGCTCGGAGAATTTATAACTAGACTAAGTATCAACTAACTTACGGATAGCTGATCAGCAAGTTCAGCAACTACTTGTTGAACGTGAAAACTTGAGGATGTAAAAACAATATCGGCAACCTCACGATACAGAGGATCTCTCTGCTCGTACAGAAGGTCTATTGCCGCCTTACGATCCTCGACCTGCAATAATGGCCGCTTTTTATCTCGTTTGGTCCTCTCATAAAGTTGTTGTTTAGTGACCCTAAGATAAACAACCTTCCCAGCGCCGATCATTGCTTTGCGATTAGCTGTACTTAACACGATCCCGCCACCAGTAGCGATTACAGAGGGCGTTGAGGAAGATATAGTTCGCAGAAGCATAGTAGATTCACGCTGCCGAAAGCCTTCTTCACCCTCCATATCGAAGATCCACTGTATATCCGCACCCGTTGACTTCACTATCTCTGCATCAATGTCAAAAAATGGTCGCCCTAAGACACTGGCTAGCTGTTTACCAATGGTCGATTTACCTGCGCCCATAGGGCCAACTAAAAAGAGATGCGTCGAGATCATGTGTCTATGAAATTTTCATCAATTATTTTGGGAGTTATAAAGATGAGTATTTCACGTTTATCCTTTGCGCGCATTTGTTTTTTAAATAAGTTACCTAACAATGGTATATCTCCAAGAATTGGAACCTCCTCAATATCTGAAAGCTCTTCAGACTGGAAAATTCCGCCGAGCACAAGAGTTTGTCCATTACCCACCAAAGCTTGCGTGGTAATTTCGGTAATATCTATCGCTGGTTCGGCGTTAACCGTGAAGCTACCTACGGAATCTTGTTTTACTAAAATATCCATAATCACTCGATTATCTGGCGTTATTTGTGGAGTTACCTGGAGTTTCAACACTGCCTCTTTAAATTGAGTTTGGACTACGCCATCCGCTGTGTTAGAACTTGTAGTGACTACTTGATACGGGATTTCAACTCCAGATTTAATAGACGCCTGAGTTTTATCTGCAGTAAGAATCTTCGGTTGAGAAACTATTTCTCCAAAACCCCCAGCTTCGAGAGCGTTTAGCTCTAAATCAATCAAAAGGTTATTAGACAGGTAACCAAGGGACAATGCCGTCGGTGAATTCTCAATACCTAAATCTGAAGCTAGTACACCAGTCAACCTTTGGTTAGGATCACTGATTGCATTGAAATTGACTGCATCATTACCTACCACCCCCCAACTGACTCCTAATTCTCTGCGAAAATCCGAAGAGGCTCGAACTATGCGGGCTTCAATAAGCACTTGTTTTACGGGAATATCTATTTGGTTTAGCATGCGCTTAAATGCATCTATTTTTTCGGATGTGTCAGTTAAAATAATAGTATTCGTCCGCTCATCGATAATCACTGATCCACGATCCGACATAAGTGTCGAGGCTCCTTCACCGTTAGTCCCGTCATCATCAATTCGTCCACTCGTTGTATCTGAAGATATCCCGAAAAACTTAGAAATATTATACACATCTGCATACTTTACTCTTGCAATGTAAGTCTCCAATGAAGCTAAAGCTTGTAATTGTTTCTGATCTTCAATCTCCCGAGCTTCTCTATCACTTAATTCCTCTAAGGGGGCTATCAGCAAAATATTTCCCTGCTTTCGCATTCCTAGGCCTTTTGACTTTAAAATAGTATCTAGCGCTTGATCCCAAGGAACCTTTTTTAAGTTAAGACTAATAGCTCCTTTTACTGAGTCAGTGGCTACCAAATTTAGCGATTTAAAGTCAGCTACAATCTGCAAAACATCTCGAATCTGTATGTCCTGAAAATTAAGGTCAATGAGATCTCCTTTGAAGGTGCTTTTTTTAGGTTCTTTGGGAGAAGAAGAGAATCTGCTATCTAAAACTGTGATGATAATTTGATTATCCGTTCGCTCAGTTTTGTATGTAAATAATCTGCGATTCACAATCTGAACAATGGCATTACCGTCTTTTTGCTCACTATCAATATACCTAATTGGTGTGGAGAAATCAGAAACATCTAACCGTTTATCAAGATTACCTGGCAAACTCGTTTTCTTAAAAACAACTTTAATTTGATTGTCGATCACTGATACGGCGGCGCCTGAAACCAATTGATTAGAACTAATAGTAACCAGAGCCTGTCCTTCTGAGTTTAGATCAAATTCCACATTAGTAATGGACAGTTCTTCACTTTCAACTTTAGTTGCGATCATAACAACCATACACACTAACGTTATTGCAAATAATCTGAAATTCAAAATAACTCTAAATTGACTTACATTTCCATTCATTTCACTTCTCCAATGTTACTACTTGACGTTGACCAAACCATCCACCTCTACGATCAGAAATCTTCTCCAAAATAATTACCTGCGTATCTTTAATATCAATTACTTGACCATAATTTTTACCTACAAAATCGCCCTTTCTAACTTTATTTATACTGCCATTAGAATCGACAATCAAAGCCCAAACATCTGTCTTACTTTTTAAGGAGCCAACCATTTTTAAAGACAGTAACTCAAAAAACTCTAAAGGTTGCTTCGGTCTCAATAAATCAGGATTAGTGACCTTTTCTTTGTTGTATGAGGTATCTTGTGATGGCTGACTGAATCGCTCAAACACGTTTCGTTTAGAACTAGACTGATAGACATAGCCTTTCTCAACTGGCATTTTTGGCAGGGGATCCACTTCAGAAACTTTAGTCAAACCAAATTCATCTAACTGGACATTAATCTCAATGAATTTATCCTGTCCAGAACAACCGACTATCAAATGTAATAGTGGAATTACCAAGAAAGCTTTCATGGTGGGTTACCGACAGAATTAAAACGATAAGTTTTAGCATCCAGTTCTAACAAGATCTCATTCCCTTCGGTTTTTCCCAGTGAGAAATCATGTAAGCTCACTAATCTTTCTAGTTGCGTTAGACCGGCAACGAAATTGCCAAGATTGTGATACTGTCCAGAAACACTAATCTTGATTGGCAACTCTGTGTATAGCCCAGCATCTTTTTCGCTCTGAATAGATATCACTGAGGTAACCAAACCAGACTGAGTAGCGACTCTGGTAATATCTTCAATTATTTCAGGCACTTCTGAATCAACAGGCATTTTTTCAGTAAAGGACGCAAACATTAGGTCTAACTCAGCCATTTGTTGAATATACTTATCTTTTCTAGCGATCAAAGACTTTTTACGCCCATACTCGATGACTTTTTGAGACTCATATAGCTCCTGATCCCTCAACTCATCCAAATTTCCATGTATGATCATGTAGTAACTTGCAGCTACTATCACCGTAAACACAAAAAAGATTGTTAAAAAAAATATCGACCGAGGCCAGGTTTCGATGTGGCCTAATGTAATATCTTCTTTACTGAACATATCGGGAATATCGATACCTTTTTGTTTGTCCAACATTTAGTCTCCTTTCCAACTAACTTGTTCTTTGGGTCCCTCTTTCAAATCATCCAAATAAACATTGATGTAAAATTCATTCGCGTAGCCTTCACTCTTGATCTGTTTTTCGATTTCCAACAGGCGCGGTCGACTAAACAGATAGGATCTATTAATATTTTTCATAAATTGCGACACATCACTATTCGACTCAGCTCGGCCTATGATCACTAGCAGATTATTTTTTCTCTCCACACGCTTTAGAGTGATTTGAACTGGCATTGCGACAACCAACTCATCTAACACCCTCGCAGTGGCGGATCGACCCGATTGCAAATGCTCAAGTATTTGAATTTGACCGATTAATTCAGCTTTTCTGGATTCAAGATTTCGTACCTCTTCAAGAGACTCGTCGAATCTATCAATTCTGGACTGAATATAATCGTTTAGCTGTTTAGACTCATTTACCCAACTATTAGTAATCAATGCAGCTGGTGCCGCAAAGACCATTGCACAAACTCCCGTTAGCACAAGAATGAGAAGCTTCTCTTTGCGCCTGCGAGTAGCCAAATCTCGCCGCCATGGAAGTAAGTTGAGCTCTACCATTTATGTCCTTTAGATAAAGCTAAACCAAAAGCGAGCATCATTGCAGGCGTATCCGAAAGAAGCCGGGAGCGGCTAACTTGAGAGCTCAAAGTAATATTTTTTAGTAGATCTACTATTTCGGCTGGAATATCAACGGCTTTTGAAATTTCATCAGGCAAACCTACCACTTTTGACACCCCTCCAGATAACATCAAACGATCAATTTTCTTTATCTCGGTCGATGAGTAAAAAACCTGAATCGAGCGCTTAATATGCTGGATCAACAATCCTTTAAATGGGCCCAGCATGGTTTCAACATAATCAGAGTCTAGCCCGCCTTTCCGTTTTGCCTTCCCCGCTTCTGCCCAAGACAGGTTATAACGTCGCTGGATATCCTCGGTTAGTTGTTTGCCACCAAACGGTTGTTCTAAAGAGTAAACCACCATTGCCTGAGAGATTACTACAAACGTGAATACCGACGCACCAATGTCTATAACTGCAACCACCTCTTCTGGGTCATAGCCCATGCTCCTGCTATTTGTATTATCATGCTGTCTTGATTCAGCCGCGTCTGTTTTGATGAGTTCTTTATAAGCCCGCGCAAATGCAAAGCTTTCAACATCGACTACAACAGGTTGAAGCCCCGCTAGTTTGATTACCTCTTTTCTTTGATCAACATAATCTCGCTGGCAAGCGACCACCTGCACTCTCAACTCATCCTTACTTAATGGATTTTGACCAACCACAGCAAAATCTAAGTTTACTTCATCAAGATTGAAGGGAATTATAGCGCCAGCCTCTAACTCAACTCTCGCCTCCAACTGTTTCTCTGAGAGTGCTCTGGGCACATCTATGAAGTTCGAAATTACTGATGAACCAGACACTGCTACTGCTGCCTTTAATGAAGAGGCGTTAGAGTCTTGATAAACAATCTTTAGTACTTTTGCAGTCGCCTCTATATCTATAATTTCTCTGTCGATTACAGCTCCAGGCGGGAGAGGCGATACACCATAAGAGACAACCTTATAACCTCCATGATTAGACTCCATCTCAATAAGTTTTATCGCAGATGAAGAGATATCGATGCCTAATATTGTTTTAGGCACCGACTTTAAACCGACATTTAGTGATAATATCTTATCTTTAAGCGCGAATAATTTACTGAACACAAAAGAAACCCAATAATAGTCATTGCGACTCGCTAGAATAACTGGATTTTCGTTAACTAGTTGGATGCACTTCACATTACTGACGTTCTATAATAGAAAAAATGATTTTAGGAAATTAAGTTATGGATCGTCGTCGAGCCATCAAATTTAGCTTGATAACCCTTTTGTTGGGGGTAGGCGGCATTCTGTTAGTCACTTCATGTCTTTACCTTTATTTGAGTCCGAAATTACCCTCTGCTGAAGAACTCAAAGATGTCCGTATGCAAATTCCACTCAGAGTGGCATCCCAAGATTTAAAGATTATAGGTGAGTTCGGCAACCAAAAACGGACTCCCGTAGATTTTAAAAACATTCCCAAGCAAATGGTTGATGCTCTTTTAGCCGCAGAGGACGACAGTTTTTTCGAACACAAAGGAATTGTTGTTTCTGGGCTTGTAAGATCCGTTGTACAACTCGTAAGTCAAGGGAAAGCTGTTGGCGGCGGAAGTACAATTACAATGCAGGTCGCCAGAAACTTTTTTTTCCACAAGCGCAAAGAATTTACCCGTAAATTTAACGAAATATTACTCGCTTTCCGCATCGAGGAGGTGCTAACAAAGGAAGAAATACTATCCCTTTACGCAAATAAAATGTTTCTTGGTAAAACTGCTTATGGATTCGCTGCGGCCGCACAAGTTTATTACGGTAAAAATCTTAATGATCTCAGCCTAGCCCAAGTTGCAATGATAGCAGGCTTACCAAAAGCACCCTCCGCCTTCAACCCAATAGCCAATCCGAAGCGTGCGACTGAACGAAGAAATTGGATTTTGGGAAGAATGCTGAAATTAAACAGTATTTCTTATGAAGAATATCAAGAAGCCATAATTGAAGTTGATAATGCTTTCTATCATGGCTCCAAATCAGAGGTGGACGCCGATTATGTCGCCGAAATCGTCAGACAAGAAGTTATCTCTAAATTCGGCCTTAAAGCCTACACCGAAGGCTACACCGCCATCACCACCATTGACTCAAAAATGCAAAAAAGTGGTGTTGATGCCTTACATTCTGGAGTGTTGTCCTATGACCAACGTCATGGATATAGAGGTGTAGAGAAATCAGAAATCGAGGAATCTCTCTGGGTAGAAACATTGAAAACTACTCGTGATGTTGGGCCTTTAGAGCCGGCCATAATAAGCCTAGTTGCCGATGATCGACTCACACTACTTACCAGAGATGCCGGCATCCAAACACTCAACTGGGCAGATGGCTTGAAAGGCTTACGAACATATAAAACAGTAAATGATAGATCGGCTCCAATTGAATCTGCTACCGATGTATTTACCTCTGGAGATCTTATCAGAATTACAAGAGATAAAAATGGAAAGATAAGCTTGGCCCAACTTCCAGAAGTGCAGTCAGCACTGGTGGCGATGGACCCATACAATGGTGCTATAAGAGCTATGGTCGGCGGGTTCGATTACAGAGAGAGCAGTTTTAACCGTGCTACTCAAGCGGCTCGCCAACCTGGCTCAAATTTCAAGCCTTTTATTTATGCAACTGCGCTTAAAAATGGCTTCACTCCGGCATCAATCATCAATGATGCTCCAGTAGTCTTCGATGATGCAAAACTGGAAGACACTTGGAGGCCAGAGAATGATGGGGGCAAATTCTATGGACCAACCCGTCTAAGAGAAGCCCTATACCGATCTCGAAATCTTGTTTCGATTAGACTCTTAAGGCGAATGGGAATAGACCAGACACTTGAAGGGCTACAATTATTTGGATTTGACACAAGTGAAATGCCGTTAGATTTGTCCCTGGCGTTAGGGAGTTACGCTTTAACCCCTTTAGAGATTGCAGCTGGATATGCAATGTTTGCCAATGACGGTTATCAAGTTAGGCACCATGTTCTTGATAAAATTGTTGATCGCGATGGAAATGTAATTTTCCAAGCATCCCCTGAGGTAGCATGCGATCCCTGTAATGTATCTAACAATCAGATAAGGCCTGATGTTGCAACGTCTAATGAGAATATGATGTCGCCTGAAATTGATTTTCAACTACGAGCATTATTTGATGATTTAGAAAAAGTATCTGCTGAGGATGGAGATCGATACAGTTGGGACAAAGTTAAACAAAGCCTAGCAACACTGCCTAATGCCAAAGTCACTCCTGCTAAACGAGGAATGGACCCCCAGACAGCATTCTTGATGGACTCCATGTTAAAAGATGTCATTTTGAGGGGGACAGGTGTTAAAGCTAAAGTGCTCAATCGGAGTGATATTGGAGGTAAAACGGGCACTACCAACGGTCCGAGAGATGCATGGTTTTCTGGTTATTCTCCTCATCTAGTTTCGACAGCTTGGGTTGGATTTGATGACAATTCAGTCATCGGTCGCAATGAATATGGCGGGTCCGCTGCCCTCCCTATCTGGATTGAGTTTATGTCAAATGCCCTCAAAGGCAAAGCTGATATGGATAAACGACAACCTAATGGCATTGTCACAGTCAAAATTGATCCGAAGACTGGAAAACGAGTCGCGCCGAGTAATCAGGGTATCTACGAATTTTTCAGAACTGAAAATGTCCCTGCAGCTCCAGATGAAGATTCTAGTTCCACAGAAACAGAACAGAACCCTCTCCCCGATGATATTTTTTAGCACCGAAATTAACGGTATTTAAATGGTAATAGATTGGACAGCGATTGATACAGTTCTGCTTGATATGGACGGTACTTTACTGGACCTGCATTTCGATAATTTCTTCTGGCTTCAACACTTACCAGAGCATTATGCAGCAAAGTTTCCAGGTGACGAAGACAAAGCACTGGGTGACTTGAAACGCCAACTGTTTGAGAAGAGAGGCACTCTAGATTGGTACTGCACCGACTTTTGGTCTGAGCAATTAGATATAGACATTGTTAGGCTGAAAAAAGACATCCAGCACCTCATCAGCGAACGGCCCAAATCACTGCTGTTCTTGCAGGCTTTGAATGCCAATAATAAACAGCGAATATTAGTCACAAATGCTCACCCTAGCAGCGTGGCTTTAAAATTTTCTGTGACAAATATAGAAATGGAACTAGATGGCGTTGTTTCGTCTCATGAATATGGTTTCCCAAAGGAATCCTTAGCATTTTGGAGAGCACTTCAACAAAAATACTCCTTCAATCCTCAAAAAACACTCTTTATTGATGACTCCGAACCAGTTCTGGATACAGCTCAGCGTTTCGGTGTTGCCAACTTACTCTGTGTAGATAGCCCCGACAGTACAATCTCAACTAAACATAAATCTAAATATCCTTCTATTAGCCAATTTGAAGAGCTACTGTCGCACAATGGTAAACTACATTATGCTTAAAATTCGACTGGACAAATGGTTGTGGGCAGCCCGACTCTACAAGACCAGAGTTCTTGCTAAAACAGCAATAGACAATGGTAAAGTTCATGTTGCCGGCCAAAAAACTAAGCCCAGTCGCATAGTTGAGGTAGGCGAGCAGCTTAGAATACGCAGAGGAGAGGACGAAAAAACTATTACGGTATTAGCTCTCTCGGAGCACAGGCGTGGAGCACCTGAAGCTCAAAGTCTATATGAGGAAACTCAAGAAAGTATATCTAAAAGAGAAGAGAAATCCGCTAAAAGAAAAGCATTTTATGACTCTGCGCCAGCCTCTGTAAGACCTAATAAAAAGCAACGACGGCAAATTCATCGTTTTTTAAAAAATTAAGGTTAATCTGCTCAAATCTTTCAGTACAATAGCGCGCATATGAAAAATCAAGACATCTTGCAACGCTTCTTATTTGACGGTACCGACGTGCGAGGTGCAATAACGACCCTTTCATCCAGCTATCGAGACATTATAGACCTGCATAATTACCCTCAAACAGTTTCTAAGCTTTTCGGTGAATTTTTAGTAGCCGCCAGTCTTATTGGCGCCTCACTAAAACAAGCGGGTATAGTCACCGTACAAGCAACTGGCGATGGTCCAGTCTCAACAATTATGGCTGAATGCAGCCAAGGTCAAAAACTACGTGGTATTGTCCGTGGCGACTGGGACTCTTTTGACAATAGCTCCGTTTCTAGCTCCAATAATCTGTCTAAGTTGATGGGGCTAGGAACCTTGGCAATCACTATAGAACCTGAGCAAGGAGAAAGGTATCAAGGTATTGTTAAGATGGAGGCTGCTGATTTAAGCGGCTGTTTAGAACACTATTTTGATCAATCTGCACAACTACTAACCAAAATAAAAATCTCAGTAGATCAGAGCGTCGCTTCAGGACTATTGATTCAACAAATGCCGATTACTCAAGACTTTGAACAAGCAAAGGATGATTGGCAACACCTATGCACGCTTATGGATACCCTAAAGAGTAACGAGCAACTGGAACTTTCTCATAATGATCAGTTGTATCGTTTGTTTCATGAAGACAATGTTCGGTTATTTGCATCACAGCCGGTCTCATTTTTCTGTAGTTGCTCTCTGGAAAGAACTGAGAGCGCTCTCGTATCTCTCGGTGAGGACGAATTATTGGAAACCTGCAAGGAGCATGGGCTTGTATTAATAACCTGCCAATTTTGTGATCAGCAATATCGGTTTACAGAAAATGCTATCAAGGCTATGTTTAACACAAAAACCAATATCCTGCACTGAACTTATCTGCTCTAAATATAATGATAAGTGGGGGTTCAAGTTCTCTTCCAAGGGCCAACGGTTATTGTTTGTACTAGAATAATGGCCTAATGTCCAAATGGGGAATATCTTGCTTAACAGACACTCAGCATTAAATACCGCAATATTTTTGTCATTTCTTACAATGTCATCTTGTGCCATTAAAAACCAAGATCATGGTCGCACGATCGAAGACATCGCCGATGAGATTTTAGAAGCGACCATGCTGCGCTACCCATCAACACCTACTTTTTATTCGATCAAAAATAGTCGTCATGATCAACTATTTGATAATTCATTAAGCTCCATGCAGCAATGGCAAGATAGAGAAGATCAATGGTTGGACGAACTAAATGCTATCGGTGAGCCCAAGGAAATTGGCAGCAGAGATTGGGTAACCTTTGGTATTGTTCAAGAGAATCTCGCTGCTTCTCGTGATGCGCGAGTCTGCCGAAAGGAGCTGTGGGAGACTAGTACTACAACGGCCTGGTATACCGGATTACCATTTATCTTTGACATCCAACCACTAGATTCAACTGAATTAAAAGAACAAGCACTCCATCGGTTGAGCCAAGTTAGTCGATTTATAGATATTGAAATTGAAAATCTCAAATACGGACTCTCAGAAGGTTACAGCTCGCCCAAAATTACTGTAGAGGCAGTTCCCTCGGAAGTGCGTATCCTTCTTGAGCCAAGCTCTCCATTCCTTTCGATGGGTGAGCGCGGCGAAGATGAAGATTTTAATGATCAAGTGAAACGGATCTTCAATGATGAAATTGCGCCAGCTATTATTCGCTACGCTAACTTCATTGAGAGTGATTACCTAAGTCAAGCACGCGATGAAATCTCCATTAGCTTCAATCCAAATGGATCCAAATGCTATCCAGCTCTGGTTAGATCCTACGCTACAATTCAACCTAGTGCCGATCAAATTCATAACCTTGGATTACAACAAATTGCCAACATAAGATCAGAAATGTCCATCTTGCTTGATAAGCACTTCGACGGCGAATCGATTGAAAGCTTCCTTAGAAGGATAAATACAGACAAAGAATTTACATTCAGATCTGAAAAAGAGGTGGTCCAATATTCAAGGGATGCGCTTAAGGCCGCCCAAGACAAAATGAGTCAAGTATTTAGACTCAAACCGAAAGCGGGTGTTTTGATAAAGCCCTATCCGGAATATGCGGCAAGCGGAGTTGGCGAGTATCACTCTTCCTCTGAGGATGGAACAAGGCCAGGTATCTTTTATATAGCAGTCAAAGATCCCGAAAAACGATCACGAGCAAGCCAACTATCAACGCTGTATCATGAAACCTATCCTGGGCATCATATGCAGGGGGCTATAGCGCTGGAACTAGGTAATAGGTTACATCCACTGGTTCGCTATACATATAACGACGGCTACTCGGAGGGTTGGGCTCTCTATTCCGAGCGGCTGGCGGAAGAGCTAGGACTTTACAAAACACCTCTAGAACTCATGGGAATGTTATCTGATCAGGCCGCTCGTGCTGCAAGATTGGTGGTTGATTCTGGAATTCACTCCAAAGGTTGGACCCGACAGCAGGCGGTAGATTACATGTTGAACAACACTGGATGGGCCGAGGTGGACATACAAAGCGATATCAATCGTTATATTTCATGGCCAGCTCAGGCAAATGCCTACATGCTAGGTATGCTCCAACTCAGGAATCTAAGAATTTATTCGGAAAAAGAGCTTGGTGATAAGTTTGATATTCGCCTATTCCACGATCGTCTGCTTGAAAATGGCAGTATGACCTTACCAATGACCAATCAGGCTGTAATTAGATGGGTAACAAGTTTGCAAGTCCAACAGTAACTCTTTTCTGGGCCTCCTTCCCCATTGTTCAATGTAAAAGTTAAGCGCTCCAGTTAAATCTAACTTACATAGGCGAAAGCATGAACTTTACGTTTAAGCCAGAAGCCTCTGTTCCAGCAACCTTAAACGTGGTTCTCTTATTTTTGGGTTACTATTTTTTTTCAAAAAATCAGAACTGAGACACGGTTTACAAAAAAACCGCAACAATGCGCGGTTCTTTTATAATAGATATTTACCCCTAAGCACCCAACAACCAAGGGATATTCACTTACCAGCTATTTGCTATTTGCTATTTGCTAAAATATAGTCAATCGCAGACTTAACTTCATCATCGCTACAACTCATGCAAGTTCCCCTAGCCGGCATGCCTCGAATGCCATTAATAGCATTGGCATAGACGGCATCAATACCTTTCTCAAGCTTCAAAGCCCAAGCTGATATATCGCCATATTTAGGAGCACCAGCAATTCCTGAGTTGTGGCAGGCCATACAGTTGGTGTTATAGATATCATCCCCTGAGCGAGCTGACACGGTAGTCACGACTTCGGTAGTAGTCACAGATTGACCTTCCATTAATACGTGACCTGCAGGGGCTATTCGCTCAGCAACCGCAGCCTTTTGATTTTCTGTCAATTCGACATCTGAGTTGTCAGCACCACAGGCACTCAGTAAAAGGGTACTAAATAGTAAAAAAGCAAACAGGTTTGGGTGGCTCATACAGGGCTCCAATGTCTATAAAAAATGATTATTAATGTTTTAAGCTTTAGGTTGATGTCTCATTTCACTCAGTGAATATTATACATAGTAAAGTTTATATTCTCATTACGAATGCGCATTAAATTCTGATCACCCAAGAGGCCTCAGGCCTACAGCTTCTCGCACAACTGAAATTAAGTCGGCACTATAAACTCGCGCTTTTTCAGCTCCTGCGCGCAACGCAATCTCAACCTCTCCAGGGTTTTCAATCAACTCAATGTATCTCTCACGAGGCTCTGCCAAATGACCATTAATTAACTCAAATAACTGCTGTTTTGCCTCTCCCCAAGCAATTCCATCAGCAAATGCAGCACGCATCTCGCTAGCTTGCTCTGCAGAGGCAAAAGCCTGCCAAATCTGGAATACAGTGGATTCATCTGGGTTTTTGGGCTGACCCGGTTCTAATAAATTGGTTTTAATTTTATTGATATGCTTTCTGAGTTTCTTTTCACTCAAGAATAGAGGAATAGTATTACCATAACTCTTACTCATCTTACGCCCATCCAACCCTTGTAACACTGCCATATCATCGTCTACCTGTGCCTCAGGCAGAACAAAATGTTCTCCATAATGATGATTAAACCGTTGCGCTATGTCACGAGCCATTTCAATATGCTGTATTTGATCTCGACCAACAGGAATTTTGTGAGCGTTGAACATCAAAATATCCGCCGCCATAAGAATTGGATAGCTAAACAGGCCCATGGTGACGCCAAAATCTGCGTCATCTCCATTCTCTTCGTTCAGTTGCACTGCACCTTTGTATGCATGAGCTCTATTGACCAATCCCTTCGCAGTCATGCAGGTCAGCAACCAAGTCAATTCAGGAATTTCAGGGATATCTGATTGACGGTAGAAGGTCACCTTATTTGGATCTAAACCCAGCGCTAGCCATGCCGCTGCTATTTCCAAGGTAGATTGATGAACTCTCTCAGGATCTTGGCATTTAATAAGCGAGTGATAATCAGCTAGAAAAAAGAACGAGTCGTAATCACCACTTAGGCTCGCTTCGACGGCAGGCCTAATGGCACCAACATAGTTTCCTAAGTGAGGTGCTCCGGAGGTTGTAATGCCTGTTAAAACGCGCCGTTTACTCATAAATTATTTGCCGCCTAAATAATGACACCATCATACCGCTTAACCACAGTTACTCAACCTCAATACTTGGGTTCAATGGTCTATTAAAGAACTCTATTAACACATTAGAAAGTCTTATCGGATCCTCGACGCCAGTCATTTCCCGGCAGGAGTGCATCGCTAACTGAGGTATACCAACATCCAAAGTCGGCACTCCAAGTCTACCTGATGTTATTGGCCCAATAGTACTCCCACAACCTAAATCATTTCGCGATACAAAATGCTGCACGGGTACATCAATATCACTGCACAATTGCTTAAAGAGACTCGATGTTATGCTGTTAGTGGCATACCGTTGCTTGACATTCACCTTCACAACAGGGCCTCCGTTCAGCGCTGGCAGATGTCCCCCATCATGTTTATTTGCAAAATTAGGGTGAGTTGCGTGAGCATTATCGCAAGAGATCATTAACGATTTAGTAATGACTCTACTAATTATTTCACTTGAAGTATTAACGCCACACAGCCGTGCAACGATCGACTCCAAGAACGGCCCATCTGCTCCTATGGCAGAGACACTACCTACTTCTTCATGATCATTACAAACTATCAAAGAAGTCTGCTCACTATTGGCATTTACAATAGATTGGGTCGCCACAAAACAACTTAAAAGATTATCCAACCTCGCCGAAGTAATGAACTCGTCATTTAAACCAACAATTCCAGCTGATTGCGTATCATATAGGCAGAGCTCATAGTCAATAACCTTATCTCCTTTTCCCAGGAAGTGCTCTGCTAGTAAATTTCTAAACGAAGTAGAGCCTGCGCATTGCATTAATACTGGGATTATGTCCGTCTGGGCGTTAATGGAGCGATCCTTGTTAGCTTCTCGATCCAAATGAATCGCCAAACTGGGTATCGTTGCGACCGCCCGCTCAAAATCAACAAGCTTTTGCTTTAGGTTTTGCTTTTTATCCCTAAAAACAAGCCGTCCTGCAATGGATAAATCTCGGTCAAACCATGGATTTAAAAGCGCCCCACCATACACCTCAACACCTAACTGAAAATATCCTTGTTTATTAACTTCAGGCTGAGGTTTAACCATAAGACATGGGCTATCTGTGTGCGCACCAGCCATCTTAATACCCGTATCAACAATATCTTCTTGCCCTACGACAAAAGCTATAATTGACGAACCATTACGTGTAACAAAATGTTTTTCTCCGACTGAAAGCGACCAACTATCAGACTCTTTAAGCTCGGTAAATCCTGCGCCCAAGAGAGTTTTCGTCATCTCGAGCACTGCATGAAACGGCGTAGGCGATGCGTCTAAAAAACGCGTCAAATCAGCATTAAATTTTTCTCTATCTTGCAACATTTTTATAGATTCCGTTTAAGTACATCGATTAAAGGTCTAATAACGCATTATAGAAGTTTGTGTCCTGTGAAAACACTCAACCACAGCTAAGATTTCAAACGGGCTAGAAGGCTAGAAGTATCCCAGCGATTACCACCTAACTTTTGAACCTCAGAGTAAAATTCGTCCACAATTTGGGTAACAGGCAACGAACTACCATTTCTTTCAGCCTCCTCAAGAGCAAATGAGAGATCTTTTCGCATCCACTCAACAGCAAAACCGTGTTCATACTCATTGGCTAGCATAGTTTGATAGCGATTATCCATTTGCCATGACTGCGCGGCGCCTTTGGATATAACTTCTACCACTTGATGAGCATTGAGACCAGCCCGCTCAGCAAAATTAAGTCCCTCAGCAAGTCCTTGCACTAGCCCCGCTATACATATTTGATTGGCCATCTTACACAGCTGCCCACTGCCGGCAGGACCCATCAGATTGACAGCCTTTGCATAGGAATTGATTGCTTCAATGACGCGAAGAAAGTCCGACTCCTGTCCTCCACACATTACCGTAAGCTGACCACTATCCGCTCCTTGTTGGCCTCCGGATACCGGAGCATCTACAAAACCAATCTTATTTTTTTCAGCTTCGGCAGCCAGTTTATGTGCTAATTTTGCCGAAGTGGTTGTATGATCAACTAAAATAGCACCCGCAGACATACCAGCAAAAACACCATCTTTCCCGAATGTTACATCGGTAACATCATCATCATTACCAACGCAAATAAACACAATATCCGCACCTTTAGCTACATCCGCCGGGGTGGATTTAAGGGTTCCTGAATATTGTCTTAGCCATTTTTCTGCGGTTTTACGAGTTCGATTATAAGCCGATACTGAATATCCTTTCTTAGATAGCCAACCTGCCATGGGAAATCCCATGACCCCGAGGCCTACAAAAGCAACCTTAGTGCCCATACTATGCTTCCCTAATTCGCTTTCTTCTTTGCCATGCCTCTGTACCGCGCAGATAGACTAAATCTATTGAGCTTATGGCCTTTCCCTCACCTTTTCTATATCTAGGTAACGCAATCCCTAAAAGATCCACAGCGTTTGGATATACGTGGGTCAAAAGCTCCGACCAATCACCCCCAGATGAAACTAGTTTATCTCCATCACCAATAATTGCACTTGGTGACAGTTCCTGCATCCACTTGATAGCATCTTCAGCTTTAAGTAACCGGTCATGATGATAAGTTGAAATTTGCCCGTCACAATTCACGTTATAACAACCACAGTTGAACTCTCCCATTCGAGCATCTAAGACAACCATGACTGTCTGATCGCCGTCAGACTTATCTGGCAGAGAGTTATCTCTCATTTTGCGAATATATGTAGCGACCATAACCTCTAACGAAGATACAGGCACAACTGGGATATCCAAACCAAACGCTAGACCTTGTGCAGCAGCGAACCCTATACGAAGTCCTGTGAAAGAACCCGGGCCTACAGATACGCTAAGTGCGTCTATTTCGCTAACTTTTATAGATGACTCAATGAGAACCTCATTAATCATCTTCATGACAAGTTGTGTATGTGAGCGGGGCTCTTGAGCGTATCGGAATACATCTCCCGAGGCACTATGCAGCGCTACGGAACACGCATCTGTTGAAGTTTCTATCGCAAGAATTGATATCATTACTAACCTTTAAACCTTGGATTGAAAACTTAGCACCACCTATAGAACTTTTTGTTTAGTGCATAATAAAGAGAGTGACGATTCAGCACTTCATCGAAGGGCGTGCAACTAATCCATTGCAGCCACTAATCTTGCCTGAACATCAGAGAGTAGCCCCAAACCATTCACTGTAGCAAATTTTGGTGATTGACCCTGTAAGTCCTCTAATTCTGTATAAAATTTCACCAACGGTTTGGTCTGCTCGTGATAAACAGCAAGCCTATTGCGCACAGTATCTTCAAGATCGTCCAATCTCTGAACCAAGGGTTCTCCACTATCGTCATCGTACCCAGCAATCTTCGGTGGATTGTGTTCAATATGGTAAACCCGTCCGGAATTCTCATGAACCCTGCGGCCGCTTAAGCGAGAAACAATCTCTTCGTCATCCACGCTAATCTCAACCACTACATCGATTTTTATTCCAGCGTCACTAATAGCTTGAGCTTGAGGGATGGTACGAGGGAATCCATCAAATAAGAATCCATTTTTACAATCGCTCTGGTTGATTCGTTCTTTAACCAATGCAATGATTAAGTCATCCGAAACTAGCCCCCCAGACTCCATAATTCCTTTCACCTGTGATCCTAATTCAGAGCCGGACTTAACTGCTGCTCGCAACATATCACCAGTGGATATCTGCGGAACAGAGTACTGCTCGGTAATAAACTTCGCTTGAGTGCCCTTTCCTGCACCTGGGGGACCTAATAAAATGACTCTCATTACGGCTATTCCTCAATTAACTATCGCTTACAGCTATTGGTTGAAACCTATCCATAAGCTAAATTTTTGTCTCGCTATCTAGATAGATAGGACGTCTGACAAGACCGGCAAATCGGCCGCGTACGATACACGTAATGCCATAACTGGACAACCCTGCCCTAGTTATAAGGTATATAGTTTTCCCCAATTAACTAGCCCGCTTTGGCTTGCTATTCAGCCTTCTTGACCTCGAGCCATAGTAACTCTAATTCCTTAACTGAATGATTATGGATGTTTTTATCTCCAAGAAGATCCTCCATCGCACCAAAGCGTCTACAAAATTTTTCATTAGCATGTCGCATTGCAGTCTCAGGATCGATCTTTAAGTGTCTAGCCAAGTTGACACAACTGAACAACAAATCTCCTAATTCGTCAGCGACTCCCGCAACATCTCCCCGCTGAATTTCCGCCTCAAGCTCGCTGAGTTCTTCATTTATTTTATCGATCACCGGCGCCGTATCTGTCCAGTCGAAACCCACAGTTGCCGCTCGTTTTTGTAGCTTTAAGGCTCGGCTAAGGGCTGGCAGAGCAAGGGGTATGTCATCAAGGATCTTTTGAGAGCCTTTATTTTCTCTCTCTTGCTTTTTAATCGATTCCCAGACTTCTTTAATATCGTCAATTTGCGCACCTGAATGATTATCTCTAACTGACTCTAATGTTCCTTCAGGGAACACATGGGGATGTCTTCTAATCAATTTATCAGTGATAGATGATGTAACTCGATCAAAATCAAACTGCCCCTGCTCTTCACCTATTTGGCTATAAAATATAATTTGAAAAAGTAAATCCCCTAGCTCTTCATTAAGATGCTCCGTATCATTTCTTTCAATGGCATCAACAACCTCATATACCTCTTCAATGGTATGGCTTGTGATGGTTTGGAGGGTCTGCTTTAAGTCCCAAGGACATCCTGTTTCAGGATCTCGTAAACGCCGCATTAAATAGCGCAGGTCATTAATTGTGTAATTTTTCACCATCTCATCACTCATAGGAGTAGGTCCTAACTAGATAAAACAGCATAGGCAATTGCGTAATCTCTTTCATCAGCAATACTAATTAGCACAACCGACCCCTCTTTCTTAGCAAGTATTTTAGCCGCACCCCCTGACAAGCTTATTTGAGGTGCTCCCTTAACATCATTAGTTATGACCATATCCTGAAAACTCACTCCATGGCCAATACCAGTTCCCAAAGCTTTGGCCACTGCTTCTTTTACCGCAAAACGCTTGGCTAAAAAAGCAGCTTTTTGATGGCTCTTTTGATAATGCTTTTGTTCAGATTCAGTCAAAATACGTTCTACAAATTTATCCTCTTGGCGATTCAGGACGTCTGAAATTCTTGCTATTTCAACGATGTCAGTACCGATACCTATAACCATTAATGTTGTCCTTTAAACTTTGTCTAATCTTGGGCAGCAGAATTAGCCAAGTGTTGACGATAGAGTTCACGACTATGCAATTTACGCCCATCAAGATAAAAGTCTATCACGCCACGTAAAAGCTGTTTTGCAGTTAAAATCACCGACTTACGATCAAACTTACCCTCTGATAAAGCCACAAGATCTGATCCTCTGAATACACCAGCCATTTCCGTACTTTGATTAGAACACTCCATCAGGCCTTCTTCAGGGATATATTTATACAACTTGTCTGCATCGAGATATTCGCCAGATTCTGCATCTGTATCAATAGCCAGACCATAACCCAGTTCCTCTAGGAGGCTCATTTCAAGCTGTCGCAGTTTGAGCTCACTTAACTGCCCAGAGCTCATATGAGCGAAGTACTGTTGGTATTGATCATAGAGATCTTCATGAGGATCATGCTCATGAAGAAGACGAAAAAACAATTCATTGACATAGAGCCCTGTAAAAAGACATTCACCCTGCAAAAATAGGGGGCTCTGAGTCGCGTCAGCCTGAGTAAGCGTCTTCAAATCACCGCGACCTTGCCAACTAAATTGATGCTCTGTATAGGGAAAAAGAGCCCGAGTAACACCCTTTTTGTTAGGCTTTCTATAGCCCTTAGCTACACAGCGGACACGGCCATAATTTTTAGTAAATAAATCGACTAAAAGACTGGTTTCACGGTAGGGTCTTGTATGTAACACAAACCCAACTTCAGAATCAGTCTTCACTATCCCTTACTCATCCACGTAACCTAGGCTTCGCAAAGCACGCTCATCATCAGACCAGCCACTGCGGACCTTTACCCACGTTCTCAGCATCACCTTAGAATCCAATAGATTTTCAATGTCAGCGCGAGACTGCTCACCAATCTTTTTAATACGTTCACCCTTTGTGCCAATAATAATTTTTTTCTGGCCATCTCGTTCAACTAATATCAGAGCATCGATATAGGTGATTTTCCCTTCAACGCGGAATTCCTCGATTTCCACAGTCACTTGATAAGGAACTTCAGCACCTAGTTGCCGAGTGATTTTTTCTCTTACAATTTCCGCTGCTAAAAACCGTTCGCTGCGATCTGTAATTTGATCTTCTGGAAAAAGATGATCTTTTTGAGGAATGTAAGACTTAATTTTTTCTTCGAATTCAGCAAGGTTTGTCTTTCTCAAAGCTGATAATGGAATTAACTCTACCGCATTTACCTTACTAGACAGAAATTCAAGGTGAGGTAAGAGTGCTTTTTTGTCCTCGATCATATCCACCTTATTAAGTGCAACAATTAAAGGAACCCTGTTATTAGACAAGTATTTCGCCACGTACTCGTCTGCTTCACTCCACTCAAAGCGGTCAACTACAAATACAACTAAATCGACATCTGAAATAACACTGGCCGCAGAGCGATTCATCACTCTATTAATTGCTCGCTCCTGGTTGGTATGAATACCGGGGGTGTCTACAAATATCATTTGGATATTGTCATTAGTTTTTATGCCGAGCAAAGTATGGCGGGTAGTCTGGGGTTTACGCGACGTGATACATAGCTTTTGACCCAATATATGGTTCAATAAAGTAGACTTCCCAACATTAGGTCGACCGACAATAGCCACGTAACCACAGTATGTATCTTCAGCTGTCACTACTTTAGCTCCAATTGTGTTAGTAATTGTTCTGCTACCATTTGCTCTGCTCTTCTCCTACTGCCTGCTGTAGCGCTCATCTCATCTTTAACCACATCTAGTTTACAGCTTACTGTAAACAAACGATTGTGAGCCTCACCGCCTATTTTCACTAGTTGGTAGTCTGGCAAGGGTTCACCCCTTTTTTGTAACCATTCTTGGAGTGCAGTTTTAGGATCTTTTCCAGGCTTTACTTTTAAGGCGCTCTCAATAAAGTTGCTAAACCATAATAAGACACACTCTTTGGCCATCTCCATGCCTTTATCTAGATAAACTGCCCCAATAAGTGCCTCGACAGTATCTCCAAGAATCGAGTCACGACGATGACCGCCGCTCTTCATTTCACCCGAGCCGAGAAGTAACTCTGCTCCCAACTCTAACTCTTTTGCCACTTGCGCTAATGATTCACCGCGCACTATATGCGAGCGCATAGGACTTAGCTCTCCCTCTCGAGCATCTGGAAACTGTCTATATAAAAACTCTGTTACGACCAACCCTAGAATGGAGTCCCCAAGAAACTCCAACCGTTCATTATTGGGGCCAGAAAAGCTACGGTGAGACAGTGCTAACAATAATAGGTCGGGGTTATCAAACTGATAGCCAAGTCTTCGCTCGAGTTGTGCAATATTAGCAGCCACAGCAACACCTAGGATTTATGTTATTAACCAACAGTATATTGTAAGAAAGAGCATCCCGACCGACTATTTTTACATCGTCGGGCAAAACTAGCATGTCAATCTTCTATTCGATTGATCCCGCTCGAGAGAAGTTGGGTACACTCAAGAAATCATCCCAAAACATCCAACGCGCGAACGCCTTACCTACGATTCGACCTTCGGGAACAGGCCCCCAAACGCGACTATCGCTCGAATTATCTCGATTGTCCCCCATCATGAAGTAATGCCCTTGAGGCACTACCGTTGAAAAGTTCTGACTCAAGCGGCTTGGTGGCTCCCGCTTTTGAATCTCATGTTCAACGCCATTAAGATTCTCTATCATGACTTTAGATCGAGGCGCTCCGGGCTCAACTTCCGACGGTTCTTGACTCATAGCTTCATTGTTAACGTACAGCATTCCATTGATAACACTGATTTTATCTCCAGGCAATCCAACTAAACGCTTGATAAAATAGCGAGTCTCATGAGGCGGGAAAAACACAATGACATCTCCACGTTTAGGCGTGCCAACATCAAATAGCTTAGTCCTAACAACTGGTAGCCTAATGCCATAATTCCATTTACTTACCAATATAAAATCACCCACTTTCAGTGTAGGGACCATAGATTTAGAAGGAATCTGAAATGGCTCAATTATAAAAGAACGGAGGATTAACACCAAACCCAATACCGGCGCTAATGAACCGAAAAACTCAATAATACCTTCGTCTGTTTTTACCCAAAACCGATTCAACAACCAGAAGAACGCTGTGATTATAAAAATCACCGTGAGTATCAGTTCAAAGTTCCAGTCCATCTCACATAATCCTTTTATTAAGCCTTTTTCTGAATGCCATTAAGTCTTTAAGACCGCTAAAAATGCATCTTGAGGTATTTCGACACTACCCACCTGCTTCATTCTCTTCTTGCCGGCCTTTTGTTTCTCCAACAGCTTTTTCTTACGAGTAACATCTCCACCATAACACTTTGCTGTTACGTTTTTACGCAGTGCTTTTACAGTTGTACGCGCAATAATACTTCCTCCAATAGCTGCTTGAATCGCAACATCAAACATCTGCCGAGGTATTAACTCTTTCATCTTATCAGCCAGATTTCGACCTTTATGGATAGAATGGTCACGGTGAGTAATAGCAGCTAAAGCGTCAACACGATCACCGTTAATAAGGATATCGAGCTTTACTAATGATGCCATCTCAAAGCGCACAAACGCATAATCTAAAGATGCAAAACCACGACTAACAGACTTTAAACGATCAAAAAAGTCCATTACAACTTCGCTCATAGGCAATTCATATCGAATAGATACCTGACCGCCAATAAATTGCATATCTTTCTGAACTCCTCGTTTTTCAACACAGAGTGTAATTACATTTCCTACATATTCTTTTGGTACAAGAATGTTAGCCTCACAAATCGGTTCACGCATTTCTTCGATTTGACCTGGATCTGGGAGATCCGAGGGGTTAGACATATACAAAGTTTCACCCTTGGACGTAATAATTTCATAAACAACAGTAGGCGCCGTCGTAATTAGGTCCAGGTTATACTCCCGCTCGAGCCGTTCTTGAATGATTTCCATATGTAGCATGCCTAGAAATCCACAACGAAACCCAAACCCCAAAGCATCAGAACTCTCTGGTTCATAAAATAAGGATGCATCATTGACCGCAAGTTTGCTAAGTGCTTCGCGAAATTCTTCAAAGTCATCAGAGTCAACAGGAAACATACCAGCATAAACCTGAGGCTTGATCTTCTGAAACCCAGGCAAAGGATCAACATCGGTTGTACTTAAGGTGGTTACAGTATCTCCTACAGGGGCTCCTAAAATGTCTTTAATTCCAGCCACCATAAAACCCACTTCGCCAGCTCTCAGAATACCTGTCTCTTTACGCTTGGGCGTAAATACACCCACGCTATCGACCACATGGGCCTTACCAATGGACTTAGCAACAACTTTATTTTTTACCTCTAGCGTTCCTTGCATCACACGAACCAAAGACACAACTCCAAGATAGTTATCAAACCAAGAATCAATAATTAGCGCTTGCAAAGGCGCATTTACATCACCCACCGGAGGAGGGACTTGGTTCACTAACTCTTCTAAAATTTCACCTATGCCCTCGCCTGTTTTAGCGCTGCATCGGACTGCTCCGTCAGCTTCAATCCCAATGATATTTTCAATCTCATTGATTACCTTTTCTGGCTCAGCCTGAGGTAAATCCATTTTGTTCAAAACAGGAATAACTTCAAGGCCTTGAGCTATCGCTGTATAGCAATTAGCCACTGATTGAGCTTCTACTCCCTGAGCCGCATCAACAATAAGAAGAGCACCCTCACATGCGGCGAGGGATCTTGAAACCTCGTAGGAAAAATCAACGTGGCCGGGCGTGTCAATAAAATTAAGTTGATAGGTTTTTCCATCTTGCGCAGTGTAAGGCAAAGTAACACTCTGAGCCTTGATAGTAATACCGCGCTCTCGCTCAATATCCATAGAGTCAAGAACCTGGGCGGCCATCTCACGCTCGGTTAGTCCTCCACATAACTGGATAAAGCGATCGGCAATGGTGGACTTCCCATGATCAATATGGGCTATGATTGAGAAATTTCTAATATGACTAAGATCAGACAATGGATTGTACTACCCTTCAAATAAGCGCGCGCAGTCTAGCCTATTTGCCACAATGAAGCTATGAGAGTGATGCAAATACATCGGTAATACGCAAATCATTCGTTAATCTGAATGGTTCTAAAAATTGCCTTTCCTTGCCGATAAAAGCGTATCCGTATTGGAGTATTTTTAGGAATTTCCGCTATAACCAACCTGTATTCCTCTGAATCATCGATGCGACTATATCCCAACTGAATAATAATGTCGCCAACTTCTAGACCTGCGATATCAGCAGGTGAATCAGATAGCACCTTGACCACCTCTACACCTCCGCGTAGACGCAAGAGACGGAGATCTTCTGCTCCCGGATCTGCAACAGAAAGCCCAAGTCGATCTGATTGGTCTATAACAGAAGCTTGGATATTATCGTCTCCTTCGAGAGCTCCAATCTTCAATTTTAATTCTTTGAATTTTCCTTCACGGTAAACTTCGACATTAATCATTTCCTCTGGTTTTATCAGGCCAACGATATGCGGCAGATCCTCTGACCGCAAAATAGCCTGGCCATCTACACTAACAATCACATCATCAGGCTGGATGCCACCATTGGCAGCAGCGCTATCAGGTGTTACAGATTCAATATATGCACCTATTGGTCCGGGCAAACCAAGAGCGCCCGCCATAAACTGATCTACATCACTTATACCCACGCCAAGGAAACCTCTCCTCACTTCACCACTATCTCTAAGTTGAGCAACCACATTAGTCGCAATGCTAACTGGAATCGAAAAAGATAGACCTACGGAGCCGCCAGTAGGCGAATAAATTTGAGAGTTGATACCGACCACTTCTCCATCAAGATTGAACAGCGGACCTCCGGAATTACCCCTGTTAATTGCCACATCAGTCTGAATGAAAGGCACATAGTTCTCTCCTTTATCTGTGGGTAAACTGCGCCCGATGGCACTTACAATACCCGCAGTCACTGAATAGTCCAAACCAAATGGTGAGCCTATAGCAAGGACCCAAGAACCTACCTTAATGCTCTCAGAAGACGCAAATTTCAAACTAGGCAAATTATCAGCTTCAATTTTCAACAAGGCCAGATCAGATCGTCGATCAGAGCCCACAATGACAGCTGAATACTCGCTACGATTAGCAAATTGAACTTGGATGTCATCTGCACCGTCCACCACATGATGATTAGTTAAAATGTATCCATCCTTAGAAATCACAAATCCAGACCCCATGGTTCTTGCTGGTCTCGCTGGGCGCCTGCGCTGCTCCAGTAGCTCTCTAAACATCTCTGGAACCTGCCCCCGTAACTTGTCACGATTATCAACTGGCTTACTAACTGTGTTAATTTTCACTACAGCGGGTGCTGCTGCTTCAACTAGCGCACTAAAATCCGGCAAGTCAGCATAAACCTTATCAACACAAACCATTACTATCAGAGAGGTAAACACTATGTTTTTAAACACTTAAAACTCCATAAAATATAATTAAATAAAACGTTGCTCTATTTTTTCTAGCTCGCTGGGTTCGTTCTCAACACCACATAAAACTGGATTGCTTTGGGCATCCGCTTTGGCCTTTTGACTACGCAAATTGACAAAAATTCCGCCACCAACAAGACCAATTAACGCCCCCAAGATACTAAATAAATCTTGCTCAAGAGTCTTCCCTTGATCACTCATCATCCAAGCTCCCGCTATAGCTCCAATGATAGGCACCAGATAAACTACCAGAGATCCTTTCACTACTATATGCTCAGGGATACCGATAGTAACAGACTGTCCCAACCTCAATTTATCAACACAAAAGTCTCCGGGCAATACTCGGATTTCATTTTTAGTACCCGTCATTTTGGTGAGAGCAGTATGACCGCAACCTTTTTGCGCACTGCAAGAGTCACATGTAGTCTGCTTGATAGTTTCGACCATCAAGCTATCTTTGTTTTTTGAGACGATCGTTCCCGTTTCGTAAATCATATTAATATGTGCCACTAAAATCTACGACGGCTTAGACAGTTTAGATGCATGAACAATTGATTCAGACACCATTTTTGCGGTGCCCGCTGGGACTTCACCTACAACAGAAACTATAACTTCTTTATCGAAGCTCTTTATCTTGCTAGTTACAAGTGCACTAGCACCATGGCGGGTAGCTAAAACAGGCAGGCTAACACTAACTTGGGGAGACTCAACGAAAACAGTAAAAACAGCTATTCCATCAGAATAAACAAGCAGCTGTTGACCTGTCTCCTTATTTTTTTCGAAATTAACCAACTGGAATCCTGGCGGCACCCAACTAGCGCTCCAATTGACTCCGTCTATACTTGAATCATCGCTCTTGCAATCTTTTTCAGCCTTTAAGGGTACTTTAGGAAAATCTAACGATAACAAATCTTCATCAACGCTAAGCTCAATAAATTGAAATCTCTCCAAAGGATTCCCTGAAAGGTCTAATATTACCGACATTAATAGAAGATTAGTCTCATTATCGATTGCCAACACATAGGGCAACCGATGTTTGTCTTTTGGACTAACCAACAACAAACTGGCTTTGCGATTCGCAACGCGCAATTGCCCTCGAATCTCCAAGGAGTAAAATTTTTGAATCAGATCGAAACTATCCGTACTTATATTTGGTCGTGAATCTATGTTTAAAGTCTTCAAATGGCCTGGCTCGCAACTCGTGTCACTGCGAAACCTCGAAAATTCACCCTCAGCGCCATCTAAATGGATGATCTTCTCAAAATTAATACCATCTTGAACAAGATGAATTATCTTCGATGTCTTTAGGCGGCCTGACTTTTCATAGGTTATCAGACCTGAATAGTTCAACGCACCTGAGGCCTCGATCATATTTCTCATGAGCATTTGGGCCGATTTCTCTTCTTGAGATATCGAGTAGCTAGAAACAAAAATGGCGGTCATAATAACCGCCACTCTGAATATTTTAACGTTACGAAATTTTGTCACCACTAAAGCTTATTCCTTTTGAGTAGGCAGTTCACGTTCTTCTATCCGTGCGTACGGAAGCATTCCTTGATTCCTCACATAAGGAGCCTGGTTAGAATGCTTAGCCAAAATATATGCCAAGTATAGGCGTATTTCTTTTTCTGAATATTGCTTCTCAGCAATACCTTCGGAACTCACAGCTCTTATGTCAGCATCCAACATCCAACCCAAGGGGACCTGATTCACAGGGCCAACTATATCATCAACAGACTTGTTATCAATCTGAGCAAAGTTGGTTGTGTCATTGAGGTTTAACTCAGATTGCTCAAACTGCTGAACTCCCATTATCGCCACCATAGCAACCGAGGCGGCAATAGCAAAGCGGCCAGAGGAGCTTAGAATTTTTCTAAAAGGATTAGTTTTGAGTGCAACTTCATCATTGATTGCTTCAGAAATAGCAGATGAATAGTCTACATCAGACACAACGCCGCCTCTCATCACCGCTGAAATAGCATGATAGCGCTGCCATTTCCCTCGAATGATAGAAGCGTTAGTCCCATCATTAGATGACAACTCCTTCAAGACCCTGCGAGCCTCAAGATCTTGTGCCTCGCCGTCCATCATGGCAGATAACGACTCGCCTAAATTTTCATCATATTGACTCATTTCTACGCCTCTTAAAGGTGCTAAACTTCTTTAAATGCTGTGTCTATGACCAACCAATAAGCAAAAGGTTCACTAATCTTCTATTCGGTGTTAATTAGTTTTCCTACAACTGCATCAATTGACTCTCTAGCCCTGAAGATACGTGACCTTACAGTACCCACAGGGCATTCCATAATTTCAGCAATTTCTTCATAGCTAAGACCTTCATACTCTCTTAATGTAACGGCTGTGCGAAGATCTTCTGGCAGCTCAGCAATAGAATTAACGATTACTGATTCTAGTTCATCTCGAAAAAGCTGGTTCTCAGGTGTCCCTAAATCTTTTAAATACTCACTCCCAGAATAATACTCGGCATCATCTATATCAACATCTGAACCTGGTGGCCGTCGACTGCGTGAGACTAAATAATTTTTCGCGGTATTAACCGCAATCCGATAAAGCCAAGTATAAAACTGGCTTTCACCTCGGAACTTGGGGAGTGCTCTATAGGCCTTTATAAAAGCTTCTTGCACAACATCTGCAACCTCATCAGTGTCTCGTACGAAACGACCAACTATGGCATGAACCTTATGCTGATACTTTAAAACTAAAAGATCAAAAGCTCTCTTATCGCCTTCTTGCACTCTAACCACCAACTGCTGATCTGTGGCCTCACCTTTAATTTCAGTCATTCACTGTTCCGACTTTGCTACTTTTGATTAGATTAATTAAAGCAAACGGAATAAAAGATCCCACAATGCTTTACTACAGACCACTGAATGCCTGTTAAGTTCGCTTGATTCAAAATGTTATATTATCATGTCGCTCCAACACTGTGTGACATACAAATGAAGCAAACCCATCTTTATGACGTTCTTATCATTGGTAGTGGTGCTGCTGGTCTAACTAGCGCCCTGCAATTAGATAAAAGCCTCAATATTGCTCTAATCAGCAAATCTTCCCTACAAGGTGGAGCCTCTTGGCTCGCTCAAGGAGGTATTGCAGCAGTTTTTGATGAAAACGATAGTGCTGATGCTCATGTCAAAGACACCCTTATTGCGGGAGCTGGTCTATGCCATGAGGATGCAGTGCGCTTTGTGGTAGAAAATGGCCCTGAGGCAGTAAATTGGCTTATTCAACAAGGCGTGACGTTTACTCGAGAAAACAATCAAGAATCTTATCACCTAACACAAGAAGGCGGTCACAGTCATCGAAGAATCCTCCATACTGCTGATGCAACGGGTAAGGAAGTCACTGGAACGCTTGTCGAACAAGTCATTGCCGCACCTAATATTGATATCTTCGAGCATCATTGCGCTGTTGATTTGGTCACGCAAGCGGATAAAAATTCACGCAAAATCCGATGCACCGGCGCTTATTTGCTAGACATACAAACATCCGTAATATCACTATTTCAGGCCAAAAGCGTAATACTTGCATCAGGAGGTGCAAGCAAAGCATATCTTTACACTAGTAACCCGGATGGTGCCAGTGGTGATGGGATTGCGATGGCATGGCGTAAAGGTTGTCGAGTGGCAAATTTGGAGTTCAATCAATTTCATCCAACTTGTCTGTATCACCCAAAGGCCAAGTCATTCTTGATTACTGAAGCCCTCCGCGGAGAAGGCGCTATTTTGAGGCTTCCTAATGGAAATACCTTTATGGAGAATTTCCACCCCGATGCTGAGCTTGCCCCTCGAGATGTGGTAGCTCGAGCTATAGATCATGAAATGAAGAGGTTAGGTAGTGACTGTCTGTATTTGGATATAAGTCATCAATCTGCTGAATTCATTACTGAGCACTTCCCTACTGTATACAATCAATGTTTACAGTACGGCATCGATATTACAACTGACCCCATACCGGTTGTTCCGGCTGCGCACTATACCTGCGGTGGAATTATAGTTGGCAATGATGGCCAGACTGATCTACTAAATCTTTATGCCATCGGCGAAAATGCCTTCACTGGGTTGCACGGGGCCAACCGAATGGCAAGTAATTCTTTGCTAGAGTGCTTGGTGTACGCGCAGGGAGCAGCCAGAAAAATCAATCACCAAATTGGTCAAATTCCTGTTCCTGATTTTATTCCTGAGTGGGATGAATCTAGAGTAAGCCACTCAGACGAAGACGTTGTTATCTCCCATAACTGGGATGAACTTCGTCGTTTTATGTGGGATTACGTCGGTATTGTTCGAACAGATAAACGCCTAGCACGCGCTCAACATCGAATTAAACTTCTCCAAAAAGAAATCCAAGAATACTATAGCAATTGCCTAATTACTCGAGACCTACTAGAGCTTAGAAATCTGGCAACAGTATCTGAATTGATTATTCGCTGCGCCATGCAACGTAAGGAAAGTCGCGGACTTCACTTTACCTTGGACTATCCTGAATTATCACCCATTGCTCGAGATACCGTGATGGTTCCTATAAATTACGCTGGCCAAGATGTCATCATTAACCGTGACTAGCGTTAAATACTACGAGAAAGTAACAGGGCCCGCAGCTGATGATGCTGTGTAGAATTAACAACATCTTTTGTAATCGCGCGACTGAATACAACCCCTTCAGGGGTCGTAAAATAGATAATAATCAGCCAATCTGTAATAAATTGATTTGAGCCTAATCGTAATTCAGTTAAATTATCTCTACCGCGAAGATTCCAGAGATTTGTCTCAGAATTAAATACCAACTCTTCCGTTTGAGCTGAATGCATGGCAGTGATAGATTGGTAAAAAAATAGCCCTACCGTAATGATAGCAAGGACTTTTATCCAGAATACTATCGGAAGTGAACTTAATAAAAGCAAGATCGACACTGCTAGCCCTATACTGGCTAGCAACAGGGTTTTCGATGGTCTTAGACTAAACTGCTGATGGTTTTTTGCGACTATCACGAATTACCTGCAGGATCCTTTGCATGTTTGGATCTGTGGGCTGCTCTCTTTGCATGAACCATAAAAATAAGGTCTGGTCTTCGCAGTCCAAAAGCACCTGAAACCGAAGTTGGTCTTGTTCATCTAACGAATCATAGACATTTTCAACAAAGGGAGTAAGAATTAGATCTAGCTCTAACATACCGCGGCGACTCGCCCAAAGCAGACGGTTTTTATTCATAACTAATCATTCAGTGTGCAAAAGCGGTATTATAAGAGACAATCAACTTTAAACAAACAGGATCACTTTAATCTATGGACTGGCAACTCCTTTTTCCAGATCATTCAGCGATGGCTAACGATGACCACTCGAATATCATAGAGTCTTTCGGCGAATCTTTGTCAGACTATCCAACACTACCTAAAACAACAGTTTTAAGTGCGAATTATCGTGGTTATATCAAATTGAACGGTCCAGATAGTGTAGAGTTTTTACAAGGTCAGGTCACCTGTGACCTTTCCTCAATCAAACCTGGTGAATCTAAAAATGGAGCTCACCTTTCACCAAAAGGACGCATTATATTTTTGTTTAGTGCTACTAAAGGTGATGATGGCGCTCTTCTGTTAGAAACCCATCACTCTGTTGTTGCACTTGCTATTAGTAGTCTTAAAAAATATTCAGTCTTTTTCAAAACTGAGATCGTTAACGTCACCCATGAATTCTTGAGCGTGATGATTTCTGGCTCAGGTAGCGAATCCTTAGTTGAAAAAATCCAGTGGTACTCAGTAAGAGAAATTAGCCCCTCAGTTTTTTCTACTACACTCAATGTCACGACTGCAATTGAACAATTACAGACGATAACGCATTTGGTTACACCTGCTGGACAGGGTTATAGCGATCTATTACGTATTCGTGCTGGCATGGCCGAAGTCTTAGAACAAACTTCAGATGAATTCATTGTGCAAATGATTAATCTGGACGCCCTGAATTTTATTAGCTTCAAAAAAGGGTGCTATACAGGGCAAGAAATAGTCGCACGTGCTCATTATCGCGGAGCTGTAAAACGACGACTGTATCGTATTAGCCTCGACACAGACGTTATTCCGTTCCTAAAGCAAGGGTTAATGAACACTGAAGGAAAGATGATTGGGACTGTTGCTGCTGTAGCACCAGCCAGCAAGACAACTGTCGAAATCTTGGCTATTTTGGCCATAAAGTCTACTGACTGCTCAAAGGTCAGATTTGGAGAGGGAGACCCGATCCCAATGAGGCTTTTACCGTTACCTTATGAGCTTCCTAAATCATCGTGAACCAAATTATTCTCTGGGCTAGTACCCACGAAAACCTATTCGTCTGGATGGGATTAATTTCGTTGATCGTTTTCATTACTAGCTTAGCTTCTCTGCCCTGGCTGGTAGCTTTGATCCCTGAAGATTATTTTATATCATCAAAACGACAGCTAACCCCCTGGAAGAATCGCTTTCCAGGAATGTGGGTGCTGGTTTTTGTGGTTAAAAACACCATTGGTTATCTTCTATTGTTGAGCGGAATATTAATGTTATTTTTACCCGGACAGGGTATTTTAACCATGGTCGCAGGGCTACTAATGATGGATTATCCTGGTAAATTTTCATTAGAGCGGAGAATCGCCCTAAGTCCCTCGATATTGACGAAACTAAACTGGTTGCGTGCAAAAGCTAGTAAACCACCCCTTAAAACAGATCTTTAATAAAAGAGTGCTTAGGTAAATTTAGACTCGTTACTTTCTGTAGCTCCCCACAGAACTTCGCAACCAGCTCTCGGATGTATTGGAATATTGCGCGCTAATACTAAGCTAATTACCGCCATAATTGCCCCCATCAAAAACACCATCATAGGTGAGACTAGCCAAACTAAACCAAATAAGACTGGGATGAAAACAGCTGCAATATGATTAATGGTAAAGGCTACACCGGCGGTAGAGGCCATATCTGCTGGGTCAGCTATTTTTTGGAAGTACGTCTTTATGGCAATGGCTAAAGAAAAGAATAGATGATCAGCCACATAGAGAACCCCAGCCCACAGCCCATCGTTAACAAAAGCGTAGGCTATAAAAACGCAAAATAATCCGCAATACTCAAAAGTTAGTGCTCGACGTTCTCCAATTCGCCCTACAATAAGTCCTATACGCCCAGCAAACGCCCAGTTAAAAATATGATTAATCATAAACAATGCTGCGATATCCGAAACACTGTAGCCAAATTTCTCTACCATTAAAAAGCCCGCAAAAACCATAAAGATCTGTCTTCTTGCGCCACTCATAAAGGTCAATGCATAGAATAACCAATAACGTTTTCTCAACAGTAGGTGTTTTCTCTGAGGCGTCGCACTTTCAAATCTAGGGAAACCTAACCACATAATTAAGGCAAGAACCAAACAACCCCCTCCGCCTACTAGGTATATCATTTCATAACTAAGATCGAGATAACGTTGGGCAACCCACAGAAAACTGTAAACCGCCAATGAAGCAATGGAGCTAACTGCAATCAACTTTCCCAAAACTCCTGGAGCCTCATCGATCGTTAGCCACTGCAATGAAAGCGATTGCTTAACAGTTTCGTAATAATGAAAACCCACCGACATGAGAAACGTAGTCAGATACAGACCTAAGGCCGAAGGGAAATACCCACTGATGGCCACTCCAATACCTAGGAGAGCTAATGCAATATAAGCAAAGGTTTGTTCCTTTATCAGAAGCAGAACAAAAACAGCAGAAAAAGCCATAAACCCAGGTATCTCCCGAATGCTTTGCAATATTCCTATTTCTTTACCGGTAAATGATGCCCGCTCAATAACAAAATTGTTTAGCAGAGCCATCCACGTAGCAAAGGCCAATGTCATCGCAATAGTCATCAAAATGAGCAAGTTTTTAGGGGTTTGCCACGATTTCAACACTGGTTTATCTTGCCTTGAGTTAAAGTTCTAATGAAATTTGTTGGGTATCATGGGACATCATTGGGATCTGCCAGTTAATCGAAAAGGATTTTTTGGATATTAGGTAATCATTTGCCAAAGAAAAATGCTTACAGCCAAAAAAGCCTCGATAAGCTGAAAGAGGTGACGGATGAGCGGCCTCCAATATCAGGTGCTTTGATTCATCAATTAGGCTCTTCTTTCTTCCAGCATAATTACCCCACAACATAAAAACAACAGATTCACCTTCATCACTGATTAATCTTATTACTGCATCTGTGAATCTTTCCCATCCTTTGTCAGCATGTATCCCCGGGCAAGCCTGCTCAACGCTAAGCACGGTATTTAGTAAAAATACACCCTGCTTGGCCCATTCATCTAAAGACCCATGATTGGGCACAACTACATTCTGATCAGCCGATAATTCACTGAAAATATTCCTTAGGGATGGTGGTATCTTATTACCTGGAGCAACAGAGAAACAGAGGCCATTTGCCTGATTGGGACCATGATATGGATCCTGGCCAATGATAACTACTTGGATATTATTTAAATCAGTTTGACTAAAAGCAGAGAAGACTTTCTCAGCCGGAGGATAAATCACCTTACCCAATTGGGCTTGGGCAGCTAAATATTGATTTAATGCTAACCAATAATCTTTATCTAACTCACCGCGCAAGTTTTTTAACCAAAGGGGAGATAACTGTTTTTTTGCCTGCTCGGTAATATTCATTTTTAGGTTACTGATGGATCTCCTAGAAAGGTTAGAGAGTAACATATTTTATAACTTGTCCCACCAACAGAAGCCCTCATAGCAGGGGACATTTGCCAAAATCTTACTATTATATTTCTGCATGCCAACCGACGAAAAAACTTAATTAATGAATTTAACTGGATACTAATCACGAGCATTTAAATTTTTCATAAAGCCGTAAACTTAAACTGACCCAAATGCTACAATGACGGCTTATGGAATCTGTCTCCACTTCTAATATCTGGCGTCTCACCTGGCCCACTATTATCAGCAATATTGTATATATGCTGATGGGTGTCGCCTTTTTGAAAATGGCAGGTACTTTCGGCACAGATGCTGTTGCCGCTGTCACAACAGGACAGCGACTCTATTTTGTTTTGCACGCCGTGGTAATGGGTCTTTGCAGCAGCACAACGGCTATGGTAGGCAAATACTGGGGCGCAGACAATCGACTGTTGGCTGGACGCTTTGCTACCCTTTCTATTGTTCTTTTTCTCCTCGATGGCATGCTTTTCTCGTGGATTGCCATACCCTTCCGAGATCAATTAGTCGGTATTTTTGGTTTGTCTGCTAACGGTCACAGCATGGCCGCCGACTTTATGCTTTGGACCGCACTCTTCGCCCCTGCAATGCTGACAACATTGGTCTTCAATATGGCATTTAGGGCGACAGGTGATAGTACTACGCCTTTGTGGACAGCGGTTGTTGGTGTTATTTTGAGTCTCGCTCTTGGATCTGCAATGACATTTGGTTGGCTGGGTTTCCCTATGATGGGTATTGCTGGGCTAGCCATTGGCGGTGGCATTGCCATGACTATCACGATTATTATATTTCTACTTATTTGGATATTCGGAGCCTTTCATTTTAAACCTTCAAATCCAATGCCCGATTTCCTAAGTAACAGTAAGATATTAATCAATATTGGTCTACCCGCAGCCTTTGAACAGGCTTTTTTTCAAGGTGGGTTACTTATATTTATGGTTTTTTTGGCCGGCTATGGCAGCGCTCCCTTTGCCGCCTATGGCATCGGTTTGTCAATATTAGGCCTAGTGATTGTTGTCGCCTTTAGCTTTTCTATTTCAAGCGCTACTCTGGTTAGCCAGCATCTCGGCGCGGGGGACTTAAAGGGTGCATATGATGCAGGCTGGAAAACTATGCGCACCTGTCTTTACATAATGATTACAGGCGCCGCAGTCATGTGTTGGTGTGCCCATGATATTGCTCGGTTTATGATCGATGATCCCGAGGTAATTCGTCATATGGTCCAATTTACCTATATCCTTGGCGCCTGTCTTCCATTAATGGCAGTAGAATTTAGTATGGCTGGAGCTCTCAGAGGAGCAGGCGATACTCGCTACCCAATGATGGTCACAGTGTTTAGTATTTTATTGACCCGTATTATTGCGCCTTGGGTGCTTGTCACAATGGGTGCCGAAGTAGTGTGGCTCTACGCCACCTCTTTGGTCGATTTCTCTTTAAAATCTAGTCTAAACATGCGGCGCTTTCGTAAAAAAGGCTGGCTGAAAGCACATTCACAACAATGATATAATGAAGTTATGTTGAATAATTTAACACCTCCGCAACAACATTATGACCGACAGATTGCCTATTGGCTTTTAATTTGTGCTGCAGTTATTTTCGGCATGATCCTACTCGGAGGGGTCACCAGACTAACGGACTCTGGCCTCTCGATGGTTGACTGGAAACCAATTAAAGGAATTATTCCGCCCATCACTCAAGCTGACTGGCAAGCCATGTTTGCAAAGTATCAGCAGTTCCCAGAGTATCAAAAAACTAACTTCACAATGACCTTGGAAGAGTTTAAACCAATCTTCATGTACGAATATTTACATCGAATGTTGGGTCGCTTTATTGGCATTATCTTTGTCCTACCTTTTTTGTTCTTTTATTTCACCAAACGAATAGCCCATGGATTAACTCCAAGGCTAGTGGTTATGTTGTTGCTCGGTGGCAGCCAAGGGCTACTGGGTTGGTACATGGTTAAAAGTGGTCTTGTAGACAACCCTCATGTCAGTCAGTATCGGTTAACCGCTCATCTAGGCTTGGCGGTCTTTATTTATGGTTTTATTGTTTGGACAGTGCTTGATTTGTTAGCGCCAAAACTCTCTCAACCACAGCATTTAAAGCGCTTCTCTTATACCCTGAGTAGTCTGATTTTCTTAATGATCCTTTCTGGGGGGCTGGTTGCAGGTACTCGCGCCGGAATTCCCTACCCAACTTGGCCTCTTATGGGTGATAGCTTCATCCCACCGGGACTCTATAGTCTTACGCCATTTTGGTTGTCCGCGTTCGAAGATATGTTAACCATTCAATTTAATCATCGAATGTTCGCCTACTTAATTGTTGTGCTAGTGGTGGCATTTGCCTATAAAGCACTTAAATCTGATCTTAATGGGCCTCTTAAAACCGCTATATATTGCTTTCTTATTCTACTGGTGGCCCAGGTGTCTCTGGGAATAAGCACATTGATATTTTATATCCCAGTGCCGGTTGCTGCAGCTCACCAAGTATGTGCTGTTGCACTTTTGACAGCATCCTTATTTGTTAGCCACTGTTTTTCCAACCAGATGACCGCAGGTGATTCTTAATCCAACATAAAAAATAACGATGGTCGATCCCCACTATACCAATGTAACTTTAACTTATTGAATTTATCGCGGGATGATTTTGCAAATTTTAACTGGAGATAAAATCATGCGAATAACTTTCATTCTATTAGCATCCTTATTCTCAACAACCCTTTGGGCTGAGAACATTTCTACCCCCTCAGGTTTATGGAACACTGTTGATGATACCACCGGTGAGATTCGCTCTACTGTAAAGGTGACAGTCGATGAGGATAGGCTTTTCGGAACAATCATCGAGGTACATGACCCTTTAGAAAAGAACCCTACTTGTGTTAAGTGCAAAGGTGAACTGAAAGATCTTCCCATTATCGGCATGCAAGTCATCAATGGCCTTACGTTAAAGAAGGGCGTTTGGGGGCAAGGCACTCTTTTTGATCCTGAAAGCGGTAAAGAATATAAGGGAGAGGTATGGCTAAAGGGTGAATATCTAATGGTTCGCGGCTACGTAGGGTTTTTCTATCGCACTCAACAATGGCACAAGAAACTCGAAAATAAAAACGATTAAACATCCATATGGCATTTGCGCCGCATAAACTTATGATTTATGGTCTCGACTCAAAATTTAATTTAGAGAAAGTGATAGATCATGAACCTAGATTTTTCAGATGACCAAAAACTCCTTCAATCCGAAGCAAGAAAATTTTTTGATAAAGAGCAAGCTTGCCGACGAGGCAGAGCCGTTATGGATGCTGAAAGCGACCTAGACCAAGATCTCTGGAACCAAATTGTATCTATGGGTTGGACTGGGATCAGAATACCTGAACAATATGAAGGACTAGGACTGGGTCATCTTGAGCTTTGCGTTGTTGCTGAAGAACTAGGTAGATCGCTAGCGCCTGTGCCTTACTCTTCCTCTGTTTATCTTTTCACAGAAATCCTTGTTAAATTCGCCAATGAAGACATAAAAAAAGACCTACTACCAAAATTAGTCACTGGTGAGTGTGTTGGAACATTAGCCCTAACAGAACAGCTATATGCTCCGACTGAGGATAATATCAACACAAAAGTATCAAACGACCTTATTTCAGGTAAGAAAATCGCTGTACCAGATGCTAATGCCGCCACGCACGCAATCGTGGTGTGCCAAGGGGATAAAGGTATTGAGTTGAGACTCATAGATTTATCTGTCAAAAACTGTGTCTTGGAAAAACAAGCAACCATCGATGATACTCGCGGATACGCGGCAATTGAGTTTAACAACGCGCCAAGCACACTGATAGGCGACGCGGAGAATGGTTGGTCTATGTTGCAAAATACTCTTGATCAAGCGGCCGTTCTATTTAGCTTTGAACAAATTGGTGGTGCCCAAGCGGCATTAGATATGGCAACGGACTATGCTAAACATCGATTTGCTTTCGGTAGAGCAATTGGTTCATATCAAGGAATCAAACATAAGCTTGCCGATATGTATATTGCTCTCACCTTAGCTAAATCAAATACCTACTATGGGGCCTGGGCACTATCAACCGACTCGTCCGAACTGAGTGTTGCTGCTGCTACCGCTCGCGTGAGTTCAACTGAGGCATTTAAACTTTGCGCTCAGGAGAATATTCAAACTCATGGCGGTAACGGTTTTACATGGGAATATGACTGTCATATGTTTTATCGGAGAGCAAAAGTACTTTCTCTGAATATCGGGTCCCTTGCTGTCTGGAAGGAAAAACTAATCAGTGGATTAGAAAAGTCTAATCTCGCAAGTGCGAACTAAGGAGATTTTTATGAATTTTAATGACACTGAGCAACAAGCCGAATTCAGAGCCAGATGCAGTGCTTGGTTGAAAGATAATGCTCAACCTAAAACTAGTGCTCGGAATGACAAACGATATGGTAAAACTGACCAAAAAGAGTTTCTAAAATCTGCGCTGGAATGGCAAAAGAAGAAATTTGATGCCGGCTGGGCTATGTTGCACTGGCCTAAAATTTATGGAGGTTTAGAGGCCTCACCCATAGAAAGAATTATTTGGGGACAAGAAGAAGCCAAATTTGATGTGCCGTGGGGCGTCTATGAAATCGGTCTAGGTATGGCCGGCCCGGTGATGATGCAGTACGCAACTGAAGAGCAAAAACAACGATATCTCCCACCTATGGCCGCTGGCGAAGAAATCTGGTGCCAATTATTTTCCGAACCCTCTGCGGGATCAGATGTGGCCGGTTTGCGTAGCCGAGCGGTGCAGGATGGCAGTGATTGGATCATTAATGGTCAGAAAGTCTGGACATCTGGAGCACATTTCTGTGATTACGGTATTATTGTTGTCCGCCATGATCCCGATGTTGATAAACACGCAGGAATGACCTTTTTCTTTATTGATATGAAATCTCCCGGTATTGATATTAAACCCATCAAGCAAATCACCGGAGGCTCTTCTTTTAATGAAGTCTATTTTAATGACGTACGCATCCCCGATAGCCAGCGACTTGGTGCTGTTGGTGATGGTTGGAGAGTAGCTATAACAACACTAATGAACGAACGATTAGCAGTGGGAGATGCTAACGGTGCTGATGCCACAGAGGCATTCAAGTGGGCCCAAAAGCAAGATGACCATGGCCAACCTCTAATACAAAACCGAGCGGTACGAGAATCTATTGCTGACTGGTATTGTCAGGCTAGCGGTTTAAAAAATACTAAACTACGCACAATGTCGGCACTATCTCGAGGCGATACTCCGGGTCCTGAAGCATCAATTACCAAGGTTGTGAGTGCAAACAAATTGCAGGCCGTTGGTAACTTTGGTATCGACTCTCTTGACATGGCTGGCATGCTAAAAACCGACGATACTGATGTACATAGTTTCCATGATGCATGGTTAGGGGCTCCTGGCCTTAGAATCGCGGGGGGCACCGATGAAATTCTAAAAAACATTATTGCCGAACGTGTTTTAGGGTTACCCCAGGATCCTCGAGCTGACAAAGGTGTGGCTTTTAAAGACATACCCTCTGGAAAATAAAAGAAGAACTGGGGTGATTAGCGATAGTTCCATGGGTTCAGTCAAATTTAACGGAGAGCCCAATCAGAGCTAATTCGTGTCGTCCCTCACTCAGGTCGCATATGAGGAAACAGTAGCACGTCTCTGATTGATGGTGAGTCGGTCAACAACATAACCAATCGATCAATACCTATTCCCTCGCCAGCAGTTGGGGGCATACCATGCTCGAGAGCACGAATATAGTCAGCATCAAAATGCATAGCCTCAACATCACCTGCATCTTTCTCGGCAACTTGTTGCTTAAAGCGTGCCTCTTGATCCTCTGGGTCATTTAGTTCAGAAAAACCATTGGCAATCTCTCTACCGCCGACAAAAAATTCAAATCGATCAGTCACAAAGGAGTCTTCATCATTGCGCCGAGCTAAAGGAGAAACTTCAGCGGGGTACATGGTGATGAACGTTGGTTGCTCCAAAAGATGTTCAACGGTTTTTTCAAATATTTCGATCTGAACTTTTCCCAAACCCCAGATATCTTTAAGAGGAATATGCAAAGAGCTCGCAATTTTACGAGCTTCAACTTCATCACTCAGTTGATCTGCAGTAATAGAAGGGTTGTATTGAAGAATCGAATCAAACACCGATAGTCGGGTAAAAGGCTGTGCAAAATCATAATGAGTTTCATTTTGAATTTCACCATCAGTATCTTTCACTGTATTTACAACTTTGGTAGATCCTAACACCTCAGTGGTCAATTTCCGCAGCATATCCTCAGTTAGATCCATCAAATCATTAAAGTCAGCATAGGCCTGATAGAACTCAAGCATCGTAAATTCAGGATTATGGCGCGTTGAAAGGCCCTCGTTTCTGAAATTACGGTTTATCTCATAAACACGCTCAAAACCACCAACCACAAGCCGTTTGAGATAGAGTTCAGGCGCAATTCGCAGATACATATCAATATCTAAAGCATTATGGTGGGTCACAAATGGACGCGCAACTGCGCCACCCGGTATCACTTGGAGCATTGGGGTTTCAACTTCAAGGTAGTCTGCGTCATTCAGGTAGCGCCGAATAAAGTCCACCACCTTTGAACGTATGCGGAATGTATTGCGAACATCTGGATTAACAATCAAGTCAACATAACGCTGCCGATAGCGCATCTCTTGATCAGCAAGACCGTGAAATTTATCGGGCAAGGGCCTTAAAGCTTTAGTCAGTAATAGATATTCGTCCATCTGCACATACAAATCACCCTTACCTGACTTATGCAATGCTCCAGTAATACCGACGATATCACCTAAGTCTAAAGACTTTGCAAACGGTCGAGCCTCCTTGGTCACATACAATTGAATACGATCAGAACTGTCCTGAACCACAATGAAAGCACCCCGGTTACGAATAACTCTACCCGCAACACTAACCACTTTCCCTAGAGTTTCTAATTGCTCTTTAGACTGATCGCCAAACTCAGTCTGTAACTGGGCGGCTTTATGGGCTGGCTGAAACTGATTTGGGAACGTTGCTCCATCTTGAGTGCGAAGCACATCCAACTTGGCACGTCGTTCAGCAATAAGTTTGTTTTCATCCTGTTGATCAGTCATGTTTACTCTATTTGTTATGTTAGTTTTTAAAGCCCCGCTTTCAGCGAAGCAACTATAAATTGGTCTAACTTGCCATCTAAAACCGCTTGAGTATTGCGTGTTTCAATATTTGTGCGCAGATCTTTGATTCGAGCATCGTCCAAAACATAAGAGCGAATCTGGCTGCCCCAACCAATATCAGACTTAGTATCTTCTGTAGCCTGCGCCGCCTCCTGCCGTTTACTTACCTCTAATTCGTAAAGCCTAGCTCGCAACATTTGCCAGCATTTATCGCGATTCTGATGCTGGGATCGTTGACTCTGACTTTGCACCACTATACCACTGGGGCCATGGGTGAGTCTCACTGCGGAATCAGTTTTATTAATGTGCTGACCGCCCGCTCCAGAAGCACGATAAGTATCAGTGCGAACGTCAGAGGGGTCAATTTCAATTTCAATATTGTCATCAATTTCTGGGGAAATAAATACCGCTGCAAAAGACGTATGACGACGATTCCCTGAGTCGAAAGGTGACTTTCGAACCAATCGATGAACACCAATCTCTGTTCGCAGCCAACCAAAGGCATATTCCCCTGAAACCTCTACTGTTGCACTCTTAATGCCAGCTACCTCCCCAGCAGAACACTCGACTAACTCGGCTTTAAAGCCCTTATCATCTGCCCAACGTAAATACATTCGCAACAACATCTCGGCCCAATCTTGAGCCTCAGTACCACCAGAACCAGACTGAATTTCCAAGAAAGCATTATTTGTATCCATCGGGCCAGAGAACATGCGGCGGAACTCTAGTTTAGCTAATTTAGCTTCAAGATCAGACATCTCCGATTCCACATCACACACAGTATCTGAGTCATCTTCTTCAACCGCCATATCCAGCAATTCGCGAGCATCGGCAACACCCGTATCAAGATCTTCGATTGTTTTTACTACGACTTCTAGAGAGGAACGCTCGCGACCCAATTCCTGAGCTATCTCAGGCTTATTCCACACATCTGGTTCTCCCAGCTCTAGCTCGACCTCTGCAAGTCGCTCTTTGCGATTATCATAGTCAAAGATACCCCCTGAGCACATTAGTGCGTGTCTGGAGATCCTCTAGGGCTGTATATAATGGGCTAACTTCCATGATTTTCGTGACTACCTTTTGCGTGTCAGTCGTGAGATTTAAGAGCGCATTTTACCCTACCTAAGACAGCACACCAAGGGAAACTAATATAGTTGATTAACCGCGTTCAGTAGCGCACCATACTCGCCACAAAATTATTCTAAAAAGGGGCTCAATATGCGTAAAAAGGTGCTGTTATTCACTGTCATTCTGTCTACTTACCTATTACTTTGGCCAGTACCTATTGATCCAGTCAGTTGGGAAGCACCTATAGATAAAGGCTTTGTGGGTGATTTTGAGCAAAACACCCGCCTGGAGGCCATTGAGATTATCAATCTGCCTGATACTCATGGGCCTGAGGGTTTGGCATTAAAGGGTAATGAGATATACGCTGCGACTCGAGAAGGTTGGATTATTCGTTATAACGAAGATACTGGTGAGCAAATTAAGTGGGTCAATACCGAGGGTAGCCCTCTGGGACTAGTGTTCGATAAAGAAAATAATCTTCTCATTGCCGATGCCTATAAGGGTCTGTTGAAGGTAACTCCAGCGGGAGAACTGTCAGTATTAACTCGCTCTGTGAACGGTACTGATATTGATTATGCAGATGACCTAGATGTAACCGCTGATGGTAAGATTTATTTTAGCGACGCGTCGACGAAATTTGGTGCCCATATGGGAGGTACCTATGCTGCTAGCTTGCTAGACACTATGGAACATGGTGGACACGGGCGCCTGCTTGTATATGACCCAAGTGATGAATCAACAAAAATGCTAATGGATGGCCTCAATTTTGCTAATGGCGTGGCTGCTGACGCCAATAGCGAGTTCATTTTGATTAACGAAACAGGTGGTTATCGCATCCACAAGTATTGGTTAAAAGGACCTAAAACTGGTCAGTCCGACATATTAATTGATAATTTACCTGGCTTCCCTGACAACATAGTACGCGGTCGTGATGGTCGTTTTTGGGTGGGCTTAGTGTCACCACGAAGTAAGGCTCTTGATGATCTCTCATCTTCACCGATGTTGCGAAAAGTGGTTCAGCGACTTCCTGCATTTATGCGGCCTCAGGCAGTTCCCTACAGTCATGTTTTTGCCATATCTGGTGAAGGGGAAGTTTTGATTTCACTGCAAGATCCTGACGGTGTACACCACACAAATACAGGTGCACTTGAGACAGATGATTGGCTGTACATTAGTAGTCTTCATGCAGATGATCTGGCCAGAATAAGCTGGAGCAATGTAGCTATGGAACAAGTTAATTAAAAGTATGAATGAAACACATTTTACGTTTACAAAGAGGCTTAAAAACACGTTTTTAGAGGTTTTTAAAGATACTGGTGATCTACATTTCGTAGCCGTAAAGTCTCAACCGCTAACGAACCCTGTTTTTGTGAGTATCAATAATCTATTGTGTGAAAAGTTGGGGTTGGATGCTGGAGTCATATCTAGCGAAGTCATGCTGAATCTCATGGCGGGCGATTTGTCTGAGGTAAATCTGCAGCCTATTTCTTTGGTGTATTCAGGACACCAATTTGGGGTTTGGGCCGGTCAATTAGGCGATGGCCGAGCCATGACTCTAGGAGAATTAGAGGTTACAGGTTCCACTACTGAAGAAACTCAACTATGGGACATTCAGCTTAAAGGGGCTGGCACGACCCCATATTCTCGTTTTGCAGATGGACGAGCAGTGCTACGGTCAAGTATTCGCGAATATCTTTGCTCTGAAGCTATGCACGGACTCGGGATAGCAACCACTCGAGCCCTATGCCTTGTGAATAGTGAAACCCCTGTTTATCGTGAAGAAGTAGAAAGCGCTGCAACTCTATGTAGGGTGGCCCGCAGTCATATCCGCTTTGGATCTTTTGAGCATTTTCACTATCGCAATCAGCCTGAAGCGGTTAAAAATCTGGCTGACTATGTGATTTCCAGACATTTTCCAGATTGGATTGATGAGGATGACCGCTACGGAAATCTTATCACTCACACAGTTGGTGAGACCGCTAAAATGATAGCCCAATGGCAGGCTGTTGGGTTTTCACATGGTGTAATGAATACGGACAATATGTCAATTTTAGGTGACACCATTGACTATGGGCCATTTGGCTTTCTCGATAGTTACAATCCAGACTTTATTTGTAATCATACGGATACTAATGGACGATACTCTTTTAAAAACCAACCCTCTGTTGGATTGTGGAATCTTAATGCCCTGGCCACTTCATTATTGTCTCTGCTTCCTTCAGAACTATTGGTCGACGCATTAAAAACCTACGAGCCGACGTTTTTGCAAGTTTACCGCGGACTGATGTCAAAAAAATTGGGGTTAGAGGAGTATCGCGACAGTGATGAGATCCTGATTAACGATCTGTTGGCCCTAATGGCAGAAAATCAAGTGGATTACACTTTGTTCTTTAGGCAACTTTGTTACCTCTCAGAGGATCAACGGGAGGTGCGGAATCTGTTCATTGACCGCGAGGCCTTTGATGTTTGGGCTAAAGTTTACCTGCAACGTTTAGAGCAGCAGGATAGCTCAGATTCTGAACGTTCAGCGGTAATGTTGCAAACAAACCCTAAATATATCCTCCGCAACTACATGGCTCAAACGGCTATTGAAAAAGCACAGCAAGGTGATTACTCAGAGGTCAATCTGTTACTTGAGATACTGCAAAGCCCATTTGAAGAACACCCCCACGCGAATCACTATGCAGGGTTACCACCTGACTGGGCAGAGACTATCTCAGTAAGCTGTTCTTCATGAGGCTTTTCTCACATCCTTGTGTGTCACAAGGAAGAGATAGAGAGCCGTTGCCATGCCCGCTGCACTCGTAATCATACACATAACCACAATTTGATAACGAACTGCAATCAAGGGAGATACTCCAGACAGTATCTGGCCAGTCATCATTCCAGGAAGCGAAACCAAACCCACAGCCAACAAACTATTAAATATTGGAATCAAACCAGCCTTAAATGCGTGATTACGAGCATTAACACTTTTAATACCATGCTTTATTTCCATGGCAAAGCGCTCAGCAGCAACACTCACAGTGTTCATAGCGCTGGCAAAAATCATTCCCGCCAGCGGAATCAAGGTGTTGGCTTTATACCAAGGATTAATATTAAGAACGAGATAAGTAATGAAGATTAAGGTCACCCCACCCCCAAAAGTAATAGCGATAAGCGCCCTCGCATAGTCACCTTTTGTTTTGCCTTCTCCAAGGGGCTTTAGAGCGATAGAACTTGCGATAAGTAGCATTGCGCTGAGGATACCAAGCACTAAAGCGGGTGAATCCATCGAAAAGATCCAGGTCAAAGCGTAACCAATAAGGGTCAATTGAATCAGCATTCGCGCCAACGCAACAAAACCATCGCTGACATTAAGGGACCAACGAAACATGATAACCAAGACCAAAATCACTGGAACAAAGGCAAATACAACATTAACCACTGGGATAGTATTCAAAATTTACATTCTCTTTAATCCTGGGGGGGGTTTAATAGATCAAATACTACTATTAACCTATGCCTGTAACGAGAATTAATCAGTCATCCACTTGTTTTTGTTTGTGTATTAGTTTGAATAACGGTATTTTGTCGCAACAGTAGAGGCCTCTGAAAATGAAAAAATACACGAAATTTGAAGACTTTTATCCTTACTGCTTAAGCGAGCACAATAACAAGTATACAAAGCTACTTCACTTTATTTAAATACCCTACTTACTGTTTCATTGGAGATCACTTCATGTATCTGGAATTTTTAAGGGAAAGCATAAAATTTTTCAAGGAATACGATCAAATCGTCAACTTCATAGCTCAAAGGACATGCAATGAAATTTTTATTAACTCCATTATTTTTCGCTCTAGCATTTTGCACAGCTTTTGCTAATGCTACCGACAACCATGGTATTCAACCGTCTTTGACAGCGAGCGAGCATTCAGCTGTAGGAAAGGCGTTATCACTGAGCGTCTTTAAAAGTCCCACTTGCGGCTGCTGCCAAAAATGGATTGATCATATAGAACACTCCGGGTTTAGGGCTGTAGCTCACGATACAGATAGACTAAACCAAGTAAAAACTGAGCGTGGAATTTTGCCTCAATATCAATCCTGTCATACTAGTGTTTCGAAAGATGGTTTTGTGTTCGAAGGACATATTCCTGCCACAATCGTAAAGCGGTTTTTAGACAATCCACCAACAGATGCTATTGGTCTTGCCGTTCCTGGTATGCCGATGGGCTCTCCAGGCATGGAGATGGGTAATATGCGAGATAACTATAACGTGCTCATACTTAGAAACGATGGTAGCTCTGATATTTATGAGCAGATAATAAGGAATAGATGAATTAAAACCTCATAGATTGATTATAAAATACTCCAATACTATGGGTTTAAATTTGTACACTATTTTTCCCGCTCTACCTTTGCCATAATGAAACTATGAAGAAACTCGTAATCACTGCTACATTGCTACTTAGTCCCTTCGCCACTGCGGATATCTTCTGGATATTTAGAGAAAATGATGGCTCAACCAACTGGCAATACATTGCTAACTTTTCCAGTAGCATCCTAATTCTCGCACTCACTTATACCGTACTGCGATTATTGGTGAGTCGTAGACAAGCTCATCAATATAATCATGAATTGGAGGAGATTCGAACTCAGCTGGAGAAACGGGTTCTTGAGCGAACTGCCACCTTGAATGAATCAAACACTCTACTGACTGAAAGCAATAAGGCGCTTGAAGCAGAGATTAGCAAGCATTTAACGACAACCTCTCAGTTGAGGCAGTCAGAGTCCTATATTACTGAAATCCTGCAATCAATGCCCCTTATGCTTATCGGGTTAAACAAAGATAATCAAATTACCCAGTGGAACCCGCGGGCTGAAGAGATCTCAGGGTTAGCCGCAACCAAGGTTATCGGTAAAGATTTATGGAAGTCCTACCCAGAAATCACAGTGACTCCAAATCAGATTGCAGAAGCACACGAAAAACAGTCTGCCGTTACCATAAAGTACAGTCAGCGTGGTCAATTTCATTTTGACATCACCATATACCCCCTCAAAGATCAATCAGTCACAGGCGTAGTATTGCTAATCGACGATATTACACAGCGGGTGAACTCAGAAACTATGCTAATTCAACGGGATAAGATGTCTCTAATGGGTGAAATGGCTTCAACAATGGCCCATGACATTAATATCCCGCTACGTGAGATGCTGAAATCTGTGAAAACTGCACGTCAGGGTCTAACAGATGAGTCTTTTGATGCAGTTGCTTTGGGCGAAACACTGGAAGATAGTGTTATTCGAGGCCAACAAGCAAAGTCAGTAATAGAAAACTTATTGGATTTCTCAGGGAGTGGCGGCGATGCTAAATCCATCGCCAGTATTGCAGATATCATTGAACACAGCATTGAGTTAGCTGAAGATGTACTTTCTGTAACATCAGGTTTGCGCTTTCAAGATGTGGATGTAAAGAGGGAGTACGCGGACGATTTACCCGACTTTCCGTGCTATACCACTGAGCTACAGCAAGTTTTTCTAAGCCTTATACGCCATGCATGTGCGGCATTGGGGCAGATAGATGATATTGATCATTCTCCCTGCATACGGATCGCAGTAACACAGCTTTATGATGACATTTGGATACGTTTTCAGCACAACGGCGAGACTCTTAGCGATGAAGAACAACAGTACCTCTTTGAACCGTTTGCATCCCAAGATAAAAATAATGACCAAAAGAGCATCAGTCAGCGTCTTTCATTTACTCATTTCATTATCACCGAGCAGCACCATGGCCAAATAGCGGTTGTCTCAGATAACGGCAACGAAACGATCTTTAGTATCCAGTTACCACTAAAGTAGCGCCTTTAAATGTATTGGCTATAAACTTCTTAGTACTTCGAGGGGTGGCTGAACTACCGCCTTCCGACTGTAACCTACACCTAATGAGCCAACCAATAGACCGCCAACTAGCGGTCCTGTGTACCATAGCCAAAGGTGCATTGAGAAAGACAGGTCAAACATATAACGCTGTAGCATCGCCACAGATAGTTCTGCCCCAGCACTAGCTAACAGCCCAGCCATAGTGCCTAAGGCGCTAAATTCAATTAATTGAATCCCTAATATAAGTCGCCTAGAACTGCCCAACGTCCGCAAAATAGCACTCTCTTGAAGCCGTTCAGACATAGACAAACTTACGGCAGCGAACATCACCAGCACACCACAGCCCAAGATAAGTAAGGTCATTACCTCAAGACCTCGGGTCACCTGAGAAACTATAGTTCGAATCCGATCAATAATCTTATCCAATTCGATCACCTGTACCGTTGGATAACTCCGCAAAATATCATTAACTAGAAGCTTCTTTTCTGGCGGAATATAGAGACTGGTCATACTGGTGCGGGGGTACTCCTCAAGCAAGCCCTCAGGGAACAAGAAATAGAAATTGGGCGTCATATTGTCCCAATTTAGACTGCGTGTCCCTATCATCTGAGCTTCAAAAATCAGGCCACCAACGCTAAAGGTAATGCGATCGCCTAACTTTAAACCAAGTTCCCCTGCAAGCTCGTCTTCTAGAGATACCGGAGCAATGACCTGGCCCGCTTCATTGACTTTTTCGCTAAATTTAGCCAACTCAGCAAGATCCCACCATTCGCCTTGAGCTATGGTGTTCCCCTCAGGCAATTCAGTGGTCCAACTAAGATTGAGTTCACGTCGAAAGGACTCATGGCTATCTTTCTGATCTTCAGTAATCGCGACGCCATTAATTTCAGTCATTCGGCCGCGAACCATGGCATACCACCCAGCAGTATCAAGCTGATTATCCTCAACCAACTGTCTAACGCCATCTAACTCGTAAGGGGCCACATTGACCAAAAAATGGTTGGGAGCATCCTCGGCTAATTGGAACTGCCACTGATCAATTAATGACGTGCGTACCACTATCATTATCATTAGTAGCGCTATAGCACCAGAAAACCCAATCATCTGGATCAAACTTTGGGAGCGCCTGCGCCACAGATTTGCTAACGCTAATCGCCAAACACTCCCCATGCGTTGCCCGTATTGCATACCTAATCTCAGCAAGGATAATCCCCCTAAAACCGAGGCTAATGCTGTAACACCAAAGCCTGCTAATATCGCTAAAGACAGATAAAGATTATTGCTATACCAAAGCAATAGACCTGAGATCGCCGCGACACCAAAAGACACTCTTACTACCGAGCTTAGGGGCTTTGACACCACATCTTGGCGCAACACTGCCAAGGGTGACTGCGCGGGCAGATGCCACAAGGCCGGCAAAGTAAACCCAGCTAAACACAACAACCCCGTTGCCATCCCGATTATCCAAGGTTGCAGACCTGCCAAAGGTAATTCTATAGGCAGCCATTCTCTTATAATTAGTAAAAGCAAATGGTGAAATACAAAACCCACGGCTAATCCAATTAAAGAGCCACAAACCCCCATCCAAATGCTCTGTTGTAGATATAATCTTCGGACTCTTGAGGCTGAGATTCCCCAACTTTTCAGTAGAGCGACCTGCTTAGTTTGACCAGTAGAAAAATGGTGGCTGGCCAAGGCTAGGGCAATACCAGCCAAGACCACACCGACACTTCCAGCCAGCAACAGAAAACGTCTACCTTTGTCCATAGTATCAGTGATACTCACTTGAGCCTGATCCGGTGTAATCAATCTGTCATGAACATCTAATTGAGGCTCAAGCCACGCTTTGTATTCTTCAAAGCTACTCTGATCATTAGACGCCATGAGATAACGATAAGTGACTCGACTGCCCGGCTGAATAACGCCGCTGGCCGGTATATCAGCATAGTTCATTAATACCCGAGCACCAAAAAATGAGTAGGAACTACCGTCTGGTTCCTCAATCAGAATCTGACTGACTTTCAGTATCATATCACCCAATTCAATCTCGTCTCCAAGCTCAATATTTAGCAAGGGCAAAAGTCTGGCGTCTACCCAGACCTCTCCTCGATCTGGCCCGAAATCTACCGACTCAATCAAACTTGGATCACGTGTAAATGCGATAGTGGAGCGCTTAATGGAACCGCGTAATGGATAATTGGGCTGAACCGCCTTGATCGATGCTAAATGCAGCTCATCACCATGGAACACAATGGATGAAAATCCCATTATTTTAGCCGTAGAAACGTTCTTTATCTGGGCTTCTTTGAGCCATTCTTCAGAAGCTTCTTTACTACTCCGTACTACCAAGTCGGCCGCTAAGAAACTACTGGACTCTTGAGTCAGCGCTTTCTCAATACGCTCAGCCAAGAGTGATACCGACGTCACTACAGCCACTGCCAGAATCAACGACCAAAGGATTAGCCCAAGTTCACCGCCCCGCCAGGTCCTTATTAGCATTCGTAGTGAAAGCATTAAGATACCAAGTCCTTGGAATTCGCTTCGCCGTTTTCCATCTGACGACCCGCCTGCAATTGCAGTGTTAGATTGCATCGCGCCGCTAAGTTTATTTCATGGGTCACCAAAATCAGCGTAGTGCCCTCCTCCCGGTTTAGATCAAACAGAAGATCATTAATAATTTCACCGGTCCCCGTATCCAGGTTTCCAGTAGGTTCATCGGCAAACAAGATGGTCGGCTTGCATGCAAAGGCTCTTGCTACAGCTACACGCTGCTGTTCACCACCGGAGAGTTGTCTCGGATAGTGCGTTGTGCGACTACTCAAGCCCACCCTATCTAAATAATAATTAGCTGTTTCTAGGGCCTTGCCATCACCATTGAGCTCAAGTGGCAACGCAACATTCTCTAAAGCAGTTAATCCAGGAAGCAAATGAAACGATTGAAAAACAAAACCCACATCCTTTGCTCGCACCATCGCGCGCCCTTCTTCATCCATCGCTGTAATATCTTGATTATTAACTATTACAGAGCCAGAACTCGGTAAATCGAGACCAGCTAAAATACCCAATAATGTGGATTTACCCGAGCCTGATGGCCCAACAATGGCCAAGGTTTCGCCATCACCAACAGTCAGGTTAATCCCATCAAGGATATCCAATTTACCTTCGGTGGTGATCACCCGTTTACATACATTTGTCACTTCAATCATTGGAACCTTCCATTGTGAGAAAAATCGCTTACACTTCCGCTACTGATTTTATTCGAAGTTTACTCGGGATTTATTATGCGATCTTTTTTTAAAGGGCTATGTTGCCTGTTTATTCTACTAGGTGCCAACACTTATGGATCAACTATCTTAGTTTTGGGTGATAGTCTGAGCGCCGGCTATGGTATCGATCCAGCAAAAGGCTGGGTTAACCTTCTACGAGAAGACCTTTCGTCGGATCATGAAATAATTAACGGTAGTATCAGTGGCGACACCACAGGGGGAGGTTTAGCAAGACTGCCCCTGCTACTGACGAAATTCCAACCTGATTATGTAATACTTGAACTAGGTGGCAATGATGGTCTTCGGGGTCAGCCGCTTCGACTCATGAAACAAAATTTATCTCGAATGGTCGACCTGTGCCTAGATGGTAATGCAGTGCCTATTCTTTTTGGCATGCGTATCCCACCCAATTATGGCAGAAGGTACACTGATGCATTTGCCAAAGTATATGTGCAATTATCTATGGAAAAGAGTGTCACTTTAATACCGTTTCAACTTGAAGACTTAGCAGTCACTGAAGGGATGATTCAGCAAGATGGGCTCCACCCCACTGAAAAGGCTCAGCCCATAATCAAGGATGTAGTTAAAGCTAATATATCTCCTCTCCTCTAGGCACAGCCCGTAAATAGTCAGTTGAATAGCTGACTTTAACAACACTACATCGTGTTTTTGGGAGACTTAAGAAACACTTTAAACTGAGACACCAGTCCGCCCATTAAAATTAGTCCACAGCCAACTAGCTCAATGGGAGTAAGATACTCATTAAGCAACCACCACCCACCAATGGCCGCAAATACAGCTTCAAAACTCAAAATAAGTGCAGTGTGAGAGGCAGGCGCGGTGCGCATACCAATGACTTGCAAGGAAAAACCAATCGAAGAAGACAACACTCCAACAAAAATCAAAGATGTTGCTGCGTCTCTAACGGCATTCCAGTCCCAAACTTCGGTGAGAAGCATCACCACGCCACTTATCATGGCAGCAAACACAAACTGCAAAAACATCAATCGATAAACCGAGATTTGATTAGCAACTTTACCGGTATAAATGACGTGTAACGCCCAAGCGACCGAACTAATCAGTATTAGAATGTCACCTATTACAAACTGATCAGCTTCAATTTGAGAGAGAAAATACAATCCAAACACTGCAAGAATCACACCCAACCAAGTTGGCCACTCAGTTTTGGTGCCCATAAGCAAACCCAACAAAGGGACGAAGACAACATAAACCCCCGTTAAAAAGCCCGCTCGCCCCACTGTGGTATAAAGTAAGCCTTGCTGCTGAACCAACATACCCAGAACCATGATAACGCCCAACTGCAGGGCTTTTTTATCCGCTAACTGATAATGAAATATCTTTTTGGGCTTTTCCATTAGATACCAGATCGGCAGTATTGCAATGGCTGCGACAACAAATCGACCAAACACAAAAGTCACGGGACCAACATGGTCCATACCCATACTCTGAAAGACAAAGGCGAATCCCCAAATAAGGGCTGTTACGAGCAAAAGTAAATCTGCCCTTATCTCCGTTCTAAAACTCATAGTGACCTTGTTCTCGCAAAGATGAATCCGACCTACTTTAGGGTTAACCACAGTCTGAAAATTGCGGCAGTGTGCATGGTTATCTAGGAGTTTTCAAGATCGCGAAAAACAAGAATAAATTTGTAGCTTAGCCTCCACCATAAAGTATTGAATCTGTCTAAAGTGCAGGTTTGAAAAAGCTACCCTTGCTGAACTTTTTATGATATTTCCGGTTGCATATGTTGAATCAATAGCTGTAACTTTTCCTGACCTCGAAATTCGTTGATATCTAGACGATAGACACAGCGCGCTTGTTGTATACGTTGGTTAGGCCAGTGCTCTATATCCATATTGAAATAAATAGCATCGATATCAGTATATGGCTCAGCTTCCTGTGTCAGAACTAACTTCAAGTGATGCTCTCCTACGACACGCTGCTGTTTGATAGTAAATATGCCTTCAAAGCAGGGTTCCGGAAATTGCTGACCCCAAGGGCCCGATTCTCTAAGAAGTTCTGCGGTTTTCATATCTATATGGTCAGACTCTAAGCAACCATCAGTAATCATCTTGGCCTTTAGATCTTCAGGATTAAGTACTTGGCACACATACTCTTGAAAGGCTACAGAAAATGTCTCTAACTTCTTCTCCTCAAGAGTTAAACCGGCGGCCATGGCATGGCCACCAAACTTACTAATTAGTCCTGGATTCTGCGTTGCTACCGCATCGATAGCATCTCTTATATGCAGTCCCGGGATAGATCTTGAAGAACCTTTAAGCGAGCCGTCCTCTGCACGAGCGAAGGCTACTGCAGGACGGTGATATTTTTCTTTTAAACGAGAAGCGACTAATCCAACAACACCCTGATGCCAATTTGGACGAAATAAGCACAATGCTGACGGTAAATTATCCTCTGACTCCAAGGTTAACTTATCCAGCTCGACCATCGCCTCTTGTTGCATACCCTGCTCAATTGATCTTCTATCTTTATTTAATTGATCAAGAGATTCGGCAGCTTGCAACGCAACATTCATATCTTCTGTGAGCAAACACTGAATGCCCAATGAAATATCGTCTAAGCGTCCCGCAGCATTAAGTCTTGGACCTATAGCAAATCCTAAATCAGCCGCTATTAAACGCTTAGGGTTCTTGCCTGCAATACGCAACAATGCTCGAATACCAGGCCGACAAAGACCTGATCGAATGCGCAATAGCCCCTGATGCACCAAAGTCCGATTCACCTGATCCAAAGGCACCACATCAGCAACGGTTCCCAGTGCGACCAAATCAAGCCATGTGGCCATATTAGGTTCAACCAGCTGATTCAACTCGAACCAAGCAATCCCACGAAGTTCAGCGCGCAAACCACTAAGAAGATAAAAGGCAACACCGACACCGGCTAAATTCTTAGCAGGAAATGAGCACCCTGGCTGATTTGGATTGACGATTGCACATGCATTTGGGAGTTTTTCTCCAGGCAAATGATGATCGGTGATAATCACATCAACGCCTAGATTTCCGGCATGATCTACGCCATCAATGCTCGATATACCATTATCGACCGTAATAATCAGGTCAGGATCATATTGGGTAGCAAGGTCAACTATCTCAGGAGTCAACCCATACCCATAGTCAAATCTGTTAGGCACCAAAAACTCAATCTTTTTAAAGCCCATCGTTGTCAAAGCGAGCATCATCAGCGCTGAACTAGTCGCACCATCCGCATCAAAATCACCAACTATGACTATTTGTTGGTTATTTTTTAATGCCTCTACTAACCGCACTACCGACTCTAACATACCCTTTAACAGGCTTGGATCCGGCAGACAAGATAGCTGCTTATTAAGAGCCTCTTGACTGTTCACCCCTCTTGATTGATAGATGCGCTGCAACAACGGATCCAAATCTGGTGAAAAGCTGGCTGACTCTAGATCAAAAGAACGACTGTGTATTTCCATGCTCTACCTCAACAGAGGTGTTATTTTACGGTCGAGCCAATCCAACAAAAATTGATTGGTCAGTTCAGGTTTCTCTTGTTGAATCCAGTGCCCACACTCCAAAGTTTGAATTTCCAAATCCAAAACAGTATCGGTCATATCGACCTTGGGAACCATGTCATATTCGCCATAAAGCATTAGACAGGGAAGTTCGATCCTTTGCTCAACGTCAAGCATGGTCTCCCAGTTGCGCGTAAAATTACGATACCAGTTGCATGGGGCAACAAAACCACCCTTCTCAAATGCGTCGACGAAAACCCTCAAGTCTTCTTGGCTAAGCATTAACTCGCCGCGATTATTATCAACTTCAGCTGATCGCACAATGGAATATCCATCAGGCTGAGCCGGGCTATTATCCAGCCAGTGCTTAGTGCGATAAAGGTTAGTTAGCACTCTTTTCGGATCAGTTTCAAAAGCACGGGCAGCGACTTCTGGCTGTCGATTGAAGTGGACTAGGTAAAAATCCTCGCCTAACACCTTTTCCCAGAAAGCCACGGGCTCTGATGGCTCTCGAGCTTTGAAAGGTACTGACATATTCGCCAATCCAATAATTCGCTCAGGATTCAACAGAGCATGCTGCCACAACATGATGGCACCCCAGTCATGGCCCACATATATGGCACGATCGATACCCAAGGCGTCGAGTAACCCGTTTTGATCATCAGTAAGATGACGAATATCGTAAGCGTTCACATCTAATGGTTTACTTGAGTTACCGTAACCACGTTGATTAGGTACTATGCAGTGGTAACCTGCCGCCACAAGCGCTGGAATCTGATAGCGCCAACTGTACGCCAATTCTGGCCAACCATGGCACAAAACAATTGGAGTTCCACCCTGCCCCGCCTGAAATACCTCTAGCTCAATACCGTTAGTCTTAATCATTGTTGGTAGAGGCATTGAAAAAGATTTAGTCATTGACATTCTCAAGAGGCTAAAAGAATCACTTAAGGTCTAAAGGTATCCCGCTTGCTTACCAATAAACCAACTTATATAACCAAGCGCTGCAACCACAACCCATATGACAGCCACCAGTCTCCAGGGGCGAAAGGGCTTACGTTCAACACTATTGAACCCACTTTCTAGATAATTATCTACGCGATCTTGATCTTCTTTTGATAACTTGTTTTCTTCTGACATTTTCTCATCTCAACTTTGTACTCAGATTTATACGCCGTTATTGGTAGCCCAGACTTTAGGATAGGATGTTCTCCGCGATAAAATGCTGAACCTCTGACTGCACATTGTCTAAAACAGTAAAATGCTCCTTACGGTCAAAAAGATCTGCCATATGATTAGGTAAATCAGGATCTCTTGGATACCCAGCTTTCTTAACCGCCTCAGGGAATTTGGCAGGATGCGCAGTGGCAAGAGTCACCATCGGGGTGTTTGTATCTTCGCGACAGGCCCGTGCTGCCGCAAGGCCAATGGCCGTATGTGGATCAAGCAGGTAATCAATATCTCTGTTTGTCGTCCTGATGAGGTCGATCATCCCACTGTCATCACATCGAAAACTAGTGAACAACTCCCTAGCTCGATCTAAAGCAGAGTTACTCAACTGCATCGATCCCGCTTTCGCATCATTCATTAATTGAGCAATAACAGCACCATCGTGATTATAAAGATCAAATAACAGACGCTCAAAATTACTAGAAATCATGATATCCATGCTCGGCGCCAAACTCTGCTCAAGAGGTCGAGTGGTATGATCATTATCGCTAATACAACGATGTAAAATATCGTTTTGATTGGTTGCAATTACTAACTGCTTGATTGGCAACCCCATTTTGTGTGCCAAGTAACCGGCAAAAATATCTCCAAAATTACCGGTAGGAACAGAAAAAGAAACTGCTTGATCAGGCCCTCCAAGTCGCAAGGAAGCCCAAAAATAATAGACAATCTGAGCCATTATACGAGCCCAGTTGATCGAGTTTACTGCAACAAGTTGTCGACTATCTGGCAGAAATGACTGATCAGAAAAACTTGCTTTAACCATATTTTGGCAATCATCAAAATTCCCATGCAATGCGATATTATGAATATTATCTGCTTGAACTGTTGTCATTTGGCGTCGCTGTACATCTGACACTCGTTGATAAGGATGTAGGATGAATATATCGATGTTCTCACATCGTCTACAACCCTCAATTGCCGCAGAACCGGTGTCGCCAGAGGTAGCGCCCATAATGACAACTTTTTGCTGCCGCTTTCCTAGGGTGTAGTCCAGTAGATTACCCAAAAATTGTAGGGCAAAATCTTTAAATGCAAGAGTGGGACCATGGAACAACTCCAAGATCCATTCGTTGTCACCGGTCTTTACCAGTGGTGCAATATCCTGATGACGGAAGTCAACATAGGACTTCTCGATCAATTGCTCTAAATCGCTTTCAGAAATAGCACCGTCAACAAAAGGGGTAATCACTTTTAATGCTAACTGTTGATAGGATAAACCAGACCAAGAGGCAATCTCTTCATGACTGAACTGCGGCAACGACCTCGGCACATACAGACCTCCATCTGGCGCCAACCCAGTCAAGATGACATCCTCAAAACTTTTAGGCTCACCACCACCGCGAGTACTAATGTATTCCATTTAACAGTTTCCCAACAATGACTTATTGATTATCTTATCTTGACTCACGCTTGGTCTAAATATTCAACGCGTATGAAGTTCACTGGACCACGCACAGTCTCAAGTTGCTCGATATGCTCCACGGCTTCATCTAAACATTTTTCTTTAGTCACATTCGTTAGAATAATGACATCGACATAACTCTCGCCAGCGGGTTGGTCACGTTGAATAATAGATTCAATACTGATCCCAGCATCGGCCATTATTTTCGTCACATTGGATAGAACACCTGGCTTATCCAACGCAGAAAATCGGATATAAAAACCCGTGTCAACTTCTTCAATACCCTTTAACGGTTGTTCTTTTAGCGCGGTCAGTTTACATCCCAGTGCTGGAACCCAAGCGTCTGGATAAGAGTCCAAATTTCTTGCTATATCCACGATATCAGCTATCACAGAAGAGGCTGTAGGCTCTGAACCTGCTCCAGGACCATAAAAAAGAGTGGTGCCAACCGCATCAGCGTTGACCATAACTGCATTTAAAACATCATTCACGCCAGCTATCAATGAACGCTCAGGCACCAAGGTCGGATGTACCCGCAATTCCACGCCATTTTTAGTTTGCCTCGCTATACCGAGATGCTTGATCGCGTAACCAAGCTCTCTAGCATAAGCAACATCTTGAGGTTGCAATTTTGTAATGCCCTCAGTAAAGAGGCCTTTAAGTGATAAAGGCGTACTAAAGGCAATTGAGGCCAAAATAGCCAGCTTGTGCGAGGCATCTATCCCCTCAACATCAAATGTTGGATCAGCCTCGGCATATCCTTTTTCTTGGGCTTCAATTAAGACGTCACTAAAATCTCTGCCCTTAATATCCATCTCAGACAAAATAAAGTTAGTCGTACCATTGATAATTCCAGCGAGCCAATTAATACGGTTAGCCGATAAGCCTTCGCGAAGCGATTTGACAATTGGTATTCCCCCGGCCACAGCAGCTTCATAGCAAACCATCAGCCCTCGTGACTCCGCCTCAGAAAAGATTTCCATTCCATGCTCTGCAATCAGTGCTTTATTCGCCGTTACAACGTGCTTGCCATTCTTTAGCGCGGTCATCACCAATTTATAAGCTGTCGTCGTTCCTCCAATAAGCTCTACAACAACGTTAATATCAGGATTTTTAGCTACCTCAAATATGTCACGAGTAACAGCTGTCTTGGAAAGGGCGCAGTCAGGGTTATCTCGCCGGCAACCGATCTGTACTATTTTAATTTCACAGTTTGCCCTAGCGTTAATTGCCCCCAAGTTTCGAGATATAACGTTATACACGCCAGATCCCACGGTTCCTAGACCGCATATACCTATGTTTACTACTCTCACCTCATTACCTCTGCATGCTCCTAGATCCAAGATGCGTAAAACTCGCCAGCCTGTTTTACCGACAATTTTATACTATTTGAGGATTTAATCGGGTTTATTAACTAAGTATTTTTTCACAACAAAAGATTTAGCTGCCTATACCTAGAATTTTCGCTAGAGCCTCAGCCTTTTGATAGCCTGGGAGCATCGTTCCATCCATAAGAACGATAGCTGGTGTTCCCGTGACCCCTAACCGCTGACCGAGATTATAGTGCTCTGCAACCGGGTTTTCTGAACAAACATTTACTGGATCATCATCGCCATTTTTAGATCGCGTTAAACTACCTTGGGGATCATCTGAGCACCAAGCAGTGGCGATCTTGTCATATGAAACAGATGCTACTCCAGCTCTTGGGAATGCAAGGTATCTAACCTCGACACCCATTTGATTGAGTTCCGGCACCTCTTGATGTAGCTTTCGACAATAACCACAATCCACATCAGTGAAGACATTAATAATTGCTTTTGTTGGGATAGAAGACTTGAAAATAATCATTTCATCTGTAGATAACGAAGCAAATGCCTCTCTGCGATCAACGTCGAGACGTAAGTTACGGACATCCACAAACTGACCCACTTTGACCTTATAAAGCGCGCCATCAAAGAAAAATTCACCATCCTTAGAGACGTAAAGTATGGGTCCTCCCATTACCTGTACCTCATAAAACGCAGGAATTTCGGATGGACCAATAAACTTATAATCTAAATCAGATCGCGCCGATTTCAGCTTTGAAATTATAGTCTGCCGAACGACTTGATCATCATCCGCAAGAGTCGAGCCTGTACATGCCAGCATTATTACTAAAAAACATGCCAGCCAACTTGAAAAAGATTTCATTATTTTAGTCTCGGATAATTTGTAATTTAAACCACAGTGAAGAAGTCCACGCCATAACTAGCGCTCTCCATCCTTCCCTATTAAGCTCAACGATGGTCTAAATCGCGTCAGCGCCCGTTTCACCAGTGCGAATTCTTATCACCTCATCTAATGAAGAAATAAAGATCTTGCCGTCGCCTATCTTTCCAGTCGCTGCTGATTTAGTAATCGCCTCGACAGTGCTATCTACTAAATCAGTGGATATAGCAATCTCTAATTTAATTTTGGGTAAAAAATCAACGACGTATTCCGCACCTCGATACAGCTCAGTGTGCCCTTTTTGGCGACCGAAGCCTTTGACTTCCGTCACAGTAATGCCTTGGACTCCTAAATCAGCAAGAGCTTCGCGAACATCGTCCAGTTTGAATGGTTTAATTACTGCAGTAATCAGTTTCATATTTACGTATTTCCTTACAGGTGACTTATAACCCTTAAGATACCTCTTTATCTCCAAAAATGCATCAGGATAAAATCAAAAATCGTGAAATAATTTTGACTAACTGACGGACAAAAAAAAACCGGAGCACAAGGCTCCGGTTAATCTAGGGGTTACTGAAACCTATGACTTAGCAGCAACAAACTCAGGGTATGCTTCCATTCCGCACTCTGAAAGATCAACTCCGTCAAACTCTTCTTCCTGAGAGACACGAATTCCCATGGTAGACTTTAGAATACTCCATACAATCGCACTGACGCCAAAGACCCAGATAAAGATAGTTGCAGCGCCAATCAACTGGCCAGATAATGTTGAAGCATCATTCGTTAGCGGCACTAGAAGCAGACCTAATAAACCAACGACACCGTGAACAGAAATAGCACCAACTGGATCATCAATCTTTAGTTTATCTAGACCTACAATACTAAAGACCACTAAAACACCACCTAATCCACCGAATAGCGTTGCTTGCAAAGCGGTAGGAGTTGATGGCTCTGCAGTAATCGCTACAAGACCAGCTAATGCACCATTCAGGGCCATCGTGAGATCAGCTTTACCAAACATGAACCTAGCAACGATAAGAGCAGCAATTAATCCGCCACTTGCAGCTGCATTAGTATTCAAGAATACCACCGCTACAGCATTCGCGCTTTCAACTGAAGCGGTAGCAAGGACCGACCCTCCATTGAAACCAAACCAGCCTAACCATAAGATAAATGTTCCTAAGGTGGCCATGGGTAGATTGGCACCAGGAATTGCATTTACTGAACCATCGGCTCCGTACTTGCCCTTTCGAGCTCCTAGCAAGAGAACGCCAGCCAAGGCAGCAGACGCACCAGCCATGTGTACGATACCCGAACCAGCGAAGTCAGAAAAACCAAGATCCCCTAAGGTATATAAACCGAAGACGGACTGCCCGCCCCAAGTCCACGATCCTTCCATCGGATAAATAAAGCCTGTCATAACAACTGCAAAAGCTAAAAATGCCCATAATTTCATTCGCTCTGCCACTGCACCTGAAACGATAGACATAGCTGTAGCAACAAAGACTACCTGAAAATAGAAATCAGCAGAGGGAGCATAAGTAGCTGGCTCTTCAACGCCTGTAGCGCCGTCACCGGTGATGCCTCTTAACAACAGATCACCCAAGTCGGCGTACATAATGTGATAGCCACAAACCATATACATGGTGCAGGCGACCGCAAATAAAGAAATATTTTTGGTTAATATTTCGGTAGTATTTTTAGAGCGGACCAAACCCGCCTCGAGCATGGCAAACCCAGCTGCCATCCACATAACCAATGCGCCGCACATTAAAAAGTAAAATGTATCGAGCGCGTACTGTAATTCAAATATCTCGTTCATTGTTCTTCCTTAATTTAGATGGCTTCTGGACCGGTTTCCCCGGTACGGATTCGAATAGCATCATCAAGCTGGCTAATAAAAATCTTACCGTCGCCAATCTTGCCTGTTGCTGCGGATTTAGTGATAGCTTCAACGGCGCTTTCAACCAACTCGTCGGTCAATGCCACTTCTACTTTTACTTTTGGTAAAAAATCGACAACATACTCAGCACCTCGATACAGCTCAGTGTGACCTTTTTGTCGACCAAAACCTTTTACCTCTGTTACCGTTACGCCCGAAACACCTAATTCACCAAGCGCTTCACGAACTTCATCCAGTTTGAAAGGTTTAATAATTGCAGTAACTAATTTCATGACTCCTCCATTGAGTGGCTAAAGCCACTCATATTGCTTTAAAGAAAATGCCTCATCGATTACAGCGACTTTGAGATGGTAATTGCAAATTCAGCATCAGCATCTAGGGCACCGCTTCCCGATGAATCAATAAAACTAAAATCAACGCCGACTCCACTGACTTCAGTGCTAAGAGAGATCGAATAGTCATCGACCGTGTCGCCAAAGACTTCGTCGTAGGCGACATCGTCATCAGCTGAAATAGTTCCGTAGTGAAGGCCTAGGCTCCAGTTCTCACCCAAAGAAAAACCATAATCTACATAAACGTAAGTAGTTTCACCTGAGGAGGCGAAGTAATCGTCAGAAAAGTTAAAACCAACGGTCGCATCACCAAAGGACAAGCTCCCATATAATTCTTCAAAATCTAAAGTCGAATCTCCGGGATAACCGTAGAACAAGTAGCCCACATCGAAGCTCACTGTTTCAGTTAAGTCACCACCATAGCCCACGTAATAATCTAGCTCTGGCCCGTTACTAAAATCAATACTCGAAGCCCATGTGCCCACATAAATACCATTTTCAAAATTGACATCGAATCCGCCTGATAGCGCCTCTCCACCAGCTTGATCGACGCCTCGGAAAAAATATTCGGATCCAAGTGCTACGTTTCCTGAAATTTCAGCGGACATTCCTGTAGCTGCTGTCATCATAGTTGCAGCCAAAACTGCAGTTTTCATTGTTTTCATTTAGTAATCTCCCAAGATTGTGTTGTCAAATGATTTGTGTCTCACCTTTCGGTCAGTAACTATGCCTTTGCATATTGCATGCCAACTCTTGAAAGTCGCCTCCAAACAAGGGTTTATGAGCAAAAAGCAGGCTTTATGCGCTAAATTGGTGCGACAACTCGCTACTTGGTTCTTTGCAATGCACCAAAACAGTAATCTTAGAATCCACCGAAAAGAAGACTTTAATATGTCAAAATAAGCTGACAATGATCTCCAAACATTGAATAATAGTGTTCAAGACTGGAGCATGGAAAATGGAAAGCGAAGATATTTATAGTCAGTTTCAATCTCATCTTGAGAAAACTCTTTCAGGCGCAGAGGCAATGAGTACTGAGATGCACCAACTCTTGCGTGCGGCAATGAATAAGACGCTATCCAACTTAGACGTAGTAACTCGTGAAGAGTTTGATACTCAGCAAGCGGTTCTAGTGCGATCTCGTGAGAAAATTGATGTCCTAGAAAAACAAATAGCGGAAATTGAAACCCTGATCACCAAAAATAAAGCTTAACGCGACCTTAATTAACTAAGGATAATTATTAGTAGTCTTTTCATACAAGGAGGTATGAATGTCTCTTGCAGTGATTCAAAGTCGCGCCAAATCGGGTATCGATGCCCCTTTAGTGTCTGTAGAAGTGCATCTATCCAACGGACTCCCCGCATTTCACCTAGTAGGCCTTCCCGAAACCTCTGTTAAAGAAAGTAAGGACCGCGTTCGTAGCGCAATTATAAATTCTCATTTTGAATTTCCAGCAAGGCGCATAACTGTAAATCTCGCGCCTGCCGATATCCCCAAAGAAGGCAGTCGATTTGATCTAGCAATTGCAATAGGCATTCTTGCTGCATCTGAGCAGATACCAACAAATTGCTTAAATGAATATGAATTTATTGGCGAACTAGCTCTAACAGGCGACATAAGATCAGTAGAGGCAATACTACCATCAGCTCAGCAAACTGCTAAAAAGCAAAATAAACTAATTATCGCGACAGCTAATGCCCCTGAAGCTGGCTTGGTGGAGTCTCTAGAGGTCTTGCCAGCGAATCATCTTCTTGAGGTATCTGCGCATCTCCACGACCGTCAATTATTAGAACCCTGGGTCGGTCAAATAGTAAAATCTGATCAGACCAATCCAGAACTAAGAGACATTATTGGTCAACACCATGCCAAGAGAGCCATGGAGTTAGCTGCAACTGGCGGACACAACCTGCTTTTTTATGGGCCTCCAGGCACAGGTAAAACAATGCTCGCTAGTCGTTTACCTGGAATCTTGCCGCCACTATCCAACCAAGAGGCGCTCGAAGTCGCCTCCATTCACTCGGTTGCAGGTAAAGGTTTGAGAAAAAACATTTGGGAAAGGCCGTTCCGCGCCCCTCACCACACTGCCTCTGCTGCAGCATTGGTAGGTGGCGGTGCCTCACCAAGACCAGGGGAAATATCTCTCGCGCACAAGGGTGTTCTCTTCCTAGATGAACTACCAGAATTTTCTCGCAACGTATTAGAAGTCCTTAGAGAGCCTCTCGAATCAGGAAAAATTATGATATCCAGAGTATCGGCTCAAACCCAGTACCCTGCAAATTTCCAGTTGAGTGCCGCAATGAATCCCTGCCCATGCGGATACTTAGGGGACAAACGTTGTGTATGTTCACTCGATCAAATTAGTCGTTACAGAAACAAAATTTCAGGCCCGTTAATCGATCGCATAGATCTTCACGTTCAGGTTAGTGCAGTTGATAATCATGATCTTTTAGATCAATCCGCAGCGCCCAAAGGGGAATCCAATGATCAAATTCAACAAAGAGTGTGTGCAGCCCGTGATCTGCAGCTAAAGCGTCAAGGAAAAATCAACAATCAACTAACCAGTAAAGAAATTCGACAAGTATGTCCTCTCGATGAGCAGCTTAAAGATTTAATGAATAAAGCTATTGAACGTTTCGGCCTGTCTGCTCGAGGCTTTTATCGAGTGTTAAAAGTAGCTAGAAGTCTGGCTGATCTTGACGCATCAAAATACCCTAAATCTCGCCATTATCAGGAAGCCTTAAGTTACCGTCCTACTATTCCAGAAAATCAACATAGTTAATCTTTAACAATTCTCTCTGGCAACGAAACGCCACACTGATGGCAATATTCTGCGTCAAGATGATGCCCATTTCGGCCACAAACATTACATTGGCGATTGTTACTTTGACTTCCCATTTCTCGCGCTATTTCAGCAGTAAATATACCGGTGGGAATGGCAATAATACTATAACCGGTCAACATGGCCATGGTAGCGATAATCTGACCAAACACCGTTTGCGGAGTAATATCGCCATAGCCAACGGTCGTAATGGTCACAATAGTCCAATAGATACTTCTCGGAATACTAGTGAAACCATTCTCAGGACCCTCAACTAAAAACATCAAACTACCAAAAATAATGCTAAGTATGAGGACGACTAAAAAGAATACTAATACTTTGCGGCGCGTAGCATAGATTGACCTAAGTAGGAGATTAGCCTCGGTTAGATAACGCACTAACTTGAATACCCGGAATATCCGCAACACCCTCAAAAGACGAATGACTAACCAGTAACTTGCACCAGGAAAAATTAATGCCAGATAGCTTGGTACAATGGATAGTAGATCAACCAAACCATAAAAACTAAATATATACCGCAATGGCCTTGGTGATGAGTAGATACGCAGACAATATTCTAATGAGAAAAGCGCTGTAAACCCCCACTCCAACCCAAATAGCCAATAGCCATAATCACTATGTATCCAAGCTATAGAATCCAACACAACCGCTAAAACACTCACCAAAATAAGATAGATGAGAACAATATCAAAGCGTTGACCAGCAACTGTGTCAGTACCAAAGATAACTTGATAAATTCTGTCTCTCAATGATAAATCAATCATGATCCTTACCTTGATAGAAAAAGTTAAACCAGTACAGATGATACTCCGAGATCAAACTATAGAACATTAAAAGTCTAGCGGCTAACCAATGGCCATCAACATACTATAGAATTTCTGGATCGATCTTTTAATGCTAAAGTACCCCAACATTTCTATTCGCGCTTAAATAGCGTAAAAGGCTTGAAACACTCATCATGATCAATCAAAGAATGTCTGCCAAAGACTGGTCAATGCTGTTGCTACTCTCCTGCCTATGGGGCGGCTCATTCTTTTTTATCGAAATCGCTGTTGTAGAACTCCCTCCACTGACTATTGTTACCATGCGTGTTGGCTTGGCCGCGGCTGTGCTTTGGACCTTTTTGCTCGTTACTGGTGGTGAAGCCCCTAAATCCTTAAAACTATGGGGTACATTTTTTGTCTTAGGCTTACTTAATAATGTTATCCCCTTCTCCCTGATTGTCTGGGGACAAACTCATATAGCATCAGGGCTAGCATCTATTATCAACGCAACAACACCGCTATTTACTGTGCTAATCGCAGGTATATTTTTATCTGATGAACATATCACCCCGGCTAAATTAACTGGAGTGATTATGGGACTTTTGGGCGTCATACTATTAATCGGGCCGTCGGTACTAGCTGACACAAATTTAGACAGTATAGCGCAGCTAGCTGTTGTGGGAGCCGCCATCTCCTATGGATTCGCCACCGTATATGGTCGCCGCTTCAAAGCAATGGGTATATCTCCACTAACAATTGTCATTGGACAAGTAACGGCCGCCTCTATCATATTAATACCCTTAACTTTTTTCATAGAGAGACCAGATCAAATACCCAACCCGAGTATCTCTATCTGGCTAGCAATCTTATCCCTCGCTATTTTATCAACGGCATTCGCCTATATTTTATTTTTTCGTATATTATCTTCCGCAGGTGCCACCAATGTTGTATTAGTTACCTTTTTGGTCCCAATAACCGCAAGCCTGTTAGGCTGGCTTGTGTTGGACGAAGTCCTCTATATCGAGCATTTCATCGGCATGCTCTGTATCGGTATGGGATTGACTGTCATTGATGGAAGAATTTTAAATAAAGTTATAAGATCACTGAAACGTCCATAACTGCAGTCAATTATTAGTAGATTGAGCTAACAAGCCAAATACAGCTAAACTCTCATCTTAAAATCGACCCAATTGAAAGGAGTCTTATCATTAGTCAAATAAGTATCGAAATTACTGAACCTGGGGCACCAGAAGTCCTGCAACCCACTTCCAGACCAATACCAGAGCCTTCAGGTACTCAAGTATTAATTGAGGTTGCTGCAGCTGGCATAAATCGTCCTGATGTCTTTCAACGCATGGGCTTCTATCCACCACCTCCAGGAGTGACAGATATTCCAGGATTGGAGGTATCTGGGACGATAGTGTCTGTGGGGTCAGCTACCAACCGCTGGAAGGTTGGTGATCAGGTCTGCGCTCTACTATCTGGTGGTGGCTATGCTAAATATGCAATTGCCGAAGAGTCTTTGTGCCTATCCATTCCGCGAGGCCTCTCACTTGAAGATGCCGCCGCACTGCCAGAAACCTGCTTTACTGTGTGGCACAACCTCTTTGAGCGCGCCGCATTAAAAGCCAGTGAATGGCTGTTGATTCATGGAGGTTCCAGCGGTATTGGCACTACAGCCATACAAATGGCTTCTAGTCTTGGTGTCAATGTTATCGCAACCGCAGGAACCGAGGAAAAATGTCTTGCCTGTGAAAAATTGGGCGCAATTAAAGCGATTAATTACAACAAGGAAGACTTTGTTCAGGCCTGTACAGAGCTCACAGGCTCCGGAGTAAATGTAGTACTGGATATGGTGGGTGGTGACTATGTACAGAAGAACTTTTCTTCCTGTGCTCCTCGCGCCAGAATAGTAAATATTGCCTTTTTACGCGGCTCAAAGGTTGAAGTAGACCTGATGCCCATGATGCTAAAGCAGCTTGTACTAACCGGCTCTACTCTGCGCGCACAACCCTTAGAAAACAAAGCAAGAATAGCCGCCGGTGTTGAATCTGAGGTTTGGCCGCTGATTGTCGCAGGCAATTTTAAGCCGATTATTCATAGCCGTCTAAAGATGACAGACGCTCACAAAGGTCATACCTTAATGGAGAGTAATCAACATATCGGCAAAATTCTACTGCTAAACAGCGAGGAAATATCTAAATAATGAGTTCTAAAAACTCTCGTCTTGTTTACTCCACTGATTCTGGTCGGATCACAGAGTCTGTGGCCTCTAAAACCGTTCAAGGAGATGGTATTGTCCGTATTCGGAGAGAAACAAAAGGACGCAAAGGCAAGGGAGTTACCACATTAAGTGGTTTTAATATGTCTGAATCAGAGCTAAAAGTTCTGGCCAAGCAGCTCAAGCAAAAATGCTCCACCGGCGGAACAGTCAAAAATGGCATGATTGAAATTCAAGGTGATCACCGTGAAATACTTAAGGTCGAGCTGCAAAAACGCGGTCTCACCGCTAAATTAGCTGGGGGTTAGGGTGCAGAAGTCAAAACTCACCACGCCTTTTGGTAGCTGGCCTTCGAAAATAACTGCCGAGCTCATCACTCGTGCAGCTCCCAGTCTGAACTGGGTGCAGTCTCATGGCGATCGATTATTTTGGGTGGAAAACCGTCCATGGGAAGCGGGTCGCAGTGTCATTATGTGCAAACAAGCAGATGGCCAAATTATTGATCTTTTCTCTAGCCCGTTTAGCCACTCTAGTAAGGTGCATGAATACGGAGGTGCGGCGTATACCATAGCTAAAGACATGCTTTATTTCGTCAACGCAGCTGATCAACGTATTTATCAACTCGATCTGATTGGCAATAAGACACCGAAAGCGTTTACACCCGAAGGACCATGGAGATTTGCCGACCTAATCATTGATGAAATTAATGGCGCACTGATTGCTGTGTGTGAACAACATCGTGAAAACCATGAGCCAGAAAATTATATCGCAAGCATCAAACTCAATAGAGAGAACGTCGTTATTGAGCGACTTGTTTCTGGTGCTGACTTTTATGCCTACCCGCGACTGAGTCCCGATAATCAGCAGTTTTGCTGGATTCAATGGGATCATCCGCAAATGCCTTGGGATGCGACGCAATTGTGGCGAGCCGACTACCGAGATCAGTCTCTTAGTAATCATCAATTAATTGCTGGCGAAAAAAATAGCGAGGCAATATTTCAACCTCAATGGTCCCCGGATAACCAACTATATTTTGTCTCAGATGAAAACAATTGGTGGAATATTTATCGCTTTAATCTGGGCCACCATGAATCAGTATTTACCAGTGAAACTGAATTTGCTACTCCTTTATGGCAACTTGGGATGAGTACCTATTGTTTTCTTGATGACCACCGTATCGGGTGCTCGTGGACAAGCGATGGTATATGGCAAACTGGAGTTATTAACACAAAAACACATATGCTCACCGCCATTGCCAATAAATACACCAGTATGCATGGCATCTGTAGTCATGGCGGTAATATTTGTATGGTTGCTGGAGCCGCAGCCATCCCAGAAGAGATTATCAGTATTACACCCCCATCAATTTCAGCTGTTGTCTACTCACCAGCCTCACTGCCAATAGATACAGAGGAATTTTCACAGCCTGAGTCAATCTTTTTCCCAACTACTGGAGGGCAAACAGTTCATGCCTTTTACTATCCTCCAACCAATACCCTGCATAGTGCTGACAATAGCGACTTACCACCCGCGATTGCTATCTGCCATGGTGGCCCTACCGGAGCAACAGATAGCGGGCTAAATCTCAAGATACAATACTGGACAAACCGAGGCTTTGCTGTAGTAGATATCAACTATCGCGGTAGCACTGGCTTTGGTCGCACCTATCGGCAAGAACTGGTCAATGCTTGGGGATTGGCTGATGTCGAAGACACACAATATGCAATGACTTATCTCGCTAGCAAAGAAAAAATTGACTTGGATCGGTGTATTATCCGCGGCGGCAGTGCCGGAGGTTATACCGTACTTTCAGCTCTGACCTTCACCGATACATTTAAAGCCGGCGCCAGTTTGTATGGCATCGGAGATCTTGAGACGCTAGCCACTGATACCCATAAATTTGAGTCCCGTTATCTAGATAGTTTAATTGGGCCTTATCCAGCACAAAAAGATGTGTATAAGGCTCGCTCGCCCATTCATCATGCTGAAGGTCTAAATTGTCCGGTCATTTTTTTACAGGGCCTTGAAGATAAGGTAGTTCCGCCCAACCAAGCCGAAATGATGGTTAATATTTTGCAACAGAAAGACATCAAAGTCGCCCATGTAACATTTGATGACGAAGGCCATGGGTTTCGAAAAGCCAACAATATTATTCACGCTATGGAGTCAGAGCTGAATTTCTATCGCCAAGTCTTCGATCTTGAGGAAATCCAATAAACCTATGTCACGCTATCGACCGCCACAACCGAAACGGTCTCCCTATATAACAGCAGAGGGTGCGGCGAATATTCGAGCTGAAATTCGACAGTTATGGAAAGTTGAGCGTCCTGAAATCACTCAAATTGTACATGAAGCTGCTAAAAATGGTGATCGATCAGAGAATGGTGATTATATCTATGGTAAACGCAGGCTTCGCGAGATAGACAGTAGAGTTCGCTATTTGACCAAGCGCCTTGAAGAAGCCGACATTATTGAGGACAAACCGAGGGATCCATCGCTGGTGTTTTTTTCAGCTTGGGTAACTGTTGAAGATCAAGACAGTCTTGAAAAAATCACCTATCGTTTAGTTGGCTCAGATGAGATCGACCCTGCTAAACAGTGGATTAGCATAGACTCGCCAATAGCTCTAGCGCTAATCGGCAAATCCGTAGATACAGAAGTCACAGTCACAACCCCCGCAGGGGAGAGAACTATAGTGATCATCAAGATAGATTACTAAGGGGATAATCTAGAGATTTCCCAGTCATCTTCTCGCCGTAAAAAACAAAATCGATCGTGCAATCGTTTTTCTCCACCCTGCCAAAATTCAAACTCATCAGGAATAATTCTATACCCTCCCCAAAAGTCAGGCACAGTAACCTCAGATGAGGCAAATTTTTGCTCAATAGCCTTAAAATTACTTTCCAAAATATCTCGCGATGCGATTGGACTACTCTGATCAGACGCCCAAGCAGCTAACTGACTGGACAACGGACGACTGTTGAAATATTCAGCTACCTCAGCATCTGCCAAACGCTCAGCCCGACCTCCGATAATCACTTGACGATCTAACTGAAGCCAAGAGAATTGGATGCTCGCTTGTGAATTTGACTTGATATTTAGCGCTTTGCGACTGCTCAAATTAGTATAAAAAACAAACCCACGCTCATCAAAACCTTTCAATAAGACCACACGCTGCCACGGTCTACCACTATCATCAACCGTTGCAAGACACATGGCGGTAGGATCGATAATATTTGCATCTAACGCCTGCTGCATCCAGGCGTCGAACTGCTCAAATGGGCATGAATTTAGTGAATCTCGAGATAGCTTTCCATAGTCATACTCCCGGCGATTATCTTTAAGAGTCATAATTTATCCATCTTTAGGAGGTTAGTTGGCCAATTCTACATATTTCCAATAGATTGTCCGCCATCCACCGGCAAGGCAACGCCATGCAGGTAGGAGCCTGCTTCGCTGGCCAATAATAAGAACGGTCCAGTCATCTCATCCATTTCACCAGGCCGTCGGGCAGGAGATGATTTAAGATACGCCTGTGCCTCGGGTGATGCAAATACCGGCGCCGTCATCTCCGTTAAAAAATAACCTGGGCACAAGGCATTCACTCGAATCCCCTTGCCCGCCCACTCCAATGACAAAGATTTAGTCAGCTGAATTACAGCAGCTTTGGAGGCTGAATAGCTTGATTGTCCAAAAGACACTCGAAGGCCCAAGATAGAGGCTGTATTCACAATAGCGCCACCCATCCCTGCCGCAATCATTCTTTTGGCGGCCTCTTGAGCAACAATCCAAACTCCTTTCAAGTTGGTATCGATCATCTTGTCCCAACCCGATTCGTCAATTTTCAGTGCACTTTTAGCTTCCGCCACACCTGCATTGTTAGCAACCACGGAAATAGTCCCAAATGCTGCCTCTCCTTGATCAAAAGCAGACACAATAGAATCTAAGCTTGTAACATCCATGGCCACAGCCAGAGCTTCACCACCTGAGGCCTTGATCTCATTTACCAATGATTCAAGTCGATCAACGCGACGAGCCGCCACAACGACTTTGGCCCCTCTCTGAGCCAAGATCTTAGCAAAATGCACCCCGAACCCGCTTGATGCACCAGTTACCATAGCTACTTTTCCGTTCATATCAAATTCTGTCATAATTACTTCTGTCCTTTATTAATTGAAAATCTACCCGTAGGTTATGTACTTTTCCATCTCATTATTGTCAAAATGAGTGATATTGTTAAAGCCTGTCAAAGTCATCTTTTTTTGATTGAAAAAGAAATGGCTAATCGCCGTATTTTTGTACTGTAAGTTTAAATCAAATATAGATTCATCAGGAATACCCAAGATCAATCCAACAAAGGTGCTTATAGATCCACCAGAACCGATCGCTAAAATACTATCTCCAGTTTCCGCCATCGCTTTAATTTGATTCTGAGCATCTTCTACCCGGGATTTAAACTGCAACCACGTTTCTGCAACCTCAGGAATACTGTCTGATGTCCATGCAGTTAAAATTTGACGGAGTAATCGATAAAAATTCCTTTTATCTGTGGAATCTTCCATGGCCTTTTGAAAAAGAGGATTATCGCCATAGGTCTTACCATAGGCTTCTGTCAGTTCAACAAAGTTATATTCATTAAGTCCCGGCAACACTATACGTTGTGAGCTATCAATTCCCATTCCCTCGCAAATACCATTCATAGTTTGATGATGACGGTGCATGTCACCAACAATAAACCGATCAAAGGTCACATTTCTCAACTTAAAGTGGTCGCCTAATAGCCGTGACTGACGATGCCCTAAATTCGACAGCTGATCATAATTGTCTGATCCAAAAGAGGCCTGTGCATGACGCACAAGATGTAGCTCGCTCATTAAACATTCCCAGTGATGGTATAACCAAGTTGTAGGCAGGTATTTAAACCCAAAATACTCATAATGAATAGCTTAACCAAGCTATAGATAGTATTGGTTCACAAAATAATCCCTAAAACACTTAAGGTCTCTGTCCAAATTTTTAACGCTAGATACATTGCGTCACAGTAATATTCTGAAATTTAAATTCCAGTTTTTTGCGCCTCTAAAAGCCAACAAGTATACATTGATGCATATATGCGTGTCCTGTAAATGAAATTCAAATACACTATAAAAATGAACAACTTAGGCGTATACTGCGCGGCCTCGCAATCAGGGCCTCAAAAACCCAAGCCACAGGTAAATTAATGTCATCCACTGACTTCACTGAATTGGGTATTTCTGCCCCTGTACTCAAAGCCGTAAAACAACTTGGCTATGAGCAACCCTCGCCTGTTCAGGCGCAAAGCATTCCCATCCTTTTAGAAGGAAAGAACCTATTGGGTACGGCCCAAACTGGAACAGGGAAAACTGCTGCATTTGCTTTGCCCTTCCTCAGTAAACTAGATGACAAACAAAAGTCACCTCAAATTCTAGTGCTCACACCAACCCGAGAACTAGCTATTCAGGTAGCTGAAGCCTTTCAAAGCTATGCCAAGTTTATTAAAGGCTTTCACGTATTACCGATTTATGGCGGAGCTGACATTGGAGGGCAATTACGAGGGCTCAAACGCGGCGCACAGGTCGTAGTGGGAACTCCCGGTCGCATGCTAGACCATTTGCGTCGACGCAGTCTTGACCTGAGTCAAGTGAAAGGTTTGATCCTTGATGAAGCCGATGAGATGTTACGCATGGGGTTCATTGATGATGTAGAAACAATCTTATCGAAAACTCCAGATGATTGTCAGCGTGCTTTATTCTCAGCAACTATGCCACCTGCCATTCGCCGTGTTAGCCAAAAATACCTTGGTGATGCCGAGTCCGTGAGTATTGAAAATAAAACTAAAACTGTTGAGCGCATTGAGCAGCAGTATGTGACGTGTAAAAGTCATCAAAAGATGGATGCTTTAACCCGAGTCCTTGAGGTTGAAGCGTTTGATGGCATGATTATTTTCGTCCGTACTAAATCATCAACTGTTGATATCGCTGAGCGGTTAGAAGCGCGAGGATTTTCATCAGCAGCCTTGAATGGTGATCTCAGCCAAGCTTTGAGGGAAAGGACGATTAATCGTCTCAAAAAGGGTCAGATCGATATCGTTGTCGCCACTGATGTCGCCGCTCGTGGATTAGATGTCGAGCGCATTAGCCATGTCATCAACTTTGATATTCCCTATGACAATGAATCTTATGTCCACCGTATTGGACGTACAGGACGCGCCGGTAGAGATGGTAAAGCGATATTATTTATTACCCCTAAGGAAAATCGCTTACTGCGCTCAATTGAAAAATCGACTCGTCAGACGATTAAACCAATGGCGATGCCAAGTAATGAAGAAGTAAGTGGACAACGTATTCAGCAGTTTACTGAGCAACTTCTTAAAACCATGGAATTACCCAAGCTGGACAAGTTCAAATCTTTAGTACAACAGTTAGCTGACGAAAATGAACTAGATATGGCTGACATGGCGGCAGCCCTAGCATTTGAGAATCAAAAAGAGCGGCCCTTATTTCCAAAACTGGAAACAATTAAAGCGCCACCTAGTCGAGAAAGAGAGCGCGATTCAAAAAAAGATCGCAATAAAGACCGAGGGGAACGGAAAGAACATCGCGGGCAAAAGGCTGAAGGCCGCGATTCGCGAAAAGAACGGGACACACGGCCAAAGCGCAATACTGTACGCCAAGAAGCTGACAATGTAAGAGATGGCGTGAAAATGGTGACCTATCGTTTAGAGGTAGGTAACAACGATAAGATTACACCCAGCAACATAGTCGGCGCGATCGCCAATGAAGCGGATATTGATAGTCGTTATATCGGTGAAATTAAACTTCATGATGACCATAGTACCGTCGATCTACCTGAAGGAATGCCCAAAGAGCTGTTAAATCATCTTAAGAAGGTACGGGTCTGTGCCAAACCCATGCGTATCAGCGTGCTAGGAGAAGGCACTTCTGGCTCTCATCGCAATAAGAGTGACGCTATGCCTGAGCCTCGCGCTCCGAGAAAACGTAAGTTCGAGAATGATGAGAAGAAGACTATTTCCCGCAATGTGAAGAATAAGCGTACCGCGGATAAGCCAAAACCTCCAAAACCCGTATTTAAGGGCAATAAAAGCGCTACAGATGGAAGCGGCCCGTTGAAGAAAAAGAAAAAAAGCTACACTAAAAAGCCTAAGCGTTCGTAATTAAGTCATCGATGCTAGCTAGGAGTTTAATTATCTTACTAGCATCAACTTCCTTCGCCTGATAAAACTCCTCAGCCATTGGAGATATGCTACAGACTCCGGGTAGACTGCCTTTTTGTTCACAGATCCCCCGCAGGCGCTGTATAAATATGAACTGTAGCCACTGGTTAAATGAAAGCTTATCAACAGCGAAGGGTTCTATACTTCTTAAATCTTCCTCTGACGGCTTTTCAGCATCCCATAAGTGAGCTGACCTAAGTTCGGCCTCTAGAGTATCTAACATAATGTTTATTCGATCATATCTCTCTTTCATCCGCTATATTAGACCTCAATGACCTACTTCACGATGAAAAGGCGGTAATGCATCCAATAACTGCTTCCCATAACGTTTGGTGACTAGCCTCTTATCTAAAATAGATACCGTTCCTGTATCCGTTTCAGTACGCAGGAGTCTCCCTGATGCTTGGATGAGTCGAAGTGAAGCTAATGGCAGGGATATATCAAAAAATGAATTGCCACCCTGAGATTCGATCCACTCCGCCAGAGCTTCCTGGAGAGGCTCATTTGGCACGGCAAAAGGTAACTTCGCGATAACAACATGTCGACAATAGTCATCAGGCAAATCGACTCCTTCAGCGAAACTAGCAAGGCCCAATAAAACGCTCGTTTTACCCTGATCGATCCGCTCTTTATGTAGTCTCACCATCTCTCGATTTGAATACTGACCTTGGATTAGAATTAGTTTAGCCAAATCATTAGGAAGTTCATCAAACACTTGCTCCATCTGCCTTTTTGATGAGAACAAAACCAAAGTGCCCGCTTTATCTTCAATCATTGATGCCAAGTTATCAATAATATAGCGAGTATGTTCTTCAACTGCATTCCCCTCTATTGCATCAGATGGAACTCTCAATACTGCAGATTTAGCGTAATCAAATGCTCCGGCAACAGATAAGAAATGGGCCGAATCGGGCACCCCTGTCTCTCGTTGAAGAGTACTGAAATTGCCCAGAGACCTGAGGGTGGCAGAAGTGACTACTGCGCCATAACAATTCCCCCAAAGTCTATCTTTTAGAATCTCCGCTGCCTGTATAGGACTAGCATTAACCGAAATATCTACATTACCCCCGGTGGTATCATCTAACTTCAACCAGCAGGCCATTGGGACTCCATCATCGTGTAACTCTCGATGTAACCTATCCCATAAAGACAAGAGTCTCTCGGCACCAGAAAGCCAGGTACCTGCTTGCTGATAAAAAAGTTCAATATCTGGCATTGCCACTGGGTACTGTTTGTCACTCAAGGCCTCACTAAGAGTATCTTCTAAGACCTCGAGGCGACCTACCCAACCACTCGTATGAAGGGTTATTTGCGCAGCAATGTCTCGAACAGCAACGCCAACATCACCATGGGCAAAGCGAAACTGTCCCTCATAGTCCTCAGCTTTATCTAAATGTTCCTTCATAACAGGGTAGGCAATGGCTAGGAGCTCACTTATCTTACCCGCTTCCTTTTCAATTCTGGGCAGTTGTTCTGCAAGAGCAGTATCTTTGGAAAAAATTGGCGCCTGCCCTTTACATTGTTTTGGAATCCTCTCTAACCATGCCAGTGTGCTGTTAATCCTGCACTCAGCGCCAAAATGACGAATTGCCGTGTCACCTAATCGATGACCCTCATCACAGATATAAATACAATCCTCTGGTGGCGGTAATATCGCACCTCCTCCTAAGGCCAAATCTGCCATCACCAAATCATGATTCGCAACAATACAGTCGCTTTCTTCAATATCGCCCCGCGCTTTGAAAAAAGGGCACTGATTGACAAATCGACAACGTCGTCCAGTGCACTGCCGACGATCAACCGTTAGTGCTCGCCACTCCATATCTCTAATATGAGTATCCCAAGAATCCCGATCACCATTCCAAGAACCGTCCTCAAGGGCATCCCACATCTCACGATATAGGCTCTCAGTCTGTGCATTAGGATTAAATTGCTGCTCATCTTCAAATAAGAAAACACCTGCATCCTTGGCTTTAATTGAGTCTAGGCATTGTTCCATCCGTAGATTACAGGCGTAACGCCCCCTGCCTTTAACAAGAGCAAAACTATAGTCCCAGCCACAGGCCTCTAGTAGTTCTGGGATATCTTTGATAACCAACTGTTCCTGCAACGCGATGGTGCCAGTTGAGACGACCACAGTCTTTTTAAGAGCTCTGGCGATAGGTAGGGCTGCAATTAGGTAGCCAACTGTCTTTCCAGTACCGGTACCTGCCTCAATGACGGATAGACGTTTGTCTGCATCATCATCACTAAGGCTGTTAGCAATGGCGGCAACCATTTGCTTTTGACCCAACCGTGGGCGCAAGCCTCGCGCTTCAAGGAATTGACGATAGCCCTGCTGAATCTCATCTCTGACATCAGAATCCAACAATCCTTAGGACTCCTGACCAGACATAGAGTATTGCAATTGACTATTTACGGGAGCCGCATAGGCAGCAATGGCGATTGCCTGATGATGAAGGGGCATTGCATTAATGCGGGAATTAAATCTGTCCTCGGCTAAAGTCCAATCTTCATCTAGCCACTGACTTTTCAATTTATCTAAGATTTTTTTATCTACAGTATCGCAGTGCATTTTCCAGGCGATAATATTCGTTGGAAACAATTGATAATAAAGGTGTATTTGACGGTCGATTTCAGCGGCCAACAGATCCGCATTCTCATATTTGTTAGTAACAGGTTCACCAAAGGTAATCTGAATCCGGCCCTTATAATCAACGAACCCTTTTTGAATACTGTCGAGATCTTCAAATGGGTCTTTGGTATATGGAATTCCCTCCTGTTGGGCAAAAAGTTCACATGCTTTATCTGCATCACAGGGATCGTACTCGTATGAAATAGCTACTGGGATAATATTCAGCTCCCCGGTAGCCTGTGCAAAAGATTGATCCGATTCTTTAGACAACGCTAACATTTTCAGTAGAGCTGTTTCAGTTCTATCGCAACCATTTTTGGCTCTTCCCTCGGCCTGAGCAATCCAAATAGAAACCTCTTCAGTTATGAGACTATAACGTATATAACGCGATAGATGCTTTAGAGCCTCAAGTTTATCTCGGCGACCAGTTACAGAGCGTTTTACAATAAAACTGCGATTTACGCGCATAAGATCTGAAGCAAAGGGCTTACTTAACAGGTTGTCACCAATGGCTATTCGAACAGTGTTCCGTTTCGCTATTGACAGACCTAAATTGACCAAAGCCGGGTCCAAAGCAATGTCTCTATGATTGCTCATAAACAAATAGGCTTTGTCTGAATCAAGGTTGTCTAGACCGGAGAACTGGTAATTATCAGTCGTTCTATCCAAGACTTCCCTTAAACGCTTGGACATATGCTCCTGAAAATCACTCACCGTAGAAACATCCCTAGTCAATTTAAGAAGACTCCGGCTCAAGAATGGTCTGGCTAGGAAATTAAAAATGTCAGGAAATACTTTAGTGAGCAATGGGAATTGACGGGATAATAAAACATCCATCAGTTCAGGATCAGCAATCAATCGTGCTAAAGCCGCGGGCACTTCGCTGTCATTGTACGGACGAATATCGTCGAAATCATTCATTGTCAGTGGACTAATAATTAAAGTTATCTAACTGTTACTTGGGCTTTGGCGGGAATTATACCAGTGCACATCATGTGAAAAATCGTCCACTTTGTCAGCTACATCTAGAACTAAAGCAAATAAAGCCATCCGCACAAGAACCCCATTGTCTGTCTGACGAAAAATGGCCAGATTAGGATTGTCGTCCAAATCGCTATCTAACTCGTTTGCGTCTTTTCGGGAGTCTCTGGGCAGTGGGTGCATAATCACAGTATTCGGCTGACAATACTGAGTATAAATGGCCTGATTGAGTCTAAATTTACCACGATAGAGATCCGCTTCCTGCTTACTAGAAAAACGCTCTTCCTGAATCCGTGTTGAATAAGCGATATCAACATCTGCAATGCTCTGCGTCAACTCGTGAGATACAGTGACATCTACACCTGCAGCGCGCATTGATTCAACAATAGAATCGGGCAAAGTAAGCTCTTTTGGTGAAATTAACACCACTCGAATATCGTTGTATAACAGCAATAATTTACTGAGTGAGTGGACTGTTCGACCATGACGAAGATCGCCAATCATGGCGACACTTAAGCCATCAATATCACGCCCTTTGTCAGACATTTCTTTGCGGATAGTGTAGAGATCAAGTAGTGCTTGAGTCGGGTGTTCATTTGCCCCGTCACCGCCATTAAGCACTGGTACGCGGCTAGCTGCAGCAAAGTCCGCCACCGAACCCGCCTCGGGGTGACGCATACAAATAACATCACTAAACCCAGACAAAACCCTTGCCGTATCCTGCAATGACTCGCCTTTCACAAGTGCTGAATTCTCGAAACCCGCAGTCTCACGAACCTCACCACCTAGCAAATTAAATGCCGAACCAAAACTTACACGCGTTCGGGTACTGGCCTCGAAAAACATATTCCCAAGAATCGCACCCTCTAGCACCCTGGTGACTCGCTTTCGCAGCGCATAGGGCTCCATTTTGTCAGCCACAGCAAACACGCGATCCACATCTTCACGCTGAAATTGATTGATTGAGAGAATATGCGCGCCGGTAAAGTTCAAGGTTTAACCTCGGTGCAATAAGTTAGTGGAAGGGATTTTAGCCTGTTTCGTCTCTGCACTCTAGTTCGATGATAAAAATTCATCATCAACACTTTTAGCCCACTGTATTAAAGACTCTAAAATAGCCCGCTCTTGTTCAGTCAAATCATCACCTGACAGCAATTCATTCACCTCTGCCAAAAGTTGTTTAACTGTAATATAACCAGACGAAGCATCAGTCAAACGCCAACGACAAGTTTCTATCCAGCTCTGACTCTCCTGCTCTGTAAGAGATTCACTGAAGTAGCGGGCACGATAACTTACTAATAGCTGGTTGTAGCGGTTGTCTGAAAAATGAAACCGTTGTTGAGTGAAATTTGCACTGGTTGCGTTTCTCACCTCATCAAGTATTGGGCGGTCACTATTAGGTAAAAATCCATCATATAATCTTTGTTCAGCCTCTGATTTATCCGTAAACGTGCGTTCACTGAAGACAGAACGCACTTTGGTTGCTAGATCAACCTGATTGAGTCTTCGCCAATGCTCTTCACAACGATCTACATCAAGATTCAAACGTTTTGCAGTTGCCCCATCAATGAGCTTATGAGTAGCTACTACCGGTGCCTTATTAACGTGAATAACTTTAAGCGAGATGCGCTCTTCACCTTCACTTAAATCATCGCTCGCTGTGAATACCCTCCGGGCAATTTCATCCGCTTCCAAACCTATTAAAAGCTCCGGGTCTGCCGACAAATCAACGCAAATAATACCATTGCTATTGGTTGGATGTTTCGCCAGGGGCATCATTATAGCCCCATACATATTGGTCCTAGATAGCATCCCTGAAATGTGAAAAAAAGGCTTTCTCTCTTCGAGATTAAGCATTTCTGTTATCACTTTTTTACTACGATGATTAACCACATAATCAAATAGTCGAGGTTGCTTTTGCTTAACCAGTTTGGCCATAGCAATGGTGGCAGTAACATCAGATAAAGCATCATGGGCGGCTTCGTGAGCGATACCATTGGCTGCCGTTAAATGCTCTAGTCTAAAACTGGGTCGCCCAGGCTCGTAATCCGTCCATTCTATGCCTTCAGGTCGTAATGCCCGCGTCAAGCGCAGCATGTCGAGAATATCCCATCGTGAATTTCCATTCTTCCACTCTCGCTGGTATGGGTCAAAAAAGTTCCTGTACAAGGCGTATCGGGTAACCTCATCATCAAAACGAATACTGTTATACCCAACGCCGCAAGTACCAGGTAGCGATAGCTCTCTATGTATAGCGTGAATAAACTCTGGCTCTGGAATCCCTTTCTCCATCGCCAATTGCGGGGTAATACCAGTAATAAGGCAAGCTTGGGCTGATGGCAGGATGTCTCGCTGTGGTTGGCAATAAATCACCAAAGGATCACCAATGGGGTTCAGTTCTTCATCAGTCCTAAGCCCAGCAAACTGCGAAGGTCGATCTTTTGCAGGATCAACTCCGAAGGTTTCATAGTCATGCCAGTAAAAAGTATTGGCCATAGGATTCTGGGTAACCAGAGTTATAAATTAACAATCAGCTCTTTAGTGCGGCTCTATCAAGGCTCAGATGATTCTGCTTCATTTAATACGGGCACTGTGGGTTTTGTCGTCGGCTGAATCGAAACAGGCCTCTGCTCTAGCTCATAGATTTTTTGAGTCATACTGCGGCGAAAGCTGTCCATTGCATCAATCGCATCAGCATTGTTTGTCATTTCGCGATCAGTTTTAGCTAAGGCGGCTCTCAGACGGTTCAACTGATCTATCGTGTCACGTTGATTTTGGTTGGCTTTATCAAACTCTTCAGTTAAGGCCAAATAATTAATACTCACATCACTAATACTAGAACTCTCCTTAGCGATTCTCTTTTCCAAGGCTTTAATAGAGTCTTGAAGGGCAATTCGTTTATTAGCTAAAAAGGAAATATCTTTTTTATTATTCGCAATTTTAGTTTTATTGGTATCATTAGCAACACCCCAGAGCTTTCGGATCTCACTCCAGTGTTTTTTTAATTCGTCTTTATGTTTACTAATATTGATTTGCATTGCAGCCCCAGATTGAGTGACCGACTCATCAGTGCTACTGAGGCGAGACTCAAGCAAATCAAATCGCTCTTGCAAAGACACATGCTTTTTGAGCAGGTCCTGATATTGGATCCAACCAAACCCACCTCCCAGAATTAAGCCTACAAATGTCAGTACAGCCAAGGTCTTTATGAGTCCAGAGCCATCAGCCGTGCCCTTTAAGCCAGTTTGATCACCCCGACCATCAGGTATTTTTCGACCAATCATATCGTCTCGCTCGGCGACAATTGGTGATCTAGGTTTCTTATCCATCGTATCTTTTATTTCCATTGTAAAGAGTAGAGGAGATTGAACGTGATTCAATCGGGTTATCTACAAATTATACGCTGATATTGGCCAATATATAAAAGCACTGTGCATAAAAAAACCGGTGCGCGCTAACTAACACCGGTTTTTAGCATTTAAGCATCACTTAAAGCATATTAATCACAGCGATTAAGACAGCTGTTAACACCAGACTTGAGCCTATGACGCCATTCACCGTAGTCATTGGTCCTTGCTTACCTTTAAGCGCGTTAATTTCTAATGCGGCGACAATGGCTAGGGCGACAATTAGACCCGTACCACCGACAGCGCTTCCATAGCCGTAACCAGGATAATGAGGTCCCGCAAACATGCCAAATAACATCGGAGCTGAGAATAAAGTGTTAGTTCTAGAGGCTAGCAAGGCTTTGGCACCCGCAGCAGCCTTATCACCACCTTCTTCAATACCTAAAGCGATCTTCTGTGCAGGCCATATAACCATCCAGACGTTCGCTGCCATCAGCGTTCCCATGGTGGCACCGACGATAATATAGTTATTTAGCTGGCCATAGCCATGTACCATACCCAATAAAATAACACCCGTCACAAATGTCCACATGGCTCCCCATCTGAACCACCAAAGGGCACTTGGAGCTAACTTTTGTTTAGCGTCCGCTAAACCTTCCGCAGATGCCTGCTTGAAGTAGCCGCCTTGAACAAAGTTAAAATAGTAGAGCATCCCAATCCAGGTGATACCAAAAAGCAGGTGACCCCAACGGGTAAGTAAATTAAGAAATTCCATGGTCATGAGTGTTTCCTCGAGAGTTAAAACCCTACAGGTTGTGAGTGTGTTTTCACCACATTATAGTTTTTTTAACACGTTTTGATAGGCTTTTTGTTAAGTTTATATACTTTTTAGTGCTAGAGCCTTTCATTAATAATGGATCAATCTTAGTTAAGTACAAAACGACGCCTCAAATAACCTCAAATATAAGCAGGCACAAAAAACCCCGCTTAAAAGCGGGGTTTTCTTTTTCTCTAAAGGTAGCTTACATCATACCGCCCATGCCACCCATACCACCCATGCCGCCCATGCCGCCCATATCTGGCATTCCACCAGCTGCACCACCTTCTTCAACAACATCAGTAACCATTGCTTCTGTGGTGATCATCAATCCAGCAATCGAGGCAGCTGCCTGCAACGCAGTCCGCGTTACCTTGGCAGGATCAAGAATACCCATGTCGATCATATCGCCGTATTCGCCAGAGCCTGCATTGTAGCCAAAGCTTCCTTTGCCTTGTTTTACCTTATCAACTACCACAGAGCCTTCTTCACCAGCGTTTTCTACGATTTGACGCAGAGGCGCTTCCATGGCGCGCAAGGCAATGCCTACACCCACAGTTTGGTCGCTATTATCACCTTGGAGATCAGCAACTTTCTGAAGTACTCGGATCAGTGCAACACCACCACCAGCTACAACACCTTCTTCAACCGCCGCACGAGTAGCATGCAGAGCATCTTCAACGCGAGCCTTCTTCTCTTTCATTTCGATCTCAGTAGTAGCACCAACCTTAATCACAGCAACACCGCCGGCCAATTTAGCCACACGCTCTTGCAACTTTTCACGATCATAGTCAGAGCTTGTCTCTTCGATCTGCGCACGAATTTGCTTAACACGCGCTTCAATTGAATCGTGAGCGCCTGCTCCATCAACAATAGTAGTATTTTCTTTGGTCATGCTAACGCGTTTAGCTGTACCTAAGTGCTCAAGCGTTGCACCTTCAAGATCAAGACCTACTTCTTCTGAAATCACTGTACCACCGGTTAGAATGGCAATATCTTCCAACATTGCTTTACGGCGATCACCAAAACCAGGTGCTTTACAAGCAGAAACCTTAACGATGCCGCGAAGATTATTAACCACCAATGTAGCGAGGGCTTCACCTTCGACATCTTCAGCAATAATCAATAGTGGCTTACCCGCTTTAGCAACTGCTTCAAGGAGAGGTAAAAGCTCACGAATGTTTGAGATTTTCTTGTCAGCTAAAAGGATAAGAGGACTCTCTTGCTCAGTACTCATACTCTCTTGGTTATTGATGAAGTAAGGAGACAAGTAACCGCGATCAAACTGCATACCTTCAACGATATCCAATTCATTCTCTAGGCCACTGCCCTCTTCAACAGTAATCACACCTTCTTTTCCAACTTTACCCATAGCTTCAGCAATGATGTCACCAATGTGAGTATCGCTGTTCGCCGAGATAGTTCCTACCTGTGCGATTTCTTTGTTGTCTGCGCAGGGTTTGGCGATAGCTGCAATTTCAGCAGTCGCTGCAATTACCGCTTTATCGATTCCACGCTTAAGGTCCATTGGGTTCATACCGGCAGCAACCGACTTCAAACCTTCTTGGATAATAGTTTGTGCAAGAACAGTTGCTGTAGTAGTTCCATCACCAGCATCATCAGACGCTTTGGATGCAACTTCTTTAACCATCTGTGCGCCCATGTTCTCAAACTTATCTTGTAATTCGATTTCTTTGGCTACAGAAACACCATCTTTAGTGACCGTTGGTGCACCAAAAGATTTATCTAAAACAACATTACGCCCTTTTGGACCCAATGTTACCTTTACCGCATCTGCCAAAACATTAACGCCGCTAAGCATGCCTTGACGAGCGTTGTTGCCAAATTTTACTTCTTTAGCTGCCATGATTATTTCCTTCTTAATTCTGTTTCAAAAATTCAATTAAAATTTACGCGTCGATGACGGCTTTAATATCGCTTTCACTAAGGATGATGAGTTCTTCACCATCAACATCAATTTTGTCATTGCCAGCATACTGCCCAAATACAACAGTATCGCCAACCTTAACGTCTACGGCTCGCACATCACCGTTATCAAGGATTCTGCCACTGCCCACAGCAACAACTTGGCCTTGATTGGGTTTTTCTTGCGCAGAACCAGGCAATAAAATGCCGCCTGCAGTCGTTTGTTCTTCTTCTTCGCGACGAACGATAACTCGGTCGTGTAATGGGCGAATCTTCATAGTTTTCTTCTCCAATTAATCTTTCTACAGTTGTCGAGTTAAGTTGCGATATTGATCACTTCGCAAGTGTTTATACATATGGTGACACAGAGATAGTTTTTCAAGGGTAAAACCAGAATTTTTTACTTTAAATACCCTTTTAATCTAAATCTTTTCGCTCCCAGGCCTCTCCCTCAAATACCTCACCGTCTGCAGCGCCGTTATGACCTGGCGTTTGCTGCCCAGAACCGGGTTGAAAACCCGCATTGTGAGTACCCGCCACAACCATATTTTTCATGATACGCTTTGCAAAAAGCACTCTAATTGCCGGTATCAATCCGGCAAAACCAATAACATCGGTAAAAAATCCTGGCGTTAGCAGTAACGCTCCAGACACCGCGAGAATAAATCCCTCGGCAATTTCCGTTGTTGGCAACTGCCCCTCTTGTAGTTTTTGGCGCCCTCGCCACAAGGTGGCAAATCCTTGTTCCCTCAAAAGCCCAGCGCCGACCACCGCGGTCAACAGCACTAACCCAATGGTTGGCAGGGCTCCAATTTGAGTGCCCACAGAGATCAACAGCCACATCTCTAAAACGGGCATTACGATAAAGAGCAGTAATAGGTACCTCACGGGTAACTCCTTTCATTAGTTCTATTAATGTTAATTGGGGTAGTTTGCACTATTTCAACTAATCACTGAATAGCGTAGTCTTAAGACATGGATGATATGACATCTGAACAACGCTTTTATAGCATTATTCAGCAGATACCATCGGGTTGCGTAGCGACCTATGGGCAGGTTGCTGAATTAGCAGGATTACCTGGCTGTGCAAGGATGGTTGGTCGAACATTAAGCCAATTGCCAAGTGGCAGCCAGCTACCCTGGCATAGGGTAATTGCAGCATCAGGCAAGATTAGTTTGCCAGAAGATAGCGAGTCTTTTTTAAAGCAGAAAGAAAAATTATTAAGTGACGGCATTGAGATTAACCACAATCGCGTTAATCTCAACCACTATCAGTGGCAACCGTGATTTAATAGACCGTACTAAATTTGGCTTTTTCGGACAATGAGGTCATTAATGAATTCTCTCAGTATCAGACGAGCAATGCTTAATCGGCGCATGTTGATTTGCATTTTTACGGGATTCGCCTCCGGGATGCCTCTGTATGTCCTAATTTCGCTGGTACCCGCATGGTTAAGGACTGAGGGTGTAGGACTCAAAGAAATTGGGGCGTTCGCTCTCATAGGCCTCCCTTATATATGGAAATTTGTCTGGTCACCACTACTCGATCGCTACTCTTTATCGCTATTTACTTACAAACCAGGGTTGCGCCGCAGTTGGATGCTTTCTACACAGGTATTGTTACTGGTTACCATCGGTACCCTCGGCTTTCTCGACCCGCTAACCCAACTCTGGCCTATCGCTTGGTTGTGCTTGGGTATCGCCTTCCTAAGCGCAACTCAAGACATAGTTTTGGATGCCTATCGCCGGCAAATACTCCCCGATCAGGAATTAGGCCTAGGCAATTCGATCCACGTCAATGCTTACAGAGTAGGCGGATTAATTCCAGGATCTCTGTCCTTGGTACTTTCAGACTTCCTGCCCTGGGAAACCGTCTTTCTAATTACCGCTGCCTTTGTCCTGGCGGGTATAGCGTTAACACTGTCAATTAAAGAGCCTCCTCGCGCCCATCAACAGCCGGCTACCTTACAAGCAGCGATAGTGGAGCCCTTTAACGATTTTTTTTCTCGACAAGGGATTCAACAGGCGCTGCTTATTCTGGCGTTTATGTTGTTGTACAAATTGGGGGACAGTATGGCAACCGCCCTGGCTACACCCTTCTATTTGGACATGGGCTTTAGTAAAACTGAAATAGGTATAGTGGCAAAACAAGCGGCGCTATGGCCGATGATTATCGGCGGTATTGCCGGCGGGATTCTAATGCTCAAAATTGGTATAAACCGAGCTCTATGGTTATTTGGCTTTGTGCAGATTATTTCTATCTTAGGTTTTGCTGTTCTAGCCCGTGTTGGTGGAGGATTGTGGCTTCTCGGGCTGGTTATCGGCTTTGAGTACCTAGGGGTTGGCCTTGGAACAGCAGCCTTTGTCGCCTTTATTGCTCGCACAACAAATCCAGCATTTGCCGCTACTCAATTTGCCTTATTTACTGCATTAACTGCAGTGCCTCGCACTGTTGCGAGTGCCGCCACCGGAATCATCGTTGAAGGAGTTGGATGGGAGAATTTCTTTTATATGTGTACCCTGATTGCTATTCCTGGAATGCTTTTACTGTTTAAGGTAGCGCCATGGAATGAGGAAACATATTAACTTTTCAAAAGATTTTTGAAATAAGCCCAATCAAAGGCAGGCCCCGGGTCTGTTTTTCTCTCTGGAGCAATATCGCTATGGCCTTGTATTCTCTCTCTATTTATCGATGGGTATTCTGTAAGAATACACTGGGTTACTTCTACTAATTGCTGATATTGAGCATCTGTGTAGGGCTCAGTATCCGTTCCCTCTAGTTCAATACCAATGCTAAAGTCATTACAGGCCGCTCGCCCATCAAACTCTGACACCCCCGCATGCCATGCACGTTGATGGAAAGGCATAAATTGTGTCACCTCCCCTTTTCTGTCAATAAGCAGATGAGCTGACACCTTGAGATCAGAAATCTCGGCAAAATAAGGATGCCCCTTAGGGTCTAAATTATTGGTGAACAATTCTGCAACATGACCACCACCAAACTGACCCGGCGGCAAGCTAATATTATGAATGACCAACAGGCTAATATCTGCGGGGTTTGGCCGCAAATCAGCGTTGGGTGATACCAATACTGTTGCTGTTGATAACCAGCCATCGTGAATTCGCATGTTGTGTCTCGGTGGTTTTTTGGTCAGTGTAGAGTTATTGAAACAGATCAGTGGAATAAAGCCAAACAACCAATTAATGATACAATATCGGGCAAATACAAAAGGAGTTAAAGTAACTTGAGCACTTTACTTGAGGACACCGTCGCCGACATCGCATCCTGTGTTGAACGGGCGCTTAAAGAAGATATAGGCACTGGTGACATTACTGCTATGCTCATTCCTGAGCAACAGCAAGCCAAGGGTGAAGTTCTATGCCGAGAGCATGCGGTTATCTGCGGTTGCGCTTGGGTTGATGAAGTTTTCAAGCAATTGGACCCCAAAACAAGTATTCACTGGTTGGTACAAGATGGTGATGAGGTTGTACCAGATCAAGTACTCTTTACCCTCAGCGGTAGCGCTCGGGTTTTACTAACTGGCGAGCGAACCGCGCTTAATTTCTTACAGCTGCTTTCTGGCACTGCCACACTAGCACGGCAGTATGCCTCGCTCACCACGGGCAGCGAAGTAAAGATACTGGACACGCGCAAAACCATACCCGGACTGCGCTTAGCACAAAAATATGCTGTTGCCGTGGGCGGTTGTAATAATCATCGAATTGGGTTGTATGACGCTTTTTTAATCAAAGAGAACCACATTGCCGCCTGCGGGGGCATTGCTCTTGCAGTGGCTAAAGCCCGTGAGATCGCTCCAGAAAAAGTCGTGGAAGTTGAAGTGGAAAACCTAGATGAGCTAAACGAGGCCTTGGATGCTCAAGCAGATGTGGTGATGCTAGACAATTTCTCACCCAGCGATATCGACAACCTGAACCACCTCAACTTTGGTGAAACCAAAATTGAGGTGTCCGGTAATATTACTGATGAAACTGTTAAGCACTACATTAACTCTGCAGTGAATTACATCTCATCTGGCAGTCTCACCAAGCATGTACAGGCTACTGACCTATCTATGCGTCTTATATGAATCCTAGCAATAATTGTAGGTTGTTAGGCAGGTTCCGGAACTGGTCCAAACTAAGCTCCCATTCAATGCCACTGGGTTTAATACATAGGTTGCGCCATCGACAGTCGCTGCTCCTGTGACGGTAATTGCACCAGTGGTGGCTATAGCCGCAGACGCGACATTGATCCCTCCTACAACACTTAATTCATTGCGATCTAGATCTCCCCATGTATTACATGCGGGGAGGGATTGATTAAGCTGATAACAGAGATCTACTGAAGTTTTCACTGCTGCAGCGGCTGAGACCACTTCTGCAGTAATGGAACTTAAAGTAGATGTGGCTCAGGGTAGTTTGGTAAATGTTGCCATGAACAAAAACACTCTTTTTCCTCCTCTGTTACAGCAGTTAACCAAGGTTGGCGAGGAATCAGGTTCTCTTGAAATTATGATTAACAAAGCTGCAGAAACCTATGAAGATTCGGTCAATGACGCCGTTGATGCACTTACAGCTCTACTTGAACCGGTAATAATGTCATTTTTAGCGGTGGTCATTGGCGGGCTAATGATTGCAATGTATTTGCCTATATTTACATTGGGTAGTGTCATCTGAATATATTTTGCAGGCTGTTATACTTGCGCATTTACGTAGTCTGACTATCTAGGTGTCGACCATCCATGAATCATTTTGTGACTCAAAACATCTCCCCGGAAACCATTACAGCGGTTGTCTTTTGCTTTGGTTTAGTGGTCGGCAGTTTCTTGAATGTAGTTATTTTGAGGTTACCACAACAATTAAAGGCACAATGGAAAAACGATTCTGAGGTGTTTCTTGGGATCGTTCAAGAGGACAAAAATGAAGTCCAACCATCCAATACATTACTTTGGCCTCCTTCACATTGCACAAATTGTGGCCAGCAGATCAAACCTTGGCAAAATATTCCTGTCATCAGCTATTTGTTACTAAGAGGGCGCTGCAATAATTGCTCCCACGCTATATCTCTCCAGTATCCCTTCGTAGAGTTATTAACAGGTTTTATGCTCGCAGTAACCGTTGCCTACATTGGCGATGCGATAAACGCTATATATGCCATTATTTTTACTTTGTGCCTGATCGCCCTTGCTGGTATTGATGTCAATGAGAAATTACTCCCCGATCAGATTACCTTACCCCTCCTTTGGGTAGGCCTTTTTGCTAATATTAATGGAACTTTTGCCCCACTTCCCGACGCCGTAACGGGCGCTATAGCTGGATATCTGAGTCTCTGGAGTCTTTATTGGATGTTTAAGTTGGTCACCGGGAGAGAAGGCATGGGTTATGGTGACTTTAAATTACTGTCCGCTTTAGGTGCTTGGCTTGGCTGGCAAATGCTACCTTTAGTAATTCTTATCTCTAGCACTTTTGGCGCAGTTTTTGGCGTTGCAGCGATTCTATTAGGTGGTCAGGGACGCAATCTGCAGATTCCATTTGGTCCTTTTCTCGCTGGAGCGGGATGGATTGCATTATTATGGGGTGATACCATCGTCACTTGGTATTTTTCAGGCTTTAATGCTATTTGAGCCTGAATCAACTTCACGGAATAACCCAGGCTTAGACTTTGAACAAACAACCATACATCGTCGGTTTAACAGGCGGCATTGGCAGTGGTAAGAGCACTGTTTCCCAAGGCTTTCAAAAGTTAGGAATAGCTTCAGTAGATGCCGACTATGCGTCCCGAGCAGTAGTTGAACCCGGCATGCCAGCTTTAAGTGAAATTGCACAACATTTTGGTGATAATTTCCTATTGGCCAATGGCGAGCTAGATCGAGCCGCCTTGCGGGCAGTTATCTTTGCTGATACTGAAGAAAAAGCCTGGTTAGAAAGACTTCTGCACCCACTTATTAGAGACTGGATTGTGGGTCAACTACAGTCCGCTAAAGGTCCTTACGTTATCTTGGAATCCCCACTATTGTTTGAGACTAATCAGTTTGAGCTCGTCAATACAGTGTTGCTCATCGATTTGCCTGTGGAGTTGCAGCTAGAGAGGGCCAGCATGCGTGATAGTAGCGAGACTGAGCAGATTCAACATATTATCGACAGTCAAATGTCTCGAGAAGAAAAGTTGAGTAAAGCAGACTGGATATTTGATAATGCGTTGAATCAAGATACCATGACCAAAAGAATTGAAACCTTACATGCTGAATTTTTAGCCCTAGCCAACTCAAAAAATTAGATTTTTAATCATGACTACCTCTGTTAAATGCCCGACCTGTAATAACGACGTTCCCTGGATAGTTGATCGGGAGTACCGCCCTTTTTGCTCTAAACGCTGCCAACAGATAGATTTTGGCGACTGGGCTACAGAGAGTTTTAAAATTGCCGGTGAGCCCGCAATGGATACCCAGCTGCTCGGCGAAGAAGATACAGAGCATTAAACAAGATTACCCTAGAATTTTCTCTAAAATTGCTCGATTTGCCTCTGGAAAATCATAGTTCATAAGTTGGTCAACAGGGACCCATGCTATTTCTTGTCCTTCCATTCCCCTCGCCTCTCCCTCGAATGCAGTAACCGACCAAATGTCGAGGGATACTTTTTTATCTACGTAGTCATGCTGTATTTTCATCAATGGTTCAGCATGAGTAACCCTAATACCCAACTCCTCTTCAAGCTCCCGAGATAAACCTTGCTGTGGAGCTTCACTATGCTCAATTTTTCCACCCGGAAATTCCCACAAACCACCTTGATGCAAGTGACCCGCACGACGGGAAACAAGGATTTGATTGGGGTATTGGTTTTTATCGCCATAAATAACCGCAGCAACCACTTGAATGCGTTTCATCTCAGCACCGCAGGTTAAGTTCGATACTCTGCATTGATACGGACATATTCGTGAGTTAAATCGCTAGTCCAGACAACTTCGCTGGCGTCTCCTCGATTCAAACAAACACGTATTTCAATATCCTCTGGCTGCATAGCTGCTTGTCCTGCTTCTTCACTGTAACTGGGGGCTCGCGCTCCATGGTCAGCAATTAAAACTGAATTGAGCAATATTTGAACCTCGTTGACATCCAAATCTTCAATACCAGAGCGCCCAATAGCGGCAAGGATTCGACCCCAGTTTGGATCCGATGCTGATAGTGCGGTTTTGACTAGAGGTGATTCTGCAATGGTATATGCGACCTTTAAAGCTTCTGACTGATTAATAGCAGTATCAACAACCACTGTGACAAATTTAGAAGAACCCTCTGCATCACGAATAATAGCTTGGGCTAGATCGGTAAACACTTGGCACAGGTTTTCAAGAAAGCTGTCAAAAGATTCTTCATCTATTATGACGCCACTCGCTCCTGTGGCCACCAAAACAACAGAGTCATTAGTTGAGGTATCACTATCCACAGTAATGCGATTAAAGGACTTTTCAGTCGCGAGTGTGAGTGCTCGATGCAGTAGCTCTTCATTAACAACTGCATCAGTGGCTACATAAGCTAGCATGGTAGCCATATTTGGCTTAATCATGCCTGACCCTTTCGCTATTCCCGTAATGGTCACTGGCTTGTCAGTTCCGAATTGTGTACTGCTACCTTTTGCTCTTGTATCTGTGGTTAAAATTCCTTGAGCAGCATCAGCCCAGCCTGATTCGCTAAGCTGATCAAATGCATCAGGCAAACCAGCTAATAATTTGTCAATCGGCAGGAGCTCACCAATCACTCCTGTAGAAAACGGTAGGATAGTATCGATTTCCACACCAGCAAGGGTCGCTAAGGCACTGCAGGTTTGGGTAGCATCCAATAAACCTTGCTCTCCAGTGCCAGCATTGGCATTGCCAGTATTAGTCACTAAGTAGCGCGGGCTGCAACGAGCTAGACGTTCTTTGCACACAGTTACTGGCGCTGCACAAAAAGCATTCTTGGTGAATAGAGCCGCCACCGAGCTACCTTCGGCTATTTCCATAACAACAAGGTCAGGTCGGTCCGCAGATTTTATTCCGGCACTAGTAGTCCCTAATTTAAACCCAAGTACTGGGTGCAGTTCGGGCAGTTCTGAAGTTCCTGTGGCCATAACTTTTACCCCTGTTGCGCTAGCTAGATCTTACCACAGCAATGCTTAAACTTTTTACCTGATCCACAGGTGCAAAGGTCGTTACGCCCAACTTTTGGCCCCTGCCTTATTATGGGTTGAGCTGCAGCCTCATTGGTCTTTTGAGAATTTATATCAGCCTCTTCCGATAACCCGGAAGTCTCAGCATGCTGATACTCTCGATTCTGCTGCTCTTTGCGGCGCTGCTCTTCTAAACGCTGCATATCCTCTTTGCTGGCAACTTCAATATGGCTGAGATAGCGAATGGTGTCATATTTAATGTTATCCAATAGTTTCTGAAACAATTTAAAGGACTCTTGCTTATATTCTTGTTTTGGATTTTTCTGGGCATAAGCCCTAAGCCCTATGCCTTGGCGCAACTGATCCATACTGGCGAGGTGCTCCTTCCAGAGATTATCCAATACTTGCAACATGATCTGGCGCTCTACCTCACGCATTTGATCACCCACATGAGCATATCGCTGAAGGTAGTCTTGCTGGATCACGGCAACGATTTTCTCTCGCAGGTCGGTTTCCTCTAGACGATCGTCCTCATCGAGCCATTTTTGCACTGTGATCTGATTAGAAAACTCGGTAGCGAGCGCTTTTTCTAGACCCTCAATATCCCATTGTTCTTCAATGCTCATCGGCGGAATATAAGTACTGATGCATTGATCGATAACATCACCCCTGACGTTGGTGATAACATCCGAAATATCATCATCCTCGAGTAAATCATTACGCTGCTGATAAATAACCTGCCTCTGGTCATTGGCAACGTCGTCGTATTCAAGTAAATGTTTTCGAATATCAAAGTTACGCCCTTCAACCTTGCGTTGAGCCTTGATGATGGCATTGGTGACCATGCGATGCTCAATAGACTCACCGTGTTCCATTCCCATGCGCCGCATCATATTTTTTACTGTATCTGACGCAAAAAGCCTCATCAATGGGTCTTCAAGAGAGAGATAAAATCGAGATACACCAGGATCACCCTGACGTCCAGATCGGCCGCGCAACTGATTATCTATCCGCCTAGACTCGTGTCGCTCGGTAGCAACAATATGTAATCCGCCTGCCTCTATAACCTTGGCATGACGATCATTCCAATCGTCTTTCAGTGCTTGGATCTTGTCTTCGGTAACGTTCTTCTTTCCGTTAAGCTCCTTTAATTCAGCATCAAGGTTGCCGCCTAAAACAATATCAGTACCACGCCCCGCCATATTTGTAGCGATCGTGACTGCACCTGGGCGGCCTGCATTGACAATGATATTGGCCTCTAACTCGTGCTGCTTAGCATTCAATACGCTGTGCTTAATCTTGGCCTTCTTAAGCATGCCAGACAGGAGTTCAGATGTCTCAACGGAGGCTGTACCCACCAGCACAGGTGCGCCCGCTGCAACAATCTCTTTAATGTCGGTAATAACAGCCTCAAATTTTTCTTCTTGGCTAAGAAAAACAAGATCATTTAGATCTACTCTGACCACATCAACATTCGTTGGAATGACCATGACTTTCAAGCCATATATCTGATCAAACTCATAAGCCTCTGTGTCTGCAGTACCAGTCATCCCAGCCAATTTGTGGTAAAGGCGAAAATAATTTTGGAATGTCGTTGATGCTAGGGTCTGGCTCTCTTGCTGTATCTGTAAGTTCTCTTTCGCCTCAATGGCTTGATGTAACCCCTCGGACAGCCTGCGACCGGGCATAGTGCGACCAGTATGCTCGTCAATTAACACTGCCTGTCCATCTTGAATGATGTATTCAACATCACGATGAAAGAGGTGGTTTGCACGCAATGCTGAACTGACGTGATGCAACAATCCAAGATTGGTCGCTTGATAAAGACTTTGATCTTGATCTAAGAGGCCTTCTTTAATCAAGATCTCTTCAATTTTCTGATGCCCATCCTCTGTTAAGTCTACGCTTCTGGATTTTTCATCAATAACGAAATCACCAATGACTACTTGCTGTTCCTCAACATCGGCGTCCTCATCGTTACTCTCTATCACCGGTAATAATCGCGAGGTAAGAACATTAATTGTTTTATATAAAGCTGAGCTATCTTGGGCCGCTCCAGAGATTACCAGAGGAGTCCGTGCCTCATCGATGAGAATAGAATCAACCTCATCTACAATTGCAAAGGACATCCCACGTTGGGATTTATCTTCCAGACGCAATGCCATATTGTCACGGAGGTAATCAAAACCAAACTCATTATTAGTGCCGTAGGTAATATCGGCAGCGTAGGATTGCTGGCGAGTGCTCGGCTTGAGCTCCCCTTCATCATCTGGACCTAAATAAAAGGAATTTGCGGTGTTAGCCCCTTGATAGGACTGAATAACACCCACTGACAAACCTAGTGCCTGATAAAGTGGCGCCATCCATTGAGCATCACGGCGAGCTAAATAATCATTTACAGTGATGACATGCACACCCTCACCAGACAAGGCGTTTACGTAAGCTGCAAGAGTGGCCACCAAGGTTTTACCTTCACCGGTTCTCATTTCTGCTATTTTGCCCTGGTGCAATGTCAATCCACCAATCATCTGGACATCAAAGTGGCGCATCCCAAGCACTCGACTTGACGTTTCTCGAACTACGGCAAAGGCCTTGGGAAGAATTCCGTCTAAGGTGTCACCGCTGGCGAGTTGTTCTCGGAACAAATCAGTCTGCCCCTTCAACTCAGTGTCACTTAACTGTTTCAGTTCATCTTCATAGACATTAATTTGCTTTACGACCTTGCCCATTTGGCGAAGTTCGCGGTCATTGCTGGTACCAACAATCTTTTTTAACACTTTCCCTAACATAGCGGTTTCCGTTATTTTTTAACAATAGAAATCAGGAGATGTATTCTTCCCAATGAATCAGATCTTGGAGGAAGATTTTAGCGGTAGGTTCGGCGGATATAGGTAGCTGGATCGACAGTGCGACCATTTTTAAACACTTCAAAATGTACATGGGGGCCCGTAGAGCGGCCTGAACTTCCCATCTGAGCAATAACTTCACCTTTTTTTACAATAGCGCCCAGGTCAGCAAGATTTTTTTCATTGTGAGCATAGCGAGTCACATAGCCATCGCTATGATTAATTTCGACCATCAAGCCATAACCGCTACGGTCTCCAGACCATGTTACGACTCCCGAGGCTACCGCCACCACGTCATCGCCTTTACGGCCGGCAAAATCAATACCACCATGCCACTGTTTTTTGCCATGAAAAGGGTCAATACGCATACCATATTCTGAAGACATCCAACCTTTTCTGACAGGTCGTCCCGCAACAAACTGCTCATTTTTTAACTTTTTATCAGATAACATCGACTGGAGAATCTGCAGTTGAGATTCACGGCTGCTAATGGTGCTATCTAATTTGGCAAACATGACTGATACTTTGTCTTGAATTTCAGCTTGTTCAGCAATTTCTGACAATGGCGTCTCTACTGGGCCACCTAATCCGGGCGTTGACGAGAAGTCAAACTCTCCGTCCTCTAAGCTGGCAACCTGTGTTAGCTGTTCCCCAAGCGCATCAAGGCGCACAAGCCGCGATCTTAACCTAGCCAACCTTACCGTCATTGCCGCCAGGGAGTTATCTAACTGTTGTCTACCTAGATCTACCTGTTCTTGTTGGGCCACAATTTGATGCTGCATTTCGACGATACTATTATCGAACAATAATTCCCACCGGCCGTCAGCAATCTTAACGCCTAACATTGTACCTGCGGCTAAAGGCACGCCAAGTACCAAAGCAGATAAGACGCATTTAGCCCAGCTGTTTAGGCGGATAGTCCTAACTTTCTCGGCTCGATTGCTTATAAGGATTATTTTCACTAAAAAATGAGACCTGTTTTACTAACTTGCGTGGATGTAAGAAATGGGCACTTCTTCGGGATTGTTCTCGAAAGTCACTACTTCCCACGCATCTTTATCAGCCATTAATGCTCGCAATGACACATTATTTAAACCATGGCCTGATTTATGTGCATCATATTCGCCAATTAGACAATTACCTACAACATAGAGATCACCGATGGCATCGAGAATTTTATGTTTCACGAACTCATCGCTATAACGCAACCCTTGTTCATTAACAATATGATCATCATCAATGCCAACCGCATTATCCAAGCTAGCACCACGGGCAAGGCCAATGGATTTTAAATACTCCATATCACGCATAAATCCAAAAGTTCTCGCTCGGCTGACTTCTTTGACGAAACTTGTACTTGAGAAGTCAACGCTAGCATTAAGTGTTTGTTCCTTGAGAACCGGATGATCAAAATCGATAGAAAAATTAACTTTAAACCCATCAAAAGGCCTAAAAGTGGCGACTTTGTCATCTTGTTTAACTGTGACTGGTTTTTTAATACGTATGAACTTTTTAAGCGCCTCTTGCTCAACAATCCCTGCAGACTGAAGCAAGAATACAAAAGGAGCTGCACTGCCATCCATGATAGGGATTTCTTCTGCTGACACATCTACCAGAAGGTTATCGATACCCATTCCAGCCAATGCGGACATTAGGTGTTCTATGGTAGAAACGCGAGTCTTGCCACTCACCAGCGTCGTATGCATATTGGTGTCACCAACATTTTCTGGGGTAGCGGCAATAGACACTGAAGGATCAAGATCAGTACGTCGGAATACAACACCTGTGTCTGGCTCTGCAGGATTTAGAGTTAAATAGACTTTCTGGCCAGTATGGAGACCCACACCAGTGGCACGAATAGTATTTTTAATTGTGCGCTGCTTAATCATGTCTATTCCTATTATCAATCGCAAATAGTAACAGACAAGCCCCTTATCACCAAGATTTTTGCAATCTGAGGCGTGGCAATAAGAGGCTCAAAGTCATCACAGCATTAATCCGCCTGTTTTCTCAAAAAAGCAGGTACATCGAGATAATCAAGCTCAGGATCAGCCTGAATTTCAGCTTTTCTGGCAGTAGATCCCTCTCCAACTGCGGAGCCTCGTCTGATGCTAGTGGGCTGCTCTAACCTACCCCAGTCGAAGTCTCCACCAGTCTTTCGAGGTGGCTGATTGTCAACTACGACACCTCTTGGGCCGGTTTTAGCACCCGGAGCACGTAATCCAGTAGCAACAACAGTAACGCGCAACTGATCGTTAAGATCGGGATCAAAAACGCTACCGACAATAATCGTAGCATCCTCATCAGCAAACTCTCTGATCGTATTACCGACATCTTCAAACTCACCCAAAGTGAGATCAAATCCACTGGTAATATTAACCAAGATACCTTTGGCTCCCTGCAGATTAACATCTTCAAGCAATGGACAACGGATAGCCCCTTCAGCTGCAACCGCAGCACGATCAGGACCATTTGCGTCCCCAGTACCCATCATGGCCATTCCCATTTCAGACATCACCGTTCTCACATCAGCGAAATCGACATTAATCAGACCATCCAATAGAATTAGATCAGTGATACCTTGAACAGCTCCAAATAAAACGTCATTAGCTTGTCTAAAGGCATTAAGTACGGTCATATCCTTACCCAATACCTGAAGCAGCTTTTCATTTGGAACGATAATAAGAGAATCAACACGCTCTTTTAGTTGAGCGATCCCCTCATCAGCAATCGCCATGCGCTTGCGCCCTTCAAATGAGAATGGCCGTGTGACGACACCAACCGTCAATATCCCCATTTGCTTTGCTATTTCTGCAATAACAGGGGCACCACCTGTACCTGTGCCGCCACCCATACCTGCAGTGATGAAGACCATATCTGCTCCCTCTAAAACCTGCGCAATACGTTCTTTATCTTCCATTGCCGCTTGACGCCCTACCTCAGGGTTCGCACCAGCACCAAGACCTTTGGTCAGTGCACCACCCAGCTGTAAAACGGTTGCACTATCTAAGTTATACATAGACTGAGCGTCGGTGTTAGCACAAATAAAATGCACACCATCGATATTACTGTCAATCATATGGCGTACTGCGTTACAGCCACCACCACCAACACCCACTACTTTGATTTCTGCATTTTTCGGAATGCTATCCACTAACTCGAACATATCGTTCTCCTTATTTGCGCCTCACAATTAAAATATTAACCACTATTTCTAGTAGCACTTAAACTCCATCTTGAAACCAGCCTTTAACTCTCTCAAACATACTTCCAGTCTGCCCATTACCGGAATCGCTATGACCATATTTACTTTGTTGATCGACCCCAAAGTGCAATAAGCCAACACCTGTTGAATAAATTGGATTGTTAACGATATCTGACAGACCTTTTACTTTGGTTGGAGCACCGATTCGGACAGGCATATGGAAAATTTCCTCGGCCAATTCAGTAACACCCTCCATTTTTGATGTGCCGCCAGTTAACACAACACCAGCTGCAATAAGTTCTTCAAACCCACTTCTGCGAAGCTCTGCTTGGACCAGAGTAAATAATTCGTCGTACCTAGGTTCTACCACTTCAGCAAGTAATTGACGGGACATATCTCTAGAATCACGATCGCCAACACTTGGAACTTTTACTGTTTCATCTGGCCCAGCTAATTTTGCAAGGGCACAGGCATACTTAATTTTTAGTTCTTCAGCGTGGGGGGTGGGTGTCCGCAGTGCCATTGCTATGTCGTTAGTCACCTGATCACCCGCTATTGGGATAACGCCGGTATGACGAATTGCTCCTTCCGTGAAAATCGCAATATCTGAAGTGCCTCCACCAATGTCGACTAACGCGACACCGAGTTGCTTCTCATCTTCGGTCAAAATTGCGTAACTAGATGCCATCTGCTCTAACGCCAGATCTTCTACCTCTAGGCCACAGCGTCGTATACATTTTTTGATGTTTTGAGCCGCGTTTGCAGCACAGGTAACTAGATGAACCTTAGCTTCAAGTCGAACGCCGGACATACCAATAGGTTCTCTGACACCCTCTTGATCATCAATAATGAATTCTTGAGGGAGAACGTGAAGAATCTCCTGATCAGCTGGAATAGCAACAGCTCTAGCCGCATCAATGACTCTTTCAATATCCAGGGGTTGAACCTCTCCAGCCATGCCTATCCCAACGATGCCGTGAGAATTCAAGCTTCGGATATGGCTACCGGCAATGCCGGCATAGACAGAATGAATGGAACAACCTGCCATCAGCTCAGCCTCTTCCACGGCGCGCTGAATTGAATTTACGGTGGCCTCAATGTTAACCACTACTCCTTTCTTTAGCCCAGAGGACTCGCACATTCCTGTGCCAATAATCTCTAGGTCCCCACTGGCGCCAACTGCACCCACAATAGCTACCACTTTAGAGGTTCCTATATCTAGGGCGACTACCATATTCTCTTCATTAGAATTGCTCATAATTTTTACCTTTTACGCTCTCTTTTATGCCGCACTGTAATTTTTTGATATCTGATCTTGGTCTTCACTAGCAAGCGCATCATCCTTCCAAGAAACCGCGAGGCCATTTGGATAGCGCAAATCAATAGATGCAATATTGCCTATCTGTAAGTCCAGCCCAGATTTCCAAACAATGACTAATCGCCTAATTTTCTCAACGACGTTATCCCGACCCAGTACCAACCTAATCCCTGGGGCTGTTTGTATCTGCCATGCGCCCACTGCATCCCTTTGTAATTCGGTCAACTTTAAGCTGGTTGGAATCAGAAGTTCTGACACCAATTGATACTGCCTAATCATGTCTTGAGAGCTTCCAAAGTCAGCTTCGAGTACAGGCAGAGACTCAAGATTGCTATTTTCAGGAAGCTCTAGCTGGTCGCCGAGACGATTTAAAAAACCCTTCTGTCCCCAACGAGCAATAGGAACCTCTTCTAGAACTTCGACCTTTAAGGTTGACGGCCATTCACGTCGCACACTGACTTGATGAATCCAAGGGTGGCTCTGCAATTCCTGGCGTAACTGATTAAGATTCATACTCAAAAAACCCCCATCTATTTCTGCGTTGACCAAATTAGCTAACTCTTCTTCTTCAAGATGCTTAAACTCACCACCGACCATAATTCTGCTAAGTGGCGTATCGATCTGCTTATAAATAAAATCTGCGCCGTAAATGGCTGCAATAAAAACAGTTACCATTAACAAGCGTAAAAACTTCTCACTCAAACCATCAAAAAAGCCTGATTTCTGCTTTTGATTAAAATTTGCTCCTCTTGGGCCTCTTTTAGTCATCTTATGGAAGCCTCTAAAATTCCAAATACAAGCTGATCAAAGTCCATACCTGCAGCGATAGCAGCCATAGGAACTAAACTGTGACTTGTCATACCGGGTACTGTGTTTACTTCTAAAAGCTGGAAGGCACCGGAGCTATCTGCCATCAAGTCAACTCGACCCCACCCTTCGCAACCAAGACTATTGAATGCATCCAGAGATAGCTTCTGTAGCTCGTTCTCTTTGTCTGGGGAAAGTCCACTGGGACAGAAATAAGCTGTTTCATCTGAGAAATATTTCGCCTGATAGTCATAAAATATCTCGTTTGAACGAATTCTTATTGAAGGTAAAACCTGATCACCAAGAATGGCGACGGTATATTCCTCACCTTCTAGTAAAGGCTCAGCAATAACCACAGCATCATAATTTGCAGCATGTAACCAGGCAGCTTTTAGTTCGTTAGCATTCTCTACTCTACTCATTCCAATACTTGACCCTTCAGAGGCTGGCTTAACCATCGCTTTACCGCCAAGCGCATCGAGGGCTTCAGACCAATGCGTATCCTTGTGTAACAGAAAAAAATCAGTTGTTGGTAAGCCAATATCTCTCCATAACTCCTTACATCTCTTCTTATCCATGGCTAATTCAGAGGCTAAAACACCACTTCCCGTGTAAGGGATTTTTAGACCTTCCAAAGTTCTCTGTAACTTGCCATCTTCTCCACCGGGCCCATGCAGCGCAATAAAGATACGGTCTAAATCATAGTCTGCTAATTGTGTTGCAATATCATCCTGCGCATCGATCAACAAGGTTTCGACACCCATATTTATTAAAGCCTCATAAACTGCTTCACCACTCATCAATGAAATTTCGCGTTCTGATGAGGTCCCACCATATAAGAGGCCCACACGACCAAATTGGCTGACGTCTCTGGAGTTTTTTAGGTGAGTAGTCATATTTTCACCTGCCCCAGTTCAGTATCGGTCAACATCGCAACTAACTTAGTGACGCTTCCAGCTCCTTGAGTCAGCACCAAATCATCCGCTTTGACAAAATCGGCAACCAAGCTAGGTACTATTTCTAACGTCTGCGCATGAATAGGATTTACCGCAGACTTTTGGCTTATGCTGCTGCATAGATCAGTACTACTTGCACCCTCTATCTCTTTCTCACCGGCCGCGTAAACATCCAGAACAATTAATACGTCTACCTGGGAGAGAACCTCAACAAAGTCATCAAATAGATCTCGTGTTCTTGTATAGCGATGGGGTTGAAAGACCATTACTAGTCTTTTACCGGGCCATCCCGCGCGAACCGCATCGATGGTTGCTTTAACCTCAGTAGGATGATGCCCATAGTCATCAACCAACATGGCGGTACCCTCTTTCACAGGATAATCACCTATAATTTCAAAGCGACGACCAACGCCGCTGAATTCCTGCAATCCATTAATAATGGCACTGTCAGGAATACCCTCATCACTGGCAACCGCAATGGCTGCCGCAGCATTCAGAACGTTGTGTCTGCCGGGAATATTTAAAGTGATCTCCAGTGAGGTCAATTCATCAGGCCGATCAATTACAAAATGTGTCTGATGCTGACTATTACTAACCTTTCGAATTCTGTAAGCCGCATCATCACTAAATCCATAGGTTAGGGTTGGTCGAGCCACCTGAACAAGAAGGCTTCTAATAACCTCGTCATCGACACACAACACCGCTAATCCGTAGAATGGGAGGTTATGAAGGAATTTAATGTAGGTGTCTTTAACCCGGTCAAAGTTAAAGTCATATGTCTCCATATGATCAGCTTCGATATTGGTGACCACTGAAACCATTGGCTGCAGATGCAAGAAGGACGCGTCACTCTCATCGGCCTCGGCAACCAGGTAACGACTGCCACCAAGTTGAGCATTGGTACCTACACTATTTACTCGTCCACCCACGATAAATGTAGGGTCACGTCCATCCGCTGCGAAAATAGCTGTAATGAGGCTAGTCGTTGTTGTTTTTCCGTGAGTCCCCGCAACAGCAATTCCATGTCTATAGCGCATCAGCTCGGCAAGCATTTCAGCTCGCCTTACTACTGGAATTCCATGAGCTACTGCGGCAGCAATTTCAAGATTTTCAAAGGTTACAGCAGATGACTTAACTACAACATCTGCACCCTCGATATTACTTTCACTATGCCCCTCAAACACCTGTGCACCGGCCTTCTGAAGTTGCTTTGCGCTAGCATTAATCGTTATGTCAGATCCTGATATTTCGTAGCCCTGATTTAGCAACACTTCTGCAATGCCGCACATGCCACTGCCACCAATTCCAACAAAATGGATTCGGCGAATCCGACGCATTTCAGGTACGTGGAAATCAGATCTATTGACCATTAGCCACCTCCAGACACATATCTGCAACCTGCTGTGCCGCACCATTCTTAGCCAGCGCCCTCGCACTGATGGCCATAGCTAGCCGTTTTGCTGAATCCAGTGTGATCTCAGTGATTATTGCGGCTAGATTTTCAGGGTTTAGATTTATTTGCTGAATCATCTCAGCCGCGCCATGATCGACCAATAGCTGACCATTGGCGGTTTGATGATCATCAATAGCATAAGGAAATGGAATTAGTAAGGCGCCAAGTCCCGCAGAGGTTAGCTCTGCTACTGTAAGGGCTCCCGCACGACAAATAACAAAGTCGGCCCACTCGTAGGCAACTTCAATCGATTCAATGAAAGGTACTACCGTCAACGCATCACTGTCTTTATCAAAACCTTCAGCCGCATAGAGCTCTACTGTGGCCTCTAAATGAGCCTTTCCAGTCTGATGGAAAACATCAGGGCAAATCGCAGAGTCAATTTGAGCAAGTGCTTTTGGTAAAATGGTATTTATCGCTAATGCACCTCTGCTCCCACCCAAGACAAGTAATTTGGGTTTTCCATCCCTCGCTTTGAATCGCTCTTGTGGAGGTATTATCTGGGCAATTTCTCTGCGCACTGGATTTCCTGACCAGACTCCTTTTTTCAATGTATTCGGGAAGCCTTGCATCACTCTCCTAGCAAAGAGAGCTGTCAATCTATTAGTTGTTCCTGCCACTGAGTTTTGTTCATGAATAACAACAGGGATACGTTTTAACCAAGCCGCAACAGCCCCCGGACCAGACGCAAAACCTCCCATACCTAGCACGACCTGAGGTTTGAATTCTGATATGACCTTCAAAGCTTGAGAAATAGAGCGCCATAATAACAATGGAGCTTTAATGACGGCTAAAAGCCCTCGCCCACGAATACCCTCAATGTCGATAAAATGAAGATCTATATTCTTTGGCGGAACTAAGTCTGCCTCTATTCCCTGACGTGTCCCAAGCCAAGAAACGATCGCTTGCTGATTGCGTAACTTATCGACGACTGCTAATGCAGGATACACATGTCCGCCAGTGCCTCCAGCCATGACCATGACCCTTATCTGATTAGCGTCGGACATTCGCAGACCTCCGGCTAGTGGTTTCTGGTTGATTGAGGTCATGAGCAAAACGAAGCATCATCCCCACCATTGCACAAGAAACTATCAAACTACTTCCGCCATAGCTGACGAAAGGAAGGGTTAATCCTTTTGTTGGTAACAGGCCCGCATTCACGCCTAAATTGATAAACGTCTGTCCGCTAATCAATAAGCCAAAGCCGATTAGCACAAAGGCGGGATACCATTCCTGCTGCTCGATAGCTTTTCTACTCAAACCAAAGATTCGAGTAACCAATAAACAGTAGAGACCTATTAGACAAATAACACCAAGGAAGCCAAATTCTTCAGCGAAAATAGCAAATACAAAGTCAGTGTGGGCTTCGGGTAGATAGAGCATTTTTTGTACTGACTGACCGAGCCCTACGCCAAACCATTCGCCTCGACCAAAAGCAATCAAAGATTGGGTGAGTTGATAACCACTATTAAATTGATCGGACCAAGGATCAAGATATGCCGTGATCCGCGCCATTCGATAGGGAGATGAGTCTTTCAACCACCAAAGTACTGCCGCACTAATAGCTATGAGGAAAATGTACTGTCGTAGCTTAGCCCCTCCAAGGAACAACATCGCCATGAATGTTCCACCGAGAACTACCACAGAACCAAAATCAGGCTCTCTGATCAACAATACAGTCAACAAACCTATCAACGCTATAAGCTTGCCAAAATGCTCCCAACCCTCTCCCAGAGTTTCTCTATATTGCTGCAAATAGGTCGCTAAGAATACGATAGTCGCCACCTTGACTAGCTCTGAAACCTGAATAGTAAAGCCACCCAACGCCAACCACCGGCGGCTTCCATTCAGCTCTCGTCCGATACCTGGAATCAAAACTAAAACCAGAAGCACAACTGAAGCGAGCATCCATAATCGAGAGTACTTTGACCAGAACGTAGATGGCGTCAAAAAAGTCACCAGCACGGCTATAGCGCTGAGTACTAAATAGACGATGTGACGTTTGAAGAAAAATAGTTCATCGCCTAATCTGTGGTCTCCAAAGCTAAATGACGCCGAACTGATCATGATAAAGCCAACAGAAATTAGAGCCGCTACAGGCAATAGTAGCGACATATCTAAGTGCCATTGCCTATTGCTTTGCTTAGAAACAGATAAGGGCATTGTTATTAACATGATGCCCCCCCATTCAATGTGTCCAGTAGCTTTCCATTGTTAGATAAAACAGCATGCTGGAAACATTGACCGCGCTCTTCAAAACCTGAAAATAAATCAAAGCTTGCGCAGGCAGGTGAGAGCAGAACTATATCGCCAGCTACAGCCGTTTGTTTTGCCACCACTACGGCGCTATCAAGTGACTCAGCCCGATAAATATTAACCACGGAATTTAGTGCCTTCTCGATCTGATGGGCATCTTCTCCATAGAGCACACCGCACTTCAAAAACCGACCGGCTGCATCTCTCAAATCATCAAATCTCTGACCCTTGCCTTGTCCTCCAGCTATGAGCAATATATTTTTCTTGGATTGCGACCCAAAGCCCTCTATCGCAGCCAAAGTAGCACCGACATTGGTCCCCTTTGAATCATCTATATAGAGAACATCATCGATTGTGGCAATTGACTCACAGCGATGAGGCAAGCCTTTGAATACGCGCAATGTCTGCAGCATAACTGTGTTCTGCAATTTTATGGCAGACCCTAACGCTAAAGCGGCCAGAGCGTTAACGATGTTGTGTCTGCCCTTCATGGCAATGTCATGAGTGCTGATCAATTGATCAGATCCAGCATATAAGTAGTCGATATCGCTAACAGTATCGATACCAAAGTGCCCATCCATAGGCTTATCAAAACCAAATGTTATCTGACAGCTTGCGTGTGAATGCTGCGGCGCAGTCAAACTGTCTTGCCGGTTAGAGACGGTGACTGAAGCTCCCAAGAAAATATTCTGTTTAGCAGTAGTGTAAGACTCTAAGTTTTGATACCGATCCATATGATCCGGACTGATATTCAAAAGACAAACGACTGCACCAAGACTGTCACTCATTAATTCAAGTTGAAAACTGGATAATTCTAATATGTAGAGCTGACAATCAGAGTGAAGAAGGTCAAGCATAGGAACACCCAGATTACCGCCCACACCTGTTTTTAAACCACTTGCTTTTGCCATTTCCCCTAGCAATGTTGTCACTGTACTCTTCCCATTCGAGCCAGTGATTGCAACGACTGGCGCTGATGCTGCAGCGAGAAACAGTGCTAAGTCTCCTACAATCTCAATGCCCTTTTTATGTGCTCTCTGTAAAACCGGCTCACTGAGAGATATTCCTGGACTGACTACAATAAGATCAACATCTAACAAGATCTCATCGGTAAATTCTCCGACGGAAATCTTAACGTGTGGATATAATTCCTTGACCTTAGATAGATTGGCCGGCGCCCTTCTGCTGTCTGCAAAAGTAAAGTCGGCACCTATATCTGACAGATAACGCGCCACCGAAATACCCGTGGCACCCATGCCAAAGATCACGATGTTACGCTTAACGAGATTGCTCTCTGTCATTACATTTACCATCTCTATCTAAGTTTCAATGTTGCTAAACCTACTAGCACCAACACAACGGTGATAATCCAAAAGCGCACGATTACTCTTGGCTCTGGCCAACCTTTTAATTCGTAGTGATGATGCAGTGGCGCCATACGAAAAATTCGCTTCCCAGTTAGCTTGAAAGAAGCTACCTGTAAAATCACCGATAGTGTTTCTACTACAAATACACCACCCATAATCGCCAACACAATCTCCTGGCGCACAATAACTGCAATTACACCAAGCGCAGCACCTAATGCCAGCGCGCCAATATCTCCCATAAATACCATAGCGGGATAAGTGTTGAACCAGAGAAACCCCAACCCAGCACCGCAGAGAGCTCCGGTAATAATGAGTAGCTCGCCCGCCCCACTGATAAAAGGGATGTGTAAATAGTTAGCAAACTGATAGTTACCTGTTAGATAAGCAATTATCCCTAAAGCACCACTCACCAAAACCGTAGGCAAGATTGCCAAGCCATCAAGACCATCAGTCAGATTAACGGCATTACTGGTCCCGACGATAACCAGATAGGCAAAAAGTATATAAAAAGGTCCCATGGCCAAGGCTACGTTTTTAAAGAACGGCACAATGAGTTCGGTCTCGGCAGGTACTTGAGCTGTATAGTAAAGTACCAAAGCTGCAGTTAAGCCAAACAAAGACTGCCACAGATATTTCCAGCGGGCGGGCAGACCCCGAGGATCTTTTTCTACTACCTTTCGGTAATCATCAACCCAGCCAACTAATCCAAATGTCAACGTAGTTCCAAGGACTATCCAAACATAGCGATTTCCCAAATCCGCCCAGAGCAGTGTGCTAATAAACACTGCCAGTAAAATGAGCGCTCCTCCCATCGTTGGGGTTCCAGCTTTACTGAGATGAGATTGAGGGCCATCGTCCCTTATTGCCTGCCCCATCTGCAGTTGATTAAGCTTGCCAATAACAGCTGGCCCAAAGACCCAACTGATCACCAACGCAGTAACTACAGCAAAAATTCCACGTAGTGTGAGGTACTGAACAACCGAAAACCCGCTATAAAACTGACTAAGATAATCCGCTAACCAAACTAACATGAGATTTTTTCTCCAGTAACGAGTGCTTGAACAATTTTTTCCATTGACGAACTTCGCGATCCTTTCACTAAAATGGTGATATTTTTTCCTAGCGCTTCCAATTCAGATACCTTGGCATTTAAGGCACTAATTAATGCCTCTTGATTGTTGAAATGATTTCCGCCAAATTCCTCGCTAGCAAACTTACTATTAACGCCAGTGCTGTAAAAACACTCTATATTTTGATCTTTTGCGTGACGGCCTACTTCACGATGTGATGCCTTAGTGTGATCTCCCAGCTCTCCCATATCTCCCATTACCAAGATTCGGTAGCCCTGAGTATTGGATAAAACCTCAATAGCAGACTTGAATGAATCAGGATTAGCGTTGTAACTATCATCGATCACTAGGCATCTATCAGACACAATTTTGTGCTGCAGGCGGCCAGGTATTGAGCCCACGGATTCCAGCCCAGTACTAATTTGTGCGAGGCTGGCGCCAGCGCCAGCGGCACAGGCCGCAGCAGCAAGCGCATTACTAACTGAATGTAACCCTGGAGTTCCGAGTGTTAAGGTCTGCTCTCCATCTGATAGGCTTGGACATGAACTGAGACAGAGCGTAAAGGTGAAACAGCCATTACCAGAGTCTTCAATATCCTTCGCAAATAGATTCGCATTTTGGTTTGTTGTTGAGAAGCTTAGATAATCGCGATCGTTAATTACCTCCAACCATTGCTTAACCCATGGCTGATCAAGATTGATAACTGCGATTCCATTGGGCTGAAGGCCTTCGTATATCTCCGCTTTTGCTGAAGCGATAGCCTCATGACTGCCAAACCCCTCGATATGAGCACTTTGCGCATTATTGACTAATGCGATATCAGGCTTGGCAATAGAACAAAGATATTCAATCTCACCTAAAGCACTAGCACCCATTTCTATAACGGCTACATCTGCCTGTGAATCCATGGACAATAGAGTTAGTGGTACACCGAAGTGGTTATTTAAATTACCCTTAGTTGCATGAACTCTTTTACCTTGAGATAGAATCTTCGCAATCGCTTCTTTAACAGAAGTTTTACCTGAACTTCCGGTCAGCGCAATAACAGAGCCCTGAAAACTATCCCTTCGCATTACGGCTATATCACCAAGCGCCTTGGTGGTATCTTCGACCACCCATTGGGGTATTTTTAGCGCTTTGTCAGGCTTAGATACAACCGCCCCAGATATTTTACTGGCGACCTTTTCGATGAAACGATGTCCATCAAACCGTTCACCCTCGATCGCAACAAAAAGATCGCCTGAATTAGTGGAGCGACTGTCGATAGACACCGCAGAGAAATACCCACCCGGATTCACCAAAGTGCCGCCAAATCGCAAGGCTGCATCACTAAGAGACATTTGATGCATCATAGATCACCTCCGAGTCGCACTGCGGGATCAATCTTATGAAGAGCCAATCTAGCCTCAGCTTGATCACTGAAAGGTAAGCGTTCAGCTCCAAGAATTTGATAGTCCTCATGACCTTTTCCGGCGATCAAAATAACGTCTTCTTTGCATGCCGTCCCAATCGCAAAACTAATTGCCGATCTTCGATCAGCATCAGTATGAATATCCCCGGTAGTCCCCAAGAGAATATCTTTAATGATCTTCTCCGCCGATTCAGTTCGCGGATTATCTGAGGTCACAACCACCTTATCGGCATTCACGGATGCGATCTTACCCATCTCCACACGCTTGCCAATATCACGATCACCGCCACAACCAAAGACAACCCACAGAGCACCGTTACAGTGAACCTTTAAGGCCTGAAGTGCTTTATCTAGAGCATCTGGTGTATGAGCATAATCGACAATAACCGCAGGACCATTGCCATTTGCAACAAGCTCCATGCGCCCACTCACCGCACTCAAATTAGGTATTAATTCTAAAACTTTAGAGAAAAGATCGTATTCACTGTCATCTGTCTGGATCACGAAAGACCCAATAACTGCGAGTAAATTATAGAGATTAAATTTTCCTAATAAACTAGACGCTACTTCTCCAGAGCCCCACGGAGTCTGAATAGTCGCAGTGAATCCTAAGGGCGAAAATTCCATAGAACGGCAGTAAATATCTGCAGTGATATTCTCCAAACTATAGGTAATTACCCGGATATTTGGATCAAGATCAGCAACAATCGATTTGCCAACATTATCATCAATATTGATTACCGCATTTTTCAGGCCAGTCGCTTTGAATAGTCTTCGCTTGGCATCTGCATAATGATTTAAGTCACCGTGATAATCTAGATGGTCTCTGCTCAAATTAGTGAAAACCGCCGTATCTACCTCTACGCTGGAAATCCGGCCTTGCACCAAGGCGTGTGATGAAGCTTCAATGGCGACTGCACTACAACCATCGGAAGCTAATTCAGCAAGAATGCCCTGCATAGAGATAGCATCTGGAGTGGTGAGACACGAAGGCTGGACATTCTCAGAAGAGGAGGAAATCTGGCTATCCTCAGCACTCTGTATTCTAGCTATCCCATGACCTAAAGTTCCTACAAATCCACATTTAAAGTCTTCACTGTCAGGTTGTGAATTATCCTGTAGCTGGGAAAATAAATCTGCGTACAGCTGTGCACAGGTAGTTTTTCCATTGGTGCCCGTTATCGCCACAATGGCTAATCGTTTGGAAGGTTCACCATAGAAGCGCCCAGCAATCGAAGATAATGACTGAGCCAAATATTCAATGCCTATCACTGGAATCGCGGACTTAACGCCGCCATGAATTGGCTTTACAGCTTCATTATTTACACCATCCCATTCAGCCAGAACTGCAACCGCTCCGCGATCAATCGCTTGGGGAATATATTGTATTCCATCTTTCTGAGATCCTTTGAGAGCCACAAATAAATAGCCTGGCATAACGCTGCGACTATCTATAGTCATACCTTTAATCGCTATCCGCGGGCATTTTTTTGAAAGGTTTAAACCCTGAATCAAGTCTGACAGCATGATCTTTGGTTCACGAGAGAAGCCCATCATGACTCACCTCGCTTTCTAATCAATTTAGGAATAGATGCGACTGTGCGGTTTACGTTGATTTGATCAGGTGTTACCTGAAGTAATCTCAGGGCACTACCAGTGACCTCGGAAAAAACCGGCGCTGCCACTAGACCGCCAAAGTAACTACCATCAGATGGCTCATCAATAACAACTACAGTCACTAGGCGCGGATTTTCAATCGGTGACAATCCAGCAAAAGCGGACATATAACGATTTTCATCATAACCTCCACCGGTTTTAACCTTGTGCAAAGTACCTGTCTTACCTCCAACAGAGTAACCATCGATCATGGCCCTTTTACCTGTGCCCCTGCGGCTACTGGCTGCCTGCAACATATATCGGACTTGCCGTGAGGCCTCAACACCAATCACTCTCGAACTTGGCGACTCTGACTCCAGAGCAACCAGAGACACTTCTCTGCGAATGCCATCGTTGGCAAGAACAGCATAAGCCCGGGCCAGCTGGAGAGAGGAAACACTCAAACCATAACCAAAAGCAAAAGTGGCTTGAGTCACTGGATCCCATTTTCGATAGGCCGGCAAACTACCTAGTGTCTCACCAGGAAATCCGCTGCCAACTACTTCACCGAAGCCTACCCTCTGAAATAATTCGCGCGTTAATTCAGGATTAAGCGCCAAGGCCACCTTAGTTGTTCCGACCTGACTTGACTTAGTTAATACTCCACTGAGATCCAATTCGCCGTAGTTTGAGGGATCTACAAAGGTCTTGTAATCAACCTTCAGATATCCCGGGCTTGTATCAATTAAACTCTCAGATGAAAATTTCCCACTCTCAAGTGCCGCTAAAATAGTAAAAGGTTTTACAGTAGAACCGGGCTCCATCACATCAGTCATGGCTCGGTTACGAATAGAGCCTTGACGTAAATAAGATCGATCATTCGGATTGAATGAAGGCTGATTTACCATAGCTAAAACTTCGCCGGTTATTACATCAAGCACCACGACCGAGCCAGATTTAGCATTGTGTTTCTTTACCGCTTTTTTAAGCGCCCTATATGCAGCATACTGAACGCGTAGATCTATACTTAAACGCAGATCTTCACCTGATCTTGCAGATTTAATCAGTGAAATATCATTAATGACTCGACCAGCTCGGTCTTGTACAACCTTTTTTGCGCCCGCTTCGCCGGTTAACCACGTATCGTAGGCAAGCTCCATTCCCTCTTGACCGTTGTCATTAATATCAGTAAATCCAACCAACTGCGCGGTAACTTCGCCTGCAGGATAAAATCGCTTGTACTCCTTTTGGCTAGACACGCCTAAAATATTTAAATCTAAAATACTTTCGGCTTTATCTATTGGAAGCTGACGCGCGAGATACATGAAGGATTTATTTCGATAGCGCTTCAAGCGAGCTTTAAGCTGCACTTCAGACAGGGACATGGCAGCCGATAATCGCTTGAGATCTTTGTCTTGGATTTGCTGAGGATTTGCAATGATCGCCGTAACCGGAGTGCTCACAGCAAGAGGCTCACCATTCCTATCAGTAATCAGACCTCTATATGCTGGAATAGACACCTTACGAATCGATCGGTTATCTCCCTGATTCTGAAGAAAGTCAACGCCTCTCTCTTGGCTAGGAAGAATTTGAAGTTGTGCTATTTTTGCCAAAAGTATCAGTGGTAGAGAGGCCAAAAATAGCATTACTAAATAGTAACGCCATCGCGGTATAACTGCCTGTACCGATTTCTTGGCCACGTTTTTTATCTACCTTTCAGTCACTCATGTGACTTTGTGTGTTTTAACAAAACCTCAATTAAGGGGCCCTAACAATTACAATTTCATCTGACTGGGGGCTATGCATATTGAACTTTGCAATTGCAGACATTTCGATCCTCTGCAATGAACCCCAGGCGCTTTGCTCTAACAAGTATCTGCCATAATCAACCTGCATTTGGTTTGCCTCCCCTTCAAGCATCACCAATTCTGCATACTTTTCACGACACAGATGACTGACATAAGCCACTGATATCGCTGTTACAACCACCAACACCCACAAACTTGCAATCTGCATTTGCGCCGACAAAAAATTGCTTTGCTCCAGAGAGGTCATTTCAGGCGACCCTCTCTGCCACACGCATAACCGCGCTGCGAGACCTTATATTGTCCCCAACTTCAAGATCAGTAGGCTTAATCGCTTTTCCCACTTTCTTTAAACGGACACCACGCTCAACATCTCTCACCGGGAGGTTTTTCGGCAACTTAATGCCTCGCTCTTGATCACGAATAAATCGCTTTACTCGTCGATCCTCTAGCGAGTGGAAGCTGATCACGACGAGTCGACCTCCAACCTGCAGTACATCTATAACCCGATTGAGTAAAACCTCTAAATCATCGAGCTCTCGATTAATAAAAATCCTTATGGCTTGAAAAGCCTTGGTCGCTGGATGCTTCCCTCTTTCCCACGCCGGGTGCGCCGCAGCCAAAATAGAGGCCAACTGGACTGTTCTAGTGATTGGGGTTTTACTTCTCTCTTGAACTACAGCACTAGCCATCCGTCGAGCAAATCGCTCCTCACCATATTCTTTAATCACGCGACTAATTTCTTGCTCATCAGCACTTGCAATCCACTCCGCGGCAGATAGTCCAGCGGAGGTATCCATTCTCATATCAAGAGGCCCATCCCGCATAAAACTGAAACCGCGATCAGCTTCATCTAATTGAGGTGATGACACGCCAAGATCGAGCAAAACGCCAGAGACCTTGCCCATGTGTGCTTGATCGTTTACAAAATTAGACATGTCGGCAAAACTGCCGTGAACCAGCCTTAACCGAGAATCTTGCTTAAAGCGTTCACGACCAGACTCAATGGCCTGGGGATCCTTGTCTATAGCCAGCACAATTCCATTTTCAGATACTTTGTCTAATAATTCTGCCGAGTGACCGCCACGACCAAAAGTACCGTCGACATAGAAGCCATCTGCGTTAGTCACTAACGCTTCAACCGCCTCCTTTAATAATACTGTCGTATGCTCAGTCACGAACAATTCCATTCCTTACCAAGATAAATTTTTCAGGGCGTCTGACATATTGTCCCTATCTATCAGCATGCCGCGATAGTTCTCCTGAGACTTTTCTCTCTCAGTATTCCAGTTATCTTCCGACCAGATCTCAAGTCTTTGAGTTCGCCCTACTAAGATCAGTTTTTTGTCCAGGTCCGCAAAATTTCTAAGCTCTGTAGGAATTAGAATTCTCCCGCTGCCGTCGAGTTGAATATCTTTTGCCTGACCCACAACGAATCGACTCAGCATTTCGCCAAGATCATCCAATGCCGGAAGAGCGGCTACTTTTTCTTCGAACTTCTTCCACTCAGGTAGCGGTGAAAGAGTCAGGCAGGTAGACTTCATGTCGATGGTGATAACAAGGTCGCCACCACACAATTCGGACAATAAGCCACGATAGCGGGTCGGGATTGCCATCCGACCCTTCGCGTCCATATTGATTGGATCACTACCTCTAAACATTTTTAGCCTTTTCTAGTTATGAAAGCGGCTTAAAATACCACTTTTTGCCACTTTTCCCCATATGTGCACACTATTAGGCAAGGATGCTAATGTCAAGCGTCAAGGAATGATAAAAATGTAATAAAATCAGTAAGTTCCACCAATATTAACCATTCCCATAAAAGAACAGGATAAGCTCTTAATATTTAGCAATATAAAACATCAAACTACCGCTAAAACTTAAAGTAACTTCTAGTTTATGGGTTTTTAAGAACATTTTGATAATAAAAATATCGGTTTATATACTTTTTGGTTATTGATATTTTGGGTTTAAGGCTAGAAAACAAAAAAGGTCAGCAAAACTTGCTGACCTTTTTCATTGAACTAAAAAATAAGTGAGTCGACCGATAAGCCGGGTTCTGTCGTGGACAATCATTCATCTGGGACAAACGTCACCGCTTGCCTCAAGCAACCTACCCGTTCCCAACGCGGGTCGCGCCATATGGAAACCTATTTGGTCTTGCTCCGAGTGGGGTTTACCCTGCCACTACTGTTACCAGCAGCGCGGTGCGCTCTTACCGCACCCTTTCACCCTTACCTGTATTCGCGAACGAATCATCGGCGGTCTGCTCTCTGCGGCACTTTCCGTAGGCTTCCACCCCCCAGGCGTTACCTGGCACTCTACCCTTTGGAGCCCGGACTTTCCTCTGACCTGCTCCCCTTTAAACGCATGCGAATATCGGAGAATTCAAGACAGCGATTGCCTAGTCAACTCAGAAAGAAGTTTACCACACAATCTGGCTTAATTAGACTCAACATTTGACCTATTAAGCTATTAACTAAACGTGAGTTAAATTAAAATTCACTTCAACAAAGGGTGGTCAGCAGGAAGCTGCCTGGAAATCCACAACGCTAATTTATGCCGCATATTTGGATCGCTAATCTGATCTTTAGCTAAAGGCTGAATCAGTTTATCTTCAATCAGAACTCGATACACAAATTCTACTTTAAGCTTAAGTGAGTCTTGATTTTCAATCTCACCATAACCACGTTTTTGCGCATATACCGCACCGATTTGAAGGGCTTTTTTTACTAATTCTGGCTCGTTTTTAATTTTGTTCATCGATTAAAGTACCTATGATTACAAATGCTTTAATGTCGTTTTTTTAAGTCAATCAGTCTACAAATTGTCGCGCATTTCGGAATATTCGCATCCAGGCACCGTCCTCACCCCAATCGTCAGGATGCCAAGAATTAAGCACTGACCGAAATACCCTTTCAGGGTGTGGCATCATCAATGTAACTCGTCCGTCGGTCGAAGTAACACCAGTCAATCCCTCGGGAGATCCATTAGGATTAGCAGGATAACGAGACGCAATTTCATAATCATTTTCGATAAAACGCAGTGCTATTTGATGGTTGTTATTTAATTTAATCAAATCTTCAGGCGAGGAAAACTCGGCTCTACCTTCGCCATGAGAAACAGCGATCGGCATAATAGATCCGGCCATGCCATTCAACAAAACAGAACCTGAGGACTCAACCCGGACTAGGGAAAATCTAGCCTCAAATTGTTCGGAGAGATTGCGCACAAACCGAGGCCACAGATCTGCACCAGGAATGAGCGACTTTAGGTTACTCAGCATTTGGCAGCCGTTGCAAACGCCTAAGCTAAATGTATCCTGACGGCTGAAAAAATGCTCAAATTGATCTCGTAACTGACTATTGAACAATACTGTCTTTGCCCATCCCTCTCCTGCTCCTAACACATCACCATAAGAGAAGCCGCCGCAGGCTACCATCCCGCTGTAATCCTCCAAAGAATGCCGCTGAGCCAGCAGATCACTCATGTGCACATCAACCGCGGCGAATCCAGCGCGATCAAAAGCCGCTGCCATCTCAAGGTGACTATTAACCCCCTGCTCTCTCACAATTGCCACCTTTGGCTTAGATCCCCTTTTTATATAAGGTGCACTGATATCATCATTCGAATCAAAGGTTAAGCTAACTGAAAGGCCTGGATCTGTTTTTTCAATACGATCGAATTCTTCACGAACACAGTCAGCGTTATCCCGTAAAGACGCGATTTGGAAAGACGTTTCACTCCAAGCACTTTGCAAAACATCACGCCTCTCAGTAAAAATTATCTCGCCTTGTTGTCTAATCTCGACTCGGTCACTGTCATTAAGACCGCCTAGATTCATTACCGACGTGCCCGCAGACTCAAATCGCTGAGACAATTCTTCGACTTGGCCCGCCTTGACTTGAATGACGGCGCCTAATTCTTCGTTGAACAATGCCGCGACGATATTATTATCTGGACCGCATAGACCAACATCAAGATCAACGGTGATACCAACATGACCTGCAAAACTCATCTCTGTAAGAGTAGTTAAAAGTCCTCCATCTGATCTGTCGTGATATGCCAGAATATCTCCGGATTCAATGGATTCTTGCATTGCATTAAAGAAGCCTATCAAAGCCTCTGGACTATCAACATCTGGCACTGAAGCACCAAACTCAGAATAGACCTGAGACAAAATAGAACCACCCAAGCGATTGGCGCACTGATTCAGATCAATCAGCAGTAATTTAGTTTCACCGCAATCTGTTCGCAGCTGAGGAGTAAGAGTTTTACGCACATCCAACACAGGAGAAAATCCAGTGATTATTAGTGACAAAGGTGAGGTAATGGATTTATCTTGTCCTTCTGACTGCCATGCGGTTCGCATTGACATTGAATCCTTCCCCACAGGTATCGTAATACCTAGTTTGGGACAAAGATCCATGCCGACTGCCTCTACGGTTCGGTATAGCTTTTCATCCTCACCGGGGGACCCAGCAGCACACATCCAATTCGCAGATAATTTAATGTCTTTAATATCATTTATTCGAGCAGCACAGATATTGGTTAGTGCCTCACCAATTGCCATACGCCCTGATGCAGGTCCATTCACCAAAGCAAGTGGAGTGCGCTCACCCATCGCCATGGCCTCACCAGCATTACTATCATAGGTCACAGTTGTCACAGCACAATCTGCTACCGGCACCTGCCAAGGCCCAACCATTTGATCTCGCGCAACCATGCCGCTGACAGTCCGATCACCAATTGTGATTAAAAAACTTTTACTTGCGACCGATGGATGGCGCAAAACACGAAAAACCGCCTCGTTAATATCAATACCGCACCCAGAAAACTCATCACAGATTTGCTCTAACTTAGTCGCATTTCGATGCATTTTAGGCGTCTTGCCAAACAATACCGACATTGGTAAATCCACTGGCTTGTTATCAAAATGGTCATCAACGACCATTATATCCTTGGCTTCAGTCGCCTCACCTACCACTGAATAAGGACACCGCTCACGCTCACAAATTGCAACAAATCTATCTAAATCGTCGGGCATAACAGCTAGAACATAACGCTCCTGCGCTTCATTACACCATATCTCAACTGGGGACATTCCAGGTTCATCATTGGGTACGGCGCGCAAATCAAAGCGTCCCCCTGTGCCTCCATCTTTAACTAACTCAGGCAAAGCATTTGAGAGGCCTCCAGCTCCCACATCGTGAATGAATGCGATGGGATTGGTATCGCCTAATTGCCAACAAGAGTCTATGACCTCTTGGCAACGTCGTTCGATCTCTGGATTTTGGCGCTGCACTGAAGCAAAATCCAGATCAGCTGAGCTAGTTCCCGTAGTCATTGAGGATGCCGCTCCCCCACCCAAACCAATAAGCATGGCTGGGCCGCCCAGCACTATTAGTTGGGCTCCAGCTTCAAATTCTGGTTTATCAACATGGTCTTCTCGGATATTACCGTAACCACCGGCAATCATTATTGGCTTGTGATATCCCCGTCGTTCACCTGCAAAGTCCATCTCAAATGTTCTAAAGTAACCACAAATATTGGGGCGGCCAAATTCATTGTTAAACGCGGCGCCACCAATTGGACCTTCTATCATAATGTCCAGCGCAGATACAATACGGTCAGGCTTCCCATAGTCAGTCTCCCAAGGCTGAATGAACTCAGGTATCTGTAAATTAGACACTGTAAACCCTACCAAACCTACCTTGGGTTTTGATCCTCGACCTACAGCACCTTCATCTCGAATTTCGCCTCCTGAGCCTGTTCCTGCTCCTGAATAGGGAGCGATCGCAGTGGGATGATTGTGAGTTTCAACCTTCATTAATAGATGAACTGGTTCGTGGCTATACCTATACTCTCCTGTTACTGGGTCAGGATAAAAACGACCACCTTCTGACCCCACCACAACAGCGGCGTTGTCCGAGTACGCAGACAACACGTTGTCACCATTAAGGGTATTGGTATTACGAATCATTCCAAAAAGTGAATGCTCTTGATTGACCTCATCGATAGTCCAGCTGGCATTGAATATTTTATGTCGACAATGCTCTGAGTTTGCTTGAGCAAACATCATCAACTCAGTGTCAGAGGGGTTCCGCTCCAAATCATTGAAGCTTGCAACCAAATAATCTATCTCATCATCCGCCAAGGCTAAACCTAGATTTACGTTTGCTAGTCGCAAAGCATCGGCACCTCCGCCAATAACATCAACTAATGTCAACGCGGAAGGTTCTTCATGGCTAAATAACGCCTCTGCCTGAGATAACTCAGAGAGAACAGCTTCAACCATGCGATCGCTAAGTAATTCTCCCACTGCAGCCAATTGTTGCTCTGATAAAATCTTATCAGAATCAATATAGTAAGCAGTTCCTCGCTCAACCCTAACAACGTTTTTTAATCCACAGTTGTGGACAATATCTGTGGCCTTACTTGACCAAGGAGATATGGTTCCAGGGCGAGGAACAACCAGCATCAGCTTACCCCTATTATCCGCATCCTCAAGGGATGGCCCATAGGTAAGAAGAGCTTCTAGCGTTTCAACCTCACTTGAAACAAGAGGCTCACTTACTTCTACAAAATGAACATATTCAGCACTAACTGAGTTAATGGAAGCCTCAGAGGCCTGAAGTTTTGTAAGTAACTTTTGGCGCCTAAACGCAGAAAGTGATGGTGCGCCGCTAAGGATCATCATGGAGTTTAAATCTCAAAATCATCAAGGTTGGGAAGCGCATATTCTATCGGAAAAAAACCTTCTTTGGCAGATAGAATTTAGTAAACCATGTACAATCTTTGGCGTAGTATTTTGATGAATGGCATAAATTGATTAAAACTTCGGGAGCATACTGGATAAAGCTATGCGTCAACTATCTAAAAGAGTCAGAAGAATCCGCAACCGAACGATTCTTTTTTTTCTTGCTACAGCGCTGATATTTTATCTCTCAAGTAGCCGGCAAATGTCTGATCTTGAGCGTGTAAAAAGCAAAGGCTCTTTAGTTATGCTTACCATCCCCGGCCCAACAACCTATTTTGAGGACGGGCGAGGGAAAAATGGTTTTGACTATATTGTGGCAAAGGCATTTGCCGATAGTCTTCAGGTTGAGCTAGTAGTTCAAGTTAAGCCAAGTCTGAAAGGTTTACTTCTTGCCATAGGCGGCCCCCAAGGGGATTTCGCAGCAGCCAACTTAGTCAAAACAAAGCTTCGCAGTGAGTCTCTAGTGTTTTCTAGTTCTTATCTTGATGTTACTCAACAGTTAATTTACAGGCGTGGCTCAGCAAAGCCAAGGACACTGGAAGAATTAGATGGCGATCTTCTTGTCATCACAAGTTCATCTCACAGTGAGAGATTGAAGTACCACAAAGAAAATATTCCGTCCCTGATGTGGCGTGAGCAAGAAGATCTTGAGATGAATGACTTAATGAGGATGGTAGACAGTGGTGGAGTGGATTACGCTGTAGTCGATTCCATCGCTTATCTGGTAAATCGCCATATCTACCCCAGGGCTGGGTTAGCTTTTAATATTTCAGAATCTGAACCCGTATCTTGGGCTTTTGCTGCTCACAGCGATGGGACATTAATGGCTGCCGCCAATCAATTTCTAGGCGACTACATTTCTAGCGGTCAAATGGTTGCATTAAAGACTCAACTTCTTTCTCAGAGCGATAATTTTTCAGTTGCTGATTCTAGTAGACTGGGCAAATTAGTCGAACTAAGACTACCAACCTATGAAGCTTTATTTCGTCAAGCCGCCAAAAAGCATTCTTTAGATTGGGAGCTAGTAGCTGCAATTGCCTATCAAGAATCTCATTGGAACCCGCGGGCGAAATCGCCGACAGGAGTCCGCGGCCTTATGATGCTCACACTTGATACCGCTAGAGAAATGAAAATATCTAATCGCCTAGACCCCGATCAAAGTATTCAAGGGGGGACAGCCTACCTTGTTAAGCTAAAGCGAAAATTACCTACCAGAATTACTGAGCCAGACCGCACACTTTTGGCTTTAGCTGCATATAATGTAGGGTTTGGACATTTGGAGGATGCGCGAATCTTAACCCAGCGCAGCGGGAGAAATCCTGATAAATGGGAAGATGTTCGCGAGCACCTGCCTTTATTAAGTAAAAAAGAATATTACTCTAAGTTAAAGCATGGGTATGCTCGAGGAGCGGAGCCTGTTTTATACGTAGATAACATTCAGTATTACCAGCATTATCTTCGACTTCATTCGCTATCAAAGCAAAACTTACCTCTAAAGAAGCCAGAATCTGATACTAAGACCGACTGGGAGCAAACCCAATTGCCATCGATCTAGACTAGTGGCTGGAGTTTTATGATCTTCTTTGACGGAAAAAATCCCTCAGTACTGCAGCACACTGATCGGCGAGGATTCCTCCTTCCCAAAGGATGGAGTGATTAAAGTGGCCATCTTTCATAAGCTGTAATTGGCTTGTTAATGCGCCAGCTCTTGGCTCTAAAGCACCAAAAAAGATTTGCCTAATACGAGCGTGAACCATGGCACCAACACACATCGTGCATGGCTCAATCGTAACGTAAATATCACAGCCAGTTAATCGGTAGTTACTTAAGTTCTTTGAGGCATCACGCATCGCCATAATTTCAGCATGAGCAGTGGGGTCATGGCTCACGATTGGTTGGTTATGACCCTGACCAATTATCTTGCCATTTCTAACAACCACTGCGCCCACAGGCACTTCACCTCGATCGGCAGCCTGTTGAGCTAATTCAAGCGCTCTTATCATAAAATGATTATCTGTTGGCAAGGTAGCATCCATGTTCTTAGTATCGGATAATAATACAGTTGATTATTTTAATAACGACATCATGACATCATCTCATTTAGAAATCTCCCTTGACGCAGGTCTAAATGCACTACCTTATCTACCCGACAATGAAGGATTAGAGCTAGTCACTAAGTGTATTTTTAACAAACAGATCACTCTTCTAAAAAACTGAGCACAGGATGCGTTAAAAACGGTAGATTTAATTAGTATTTACTGTAGTATGGCGATCTCTGGGGCGTGCATCCAGGCGTATGTAGTTATGGAGTGCACCCAGTCAAACTAAACATGTTATCAATTTCTCTAGGGGAGAATTATGAAAACTAAAAATATTTGGAAAATTAACACTATTGCAGCTGCAATAATTGCTGGTGGCGTTGCGTTACCATCAATTGCAACAGCTGCTGAATCTACCGCCACCTTAGAAGAGGTAGTTGTCGTAGGTTCTCGTGGAGCACCGCGGTCTGTTGGAGACTCACCAGTCCCAGTTGACGTTATCAGTGCCGATGAGCTCGGAAGAGCTGGCAGCAACGACCTGATGATGCAGCTTCAAAGCGCTGTTCCTTCATTAAATGTCCACTTACAACCCATTAGTGATGCGGCGAGTATGATCCGTCCAGCTAACCTTCGTGGTCTGTCTTCTGACAGTACTCTGATCATGGTTAATGGCAAGCGTCGTCACCGTGCATCAGTTATCGCCTTCCAAGGCGGTGGTGTAAACGATGGTTCACAGGGTCCAGATATCTCTGTAATACCGAGTATCGCTCTGAAATCAGTGGAAGTTCTTCGTGATGGTGCTGCGGCACAGTACGGTTCTGATGCTGTTGCTGGCGTAATCAACTTCGTATTGAACGATTCTGCAGAAGGCGGAAGTTTGAAAGTTAAGCAAGGTCAATTCAGTGAAGGTGATGGCGACACAACTGTAGTCATGGGTAACTTTGGCATGCCTCTTACTGACGCTGGCTTTATGAACATAAGCTTTCAGATGAAAGAGAATGAAGCTACATCGCGCAGCGTTCAGCGTCCAGATGCTCAGGCATTAATTGACGCAGGTAACAACTCAGTGACTCGTCCTGCTCAAATCTGGGGTGCGCCGATTATTGATGATGACGTTACTTTCTTCTTCAATTCTGGTCTCGACCTCGGTAACGGTGGTCAAGCATACATGTTTGGTAACTACTCTGAGCGTGACATCGATGGTGGATTCTACTTCCGTAATCCTGATGGTCGTGGCGGCGTTTTCACTAAAGGTGATGGAACTCGCTTGATTGCTGACGTTACTGGCGACATGTCTGGTAACTGCCCAACTGCTCTTGACCCTTCCGATTATGCTGGTCGTGACGCAGTTATCGCAGATCCAAACTGCTACATCCTTAACCAAGCAGCACCTGGTGGTTATACTCCACGATTTGTGGGTAACATCACTGACTCATCTTTCACTATGGGTAGAAGCGGAGAGTTTGCATCTGGACCATTGGCTGGAACTGCTTTTGATATCAGCGGATCGGTTGGTCGTAACGAAGCATCTTTTGGATTGAACAACACGTTTAACCCTTCTATGGGTCCTGATTCACCTCGTGACTTCGAGACTGGTAGCTACATTCAGCTAGCTAAGACATTCAACGTAGATATGTCTAAAGAATACGACTCTATGAGTGTTGCTTACGGTGCCGAGTGGCGTGAAACAACCTTCTCTGTTATTTCTGGAGAAGAAGCCTCATGGGTAGCTGGTCCTTATGCAACTCAAGGATTCAACGTAGGTTCTCACGGTTTTGCTGGTTTCTCACCAGATTCTGCCGGAGCATTCTCACGTCGTAACTATGCAGTCTATGGTGATGTTTCAAACCAAGTATCTGACGATTTGTTAGTTCAAGGTGCCATTCGTTACGAAGACTACAGTAGTGGCCTTGATACAACTAACTACAAGTTAGCGTTCAACTACCAGTTGACTGATGACCTTGCTCTTCGTGGATCGCACAGTACAGGTTTCCGTGCCCCTACTCAGGGTCAGGCTAACGTTGTTAATACTCAGACTACTCTTGTTGACGGTCAGTTAACTCAAGCCCAAACTCTTCCAGGGTTCAAGCTTGGAGCTGAGCAACTACAACCAGAAGAATCTACGAGCTTTGCAATTGGTATCGTAGCAACTTTAGGTGAAGTTGAGCTAACAGCTGACTGGTTTAATATTGAAGTCGATGATCGTATCGCACTAACTAGTAACGCAGCTCCAACTGATGCACAGCGCGCAGCGATGACTGCTGCTGGCATTCCTAATGCTGAGCTAATTGGTGAAGTGAACTACTTTACTAACGACTTCAACACTGAGACCTCAGGATTAGACATTGTTGCTACTTACAGTGCTGACCTGATGGGCGGAAGCACCGACTTCAGTGCGGCTTATAACTACACTGATACTGAAGTTTCAGACCAAGGTAATGTGACTAGTGATAGCAAAGTGAAGCGTTTGGAAGAAGGTCTTCCTAACCATCGCGCAACTTTCACTATGGATCAGCAGTGGGAAAATGTTAGTGCATTTGTAAGAGCCAACTACTATGGCGAATACTATGCAGTGCATGCTGACTGGTTTGGTACTAATGCTGATTCAGCAATGACAGTTGACGTAGAAGTTACCTATGACATAAATGATAACTTCAACGTTTCTGTTGGTGCACAGAATATCTTCGATCAAGAAGCAGAGAAGATTGATGGATCAGCAGGTGCAGTTGCAGAAGGTGTTCCTGGCAACGTTCTTGGCGCAATCTACTATGAGACTTCGCCAATGGGTATTGAAGGTGCTTTCTGGTACGTTAGTGCTGGCTACAACTTCTAAAACTCAGTTAATGAGTTCATAGAAAATTAAGTTTGATTTTTATTCGGACTTAAATGCTACAAGAAAAAGGGATGCCAACTGGCATCCCTTTTTTTATGTTCAATTTTAATATAGCTCTCCATTTCCGGATTTAGATCTAGCATCAATGATGTCTATCTGCTTTTGAAAGGCAAAACTTAATGAGAAAATACTAACTACACTAGCTATCACTATGAGCTTCTGAATTGTAGCCTGCCTAACCATTTCATCTAAATTATCAAAAGGATTTCCTGCTAACAACTGATAAACAACGTAGGCAACAACACAGAGTAAGTATCCAGCTGTAACCCAAGCAAAGCGGTTATCTACCTCGCTTCGCAGTAAAACGATCAAATACAGCAATGCACCGGGCACTAATAATCTAAATGCGTTGACGGCAAAAAAGACATGTAGATCAAGATAGAGGTCATAGGGTGTCAAACCAACACCTGCAAAAAACACAGTTCCTACAAAAAAGAAAAGAGAACCTACAAATGAAAGTCTTGTATTTATAAGGTCTTCGCGAAATAAGGCACATATATAAAAGAAAGCTATTCCCACAGCCGCGAAGAAAAACATCGACATATTGAAAAAAAAGCCTGAAAGAAAATTCACCTGATCTGAATGTGAATGATATCCCCCAAGGTCACTCAAAAAGTTGTGGGTAAATGAATAGCCCGCCTGTGCCGCATCGTGTATGTTACCCCCAGGATAGAAATACATTCCCAGACAAACCGAAAACATAAAAAAGACCGAAACAAACTGTAAAACTCGAACAGGCCAAAAATTACTCACAGCGTTAGCTCCTTTAAATATGCCATTTAGATTACCAGAGGGTTACAAATTATTCAGCAAAGATACAAACCTGACTTGCTTTTTTGTCGCAAATGATAATAATTACCGTTCTCATATAGATTTACTCCAAATAGGTCCCTTTCATGCAACGTTCTACCTCGTTATTTCACGCCATCATTACCACAATAGCTGTTAGCCTATTAGGTATTGCGCCAATAGAGTCAGTATTTGCAGATGAAGTAAATATTTATTCGGCTCGGCAAGAGTCACTAATAAAACCTCTTTTAGACCGATTTACTCAGAAGACTGGCATTGAAATAAATATGGTTACTGGTAAAGGTGATGCCTTACTTACAAGACTAAAAAGTGAAGGAATGAACTCTCCGGCAGATCTATTGTTAACCGTTGATGCCGGAAGACTTTACCGGGCCCAAGAAGCTGGGGTACTTCAAGCAGTCGAATCTCTTGGTCTGAATAATGATATTCCGAGTCATCTTCGTAGCTTAGATGGTCAGTGGTACGGACTGAGCGTTCGTGCAAGGGTTTTAGTTTATGCCAAGGATCGAGTACAACCTAGTGAACTTAGCAGCTACGAGGCTCTTTCAGATCCAACTTGGAAAGGGAGAATTTGTATTCGTTCATCCAGTAACATTTATAATCAATCCCTGGTAGCTGGCATGATCGCCTCTCAAGGAATGGCAGATACTGAAATCTGGCTCGCAAGTTTCGTAAGTAACTTTGCCCGGCCGCCAGCTGGAGGGGATAGAGACCAAATCAAAGCCGTTGCTGCCGGACAATGTGATGTAGCAATCGTCAACAGTTACTATCTGGGTGCAATGATCTCATCCAGCGACAAAACTCAACAAGATGCAGCAAGTAAAGTAGCTTTATTCTGGCCCAATCAAAAAGATCGCGGTACACATATCAATATCTCTGGCGCCGGAGTCACCCGAGCCGCAAAGAATATTGAGTCCGCAAAACAACTTATTAGTTTCTTGGCGTCTAATGAGAGCCAACAATGGTACGCGGATCGCAACAATGAGTTTCCGGTGCGAGATACCGTACAAGTCAGTAGTACTCTGGACTCTTGGGGTCCCTTTAAAGCAGATACCATTAACGTCACTGAATTGGGACGTAACAATGCTGAGGCTATTAAAGCCATGGATCGTGCGGGTTGGAAATAGACTCTCAAATGTCAGCCATGAGCTCCACTGAGCAGCCTACAGGTCGCCGTTGGCGCGCAAGCTTATTTATTGTCACTGCAGTTATTGCATTGCCGATACTAGTCATATTTGCCAGCCTTCTACTACCGTTTTCAACCGCTTGGCAGCACCTTTTTGAAACCGTATTAACGGACTATGTAACAAATTCTCTAATTCTAATGATTGGCGTTGGTTTTGGCACTTTACTACTAGGCGTAAGTGCCGCTTGGCTCACAGGCATGTGTGATTTTCCAGGACGTAAAATTCTATCCTGGGCTTTTTTACTCCCTATGGCCATGCCAGCCTACATTATTGCTTACACTTACACAGGGATCTTGGACTTCTCTGGGCCTATTCAAAATTCACTTAGAGGAATCTTTGATTGGCAGTATGGAGACTACTATTTCCCCCAAGTAAGGTCTCTTAGCGGCGCTATTTGTATGCTGTCATTAGTACTTTACCCCTACGTTTATATGTTAGTCAGAGTCGCCTTTATTGAGCAGTCAACGGCAGTTCTTGAGGCCAGTCGCAATCTGGGTAAAAGACCCTGGGAAACTCTCTTTCAAGTGGCTATCCCCATGGCCCGTCCAGCCATTGTTGCAGGGGTTAGTCTGGCACTCATGGAAACCCTCGCCGACTACGGAACAGTCGCTTATTTCGGTGTTAATGCCTTTACCACTGGAATTTTTAGAACTTGGTATGGTCTTGGGGATCTAACGACCGCCGCTCAATTATGCGCGTTCTTAATGTTATTTGTATTTGCTCTTATTCTGGCGGAGCGATGGTCTCGGCAACGTCTTCGATTCCATCATGATTCCGCACAAAAGAAAATGGCTCGTATGCAACTGAAAGGTTGGCGCGCAATACTGGCGTTGTCGATTGGGATTCTAATTGTTTCTCTTGGATTCATTATTCCTGCAGGGCAGCTGGCTCTTTGGGCAGCGACACGTATACAAGAAAACCTCAACGCAAACTTTTTAAGCCTACTCTTTAATAGTTTTGCTCTCGCATCTCTGGCATCTCTTTGTTGCTTAATCATCGCAATATTTTTAGCCTACACAAAAAGAGTCTTTAACTCACGAATCGAGCTTGGTGCCGTAGGAGTTGCCAGCCTTGGATATGCGGTTCCGGGTACGGTCATCGCTGTTGGTGTTCTAATCCCAGTCGCTTGGCTCGATAACCAAATCGACTTTCTGAGTAAAGCATGGTTTAACTACCCCACAGGGCTTTTGTTAAGCGGTACCATAGGGATCCTAGTGTTTGCCTATGTCATCAGATTCTTGTCTGTTGCGCTCAATACCGTGGATTCTGGTTTGACAGCCATCAAACCCAGTATCGATGAATCAGCCCGTTCCTTGGGCGCAACACCCGTCAGAGTCCTTAGCCGTGTCCACTTACCGATACTGCGAACTAGCCTACTTACAGCGCTTTTGTTGGTCTTTGTTGAAGTGTTAAAAGAACTACCTACTACGCTGATCTTGAGGCCGTTCAATTTTAATACACTTGCGGTTCGAACTTATGAACTTGCCTCTGATGAGCGCTTAATTGATGCTGCACTCCCGGCGCTCGCAATTGTTATAATTGGTCTGTTGCCGGTACTACTAATTACCAAAAGTATTCTTAATGAGCGCTCGACTAATGAATAACCAATTAATCTTAGACCAAGTAACCGTTAAGTATGGCGCTATACCCGCGGTTTCCGATGCTACTTTTTCTCTAGTAGAGGGTGAAATTGGCTGTCTGCTGGGGCCCTCAGGATGCGGCAAAACTACCCTACTAAGAGCCATTGCTGGGTTCGAGCCTGTGTCGACAGGTAGCATCAGTCTGCATGGAGAATTCATCAGCACGCCAAGAAATACAAAAGCTCCGGAAGACAGAGCTGTGGGTATGGTATTTCAAGATTTTGCTCTCTTCCCGCACCTAAATGTTAATAAAAACATTGGTTTTGGCCTCAGTAATCTTTCAGGTGCAGAAAAAAACCTTCGTATTACTGAAATGTTAGAACTTGTAGGTTTAACAAGTGTTGCAGAACGCTTTCCTCATGAATTATCCGGCGGACAACGACAACGAATTGCTCTGGCAAGAGCATTAGCCCCAAGCCCACAAATCTTATTACTCGATGAGCCGTTTTCTAACCTGGATGCGGAACTTCGAACTCAGTTAGCGGCTGAAGTGAGATCGCTGTTAAAGAAAAACAAGGTCACTGCACTCATGGTCACCCATGATCAAGATGAGGCCTTTGCTATGGCAGACAAAATCGCACTGCTCAATGCTGGGAATATTGTGCAAGTAGATACCCCATACAAGTTGTACCACAAACCAGGTAGTCTATTTGCAGCGGACTTCATTGGAAAAGGTGCCGTTATCAACGTGGGTATTGATGCAGCAGGCTTATTAGGAAATAACCTGGGTAGCCTGTCTCTTAACACGCTCCCTGAAGACTTCGGCAACACCGTTAAATTACTAGTACGACCTGATGATATTGCATATGACGATACGTCCGATACGAAGCTAGAAATTGTTTCTAAATCTTTCCTCGGACCTAACTACCTCTATGAATTAGCTCTGAACGATGGTCAACTTGTACCCTGCTTAACTCACAGTCACGTTGATATTGCAGTTGGTGATGAACTTCCCGTGCAATTTGATCTGCGGCACGTCGTCATTTTCAATCCTGACTAACTATTTTTGTTGGTATTTCTGGTCTCTTTTGCGCTTCTTTAATGCAGCCAGTTGCCATTCCGGCAACTTTACTCGAGTATCATAATCAGCATCTTCGTCATAGTCAGACATATCCTCTGACATTACTCTATTGAGCTTACTCAAGGCTAACTTAAACCATCCGTTTGAAGTTGTTTTATCTGGCATAAATATGAAAGCCTCCAGCGAGCTGTGTAATCTTTGTTATCAAGAGTGAGGTACGCTAAAGGTGTTGACCAATACCACACCGCCAACAATTAGAAATAAACCAAGAATTGCTGGCCACTTCAGTACGTCTCCATAAAGGACGTAAGACATGATGGCTACTAAGAACACGCCTACTCCACTCCACGTAGCATAAACCACGGACAGAGGTATAATCTTTACCGCGTGTGTCAAAAGATAAAAGGACGCTGTTAACAAAACTGCTAATGCAACTGTCGGAATAACTTTTGAAAAGTTTTGCGTTAACGGCAGCATGAGAGTGCCAGCAACCTCTAAAACAATTGCACCCAATAGAAATAGATAACTGGTCACTTTGCATATCCTCTCAATACAGGAATTTTTTTGTAGAGTAACCCACTCGTCGTGATTCAATCAACTCTCAGAAGTGTTTTACCCAAGTACACTAACTCTTGAAAGGCAAGAGTTAGTGTTATCTTGAATTTTGTGAATTGTTATATTAGGGAAGTTTGTAGACTGGCATCCCATCATGCCCTTTTAGACATTGACCAGCGTATCATTTTGATAACCATGCCCTATGGGCTAGTTGTCTATGCAGTTTAGCCATAATTTACAAGCTAATATTCCTAACGCCTGATCTTGATCCTCAAATTCATCACTGAGGACTTGTCTGAGCTCACACAAATTTCACAATAAAAATACATTCGCAACAAGTCTTTAAAATGTTATCTTATCAACAAAATCTATCTTTATACGAGATCTTAGATCACCGCAACAAGTCCACATGTTTTTTAAAGAGTTTTCCCTATGCTTAACAAAAGACCCTATCTATTGGGTATCCTCATTACTGTCGCTGTCATACTAGGTTGCCAGCCTTCTATTAATCCAAGTCCGACAGACTTGAATATCACACCAAAGAAGTCCTTTAGTACCGCAGCTGTTGCTATACCTGACAACTATGGTGCAGAAATTGCTGAAAATATTCTTAATTCAGGAGGCAATGCGGTTGATGCGGCTGTGGCTGCAGGCTTTGCTCTGGCAGTCACGTTTATTGATGCAGGGAACATTGGTGGCGGTGGCTTCATGACTATCAAGATAGATCAGGAAGTTGCATTTCTTGATTATCGCGAAAAAGCGCCACTAACCGCTCATAAGAATATGTATCTTAATGATCAAGGTGATGTTATCGATAATATAACCTTGATCGGGTCCCAAGCAGCTGGAGTACCCGGAACAGTAGCAGGCTTTTGGGAAGCTCACCAAAGATTTGGCCAGTTACCCTGGAAGGACCTCGTCCAACCTGCCATAGAACTGGCTGACAAGGGTTTTGTGCCTGCGCCAATACTTGTGGAAAGTATCCATAGTATGGAGCAGCGTTTTAAGGGTAAAACAAACTTTAATGACTACTTTAACTCCATCAGTTCTGACAGCTTATTTAGGCAACCAGAGCTTGCTAACACACTTCGGCGTATAGCTGAATTCGGCGCTGACGATTTTTATCGTGGAGAAACTGCTGCACTTATTGTTCAGCAAATGGAAAAGAGCAACGGTCTTATATCTAGAGAAGATTTGGACGCATATTCCGCCGTATGGCGTGCGCCCGTGCGAGCTACATGGCGTGATTATGAAATCATATCTGCCCCGCCTCCCAGCTCCGGAGGCTTTGCAATCGTTCAGTTGTTGAAGATGAAGGATTATCTCTCCGAGCTCTTTGAGGGTATTGAGCACAACTCAGCTCAATATATTCATCTTGTCGCTGAGATGGAAAAGAGAGTATTTGCAGATCGTGCCGAATATCTTGGTGATCCTGATTTTTTTGATATTGATATTGATGCTCTGATTGATGATGATTATTTAGCTAGGAGAGCCGCAGAGGTAAACCCAAAAGCCATCTCGGTAGTAAATAGTGTTAACCCAGGATTAGAATCGCCCAATACAACCCATTACTCAATTGTTGATCAATGGGGCAATGCTGTTTCTAACACTTATACTATTAATTGGGATTATGGCAGTGGTGTGGTGGTCGGTGGTGCAGGTTTTTTACTCAATAATGAAATGGATGACTTTAGTGCCAAACCCGGAACACCAAATATTTACGGTGTGGTGGGCAGCGTAGCTAATGAAATTCAGCCAGAAAAACGCATGCTGTCATCAATGTCTCCCACTATAGTGCTCAAGGATGGAGAGGTTGAGATGGTTCTTGGTACCCCTGGCGGTTCAACTATTTTTACCACTGTGTTTCAGGTGATTACCAACATCTTGGATTTCGGCATGTCTGTTGAAGAAGCAATTGGCATTACTCGGTTTCATCATCAGTTAGTACCGCCAGACCTTATCACCTACAGCGGATTCACCATTGGCCAGCATCTCCCAAAAGAGACTGTTGCAGATCTTTCTGAAAAGGGATATCGGTCTGAACCCCACTCATTTGAGTATGGGGATGTTCAAATAATTATGAAAAGTGGTGACTCTTGGATCGCAGCCTCAGATCCTCGTGATAGAGGGCAGTCTCGAGTTTTTGAAGTAACATCAAAAACCCGAGACCATTAGCAGTGTAACAACCTTTTACAAGGTTATTTGTATCCTCACTCCTAAGTTTCGCCCTGGCAGAGGTACTTCTTTCTTGACAAATGAAGAGTGGTTTCTGGCCACTTCATCAAGTAGATTCTTTGCAAAGAAAGAAAGTCTCGCTGTTCGTTGCCCGCCGATATCAAATGTTTTTACTGCGTTGAAATCCAACATTGTAAAAGCACTGGTAACAGTTTCATTGGTACCAATATCTGTCTGAGATTCGACATCCTTTAAATCAAGATTTAGCTCAAAATCATTTGCGGCATAAGAAATCCCATAAATATTTCGATCAGGAGTCATGCGAGGAATATTGCTCTCATCTCGAAAATCTCCTGTGACTGAATCACGGCCAAATGTCAGAGTAAGGTCACCATTACCCAACTCAAAAACGGTACCCAGCTCAAATTCATAGCCGATGAAGTCAGCATCCTGCTGCAAATAATTCGCTAGGATTAAATCGCCATGGTCATGCTCCTCTTCATGGTCCTCATGCTCTTCTTCAGTTTCGTCTTCCAGATAAATGTAATTGCTGACATGGTTTTGGAATAGGGTGAAAGTTCCAAAGACTCCTGAATATTCATAGCCTAAGGTTATGTCAAAATTTGTTGACCGCTCAGCCTCTAAATCAGGGTTACCCACCTCAAATCTTCCAGTGGCCAAATGCGGCCCATTCATGAACAGCTCCACTGCTGAAGGAGCTCGTTGAACAATACCGCTGGTGACATTTAGTTCAAACTTGTCATTGATCTCTTTGCCCAAGCTTACCGCGAGACTTGTACTATTAAAGTCCTTTGTAAAACTGGTTAGTTCATCATGATCATCGTGATCATCGTGATCGTCGTGATCATCGTGATCGTCGTGATCGTCGTGATCGTCGTGATCGTCGTGATCGTCGTGACTAACTGAGCCTTTCCGGCGAGTCCTGTCGTGTCTAATGCCAAAGTCTAAATGAAATGAATCCACTTCTTTACTCACGTAGTACCCAAGCGTCATTTCTTCAGAGGCTGTTGGATTCATAAACGCTTCTTCACCCACGATGGCCGTATCTTCCTCTACAAAATTAACTGAAATTTTTTGTAGAATCTCGCTATTTGATAAATCAAAAATGGCACCGTATTCGCGAGCATCATTGGAGAACACTGTAGGTCCCTCTTCATGATGTTCATCGCCTTCATGCTCCTCTCCCTCGTGCTCTTCTCCTTCGTGCTCTTCTTCAGCGTGTTGCTCGGTTAACGAGTAGTCTGTGTCTCGGAGGAAATAGTCGACCTGTTTCAACCAACTATTATTAACGACATAAGAACCTTCTAAATTGACCACATCTGAATCGGTCGTTGAGAAGATTCTTTCACCCTCATGCTCATCTCCATGCTCATCTCCATGCTCATCTCCATGCTCATCTCCATGCTCATCTCCATGCTCATCTCCATGCTCATCTCCATGCTCACCATGAAATGGAATGCCATAAATACTTTCAACACTATTGACCGAAACTCCAAAGTAGCCCCAATCGCCTGTCTTCGACACTCCAAATTTCAACGCTTTATTCTCAAAATCAGAATTAGCAAGGAAGCCCGCTTCCTCTTCATGGTCCCCCTCATGGTCGTCGTGATCCTCATCGTGATCCTCGTCATGGAGAATAGCTCCACTTGGAATATCAAAATTGTCAAACTGAGAATTCTTATATCCAAGACTGATATTTAAACCACCGATATTGTTTTGATAGGACAAAGTATGTCCATCGCCATCATTAACAGATTGCGCTTCTAGGCCAATCTTTAAAGTCGAGCCAGAAAAATCGTCTCGAGCAATAGTGTTATCAACCACATTGATAATGCCACCGATGGTGCCGTTAGCATAAAGTAGTGATGATGGACCTCTTACGATCTCAATCTGTTGGATGTTATTCAAGTCAACATCATTTACATGATCAACGCCGATTCCGGCAACATCCCGTACAACCATGCCATTATTGAGGACTTTTACACGATTTCCAGACATACCGCGGATAATAGGCTGGCCAACACCTGAACCATAATCTGCAGAGGAAACACCTAGCAAGCCGTCCAACGACTCCCCTAAACTCTGAGTAGCTGTCGTTTCAATATCCTCGCCAGTTACAACATGAAGTGGATTTTCGATATCACTCAAGGTTTGATCAATTAGAGAAGATGTGATGATCACCTCTTCTATCTCGTTTGCAATTGTATTAACACTTAATAGGGTGCCCGCCATTACGGCAGCACAAATACGCGGGTTCATAGAACCTCCTGGAAAAATTTAAATTTAATGTAATTAGTTGAAATTAAATCTAAATTTTAGGCGGCGCTCGAGAGAGGTATTCAGAGAATCGGGAAGTTAAAGCCGCAGAGATCTGCGCCGGAGATAAATTTTCTACAGAAGGTAGAACAGAAAATAAAGCCCTGACCTGAGAAACTAAAGTGCCTTTGAATACATGACAGGTGTCACACTCAACTTGAGCTGACGTTTGGGCAGAAACGGTATGGGCAGCATCGTGAGCTAAATTATTGCCCACAAAAAGCACTGCAATCAGAAGTAGCAGCGCAGAGTACTTATTGAGTTTGGAATCTAACACAACTGAAACCCTTAAAAACACCGTTAAGACCTATTCAGGTCCGAGACTATAGATTATTTTCTCAGAATTTCAAACTTTTATAGCGAGATCGAATAAATTTTTTTTGACTCAATCAGCAGCAATGATCCGAAATAAAGGTTTCTGCGCAAGTAAAAATAAGCTGTTTGCGCTCTTCATTCATATTTTCGAGGGTTTTGCGCATAAAAGACAATCTTGGATTGTTCTTTAGCACCCCCATGTGCCGGCTAACAAATCGCCAATATAAACCGTCGACAACATCGCACCATTCACCCTTCTTATAATCGCTCATTTTTATCATATAGTTTGACCCACAGATGTATGGCTTGGTAGCGAATATACCCCCATCAGCGAAGGTACCCATTCCAAAGACATTTGGCGTCATTACCCACTCAGAGGAATCAACGTACATCTCCATGAACCAACGGTACACATTCATAGGGTGGACTTCACAAAGGGTCATTAAATTGGATATGACCATCAAACGATTAATGTGGTGGGTATAACCATAGCGGTCGGAGAAGTTAATTGCATCATCCAAGGGTGGTATCCCTGTCTCACCAGAATACCAGCTTGGACTTAAGGCATTAGAAAAGTTAAAAAAGTTGCTCTGTAATTGTGTCTCGCCATGATGTTGGTAGACCCCTCGAATAAATTCCCGCCAGCCAACAATTTGCCTCAAAAACCCTTCAATCGAGTTAAGGGAAACATCATTTTTCTCAGTATATGCCAATACCTTATCAATAATATCTCGAGGGGTAATTAGCCCCATATTTAAACCAGGGCTGATTGCACTGTGAAACATAAAAGTATCATTCTGCAAAATAGCATCTTCATAAATACCAAAATTTTCAAACTTAAACTGTAAAAAGTAATCGATATTCTCCAGGGCATCAGCGCGAGTGAGCGGCATCCACACATCATCCATTTGGCCAGGATGTTCAGGGAATGTTTGCTCAATGATTAGTTTAAGAGGTTCGATATATTGAGATTTAGTGGGCTTGTAGGAATCAGGTAACGTGAGCCCTTTTGGGATTTTTTTGCGATTATCTTCATCAAACGACCACTTACCCCCGAGTGGTTTTTTGTCTTCATCCATCAGCAAGTTTAGCTTTTTGCGCACCTCTTTATAAAAGTTACCCATACGCAATACTTTAGACATGCCTGTAAAGCGCAGAAACTCCTGACGATCTAACAAAAACATCGGTGAAGGCAAAACAGTTAATGGAAGATTTTGCTGTGCTGCAAAGTTATGTATTCTTGTCTCAAAATCTTTGTCTTCGATTTCAAATACTTTTAGGGCTGTGATGGCATTGTCTGTAATACAGGTTGCTAACTTTTCTTCATAGGTTTGACCAAATGCCTCATGTTCAATATCTAGGTACTCCACCATTGAGTCTGCTGCGATAAGCTCGTCACGCTTTTCACGCATTGCCACTAAGAACATCAGTATCTTTAACTTGTGGTGTTTTTCATAGGTGCAAAGACCAAGATCCTCCGCCATGAAAACAAAGTTGGTACCGGCGCTTTGAATACTTTCGACGGGAAATAATTGGTTACCTAGTATTAAAAGCAAACTCTTTTCTGTCATGACAATGTTAGTCCCTATATTGCAAATGAAGATTGCGTGAGCGATGAGATCTACTCTACATATGTAATGAATACTATATATATGGCGTTTTAAGATCATTAAAACGATTGATCAATTGATCTCAGGGAACGTTCAGGACCGACAACAAAGACTGTTGCGGAAATTTATAACCACAAATTGAGGATGCAAAATAAGATAGTTAAGGTCAGTATAGTTTTGATGACCTTCAATTTGATCACAACCCCATGATACTTCATGGGGCATTTTAGTGAATCTACTATTTGAAATTAACTTTGTTAATAATCTGGCTGTCTACCATCTTTCGAATATCTTCATAGCCCTTTGAAATTTCGTCGATTTCTTCATTCTCATCGCCATGTCGCTTCATCCATTCTTTGTTCACAGCCTTGTATTTTTCTTCGCTTGGCTGCATGGCCGCCATATTTTCATAGGTAATAGTTAACCAAACATTAGGACTATTGGCGCTGTCAGACGTGTAAACCGAGTAATCAACGATATAACCAAGCTCCTTCTGTATCTCCATGCCGCGAACCCAAGTTCTTTTAAGCTTTACTAAATAATCGTCTAAATAGTTTGGTTCTACTGACACAACAGTTAACTGAACATGCTCTTCGCTAGGTGCATAATCCTCATAGACCTCTGCAAAACTAGAAAAAGCAAAAAAAAGTATAGCAATCAAAAATATGTTTTTCATAAAGCTCTCCTTAATATAGTTGAGAGTTGATAGTAATTATTTTTATGCACAAATGAAAGAGATTGTCGGATTTCTAAGAATAGCCTTTCACTTTTTCCAACATATCAACACTAAATACAAGGTTGTTCTTTAACAGACTCCAAAATAACTACCATGTGTTAAAGTTTTTAAAATGGAAATAGTTAACGCCCTTACCTGCATTACCATTATCTATCATCGTATTTGCCAGCAAAGCAGCTTCTATGCTCCGATACCGACTTAATCCTCGGATTAAAAAAGGGTCAAAAACTTTCGATAGCAGTTGGCCAACCTTCTCGGCACTTCTTTTTTTTTGCCTATCTCCAATCAATAATCCTGGACGGTAGATATTAATACGTGAAAAGTTCAGTAATTTTATCGCATCTTCTAGCTGCCCCTTAGTGCGCAAATAAAAATTCTTTGAGCTTGCATTAGCCCCCACAGAAGATACTAGACTAATCACCGATGCGCCTGATTTTGCTGCCATTTGTGCAATACCAAGGCAATAGTCAAAGTCTATTTTTCTAAACGCTTCCTGGCTGCCAGCGGTCTTAATAGTAGTTCCTAAACAGAGGTACAAATGATCACAATGCGGCAAGTCGCCGCTAGCCAACAACTCATCAAAATCCACTTCAATAGGCATTACATTGTCTGGCAGGTCGTTTGGTGTGCGTCGCAATACAGCGATCGGGCTTTCCTCAACCAAAGCTAATTGCTTCAATACATGACTGCCAACCAAACCGGTGGCACCGACAACTAGAGATTTCGCCATATCTTAATCCTAATAAACGCGATGAAATATCACTAAGTAATCTTGACAACATACCACACATAGAAATTACTCTAGTTAATATAGTGAAAATATTAACCTTAACTGGTTTAATAAGGTCAAATAAAGTAACCACAAGAATCATCTGTTAAAAGCATAGGTTTCTCAAATGAATGACTTAAGTTGGCAAGAGTTTGAGCGCGTGGAATTGCGAGTCGGAACGGTTGTAACCGCCGAAATATTTAAGGAGGCTCGTAAACCGGCGATAAAGTTGACCATTGATTTTGGAGATGAGATCGGTACGAGAAAATCTTCAGCACAAATAACCGATCACTACACCCCTGAAGCATTAATTGGTAAACAAATTTCTGCGGTGGTTAATTTCCCTAAAAAACAAATTGGGCCCATTATGTCTGAGTGCTTAGTTACGGGGTTTATTCAAGACGACGGTAGCGTCGTTTTAGCCGTGCCAGACAAACAAGTGATTAATGGCTGTCGCCTAGCTTAGATAAACTCAACATCAACTTAGTAGACTCTGTGCTTTAACGCTGACCTCAACCCGTGACTAACTTTTGGTTCCTATTCTGGTTGAACACTATATGATAAAGATATGAATACTTTCCTAATTTCAGTGGTTATTAGTATCCTCGTATATTTAGGTGTCGGCTGGTATGCAGGGCGCAAAGTCAAAAGTTTAGATGATTATTATGTAGCCGGCCGAAATGCACCTACTTTACTTATAGTGGGTACCCTTGTTGCCAGTTTTTTAAGCACCAATGCGTTTCTTGGAGAAGTGGGCATGTCCTATCAAGGCCATGGTCCATTAATTATTATTATGACTGGTGTTAATAGTCTGGGCTATATAATAGGGGCGTTATTTTTCGGGCGTTATTTACGTCGTAGTCGCGCTCTTACTGTTCCTGAATTCTTTGGGCAACGCTTTCAGAGTCGACGCTTGCAAGCATTTGCCGGACTTACCATTGTCATCGGTTTGACCTGTTACCTTCTTGCCGTCACCTGGGGTGTTTCTCTAATTGTCACTGAGGTAAGTGATATTTCATATACCACTTCCATCATCATGGTATGGCTGGGATATACAGCATTCACTCTCTACTCTGGATCAAAAGGCGTCATACTTACAGACACCATTATGTTCGTGCTCTTCTCCACTGTAACGCTAATTACTTTGTATTACATTGTTCAAGCAGGCGGAGGATGGGACTCAAGTTTAGAACAACTAGTAACTTATCAAGAAAAACCAGAGATAATTTCGTGGCATGGCGTTATCGGTCCCGACAGTACTTGGCAAACACCTGCAGAGGGATTAATTTGGGCCCTTATCTTAGGCGTAGCATGGGGTGTGGTGGTTGCTGTCAGTCCTTGGCAATCAAGCCGATATCTGATGGCAAAAAATGAACATGTAGTCATCCGATCTGCCTGCGGTGCAGCAATGGCAGTTCTCCTTTTTTACCTCGTAATTACTTTCGGCGCGGCCGCAGTCAATCTTATTAACCCTAACATCGACCCACCTGAAAGCGCCTTAATTTGGGTTGCGATAAACATTATGCCCACGGTTTTAGGCGCTATGTTAGTGTGCGGTATTCTTGCGGCCGGCCTTTCTTCCGCCTCCACTTTTCTATCTCTTGTTGGATTTAGTGCAAGTAATGATATTTTTCAGCACTCTAACGACCCAAAGAAGCAGTTGCGCTCTACACGATACACTATGATCGTCATGGGACTAATCGTTGTCGTTCTTTGTCTAGTATTACCAACCAATATTTTTTGGATAACCTACTTTGCCGGACCAGTATTTGCATCATCGTGGGGAGTGGTTGCTTTTATGAGTATTTGGAGTAGGCGTATTACTGAAGCAGGCGCATTTTGGGGAATGGTAAGTGGATTCATGGGTAATGTTATTGCCAATTTGTTAAAACTTTTTGCAGGTGTAGACCTTCCTGTTTATATGGATCCTATCCTTCTTGGAGGTGCTATCAGTTTAATTACCGTACTGCTGGTTTCCGCCTCTGGAAGCGTGAGCCTTGAATCACAAAACTTTCGAGAACAATTACACAAAGCTCCAGCGAACAATCAGGATTCCCAGGAAATAGCACGGACACTGATCTGGTCAAAGATGATGATCATCACCGGAGTGGTAGTTGTAGCGCTATTAATTAACTTTTATGCAAAACCATATGAAACCGCAATAACAAATTATGAGTTACGTCTTGGAGATCAATCATGAGCGGAGAAATGTTACTTGCTATAGGTTACGGGTCAATGATGATACTAGGAGGTTTACTCGTGTGGTGGGACCTCTATCAGCCCAATGATGATTCTTCTGATTGATTAAATCACGTCAGGCCTTTTGCTAAAAACTCTATCCTCTACTAAAAAAATCTAAACCCTTCTGATCGGACTAAATGTACCAATGCTGTTGGTTATTCGACCGATTAGTTGCGTGTTCGAACCATATTATCAGCTGAAATTTTCAAAGAAGCGCGAACCCCAGCAATTAAGTTGAATATTCATTTCGGAGATGACATTGGCATCAGGAAAGCATCTGTACAAATCACCGATCATTACACCCCTGAAGGATTAATTGGAAAGCAAATCTCAGCCATAGTAAATTTCCCAAAAAGACAAATTGGCCAGATGATGTCCGAATGCTTGGTAATAGGTTTTATTCGGAATGATGGTAGCGTTATACTCGAGTGCCCGATAAAGCGACAAAAAATGGGGCTCGATTGGCATAAGTTGCCAATTATTATTTGTTTAAACTTGTATAGGGAAGTGTTAGAGATGAAACAAAACGCTAATTTATTTGCTCATTTCCAATCCCATTTTCCTGATGATTCCTCAACATGCTTGCTAATCACGGATAACGGCCAGACAATAACCTATGGTCAAGCTGATGAGGCGTCAGCGCAAATTGCAAATAGCCTTCTAGAATTGGGAGCCTCCCTAGGTGATCGAGTCACTGTGCAGGTTGAAAAATCAGTGGAAGCCCTTTACCTATATCTCGGATGTCTGCGCGCAGGTCTTGTCTATCACCCCCTTAATACTGCCTATACGGCATCTGAAATTGAGTATTTTCTGACCAATGCAGAGCCCTCTATTATAATCTGTAAGAGCGAATTTCAGGATATTGTTAAATCTGTAACAGTTAACTGTAGCGTTAAGGCAATTCTGACCCTTAATGCTGACGGGACTGGAACGCTGCTAGATTTAATTCAAGATGCCTGCACAACAGCGCAAACCGCCATGCGCTGCGGGACGGATATGGCCGCTTTACTCTATTCCTCTGGCACAACTGGCCGACCAAAAGGGATTATGTTGAGCCATGACAATCTTCGTTCGAATGCTGAAATTTTGGTTGATTCCTGGGGATTTTCCTCCTCAGATCGCCTTCTCCATATGCTCCCAATTTATCACGTTCATGGCTTATTCGTCGGCATAAGCTGTGTATTGATGAGCGGCGCGAGCATGTCCTGGCATAAATCATATAACGATGACATTGCCGTGAATGCTATGCCCGAATGTACCGTTATGATGGGAGTCCCTACCTACTACACTCGCCTATTAAAGAATCATAAATTCTCATCAGATTGTTGCCAAACAATGCGTCTGTTTATATCTGGTTCCGCACCACTACTATCAGAGACTTTTCACGAGTTCAAAGCACGTTGCGGCCATACTATTCTTGAGCGCTATGGAATGTCTGAAACTAATATGAATACATCCAATCCACTGGATGGCGAACGTAAACCAGGGACCGTGGGGCCTGCTTTGCCTGGGGTTTTAATAAAAATAGTTGATGATCAGGGTCAAGAGGTAATACTAGGTGATATCGGTAATTTGCAGGTCAAAGGCCCGAATGTATTCTCCGGATATTGGAGAATGCCAGAAAAAACCAAGAAGGACTTCACTACGGACGGTTTCTTTAATACTGGCGACAAAGCTAGCATCGATGATAATGGTTATATATCAATTGTTGGGCGATCAAAGGATTTAATTATATGTGGTGGGCTGAATGTCTATCCAAAGGAAGTTGAGATGGTGATTGATGACATTTCAGAAATCAAAGAATCTGCAATTATTGGCGCTCCCGATGCAGACTTTGGTGAAGTTGTCGTTGCAATTATCGTTGTTGAGGATAGTTACTCTCTAGACAACAAATTCATAGAAAAGAAAGTCATCAATTACTGCAAAACCCAGCTCGCGAACTTTAAGATACCAAAGAGAGTAGATGTAGTTAATTCTCTTCCGCGAAATGCGATGGGCAAAGTGCAGAAAAATCTCTTAAGAGACAGATTGAAATGACAAGCACTATCAGGACATACGATGATGAACTTTTATGCAACGCCTTATGAGATTGCTTTAACACAACAAGGCCCTCTGAAGTTTGGACCATGAGCGGGGAAATGCTTTTATCTATCAGTTATGGACTAGTCATGGTGGCTGGCGGTGCGTTCATCTGGTGGTTAATAAAAAGATACTTCGAAGAGGCTGAGTGATGACCAAAACAAATAATCTTCGCCCTACGTTTATTGGAGTTACGCATGATGAATAACCCTTTAGAACAAATTGATGATCTGTTAGAGCACCAAGATTGGAGCTTTCCCGTCCCAATTTCTTATGGCCCTGGTCGATTGTCTGAAATTAGCTCACACTGCAAAACGATGGGCCTTCAAAATCCTCTTATTGTGACAGATAAAGGTAGCGCTCATTTACCGTTTATTAAGCTACTTCAAGACTTTTTGTCTCTCGCGAACATCCCGTCAGCCTTGTTTGATGAGGTTTCACCTAATCCACTAGAGAAAGACATTCTCGCTGGCCGAGAGAAATTCCATAACGGCAAGCATGATGCGGTTATTGCTATTGGCGGTGGAAGCGCTATGGATGGAGGGAAGTGCATTTGTCTGACAGCGAATAATGATTACAGCGTTTGGGATTTTGAGTTTGAGTTGCCAGTACCTATGATTCAGCATGATCAACCCTTTCCAACATTAATTACGATTCCAACAACAGCGGGTACAGGCGCTGAGACTGAGAGCACCGCTATGGTGACGGATGTTAATAAATGTATGAAATTTTGTGTCTGGCATCCTGACCTAAAACCATCTCTCGTACTTCTCGATCCCGAACTCACATTAGATTTGCCACCAACACTAACCGCATGGACAGGGGCAGATGCGATGGTTCACGCCATTGAGGCGTTCCTTGTACCTGGGTTTCATCCACTTTGTGATGGGGCTGCGCTAGAAGGTCTGCGACTTGTCTCAAAATGGCTACCCACAGCCGTTCATGAACCAAGCAATTTAGCTGCTAGAGGTGGCATGCTTGTAGGATCTTGCCTTTCTGGAATCGCTTTCCTAAAAGGTCTAGGTATGGTCCATGCTATATCTCATATGGTCGGGGCCGAATTTGACACTCAACATGGCCTTACAAATGCCATTATTCTCCCTGTTGTGCTCCGCTTTAATCTCCCAGGATTAGAGTCTCAGGTTGCGAGGATGGCGAAGGTGATGAACTTGAAAGATGGCTCAATTGATAGCTTTATTGCTGAAATCGAGAACATGCTAGATGATATTAATATCCCTAAATCACTTAAAGAGATTGATGTGCCACCTGAATGCGCTCAAAGAATTGCAGAAAAAGCAATTTTAGACAGCGCTGCCGGCACTAACCCACGTCAGGCAACTGTTGAAGAAATTAGAGTCTTAGTCGAAACTGCGATTGAAAGATCTCGCTAAACCAGAGGTTATTATCCATGGAAAATCTTAGCAAATTTTATATTGACGGTCGTTGGCAAGATCCAATCTCAACAGGAACTATGCCAGTATTAAACCCTGCGACTGAGATGCAGGAAGGTACAGTGGCCCTAGGTAATAATGAAGACGTCAATCGAGCGGTTACCGCCGCCAAAAAAGCTTTTGAAAGTTTTTCAAAAACCACCAAGCAAGAGCGCCTGGATCTATTACATCGTTTAAAAACTGCTACACAAAGACGATTTGAAGATCTGGCACAGGCTATGTGCGCAGAGATGGGTGCACCAATTACTATGGCTCGTGATGCTCAGGCCGATGCAGCAATAGGTCATCTTGATGGTTTCCTAGAAGCACTAGAGGGTTTTAACGAGAGTGAAACTCTGTCTAGTGGTGATGAACTAATCCATGAACCTATTGGAGTTTGTGGTCTTATCACCCCTTGGAATTGGCCGATGAATCAAATTGCTCTCAAGGTCATTCCAGCGCTCGCAACAGGCTGCACCTGTATCCTCAAACCCTCAGAGCATACGCCTATTTCTGCAATGATTTATGCAGAGATTATTGACGAGGCCGGCTTTCCAGCAGGTGTTTTTAATCTTGTAAATGGAGACGGTCCGACAGTTGGTGCTGCTCTCTCTAAACATCCAGATATTCAGATGATGTCATTCACAGGGTCTACTCGGGCCGGTAAATCAATTACGCGAGATGCGTCAGAAACGATTAAGCGTGTCACTTTAGAACTTGGCGGTAAGTCACCTAATCTTGTCTTTGCTGACTGTGACCTAGAGACTCAAGTCACAGCCTCTGTCGATGAATGTATGTACAACACAGGCCAGTCCTGTGACGCTCCGACACGCTTGCTCGTAGAACGAAGCTGCTATGGTGAAGTGCTCCAGATTGCAAAAAAAGCAGCGATGGCAACTACGGTTGGAGATCCCAAAAAAGAAGGTGATCACATAGGGCCTCTATTTGATCAAATTCAATTTGATCGTGTGCAAGCAATGATAAGTGTAGGTATCGAAGAAGGAGCGACTGTCTTGGCTGGAGGACTAGGCAAACCAAATGGTATGGATTTAGGTTGGTTTGTTAAGCCTACTATTTTTTCTGATGTATCAAATGATATGAGAATTGCTCAAGAGGAGATCTTTGGTCCTGTTCTGGTAATCATTCCCTTTGAAAACGAGGATGAGGCCATTGCCATTGCAAATGATACCCCCTATGGTCTTGCCGCTTACCTTCAGACTGGAGATCCAGTCCGTGCAAGGCGTGTGGCCGCTCGATTACGTGCGGGAGCAATCCACATTAATGGTGGTGGGTTTAATTATGGTTCACCATTTGGAGGGTATAAGCAATCAGGTAATGGTCGTGAAGGCGGTATCATGGGAATTGAGGACTTCCTGGAAACAAAAACCTTGCATGGTTTGTAACGTATTTTAGAACATTGACCCAAAAGTCTTTAAAAACGAGACATATATTTTTGTAGCCAATTAGAAATTTGACGAATGGACGCAGAGGACTCTGGTAAGCGATAGTCCCACTCGAATACATGCCAGAGATCTTTCCACAGACAAAGTTCGACTGGTACATCATTATCTTTTAGGACATCTCTTAGCGCTATTGCTTGGCTCATCAATAAATCTCGAGAGCCCGTGGTAATAATGCTTGGTGGGAATGAATTGTCGAATACACCATTGATTGGAGAGATCATAGGATTCGTACGGTCATGCTCTCCAACATAATAATTGGCGGCAAAGTCAATGTGTTGAGCACTTAGCGCTGGATCACGTCCATTGTTATTTACCACGCTTTCACCTGAGTTGGTCAGATCACACCAGGGGGACAGGAAAGCGGCTGCCCGCGGCAAGGGAATACCTAACTGGAAGGCACGAAGGATCAAAGTAAGGCAAAGATTCCCCCCAGCTGATTCACCTACAAGAGCAAGAGGCTCAGTACTCATTTCCTTAAATACACTAAATCCATCATCAATAGCCGCAGGCCATGGACTCTCAGGCGCCAACCGATAGTGGGGTATCACAACCTCAGCGCCCGTTTCGGCAGCCAATGGCACCGCGATAGTTAGATCCTCAAATGGACTCCCCGAGACATAACCGCCACCATACCCATACAAAATTTTCCAACTCACTTTGTGCTGATATGGAGTAACCCACATGCAAGGAATATCAGAAATGTCTTGCATCTCGACTTTCGCCTTATACTGCTCAATGACTCGATCAACTGCAGGAGTAATGGCCCTTACCGTTTCATCCCGAAGAACACCAAGTTCTTTGATACGACGATTTTTTAAGGGATAGTTGGCCTCAGATAGAACATTCTTAGCTTCAGTGCTTAGCTCAACACTAATCAATCAATTACTCCAAGCCATCATTGCAGAATCTATTTCCAGAATACTAATTTGGTGTATAAACATATTCATCACCTTCCTCGAATTCTTCTGCTAGAGTTTTATCAACCATTACCGGCATTTGAGTTGTAGCGGGGTAAAGGGCTCCCACCGCGTTTGCTTGATGATCGACCAACAACCCGTTTAATTCTTTGACCTTATCTTGACGGACCGCGGCTAGATTGTTTTGCTCTGTTGGGTCCTTTGCTAGATCAAACAACCAATGCTGTAATCCATCGGTGGGTCTATCATTAACTTGTAGCTTCCAATCCCCGTGACGCACTACCTGATAATGCCCATTCTGCCAAAACAGCGTTTCTCGATCCCAATTTTGGTCGCCCTGACTCGTTGCCAAAGGCAATATATTAACGCCATCTATCTCTGTAGCCTTTGATTGTGAAGCAGCTGCCGCTGCCAAAGTAGGCATTACATCGATGTGAGCTACTGGTATGTCAACTACTGTGCCAGCAGTAATTTTACTGGGCCATTTAATCATCATAGGAACTCGCAGTCCCCCTTCAAACATGGTGATTTTCCAACCCCTAAAAGGCTGATTAACCTCAGGAATACCAATATAACCCGCACCACCATTGTCGCTAGTAAACATGACCAATGTATTATCTGCCAACCCTTCCTGATCAAGAGTATCTAGGACTCGGCCAACACTTCTGTCTATCGCTCTAACCATCGCGGCATAAACACGTTTACGATGGGGTCTAATATCTCCCACTGCTTCATAATCTTCGCGTGTAGCCTGCAGTGGTGTGTGAGGGCCCCAATGTGCAAGATAAAGAAAGAAAGGTCTGTTCTTGTTAGCTTTGATGACGTTAATAGACTCATCCGTCCAGTAATCAGTCAAATACCCCTTAGGTTTAAACCGATTTCCATCTCCTGAATTGAAGGAGTTCGAATAAGTCATGGCTTTCCATAAAAATTTATCAATCGGATCAAAAGGTATCTTTGCGTTTACTACATTCAGGTCATCTTCAGGAAGGTACAGCCCACTTGTCATTAGTAAACTATCATCAAATCCCTGCTCATGGGGCGCCATACCATTGTCATTACCAAGATGCCATTTACCGATGTGTGCTGTGTAGTACCCAGAATCTTTTAACGTTTCTGCAATCGTAATTTCTTCCGGCGGCAGGCCCTTTAGTTGGTAGGGTGGTTGATTAGCTTCCATTTCCTCATCATAAAAACCTGGCGGTAGATTGTTATCCATACCACCGCTAATAAACGAGACTGCCTTTCCCATTCCCGCGGGGGTTGGGGTAAATTCAAAACCCGTACGAGTAGGATAACGACCAGTCATCATCATTGCTCTGGAAGGTGCGCAGGTGCTAGCCCCAGAGTAAGACTGATTAAAAACAGCACCCTCTTTGGCGAGACGATCGATACTAGGGGTTTGAACGATACCGCCCCCAAAGGTTGAGATATCGTTATAACCCAAATCATCTGCAACAATAAGAATAATATTAGGCGGACGCTCTAGGTTGGTAGTCGTGCTCGCACTTGGCCCTTGTTTCCAAGGTATATCTCGCGGTTCAGAGACCTCTATTGAAGAGAATCGATACTCAATCACTCCCAGTAATATTTCGACACGGAAAAACCAGCCAATCGACGCTGTTACAACGATTAGTGCGACCATGATCGCTAGAGTTTTTTTCATACCGCGTTCCTTATTTTAGAAATATTATGAACGTGTTGCTACCTACCAAATTTTATAACGCGGACCCCTTGAAGAGGGCGTTTTGTATGCCTCAGGTAGTGTACAAATTCTGTCCATGCGAGTGATGCTTCCATCAGCATATTCCCACACCAGTTGCTCACCTTCCCTATAACGCTTAACAACAACCGGCCCCCACCCAAATACATGAAAATCCAGTACTCCTTCATTCCACTTCACACCAGCAGATGTGCGCGGGCAATATTCTTTATCACCAATGGTAAAGAGAACTGCGCCTTCAGTATCATTTGAAGTTAGACCACCTGAGCTATTAGGCCCTGCATCATGGATAATTCCCGCAGCGGTTACCACTACCCGCGAGCCACATTGCTCAACCCGCTCAATATGACCTACTTTACCGGTCACAGCTTTCCATAAACCCCTAATATCATCTGCTCCGTCTGACAGAGGCTCTGTGCACTCTGCCAAAATCGGCATAGGAAAATGGTCATAACCACAATCGGGCGTGTTCCCTTTGGGAATATCTGCGGCTAACTTAGCACTCCCATCGAGGATGGGTAGTTCACAGTAATCAATTTGACTGCCATCCCCGGAAAGGACCAGAGGATTAATTGTCAACGGCGGTCTGTTTGAGAAATATAGCTGCCAGAATCCCAAACTGAAAAGCAGGAGTAATCCCACCAATATTACTGCAATAATCTTCTTCATTAGCTAATGCATCACTACCTTGGTCATTTTTCAGATGTTAGACTTTTGCATATTGACACTATTAATGTCAATATATTTTGAATGATTGCCCACCATTACTTTTTAAAATTACTAACACTGACAATCTATGGCGCTAAACCAAGTGGTTAGGCAACTTTTTCTCTCAATATTGAATGGTCTCACAACATTCATGAGATTGCGCCTATATACTCGTGCTGCAATTGATAATAAGGTGGCTGGATCAGTGAATATGTAGTTACAATTACTCTTAAATAATAGTTTATGCCTAAATACACCGATATCCGAGGAGCATTAGTCTATACATGAGACATTACAAAATTTTGATAAAAAAAATGGCCCTAGCCACTCTCATTGCTGTATCAAGTACCTGGGTATTTGCTTCAATAGATAAAACTAATGCTCCCATAGTCCAGCCCGGCGCACCCGGCCAGCCGTCACAAACTCTGGACGCTGGCACCGCTCTAGCTATCGCGGATTCATCCTACACCTCTGCCGATGTCCATTTCATGCAAGGAATGATTCATCATCATCACCAAGCATTATTAATGTCACGCCTCGCATCTGACAGGACAAACAATGAGAATATTTTAGATCTCGCTGGACGCATCGATGTGTCCCAGGAGGACGAAATAACTCTTATGCAAGACTGGCTGAAAGAACGATCTGAGAAGGTGCCTGATCCTACAGATCATCATTCAGGACATATGAGTCACGGTATGGTCGGCATGGCTACTGAAGAGCAAATGACAAACTTAGCAAACTCAAAAAGTATAGACTTTGACGAGCTGTTTCTGAGCTTAATGATTACCCATCATGATGGCGCCATTAAAATGGTCAAGGAGTTACGAGATCAGCCCGGATCAGCCTATGACCCATTACTCAATGAATTTGCTTCAGATGTCGCTAATGATCAAGCAGTTGAAATTGAACGCATGAATGAACTACTAGTAGGCCTTTCCAGCGATCCTCGGGCAGGTTTAGCGCCCGGTCTTTTCGACGCTGAAGAAGCAATTCTGAATCTAGAGCTAGTCGTCTCTCAGCGCAAGCCACCAGGCTTTTATGATCCCAATAATCCAGCAGCTCGTGGCTCAGCTGCTCTAGAAAATGAAGTAGATAAAGAGGATAAGCCCAAGACAACCGAAAAGTCAGCGAATGCCCTACGCTATCCTATGCTTAGTTTTTCTAATACTGACATGGCTTTTAGTGATGATCTCCTCGTCACTGGAAGCTACCATGGTTTTAACATGTATCAGCTTAAAGACTCTGGTATCCCGAACTTAGTTTCTTCGGTTGTTTGTCCTGGAGGTCAAGGTGACGTATCCATAGTGGGCGATCTACTCATTATGTCAGTAGAACAAACACGTGGCCGGCTTGACTGTGGTTTACAAGGCGTGAGTGAAGATATCAGCGATGAGCGCTTCAGAGGAATTCGTATCTTCGACATCTCTGACTTAGCTCTCCCTGTCCAAGTTGGTGCTGTACAAACCTGCCGAGGCTCACACACGCACTCAGTGGTTTCTGGTCCAGACGCCGATGGTAAAATACTAGTCTATAACTCAGGTACATCCAGCGTTCGCAAAGAAGAAGAACTGGAAAACTGCATTGATGGCACCCCGGGGGATGATCGAACCGCTCTATTTCGCATTGATGTGATTGAAATTCCTGTCGATGACCCTTCAAAATCCCGCATCATCGATAGCCCAACGGTATTCGCAGATCCTGAAACTGGAGCGCTTGCAGGCCTTTGGCGCGGTGGTGATCACGGTGATGACACCCAAGAGACATATCGTACAGACCAGTGTCATGATATTACTGTCTTTCCAAGTGCAAACTTAGCTGCTGGTGCCTGCTCTGGAAATGGCATTCTATTTGACATAACTGATCCACGAAAACCTACCAGAATCGACGCAGTAACAGATTCTGGCTTTGCCTACTGGCATTCAGCCACCTTCAATAATGATGGTACTAAAATACTCTTTACCGATGAGTGGGGTGGTGGTGGCCGCGCCCGCTGCCGTGCATGGGACCCGGTAACTTGGGGTGCTGATGCCATCTATGACATCGTCGACCAGAAACTGGAATTTAAAGGCAACTATAAAATCCCGGCACCTCAGCTAGAGACGGAAAATTGTGTTGCTCATAACGGATCTATTATTCCGGTACCTGGACGAGATATTTTTATACAAGCCTGGTACCAAGGCGGAATCTCAGTGATCGACTTTACTGACTCAACTAATCCAATAGAAATTGCCTATTTCGATCGCGGGCCAATCCATGAAAAAGAACTACTAACCGGCGGATTTTGGTCAGTTTATTATTACCAAGGAGCTATCTACGGCACCGAAATAGCACGGGGCTTAGATGTATTAAAGTTATTACCTAGCGAGTTCTTAAGCGCTAATGAAATAGCAGCTGCGGCATTAGCCTATCCAACTATGGGTCCGCGTAAATTGTTCAATCCACAACAACAAATTCCAATGGCATGGCCAGATATGCCCATTGTAGCCAGTGCTTATGTGGACCAATTTGAACGTGCCGAAGCTATATCATCAGTCACTGCGGTCAATGTTCGAGAGCTACTCTCACAGCTAGCTGGGCTTATAAAGGCAAATAAATCATCTGAGGTCGGAGAGGTGATTTCTAGCATTAAAAAAGAAATGAAAAGTGTTACTGCAGACCAAACCACTGTTGATCGTTTCCAACGGACACTAGAGGGTATTGCATCTCAGTCACTAGCATCGATCTGAGCTGTGACTGAGAGCAAATATTTTCCAAGGCTAGGAGGCAGGCTGTGATTTTAACCATCTTATCTGCAAGGTTAATCCAATCAAATAGATAACTAAAAATGCCAAATGAAACTTCAGAATAAGGGGATCCTCAAATGAATCCACAAACGGGTCTCCAATTGGCAGGCGCCTTAAAAAATCAGTAATTGCAGGTATCATATGGAACAGTAGCGTACTGGTGTAACCCAAAGCCTGAAAATACTTGGAGAAGCCACCAAATAGCGTGAACTTTTCCATAACAAGCCCACCAAAAACTGCCACTAAAGTTAGTACACCCAACCAGTGCGCAATACCAAAACCGCCTTGATTGTATATCGCTAAAGACGACCCAGCGACAAAAATAGTAATGTACACATAAAGCCTTCCTGGCAAGTGCTGCATAGATATTACTTTATAGTGGCGCAAAGTATAAAACGCAGTTATCAGTGCAAGTACACCGAATATGGTATGAAACCAACCTAACAATGTCATCTCAGGCATAATTATTCTCTCAAGTTCGCGAATTTAAAAATTCTATTTTATTTGTGAGGGTTTACTAAATACTTCGCCCCAGTACCTTGCTTTGCGTAGGCCTTGATAATCTCAGGCTTTAACATCTCCTCAAAGGAAATTTCCTGAGTGTAATGGCTAGCAAAGGTCGTTGTAATTTCTTTAGCGACCCGCTCACGCATCTGACCAAAGCGTTCCATCCCGATTCGTCCAATCATCGGAGTCAATAACCAGCCTCCTAGACCCCACTGCATACCAAACGATCGATCCAACACAGTCGGTGTTTGATCAAGACCGCCATATATGTATACCTGTTTGTAAGTATCAGACCCATAACGGCTGTACTCTTTAGCCGTCTTATTAGCTGCTATTTCCATTGCTCCGAGTATTTGCCCCGGTAGCTTACCATCATTACCGCCACCTGTAGCATCAAAGCCAAGGGTTGCGCCTGTTGCCACCAAAGCATCCACCAAATCTTTCATGAAGTCAGCATCACTAGTATCACAGACATACTCGGCACCAAGATCTTTAAGAACCTTAACTTGCTCAGGCTTTCTGACGATATTGACCAATGGTACGCCATCATCCTTACAGATTTTTACCAACATTTGACCAAGATTAGACGCAGCAGCCGTGTTGACCATGGCTGTATGGTTCTCCATCTTCATAGTTTCAACAAACGCTAGTGCTGTTAGGGGGTTCACGAATGAGGAAGAGGCTTCCGCAGAGGTTGTGCCATCGTCCATCACCAGGCAGCTTTGTGCTGGAACACACCGATATTGAGAGTACATGGCACCGCCAGCAACGCCAACTGTTTTACCAATTAAATGCTTCGCATTTTCCCCTGCATCTATGATCACCCCGCCACCTTCGTTACCAACTTGCATAGATTGGTCTAATCTCGGCTTCATTGCGCCCATTAACCCTGGATGTATCTTCATGGAAGCTACGGAGTCATCACCAGATCCGGTAATGGTAAGACTCTCAAGATCAGCGGCAAAACTAATAAGAAGACCAAGGTCTGAGGGATTAATAGGAGCAGCCTCTACTTTAATCAGCACCTCATTTTCAGTAGGGGTTGGTATTTCTGCATGAACAATCGAAAGTTCTATGTTTCCTTCACTAGTGACTATCGATCGAATTTCTTTTGACGTTTGGATTGACACGTTGGCTCTCCTTAAAGAGTATATTTAACTACTAGGGTGAATGTTATGTTGTACATACTTATTGTTTCTATTCCGAATCATCATTGCTATATATTTAATCGATTTTAAATATATAACAATTTCAGATAGTTCTCGCCTCTGCGGCCTGGGTTTAAGAGACCATTCTTTTAAAAGTATTATCATGCTTATCAATATACTGATGCTTTAAAGCCCCTAATACATGTGCACCTAAAACAATATAAAGTAAATATGGCAATAGATATTTGTGCACACCTCCCCAAACAATATAAATATCACTTTGCTCCCATAATGGCGGCAACTCCCAAATAAAAAAGAAAGTGCCGTAGCCATGATAACTAGTCATCAAAAAGCCAGTGACTGGAACTGCAAGCATAATGAAATACAATGTAATGTGGGCACCATGGGCGAGTTTTTTCTCTTTGGATGTTAGCGAATCTGAAAGGGCTGGCCGTTTTGAAAAGCTATTCCATGCCAATCTGAAGAGCACTAAAAAGAACACGCTTACGCCTAACGTTTTATGAGTAACATAATAAGCGCGTCGATATTCTGTATCCTCTGGAATCATCGAGGCAAAAATCCCCATTGGAATAAGAGAAAGAAAAAGAATAGCGATCATCCAATGAAGTATTCGTGAAACCCTTCCATAACGGTCATGCTCATTTCCTGATGATAAGACAAGAATACTGTTACTTTTGCTTTGGCCCCTAGCAATAAATAAAAGGAATAATCCTACTAACAATGAAATAGTGGCTTGTACCCATAATAATGCTGGTTTTGCCGAGTCTAGTGGCGTTTGATTAGGCTTTGGATTCTCTAACAACCCAGAGCTCACAACAAAAAAGAGAAACCAAGCAGCGACTGCAAAGCACCCTAGAGCTGCAAGGCATGTTCCAAAAACCCTGACCTTAGGGGCGCTGTAATTTAAGGCCCAGGCAGTTAATATTGAAGTGAGAACTATTGCTAGAGCCACCCAGCTACCGGGATTCTCGACGTCCATAGATTAGTTCCTTCGAAAGTGACAAACATTAAGAGGGTTTAATTAACGGAGATATTATATTATGTACAACGATTTTAACAAGTAGACAAATAAATCATACTAGTATATGATTTCATACCATGACGAAATGTAAAAGCCCAGTAGTAAACGCATTAAAACTTATCGGTGGCAAGTGGAAGATCGCCATTATCTATAATTTGCGTGCGGAACCCATTAGGTTTGGGGAATTGAAAAGGATTCTATCGCCCATTACTCAACAAATGTTGACCAAACAACTGCGGGAGCTTGAAAGAGATTTATTAATTCGTCGCAAAGTATTCGAGGTTATTCCACCGCGGGTCGAGTATTCGTTAACAGAATTTGGGCAATCCTTTATGCCGGTAATGAATTCTCTGTGTCAATGGAGCTCAGAACACGAGGATTTAATGGAAACACTATCTGACGCCGAGCTATCTTGAACCCCTCCCTGCCGTAAATAGACTTATCAGTCAGTGACAGCGTTACTATAATTTAAAGTAACTCATGCAAATTACTTTCATCTTTTTTGCTAAATCCTTCGACAGGTCTGCCTGCAATAAAGTCACTTATTAACATCGCCAATTCAGGGCCCACCTCTTCCTGAACAAAATGACCCGCTCCTTCTAATGTAACGACCGTTGGATTGGGGATTCGATTCAAGAAATCATCTTTCATATTGATAGTAACTCTTTCTTCACCACCAAAAGCCACCAAAAAAGGCTTATCCCATTTCTCGTACACATTGACCCAATACTCTTCGTTCTCTGCTAGCTGCGTAGGTATCAAATAAGGCCAAACATGAGCCCCCGCTTTATACTCCCCTGTAGGATAAGGCGCCTCATACGCATTTGCCTCTCTATCTGTGAGATTGATTCTCCCAAAAGTTTCGATAATACCAACGATATCCATATCTTGGGCGTGATAAGAGTGCGCTATCCATTTCGAAAACATTCTTACACCTTGAATTGGAGAAGGATTCTCTATAGCTAATGCATCCTCTGATGCGGTTTTGAGCTCTTCAAAAGTTACTTCACCATGCCACCAGACTAAAAGCTTAACAAAGCCCTCAAATAGCGTGCTACTAATCCCTGATCTTGCGATCATTCCGGTGTTAGAAACCACTACCCTTGAAAAACGATCAGGTAGTTCAGCAACAACCCGCAACCCCACCAGTCCGCCCCAATCCTGACCGAAGTGAGTCGCATCTTTTAGGTCTAACCTTGTCACAAGCTCTTTCATTACGTCGACATGATGTTGATAACTGTAATCATGCTTAGAAATGAATTTATCTGATTTTCCAAAGCCGACCATATCAGGGACGATGACCCTATGCCCTTCACTTGCGAGAACAGGAATCATTTTTCTATACAAATAACTCCAGGTGGGCTCTCCATGAAATAGAATGATTGGATCCGCATCCCTTGGACCTTCATCAAGATAATGAATCCGCAAGCCATCAATAAAAATGTAATTTGGCTCAAAAGGGAACTCATGTAGATCCTTGAATCTTTCATCGGGTGTTCTTAGCACTCCTTTTTTAATAGTGTCATTGGATAATTCAGATTCGTTACCCAGAAGACAGGGAGAATTCAGAAGTGTCACAAAAATAAGTAATGCTGTTTTCAAATAAATATTCATGGATACGTAGCTCCTCTTATCAGTAGAGAATATCTTTATCCAACGCACAAACCAATTTTTCGTTGACCCTTCATCTTTGAAGCCATCAAAACTCACGGCTTCAAAGGAGCATCTCGGTTAAGATTACTAAGTAGATAGATTACTTAGCTAGGAATCTTATCCAACGCATTTTTCAAATTCCCCAAGGCCACTGTGGCAAGTATTGGTATCAACCACCAACTATCGCTCCCACTGATTGCTGAAACCAGTATGGCTGCGGCCCAAAGTAATGCTTGGCTAATCATTAGCTTGCTCATCCTATAACTCCTTATTTGTATTGAAATATATTCTCTAGTGGCTCTTGAAATACGTCTGATATCTTAAACGCTACCTCTAGAGATGGCGAGTACTTATCTTTTTCAATGGCAATAATCGTCTGACGTGTAACGCCTACTTTTTCGGCTAAAGTTTGCTGAGACATTTCACCTGCCTCAAATCGTAGTTTTCGAATATTATTACTTAAACTTTTAGACAAGCTATACACCTTTTCGATAGTGATACAGTTGAGTGCCAAAACGAATCACTTCAGCTAAAACAAAGAATAAAAGTAAAAAATGAAACATACCATAGGGAGTCGTGAGCATAAGATGATTATCAAATCGAGCATCTAGTAAAATCTGCACCATTGAAACCCAAATGCAAACTGCCAAGAACCCATAACTGTATCTAGATGAAGTCTTTTCAATAAGCTTGTCTCTCTCATCTTCTAGTTGCGATTTATTCTTTATTGCCAAGAATGACTGAATGATAGCTTCTAAAATAATAAACCCAACAACAAGAATAATGACCTCAATAAATCCAGGTAATTCTGGATTTAATGGCAAGCTAGAAAAAGCGCCATATAAATACCACCCAAAAAACAATAAAGTAGCACCCAACGAGGCAAGTAAGCTTTTTTCCTTGTACGACATATCCATGATCAATCCTTTAAGTTAAATAATTTTTACTTAATGTACAAAATATTTAACATTAAGTCAACCGCAATCTATGATTTTTATCAGGCCTCTAGAATCATATTTGCGCTGACTACTAACCAACACGCCAGTTCATCAAGCAAGCAACGAGATCGACCATACAAATCTATACTCTAGGATTACCGAGAACAAACGTCCTGTGCTATCTTCAAACCATGGTATTGAAAATTTGTTCAAAAATTGCAACGGTTTTCAAAGAACCTAGGTATATATAGTTGAAGGACACAACTTAAACTTAACTAAAAAGGACAAACAGATGACAAGCTTTATGGATGCGATGGTACCCATTTTTGGAATTATTGGCGTTTTTGGCATGCCCGCCGTTATTGTGTGGACTGCACTGCACTTTAATAATAAGAAAAAGGAACAGTTTCATACCTCATTACAAAAATTAATTGCTAGCGGTCAGGAATTAACACCGGAATTAATGCAAAGTATTCCCGGTTACCAAGCGGAAGAGTCGAAAGACAGCGATGTTAAAGGTGGCGCTGTTTTGATAGGAATCGGCATCGGCATCGTACTACTGGGATACTTTGGAATGCACAACAGCATAGTTTGGGGTTCTGGGTTACTGGTAGCCTGCCTTGGCGTGGGATTATTAAGTGCCGGCATTTACTCTAAGAGAGACAGCAGTGAAGATGCTTAATGGAATCAGATGAAGAGCTGATAAGAAGAACGCTCGCCGGCGGTAACCATCATTATGGTGTTCTAATTCAACGGTATGCTGACTATTTATTTGGGTTGGGCATGCGATTGACCGCCGGTAATAGAGAACTTGCTGAGGACATCTCTCAGCAAAGTTTTCTTAAATCTTATACTTACCTAAAAAGTTTTGATGCTCGCAAAACCTACAAGCATTGGTTGACAGGAATTGCCGTCAACTGTTTTAAAGATATACGTCTTAAAGAGCAGCGCTATGCTCCGCTAGATGACACCAATGAGGCAAGCTACTCGCCTCGTCTAGAGGAGAATTCTGACTTCTTTAATCTTATTCAACCTCTTGATGACAATGAAAAGATTATGTTCACGCTTAAATATGTATACGATTACCGAACTCAGGAAATCGCAGATGTTTTAGGCCTAAAGACTGGCACCGTAAAATCAAAAATAAGTCGCGCTTTGGAGAAATTAAAATGACCTCAATTGGAGCTATCATCGAACAAGAAAAGGCCGTGTCATATGACCAAAGAAATAAGCAGCTATTTAGCTTTTACACATTGACGCTTATTGCTCAAGAGCAGGCCTCAAGAAGACTAAAAAAGAGAGCGGGAATTTCACTCTTATTGATCGTTTCTTTTCTCTTGTTATTTTTGGCTCCTATTAGTTCATTGATTGAAGGCTTTGTTGCTTCTTTAAGTACCTTGGACATCATTGATATTTTTAAACTAGGAGTACTAAATTACGGCCTGGTATTTATTTTTTATAAATTCTTAAAAAAACGTTCAATTTTCTGAATCTAAACTGATTAACGAACGCGTCTTACTTGAGAAATCGAAGCGCAGAAAAAACCTTTGACCGAAGGGTCGTTCGCCCTTTCCCATCCAGCTTGATGCACTGGTGGTCCAGACGCATTATTGCATTCAAGCTTAAACTAAAAGGTAAATATGATGGACGGATTAGCAGTAATCAGCTTTGTTTTTGGAGTAATCGGTTTTGTTTTTGGGTTAGTTGCATTTATAAGAGTAGAGAAATTAATAAAAACTCTTAAAGCACAAGGCAATCTGAACCAAGACTACAAAGAAGAATAATTCTACTACCTATTAAAGAATCTATTATTCACGCAGTAGTAAACGGCTGACCGCATGTTTATCTATTTCACTTTCCTCAAAATGAATATCTCGCCAAGCTTTATCTCTGTAGCGCGCCGTTTGGTCACTGAAGTTTTCAGCACCTGGAGAGCCAGATTGGCTATAGGACAAAATAGCTTGAGCGCGAGGCCCTGCTTCGGTGAAACTAAGGGTCATTATGAAGCTAGAGCCATGAGCAATATTGTAACCACTACTGCTCAATGTTTGACTGTCCACTAAGCGGTCATTTGCTCCTGAAAATATAGGAGAATCAATATAAGGTCGGGTAACCTGAAGGTTAGCGATGCCTTCATGTCTATTTCCACCATGCACTGGAAACGTTGTGCCCGCACGATGTGCTTTTTGTAAATTACCTAAAGGTATGTCCAAGGCAATACCTTGATTATTGAGTAACTCCACAGCCTCTGCCAACTCAACTAATGAGCGCTCATTTTGAACGAGCTCTGCGGGAGTAATTGCCGGTTTGGCTGCATCAAACTTATCTGCAAATAACTCTCCTGAATACTGTGTTGCTGTGTAATCATAACGAGTAAGCCACTCTCTGAATAACACTGCACCTCGACTATTTAGGTCATAACGATTATCCCAACGTGCCAAAATAGAGCACGCGTCGGCTAAATCAATCGAGACTCCATTGATTGTAACTTTTGGAGTATTTTCACATTGCTCAAGTAATTGAGGTTTAAGCAAATGGGCAGATAACCCTGAATTATCAAAAAGTGCTGCCTGGATCTCCTGCACGGAAAAAAGACCATCCTCCCCCCGAAAATCAAACCCATCTAGACCCTCAAGTAGGTGTACATTCATTCTAGTTCGAGCACTCCGCGGCGTATTTACAGCACCATATAGCGGAGAATAGCCCGTAGTCGGCTGCTTTGGGTCACTCAACCAGTAACTGTCATTGGCGTTAAAAACATAAAACTCACTTTCAATCATTGGCCGCTGCTCAAATGGCGTTGTGCCAGATATGGGAACATTTGGGTGAGAGATCCATTCATCTCGACGAGTGCTCCCATCAAGAATGACCAAGCCTTTCGTTAAATACAGTTGCTTTAACTGAGGTACCTGCTCGACTCGACCATTCCAAGCTTTAATTGCCTCGTCACTCAGGGCGCCCACGTTGCTATTATCCAAGTATACTGCTCGCCCCTCAGCACTAGTCGATATTGTGTTTACCCAGGGCATTGCGTTGTACATCTTGTGAGCTCCAATAAACTCATCCATAGACTGGGATTTCCCCATAGCCAACCACTGAGAAATAACATCAATATTGCCAGTATTAGCATCGCGAGCTGCGTAAGCTGTTTTTTCAGTCCAACCAAGCCCAGGCATCTGAACAATAGGCCCATGGTGGCTAAACCAAATCGATATGGTCTTTTTTTGCATGCCATCATCAGTTTGAACATTGACGGTTACATCTCTAGACACGAGAGAACGCCACTCCCCTTCATAACGGTATTGAGTTGGGTCTTCAGGGTTTAAGGTAAGCTGATAAAGAGTGATGCGCTTAGAATCTGACACCGTGTGTGTCCATCCAATCGCGTTATTAAAACCAACAGCAACTCCCGCAGTTCCGACCAAATTTGCACCATACACGTCAAGCTCGCCTGGAATGGTTAAATGCTTTTCCCAAAATCGGTTAGTTCCGTACCAAGGATAATGAGGATTCGCCAACAGAGAGCCCTTGCCATTTTCAGTAGATTTGGCCCCAAATGCCCATGCATTGGAACCCATACCTTCAAGTCGAATAGCATTGAGAGCAGCCACTTGCTGAGACTCAGGAACTTGTAACACAACCTCAATGGAAGGTGGCTGAGCTGCAACAACTGCTCCGGACATGCGTGTGATGGTATAAACTGAAGCAACATACTGCGTCATGAATTCTTCTGCAGTGGCCGGGCGAACCCAAGGAGCCTGATCACACCAGGATTCAAACTTTCCATTAGCGTCTTTGAGGTAGCGGTTGTAGCCTGCCGCATATCCTGCAATCCACTCTTTAACCTTTTCAGGCTGAGCATTTAATGCCTGACGACCCTTGTCCGGCATATTCAAGGCTTTCATTACTATATCGCTGTGCACATAGTTACTTTTATGTCCTGCACCCAAATACTCCGCACTTTCGCCTTTAGTCGACATTAACGCTAGTGCCATATTACATACATGATCTTGCGCTGACGCATAAGCTTCACCATATCCAAGACTACCGTAATCCGCCGCTTTAATATGAGGAATACCAAAGTCCGTGCGTGTTACTTCAACCTCGTATCTCAGTGGTTCATTAACAGCTGGCTTGCATGCAACCATAGAAAAATAAATGGTGCCGAGAAAAACGAAGCGAATAATTTTTAAGATCATGAGCAAAGCCCTTTGTATGAGTATTTACCACGCGAAGAACACGAGTTGATAGATAGTTTTATTTTGCAGATGTTACACAAGATAACTTCTATTCGATAATATATAAATCACTTTACCATAACTACACATCGAACGTTAAATTTACATGTGCGCACTTAGTGAGCTAAAATTCTCTCATGAACCTACTGAATAATGAGAACCTCAAGTGGAGGCGGTACACCGAAGGGGACGCTTTTGACTACCCCATAGATTACTCTGACGCCGTCCTTGATGTGCGAGAAGACGGACGCTTGGAAATATTGGTTAAATGGGAACCAAATTGTTATTGTCATTTTCATAGGCATACCGCTGAGACCAGCTCTCTTGTTCTAGAAGGTGAGCTTCTTGTTACAGATATCGATATTGAGACAGGCAAAGAGATTGGTCAGCGAGTAAGAGTTGCCGGAGATTTTGTACATAAACAGCCAGGCGATGTACATATGGAACAAGGAGGTGCCAACGGAGCTCTTGTTCTCTTTAATATTTATGCTCCTTCGGAAGAAGGTAAACTAGTGGAATCATTGAAGAAAGATGGAAGCGTGATAAGCTCCTCAACCATAGAAAAGATTCTTAGAAAACGTACCCAATAATATTTTTCAATATTATATTCAACTTACTACCACTCATTTGTTGTGAACGCTTTGTTTGTAAAAAAATTCTTATCAAAATAATAACAACGAACTTTTAGGTTTCTTAGAGCAACACTCAATCCAGGTTTTTGGCAAGGGTGCGCAGAAATTCGATGGTCTCTTTGATTGACCGCACCGGTGTTTTGCAGGCAGACACGGCGGACTATTCCGCCGCGTCCTCCTTCAGATAGCGATCGAACCAATCGATAGTACGCTGCAAGGCGTCAATCTGGTTTTCTCGCTTTTGCCAACCGTGTCCTTCCTCGACGTAGATCTTAGAGTCGACCCTCTTGCCGGCCTTTTGCAAATACTCGACCACTTGCTCGGCCTCATAGGCGGGGACGCGAAGGTCGTTCTGACCGTGCAGCACAAGCAGCGGGGCCTTCACCTGGTCAAGATAAGTCAGCGGGCTGGTTCGATCATAGACTTCGGGATGTGTCTCAGGCGATCCCAGCAGCCCGCGCTGATATTCGCGTAGGGCCGGCGAGCCTCGTTCCCACATGCTGCGCCAGTTGACGATGCCGTATAGCTCGACCGATGCTGCCCAGAAATCGGGCATACGTCCAACTGCGATAAGGCTCATGTAGCCGCCATAGGACCCACCGGTTATACCGACCTTCTTCAGGTCACCATAACCCGACGCGGCAACAAATTTTGCAGCCCATGCCTCGTCTTCCAGGTCGCGTCCGCCCAGATCGTAGCGGTTGGCCTCCATGAAGGCACGGCCATATCCGGTCGATCCGCGAACATTTGGGGCGATCACGATGTAGCCACGTGACGCGAGCGCCACTGCCGTCGCATCGAATGTATCGAAGGTCTGGCCGGTCGGTCCGCCGTGAGCGATGACAACGATTGGGGTGCTAGCATCCCGCTTGAGATTATAGGGCATCCACAGGATCGCGCTGATAACGGTACCGTCGGCGCTCTTGTAGCTGACGGTCTGGCTCGTCGGCAGATTGACCTCGTTCACGCTAGCAAGGCCAAGCCGGGTTATCCGACGGTTCACTCCGGTTGCGAGTTCGTGTGTCCAGTAATCGAATGGGACGCTGGCCGAGGAATGCGGGAAAAGGATGTATTTCCCGTCAGGTGAGAACTGCGGTAAGTCGAACCAGGACGAAGCGGTCGTGCCTTTGGGAAGTTTTAGCGCGCGCGCCTTTCCCGCTTCGATGTCGTAGGCCAGCATTTCAATACTGCCATCGACATTGTTGATCACCAGCGCGGTCTTGCCGTCAGGCGAAATCCGACCGGCCTCTTGCGGCCATTGGCTTGGCACCATGAGACGGCGCTCGCCGGTCTTCAGATCGACAAGCACTGCCTGATTCACGCCATCAGGCGCCTCACTTGTCACCGACAAGAATCGATTGTCACTCGAAAATCCGACTGCCACGTCCAACTTGCCCTCGCCAGTCGCAATCATGCTTTTCTCGCCGGTCGCCACGTCGATCATCCAGATCGCGCCCGTCAGGATATCACCGCGATTAGCAATCAGCTTTGTACCGTCAGCGTTAAAACCGACCGGTGACCAGTAGATACCGGGGTCTTTGTCGCGGGTAAGTTGCCGGACCTCGCGGGTTGCAAGATCCAGCAGCGCGAGGTCGAAAGTGGGTGAAGCGGCTTCGCGGCGCACGAATGCGAGCACTTTGCTGTCAGGTGAAAAAACATACCTACCGGTTTCGGAAACGTCATCGGTCGATGTCAGATTGACCGCCTCACCACCACTGCCCGGCATCGCAAAGATGTCAAAAAGCTCGTTGCCACCGACATCGGATGCGTAAAGGATTGTCTTCCCGTCAGGCGATACCGTCGGAAAAAACGCTCTGTTTTCCGACTGATGCAGCTGCTGCGGAAACCCGCCTGCATGCGGGAACCGCCACAAATTCATCCGCCCCGTCAGATCGGACGAAAACACAACGTCATTCCCGTCCGGCGTCCAGGTAGCAAACCAGCTGGTTCGCAAAGAGAGCACATCCTCGACCGAAATCGGTTTGGTATCTGGGTTGGGGACCGAGTCAAGGCTGCCAGGATCGGTCAGTTCCCGCTCGGGGACTCCCGTCAATACCGCAACGCCCGGCCGGTTCGGATCAAGCGGGGCCTCCTGTGCGAGAAGCGGAGAGCAGAGAAAGCCCAGGGCCGCGATGGTCGCGACGAGATGCCGAAAAAAAGCTACGTTAAACATTTTCTAACCTTTCTTTATTACCTCGAAATCTGCCTACCAGATCGCCCACCAGCTAATTCGCAGGTGTGCGGGGATCGAACCCGTCCATCAGCTTCTGGAGGAGGTAGACGGTCTGGAGCGCCGAATTGAAGGCTCGGCCCTCGTCATTTACCGCCATGCCGTGCCCCCCTTCGCGCGCCTCGTAGAACAGCGCCGGGTGCCCTTGGGCCATAAGCCGTGCGGCCATCTTGCGCGCATGACCAGGATGGACGCGGTCATCGCGCGTGGACGTCATCAGCAGCATTTCCGGATAGTCACCGTCGGGCTCGATATTCTGGTACGGCGAATAGCGCAGCAGCGGCTCGGCCTCGGTGGGTATCTCGGGATTACCGTACTCCGGCATCCAGCTCGCGCCGGCCAGCAGCTTGTGGAACCGCGCCATGTCTAGCAGCGGGACAAGCGAGATCGAAGCGCCGAAGAGATCCGGTCGCTGGGTCGCGAGTACGCCCGCGGTCAACCCTCCGTTCGAGCCACCGACGAATCCGATCCGTCCCGCCCGCGACAGGCCGCGCGCAATCAGATCCTCGGCCACCGCAGCGAAGTCGTCATAGGCGATCTGGCGCGTGGCACCACGCGCGGCGTTGTGCCAGGCCGGGCCGTATTCGCCTCCGCCGCGGACGTTTGGAAGGACGAAGCGCCCGCCGCGTTCGAGCCAGATCTGATGCATAGGCCCGATGTATGGGACTTCGAAGCTGGGTAGCATGGGAATGCCGAACGCGCCATACCCGTACATCAGCGTTGGAGCGGCAGCATCCCACCCGCCTTTTTTGCCGACAACGAAATAGGGAACACGGGCCCCATCCTGAGTTTCGACGAAGAACTGCTTGGTTTCGAAACCCTCAAGGTCAACCGCAGCCTCGGCCTCCTGCACCTTGGCGAGTTTACCCGCCTGAGAGAGCGCGAACATCGTCGGTACCGTGGTGAAATTCTCGAATTTGAGGAGCGCGCTGTCTTCCGAGGGATCCATGCTTGTCAGCAGCGTCAGCGTGCCGCCCTGCCGACCAGCGGGAACATTCACGTTATCGACCTGCCATTGACCATCCGCACCGCGCCGTGCGCGTTTCAGCGTCGAAACGACATTGTCCAACACGACGAGGTATGCACTGGTATCGAGGATCGCCGGTGGGCTAGCAAGCGGAAGCGCTTCGCTCGCATCGGGCGTGAAAACCGTGCGATAGGTGTCCCCATCCACATCACCCGCGAGGATCCTGGGAAGGTTTGCCGCGATGATGGAGCCTGCACTGAACACTTTGCCGCCAACATCGAAATCCGTGTCCAGCCGTAACAGCAGTTCATTGCCGATTCCGGTCAGACCCATAAAGGACGCCATGAGTTCCACCGGAAGGGGTAGGGTCTCGGGCGGCTGGCCGGACGCGACGCGCAGAACGGTCAGATCCGTAAAGCTTCGGGCTGCCAATACCAGAAGCTCGCGTTGCGTATTGGTCTGAGCCAGGAAGGGCGCGAGTAGGAGATGATCGGAGGGAATGCTGTGCAGCACTTCCGCCTCGGAGACCCCGGTGCCGCGATGCCATTGTCGCAGAATGCGCGGATAGCCCGAAGTCGTTGCCTCGTCGGGTTCGAGCACGATGGAGATGGCCAGCGTATTCTCATCAACCCAGGCGATCATCTGTCGGGCAAGCGGTGTCCGGAACCCGTCCGGAACAAATTTCTTGGCCGCAAGATCGAATTCGCGCACGCTCACGGCATCGCTTCCGCCATCGGACAACGGAATGAGCGCTTTCGCGCCGTCAGGCGAAAACCGGATCATCGGCGCATTTACATACCAGTTATGGCCTTCGGCTTCCGCCAATGCGTCGATGTCGACAAGTGTCTCCCAGGCGGCCTCCCCAGCACCGAACGACGCCGTTCGGTTGCGCTGGAGGAGGCCTCTTGGATGGTCGGGCTCCTGAGCGATCCGATAGACGAAGCCACTTGCCTGCGTAAGCATGTGCATCTTGGGAAGGCGGCCTTCGCTCTGATAGCTCGCCAAATATTCGGCCTTGAGCTGGTCGAAACGCGGGTCCGCCGCCAGTCGGGCAGCCGTGCGTTCGGACTGTTCTTCGGTCCAGCCAAGCGCACGATCCCCTTCGATCTCTTCCAGCCACAGATACGGATCTGCGGCATCAGATGCTAGGACAGAAAACGAATAGGTAATGCCTATTATCACACTTGCTCGGATTTTATTTCGAATAGTCAGAATATTTGGCATCACAGTTTCCCTCGATCTGAAAACTTGAAAATCTTTAAGAGCTATAAAGATGCTCCATCACAGCAAATCGCAATGGAGCATCTGTTTAGGTTTTGGGTGGATTAGTACGTCAGTTTCAGATTCAGGCCTATTGTGCGAGGCCGCAGAAAGGTTTGCTCACCTGGATTGCCTGAAGTAATAGCACCGTCATCATTCAGCAGGTTATCTCCAAATAGGAAAAGGCCCCAATGCTCACCTTCAACACCAATGCGAGCATCAACCTGAGTGAGGTTATCAGCAGGGAGGAATGTGGGAAATGCCGGGTTACTCTGAGCGGTACGATATTGCGCGCCTAAACGGGCAAAACCGTTCCAACCGTTGTTCAAGCCCCAACGATACTGGGCAGAGGCACTGAAGCTGCGATCAGATGTACCTTCCACCTCATCACCGCCCATTATCGGGGTACCAGGGATATCGTCGGTTACGGTTGCATCCAGGAAGTTACCACCGGCTTGCAAAGTAAGTCCGTCAAACGGCGCATAACGAACATGGAATTCAATACCCCATGTTTCGGTGCCTTCTGAATTAGCGAGGCCATTAAACGGGGTACCTGGAAGCGTCGCTCGAACTACACGGTCTTTCCAGTCAAGGAAGTAAACAGCACCTTCAACTTCCATTTGCCCACCCAGCAGAGTACCTTTGGCACCAATTTCATAGCTCAACAGTGAGTCCTCACTCAAACTTGAAGGTAATTCAATACCTAAGGAGCCTGCTATAGCAATCGATGCCGCTGGCTGCAATTGACCACTGCGAAACCCTTTCGCGACAGTCGCGAAGATCATCCAGTCATCATTAGGACTGTAGCTTAAATTAACACGCGGATTAACGCTGCTGTATTCCTCATCTAGCTCAGTATTTGGAACACCCGCCACGCCACTGGCAGAAACAGCCTGCAATTCATTTTCAAAGTAGCGAACACCCATTGATAAATCTAACTGATCAGTAAACGACCAGGTACCATCCGCAAAAGCTGCATGTGCTTCTGACTCCGTTCTATCATCGGCATTGATGCCAAACAGAGGAAAACTTACAAGGTCTTGGCGTTCGGAAGTGCGGCGGTAAAGACCAGCGGTCCATTGTAAGGAGCCTTCGTTATCACTGCTAAAGCGCAATTCATGGGTATCAATTTGAATATCAATTGTTCCATCAAACTGTCCTCCGAATAGCAAGCCCGTCTGACTCAGCAGAAAATCATTGGTACCGTACGCATAAAGTAATGTACCAACTCCATCAATACCGTAACTTCCTGTAAACGAATATTGATCGTAGGCAGCTCCAGGAATCAACCCGTCAGTTGTCGTAACCGCATCAAGGCCCGCGGATGGAGCATTATTATCGAGATCATAACTCCAACCGGAGATAATCAGATCTAAATTATCGCTGGGGGTAATACGCAATTTTCCACGGTAACTGCTAATTTCAGAGTCATTAACGTCTTTTTCTCCAGTGTTCACATTATCAAGCCAGCCACCCAAATCCTCATCAACAGCAGTTAAGCGCAGAGCAATCACGTCCTCAACAATAGGGGCATTAATCATGGCCTTGATGCCTTTGTCGTCATCACCGTCCTGAACGGACGAGGCGGTGAAGTCGGAGGCGGCCTGAAATTCGCTCATGTCCGGGTCTCTGGTCAGCACGCGAATGGTGCCGCCCATTGAGCCTTCGCCATAGAGCGTGCCTTGCGGTCCACGCAGTACTTCCACACGCTCAATATCCCAGGCACGCACATCTGGGTTCAGGGGCACCGTGACACCTGTAAAGGGTAATTCATCCAAATAGAAACCGTTGGCGTTACCGCCCAAGTCAGTAGAAACACCCCGAATTGATATTTGTGAAACACCAGCGCGAAAATCATTCATATTGACACCGGGAGCAGTTTCAAGAAAATCACTTAAACTTGCTGCACCAATATCGTCCAAATAATCACCCTGAAAAGCAGAGATGGCAACTGGCACATCCAGGATATTCTGCGCACGCTTCTGTGCGGTAACGACCACTTCTTCAAGGTAGGTTCCTGACTTACCTTTCTCTTCAACTTGACTATTGTTTGCAGATACCGAGCCAACTGCTCCAGTTGCACTAAAAATGCTGATTAAGGTCGCCAAAAAACCTTTCTTGAATTTTTTCATATCTTTTCCCCCCTGGTTATTTGAAGAGCGGATCGCCAACGCACCATCGGTTTGCAGCTCTGGCTGGAGGCCGGTATTTACTAGCAGAATGCTTAAAGCCTCTCTGCGAATGTACCTTCCTTCCAGCTTGCCGGCCGTTAACCCTTGAGCTTCATCAAATGAAAAGATGAAGGTCATATCAGCTTGCTCGGCAAACTCGATCAGCGCTTGATCCGCTCGTTGTTGAGGGATGTTGAAGAGAATTTTCTCGGATGAATCTAGACTACTGGCAGCAACCGGCCGTGGTATTAACAAAATTGTCACTACCAGAACGGCAAGCAGCAGACAGTAAAAGACTCTCGAACCCCATCCCTCAGTAACCGGCTTGAAAAATAATGATTTCATTCCGGTTACCAATGAAGACGACTCAAGAGTTTTTTTCCGCCAACTAATTTGCATTTTATTTTTAATAGGGCGGCTTGTGATCAAACAGTCTCCTATTCACTTTGTATCCCAGAGTTTGGAATACACCTATTATCTTACAATGTCATTCCCACCTACGCGGGAATGACAGGCATGAAAGTCTGACACTACTAATTTTGCTCCTCAGCAAGTGCGCTACTTAACAATATTCGGTCTTCGCTCAACCGTTGATAACGAACATTAAAATTCCGCTGTAACGTTGCCAGCAAGCCTTCCACATCCCCAGCTTTAAAGAGACCTGCTACGCGCACTTTTTTAAGCTGCTCATCCTCAATCTCAAACTGCACAGGGGTATAACGCTCTATCTCATTAATTGCCTGATCCAGCGACTCCCCACGAAATACCAGATTTCCGCCACGCCAGGATAGCTTGACTTTAATCTCTTCCGGCTTAATTGACTCAATTGACTGTTCAGTGCTACCAATCACTACCTGCTCTCCAACCTCCAGCGCCATGTCAGCGGTTTCGACAGCCAGTACAGGCACTACAGGGTTGGCCAGCTGCTCCGCGTCTATCACCGCGACAATGACTTTGCCCTCGGTAACAAGCAGCTCTATCTTTTTATCTTCAGTAATTTCCAGATTAAAGGCGGTCCCAACAGCCTGAACCATCTTGTCGCCAATATAGACATTAAACGGGCGCTCTTTATCGTGCTCCACCTGAAAATGCACTTCACCGCGCTCCAAAAACAGGGCACGTTGTTGTTCGGTAAAGTGGGTACGAATAGCACTGTTGGTATTGAGGGTAATAGTTGAGCCGTCAGTCAATACCACAGTGGATTGCTCGCCAGTATTGGTTTCAAAGTACTGCTCTCGTTGCTGGGCAACAGCAGGCGACTCTTCAGCCATAAAGTTAAAGTCACCAACACTCATTACGCCCACCAATAAAGCGATCAGAAATGAGGCAGCAACGGCAACCGGAGCACGCATGCTTCTCTCTTTATTCTGAATCGGCCGGGGAAACAAGTCGGTCAGTCGCGATAGAGACTCCATTTTGTCCCACAGCTTAGCCATCTGAATAAAGGTCTCCCGATGGGCAGCACTTTCTCCCAGCCAGGCTTTCAGTTCGCGCTCTTCCACAACGGTCAGGTCGCGATCCAATTTAGCCAGCCATTCACTGGCTTGATCCAGAAGATCGTCCCGCTTGGAAAAATTCAGTAAATTACTCATAATCACCTACTTGGCCGAAGCCAGATGCCTTTTTAACTGGCGCCCTCTTTTGCAATAACAGCTCTGCACACAACCGCATTCCGCGCGCCACATGCTTCTGAACGGTACTTTCACTTAAATCCAATTCTTTGGCTATCTCGCGCTGGGAGTAGCCATACACCTTTTTCAACACAAACACCTTTCTACACTGCATCGGTAACTGGCGTACCACCTCACAAAATTGTCCGAACTCCTGATCGGACACTGCCCGCTTTAATGGACCGTCCGCCAGACTGGCCTCCAGGCCAATCTCTTCGTCGTCAGCCAGGGAATCCGCAAGGCGTACTTCTGCCCGCTTAACATGATCCAGCGCCAGATTGCGCGCAATCTTCACCATCAGGGCTCTTGGCTCGCGGATCTCAGCTTGGGTCTTGTATTGGCAGACCCGAACATAGGTCTCCTGGACGATATCTTCAATCTCATGAGGTGGCACAATGCGGGACACAACCCACGCGAGCTGTGTCCTGCAGAGCATATAAATATCGTTAATTACTTCTTTAGTCACTACTTAATCGTCTTTTTTTTGGCTTCAACAGTATAATGACGCTTCAGCCTAATTTTTCCGCCACCTGTCATCCAATAATTTTTTTCAGCTCCTCTAAATGACGCTTGAAAGATTTTCTTCCCTCAGAGGTTAAGGATACCCAGGTCCGCTGGCGGGTAAATTCTGTCTTTTTAATCAGTTGCACATAGCTTGCATCTTCCAATACCTTTAAATGCTTTGAAAGCACTGAATCACTTACTTCAAGTTGTTCTTTAATAATCTGAAACTCCAGTTCCTATTAAGCATAAACCTGAAATTTTGAGAATATTAATTTTATTTTTATCAATCATTTTCTTTCTATTTATTCCCACTCAATAGTTGCAGATTTACAGAGCCCTATAAACGAAGGGCTACAAGCACGAAAATAAAAGCGTGTAACTTTCGTGTAACTCTTACCTTCTATTTTTGTTCTGCCCATTAAACCAATTCCTTTGTTTTATCAGTTATTTAACGCATTATAACTTACAAACATTGTAACATTCCTTAAAGAACTAATTAAATGCTTAATAATAATTAATTTATGTTAAACATAAATATTTAGTTGCTAAACATAAATATATCGATTAGGATATGCTCATGGAAATTTGTATCACTTTAGATGTAGAAATGGCGAAAAAGAAGATATCTCTGAAAGAGCTGTCTGAAAAAATTGGAATTTCTATAACCAACTTGTCGCTACTAAAGACAGGCAAGGTTAAGGCTATTCGCTTTAGCACTCTGATGGCTATATGCCGTGAGCTTGATTGTCAGCCTGGCGATATTCTTGTTTACGTAAGTGATAATTCAGAAATAAGTTAATGACATTTCATGATGAAGTGTAATTTAGACAATTAAACTAGGAGGTTTAATTATGCAGAATAAAGATTATTTATTACCCGGTGTTGCCGCAATATTCGTGGCGGTGATATCTCCTATCTACTGGCTTGGGATGGCTGCATCTGTGGGCGATTCCGATGTGTTATGGCAAGACATGATGTCTTTGGGGTTTTCCGATATTCTGTTTGCTTCTATTCTTCTATTAACCATATATATCTATCTCAATCTAAAAAATATTCTCAATGAACAATTGAACTTTAATCATATTGATTTGTTGGTTTGGATTTATGCTGCTATCAATATCCTTTGGGTGAGCACCCTACTCCTTGATGTAGCTAGCGCTGTACTACCAGAAAATATCGTATCGCAGAACGAGGGCACCTTTTTAAATATCGGATTATCAATAGGCGTCGGTGCAATTGTCATATTAGGTATCATAGATTTGTTAATAGGTATTTTACTTCTAGCGAAATCAACTGAACTTCCTACCCTACTAAAGATTTTTGCCATTATGTCAGTGATACAGGGCGTACTAGGTATAACAGTAGTTTTTGCGGCAACGTTAATCTTCATCTTCCCGATAACTATGATTATTTTGGCTATGTTTTTTCTACGTAAACCAGAGTCTTTAGAACTCGTTTAAATTGTATTGCCAGCAACTATTGAGCGGCATATGTTTCTATATTGGAAAGTAACAGATTCACTTTTGTGGATTATACGCTAGTTATGAATCGTAATAGTCGAGTTTGTTTGTAACAAAGCTTGTAACCGCAAAGAAGGAATGGCCTCTAAAGAGGTGATTGTAACTGACATGGCCTTTTACTAAACTTCACCCCTCTCTTTTCAATAGCCATGTCAACACATTAAAAAAACCCCACAAATTGCTTTATGGGGGTTTTTATGGGCCTGGCACGGCCGTTTGTTGACTGCGAGGGCGCGACTAGAGGCCTAAAAGAGCTTCAAAATTCTTTGAATAGAAACTGTCCAACTCCTCTGATGTCGCCTGCACGGCATCAAGACTGCGTTCGAAGGCGCCGAACGGATCTTTGCCGCCCTCTGGATGTGGGTAATCTGTATTAAACATCAACATGTCCTTGCCAACATTACGCATAACCCAGCCGGCATCCTCAAAATGCAGTGGCGTGGCTTTCACCTGGCGTTGCATATATTCAGAGGGCTTGAGTGATAGTTTTCTTAAGCCCAGATCAAATCTGCCTAATTCAGCTGCACCGATATCTAGATTTGACATACAAGCTGGCAACCAATTTGAGCCTAATTCAACTAAACCGATTTTAAGTTTAGGAAAGCGCTCAAGCACACCATCATAGATCATGCAGGCCAACCAACGCTCAATCGAATGGTGTAAAACCGGCAGATCTTTGGGCGAAGTGGTTTCAATATTCATTGACTCGGGAGCCAATTCTCGCTTTACACCAGTGTTGCGATAGTCATCGATCAATTTCGCGCCACTGCCAATATGCAAGGTAATTGGCACACCTGCTTCTTGTAACACGGCCCAAATCGGGTCATATGCAATATGTGATGGTGCGCGACCATCCACTGCATCTGATGTCATCCAGAAGGCTTTAATACCTATCTTGATAGCTTTTTTAGCCTCCTGTAGAGCCTTGACTGGATCTCTTAACGACAGATATCCCACCGCTTGTAGTCGATCGCTATCGCTGGAGCAAAAATCGACCATAGCTCTATTCATGGCATCACAACCACCCCATACGACCTTTTCGTCGTTAGATCGGGCAAAACGGGAAACAAACACCAAACCTGGGAATACCAGCTGCTTGTTAATTCCGGCGATATCCAATGCATCAGTGCGTTCGATATTATTCACCGCACCATAGGCGCCGATAATATTGCGCTTGCCTTCACTACCAAAAATATCTGATTTCAGATGCTCTGTCATGGCAGGGTCATTACCAGCGAGGCGGTTATGGGCCTGATCCACCAGCGGCTTGAGCTGTGGAACCTTTTCAACTCTGAAAAACGGCTCGTCTAAATTAGCCCTGACGTACTCCGACGCATAGCCTTCGATCCAACCGTCATACTCGGAAATATGGCTATCTGCGTCGTGAATTGTACGATTTACTTGATGTGCGCTTTGTTGATTCATTGGTGACTCCTCTTATATATATTTTTACAGGCTTTGGTGCACTGCTTACATCATAGTTACAGTAACACTATAATATATTACACCTTTATTACATAGTTTATATAATAAAATTTTAAACCTAGAAATTAGTCCGTCAATGTGTCATAAACAAACTGTTGAGAAGTTTTTCTAAAGTCCGGATTTACCGCTGGTGGTGGCTTTGGAAACTGCTGCACCATGCCAATAAAAAACAGATCATTCTTTGGGTCAATCCAAAACCAGGTGGACGCTGCCCCACCCCAAAAATAAGAACCATCGCCATAACCTGATATCTCAGATGCCTCGCCCATGATGATGCCAAAGTTCAATCCAAAGCCAACTCTCTGACTGGTTGTGCCATTTAAATTTCCAGTGGAATCGATTGTTTGCGAATCTGTCAGCACATTTTTAGCCATTAGATCTATACTTTTTTTGCTTAGAATTCGCACACCATCAAGTTGCCCGCCATTGAGCATCATTTGGCAAAAGCGAGCATAATCAGCCATGGTCGACACTAGGCCTCCGCCCCCTGACTCCATGCCCCGAGTCTCTTTGCGATAGGAGATATCCCCCAAAATATTAAACGCCGGATCTGCAAATGGCAGTGCTTGAAAGTTTTTTGTAACTGGATGGTAGCCAAACACATCCGCAAGTCGCTCGGCTTTCTCTGCTGGGACATAGAATGCCGTATCGACCATACCCAATGGCTTAAATATTTTTGACTGAAAAAAATCACCCAAGCTCATCCCGGAAATACGCTCAACGATTGCGCCCTGCAAGTCTACTGACACCGAGTAAGCCCAGGCCGTTCCTGGTTGATGCATGAGCGGAATCGTGGCCACTGTATCGACCAGCGATTGTAAATCTGGTGAGGCTAAGACCGCTTTTTTTCTGAACTGCATATTGCTTGGATCAGCACCGCTAATGCCATAGCCAAACCCAGCAGTATGACTCATAAGTTCGCGGATGGTTGGCTGACGTTGCAGGGGCTCTAACTCTACATTGCCTTCGAGGTCATAGCTCTTGACCACCTTTAGGTTCTCGAACTCAGGAATAAATTTAGACACCGGATCATCCAAAGAAAATGCACCCTGTTCATGCAATATCATCATTGCGACACCGGTTATCGGCTTGCTCATAGAGTAAATACGATACATGCTATCCTGAGTAATAGGCTCTCCATTAAGCAGGTCACGAACACCGGCCTGTGTATAACTGGCAACTTTGCCATCACGCACTAAAAGTGTGGCAATACCCATGCTGTCACCTTCGACCACAAATTGGCGCATGCGCGACTCAAGAGCGGCTATTTTTTCAACATCTACACCTGTCACTGCGGGGTTAGAGGTTAAATCTGGGAAGGCGGAACCGGTAATTTTTGTGCAGGCACTAAGGTTTACCACCAGCAATCCAGTTAATGTGGCAGTCTTGAGTCGGGTTAATCTATCTCTCATTATTGTTCTCTCTATCGTTATCGTTAATTTCTAGTTTGTACTCTAGTGGCGTTGACTACACAGTCATCTTATGGGGCGTACCAAATCGGTGAGGAATATGCGCGCTCCTGGATTACCGCAGGACCTCGGTCAGGCTTAACCATGCCCAGTGCCAGCGCGTCAGCCAATGCGTGTCTTGGAGTTGGGATTTCAATAACTCGAACATAATAAAATGCTGAAAGTTCGGGCTTAAAATCAGGATCTCGCCAAACCGTCGAAAGAAGTGGAGCACCTATAGAATTTGTATAGGTAGCCGTTTCCAAATTAACCGTGTTGCCTATGGCCGCTAGTTTTTTACCCGCACCCAAACGATCTTCTCCAGCCCAGACTACGTCATAGACCCTCTCAAACGACTGGCCTTGCGAATCAACCCAGCCTTTGATCACCTGTACCCGGTCAAGGTTAGCGCCTTTCGAATCACTGCCTGCGTGAATCAAAAAGCTAGGCGATTTGGCCCCTTTACGCTCAGGTAGATCGCCCCCCATTGGCACACCCTTAGCATAGCCATTTCTCGGGTAGCGTTTATGACTGAGGTCTCGCTTGTTGAAATCCCAGCCGCCAAACACCCGCAAAAAGATACGCGGTCCACTGGTGGCATAAACCTCACGGCGCTTAAATGCCTGCATGATTGAGGTGCGATCATTGTAATCTGCCCAGACTGCCGCCAACCCCTGAGCTGCCATCGCCCAGCCACTTGTCGCATCAGGGCGATCAGGATTTATTAACTTTCTCTCTGGTGTACCATCCCTTGCCATCTTACCGTGAAAATTTTGCTCCTCTGCTGAAGCCATGCCTGTGTGTGCGTCTGTAGAACCAATCATGCCAAGCTTGTAGGGGTTGGTACCTAGCGCTTGCTCCAACTTGAGACCGCGTCGCAACCCACTGCGCAAGTAATCCCCTTGAAGCGCGTTATAGCCCTCGTTTTTAGCCTGAATGTGATAGGCGTAGGTTTCAAAATCGGCAAACTCATCATTCGGTGACAAGCTAGAAATAGTCTCGCTATCGCCTTTGATTTGGGTGACTTCAGCTACTGGCTCCCATTTGGCTCGAAGTCTGGCATATTCCGCATCAACCGGTACGTCCTTGATAGTAGTCTCGGGAAACATATAGCCTTTTGAAATATTGGAATTGTGCGGTATAGCAATGAACTCAGCATTGGTGGTTTTACTAACATCTTCTAACCAATTCCACAGATCCTGTGGATAAGCGCTATCGCCCGTATCGAAGGGACGAAAGGTTTTAGCAGTTTGGGCATCAGCATCGGTAAAAACCACGCGATGCAAATTTGCACCACCGGGGATCGGACTCCATTCCCACCCAATCATGGCGGTAAACTTTCCGGGCACGTTGTGCTTGTCGGCAAGATCCGCGGCCTCTTCCCATGCGGTACGTGCCATAAGTCGCGAATTGGGGATCGCCTCCTGATAGAGTTCCGTGGTTTTAGCTGAATTAACTGGGTCGCCATCGTATAGTTTGGCGATTCTCATCATCACCCTGTAAAAGGTATTGCTGTCGATAGATTCACGAATCAGCTTTTCCATGCTGTCTTTTTGCTTCAATTCTTCGCTATTAAGACCGTCTTCAGGAATACCCGAGTTATAAACAGTACGCATTACCCCTAAAAATTCTGCATGATCAGCAATGACTAAAAAGTCCAGCTTCTCTTGAATGCGGATTCTTGCTCTATGATAAGGGTGCACCACTGGCAGGCCCTTTGCGTAGCGATAAGCTGTGTCAACATCAGCCGATTGGTTGCCGCGAGGAAAGGCATCAAACGAATTTGATGTATGCACATGAGTATCACCCCATAAAAGCTCTCTAGCATGACTCATGACTGGTGCGCACAATAATCCGATCATCACCATTTGTAAGAGCGTCTTCATTTATAGACCCCCTCTTTTATCGTAGGCTTTGACTGAAAACGGGCCATCTAAATCCACAGGCTGACGCAAGGAAAAAATATTGCCATCAACATCGCGAGCATAGGCCTGAATAAAGCGGCCTAACTTGACCGGCGGACTAAAAAACTCAACTCCGAGCGCTTGGACTCGTTGATATTCCGCTTCGATATCACTTACCTCCAGAGAAAATGAATAGCCTAGAGATGTTGGTTCTCGCTCTATCGTACTCTGCGGCGTGGGCGGATCTATAAACTGTAAAATTTCCATGACTTTGGACTGACGATTAAGTCTGAACCAGCCAATTTGTACCTTGGCATTATCAATATCAAACAGGTTGTCACCAAACTCACCTACCGGCACCTCGACTATTCTGTGGGGGTTGGTCTGAAAAACCTTTTGATAAAACTGCATCAGTCGATCCCTGTCAGGGGTGAACAGCGATACCTGAGACATCCAAATTGGCTTGTTATCCTTATCCCAATTGTCCAGATACCCCGCATGTTTCAACAATTGTTCGCCATCTAGCTCCTCCATTTCTAGAAGATTGCCCTCTGGATCATAGGCATAGACATAGCTCACTCCATAGGTAGGGGAATACACAGGTTTGTCATGCCGATTCAAGAATCTGGCACCTTGGGCAGCAAACTTATCAAATAATGGCTGATCTTTAGGCGATTGATAACAGGTGTGTGACATGCCTGGCCCAATAACGGGCATATCAGTCAGAGTGACTGAGTCATTATGGGCAAATTCACTGAGCTCCAGAACCCAATTCGGTGCTCGCAAAATCGCTGTCCGTACCTTTACATTGTCGCGAGCAAAGAGAATGTCGGCCGATGTATCATTTTCAAAGGATTCCTTATGGATCACCTCAAAACCAGTCGCTGCACTATAAAACTCCAATACCCTGTCAAGGTTTTGTACAGACAGACCAATGTGGTTCACTCCCTCAATATCTGTGGTGGAATCAACCAGTACAGCATTGGGATCAAAGTCAAAATCTATAGTCATTTCATAAGCCTCTTCTTTTTTGTAATTGTTAAAACGTCAATGACTGGATTTTTGCTGATTGCCGCCTGCGTCTGCTCATGGCAGTAGTCAATCAGCCAAAATGTAATCGTCGATACTTGCCGCTAAAATATAAAAGTGGGTCACGGTGCGGTTCAAACTTTGCTCTCACCACTTCACCAATAAATATGGTGTGGTCACCCTGAATAATCATGTCTTTTTTTATGCATTCAAAACTCGCTAGCGATCCTTCAATAATCGGTACATTTTGCTCCCAGGTACTCCAATCAATGTCTGCAAAACGATCAACCCCCTTAGAGGCAAATACATTTGAAGTAGACTGCTGCCCAGTATGTAACACATTAATACCAAATGATTTTTCAGCTCTAAAAGCATCTAGGCTGCCTACATGATTACCTAGACAAATTGATACTAACGGCGGGTCGAGAGAGACCGAACTAAAGGAATTGACTGTCAAGCCAATAGGTTTTTTCGTATCATCAAGCGTGGTTACCACAGTGATTCCAGTGACAAAACAACCCATTGCATCTCGCAGAGTTCGAGCGTCTGAGCCACTCACATATTGTAGTGGTTGATGGGGCACATGATTTTCTAAAAACTCTAATACCAGAGCACTGAATTCATCCCCCTTATCGAAAGCAACATAGTTGCCAGCCCCTTCAATTTCCGAGACTTCGGCTTGGGGAATTAATTTAGCGAAACGTTGCGTTGCGTCGGATGAACTTATTTGACTGTCGATACCGCGTACTAAAAGCGTGGGTAGTTTCAAGTTCTTGGCCGCGGGCTCAAGTTTGTTTTGCAATTTAATAAAATCGAAGCCACCTGCAAACAAACCTTGATCAAAATCCTCACTGGATGCTCGCTCGCTGACTGTTTTGGCAATACTTTTGTTGTTGAGGCTTTGGAACTCAGGCGGTGGATTGGTCAAAACCAGCCCAGTGGCAATGGGTGCGGAAGTATTACCCAATGCTGCTAAGCCGATCCAACCGCCAAAATTTGAGCCCACAACTACGGGACGAGACTCCAACTGAGCCAAAACTGCTACCAAATCACCCATAAACGCATCTAGACTGTAATTGCAGTCCTTGGGACTATCACTGCCACCATGTCCTCGCAGATCTAAACTAATTACATAACGACCAGCCTGCGCTAGCGCCTTTGCCGCGCTCTCCCATACCTTGCGGGTCTGTGTTAGGCCAGGCAGCAAAACTACGCAGGGATGCTCTTCGCTACCGTACTCATCCGCAGTTAGCGCCACACCACCAACACCAATAAACTCTCTCATATTCATCCTACTGTTGGGTAAGTGCAGTAACGCTCGGTCGTGCCCCAACTGACTGGTACCAGGCATTTAGATTGTCTAAACTCGACTCAGGTTTTAGGTCTACCATGGTACTAGCGAACTCAATCGCTGTATAAAGGGTAATATCGGCAATAGTAAACCTATCACCTGCAACATAAGCATTCTGCCCAAACTCACGATCCAAGCGCTCAAAGTAATTGCGTGCCGCCACATCGCTGGCTGCCTTAGCTTCAGGTATCTGTTTGACCAACCCTAGTTGAGCAACGATTGGTCCATTTACCCAGGAGATACCGATTTCACGCCACATCTCGAACTCAATATGTCGATTTCTAGACTCAATATGGCCCAGCTCGAAAGGGCTGGCCCCAAGCAAATTTGGCTCTGGGAAGATGGCCTCTAAGTAGCGACAAATTGCCACAGACTCTGGAATACATCGGCCATCTTCTAATTCGAGAACTGGAATTTTGCCACTGGGATTCTTCTTCAAAAACTCGGATGATTTGTGTTCTCCCCTACGCATATCACAGGCAACTAGTTCGAGCTCAATGCCCTTCTCGTTGGCAAATATTTTTACTCGCTTAGGATTTGGTGCATTCGGAAAATCATATAGTTTCATCAGTCGCTCCTGTTTGGAAAAGGGTTGTTAATAATCTTTCCAGTAGTCGATAAAGATTCAATAGTCAGCCACTTTTACTAATTGTTTGCCCAGATTGGCTCCGCCCAACAGGCCGATAAACGCCGCCTCAGCACTATCTAACCCCTGCGCTATAGTCTCGGTATATTTAATCTCACCGTTAAGTACTTTTTCTGTTAGCAAGCCGGTAATCTGGTGATATTGATCGTGCCACTCTCGGACCTGAAAATAGCGGAATTCAGGTGGCTCCGACAGTGCGCCAAAAATATCCATTGGTGTCTCCGCAGTGTTCAAATCCTGTGAATTATAGGCCGACACATATCCACAAATTGGCACCCGTGCGCCCTTGTTTAGCAAGGGTGCAACAGCTTTGGCCACATCGCCACCGACATTCTCGAAATAAATATCTATGCCATCAGGGCATACACTTTTAAGCCGGCCGGTCAGATCACCAGCTCTATAATCAACCGCGGCATCAAAGCCCATTTCATCCAATAAGAATTGGCACTTTTGTGCGCCGCCAGCGATACCAACGGTACGACAACCTTGCGCCTTAGCAAGCTGTCCAACCACAGTACCCACTGAGCCGGCAGCTGCGGAAACTACCAAGGTTTCTCCGCGCTTAGGTTTACCGATAAAAGTGAGACCGCTATAGGCAGTTCTACCAGTCATGCCGGCCGAGCCAAGAAAAACTGATAGTGGTAAACCCTGATCATCAATATGGTAGATATTGTCCATGGACTCATGAGCTAGAAAATATTCCTGCCAGCCTGAAAAACAGGTTACAAAGTCTCCCTGCTTATATTTTTCGGACTTAGATTCGATAACCACCGATACAGTCTCGCCAACAATGACTTTACCAATACCGATAGGTTGTAGATAATTTTTGATGTCACTCATACGTGGCCGCATATAAGGGTCAAGCGACAACCAGATAGTTTTAAGTAAGAACTCTCCCTGACTTAATTCTCGGACGGGTTCGCTGAGCATGGAGAGATCTCCATCCCGCAAGTCACCCTGCGGCCGCCTATTTAGAACTATTTTCCGGTTGGTATATTCGCGCGTCATTGTTAACCCTCAGATAGATTTAAAATTTTATTCCAGTGCCATGTTCATCGAATAATAGAGCCAAGCTATATTATACATATACTATAATATAGAGGTAGGCAAGTATAGTCCGCAAAGGACACGTTTTAGTATAAAAGTGTCTTTTTGTTATTGAATAGCACTCAGAGGATTGAACTCAATAATAGACTTTTAAGATGGGTACACGCAGGCGTGCTCAACTGTAAGCACGCGAGTTAGACGAGTAGACAATAAACTTTAGCTGTCGGTAACTACATAGGGAGCCGCGAACCCTCCCAGAATAAAACTGACGGTATTGTCAATCAAGCGCTGTCTGCTGCGTCCCGATCGATTCACTTTTTCAGCAGCGGCAATAGAAGCCGCGGAGCCCATGTAGAGGAGATGCTCTGCCTGCTCTAACGTCATCGTACGATTCTCTTCAATGACTCTCTCGATTAAAGTTCGACCAATCTCTTTGTGGTTCCTCTTTATCGTTTTAGCAACTGCCTCTCTTAGATCAGCCTGACTGAGCAGCACATCTCGTACATTTCCAGATTCAGATTGCTCAAAGTTAACCTCAACAAAGACTCTTACAAGTTCCTCAAAACTTTGAGTACTGGCTACTTTAGCCCTAATCTTCAAACGAAAATCTTCTAGTTCCCGCAACAAAAGCTCTTTAAAGATCTCTTGCCGGGAGTCGAAATATTTATAGACCAATGGGTTGCTCACACCGGCTGCCTTAGCCAGAGTCTCCATCGTAAATCCTGCAAATCCCATATCTTCGATAATTGCCGCTGCCGTGTCCAGAAGCTGTGATCGTCTTCCTTCCTTCGACAAACGGGTTCGAGGTTTTTGTGCCATCAATGTACTACCTTGCCTATGTGCACCCCGAAGAGGCGCACTGAAGCGTTCATTCTAACCGCTATTTTGGCTTATGTCGCCTTGGCTTTAGGCTGTTGTTGATTTCGCTTATGCTCTTCGATGCCAGCAATGATTTTGATATGCATGGAATGGGTCAAATGATATTTCCCATAAAAGAATACGGCGACAAACGACGCTATACCCATAATGGGCCCAGCCAGTATACCCATTCGAAATAACACGTCTGCGTCAACAGCTCCCGGAACCGCTAGCGATGGGAAACGAACAAATTTGTCCAGCCCTACGCCACCCACCAAGTGACCAAAGGAAAACGAAGCTTTAGCAAAAAAGGCTCTTGCAGAATAGAATAACCCTTCCTGGCGCAAACCTGTCTCCAACTCGTTTTCATCTACCACATCACCAATCATAGACATCATAGCGACAGCACCAAGGCCAATCACAAACGCGAATACGCCTGCGTTGCAGAGCAGCAGTGGTAGCAATGTAGCGCTATGATTGTCAGGCATTAAATCGAGCAATCTCAAATCCACAACCAGTTGAGCAGTAATCGCCATACAAATCAGAGAGAAGATTACCACAGGCTTGCGATCGAACTTGCGCATTAACACAGGTGAAATTAAAGCACCAAATAAGGCACAGGGTGCCGACACTAGTCCAAACCAGCGAATTTGTCCCGGCACGAGCTCCCAAAAGTAAGTGTTCATAAAAACACCTAAAGTATCGTAGATTCCGCTAGCAATCATAAAGAAAAAGTAACCGGCAAGTAGTACGACATAATTGCGGCACTTTAATGTGAGCAATATCTCTTTAAAGAAACCTTTAAAAGAGAGCGGTTGTTGCTTTGGTGGCTCGGATAGTGATGGCACATGCTTATACGTGCCTGCAGCGGTAGTCCAAATCGCCACTAGAACCAAACTACAAGCTAACAATATCAAAGGAGCATAGGAGGCTGCATTTAAGTGCCCCGGAACTACCACGCCATCAACAGCTCTTATATGGTCGCCATCAAAGAATACGCCCCAAGCCAAAAATCCAAACAAGGCACCAGTTACATAGGAAAATGCAGAATTGGCACTAAACAATCTGGAACGTTGATTTTGGTTCTTTGACATTTCACCCCCCAGGGCGAGATGCGGAATTGAATAGAGTGTTAAGAATACCCGACTAAAAATAGTGCAGGAGGCTAACCATGCGAACAGGACATAATTAGTGAAATTATCTACTTCATTCAGAATGGCTTCAGGCGGATTGAAAATTGCGTAGATTGCCAGCGCCAAGGGTATGGGCGCAGCAAATAGAAATGGATGTCGTCGTCCGTGCTTGGATTTCCATTTGTCTGAAATTATCCCAATCAATGGGTCGGTGATCGCATCAACCAGCAGGGCCACGAAGATCGCAATACCGATGAGGGTATTCGATAGTCCAATTACCTGGTTATAAAAAATAGTAATAAAGGTATTGAACAGCCCCAAGTAAACTGCCTCACCTGCGGCCCCAATACCAAATGCGGCGACTGACCAACGAGATAGTTTTTCGTCGATCTTTGTTCTTAGACCAGTATCCTGCGTCTTAATAGGAGTCATGAATCGTAATCAGCCCTTTTTTTGAATGGCAAGTACCGCCACATTCAAGTATCGAAATTAGCCTAGCATTTTTCAAACCGAAACTATGCCAAAGACATCAAGGCCTGCATGTTGCCATGATAAAACTTACTCATGGTGGCTTCATCACAGCCTTCCATTGTAGCTTCGAACTTGCTGATAGGATCTGACCCACCCTCTGGATGCGGATAGTCCGATGCGTAGCAAATCATATCCGGACTGGTATTTTCAATGATCCATCCAACGGGTTCACCGGCAAAGGGCGAAAACTTAAGACATCGTCTCGCTGTATCTGAGGGTTTTTCCACAAACTCTCGACGCGGCACATAAGCTCCGTAGGTAAAGTCTAGCGACTTTAGCCAGGATGGAACCCAAAATGCACCATGCTCCATACACATGCCTCGTAGACTGGGGTGACGATCAAAGACGCCGTCAAAAATTAGCGCCGACAGAAATAGTTCAGCCGAATTTTTTATCGTTATCAGACCGAGCTCGCCTGCAGGCGCATCGCCACCCAGCGCAATAGTATTCTTGCCATTGCGCTTAAAGCTTTTTGGCACAGCTTCATAATGACCATTGGCGGCCACATGTATTCCAAAGGGTACCCTCTGCTCTACAAAACCTGCCCAGACAGGGTCAAAGTCTGGATGAGCAAAACTAATCTTGTCATCGTTGGGCTCATTGGTGTCAATCATAAAGGTATAACAACCGTCATCGAAGCCCTGTTTCATTAGCTCCAGCGCCCTCTCTGGCCCTAGGGTATAGGGTAAATACCCAATGGCAAGCAAGCGATCATCATGGGCACAAAAGTCAGCCATAGCCTTATTTAGGGTACGAGCGCCTGCATAGAGTGCGTCCATATCACCCACATGGGCCACCTGATGAAATGAGAAAGTGGGTAGCACCCATTGCTTCTCATAACCAAACAGATCCAGTGCATGGGAGCGCTCTTGAGGGTCAAATGCGCCAATTCGGGACCAACCACCCAGGTTGTTGCTGACAATAATATCCTCGCATTCTTGCTTAACGGTGGCATCATGCTTGCGCCGCTCGAACAGCTCTACGCCGTCATCATATTTTTGCCTATCAATTGGTAGCTCTGTTTGATCATCCATTTTTTGCAGCAGTTCTATATCAGCTTCTCTGGCCGCCTTTATTAGAAAGTCATCTAGCTCTATAACATGACTGTCGGCATCAATGATCTTGCGGTGTTGTGCGTAACTCATAAGCTACTCCTTTTTTACTAATTCTGGTTTTTGAGAAGAGTTCGCCTGTATATGCTTTTCAATAAAGGCTACAAATCTAAACTTTCTGTCAGATGCTGGTGGAAATTAACAATCGCTTTTTCAAAGTAGCCAAAGGTCAAATGGCTATTGGCTTGGGCTGTTACCGTCTGCTGAATTAAGCAGGCCGCTTCTCGGTCTTCATCCTGGCCTGATTCATTAACAAACTGGGCATCTTTTTTAACATCCTCAAGAGAAATTGGGTTCTCAGAAGTTTGTTCAGGGGTTACCAAATAAATCACCATCTGAGTGCTACTGGGGCTCAGTGGCTCCATAATAGTCAAGTTTGAATGTTTGGATAGTACTGAGACACTAGCATTGGGAAAAAGATGGTAGACAGAGGTCAGCATCCCTGCAGCTCTGCGCTTTTCTGCAGGCACATCTCGTAACTTTTCAATGCGTCGGAAAGGAAAAGTTACTCGAGCATTAGCACCGTATGTCTCGACCAAATTGACATTATCTAAGCCATAGGGGAAGAACGACTTCCTATGCAGTGATTTAATATGGTAGCCCTCTAGGAGAGTTTCGGTTAACAACTTCCAATTGGCTGGGTCTGTATTTTCTGACTGTTTAAACAGCTCCTGCTCGGGAGTAAAATAGTCACGGCTATTTTCTAGCATCTGTGGACTGATGGTTCCCTCCTGCATCACATAGACAAGACCGCCCTTTTCCATAGCGCTTACCTCCACCAGACTGTGATCTTCAATGTCAAGACCAGGAAATCCCTCTTCACCAGGGATAAATTTGAGTGAACCATCAAGGCCGTAAAACCAAGCATGATAGGGGCAGACAAAGCCATTAGCGCGTCCAGTACCACTAGCTATTTGCATACCACGATGCCGACAAGCATTAATAAAAGCTCTAACCTTGCCATCTTTCCCACGTGCTACTACCAGTGGGGTACCCGCCGATTTGCGAGCAATATAGCTCCCTTGTTCGGGTAGCGCCGCGGAGGGGCAAAAGGGTATTGGCAGACTGCGCAATAGCGCTATTTCAGCATCAAATCGCTCTTGGGAATGATAGTTTTCAACAGGTTCTTGCCAAACAGTATCACCAAGGTCAGTTGTGCCATTATCGATATGGGTAAAGACTCTCTCTATCGCCTCCTGGTCATTTAAAAGTGACACGGTCGGAATAATATTGGACTCTGGTTCTGAAGATGACATTGGAAAAACCTACTTTTAAATTTTAAAAATTTTTAGACAATTAAATTGAGTAATGCTGCTAAAAAATTTAGCGTCATCGCTGACACTTTTTTGTACCTCTAAGGTACCTTTAACGGGCGATTAGGTCAACCTTAATATAGAAACTATATATTAATATATTAGCCAATTTTAATTTAAATTGATGAAGTCAGTTCACTCGAACGCGAACTCAAGATTATCGATTATTAGAGACGGCACCGCGGACTATAGTTTGGATGCGATCACCACCGATAACACTAAAGTTTTCTACTGCAGCATTAGATGCACCCGAAGCAAACTTCGCTATTACTCTTGCTTCTTTGCGCCCCTTAATAAGTCGCTAAAGTTACGTTCCCTATCGATATAGTTTTGTTATACCAATCCTATAATAAATCTTGATATCTCCAGACTTTAAGCCTATCGTATTGGTGAGTTTTTAAAATCAATTGTTGACCGCTGCGTGTCAGAATTTCAAGCACGATATTATATTCGAGCACTGAAAATTCCAACCACAAAGCATGCATTTGGGGCATGCAGTTGTAATGGGTATGGTCAGACATTTTGGTGGATCTAACACTAATCTTTTCCAATTACATCCCAATTACCGAAGGCTGAAACTACGTGGTAGCAATGTACCGACCAAGAGCTGAGTTACTCAATGGCACTTCGACATTCCCCAAGGTTACCGAGATAAAATAATACTATGAACATAATCAGAGGCAGCGGCAGTATCATGACTAAACCCATAGCAAAATCCTGTGTTGTGAGCCTGGCGTTTTTAATCGCCGGATGCGGCGACTCATCCATCACAAAAGTGGCGCCAGGAGGTATCTTCATTACCGAATTAATGTCTGTATCGGCAGCCAGCGAGCCCCAGTGGTTTGAGCTCTATAACAGCACCGACGCCTCGATCAACCTTCAGGATTGTGAAATCACTAATTCTCAGGACCAGGCATTTACCATTACTGATAGCCTGGTTATGGAAGCTCAGCAATATGCAGTGATTGCCAATCAAAACCCTAGAGCAGACTTCACCTATCAGTCTGATCTATTTGAGTTACCTCCAGCCGGCGGCATAAGTCTGACCTGCAATGGTAGCCTTATTGATAAAATGACTTATCAAATTGGCCCGCCGACCATTGCTGCAACAGCCAGATCTTGGCAGTTAATACCGGATACCGATAGCAACCAAGCCCAGAGTGCTGAGGCAAATGATAAGGTAGAAAATTGGTGCTATACCATTTTGATCGAAGATTACATGATTGGAGATCGGCGATTTGCGACGCCAGGAAGAGCCAACTCCGTCTGCGAATCGGTTATGCCCTATGTGAGTTATAACGATCAAGAATCAGTGTTGATTGAGGGCATTGATTTGGCTGCAACGCTAAAGGTTGCAGAGGCAGAATTTGCCCGCGAGTTATCTACATCAGAATTACCAATATGGGCGATTAGAGACCAAGTGGTTACACCTGAAATCGCCGCTAAAATAGCCCAGCTGTACTTCGACAATATCGAGATGCTCTATACTACAGAGCCATTTACTATCATTGACTGGAACCATGCCGTATGGCATTTTTCGTGGGCAATCTCTAACCTATATCGCAATGGTGACACCGCAGTCAAAGCCGCATTACAGCTGGCTTATGAAGATGCAATTACCCGGCCAGAAACCCTTGAGCGCTACAACCATATTGCGATTCACCATATCCGAAATGATACTGTGGTGATGGGCGATATTCATACGCCGGCTCACAATCGTATGCGGCAGCTTGTTGTGGCGCCAGGCAATCCAGCATACCTGCAAAGCTTTGCAGAGTACGAAGAAAATAAAAGAAGTGCCTTTGCGCTAACAACGATCGATATTGTGTACCGGGCAAAGATTTTTTTTGAAGGTTTGTTGTGAGGACATTTTTTTAAAAGCTTGATCAATCGACACCGTCTCACCGCGCTGGAGGCTATAAGTTAGGGTGCTATTTTTTGGTTTACCGCTACATCAGTGCCTAACGTCTCATCTCATTTCACAGCAGCATTTTTAAGAATATACCAAAGTTGACTCACATGGCTTTAAAAGTTAGCCTTAACTTTATTGTTATAATCGTCAATAATAGTTAATTGTCCTTTATGCGCTGTATTTTATGGTTAAAAGGCGATTAATATTATAACTACAACTAGCATTATGCTTATTTAACAACAAATATAAGGGATTTAATTGATGAAGTACCTAATAAGGTTTATTAGCGGTCTTATTTTGGTTCTGGTCGTTGTCGCAGGAGCGGCCTATGCCTATCTGGCACCAGAGAGTAAACCAGCCCCAGTAGCATCCGATAATACGCTAATTAATCTAGATACTGGTGACATTATCGGCTATCAAAATAGTCTTGGGGCGTCAGTATGGCGAGGTATACCCTTTGCTCAACCACCAGTTGGCGATTTGCGCTGGCGTGCTCCGCGACCTCCGGCGCCTTGGCAACATCCAAGGCAGATGTTAGAGGCTGGGCCAGATTGTGCCCATCAGGCCAACAACACATCACCGGAAAAGAACCTTATCAATGGCAGCGAAGACTGCCTGTATCTCAACGTCTTTGCTCCCGAAAACGCCAAAGATCGACCGGTGATGTTTTGGATTCATGGAGGGGCTAATAACGGAGGCACAAGTAATCATCCAATGTTAGATGGTTCTCAACTGGCATCTCAATTTGATGTGGTAGTGGTAAGTATTAACTATCGCTTATCGGCTTTTGGCTGGCTGTCTCACCCTGCGCTTCGCACCAATGCCAAATTGCCCGAGGATAAGTCTAGTAACTTTGGCACATTGGACCAGATTGCGGGGTTAAAATGGGTACAGCGAAACATTGCCCAATTTGGCGGCGATGCCAGCAGAGTCACTATTTTTGGTGAATCTGCCGGTGGATGGAATGTCATGGCACTCATGGCCTCCCCCCTGGCTACGGACTTATTTCATGGTGCTATTGTTCAGAGTGGCGGCTTGGACATCGAGCCCACCACCAGGGCTGAAAACTTTATAGAGGATGAGGGCCACGAACACAGCTCGCGGGAATTCATCAATCAATTACTCGTAGCTGAGGGCAGAGCTACAAACAGAGAAGCTGCAAAGAAATTACAAAGCAGCATGACTGTCCATGATCTTGCTGATTATTTACGCAGCAAAACTACGACTGAGGTATTTAAAGCCTTCCGAAGTGAGACCGGTGGCAAGGTGTTTGGAAATTTGGACCTAATTGGTGACGGTATCGTTTTACCTCAGGCCGTTGCTTCAGAGCAACTCTTTGCGGATCCTGCCAATTACAACGCAGTACCGGTGATACTTGGTACCAACCGTGATGAGATGAAGTTGTTTTTAAGCTTCAGTCCCGATCAAGTAGACAAGTTTATGGGTATACCCATCGCAATCAAAAACAGTGGGCGCTATGAGGCATTTAGCAGCTATGCCAGTGATCAGTGGAAAATTAAAGCGGTCGACCAACTGGCTACGGTGATGCGTCAGGGGCAAGGAGATAACGTTTTTGCCTATCGTTTCGATGCGGATGATCTACGTGACTTTGGTTTTCTCAGCCTGCAAGAGCTGATGGGTGCAGCTCATGCCTTTGAGATACCCTATGTATTTGGAAACTTTGTTTCGTTCATGAGTAATCTTATCCATCCGGAGTCTGCTCGATCGGCGAGAAATGCTCTATCACAGAGCATGATGTCCTACTGGGCGTCATTTGCTCATTACGGTAAGCCCGCCAAGGGATATCATGGCAAACAGGTTGAATGGAGCACTTGGAGCAATAATGATGAGCAAAATCGAGTAATGATCTTTGATACATCCATAGATCGCGGCATTCGAATGTCTCCAATGAAGTTGAAGATGCAAGATCTAAAGCAACGGTTTTTTAGCGAAACTCGCTTCAACGATCAGGAAGAATATTGCCAAGCTTATAAGCTTTTGTTTGCCAACGAGAACTTTGTACAATCCGAGTACGATAACCTAGGTGATAAAGGCTGTTCTGGAGTGGGCTTATAGTGTGCAGATGGAATCTGTAATCCTCAAGCCATTTAACTGCCCTAAACAAAGAAGCCCCGGAGCTGTATGCTCAGGGGCTTTTTAAATGGTCTTAAGAATCAATCTTTCAACGCTATGCTTCGCACTGAATTTGGCAACTCGCTCAAAAGGAAAACGAGTTAAGGCGTCTTAGCAAATAAAGGGCGCCATGCCTGGGGCCTTAGCAATGAGTGCACCGGTAATCAGCACCTCTTTAATGAATTTATCCTATGCCATACCAGCGACCGGTATCACCGCTAAGAGGGCAGCCCCTGTTGCCACAAAACCCGTACCTAAATGATGGAACTTTTTATTTAAGAACATCTTGATTATTGCGCACTAATTAGTGATGAAAGTAAAGGTACAACCAAATTTTTGATAATAAGACCTATTATTTTTAAACCCACCTAGTAAGTCGCTTCTATACCAGTGTTTAAAATCGATATATCTAATGACGTGCTATGGCAGGCTGCAGTCAAAGGCATCCCTTGCATTTAGAATGCGTGCGGTGTGAAAATCTACTTGCTCGGCGGTGAAGCAAAAGACGCGCTAAAACAGCATAATAATTATTTAGCGTCAGTTTCTGGATGTATAAATCTCGGGATAGATCAATAAATCTAATGCCAGGACCATAATCGAAAGCAGACACTGGACAAAAAAAAGGAGGCCAAGAATAATCTTGACCTCCCTACAAGGAACTTAGTTTATAATTAGAACTGTAATCTCACTGTCACACCGTAGCTACGAGGGTCACCAGGGTAGGCATTAAAACTACCTGCCTGTATCACAGAATTGAAGAGACCGTCGGTATATTCTTCATCCGTTATGTTTTTTCCCCATAAGTTAACGGTCCAGAAGCCGCCAGCATCACGTATCCCCACTGTGGCATTGGCAGTGACATAGCTACCTTGGTCAGCAATTGGGTTTTGCTCGCTAGTCACATTGCGTGAGCCGCGATATCTAGCTCCAAGATTGGCAAAACCTTCAACGGAGCCAAAGCTTTTCACGTAATTGATGGATGAGCTTAATGTCCAATCAGGTACACCGGATAACGGCTTTCCGCTTAGGTCTTGGACGGGCGGGAGTGGTGGAGTGGAGCCAGCGGGTCGAACGATCTGAGGTCCGCCAACATAACTCGTATATTCGTGATCTAGATACGAGCCTGCAAATGAGAGAAACAGGTTTGATGTGGGTGCATAAAGCGTGTCAAATTCGATGCCGTCAATCTGAATCTCACCGGCGTTGCCCAAAACAAAGGTGACGCCGTTGAACGCGTTGGATTGAAAGTCACGTAAGCGCTGCGAGAAGGCGGCGACGTTAACCTGTAAGTTATTGTCTAATGCACGAATTTTAGCGCCCACTTCCCATGCATCAGCAAGTTCTTTATCAAAATCTGCGCCGTTAGACCCGGACCCAACATTAAATCCACCTGCTTTATAGCCCCTTTTACCGCTGGCATATAGACTCACATCATCACTGTACTCATAAGAAATAATGAGTTCGCCAGTAGGCTCCTGTTCGCTGCGTTTTTCGGAAAAGTCCGACACCGGCCTAAATAGCTGTACGAATCCAGCGTATGTAGGAAAGAGCGGATTTATCGCTGCTAGCATTGCCACAGCGGGATCGCTAGCGGGATCACTAAAATCAATAGCAGAATAGGGCGCATCAGTAGTCATTCGCGCGTCAATTGATTTGTCTTCTGTGGTCCAGCGCGTCCCGAGTGAGGCTGTTAACTTGTCATTAATGTGCCAGTCAAGCTTACCAAACACAGAGTGGCTAGTTGTCAGTAGACTGAATTCGCTTACTCTACCAGTACCGGAACTAATATAGGATCCAGTAGGGGCGCCCTTCAGCTGTTCAACAAGCGATACCAAGCCGAAGACCCGAGAATCAAAGAACGGGCGGGCGAATGAACCTAAGCGATTAGTCCCGCCGCTGTCTTGGTCAGCGTCGTAATAGTAGTAGCCCAATAGCCAGTCGACTTTATTTTCACCGGTAGACTGTAGCCTAAATTCTTGAGTGAACACCTGTCGGTCAAAGGTGTTTTGTAATACGCCACTCAGTTCGATGTCGATAAAATCGGCGTCAATATCATTGCTTTCCTCAAAATCTCGGAACGCTGTCAGAGAGGTAAAGGAATAGGACTCACGCTCCCAATCTAATTGTGCTGAGTATCCGCTCTGCTCCTGATCGGTTTCCATGGCTCGGTCAAACTTAATCTTGCGCGCGTAAATATCGTCTGGCAAGATTGTTGCGCCAAGGGCCGTAGTTGCGGCGGCATTGCCAGGATCATTGTAGTAAAACGGCGCACCGCAACAATCTTCTTCAATGGATGAAGTATCGGCAATAAGGCGTATGGTCAGCTCGTCGCTGGGCTCTATCAGCAGTTGCCCGCGCAGGGCGTGGCGATTCCTATTATTTACAGCATCTCTACCTTCCTGAATATTATCAATAAAACCGTCGCGGGTATTGCGGTTGCCGGAGACTCGGTAAGAGACGGTGTCACTAATGGGGCCAGTAATGGTGCCACGGGTTATTTTACTATTGTAACTACCAAAGGATTGCTCAAAATCAGCTCCAAACTCTCGCTGGGGTTTTTTGGTAATAATGGAGATAACACCGGCAGGGGTATTTTTACCATAAACCGAGCTCTGCGGTCCGCGCAGCACTTCTACCCGCTCAACAGCGATAAAATCATCAATAGCTGAGGCTGCCCGACTGCGGTATACACCATCGATAAACACCCCTACAGAAGGTTCTAAACCTGCGTTATTGCCTGAGGTACCTAGTCCGCGAATACTAAATGTTTGCTGTGAAGAGCTCTGGTTTTGGGTAACACTAAGAGACGGCACTGCAAGCTCCATTTCTTGAATGTCATCAAGACTTCTTTGTTTCAGAAGCTCTCCTGAAACTACAGATACAGCTACTGGAGTATCTTGCAAAGTCGCTGTTCGCTTTTGAGCGGTTACCAACACTTCTTCCAGCCCGCGATACGTTTCCTCCTGGGCTAGGCCAGTATTAGCTGCTACTACTGCTACGGAGAGCGCGCTAATACGCACTATTTTATGCAATTTCATAATCTTATATCCCCAATTTAGTTTTGTTAGTTGTTTATATTTAAGATATAACGAACGTTTTTGAAACGATCATTATTGTCAACGAGCTATTGTTATCGTTGTCGTATCCGAACCCGCTTTAAGTTATAGTAATTCTATAGTAATTCTTATTACAGTAATCGTCAATAGTACTCCAACAGAATTAAAGTTCGATTCGAAAAATTGTAGAAAAACCTTAAACCCCTACATTTAATGGCTTAATTAGGTCACTTTAATGGCAATATTTGTAGCAATAGCCTGCCAAGAGCTAAGCACATATCGGAGTAAAGAGATTAGATCCGGTGAATTTGATAGTTTTACGATAGATTTATAAAATTCTACTAAGCATAGGGTCAATAGCTAAACGATATTGTGCGGAAAAATGACACAGAAGCAAAATCCATGACCTGCGCCTACAGAAATTTGAGTTCAGCGGCCACTCTTTACGGTGTAACCCCTGTGAAGACAGCATTGCACTAGCTTACGAGTATAGATAAACCATAAGATGGGCTGGCATAGCCCCGCAACAGCTGATAAGGTTGCTTCTCGCTATCTAATGTTAGAGTTATGAGTAAAACCGACGCGACCAAGAAAACCCGAACCCGGCTATCGCCAAAAGCCAGAAAAAATATGATTCTGGACTGTGCGGCCAAGCTTGTGGCAGGGGAAGGTGTGTCAGCAGTAACTATGGAGCGTTTAGGTTCTGAAGCAGAAATCAGTAAGGCGTTGGTGTACAACTACTTCCCCAGCGTTAAATTGCTTTTACAAACATTATTAACGCGCGAATATCGTCATCTACGTAGAGTCCAGCTGGAAGCAGCTGAAAGCGCAGAGACACTGGAGCAAATGGTCCGCCGGGTCACTAAGGTATATCTCTCCTACATCAGCGATCGCGGACTTATCATTGAACGTCTATCCCTGGAGCCCTCTGTGGCCAATAGTGGCGACCCCAACAAATATGGTCGAGGTCCAGCGGTAAACTATCTCGCCGAAATACTCTGTGACAACTTCAATATAGACATGGAAGTGGCTAGAGCTACAGTAGACATCTCCTATGGCATGCCAACCGCTGCAGGTCAATATCTTATCCATAACGACATCAACCTGCAGACGATAGAAGATATTACTGTGGCCATGATTTTGGGTAGCTATCAGGCTATTCAGAAAAGATACGAGACCTCTCTAAAAACCCTACTCAAACGCCCTCGTAATAAAGCCGTCTAAACAGGTTAGTGGCAGCTTGATACGATCTCCGATACCGTCTTAATAATCACGCAGGCAGCAGCACAATGCTATTGACCAGAAGCTGAATAAAAGCCGAGGGTTGAGGTCTTTGGAGCTATTGCAACGATAAAAGCGGCCTTGGCAAAGACAAGAAAGCGAGCTGGGAGCATTAAAAATTCGCCTATTATTTTTGCACTGCCACTTTCGACAATCTCACTTGGCAGTGGTCAGCTACCTAGCGCCCCAGGCATCCAGCTTGCGCACCGAGAGACGTGACTGAGGATCAACCGCCTGACGCAGGGAAAAGATATTACCATCCAGATCTCGGCTGTAGACTTGCCAGAAATCATCCAGCTCAACAGGCTCGCTTACAAAATCTAATCCCAGACTAGTCAGACGCCGGTACTCTGCCTGAATATCTGCAACCTCGATAGAGAACGAATAGCCCAGCGCAGTCACAGCGCGCTGACCAGTAAATTCTGGCGTCTCCGGGCTGATATATTGCCAAATCTCAATCACCTTGGATGCCTGATTTAATTTAAACCAGCCACCAATTAAGTCGACATTATCTATATTTACTATATCGTCCAGTCTGGGATTATCAGCAACATGGGCGTATCTGTAGGGCTTAAACCCTAATACCATTTGATAGAACTCAATCAGCCCTTCAATATCATGGGTCGCCAAACCCACCTGAGACATCCATAGATTTCCATCCAAATCCTGCCCGCTACCGCCGTAGCCTGCGCGCTCTAATAATTTACCATCCAGCTGTTCGAGTTCAATCATGTTGCCGTCCGGATCATAGGCATAGCCATAGGTGATGCCATAGCCACCAAGATCAATTGGCTGGTCACCGCGAGATAGCGGATCTATATCCATTGCCACAAACTTGTCCCAGCCAGAGTCATAGCTAGGAGATTGAAAACAGGTGTGAGTCATACCTGGCCCCTCGGGTGGCATATTACTCACTGGGACGTCCTGGTTACCCTCGAACTGGGTTAACTCCAACAGCATATTAGGCCCCCTAAGAACAGCTATCTCATAGGCAATATTGTCTTGGCCAAATAGCTTGCTGGTCTGCTCATTGGCGCTAACCGACTCTCGTCGCAACAATTCAAACTGAGTGGCTCCCTGATAGAACGCTAGCGCAACATCCAGATCTCTTACCGACAGCCCAATATGATTTAATCCAATGACAGTAGTGCTGGCATCGGCGACAGTTGCGGTTTTATCCACATCTACTGGGCTCGTTGGCTGCACAATCATATACAGAGCAATACCTAGAGCGGCGATTAACAGTACAGACTTGCTGACAAGGTTCATAAGGATTTCCGTAACAGTTAAGGTTTAATTGGGGAGAGAAAATACCAACAGCATGTTGCCTGGCATTTCAGCCCACTTGTCATAACCAGAGGTCACAAACAGCTGACCATTAGCAATGACCGGGCCGTCAGCCTCAATTGAGCCGCCTTGACCCTTCAGCCCATTGACCGCTGTGAATTCTCTATAGGTATTGTAAGTCCAGAGAGTATCGCCACTGCTGGCATCAAAGGCGCGCAGCCGCCCATCCATGCCACCGGCAAATACCAGACCAGGACTACTGCTCACTGCGGCAGAAATACCCTGAAAACAGTCAAATTTGATGTCTTCAGGACACAGAGATGGAAGGACATTACGCCACAAAAACTCCCCCGTATCTGGATCCAGCGCATGCACTCCAGGGTAGGGATCGCCTTGGTTATAGCGATTCCTAGTAGGAAGGTCAGACACCCCCACATAAAGGCGCTCACCATCGCTGCTCATACCCCAGTGCACGCCACCCATAGTACCACCGCTACCTACTCTTTGACGCCAGAGTATTTTGCCCTGCTGATCTGGATCCATAGCATAGGTGAGCCCAGATTTTTGCCCCACTAACAAGAGATCTCGGTTAGATTTTGAGGTCACCAAAATTGCTGAGGCGCCAATATCATAATCTGGTCCATCTTCCTCGGGACAGTTGATCATTGTGAAGCCGCAGGCACCATTCCAGGCATCGTTGGCGGTCACCTGAGATACCCATTGCACCTCACCTGTTGTGATGTCCATGGCAATTACCGAATCACTGGTTCCTGTGGCTGGCGACGAGTAGTTTTGTCCGGTGGTAGCATAGATAAGATTGCGCTTGGTGTCCAACGTAGGGCCAGACCAGATAGGCGCTCCCGAGGGACCAAAGCGATCTACACCAACGGCATTTTTACCCCGGCGCTCAGGTTTATCTGTAGTGTAAGTACGCCAGGCAATACTGCCGTCCTCCAAGTTGAGTGCGACCAAGGCACCGCGGAAGGTACAGCAGGCATAGTTCGACTGAGCCGCAGGCACAACCTCCGATGATGACAAGGGCACATAGACTCTTTTACTATCAGCAGTCACCGAGCCAGTAACGCTCGCTAGAGGATGGCTGTGAACCTTGGTTTTCCAAAGGAACGCTCCGGTCTTTGCGTTTAGTGCATAGGCATTGGCCTTGTAGTCACCAAACAATAGCCTGGCTTCCCCAGCAGCCTGATTACTCGCATCGCCCTGTAGTTTAATAGCGCCGCGAACCTCATTCTCAGCCTGAAAGGTCCAACGAATGCAGCCAGTCTGTGTATCCAAAGCGTACACAGTCCCATCCTGACTCCCTATGTAAGTCATACTTTCTGTCACGGTAGGCTGGGATCTCACCCTAGTGGAATCGGGGAAGGCGAAGGCCCATTTCAGTTCAAGGTCTTTAACGGTCTGTTTATTTAATTTGGTTTCATTTGCTTGAAAGCGCTGGCTATTGAGCTCGCCACCCCAACCTGTCCATTGGGCACTTGCTGAGGATTTGGTTTTAGCCAGAGAGCCTGCATCGCAGAAGGCATCAGACAAATCAGCTGTTTTTCGTGATGCCATTTTCCCGGTTACATAATAAGCCACCTGCTGCATCTCGCTAGCCGAAAGAGACAGTCCGGTGGTGCTCATAACTCCACTGGTGAGCGATTTGATAATACGCTCGGGCTGATATAGCTTTAGAGCCGCCATTTGCGGTGCCTTAGGCATAGCACCGGCATGGCAGCTGACACATCTAGCCTGATATAACTGCTTACCAAGGACATAGTCTGCATCAATAGCCTCAATTGCAGAGTTCTCCTCGGCCACAGAGGTCGCACAGAGGATCGCAACTGAGACTCCGATCAGAAATTTAACCAAATTGGTATTTGGAAGAATATTTGAAGTAGCGTAACTGTGTTTGGGTGTGATCATCTTTATACTCGTTTATCAGATGTTAACCTAACCTGATGCATTTTTCGGAGTTACTCTTAAATCGCCTAAAAACCACCCTTGAGGGAACATAGGCGAGCGCTAGATCAAGCATAAAAAGTTCATATTAGCCAAGTTACAGGCCAATCCTTTTTACCTTAGGACTCACAACTGTCAATACTTCTGTTTATCCTAGGGTAGCAAAACGCCTATCCTTTAGCATTTATTACGTATTTAGTCAGTAAAGCAGTTTCAACGGCTGCATCTATTATTACAATATACTTAATTTACAATATAATTCAATTTTACCCGCATAATTTACTTAAATATGTAAAATTTTTCCAGAAAATGGCCTAAAATCTTTGCATCTGCTGTATTCGCAGTTATTATTCAAATAGTTAATAAGAAGCTGTTTGTAGCCGCCGGGCATATTTTAAAGCAGGTCAATTACTAGCTGTCGATAGAAACTACCTAATCGGCCATAGTTAAAGGGCCTATAACCAGGATCCAAAGGAGTTGTTTAATGTTTAATTTAGAAGGTCATGTAGCACTGGTCACAGGTGGAAATGGGGGAATTGGCCTGGCCTATGCCCGGGGACTTGTGAAGTCAGGCGCTGCCGTTGCTATCTGGGGTCGCAATACAGAAAAAAACCAGACCGCGGTTGATGAGCTTAGGAGCCTGGGCGGCAATGTGAAGGCTTTTGTCTGCGACGTGACCGATGAGGCTATGGTCAAGCAAATTTTTGCTGACACTCTCGATCATTTTGGCAAAGTAGACTCCTGCTTTGCCAACGCCGGTGGTGGAGGCGAACCGGGCAGGCTACATGAAACAGATAGTGCAAACTGGAATCGAGTCATGGATATGAACGTCACCAGCGTAGTGCACACTTTTCGTCCAGTTATCGCCCACTTAATAGAGCGCGAAGCGACAGGTAAGTTACTGGTAACTTCCTCAATCGCCGCGCTGATGGGTATGGGCTTCCAAGCGTCCTACTCAACCACCAAGGCTGCGGTGCTGGGGTTGACTCGCGCTCTGGCTGTGGAATTGGGCGCTAACGGCATTACCGCCAATGCAATTCTACCCGGCTATGTTGAATCAGATCTTACGGCAGCCGCACCCAAAGCTTTTAAAGAGGGGTCTAAAAGGCGAGTGGCTGGTGGCCGACTGGGGACTTCTGAGGATATGGAAGGTGTTGCAGTCTTTTTGGCATCGCGTCACAGTGACTATATGACAGGCCAAACAATCGCTATAGACGGCGGACACAGCATCTTTCCCCTGTGAAAGGTTCTCGCGTTATTGGCGCCATGCTACTCTTACTCTGGTCAGTGTCGCTGACGGCCGAGATGATTCCAACCCAAAGCCCATCAGTGCAATTTATCAATCAGCATATCAGCGATCCGGCGCTGCAGTTTTCTGACCACAGCATTGATGTTGATGGTCAGCGACTACACTATGTCAGCGCCGGCACCGGTAAATTAATTCTGTTCTACCACGGCTTTCCCTCTTACTGGTACATGTGGAAAAATCAACTATTGGACTTAGCCGCGGACTATCGAGTAGTGGCAGTGGATGGTCTGGGCGCTAATCTATCGGCTAAACCCAACAAGCTAGAGCCCTACCATATCAGTGCCTTGTCACGACAGCTCAAGGCGTTGGTCGAGGCACTGGTGGGCGATGAAGGCTTTGTGCTTGTAGGTCATGACTGGGGCGGCGCATTGGCCTGGTCCTATGCCCAACAGTATCCTCAGGGTCTAGATAAGTTAGTGGTACTAAATGCACCACCTACCAATTTGTTTCTTGAATTACTCCGCTCCAATCCAGATCAACGCAAGGCATCCACTTATATTGCTAGTTTAAAGAACGCTGCTCAGAACCAAACTGTAGACCAGAAATATGCCAACCGAATGGCAAGTTTTGCCTATCGCAGTATGATCAATCGCGGCCTAATCTCAGCGTCAGAGGGTGAACTATACAAAACCGCACTGACTCGGCCCGGGGCTGTAGTCGGCGGCATCAAATGGTATCAGGCTAATATCCCTGAGCTAGACAAGATTACAGATGATGATTTCTGGCCTTCAATCAAGGCCAGCACAGAGGTAGAGAGTATGCTGATTTGGGGCGAGGACGATACTACCTTTGTCTCCGCCTTTATAGACCAACTACCCAACTATGCAAAAGATCTACGGATCGAAGTCCTACCGGGCGTGAGGCATTGGCCCCCGCTGGAGGCTCCGGATAAGGTAAATCACCTGATAAGAGAATTTATTGAGGCGCCTTGAGGAGCTCATGGGCATTAATATAGGACTGTGATTGATGGATAACCATCAGGATAAACCGGAAACGAGCAACTTAATCTTGTCGCATAAGCGGCGAATGGGGTGGAAGAATGGCCAATACCAGTAAGGGATCGCAGCCTTCCGTTGACAGCAAAGTTACAAGCGGTATGACCGTCGCCGACGATCTTGACTTTGCTCGCGTTGTACAGATTTTTTTACGTACCTGGCCTTTCATCAAGCCGCTGACCCGTCACCTAATCATCTTTGTTCTGTGCTCAGCGCTGGTCTTTATTGTGACTACCTTTCTTGGCTTCGTCATCACCGGGCTGGTGAATAGTGGCATCATCGGTGGTCAGCCACTTGGGGTTCTGCATGCCCGTATTTATGGTCTCGATCCGGCGGTGTTTGTCGAGGTGGAGGAACTATCCGCGAACGCTCGGCGGCAGCTACCCCAACTCGCAATATGGTCCATGATTCCCATGGTCGGATTGGTACTTATCGGTGGCATGCTCCTCTACCAGTATAGCGTCTGGATTTTTCAGAGCATAAATCAGTTGATGCGTGTGCGTCTCATCGATCAGCTGCAGATGCAATCCCTAGCATTCCACAGCCAGACGCAAACGGGCGACGCGATCTACCGGATCTATCAAGACAGCGCCATGGTGACATCGATCATCCGATCGATTTTCTTGGATCCATTGATGTTCCTGGGGCGCTACCTATTCGGCCTTGCGGTGGTGTCCGCTTTCAACCCCTGGCTATCACTAATACTCGGTGTCACATTAGTCCCCGTGCTGCTCCTAGGACGCTATTTCTCATCACCGCTAAGGGTTGCCTTCCGACGTGCCCGAGAAAGCAACAGCCAACTGACATCCTGGATACAGGAGACCATGGTCGGCATCCGCGTCATTAAGGCCACTGGAAACGAAAGCCAGCGTGAATCTACATTCAAACGGATCTCCGAAGATGCCTTTGCCGCGGCGTTTGAAGCCAGGGTCTTGCTCACGGTATTGGGTATCCTAGCATTCGTAGTCGCGGGTCTAGCGGTTATTACGACCCAATCCATCACCGCTCTCTACGCCAATGCGGAAGCATCCACCTACGCACGGGATCTACTCCTCGGTTTCGGATTTGCCGTATGGAACCTTGGTTCGTTCACTGCGGCGTCGACCCGCATCAACGACAGCGTGGGCTCGCTGGAATCGCTTATCACGATCTGGGGACGCGCCCAAGACATGGCTGTTGGACTCAACCGCGTATTCGAGATCCTTGATCTCGAACCGGAAATAATGGATGCCCCAAATGCCAGCGACCTCGACAATATCGGGGACGGCGTGACCTTTCAAAACGTAACGTTCGGCTACGACCGAATGCGCCCCGTCCTATCCAACGTCAACTTTACATCGCCTACGGGTCAGATCACAGCAATTGTTGGTCCCACGGGCACAGGTAAGTCGACCTTAATGTCCCTGTTGCTTCGGCTTGCTGATCCCCAAACCGGCGCCATTACAGTGGGTGGCAAGGCCGTCAATAACGTCACGGTTGCATCACTGCGCCGTCAGGTTTCAATTGCCACGCAAGAGAACATCTTATTTACCGCTTCTGTGCTAGAAAATATTCGCTACGCAGTACCGGAAGCCGATCGGGACGCCGTGATCGCCGCCGCTCGAATCGCATGTGCTGATGAATTCATCGACCAGTTGTCACAGGGCTATGACACCCCACTCGGTGAACGCGCTACCAAGCTGTCGACCGGTCAGCGTCAGCGCATTGTTATCGCTCGAGCATTGGTCAAGGACTCGCCCATACTAATACTGGACGAGCCCACGGCTGCCCTCGATGCAGAGACCGAATTGCGGGTGATGGACAATCTGCGCCAATGGGGTGCATCTCGCTGCGTGTTTTTGATCACTCATCGGTTGTCGACCATCCGCCAGGCACACAACGTGCTGTACCTGAACGACGGCCATGTTGCAGCCTTTGGACCGCACGATCAGTTACTCCAAGACAACAACACCTATCGGTCATTTGTCGAAGCCGAAGCCGGGATACCAATGGAGAAAAAGCCTTGAGTGATAAAGAAAATATGAGCGCAGAACCAATCAGCACCCGCGAGACGCTGAACCTTGTCGCCCGCTCGCTACGTTTTGTCTGGCCTTACTGGCCACGGATCTTGATTCAACTGATCCTCAGCTTCATCGGCATTGCGATGATCCTATTCCTGCCCTGGCCACTAAAAATCCTCATAGATTACGTGATTATGGGGCTGCCGGTCGGTTACTCACCCACCCCCTTTCCGCCCTATATTCAACCCTTTGTCGACCTACTGCACGGTATGACCCCGTTGGAAATTGTCTGGGTGGTCATCGCCGTAAGCTGCCTTGGTATCGTCCTGATAGGCTCATTTGGGAACGGTAGCTCTCGTGATACCGCTGATGGCAACCTGGCGCAGGGACTTGATACTGCCACTCAGAGTGAAAATCGGGCGAACGAGGCTAGCAGCCGGGTGAGTGGCCTGCTCGGTCTGTTTGAATACCGTTTCCAACTGAAGACTACCCATCGCTTTAATCACCGGTTACGCAGTTTGGTATTCCAGCGCTTGTTGGCCTTACCTATGAACCGATTCAGTGACGAAAGTGTGGGGGATGCCGTGTATCGCGTGATGTATGATACGCCAGCCATCTCCAAAGTTTGTTACGACATATTGGTTGTGCCGCTGAGCAATATCTTCCTCATCGCAGTTGTTATCTGGACCATGCAATACAGCTATGCATCTGTACCATCGCTGGTACTGTTGGCTTGGCTCGCCGTACCCATGCTACTGATATCCTCACTTTTGATGACCGGTGCTACCCGCCGCAGGTCGCTGGCGAGTCGCAAAGCCGGTGCCAATACGACCGCAACCGCCGAAGAGGGGTTGGGTAATATACGCGCCGTGCAGAGCCTCGGAGCGAACGACCGGCAGCGCGATGAGTTCAAGCGCGATAGCAATGAGTCGTTCAGCCGATACCGGTCGTTTGTGTGGATGAACGTAATCTTAGTCGGCCTGCAAGCCGCGATCGCCTGCGGCCTAATTTTGTACGTGTTCTTCGACATCGCCGAGGCCATCATTGGCGGTCGCATGTCACCGGGGGACGCAGGTCCTCTGTATGTCTTCTTTGGGCAGTTGTTACTCAGTACTCTGGCTCTTGGCGCACTGTGGTTCAAACTGCAAGACAATCTCGTCGGCATGCGCCGGGTGTTTCAGATCATTGATCAGCAAGCGGACCATGAACGCCACGGTAAAGAGACACTGGAAACTGTGCGTGAAGGACTGAAGATTGACCAGGTCAGTTACACCTATCCAGATGGAACGCCTGTACTTGATAGTGTCTCTCTAGATGCTCGAGTGGGCGAGATGATAGCTCTGGTTGGCACGACCGGTTCAGGCAAGACGACGTTGTCTTATCTCATCCCCGCATTTATACAGCCCACCGCGGGGCGTGTATTACTCGATGGCATCGACACTCGCCAGCTGTCAGTCGGCAATCTACGGGGCCTCGTCAGCTTCGTTTTTCAAGAACCGGCGATATTTAACGATACAGTGGCGAACAACATCCGCCTAGGTAACTCAGACGCCAGCGATGCAGACCTTACCTCTGCCGCAGCAAGCGCAGGTGCCCTGTCGTTCATCCGCGATCTTCCAGAGGGTTTCGACACGCTTCTAGGTCGTAACGGCGACACCCTATCTGTCGGGCAAAAACAGCGTCTGGCAATTGCCCGAGGGTTGGTTAGCCAGTCGCCGGTGCTGGTGCTTGATGAACCCACCGCAGCACTGGACCCGGAAACCGAAAACGCCTTAGTGCAAGCCTTACAGGTGGAGCGCGAAAAGCGCATCCTGATTGTGATCGCCCATCGCCTTAGCACCATCCGCATGGCCGATCGGATCTGTGTGGTCGATGACGGTCGAATTGTCGAATCCGGGCGTCATGAAGAACTAATGCAGAACCCGAGCGGCGCCTACCGACGATTTGTCGAACTTCAGTTGGGTTAGATCACCTTTAATACGTCGCTAAGAACCACTCAACTTTTCTTGAAACCGATCGCCGCGTTCCGCTGCCAATTTAAAAGCAGCCTCTGTTTCGGCCACCTCTTCCTGCTGCTGCGCAGTTCTCAATGCTGCAAACTCTTTTTCCCACCAACGGCCTGTTAATTTGGGATAGGTTCTCATGAGATTAGCAGCCGCATTAGCCCCACGATTACGACCCGCATTGTAACCCACGTCGTCATTAGTTGAAGCGCCAGACTTACCAAACGGTATCAGGTCCCCCTGCATCGTTGGCAGTAGGAAGTAAGGCATCGATATACGTGTATCTCCATCAGGAATCATGGTGGTATTCACTCGGTGGACAGTGGCCGAGTAACGTCCTTCGCTCAGATGCATCAGGGATCCTCCAGTATTAACTACCACAGAGCCCGGCACTACCGGCACATTGTATTCTCCCTCTGCCGTGCGACAGGTCACAGGAGCGTTCATCCACTGCCCTTCACCGGCGACCACCTGGAGCCCAGGTCGGTCATTGATTAACAAGGCCACAAAGGGAGGTCCGTCAATATGCGCACCTGTAACCGCGCTGGAAAATTTAGCATACTCATCACGAATCAGATCTCGCTTATCCGCTAGGATGGCGTCCATGCTGAAGTTGTGGTTCAAGCTCGCAAAAAGGTAGGGTTCATCGAGATTAAAATATTGTCGGAATTCGGCTGGATCCTCGCCGAGCGACTCAACGATCAGCTCGCCCAGTTGCAACGTCAAACGATGATAGGCCGAGTTGAGTTCGTTCAGCGTTGGCTTGAAGCCGGGCAATCTCTCTGAGTCTGGCCACGTATTAGGCCCTCGAAAAAATCGTTCGTGGATAGGCTGAGACTCGTCGTCGTGGGCACAGAGTGGCGCCTCATCAAATCCGTACTGAAAGCTTTCAATCACTTGAGCACGGCCAGAATCTGGAGGCCTCGGTGAAGAATAACCTCGAACATAAGGACTATTTTCAATGGATGATGCTTGCTTAAAGTCCATGGGTGAATCAAAAAACTTCCTTACTTCGGTAAACACTCGCTGCTGGAACTCGTCCTTAAAGCCAGGCGCATTGGTTAGGATTAGAAACCCACATTCTTCAAGCGCATAACGAAGATCTTTAAAAAACTTATCCCGGTTGCGTTCAAGATCAAGCCAATCAACTGATGGTATCTCGCTCAGCGAATCAGGACCGTGGTTGGTATTGTTAGGTTTATCGGACATAATGATCTTGGTCTCAACTATTTGTGATTGTTAAAAAGAGTAATGGGGTCAGCTTTCTCTGTTCCTGTTCTATTTCTTGTCTTTACCAGGGAACTTTTAAACTTTTCTACCTGCGCCAGGTAAACAGATATCTTCTATCGAGAAGCGTCAAGAAATTGTTCAATCGATCAAAGGGGTAATACAATCGGGAGACGTGATAACTTTTTAGCCTAGCCTTTACCCTTTACCTCTACTTGATACCTTCAACCTTTTTGCTTTAACTCAGATATCACCTGCTCATCGGTCAGCAGATATGGCAGACATTCAAAAACACCAAGACTGACGAGCTCATTCTGCGCTACAGAGACCAATCCACCTTGATTATCAACCGATTACACTGGCACAAAATCATGACTGTCGTTATCAAGGCCAGGTAACCCACGTTCATGACTTACATACTCTAACCGGCCACCGAATCGGAGCGTGCAAACCAGAGTATACAAGCTACTCTTTATTATAGATACCCTACAATAGCGCTCTTCATCTAAACGCTCCGCTACAGTATTTCCCCTAGCATCTCGATGGGTCCACCCACTAAGGTTTACTGTTAAAAACGCTAATTGCCTCTATATTCAAACCAAGCTCAGTACCTTTAAGACCATCGGCACTGACATTAATGGTCGCATCACCAACACTGGCTTTAGTTTGCACAATTAACAGAGCTCGACCATTACGGGTGGTGATTTCATTGGTCTTGTGAGGCTGAACGTTATCTTCCGCGCCATTGTCTACCCCCAATGACTGAAGCTTTGGATCGATATCAAAGCTCAACTTCCGCTCCTGAGTCGTTACCGCAACACCGTTTTTATCAACTACCTGTGCGGTGATATGTGCGACATCGTAGCTATCGGCATCCAAGCGTTTTCGATCCACACTCAGAACAATAGCCGCAGGCTCCAGACTAGAACGAAGGCTTGTACCGACATCCACACCGGTCACCACCGATATCGCCTTCAACTCACCCGGCTCGAAGGCCACCGCCCACTTTAAAATGTGATCATCGTTGTCGATCAATCGCTGTACGCCCTGCGACTTGCCGTTGAGGAACAACTCTACCTCTGCCTGGTTGGTATACACCTCAACCACAATGTCTTGACCGGGGTTGTAGTTCCAATGCGCATTAACATCGTGCCAACCCCAGTTCCTCCACTTCCACTGGCCCTCCGTTTCTTCGACTACTTGATTGTCTTCTACGCGGTAGATCGAATCATCAAGATCGGCTGTAGTCATATAAACATGGGGTTCCTCGCTCCAGATCGATTTCATCATATGGTAACTGGGCTTCTTGAAACCCGCGAAATCCAACATGCCACTGGGTGCACCCTTGGACGGCCAGCGGCCTTCCACCTCACCTAGATAATCTATGCCTGTCCACACAAAAATACCCGCCACAAAAGGCCTATTCAGCACAGCTTCCCATTCAGCCCACTGAACAAAGTTTTCAGTACCCATCACCATCTTTTCGGGATAGTGCCGGCGAGCATAATCGTAAATTGCTCGGCGATAGCTGAAGCCAGCGATATCCACAGCGTCGGCATAACCTGAATGTAAGCTAACCGATGGCAGTACCATATTAGTGGTGACAGGCCGACTGGTATCAAGTGTTCGTAGCCACTTTGACAAACGCTGGGCAGTCCCTGCGAGGGTCGGTTCTTCAGCTTTAAAGCTATTGAACACCGCTTTACTCTGCTCCGGAGTTATCGGGGGTTCCTTATGTGTTGCCCCCTTAGACTTGCCATTTTTGCCAAAATAACCGGTAGCGGGAATGTATCTTGGGTAGCTCCATTCAATCTCATTACCAATACTCCATTGAAAAATAGATGGATTATTAATATCTCGCCTAATGATGGCGGTGAGATCTTTTTCAGCCCACTCAGTGAAAAATTCACTGTAGCCTTGCTCGATATAATCAATCTCTCCCTGATGACGACCGTTTCTACGCTTGTTTTTGGGTCTTTCCCACTCGTCAAAAGTTTCTTGCTGAACCAAGAAACCCATCTCATCACACAGTTCAATAAATTCTTTGGAGGCAGGTTTGTGACCGGTCCGAATAGCATTCACCCCCGCTTCTTTCAAAGCTTCCAAACGGCGCTTCCAAACCCCTAGAGGTACCGCAGCTCCCACTAGCCCAGCATCATGATGAAGGTTAACCCCTTTGATTTTTACGTTTCTATCGTTTAGAAAAAAACCGGTTTTGGCGTCGTTTCTTAAGGAACGAATACCGAAACGGGTACTCTTAGAATCAAGTAACTGTCCCTCAACTAGAACCTCTGTCTCAGCGAAATATAAATTAGGATTATCTATATCCCAAAGCCGCGGCTGAGTCACAATAACCTCTTGGCGAAGTAATTCGGTGGCGCGTGCGGCAATTTCCAGACGCTTCACATCTCTACCAATGTTACGGCCCGAGTCATCGAGTAGCGTAGTTGAAACATTCAACACCCTGGCTTGCGCACTATCGTTTCGTAGTTCCGTGCTTATAAGCACCTTAGCACGCTCCGAAGTCACTTCCGGGGTTAAAATAGTACTTCCCCAAATTGGCACATGCACTTGACCTGTGATGACAAGCTTTACATTTCGGTAGATGCCAGAGCCCGTGTACCAGCGAGAATCCACATAGCGGCTGCGATCAACATACACAGCAATCACATTGTCACTGCCATCTGTATTAAGAAACGGCGTGAGGTCATAATAAAAAGCCACATAGCCAAAGGGACGATAGCCGAGTGAATGTCCGTTAATCCACACCTCTGAGTGATTGTAGATTCCGTCGAACAAAATTTGGGTCTTGGCTATTTCGCCATTTGCCAGCTCCGGCGTAGCAAAATGCTTTCTATACCACCCCAGGCCACCTGGTAGATAGCCTGTAGCACCCGCGGTATTCTCCTGTGAATACTCCGCCTCGATGCTCCAATCATGGGGTAAGCGAAGCTCGCGCCAGCTGCTGTCGTCAAATGCTGGTGCTTGCGCTCCACTGTGTTCACCCAGACTGAATTTCCAATCGAAATTAAAATCCAGTTCTTGGCGGGTGCTGGCATCGTCATTCGCGGCAAGTGCAGCGCTGAATGCTAGCAATAGAACTTGGGTGCAAAATACGAATGCGGAAAAGAATGAACGATAAGTGGGCATAAGAATTACCTTGAAACCAGTAAATTGAAGGAGTTATATAGAGTCTTTTTAAGCATAATTGCATTACTATTATATAATACTTATAATAATAATACATCCACTATTCAATCGCTGTGATCCAAGCTCGCCGTATTTTCATCAAGGTCGAGTCTGGGTTTAGCCATAGCACTAGCGAAGCAACAAAAAGGTCTTTCAGACAAATGGTCATATTCTTCTCTATTTTTGGAACCATCCATACTGTACTTACTATTTTGGCGATACTAGCGGGAGGCTATGTTCTTTTTCAAACAAGATCTAAGCAGATTTCAAAGGTCGCTACGCTTTTATACATCCCACTAATGTTGCTCATCAATGTAATGGCTCTACTCTTGGTCAAGCTCTTTCATTTTGGCCCGTTTCACGTTCTGGCCTACAGTCTTTTAGCCCTCACCTTGGGCGCGTTGCTTTGCCTCACCCTATGGAAAAGCCAGCTCAACTGGCGCTACTGGCATTTTTTGGCACTGGTATGGTCTTACATGGGCTTGCTGACCGTTTTTGTATCCGGGTATTTGGTTGAACTTCCATTCATTAGTTATGGAATACCTTTTGTGGCCTCGGTGGTTTGTGTCAGCTTGCCGATGCTGATGGGCGGGCACCAGATCATTCTAAGAAAAAAAGCTTTTTTTCTATAAGGGCTTATTGAGCGAAAAGCATTGGGCTACATAGCAACTTAAACCTCGCTCCAGTCCAAAAAAACTGCGATTAACGAGCCAAGACGTTTTGGTAGGAATTTAAAAGCATCCATGCACATGGCTATCCTCCTTTCACCGGCCTCCCTCGGCGCCGTAGGACACCTTTAGGGATCCAGCATCAGACTAATTCCTATAAGCGCGTGTTCCAAACTGAACTAATACCGTTGCAAGCTTGAATCATAGATACTTTGTCAACGCTGGGAGGTTTTTTCTAACTCCTTCAAAATATCAAGGTGTTTGGCTCGAGTAAGCCGATACCGCGCATAAAATGGCAGCGCACAAAAGCCTGCGATGCACATGATTGGTCCTGCGAATAAACCCAAACGCCAGATGACATCAGCGTCGACTTCACCAGGCACCGCATCAAAGGGAAAAACAATATACACATCTAGAATTATGCCACCAAAAAAGTGACCCGCTGAGTTGGATGCTTTTGCGAAGAAAGCGCGCGCTGAATAGATCAAGCCTTCCTGACGCAGACCGAAAAGCAACTCGTTTTCATCCGCTATGTCACCCAAGATCGACATCATCGCAACGGCTCCCGCGGCGGCGCACATCACCGAAACCATTCCGTTAAACATTATTATTGGGAGCAAATATTCAGATCCATTGGCGGGCATCAAATCGAATAAGCGCAGAACTAAGGGTATTGGACCAATTATCAATAAACCAAGAAGCCCACCGATCAGCACCGGCTTACGGTCAAATTTTCTCATCAATCTAGGAGACGCAGTCGCACCGATGATAATGGCGGGGACTCCCACCAGGCCGAACCATTTGATTTGCTCAGGTTTAAATTCCCAAAAATAGGTTGCAATAAAGACCGACAAGGTATCACTAAGCCCAACTGAAATCATGAGCAAGAAAAATCCAATCATCAAAAAAGTGTAGTTGGGATTAGCGAAAACGCCGACCATCTCTCGATAGAAACTCAAGAGCGATCTTCGCGCGTCACTCTTAGCTACCGAACTTAAATAGGGCACGCGATCCAGCGTACCAAGAGCACTAAGGTTGATCATCACTAAGATAATCCCGCAGGCGGTTAGAACCACAGGTGGATACGCCGATGCATCTAGGTGTTTAGGCACGACGGACCCGTCTGCCAATAGGCTTTCGCCACTCAGAAAAAAGCCCCAGACTGAGAAAGAAAATAGCGCGCCTGATACATATCCAATGATCGCGTTTGAACTGAACAGCCTTGAGCGCTCATTGGGGTCCTTGGCCAACTCAGCGCCTAATGCATGATGCGGGATGGTATACAGCGTGACAAACACGCGCCCGCATATAGTCCAAACAGCTAACCAGGCAAACAGCCATATCTGATTGGGTTCACCTGCAACGCCCCCCGTTAGAAAATCCGGTGGACTGAAAATTGCGTACAGAGAGACAGCGAGGGGAATAGGCGCGGTAAAAAGAAAGGGGTGGCGTCTGCCTAACCGCGAACGCCAGCGATCAGAAATCATCCCAACCATAGGGTCGGAGATAGCGTCGCCGATCGTAGCAAGCATGATCGCAGTGCCTATCAGCGAATTGGAAAGACCTATTGCCTGGTTGTAGTAAATGACGATAAAGGTGTTAAACATGCCGAGGAAAACAACCTCTCCCACCTCCCCGATTCCATAAGCTAGCGTAGTCCTGAATGGCAAAGGTGCTCGTGTAGTTTCCATTTGGCCTCTCTGCTACTGGTTGCTAAATCGGTTAACGCTAGTATTTTTCACTGCGCTTCGTCGGAAAGGTGAATTGCTAATTACGTCACTATTAGTAACCACATCAAACATTAACAGCCCCTTATTACGCCATTTATGGCGTCAGTTTTTCTTCTCTTCAATGAGAGTTACACCCTCACTGACACGATCGCAGCGCGCGCGAAGCATCTATAAATGGCCGTGCACTAATCTTCACTATTTTACTGAAGTTATAATAGAGAAGAAAAAATTGCAAGAGGTATTAGGCACTTCGTTCTTGAGGTGCCTCGCCATACTGTTGTGCAAATATGCCATCGCTTTTTCGCAATGCCTAAAACTCAGCAGCAGACTATCCCCAGTAAAAATAGCGTGCTAAATGCTAAAAAGTCCCTACTCAGTTCCTCTGTTGCTCAAATAAAGTACTGAGTATTTAAAGGAGCCCAAAAGAGATCGGTAGTGGCAACGGCTGCAAAAAATACATACGCACCCTTTACTTTTAGTTTAGTGTTTATATAATAGTGTAAATTCAGAAGACAAGGAACACGAGGATGAGTACACAGCAATCACACCGCGAAGGTAGAATCATTCATGACGCAGACAGTCACATAATCGAATATCCTGGGTGGCTGGAGAGTTATTCCAGCGAATACGTTAAAGCCAACCTTAAGCCCAGCCGATTAACGACAGACAATCCATTATTTAAGCGAATTATAGATCAGGCCGATAAGCGTCTGGCAGGCAATGATCCGGAGCTGACAGAAACGTTGAAATCGAACATCTTCGGCGCGCGGGAAAAGCTCAATATGTGGGCAGCCTTCGGAGCGACCAAGAAGGCAGAAAGAAGTGAATCACTGGATATAATGGGTGTTAGCTCGCAGCTGATCTTTCCCAGCATCGCGATGGCGCGTTTTTCTCGCACCCCTGATATGGACTTGATGTACGGCGGCGCGGACGCCTTGAATCGTGGCATGGCAGACTTTTGTGCTGACGATCCTCGCATGCTGGCAGTGGGCCATGTACCCCTTAATGATCCATTGCGCGCACAGGATTGTCTTAAAAAAGCGCTGAAGCTTGGCATTCGCTCAATCTGGGTCATTGCAGATTCAGTCGAAGGCCGCGCCCCTTCTCATCTGGACTACGACCCTCTCTGGGCGATGATGGAGGAAGCCGGAGTGGCTGTCACCCTGCACATCGGTAGTGGGGTAAATATGCCTCCGGAGTATATGAACACCGGTGAAGAGCGTGAGCTGAAAGGGAACCCATTCAATATAGAAAGCACCAAAGCTCATGACATACCTGTATTGCACCACGCCATAGAGCGCTGGCTAACCTGCATGATCTACCATGGTGTTCTGGAGCGCTTTCCGCGCCTCAAAGTCGGCATTATCGAATTGGGCGCCAATTGGCTTCCCACCACACTCGCCAATTTAGACATTGGCCGTTTTCATTTGGGGAAGTTTGACACGAGCTTAGACAAGCTTTCACTAAAACCATCAGAGTATATTCACAGACAGGTTCGCGTCGCGCCCTTGCATATGGAAGACGCCGGTTGGATTTTACGCAATGTTGGCAAAGACATTCTAATGTTCAACACAGACTATCCTCACCCCGAGGGTGGCAGCGACCCCTTCGGTGACTTTGAACGTAGCCTCAACGCCGTAGACGCTACCCCAGAGGAATTGGACAACTTCTACAGTAAGAACTTCGAATTTTATATGGGCCTGTAGTACTTCCCTAATCGCGCGCGGCCAGCAGAGACTGGTCGCCGCGCGAATTCACTGTCAGGTTTTAAAGGCCTCTACACCGTTCAGAATAAAACTGACGGTATCCTCCACCATTTTTTTCCGGCTACCACCATATCTGGCATAGTGCCTAGCAGCTTCGATAGAAGCACCGGATGCTAGGGCGATGACATGACCAGCTTGGGAGGGTGTAAGATGGTACATCTCTTTCACAGTAGCCACCAGAAACTGCCCAGTTTTGCGTAAATCATCTTTCTGTCTCTCTTTGTTTACTTCTTGTAGTTCCGGCTGCGCGCCTAAAATATGAGCAATTCCGCCCAGAGTAAACTGTTTGAAATTGAGGTTAACAAAAACTCTCACCACATCCTCAAAATTTTCTGCTACAGATAACTCCTCTCTGACACTAAGGGCATAACTCTCATACTCTCTCGCCCAAAGATCCTGTAAAAGCTCCAGCCGAGTATCAAAGTACTTGTATATCAATGGATTGCTAACACCAGCTTCGAAAGCTAGGGTGTCCATAGTGAAACCAGAAAAGCCCTTCTTCAAAAGCAGTTCTCTGGCAGTATCCAGCAATTGATTTCGACGGCCCTCAGGAGAAAGGCGAGTGCGCTTATTGCCACTCATAATCATGTTTCCTTTTAATTTAATAAGCTTTGGTTATTAGCAACGAATGCTATAAAAGAATATCCTATTGCGCCTAATGTTAGAAAAATTAGATACTTTTTTTGTCTTTTCATTTTATTCCCACTCAATAGTAGACGCTTCTGAAACCCTTATAAAAAGACGGTTACAGCCAGATAGAAAGTAGTTTGTCACGACTGTTTTATTATTTTGTCTACCATAACCCCAATTGCTCCAGTTTCACTGGTTTTAGTTGCTTGATTCAATAGATATTATAGAATAAAGAGATGCATCAATTCCTGCCTTGTAATCAGCAAAGGTAAAAGGCACCGGTATGTCAGGTTCAAGAGATCCTACAGAGGTAGGATATTTAAAATCTGTCCAATAACATTGGATCCAATCTTCGCAACCATATAGTTGATCATGCAATCCTCTTGCAGCTGTCATTCCAATACCTGAATTAGGAAGAATAAAAGCATTGGTCTCCCCCCAACTCAAAGGACTATCTCCAATTCTACGACCCACAATAATTAGTTCATTATGTAGAGCTTCTTTAAGAAACCCTAGTGAGCTAATACCTGCTGAGAAAGTTTCATGACCAGTTATGGCGTAAACCCTTGAGCTCTCTGGTATTAGCTCTGGGATCTCAAACATTAGATCAACTGTTTTTGTGTAGTCACCCCCACCATTAAAACGTTGATCAAAAATTAATACTTCTGGTTTGAATGAAGAAATTTCTTGTCTGATCTTTTTATTAAATTCTGAAATACTCATTTGCTGGCCATCGTTATTTTGGCGGTATTGAATATAAAGCATTCCAAGATCACTGAGTCGACTTAATTGAAACTCATCATTCGTTTTTAAATAAAGTGGATCATAGTTTGTATCATTAGAAAAACTGATAAATTGCTTGTTATGATCATGATCGAATTGAGGCATTAACCACACCCAAGGAGATTGTATGTGCCTATCCTTTTGAGGAGGTATTGCTTTAATTTGAAACGCTTCAACACTGCCTTCATTATTAATGGTCGTCACATCCAAGTTAAGCTTATTGTCTATAAATCCCAGCTCAAAAAGGAATGCTGTGTTTTGAATTAAGAATGGTAAGGCGTATGCAACAAAACCACTATCCTCGCCACCATAATATCCTCTGAAAGCATCTTTAATTACCTCAATATCGGCATTACCAATATGAGTAACTCTAGCCCCTAGCAAGCTTGCATATTCGTTAGTTGTAGCAACTATATGATAGCCGTCATCAAACCAATATCCCTGATAAGGCATAGATGGGTAGCGCTTGGCCCTTGAACCATTCCAAACATTGGAATGACCGTTTTCTCCTAGTGCAACTATTTCGCTTATTGCCAGCTCAAATCTCGCTTGAGAGAGTTTATCTACCTCCTTCCTCAATTTATTAATTTTACTTAAAGCTATACCTCTTGCTCTAAAATGAAAGCTTCGATCATAACCTCTTACATAATTTTCAAAATACTCTAAATCCTGCAAGCGGGCTTCTTTCTCATTATTTGGAGTAGGAAAATTTGCATTAGGTGCATCAGGATAAAACAGCAGGTTTCTTGTTAACTCGGGAATTCCAATGAAACCAATCAACAAAAATATCGCTAAAGTAAAAATTAAAGCAATATTCTTTTTACTTATTTTTGAATTCTTATTCAATTTATTCCCACTCCATAGCTTGAAAACCTGTAACCCCTATAAACGAGGGGTTACAGAGAGATAAAAAGTAGTTTGTCACGACTGTTCTGTGCTTCCTGAATCGCAGAGTTGTTTTCAGTCATGCTCATACCCATTGGGAATCAGCCACAGTGGCAATTATCGCATCCGCTGCTCGCTCACCTGCGGCCATGGCGCCTTCTACATAACCCAGACCAACTCCCACTGCGCAAGTGTCTCCGGCGAACAGGACTCTCCCATCATGCGTCGGTTCTGCAAATTTAATGAAGTCACCGGGCTGAGTGTCGACGCTCGTGTAAGGGTAGCAACCCCCAGAGAAGGGGCTGGTGGTCCAGTTGGATACGGCTGTCGCGACGGGAGGCTCGAACGTATCGGGGAACATCATCTGTAGCTCAGATAGCACCTCTTTTACGGCCGCTTCAGGGTTCTCCGCCACCCACGCAGCCTTAGGAGGGCCGAATACGCTAGCAAGACAGGGAGATGTGAGTGAACCCGGCCCAGCACCAGATGACATCGATACATCGAAGAAACTGCCGTGGGAAGCGATAGGGTCGGGAATACTGAAGAAATGGTCTTGCTTCTGTGGGTGTCTACGCCAGAAGCTGTGTTTGAACGTCATGACGACCTTTTCGACACTTCCGAAGCCGATGCGCTCGATTACTTCCTGCTTACTGGTGGGGAGCGGTGGATCAAATCTGATGGTTTCAGCCTTCAGTACACCAAGCGGAACGGTAACGATGACATGGGAGCCTTCGAAGATCTTTCCGTCGGCGGTTTCGACTTGCACGGGCGGTTGGGTGGAAGGGTCTTGTTGAATAGAGATTCGTGAGACGATCTGATTCAGCATCACCTCATCAGGAAACAGAGAATCACGCAACAACTCCACCAATAAACGGAATCCACCAGAAATCAAGACTTGACTCTTTTCGTCATGGTTGGTGAACTCCCAGATGTCATCGCTTAACTGATTCTGATGTGTGTCGTAGGTGGGGCCACCGTTAAGACTCTCGGAGAATATCTTGAACAGGTAGAGATGTTCACGTTTGGGTCGCTTGCCAAGTACGGCGTCGATTCGCTCACCCAGGTTATTAAACGTAGCGGTATTCGGCCGAAGTTTACCGAACCGGCTAAAGCTCCATCCAAGCTTGATAAATGCCCACAGTGTCGTTGTCCACCCTAGCCAATGCGCCGAATGTTGGTCATAGATCCTTACCGTTGAGGGACCAATATCGTGTTGATGAACTTCGGCCCTGATGTCCCTCAATAAGTGGTAGGCAGGGTTAGTCAGATGGTCCTCAATCCAGAAGGGCCCCAATTCGACCCAGGAGGCCTGGTTCCCCGCAATATCGACAGTGTGTACCCGGCCACCCAGGCGATCCCTTCCTTCCAGAAGTATGATCGGCACGCCCGCTTTCTTCAGTCGCTTTGCCGCCGACAGGCCAGAGACCCCGCCTCCGACGATGATTACCGGTTTTTGTTTTTGAGTCATTTCGACAGTCTCCTGATTTAAAACGATTTTAATTAGTGACGCTTACTCCCACTCAGTAGTAGCCTAATTTAAAACCCTTATAGATAGTGAGTTTCAGAGGCATTTTTTTAACTTTGTAACTTCTTTGCAACTCTAATTCCAAATGACTTTTACAAAACTAAGAAAGTTTTTTATATTTTTCCAACAGTTCTTTTCACAGAAACAACATAGGTAGCTAGAGTTAAGACAACAATTGAGTCAAACACAACGGTTACCCATAACTTATCAATATAGTCAGTTCCAAATATTAAGATAAGAAACAAAAATCCTATCTTACTTATACCAGTCGTAATTACACACAACATTCGAGAGTCTTCATTAAAAGCACCGTAAATAAGTAAAATGCCCATAATTGATATAAGAAAACCCCAACTGCGGACTACTAAATTAGCGAGAGGTTCAGTTAAGCCAGAACCAAACATATTTAAAAGTGCATCTTGAGGAGCAATAACAGCGAAAAACGTTGTACAAGTAATTACACCAGCAAAAAGCATAATCCATTTAATATTTCTTACTATTATACTCATTTTATTCCCACTCAATAGTAGCTGGCGGCTTACTGGATACATCGTAAGTCACCCGAGAAACCTCGGTGATCTCGTTGATAATGCGATTAGATACTTTCTCTAGCAGCTCATAGGGTAAGTGCGCCCAGCGGGCCGTCATAAAGTCGATGGTCTCTACCGCGCGCAGGGCAATCACCCATTCATAGCGGCGCGCATCACCCACCACCCCCACTGACTTAATGGGTAGAAATACAGCAAAGGCTTGGCTAGTTTTATGGTACCAACCAGAGTTGTGTAACTCTTCAATAAAGATAGCGTCGGCCTCGCGAAGAATATCAGCATACTCTTTTTTAACTTCACCAAGGATTCGTACACCAAGACCAGGGCCTGGGAACGGGTGGCGATAGACCATATCATAGGGAAGGCCCAGCTCAACACCAATCTTGCGCACTTCGTCTTTAAACAGTTCGCGCAGTGGCTCAACCAACTCCAGCGCCATATCATCGGGCAGACCACCTACATTATGATGAGACTTGATGACATGAGCCTTGCCGGTTTTAGAGGCAGCGGACTCAATAACATCCGGATAAATAGTGCCCTGAGCCAGGAAGTTAACATTCTCAATTTTGTTAGATTCTTCATCGAAGATTTCAATAAAGGTATTGCCAATCACTTTACGTTTGGCTTCTGGATCACTGACGCCAACTAAGCCATTCAAGAACTTCTCTTGGGCATTGGCACGAATCACTTTAACGCCCATATTATTAGCGAACATCTCCATAACCATATCGCCTTCATTTTTACGCAACAGGCCATTATCAACAAACACGCAGGTCAATTGATCACCGATCGCCTTGTGCAATAGCGCTGCCACCACAGAAGAGTCAACACCCCCTGAGAGGCCCAGTAACACATGATTATCCCCCACTTGTGCTTTAACACGAGCTATTTGATCTTCAATGATCGCTGCGGCAGTCCATAGCGGTTCACAACCGCAAATTTCTAACGCAAAGCGCTTAAAAATAGCCTCGCCTTGGAGTGTGTGGGTGACCTCAGGGTGGAACTGAATACCATAAAATCGCTTTTCCTCATGCACCATTCCGGCAATAGGACAGGACGGCGTTGAGGCCATTAAGCTGAAGCCTTCGGGCATGGCAACTACTTTGTCGCCATGGCTCATCCATACATCAAGCAATGACTCGCCGTCATTGTCTGTATGATCTGCAATCTCACGAAGCAGAGAGGACTCTCCCTCTAACTTTACTTGGGCATAGCCGAATTCGCGTATATCTGATGTATCAACCTTGCCACCTAGCTGACCGGCCATAGTCTGCATACCGTAGCATATTCCTAATATGGGCAATCCCATGGTAAACACGCAATCTGGCGCTCTTGGTGCACTTGCGCCTCCAGTAACTGACTCAGGTCCTCCAGAAAGAATTATCCCTTGGGGGTCGAATTCACGAATTTCTTGCTCGGTAATATCCCATGCCCTTATCTCAGAGAAGACACCAATTTCTCGTATACGACGAGCAATTAATTGGGTGTATTGAGAACCAAAATCAAGAATAAGTATCTTTTGCGAATGTAAATCTGTCATTTGTTGACCTTAAAGTAAAAGGGCTAAGCTCACCAGCCCAGCCCTCCAATAAATCCTAATTAATTACGCACTAACGCTGACCTAATTATCGGCCACCCGCTGGGTAGTTAGGTGCCTCTTTAGTAATTTGAACATCATGAACATGGCTCTCGCCCATTCCTGCGGAAGTCACCCTGACAAACTCAGGTTCAGTTCTCATCTGTTCGATAGTTGTGCAACCGGTGTATCCCATAGCTGACCGAAGACCACCCATCATCTGGTGGATAATATTCGCTACAGGACCTTTGTAAGGTACTCGCCCTTCGATCCCCTCTGGCACTAATTTCTCAACAGCGCTGGCATCTTGGAAGTAACGATCACTAGATCCTTGGTTATGAGCCATGGCACCTAAGGAGCCCATTCCACGATAATTCTTATAGGATCGACCTTGGAACATCTCTATCTCACCCGGTGCTTCTTCTGTACCTGCCAACATTGAGCCCATCATCACTGCGCTAGCGCCGGCAACTATAGCTTTTGCCATATCACCAGAATAACGAATACCACCATCAGCAATCACCGGAACCCCGGTCCCTTTTAAAGCAGCTACGGCTTCTGCAATGGCCGTTACCTGAGGAACTCCTATCCCCGTCACAATGCGAGTGGTACAAATTGAGCCTGGGCCTATACCGACCTTTACACCGTCTGCTCCTGCATCCACCAGAGCCTTTGCACCTGCACCAGTGGCCACATTTCCGCCAATAACCTGCACATCAGGGAAGTTTTTCTTAATCCACTTGACGCGATTTAATACGTTCAATGAGTGACCGTGTGCTGTATCAACAACTAGCACATCGACATTGGCGTGAACAAGAGCAGCTACTCGCTCATCAGTCCCTTCGCCTACACTCACCGAGGCGCCAACAATGAGTCGGCCTTGGTCATCTTTACATGCATCAGGATATTGTTCGGCTTTGTCGATATCAGTCACGGTGATAAGTCCTTTGAGTTCAAAGGCATCATTGATGACTAATACTTTTTCAATTCTATGCTTGTGAAGGAGCGCTCGTACTTCATCAGCTCCGGCTCCCTCTTTTACGGTAACCAGTTGGTCTTTTGGTGTCATGACAGAGGTTACAGAGGCACTCATATCAGTGGCAAAACGCACATCGCGCCGAGTCACTATACCTACGAGGTTACCCTTATCGAGAATTGGCACACCAGAAATGTTATTGGCTACCGTCAGTTCATGCAGTTGTTCCAATGTTGCCGAAGCTTCAATGGTGAAAGGATCTTTTACAACGCCACTCTCATATTTTTTAACAGCCCACACTTCTTTAGCTTGGTCTTCTATGGTCATGCTCTTATGAACAATACCCACACCACCTTCTTGCGCTATCGCGATGGCTAGCTGAGATTCGGTGACTGTATCCATTGCCGCAGAAACCAGCGGAATGTTCATGGTGATATTGCGCGTCAATTGACTCTGAGTAGTAACGTCTTTAGCGGTGACGTCAGAATACCCAGGGACGAGTAAAACGTCGTCAAAGGTTAGTGCTTCGTTAGAGATTCGTAACATAAAGACCGCTTACCTCAGTATGCTCAACAAGAGACTACACATTAGGGTTTAAAAAAAGTAAGCGGCGCATTATAAGCCTAGGGGGCTGCAAGGTAAACATTTATTTGTCGCTATATTAAATCGCTCAACGGTCGGTAAATTATTGATTTTGATGTTTTTTTTAAGTTTTGGCCCAGCTATATGACACTACACTACGATCGAAATAAGTTACCTTTAACTGCTCATTTCACTACAATATAAGCATGTCTACTGATACTAATAATCG
>SHBP01000010.1 GCA_004211905.1 SAR92 clade bacterium
CCAAGTAAAATCATTGTATCTGGAGCAACGCCGCGAATGGTCTCATACATCTGAGCCTGCCGCTCCCAATCTTCAGAGGTCCAATTACCGTTGATGCCCGTCACTGGTTCATTATGAGCTTCGTAAATTACGTGCGTTTCGTCTTTGTACTTGGCTCCATACAGCTCCCAGAACGCAAGTGTTTTCTCCATACTATGAATGGCTCCATTCTCACCGTTATTTCCCATGGTGATCATCAAGTACATCTTCGCGTCTCGAGTCAGTGTTACCAACTGATCGGCTAAAGCTTCGTTAACACCAACTGGGTCAGGGTTTTGCTCCGCATCACCCTCTAAATAGACATGGAGCGTGTTAAATCCATATTCGCTAACCAGCAAATCCATCTGCTCAGGTGTTGGAATATTGGATGGGAGACTGCCGTACGGATCACCACCATCAAGAGAGAGACTTACCCCACGTAAAGCAGTATTTAGGTCCGTACGAATAACGTTATAACCCAAAGATTGATCAATGTACGGCCGTCCACGAACAGTAACATCATCCAAAGTTCGGTCAGGAATTTCACCCAAAGGCTGATCACCCAAGCCAGAATTATCATTGGGATCGATGATATTCTCAGGCATATCTAGGAATTCATTGCCACTCTTAACTCCACAACCGGATAACACCAAAAGACTTATTAATAAGGTTAATACCTTAACAATCTGGACAAATCCAAAAACTTGAGTGTTGGAGCAATTGTGTTCCATTAACTTACCCTTATAGTACTTTTATAGTAGCGCCACTGCGATATCTGCCAAAAAGGTGAGGATTCAATAAAGCAGCAACTTCCGTTATTCGCAAGGTTGGCGAACCTACCAATACATTTAATATTAGGGAGTATTTTCGATGTGATCGTCCTAGTAAGTTATTCGAACAAAAAAAATACAACTGATAAGATCTTTACCTACGCTGTATGTGGTTAATGCGGTTCATTAGGCCTCCAAACTATGTTTTAAGATGGTCGCATTTACTATATCAACGCTTTAATTTACTGAGAACTGCAGATTCGATATTTTTGGCTAAAGCCTCATCCAAAGAGCCAAGGATACCAAGTCCCTCACTTGGAATATGACTGTGCGTTTGGTCATCAGCATCAAAGATATATCGATTGAAAATATTTTGCCAAGCTGCTTTCTGCTCTGGAGGTAAATGTCTCATTGTTAGGAGAGCATGATTCAAGGTATTCATTGGAGAGCTCATATATCTTGGTGTCTGACGCCACCAGTAATTAACCAGCACACTTAAGGGATCCAAACTTTCGACGTGATGCCACCACATACTTGGAATAAATACTGCATCTCCTGGCTCCAATTCTGCCACCTGCGCTGCCTCTAAAGCATGACGAAATTTTGGATACTTATCAAAATCTGGGTTGTGAAAATCAACTAAGCTAATTGATTGCCCACCAGGTGCTAGATCAATCGGGCCAGGATACAAATTATCCATCTGCTCTGGCGGAAATAAAGTAAAGCGTCGTCGACCAACGGTGGAGCAAGCAATATTATCAGGCAAATCATAATGGGCAGCGATTCGAGTTCTATTACCTATCCAAATACTCGCTAAAGGGTCAATTGAGTCGAATAAAAGATCATTTTCGTTACGGAACCCAGGTAGCCAGCGATCAATCATAGTGGACGCCATATAAATCGTTGGTGGAGAACTTTCCTCTGAATGTTCTTGCAATTTATTTAGCAAGATTTTCATGCTAACTCTGAGCGACTTATAGTTAAAACCGGTACAATCACTATTATAGAAGACTCTACCTTGAGTACTTGGGTCACCAAGCGCTACATTGACTGGGGTTTCTTTATAAAATTGTAGCAAGTAGTCACTGGCTTTTTGGGATGATTCTTGGCCTAGTTTCGTCAGCGGCCAGTCAGCTACAAGAGCTTTTAAGACTAAAGGCTCGGAAGACGTAAGGACATCCGAAGGAATACTTTGAGCGCCGCAGCTATCAATCTGCTTTATCTTTTTGTTTACATCTAGCATATGAGCTGTGTCTTGTGAGATCTATGACCAATCAATATACCCATTAATTCCAAAGATTGAAATGCATCCTCGCCATACTGCCCCTCTTCCAACAGCTCTCAAGCGCACTAAAAGGTCTAAAATGAATAGCGAGCACCTAAGTTATAGCGAGCATGGCCAACAGCATACTCACGAACTTGGTAGGTTGATCTACCATGAATGCGCTGATCTTCTTCAGTCAAATTAATCCCTTCGATAAACAATGATAAGTTGTCGTTAATTTCATAGCTGAGATTCATATCTATTTGGTAGTATTCCTCAACAAAAAGCGGGTCTCGTCCCGCTGATGCCAAAAACTGATCGCGCCAATTCACAGCAAGTCTTACCTGCAGTCCGTCTTTGTCATAAAACCCAACAAGATTAGCGGTGTTGCTCATACCTGGGACAACCCATTGTTCTTCATTGAGATTGATGTCGTAATCTAAATCACCATCAACGATGGTGTAGTTGGCCTGAAAACCGAATCCAGATTCCCCAAAGGTGTGTTGCATCATCAACTCCCACCCTTCCACTTTTGTTTCACGCTGATTGATCGGAATGGTTACATCGAATATAGCGATTGGATCATTAGATGTGCCGGTAACCACAACCTCTACCTCATCGCCTTCACCAGTGACATTGACGCCAGGTTCGTTGGCAAAATTTTCAGCGTAGTAGGTATTAAGATCACCCAAATCAAAGTCAAAACGCGGATCACCACCTGTGAGAGCCTCTACTGCCTGATCATACAAATCTCCATTAATAGGCGTAAAAAGATTTTGGAATAAAGGCTGATTTTCAAAGGTACTATTAACAATAAAGTTGTCTACATCCTTAGACCAGAATCCGGCAGAAAAATAACTGCCTTCATCGTAATACCACTCCAGCGATAAATCGATATTTGCTGATTCCATTGGCAGTAACTGCGGATTACCGCGCCGCCCACCCCCGCCATCAGAGCCTAGGTAATCAATAATTAATGCCCCTTTGAGGTCGTTGTACACAGGGCGAGTCACGGTCAGGCTGTATGATGCACGCAAGATAAGATCATCGATCAACTCCAGATCAAAATCGAGACTAGGCAAGAACATACTGTACGCCCCATCGATCTCGGAGAACCCCTGAATGGTATTACCATCAGCATCTTTTTGTTGATAGAGATTAAAGCGATTGTCAATAATACTCCACTCAACCCTGTCATATAGAGGGACGAGGGCCTCTGAATGCACGTCAGTCTGTTCATACCGCACCCCATAGTATAAATTAACGGGCCTATCAAAAAAATCTCCTACCCAATGAGCCTGAATGTAGGCTGAATCGGACGTTTCGGTGGTGACTTCATCTAAATCGAAATTGTAAGATGGACAGAACCCGGTCAAACATGGGCCCCCATCACCAACTACATCACCATGGCTACCTTCACTCAGCAACTGTTCTGCTCGATCAATCAGAGCTTGAAAGTCCCAAGTGAAAAAGTCCGTGACCTGACGAGGGTCATCGCTTCCTTGGATACCACTAAAAACCCCTTCGATAGAGTCAATCGATAATAAATCGGCAATATCACCAGGCACTCCAACACCGCTCCAGGCGTTGCGCGTAACCCCCTTGGACTGGCCCCGATTTGACACTTCAACTCTAGCAACACCGAAGGTTACACTATGGCCCGCTTCAAAGTTATATTGACCATCCAATTGCAGCTGCTCAACGTCCATGCGATTGTTATAGCTGCCAAAAGAACTTCCTGAAAGCTGCATATCATTGGCATTTATCTCATCAATGCGCGAAATTTGATTATATGAATTTCTCTCACCCAACTGAACTTCTAAAACAGGCATTCCCTCGGCGGTAAAGTATCCAGATGTAGTGATACGATTTAAGGCAGCTACCGCCATTGACCCCCCAGACCCATGCTTGCTATTAGGTCGAGACTCACCACTAGAGTCATGATAATCAAGATTCAAGGTAAGGTTTTCGTTTGCCTGCCAGTCGATATTAAAGCCAGCGGACTTATTTTCATCGATCGAAGCATAGAGGCCAACCCCCTGCAAATTATCAGCTGCACATCCCACTTGCGTGTATTTAGTTGGCGACCAGATGTTTCCCTCTTGAACCCACTCACTTTCTCTTGTGGAACAACCAGGGTCAAACCAAGCCGATAGATCTTGGTGCTGAGTATTAATTTGATTCTCAGCATAGGTATAGTCCAGAGTTCCTGTGACAGTATCAGTTGGTCGCCACTGAAGGGTAAGCTGACCATTAACGCGCTCACGGCGAAAATCATCTAAGTTATATTGAATATTTGTCGGAATTGCATAGATACCATCAGTGACCTCAGAGGGAAAGCCGACGGCAGAGGGGTCACCAACAGCAATAGAGCCCCACTCTGCAGCTGAAGAACTATTATCAATATCATCTTGGGTAACAAAGGTTCGGCCCATGAAGTTTTGTGTCGTTACTGACTGAGTCCCGCCATCTCTCTTCTGGCTACTAAGCGAGAGTGCTACACCGATGGTGTCATTTTTAAAGGTTTGACTAAATAACCCAGAAATTTCTGGATTTGCACTATTTCCATTGCGTGTTCCGGGATCGTGAACCCCTTTAGCGCTAACTACCGCTCGCAGACCAGGAATAGCCAGGGGCTTATTTGTTTTGACATTGACTACGGCGCCAATACCGCCAGTGGGTACGTTAGCCCTACCAGATTTATAGACTTCGACCGCAGAAATTCCCTCAGATGCGATATTACCAAAATCAAATGACCGGCCACCTGTAGTTGGCATTTGCCGGCTGTTAAATGTCACTATATTAAAATCCGGGCCAAAACCTCGAACCGTTATCTTAGATCCTTCTCCTCTATCGCGCTCAATAGCCACACCTGTTATTCGCTGAAGAGATTCAGCTAAATTAGTATCGGGAAATTTACCCATATCTTCAGCAGAAATACCATCAACGATTCCTTTAGAATCCCGTTTAATATCCATGGAGCGTTGCATGCTAGCCCTAATGCCAGTGACGATAATTTCCTCAATAACGTCATCTGCGACTTCTGAAGACACTACGTCATTCTGCTCTGACTCCTGACCATAGGCAATTCCAGTTACTGCCAGAGCAATACTGCCTGCCAGTAATTGTCGTTTAAACTTAACCTCATGAATCATATTTCATCCCTACCAGTGCTACTTTTTTAGTTGTCACATTTAAATCTTAAGTACTTTTAATTGCGCGTCAATCGGATCCAGTTGACATTGATCGCCCCGCCAAGGAAGTCCAATCGCATAGTTTGTTCTCCTGCGACCAATTCCACCTCAGCACTTTGAGTTATCCAATTTTGCCAATCGCCTGTCGCTAACAGTTCTTGAGTATCAACAACAATACCGCCAATAGAAGTGTCAAAACCAAAAGAATCCACCGCACTGGCTAAACGATATTCGATAAGATAGGTACCATCAGACGGAATGTTAATGATGTACTCGACATAATCACCCTCGTCGATGTAACCAATATTCTGTCCACCGCCTTCATCAGTCGTGTCCTCTAGAGAAATACCACTCTCATCATCAAAGTCTTCAGCTTCGATAAAAATCTCTGTAATTGGTGGAAGTACTTCAAACCAGTTAATATTTTGACCATCATCGAGAAAATCTATACGCAATGTATAAATACCCACTACTAAGTCAAATTGCTGAGAGGTAAGTGTTGTCCAGTTCTGCCAATCACCCGTATCAGGAACAATTTGGCTATCTACCAGAACACCATCGATCGATACTTCAAACCCGTCACTACCTCCAGCGCTAGCAACACGATAATCGATACTGTAAGGCCCTATTCCAGGAGCAGAAATCGTGTACACTAAATAGTCCCCTGCATTCAGGAATCCTACATTTTGACCGCCACCTTCATCCGTTGTGCTCTCTAGGCCGGTGCCAGACTCGGCAATATAATTTTCAGCCTCGTAACGAATAGGTTCAGCCTTCGGCGCCGCTTCAGATTGCAACCCTAGAGGTCCTTGCAAGCAACTTTCAGAGTTAACACAAGTTAACTTAATATTGTCGATAAGCAGATGAGCTTCACCCGCTAACTCAAGGGTCATTAGAGAAGTTATAGCCCCAGTGTCCAGCGGCATTTTCTCTCCCTCAACAATGATCGGGCTATTGACTAAATCTCTGATGGCGATGCTGTAACTCACCCAGGCATCAGATTCAAGATCAGCAATATCCCAAAGTTGGAATCCACCTCCAGACAGTTCAGATTCCATTCTAACTTCAATGGTTTCAGCATTGGTTGCGGCACTGTCGATATAAACATCGAAATTTAAAGCTGCATTCAAGCCGATGAGTTCAACAGGGCTAACCCCAATACTCATGCTCGCTAATCCAGATCCTGTGATCACATCTAGTACCTTGTCATGACCCCCTTCAATGACTGAAACATCTACATTAATAGAGCCATTGGTTAACATACTCAATTCTTTGACATTCTCCGTGTAATGCCAACTTAGTGGATGTAAATCAGATATCTTTACGCCACTAATTGCATCAAAATATCCGTTAGTAAAGATATCTACCTCAACGGGCCCAACTGTTTCAATACGATCAGATGCCTGCCTACTGACTTTACTTTTAACCCGTGAAGCACAGTCTTTAACACTGGGCTCAATCAATGGGTCGCATGTCCAGACCTTAATTTGATCAACTATAATCTCGCTTAGGAGGTCATCACCACTGGCAGCTAAATCAAACATCACCTGCATGTCTTGATTAAATGGTCCAGCATTATCAACCACCACTTCAGCAGCAGAAAAATTGTATCCCCATGTGTTGAGTGTATCGACGGTATGGACATGCGAATTGTCGATGTACCACCGAATTTCACTGGGCCCCCATTCAATCGCATAGATGTGAAAGTCAGTTGCTACTGTTTCTAAGGTGTCGGCGTTCATGAGTATTCCACTAGTCAACCCCAAACCATAGTGAGCCCCAGCGATCAAAGATCCCTCATTCGATTCAAGTGCAACCAAACTATTTTCACCATCATACATATCAGACACTGGCACTAACTTAAATATAGCGGTGACATCTGAACCTGCTGGAGCTTTGACTGTAGCTTCAATACGGCCAAACTTAATCGGATTTAATCCAGTTACCGAAGAAGTCATTCCATCTTGAGCTGAAATTACAAGATTACCTCCAGAAACACTTCCGTTCACCGCATTCCAAAGAGAGGAATCCAAGGAGCCTGAGTTAAACTCATCACCCCATACCATCTGCCAGCCATATTCTTCGATGAATTCAAAATCATTGGCTATATTAATTGTTAAAGTAGCCATATCTGATTGCCCTGACACACTGTCAGTAGCAACGTAATCGATACTGTCAGTACCAAAAAAGTCAGGATTAGGCATGTAAATAAACGTGCCGTTAGGATTGAACTCTAACGTCCCATTGACCATGCTACTCGCTGTATCAATTGCAAAATCTAAATTATTACCCTGATCATTAGTACTGACATCCCCTTCAACAGGACCTCCATCCTCAACACCTTCGAAAACATCTCCTACAGCAAACAATGAGCGCACGACATTTTGGTCAGCATCATCACCAACGCTACCACCCCCACATGCTGAAATGCATACCGCCAGAAATCCAGGCAGTAAAGAAAGGCTTTTATTTAGATTCATGGTAGACCTCAACTCTCTTAACAATTTGGTCGATGCAGTGGTAATAAGCACCCAAGCCAGAGCTTGATTCGACTGTGCTATTTTGACTTTTGAAGATTTTATATTACTAGGCAATGTATAACAGAGCCAAAGAAACTGTAAGAGCGTAATTTACAAATCTTGAGTACTGCAAGCGTCCGACTAACTTACTCGGACACAAAAAGTGCTAAAAGGCGTGATGCTCCAATATGTGGTTATCTTTGAACACCAATATTTTTGCGTAAAGTCATTCTAAACGGTAAAAGAGTTGCTAAAACAAAAAGTAAAAAGATCTATGTCTATCGATCATAAACATGTGACACTGGTCCTGCACAGTGTGAAACACTTGGGTTTTCGACTAATATTGGTATATATCAAAACCTTGCCAATCAAAATATAGGGAGTGCAGGAAGGGAAAAATCAATGGAATTTAGTTCGGTATTATTCAATTTTCATGATGTCATTCTCTTGATGACTGCAATGCAGTGCCTGTTTTGTTTTTTATTATTGTGTTTCACCATCGATCAAGATGCTAAAAGCACTTTGTTTCTAGCCTTATTTTTATTGGCACACTCTTTGATCCCCATTAATGAGTTAATTATGTGGGGGGCTGAATTCAAAATGACCGCAAGGGATCTATTCCCAAGCTTATATTTTATCCCAGCGATCGCATACTATATGGATGGTGCACTTTTATTCTTATGTTTTAAGTCCCTAGTATTTCGCGATTTCTCTCTGACCAAGAATGATCTACTTCACCTAGCCCCATTGGTAACCTACGGTATATTTATTTGGACTGCTTTTTACAGCCAATCAGAGACTCACCGTTTAGAGATGATTAATAGCGAATCATTTGTGTACAGCGCCAACTATGTCTACATGGAATTTTTCAGTAAAGGAGTACGGGCGATCTACGCTATCGCCTGTGTAGTATTGATTAGTCGCTACAGTTATCGCCTACAGGATACCAATTCAAATATGGAGAAAATACACATATCTTGGTTGCGAGCATTGGCCATTGGTTTCTTGGTGGTCATGGTCTCTGAGACCATTTTGGCCGGTGCTAAAATTATCAACGTTTTCTCAGAATTAAGTCTGCATCAGTTCAGCAATATTGGGCTAACTGGATATTACATCACTTTTGCTTTAGTTAATCTTTTGGTCTTTACCGCCGTTCGTTACTTTGGTGCTTTTGAACAAGTTAGTGGAATCTCTGCGGTCAGTAAGCCCAATAATGAGAAGTACCTGCAGCCCGAGTTAGCCGCTGAAGTTGATTTGGCCATACGTGAAGAAAAAATCTACATGGATCCAGATATCACTCTTGATACGCTTGCAGATGCTTTATCTATGATGCCTAGAGATCTTTCAACTCTTATTAATCGTCACTTTGGGATCAATTACTACGAGTTTATTAATAGGTACCGTATCGAGGAAGCAAAGCGAATGCTGGAATCTTCTGACTATGTATCTACCACTATTACCGACATATATCTGCAGGTGGGCTTTAACAGTAAATCAGTGTTCTATACATTTTTCAAAAAACTAGAGGGCATGACACCAACTCAATGCCGGCAAAATCTTACCCCCAAGTCAAGTTAGAGTCTCATCAAAACCTTAATAGACTAACGTTTGCATCGCTCGTGGTGGAATAGTCAGCTTAGCCTGCTTTTCACCAACAAAGAAATTGTAGTCAATTGGATCATTTGTATGGTTCATTACGATAGTTGCCATCTGCTCATCCAGATTGATGAACGATGTTGCCAGTAAGAAACTTCGACTACTGCTGGTACTTACGCGCTCAGCATCTGGACGAACGAATTTGGAAAAGTGACCGATATAATAATAGGTCGGGGTATAAATCAGCTCACCCGTTCGCGTATCACCATGGATAGGTGCAAAACAAAAGTTTTGCACATGATTCGGCCCACCTGTGTGGTCTAATAAAATATTCCAGTCAGTCCATCCGACTGTACCACGATTAAAGTCGTTTATCATCGAATGGCCATAACGTTCAGCATTAGGCCAATGCTGATAACGATCTTCACTAAAATTCTCGTTAGTACCTTCAGTGAAGAGTAAGTTCTTAGTTGGGTAAGATTCATTAACTAACGCAAGATTATCATGCATAGTCTCACCACCAGCCCAAGTTTCGTACCAGTGGAAGCCAATTCCCCAAGCGTATTTTGATGCCTCAGGATCCTTAAAAATAACGTTGGCGCGTCGTGTTATAAGGTCGCGATTATGATCCCATACAACAATTTTTTTATCCCCCAGACCCTCTTCCTCTAGAATTGGACCGAGATGATATTTCAGGAAATCGCGCTCCTCTTCAGCTGTATAAATCATTGATTCCCATCGTTGAACCGCCATTGGCTCGTTCTGAATAGTCACTCCCCATACCGGGATACCTTCAGCCTCATAGGCTTTGATAAACTTGGCAAAGTAATGAGCCCACGTGTTGTAATACTCTGGCAATAATTTCCCTCCACCCAGCATATTATTATTAGTCTTCATGAACGCGGGCGCACTCCAAGGGCTGGCATAAAAAGTAATCGCTCCTCCTGCCACCTCGGTTGCTCGTTTTATCAATGGAATACGTAACTCACGATCTTTATTTATGGTAAATGTATCTAGAGTCTTATCACCTTCAACAATATAGGTATGACTCTCACTACCAAAATCTGAACTGTGAATGGAGGTTCGAACCAAGGTATAACCAATACCTTCGTCCTTACTGAAGTAGGCATTAAGTAACTCTTCTTGTTTGTCACTAGGTAACTTAGAAAAAACTTCAGAACTTGCATCTGTGATCGCACCACCAAAACCAAGAACCTTCTGATAGCGCTTATCGGGGTTCACAAATATTGAAACCTCTGTTTCAAAAGGCTGCACTCCAGATTCGAAAGTAAGTTCATCCGTTAAGCTCAAGCGCTTATCGGTATCCTTAGCTGTCGTATACACTAATGCGGTCGTTACTTTGCTCTCTATCTCTAATGCCTCCAAGGATTTATTTCGAGTTTCTGCATACACCAAGCGCTCCTGACACCCCGACAAAAAAACTATCGACGTTAATACTACCAATATACTTTTATTCATTAACTTAAATTCCTATTTGTTACTGTTTGACTCACATACAAGAGTAAAGACAAATCACAAGTTATCTGCGATAGAATATATAAAAAAGGAGTCTAGAGGTTTTTAAGTCAGAAGTTGTCCGAGTCAATGAAAATGCATAAATCCGAACCTTTGATATTTTAATGTTCCACGCTCATGGGCACTTTTGGGTCCATTCCAGCTTTTATCTTCCTTGCCTTGACCATTGCGCGAACATCGGCCAAGAGCGCACGGGCATCATAAACAATACCGTCTTTGATCGTCCAGCGAACGCCGCCAACACGCTCAACTGTCTGATTTTTTTCATTTAGCTTAGGCACTCCAGTGCCGTACAAAGACTTTAAATTATGTAATGGATTTTCATCGACGATGATCATGTCAGCCTTTTTACCCACCTGAATAGTACCTAACTCATTATCTTTACCCAGAACTTGGGCACCAATTTTTGTGGCTGCGCGAATTACCTCCAAGGGATGGAAACCAGCCTCTTGCAACAGCTCTAACTCTTGAACATAGCCAAAACCATAAAGGCTATAGATATACCCGGTATCACTGCCGACAACTACTTTACCACCACGATTTTTATACTCATTAACAAATTGCATCCATAACTTATAGTTGTTCTTCCACTCTATTTCATCCTGAGTCGTCCAGTTGAAGAAGAACGAACCGTGCTTCTCTCGGCTAGCTCTATAAAAATCCCATAATTCAGGTGATGTATATTCATAGTGCCACTCGGCAGTGTAAGCCCTCATAAGATCTCGACTCGCTAAATAAATAGTGAAAGTAGGGCTCAAACAGAAATCGCGGTCCAGCAGCGTGTTCATTACCTCGTTCCAACGTTCAGTGCCTGGCCCAGCTGCCTGTTTCCATAAACGTCCGGCTTGTGCAAAACGCTGCTGCTCATTGCTGTAAATATAGTCTGAAGGATAATTTTGTATTGCCTTATCTGTAAAAAGTGCTTCTGGTAATCCGTACCAGTGCTCCATGCAGTCCAAACCATGACTCGAGGTATCCATAACATTGGCATGGGCCACATTTAACTGTGCATGGTGCATGGTAGTGCCTAACTCCAATTTATCCGCCTCGTCTAAAGCGGCCCATAAAATCTCCTCTGGAGCACCCATGAATTTAATCCCATCTGCACCGATACGCTTTAAGTAACGCACTCTTTTCCGAGCATCATCTGCAGAACTAATGGAGGGTAGGTTTTTATCACCATCTACAGGCATACCAAAATAAGGAAAGGCTGTAATTCGGGGGGCAGTAATAGCATTTTTATCACTCAGCTCTTTTAATGCCAATACGCGGCTCTCTCCATCAAGACCAAATACCTCTCTTGTGCTCGTAATACCATGGCCCAACCAAAGCTTAAAAATGTAGTCCGCTGAAACCTTTTGACCATGACTGGGCGAGTGAATATGAGTGTGTGAATCAACAAAGCCTGGTAATAAATACTTACCCTGGGCGTCGATTTCTCGAACCTTCAAATTTTTCTTGTTCATAATTTGTGGTCGAGACTTAGGATCAATAGGGATACCCGGTGTACCAACAGTTCTTATTTCAACGATGCGATTTTTCTCGACAACCACATCCACAGGTCCAGTAGCTGGCGCACCACTTCCATCAATCATATAGGCACCTCGGATAATCAACTGATCATAATGTCCTTCTCCATGTTCACGAGGTGGAATCTTATCCTTGATACTTGCAAGCAATTGATCGGTCTCCATGCCAACGCTTGATGCTGAACAAACAAAAGTTATCATGACAATAAATAAAGTACTGAAATAATGCTTACTCATGGGAGGCCTCTTTACTTCACTATTTTTCGCTTTCATAATTCTTCACAACAACCACAGTTTGATTAACTTACAGCTCAGGTTGCATAACTGCAATTACTATTAGCCCTTAGCTAATAAATTATGGAAGCCTGCCAAGGTTTTTTCCGTATTTATGCGTTATGTTTTGCTTGTGTTATCCTAACCTTAAAGACGATAACAAAAAAATCCTTGAAGGATCATCACAATATGAGTAACTCTGAACCAGAAGTAGACTGGGCTGTATTTATTCCAGCTGTCATCATTGTTTTAGTTTGCGCAATTCCCCTCATGATTTTTCCTGAAAGTGCATCACAAATCCTTGCAGATGGCCGCAAGATTATAATGACCAATTTTTTGTGGCTATATCTTATCGTTGGTATAGGTGCTTTTCTGTTTTGTCTGTGGCTGGTCCTCGGGCGCTATGCTCACGTCAAATTAGGTGCACCAGACGAGTCACCTGAATATTCAGATATGCACTGGGTAGCTATGATGTTCACCACAGCCATAGGTGCCAGTGTCATTGCGTGGGGTTTTGCAGAACCGATCTTTTACTTGCAAACCCCGCCTCTGGGTATCGAGGTCGGATCAACTAAGTCCTTTGAGTGGGCTCACATGTATCCACTGCTGCATTGGGGTATCGTGCCATGGTCAATGTATGCACTACCGGCGGTGCCGATTGCCTATATGCTCTATGTAAAACGCTATCCAGTGCTTCGTATAAGCAGTGCCTGTGATGGTGCATTGCCAAAACGTGGGCGTGATCAAATAAAAACAATCATCGATATTTTAATTGTCCTGGGTATTGTTGGTGGCGTGGCAACATCTCTTGGCTTGGGGGTACCTTTACTCTCCGCAATGCTATCTACCTTATTTGAAGTCCCTGACAGTATGATGATTAAGATGAGCGTACTCTCGTTATGGACTTTGTTATTTGGCGCTAGTGTTTATCGAGGATTGAAATCTGGGATTAAAGTACTCGCTGACATCAATATTGTCTTAGCCATTTTCGCTATTTTCTTTGTCCTAATAGCGGGTCCTGGCGTATTCATTATGGACCTCACGGTCAATAGTATTGGATTAATGTTTAACAATTTTATCAGCACAGCTACCTGGACAGATCCCATTGAAAATGGCAGTTTCCCCGAGGATTGGACTGGATTTTACTGGGGGTGGTGGCTCGCTTATACCGGGATGGTTGGATTGTTCTTTGGCCGAATTTCTCGTGGCCGCACGATCCGTCAGTTAGTCTTGGGCGTGATCTGTTGGGGCTGCTTGGGTACCTGGCTTTTCTTAGCAGTGATGGGCGGGTATTCTCTATATTTGGAAACCACTGGGACCCTTGCTGTCAAAGAAATTCTGAGCACTCAAGGTATGTCATTTGTTAATGCGTTGGTTATACAAAGTTTACCTTTTGGTAAATTTACTTTGTTTATATTTACCCTGTTATCAATAATTTTTTACGCTACTACCATTGATTCGTCGGCCTATGTGCTCTCCAGTATCTCTGCTAAGAACCTACGCAGTGATGCCGAGCCAAAACGATGGAATCGCTTAGCATGGGCTGTTCTTCTGGCACTAATTACTGCCGGTATATTACAGTCAGGCGCTCTGGACACTGTTTTGTCAATTACCGTTCTTAGCTCTGTCCCTTTAATTCCCATATTGTTGATACTGAGCATATCCTTGGTGCGATGGCTGAACCAAGATTTTGGCGAAATAGTCAGCCCAAAAGAAATATCCCTTGCAGTTGAGAATGTAAAATCGAACTCATAGGTAACCACAGACTGCAGGTTTATTTTGAAATAGAACCCCTCCCATACAGAGGGGTTTTTTTATTGCTAGAAGAGCTGCCGTTGTATCTCTATAAAAAATAAATTAGCATAATGACTGTCAGTTTATTTCAATTTTCTATTAACTCTCATTAAATAGGTTAACTTATGAATTTTACAGCGTTTGCAGAGTCGCGAAAAAGTGTTCGCGGGTTTCAAGATAAAGCGGTCCCCAAGGACGTCATTGATGACATAATCAACTCTGCTAAATGGGCTCCTTCATCCTACAACACTCAGACTTGGCATATCCATGCAGTCGCCGGTGAGGTTCTTAATAAAATCCGAGAAGGGAATACCAAAAACACCTTGGCTGGTAAGCCTCACGTTCGCGACTTCCCTTACAAAGAAGAGTACGCCGGCGGGCATAGACAAAATCAAATTGATGTTGCCGTTCAATTATTCGAGGCAATGGGTATTGAGAGGGACGACAAAGAAAAACGAATGGACTGGATGCTAAGGGGTTTTCGTCAGTTTGATGCACCTGTTTCCCTCGTTCTAACCTATGATAAGTATTTGGAACCCGCAGCTATTACTCATTTCGGTTTAGGGTCGCTCGCCTACGGAATTGTACTTGCAGCGTGGGAACGCGGCATTGGATGTGTCATTAATGGCCAGGGAATCATGCAGTCTGATGTTGTTCGTGAGTACGCCAATATTCCTGATGATCAAAATATTATGATTTGCATCGCCATGGGATATCCAGATGATAGTTTTCCTGCAAATGATGTCCGTTCAGTGCGTGCTGATAATAGTACCTTTGTCCACTATCTTGGGTTTTGATGCTTAAACAAACCTGATAAATTTTGCCCCTCAGAGAATCTTCCTCGTCAAGGCAGTTTGTAAACCATAGATACGAACCAATTAAACTGGTCATATTTTAGTTCTTTATTAAGCTATATTTGATTATGATTCATTGACTATTAAATGAGATCGTTTCCTATATTATGACGCTCTCTGATCGGCATCAGCCTTAAAGTAAGCAAGCAACTTGGTTATCTTCCATGGACACTATTACTGAAGCATCTCGTGAAACACCAATCATACATCACACAGACGTACTCGTAGTCGGAAGTGGACCAGGCGGATTAGCTGCAGCTATAGCTTCATCAAGAGCCGGTGCGGAAACAACCCTACTTGAACGCTATGGGTGTTTTGGGGGTAATCTCACCCAGGTTGGCGTCGAGGGTTTTGCCTGGTATCGCCACGATAAAACTGTCGATAGTGAAGGCATCGGTGCAGAGTTTGAGCATCGGGCGAAGTCTATGGGCGCTTCCAATCCAGAGCCGCAGTCCAATAGTCATGCTATTGATGGTGAGGCCTTTAAATATGTCGCCGATGTGTTGGTCGAAGAAGCCGGTATTACCCCAATGCTACACAGAACCATGGTCGCGCCTATTGTTGAGGGTGGCGTTATTAAGGGAGTCATAGTAGAGAGCAAAGCGGGTCGAGAAGCAATTCTGGCCAAACGCGTCATTGATGCCACTGGCGATGCTGATATTGCTCATCGAGCGGGTGCTGTAACACATAAGACACCCATAGAGGAGATGATGGCCGCCTCTGTAATGTTCTCGATGAATGGTGTCGACAAAAAACGTTTCATCGATAATGTAAAAGCAGACCCACATACCTATAGTGATTGGTGTGGCCCAGATTGGTCAATGGAAACTTCAGGGAAAGAAGACAAGCTATTTTCACCTTACTTAAAAAAGCCGTTTGAAAAAGCCATTAAGTCTGGCTTAATTCCCGAAAATTTAAACACTATTACTGGCACCTGGGGTGCGATTAGCGATCAAGGGGACCTTAGTTATTTAAACTTAATCCACCTAGCCAGACTGGATGCAACCAACCCTGATCATTTAACAAAAGGAGAGATGGAAGGCCGCAGACAAGCCATGTTAGCCATTGAGGCCTTGAAACAATTTAATCCTGGTTGTGAGAATGCAAAACTAAGAAACTTTGGAATGACACTTGGTGTTCGAGATACTCGGAAAATTGATGCCGTGTATAACATGACTGCGCGCGATGTCCGTGAACAGGGTAAGTTCGACGATAGTATCGGAATATTTCCAGAGTTTATTGATGGTTATGGCATATTAATCTTACCTACGACCGGTCGTTACTTCCAAGTGCCCTACCGCAGCATGCTCCCAAAAGGTATTCGCCACTTGTTAGTTACTGGTCGCAGCGTCGGTGGTGATCGTGACTCTCATGCTGCGGTTCGAAATATGATGTGTTGCGCTGTCAATGGCCAAGGTGCTGGCGTTGCTGCTGCTGTTTCAATACAAACTAATGTTGATGTCGCTGACGTTAACATTGACAAAGTGCAGAAAAAATTAATAGAACAGGGTGCGCGAATACACTAAGTAGTCCTAACGAATTAAACCTGAAACAACGCCTATTGCGTTTAAACTTAGTTTGCTTTAAAAAGAGAGGTAGAGTTTATTTAGCTCCTGAACTATAAACCCTTATTTTAATAGTCGAGCCTTGCCATGCCACTAAGTATTAATACCAATGTTTTTATCACCTGCGCTATCACAGGATCAGGTAGTACCCAAGATCGTAGCGCCGAAGTTCCTCGCTCACCTGAGCAAATAGCTAACAGCGCTATCGCCGCAGCCAAAGCAGGCGCAGCCGTTGTGCACTGTCATGTGCGTGACCCAGAAACGGGTGTGGCATCTAGGGATCCTAAATTATATCGAGAACTCACAGATCGAATTCGTGATTCAAAGACTGATGTGGTTTTGAACCTGACGGCAGGTATGGGTGGAGACATGGTATTTGGGCCACCATCGGCTCCACTGCCATTGCAAGATGGAACTGATATGGGGAGTGCGGAAAGTAGGATGGAGCCAATTGCCGAATGTTTACCTGAAATATGCACTCTAGATTGTGGAACGATGAATTTCGCTGAAGCGGACTATGTCATGACCAACACACCCGGAATGTTGCGGGAAATGGGTAGCATGATGACTGCTCTTGGTGTTAAAGCGGAAATTGAAGCCTTCGATACAGGACATCTTTGGTTTGCCAAAGAGTTAGTGAAAGAAGGGATACTAGAAAGTCCTGCTTTAGTCCAGCTCTGTATGGGAATACCCTGGGGAGCACCCAATGATTTAAATACCTACATGGCAATGGTGAATAACATCCCCAGCGACTGGAATTGGTCATCATTTTCAATAGGCCGAGATCAAATGCCCTATGTGGCTGCATCAGTCTTAGCCGGAGGAAATGTCCGAGTAGGATTAGAAGACAACCTTTGGTTAGAAAAAGGCGTACTAGCCACCAATGAGTCTCTAGTTAAAAAAGCAGCCATCATTATAGAGGCTATGGGATCAACACTAATGAATCCGCAGCAAGTTCGAGATAAATTAGGTTTAACTAAACGATCCCCTCGATGACTAGCTCAAACCATAAATCAACCGAAACGCTAGCTAAGAAAATACAATTTGCAGTTATTGGTGGCGGTGTTATTGGCGGTGGTTGGGTAGCTCGGTTTTTATTGATGGGTTCGGACGTTAAAATCTTCGATCCAGATCCTGAAGCGCCACGCAAAATAGATGAAGTGCTTTCAAATGCTCGCCGCTCTCTCCCTGCTCTGTATGAACATGCTCTTCCACCTGAGGGGTCTTTGAGTTTTGTTAATTCAATCTCTGAGGCAGTAGATGGCTCAGATTGGGTCAGTGAGTGCGTTCCAGAGCAGCTAAAACTTAAGCATTCGGTGATGGCCGAGATTCAAAGTCACTGCCCCAAATCAGCCATTATTACCTCTTCCACCTCAGGCTTTAAGCCCAGCGAATTACAACAGGGCTCTGATAACCCTGAGCAAATTATCGTGGCTCATCCCTTTAACCCTGTCTACTTACTCCCGCTGGTTGAATTAGTTGGCAACATTACTACGGTGGACCGAGCAAAAGCTATGCTAACTAGCCTAGGTATGTTCCCTTTGCACGTGCGCAAAGAAATCGATGCTCACATCGCCGATCGATTACTCGAAGCTGTTTGGCGCGAAGGTCTGTGGTTGATTAACGATGATATCGCCACAACTCAAGAAATTGACGATGCCATTCGTTTTGGTTTTGGACTGAGATGGGCCCAAATGGGAATGTTCGAAACTTATCGTGTGGCAGGCGGTGAAGCCGGAATGGCACATTTTATCGCGCAATTTGGGCCCTGTCTTGAATGGCCTTGGACCAAGTTAATGGACGTACCAGAGCTTACTGATGAGTTAATAGACAAGGTTGCTGGGCAGTCTGATGAACAATCTGGCCACTACAGTATTCGTGAACTAGAGCGTCTTCGCGACGATAATTTAATTAGCATAATGCGTGGACTCAAAACCCAGAATTGGGGTGCAGGGGAGCTACTAAACCAATTTGATAAAGGTTTACACAAACCTCTACTAGATAAAAATCAATCAAATACTTCCTTAATTACGGTAAAGCGTGTCATTCCTGCTGATTGGACAGACTACAACCAGCATATGAATGAAAGTCGCTACGGGCAGGTATTCTCTGATGCCGCTGACACAGTGATGATTCGTGTTGGTGCTGATGAAGACTATATCGCTTCCGGTTTAAGCTACTTCACAGTTGATTGTCACATCAAGTACATCGAAGAATGCAAAGCGGGTGATGATATTTATGTCGCCTCGCGCATTAGTTTGGCGGAAGGTAAAAAGCTTAAATTGGCTCATCAAATGTGCAATGTCGATGGGCGTGTTCTTGCCGAGGCTGACCAGCTTTTAGTTCACGTAGATCTGCAGGCACGAAAATCGTGTATGCCGAGTGAAGAGGTACTACAGCGGATTAATAAGCTAGCCAAACAGTACGGAAATTCTGCAGGAGAAATAAAATAATGAATTTTCAATTAAGTGAAGAGCAACAGATGATCGTTGGTACCACAAGAGCCTTTGTGGAAAATGAACTATACCCCCACGAAGCTGAAGTGGAGGCTACCGGTCATTTGCGAGATGATTTAGCTGAAGGTATCAAAATTAAGGCGCTTGAGGCAGGCCTTTACGCTGCTAATATCCCAGCTGAATATGGTGGTGCCGGCTTAGATACCGTCACTTGGTTGCTTTATGAAAAGGAACTAGGGCGGGCCAACTATGCACTTCATTGGCGTTGCGTGGCTCGACCATCCAATATTTTGTGCGCAGGCACTCCAGAGCAACAAACGAAATATCTCGAACCCTGTATGCGAGGTGAAAAATCAGATTGCCTCGCGATGACGGAACCAGGAGCGGGCTCCGACTTACGTGGGATGAAAGCCTCAGCAGTAAAAGATGGCGATGATTGGATAATTAACGGTACCAAGCATTTTATCAGTCATGCCAAGGAAGCTGACTTTACTATTGTCTTCGTTGCTACCGGTGAGGAAGAAACCCCACGCGGTCCAAAAAAACTAATTAGTGCATTCTTTGTTGATCACGACAATCCAGGGCTTGAGATCTTAGATGGCTATCAAAATGTGTCACACCGAGGGTATACCAATGCCACACAGGTTTATAGCAACTGTAGGGTACCCCAGAGCGCTATGCTCGGCGAGCTTCATAAAGGATTTGATGTTGCAAACAGCTGGCTTGGCGCCACTCGCTTACAGGTGGCTGCGACCTGTTTAGGGCGAGCAGAGCGAGCCTTTAATTTAGCTGTGCAGTATGCAGCGGAACGTCAACAGTTCGGTCAAGCCATCGGGAAATTTCAAGGCGTCTCTTTCAAATTGGCTGATATGGCAACAGAAATGAAAGCCGCTGAGTTATTGGTAATGGAGGCAGGCTGGAAGTATGACCAAGGCACCTGTACTGATGCAGACATGGCAATGGCCAAGCTTAAAGCGACTGAAATGCTGGCGATGGTGGCCGATGAGGCAATCCAAATCTTTGGAGGTATGGGTTTAATGAACGAATTGCCATTAGAACGCATTTGGCGCGATGCAAGAATCGAGAGAATTTGGGAAGGTACGTCTGAGATTCAACGACATATCATATCCCGAAGTCTGCTGCGCCCTCTGGGCGCTTAAATATTTAGATGGCAAACCTAAAACGTTTCCTAACACCTAAATCGATTGCCATTTACGGTGGCTCTTGGGCTATGAACGTCATAGAGCAACTTCAAATATCAAAATATAACGGAGAAATTTGGCCGGTTCATCCGAATCGCTCTGACATTGGTGGGATTACGTGTTTTGCCGACACCCAGTCTTTACCTGGTGTGCCTGATGCTGCATTTATCGGCGTTAATCGAGAATTGACGATAGAAATCATTGGGGAGCTCAGCTCTATCGATGCGGGCGGCGCTATCTGTTTTGCCTCTGGTTATAGAGAGGCCAATAAAGAACACCAAATCAAAAACTCAGGATACCTGGACTTACAGGACCAACTGGTCTCTGCTGCGGGCAACATGCCAATGCTGGGACCTAACTGCTATGGGTATTTGAACTATCTGGACAATGTCACTCTATGGCCAGATCAGCACGGCGGTCATCAAGTGGATAAAGGCGTGGCAATTATTGCTCAATCATCAAATGTGGCAATAAATATGACCATGCAACAACGAGGATTATCAGTAGCCGCTCTCTGTACTGTCGGCAATCAAGCCTGTGTCGGGTTGAACGAACTCGCCGAGCATTTTATTGCAGACCACAGAATCAGCACGCTTGGGCTATTTATTGAAGGCTTTTCAGATATTCCGGCCTTTGAGGCAATGGCTCTGAAAGCTCGTTTGGCAGGTAAAAGTATTGTCGTCTTAAAGTTGGGGAAGTCAGAGAAATCTCAGCATGCAACCCTTTCTCATACTGCAACGCTGGCTGGTGGAGCGGCTGCATCTTCTGCGCTCCTGCGGCGTCTTGGAATCGTTGAGGTAAATTCAGTAAGCGAGTTTATTGAAACACTCAAAATTCTTGATGTCATTGGTCCTTTGACTGGCTCAAAGATATCTTCTATCAGTTGCTCTGGTGGTGAAGCTAGCTTAATGGCAGATGCTGCTCATAACTCAACTCTCGAATTCCCAGACTTAAATACCAAGCAGTGCAAAAAATTAACCAGCGTGCTTGGTAATAAAGTGACCATCTCAAATCCGTTGGACTACCATACTTATGTTTGGGGAGATGTCCCCAGTATGACAGCCTGTTTTGTAGCAGTAATGGAAGGAGGTTTTGATCTAAACATCTTTGTATTAGATATTCCTCGACCAGACAAATGTGAAACCCAAGGTCACCAGTGTGCCATCGATGCAATTATTGCAGCTCAAAAACAAACTCATGCAAAAGTCGCTGTCATTACATCGCTACCTGAAAATATAGATGAAGCAAAGACCGATGAATTTCACCGACACGGCGTAGTAGTCTTACATGGGCTTGAGAGTGGTTTAAAACCAATTGAAGCTGCTGTAGCTGCCGGGAAATTTTTAAAGATACCACAACCAGATCCGGTGTGGCTTCAGACGCATAAACCCATTGGCAACCTGAGTAGTTTGACTGAATCAAAAGCTAAGCGGCTACTATCAAAATTTGGCCTTGCAGTTCCTCAAACCAAAGAGATTACCAATAAAGGTGGTATAGAGGAGTTCGCCAAAACACTTGCTTATCCCTTAGTATTAAAATCTCTTGGTTTGGCCCATAAATCCGAGTTCGGTGCGGTAGTCTTGAACATCGATTCTGATATTTCCCTGCGAGCGGCAATTGAGAAAGTTCCAGTCTCCCCTGAGGGTTATTTACTGGAAGAGATGGTAGATGAAATGCTCGTTGAGATAATTATTGGCGTCTCTCGAGATACCTCCGGTATGCTGTTATTAACTATGGGAGCCGGCGGTATTCTCACTGAACTCTTAAATGATAGTAGTTCTTTAGTAATGCCAGTCACCAGATCCGATGTAAAGCACGCGCTGAGTAAAACGAAAATTAATCAGATTCTACAAGGCTATCGTGGCGCAGCAGCCGCAAATATAAACTCGATAGTAGATGCTGTTATGTCGGTGCAAAAATATGTAGAGGCGAACAAAGATTCAATAGTGGAGATCGATATCAATCCACTGATTGTACGAGAGCGGGATGCAGTAGCGGTTGATGCTCTTGTCCGACAATATAATTAATACAATAAGCTCAATAGTCCCATAGTGGAGAATCCAATGACAAATTCAGTAAAGATAACTCAAAAAGGCCCTATCATTGAAGTGATGCTGGATAGACCAAAAGCCAATGCGGTAGACCTAATAACCAGTCGAGAAATGGGAGCAGTTTTTAAGGACTTCAGAGATGACCCTGAGCTACGTGTGGCAATTGTTACCGGCGCTGGTGAGAAGTTTTTCTGCCCAGGCTGGGATCTTAAGGCCGCTGCCGATGGTGATGAGGTTGACGGAGACTATGGTGCTGGCGGGTTTGGAGGTATGCAAGAACTACCCGATCTCAACAAACCTATCATCTGTGCGGTTAATGGTATCTGTTGTGGTGGTGGTCTGGAAATTGCTTTGTCCACGGATATTATCCTTGCCGCTGAGCACGCAACCTTTGCTCTCCCAGAGATTCGCTCAGGAACTGTTGCTGATGCTGCCTCCATCAAACTACCGAAGCGAATTCCCTATCACATCGCCATGGAAATGCTTTTAACCGGTCGTTGGTTAGACGCTCAAGAAGCCAATCGCTGGGGTTTTGTAAATGAGATCCTAGCCTCTGATAAACTTAACCAAAGAGCATGGGAGATGGCAGAGTTATTAGCTAGCGGGCCACCGCTTGTCATGGCAGCAATCAAAGAAGTCGTGCGAGATGCTGAGAATTCAAAATTTCAGGATGCACTCGATCGTATTACTAGTCGAAAGTTGCCTACAGTGGATACTCTATATGGTAGCGAAGATATGCATGAAGGATTCAAAGCCTTCGCCGAAAAACGTGATCCTATTTGGAAGGGCCGATAATCGACAAAACTAGTAACTGGTCTTAAATTGTATTAATTTTAATAGTTATAAAAAAGGGCGCCCTGGGGCGCCCTTTTTTATTGCTCAAGAGCTTAGAACTTCAGACTCATGCTAGCCCCTAAAGTACGAGGTCTATTTGTCATGATTCGATCATCCCAATTTACAGCATTCCGGAAAACTTCACCGCGTTCATCGGTAACATTGCGAATATACAACTCTGCTCGCCAAGTATCCTTATCTAAACCAACTGAAGCATTCAGGATCTGATAGTCCTTTTGCTTGTATCGCTTGGTCGGGAGACTTCCGCCGTCGAACAAGTTGTTGTAGGACGCTCCAGTGTATATGTAACTGGTTTGTACGTACCATCCGTCATCCATCGAATATCGAGAGGATAGATTCCACTTCGTATCAGGAACACGAGGTAAAGTCGTGCCACTAGCAGCGGTTGGAGTAGCCAAGCCGTCGCTGGCATAGTAATCCTCACTCAATTCAGCTTCGATGTAAGAGAACCCTCCGGTAAGACTCCAGTTCTCAGAGATCATTGCGCTAAAGTCAGCCTCAAAGCCATCACTCGTAGCCTGACCAATATTGTAGGTCAAAGTTACAGGTGATATCGCCACATCCAGTCGCGAGAATTGGAAGTCATCCCACTCTTGCATAAACGCTGCGGCATTCAGCACCATACGACCATCAAACAAGGAGGCCTTTACACCCACTTCATAGGAAGTTAAGAAATCGGGAACAAAATCACATCCAGCTCCAGTGGCATCATCTCTCCCTTGGCCACCGTAATCAGCTTCATTACCCACGGAACAGAAACGATTAAGTCCACCAGGTCGATAGCCTTCTCCCCAAGCGGTATATATCATGACATCATCAGTAGCCTGCCACTCTGCCGTCACACGGTACACTTCATCTTTTGAAGCCGTAATACGATTAGCATCAGCACAATCTGCTCCATAGTTATTGGTTGGCCTATATACACCAGATGCCTCCTGAGCAGCTGCACTTGGACCGCCGCCACAAGGCCACCAAACTGTACCAGAGAACCCGTCAAGATAACTTTCAGCATCAAAGTGGCGCATACTTACAGCAACTGTCAAAGAATCACTAAGATCATATGCAACCTCACCGAAATAAGCGGTTTCTTCATAGCTTCGCCGGAAATCAGTTGTCCAGTAAATATCTGGAGCATCAATTGCCGTAACCATCCCAAGATCAGCAAGGCCCAGAACATGCCATTCAGCATCATCTCTATTTTTTACGTCAACCGAATAATAGCCTGCCTGCCAACGCAGTGGCTTGCCAGGATCTGATGCATAACGAAGTTCAATGGTTTCACGTTGATAGTTGGCATGATCCTCATACAATTCGCGTGGATCAGAGCAACCATAGTAAGCCGCATAACAAGAATAGTATGGCTGAACGTAGCCGCCAGACACGTAGTAATCACTGTACAGGGAATAATCAGCATCCACCTCGTAATCTCGGTCGAGATCTCCGTAGTTGAAGGTCAATGTTCCACCCGCTACATCTCCTTCAATTTTAAGAGCATACTGTGTCCACTCATCGTCGACACTGTCGGGCATCATTCGGAAAACTTGAAGATCACCTACAGTGGGATCATGATCCCATACACCGTTAGACTCAAGATCTTGCTGCATCATCGACGCTGTTGCTGTCCAACTATCGTTTAGCTCAACTCTCAATGCCGCCCTAAAACCTGTCGTGGTAGCTTCGTTGAAGTTTTCCTCAGCCACGTTACCAATGTCACCAGCTGTGTAGTTGTTATAGGTGAAATCAGGTGCCATTTCAGCAGCCTGTTCTTCAGTATAACCACCAGCAACCAAACCATCACGAATGTAGCCATGCCGGAAAGTATACTCACCCTTCACGTTATCGATAAATCCGCCATCTCGCTTTGAGAACGCAGATACTCTCAATGCAGCAGTTTCTGTTAGAGGCATATTGATAAAGCCTTCAATGGTTTCACCAATATCACCACTTTTAGGAACATTGACGTCCATATCCAATCCCGCAGAGAAACTGCTAGGATCTGGTTGATTGGTAATAATGCGCATGGCACCTGACTGGGCATTCGCTCCAAATAAGGTTCCCTGAGGGCCCGCTAATACTTCAATGCGCTGAATATCATAAATATGCGGATTTAAATACGCCCCTGTCGCAGTAACTGGTTGATCATCAAGGTAAATAGCCACACTTGGGTTAGCTCCCAGCGAGCTCTCGCCACCAGATGAAATTCCACGAATATAGACGCTACCACTACCAGGTCCCAAACCAATGTAACTAACATTCGGTAACATGGTTACGTAATCCTCAAGATCAGTAATATTGAGATTACCTAAAGTTTCTTCGCCGAGAACTGAAATCGCCATGGGTATCTCCTGGGCGCTCTCAGCTCGTTTGGTTGCTGTTACTATTACCTCTTCCACTTGCTGGGCAACCGCTGTAGATGTAATACCTACAGACAATGCCGCCACCATAGCCGCCAATGGCTTAGGGGAATAGCGTTTTGACTGTGATGATACGAATTTGCTTTGTTGTAACATAATCTCCACCCTTTTTTTAAAAATTCTGTTTACCTTTTACTTTTAGGAATGTTAGCTTTCTAACCGTAGCACATCTAAATCAACAATTGGAGTACTGTAACTTCCAAAAATAACTACCTTGCTAGATTTCGTTCATTTCTAGTATGGCCTACATATCTAAACTTTGCCGAGTATTTTCCTTATAATTATCATCCAGCCAATTTGATCGTATAAATTAGCTACATTAGTACATGTTCCGGTAACACCCAACACCTACTTTGTTGTATTTTTAACCACACACTAAGGATGAGGTTTTTACTGCATTAATTTATAGGTGCATCATTTAAATCTAAGCTAAACGCAAACTTAACGATTTCAAGAGGAGCCTCTTTATATCCACCTCTTTTAAAACTATGCATGCCATCGTCAGTCGAAACGTAACGATACCTTTTCCCCAGCCATTTAGAACCATACTCAGTTTGTTCGATTCCATCTATATTCCATACAATACTGATATCACTCATACTCAGCTTTTCTTTTGATTTAATTATTTCTGAGCATGTCGGAAGCTCAAGCTTCAACTCTGTACCTTCAATATCAAAATAGCTTCTTCTGTTACTAGTCGACTTTCCAACCTCCCTAACTCGCCAGCTATTCCCTCTTGCAGCACACATTGAGTCATAATATTTCTCACATTTTAGGGTGTATTTTTGCGAACCCTTATCCAAGAACGTAACAGTAAATACCCATTCATCTTTGACTGGTACAGGTTCTCTTTCAATATAAGAATCAATACATACAACAGCACTACACGAGGCAGTCAAAAGGCTGACGATCAGAACTCTAAAAAGATTCAAAAAAAACTCCCATGAGTTTATAACACACTAAATATCCAAACTTCAGAAACTGGTCCTTGTAGCTAAAAGCTTGAGATTATCTTCTATATACCAATTATTTTTTACACAAAGGTATCTAATCTATATTAACCATGCGGCCAGTAAGTACCTCTTTTAAAGAGTCAAGATGCTGCTCAAAGTTACGCCATTGCTCCAAGCCTCCTGTAAAAATAGGCTGACGAACCTGCTCAGAACTCGCAGAACGCACAGCTCTATCATTTTCATGAAATTGTACACAGGCTTCTTCAAATGGAAGCCCGCAATGATCCAGCAATTTTTTTACCTGGCCTTCAAGGTCTGTCACTACGTTTTCATAATTGACTGTCATTAATGACCCAGGCACGACCTGATGCCAATGGTCCAACAATCGCAAATAGTCCGCATAATAATTACCGATATCTTCCACACTGTAAGTAAAGCCCTGACCCTCAGCAAAGAGTTGCTTGAGGTTAGCAAAACAAGCGGCCATTGGCGCTCTTCTAGCATCAATAATTGTCGCTTTGGGTAAAATTGCTCTGATTAATCCAATATGCATGAAATTATTGGGCAACTTATCGATAAAACGGGGTGAGCCACTCCGAAAAATAGAGCAACTATCAAGATATTGTTGGCCTAAATCAAAACGTTCGGTGTCGCTCAATTCAGCCAGTAGCTTTGGGTAACGGCGAGTCTCTCCTTTTTTGCGACTGCCCTCTAATTGAGCAGCAATGCGACTAATAAAATGTAATTCTCCCGTGGCTTCCACTTGGGAATGGCTGGCCAGTATCTGCTCTATTAATGTTGAACCTGACCTTGGCAAACCAACAACAAAAATAGGACTAGGATCAGGGTTGCCACCAACATTAAATGCCGACATAAATTTGTTATCACAAACAGCAACTGAGTCATCAACTCTGAGAGTATTGTCAGAGGAGTCATAACCACTGTAACGACGTTTTATCTGATTGCCTAATGTATAGGCCTCAAAGGCGCCAGAATAGTCCTTATCATCCTCAAGAGCTTTACCAACTGCAAAGGCAAGGTGATACTTATCAGCATTATCGTTCTCAATTGCATGCAACTGTTCCGTCATACTTTTAACTTCAGCAGCATTAAATTTAACCGTTTTTAGATTGGCCAAACTCCAGTACGCATCACCATGAGTAGGGTCAGCCTTAATGGCACGGCGATACATTTCTGCAGCCTTTTCGCCACGCCCTGAGTAACGGAGCGAGTGCCCATAACTGGTCAAAATACTCACTGAATTTGGAACAAGAGTAATAACATCTTCATAAACTGCATGTGCCTCTTCAAAACGACCGGCACTTGATGTGACTGCGGCATGAAGCGTTTTGTAGGCAATGCTATTTGGGTCAATCTCAATCAGACGATTGACTTCGACCATGGCTGCTTCAAATTTATCCTGTTTAGATAAAGCCAGGGCGTATTTGTGGCGAGCCATATGATAATCAGGCGTCAACTCCAAACATCGTTTATAGAGTTGTACCGCTTCCTCCATAATACCCAGCTTATAGCCGATATCAGCGAGCAGGCGAATAGCATTGACATCAGTGGGGTGGATTTTTAAGTACTCTCTACAGACGCCCTCGGCGATACCAATTCTGCCAGAGGTAAATAATTCAGTTGCCTGCTTCAAAGCGGGATCAACTCCAATGGCTAAACGGGCGTGGGCATGAGCCTGAGCAGCACCCTCTTCATCCCCTTGTACCAAAAGCGCCTCCCCAAGCATGCGCCAAGCACTTAAGAACCCAGAGTCTAGATCAACCGCTTTTTTTAACTCAATAATAGCGTTAGTTATCTGTCCACAGGTATTAAATGCTAAACCGATTTCATATCGCCCTTGAGCTACATTCGGCTCCAACACTAAGAATTCAGTAAGTGTCTTTATACTTGCTTGCGGTGATCCGGTTAGCCGCAGCGCAACACCTAACAAGAATAAGGCAGGAGGGAATCGCTTATTTATTTGAACAGCCTGTTCAGCGAGCCCCAAGGCTTCCGCCGGTTTGCCCTGTTGTAGCTTTTCTCGGGCCAATTCAACCAACCGCTTGAGCTCAGTTTGATCATTCATATTAACTATCGCCTTATTACCTGATTAGTGAGCCTTTTGGAAATACAGCTAATCACAAAGAACTCTTTACGATGCAGGTCAATACTATGAAAGAACTACCGTATAAAAGCAATTGTGTCATGGTAAGTGCCTAAACAGTTTTAGCATGGTAAAGTCATACAAAAATTTGAGGGAGGATTTATGAAGTTAGCTAAATTTATTAGTATTCTTGCAGCATTAATAATAAACACTGCGCTAGCATCAGAGCTTCCAAACTCACTGCCAAATAACTTTGATTCTCTTGGCCCGACAGTCAAGCAATTAACGACAGAAACTGGACGCCAAATCCATTATGTGGATGACGGAGTAACAAACGCTCATCCTGTCGTTTTTACGGGGGGTCTGGGCACATCAGTTCGTGCAATACGCCTATTGGATTTCTTGAGAACCATGCGCCAAGACTTAAATATTCGCATGATTACCGTAGAACGTAATGGATTTGGTCAAACTCAATTTAACCCAAATTTAGATATGTCAGATTATGCCAAAGATGTTGAATACGTATTGGATCATCTGGACATCGATCATTTTTCTTTGTTTGGTATTTCTGGTGGGGGACCCTATACGGCCAAAATAGCTTCTCGTTTACATAAACGAGTACTGTCGATTCATATGGCTGCAACATCTCCATTAATTGGCCAGGCTGATTGGTGCTCGCCTGATCAAGGTACTAGCGGCTATAGTGATTTACTCGCCTACCCTATGCAGTTCTTCGGATTCCCTAAGTCAAGCTCGATGCACCAAGTAGAAGGTTTTCAGGATACCGCATTCGAAGAGGCCGCAAGAGCCCACAATCTGCGGGGGCAATCAGCTGATCCTGCACCACTTGAACATGAGATGGCACTTTATTGCAGTGAGGGAGCGATCGATACCTCTCACGTTAAATCTAAACTCTTTGTCTATCGTGGACAAGCCGATGAGTTGTTAAATAATGAACCAAATGACGCCTGGCAAAAGCACTATCCTAAGGCAACCCTCTTTTTAAGAAACTATCCCGGAGAAGGACATGATGTCCAATACCGTCATCTGGATCAAATATTGTTAGACCTGTCTGGTCAAAGTTCAAAGATCTTAATATGCAAAGATGGCGATCAAAAAATGATTAGCCCGCTTGCACAACAGAAACTAATGCCTCGTGAATATAAACTCGGCCTCTGCCAATGGGACAATTAAGTTTGGACCTAAGTAAAACTAATAATTGGAGTTTGTTATGATCACTCAACCCGCTGCTAGCCATTTTATCGACGGTGAATATGTAGAAGATTCCAGTGGCACGCCAATTAATGTCATCTACCCAGCAACTGGAGAGATCATTGGCAAAGTATATTCAGCAACTCCAGCCATTATTGAAAGGGCCATTGAAAGTGGCACTAAGGCACAAAAAGCCTGGGCACGACTCTCTGGGACCGAGCGTGGCCGAGTATTAAATCGTGCCGCTTCAATTATTCGAGAGCGAAACTACGATCTATCTGTTTTAGAGACCTATGATACCGGCAAACCAATCTCTGAAACTCTCTACGCCGATGCTACAAGCGCAGCGGATGCATTAGAATATTTCGGTGGTTTGGCCGGATCGATTACCGGGGAGCATATTCCTCTGCCGGACGGAAATTGGGCCTATACGCGCCGCGAACCATTGGGGCTGTGCGTTGGAATTGGCGCCTGGAACTATCCGACTCAGATTGCATGCTGGAAAGGAGCGCCCGCTCTTGCCTGTGGTAATGCCATGATCTTCAAACCCTCAGAAGTTACCCCTCTATGTGCTCTAAAAATAGCTGAAATTCTTATCGAAGCAGGACTGCCCCCAGGTTTATATAATGTTATTCAAGGTTTAGGAGATGTGGGCGCCACACTGGTCTCTGAACCTCGTGTGGATAAAGTTTCATTAACTGGATCAGTTCCCACTGGTCGTAAGGTCTATGCCTCAGCCGCCTCGCAAATGAAACATGTAACTATGGAATTAGGCGGGAAATCTCCATTGATAATCTTTGATGATGCAGATCTTGAAAACGCAGTGAGTGGTGCAATTTTGGCTAATTTCTACTCAACGGGTCAGATCTGTTCAAATGGAACTCGTGTCTTTGTTCAGCGAAAAATCCAAGATGCTTTTCTTAAGCGTTTGGTTGAACGCTTAGGTCAAGCAGTCATTGGTGATCCGCAAGATGAGGCTACAAATTTCGGGCCGATGGTAAGCCAGAGACAACTGGACATAGTGCTCGAATATTTTGAGAAAGCTAAAAGTGAGGGTGCTCGACTGATTACTGGAGGAAAGCCTATCGCTGGCGATGGTTTCTTTATAGAACCTACAGTTTTTGCCGATGTGACCGATGATATGACCATTGCATGTGAGGAGGTTTTTGGGCCTCTAATGTCAGTGTTAACCTTTGATGCCGAAAAAGAAGTCATCACAAGAGCTAATGCGACAGAATTTGGGCTAGCGGCGGGTGTCTTTACTGCAGATCTAAGTAGAGGCCACAGAATGGTCGATGCTCTAGATGCCGGCACTTGCTTTATTAATTCCTATAATGACGCTCCTGTTGAAGTACCTTTTGGTGGTGTGAAGATGTCCGGGGTGGGTCGAGAAAATTCAAAAGCCGCCATCACACATTATTCGCAGTTAAAATCTGTATTTGTGCGCATGGATGATATGGAATCTCCCTTTTGAACTTTATGATATCTACCGCAAATTCTAATCATTAGGCACCTTATACGCCTAATTTCTGAAACGAATTGAACTATTCTCAGAAAACCTGTCAAAGAATAGGCAAGCATTGCTTGTATATTCTCCCCCGAGATAGAAAGTAAGTTTTAGTCTTCAATTATTGAAACAACCCCGGCCAACTAAATGGCTGGGGTTTTTTTTGCTTGATGAGTATCGCCTTTTCTGAAAAAACCATGACTGCTATCTAATTTCATAGTTGTGTAGGCATAAAAGGTAATGTTAATGTCACTGGTAAAAATAATGCTTAACGGTAATATCTCTCTGGAGCAAAGAATGGATTTTTTAAAATTTGTGGCCCTTTCTTCTATTACATTACTTCTGGGGCTCCAGTCCTCTGGAGGTTTTGCCCACGATACCGCTTACGCACCAAAGCCTTCTAACCAACGAGCTATCGAGTTCCCAGATACTGAGACGTATAAAACCTTAGCGGTTGATCTTCATATTCATAGTGTTTTCTCCGATGGACACGTATGGCCAAATATTAGAGTTGCAGAGGCTCAGCAAGACGGTTTAGATGCTATTGCCATGACTGAGCACCTAGAGTGGCAACCTCATCTTGCCGATATTCCACATCCCGATCGCAATCGTTCCTATCAGGAGGCTGCAGAATCAGCGAAAGGATCTGATCTAATAGTACTTAGTGGTAGTGAAATTACTCGCTATCTACCTGCAGGTCATATCAATGCAATATTTATCAATGATGCTAATAAATTAATTAACGTGAAAGGTGCCGCTAGAAATTCTACCGACACAGAGATATTCGGTAAGGCAGCAATTAAATGGCCTGCACAAAGTGCCGTCGAAGCTGCCCATAAGCAAGGCGCATTTATGTTTTGGAATCATCCAAACTGGTCAAATCGAGAAACATCCGGTATCACAAAAATAAACACTTTCCACGCGAAAAATGCCAAAGAAGGCAAACTTCATGGAATCGAAGTGGCCAACACTCACTGGTATGCTGAAGCTGCTTTTCAGACGGCTCTTGATTATGATTTAACGCTCATTGGTACCTCTGATGTGCACGATCTTATTGATTGGGATTATCTACCCCATGAAGGTGGCCATCGCCCAGTAACCTTAGTTTTCGCTAAGGAAAAGACTGCTGATTCCATAAAGGAAGCGCTTTTTGCTCGACGCACCGCTGTATGGTTCAAAAACCTTTTAATTGGCCGCGAGAAAGACTTGGGCCCTTTATTAGACGCGAGCTTAGAAGTAAAAAGTATGAAATATCAAACAGATACTGTGATCGCAGAGATTGAAATCGAAAACAGCTCAGATGCTAACTTTGATGCACGTTATACAGGACCTTATAGTCTAGGACTTTCCAGTGACCGATTTCAGCTACCTGCGCATAGCACAACGGTTATCGAGGTTAAACCAGGGAAACGCCTAGAAGCTCTTGAGTTACCAATTACTTTAGAAAACACTCTAGTAACACCAGAGACTCACGCTACGATGGTATTGAAAGCGGCGCTGAAGTAAGCGCTGGCAATAGATTTTTCTATTATGCTTAAAATGTTTTAACGTGTGATGGACTTTCTGAAACACGACTGTAAGCATTCTCCAATAAATTTTTTAGCAACCGATACCTCGGTTAATACTTCAAAAGGAATGGCACTTGAACCACGCAAAAATTCTCAACTTATCAATCAGCAGTTTACTTCTTTTGTCCTCATTAGGTTTTGCAAACTCTCTTGAGGTAAAAGATAAAAATCCTTGCTTATCAACTGATCCTGCTCTTGGTGATTCAGCCTTTTGGGCAAGTAAAGCCGTTGAGCAATTCGCCGATGGCAGGTTTACCGATGCTGTAAATACGGTTGATGCCTGTTTTGCTCAGTGGGGTCCAGAAGCAGGACAACAGCAGAAAAAACTACATAAAAAACGTAATAGCTGCCCTCCGACAGGAAAGGTTAAGCCCAGAATAAAACGTAAAATAGAAAAAGATTACTTGATGAATGACGTTTCGATGGCTCTCTGGGCGAAAGCTCGCTCTCAGCATGAACTCGGACACATCGATTTAGCAAAACAAACTTATGGTCAGTGCGTATACATGACCTGTGGCCGAGCTTGGGACCCCAAAGGGTGGTTTTGGAGTCCAGCCAAGGATTGTGCCGATAAAGCAAGGGCACTTTTAAAATAATGCAAACTACATAGGACCTAACTGATGCTGGTTTGGCCTCGCGTTATTTCTGTGTATAGTAAATGTTCTTAATATAAATGTGCTCTTTATTCCCAGGCGACTGGCTTAGTAAAGAAAGAATACCAGTAACATCTATCATTTCACTGTCATTCCTGAACAAAGAAATTGGCAATTTATACCGCCTCCATTGATCAGATAATGGGTAGTCAGTTCCCTTACCAAATGGAAGTAAACTATTGATTTGGTCTCCATTTAGGAAGCGTCCAGTTTGGAATCCGATATTAAAGCTTATGGTATTGTCGCCGCGAATATCAAAGTGTAAATACCCTGATTTAAATTGCGATAAATTTTCACCCACATCTGCCTGAAATTCGAGACTTGTTCCCCACCAATCACTGGTTCTTGTCGCAATTTCTATAATGCCTTGAGGGGACATTTGAATACTCACCGTTCCTTCCCAAGGTATCAACTTTAAAATTGCACTCGGATAAGACATATCAGTTGAAGCGTTGGGATCCAAGTCTCTATTTGATACGACATAAGTGTTTGCTGTAATGACTTGCCCGGGAGCTACGCTGTCATTGACTGAGGTAATTTTGCGGACTGGCATAGTACTCTTGAAAGGAGGATTGAGAACATCATCTAGCATCGCTGTCAGATCGCCCCCATAACTCTTTACTAGCGGTCTATTATCTCGAGTTAAGCCACTTAAACTTCCATCATCTACCAAATCCCAAAGGGTATATTTAACTTCATTGTTTAATCTAATCAATCCAAAATGATTCTCTGAGCCACCACCATCAGATGCATCTTTCCATTGCTCATCAAACACTTCAAAGTAAAACAATGACATCCCCACCTGATCAGTCCACTCCCGCATATAATGATAAAACCATTTTTGTTTATACTCATCAGACGCTTTAGACCCACTTGCTCCATATGCCGCGCTGTCAGAGGAGGCCCAACCGGCTTCACCAATATGAATTGGCTTATCAATACCTAAACTTGTTACATAATCTGCAACACCTTGATACTGGGACTGTGCATATTTAACTGCGCGTTTCATAGTTGCCTGAATCATTTCTTGCTTACTCAGGCCTTCCTCCGCGGGAAGAACACCCCAAAAGTCTTGGTTATAAAAAGAATCATGATATGGATAAGTGTGGACTGATAAGAAATCGACCGCGTTAATCAATGAGACTAGATCCTCAGTATGGTAGACCGATGATCCTCCACCCCAGGATTCGTAGTTATCTGAACTAGTAATCCAAATATCTGAATTCAGTTGCCCCGTACTTTTCAATGTTTGCAAATAGTTAACCCATTTAAGAATCGTCTTGGGATAAACAAAGTAATTAACTGCCCACTGAACCATGGCCTCATTACCCACCGCAATAACTTTAACAATATCGGGGTACTCGTTTGCCAATGCCACAGCCGTCTCTATCTCAGCAGTATTCTTTTCAATATCACCCTTATGGTGATCTGTACCATGCCTCCAAGACCCTTGGGCCTCAACCCATGCACCGAGCATTACATACATTTCAAAATTAGGATCAGCGTTTTTAAGTACTCTTATTGCAGCCAAAAGATCAGGTGCCAGGGGAAATTGGGACGTGTTATAAGTGCGTAAGACTTTGACTCCCATTGCGGAAAGAATTTTCAAATCTTCTATTAATTGTTCTTGAGAGGGTGCAACTTCACGACTTTTACCCCTGTAACCACCATAGGAAAAAGCAGGATAATTAGGGTTGCCCAATATTTGGGCCGCAGTCGGGTTTTCTATAGACGGCTCTTGAATAATATCGTCACTACAAGCGGCCAAAAACCAGACTGTTATGCTTAAAGTGATGAATTTTAAAAATTTAGTCACAGTTTTTGCTACCCTCATTATCAAATTTAAAGTCGTTAACAAATATTTTGCGATGCCCATTATAGTGCGCCCCACTCAATCAACTATCTGATTATCGACAAAAGCATGTCTTTTATCGATGAGTGGGGGTCCACCCAAGAACTAATTGTCATAAAATAATTTTTAGTTCGCGCCAGTTAGGTAACGTTGCATGACTCCTAAAAAAGTTGAATTAGTCCAGAGCTCTCAACAATTCCAGTTGCAGGTCGATGGGGAGCCGTTTTATATCAAGGGTGCTGGACTAGAATTGGGCAGCATTGAAAGTCTCGCTAAGTATGGGGGCAATGCTTTTCGAACCTGGCGAGTAGCTAATGATGAAAAAACTGGCCGTGAAATTCTCGATGAAGCACATCGTTATGGATTAATGGTGTGCATGGGCCTTGATGTTGCACGCGAACGCCATGGCTTTAACTACAGCGATAAAAAAGCAGTTGCCCAACAACTGGCTGTAATCAAAGAGGATATATTGGCGTTAAAAGATCATCCAGCTCTGCTTATGTGGGGTATTGGCAACGAACTCAATCTCCGTCATACCAACCCTAAAGTTTGGGATGCTGTTAACCAGCTCTCTGAAATGATTCATGAATTCGACCCTAATCACCCAACCACTACTATGCTGGCAGGTGCAGAACCAGATGTAATCCAATTGGTTATGAAACGGTGTCCTGATCTAGATCTACTATCTTTTCAGCTATACGGTGATATCAACAAACTGCCTCAATATTTAAAAGCGAGTCAATATCAAGGCGCTTATATAATTTCCGAATGGGGCGCAACCGGCCACTGGGAAGTTAAATGTACAGATTGGAATCGCCCTTTAGAGGCAACTAGCAGTGAAAAAGCGAGCTCTTATAAAAGCCGATATCTAGATTATATTGCCGCTGATACGATTCAATGTGTTGGCTCATTTGTATTTTTATGGGGGCAAAAGCAAGAGCGGACCCCCACTTGGTATGGTGTTTTTCTCGAAAATGGTAAGCATACAGAAGCCGCTCAGGTGATGGAGACTCTGTGGACCGAAAAGTCCTCGCAATACGATGTACCAAAAATATCTCAACTTACCCTTAATGGTTGTTCAGCACATGATAATGTTCGCCTCACAAACGGTAGAAAGTATCAAGCAAAAGTAACCTTTGAGTACCCAAAAGACGATCCAATAAGTTTCCGTTGGGAGTTAATGGCAGAGGTTGAAAAAGCACTAGAGAGCGATGGCGGCGATTTTGAGCCTAAACCCAATATTCTCTGGTGTCATAATGACCTCAAAACTAGTGATAGCATAGCTTTCGAAGCTCCTGATACTGGTGAATACCGTCTGTTTGTCTATATCGACGATTCCTTTGGTGGCTCCGCTACCGCAAATATGCCCTTGTTAGTCGAATCTCTAGCGACGGAAGATCATAGCTAACCTATACTCGAGCGATGGTGAGGGGTCACCGCGCCTTCTGAAAAGGAAGTCAACAATAGGTTAGAAAATAATAATATGAATAACAGCGCCGCGTTAGAAGTTAATCACAATACAATTCCCTTAAATCAAAAGATCACCTTTGGGATTGGAATGTTAGCCAATCAAATGTTCCCTGCGTCTCTTGGGATCTTTATGGTCGTTTTAATTCAAGATATGGGAATGAGCCCTCTCCTCTACGGGCTTTTAGGCATAATACCTAAATTCTTAGACGCGGTTACTGACCCATTCATGGGCTATATTTCAGATCACACAACATCCCGATGGGGAAAGCGTCGTCCCTACGTTTTTATCGGTGCAATGATAGCAGGATTGTCATTTGCGATGATGTGGCAACTTTCTGCAGACAATTCTGAAATTTACAATTTTTACTATTTTTTAACCTGGTCTTGCGTATTTTCTCTTGGAATGACAATTTTTGGTGTGCCCTACGTTGCCATGGGCTATGAAATGAGTTCTGATTTTCACGAACGCACCAGACTAATGGCCATTGCGCAATGGATTGGTCAATGGGCTTGGGTGATTGCCCCTTGGTTTTGGGTCATTCTTTATGATCCTACATGGTTTGAACGAACTGATGAAGGGGTGAGAGAATTATCCTTATGGGTAGCTGCTATCTGCATGTCACTGGCTTTAGTACCTGCCCTTTTCTGTACCTTTACTAACTCTGAAATAAATGAAGATAACGTCCAGAAGCCCAAAAATACTCTTAAGAAAACAGTGATTGATTTCGGCCAAGGTATTATGATCACTTTAAGAAATAAACCATTCCAGAAGATATGTATTGCAACATTTTTGGTGTTCAATGGTTTTCAGACTATTGCTGGCTTCTCCTTCTTTATTATCGTGCATTACATGAACGGCGGTGATGCCACTCAAGCTGGTCTTTACCCAACATTGTTTGGTGCCGTAGGCGCGCTTTTTACCTGTTTTATGGTGATTCCAGCTGTAAATTTTTGCGCGCAAAAGTATGGTAAAAAAATCACTTTTCTTATGAGTCAATGTGTTTCTTTAGCCGGTTACATACTACTTTGGTGGGGGTTCTCACCTGAACAACCTTGGCTGATGTTTCTACCTCTGCCTCTTTTTTCATTCGGGATCGGCGGGCTATTCACTATCATGATGTCTATGACTGCAGATATCTGCGATATGGATGAGCTTGAAACAGGCGAGCGTCGTGCAGGTACCTTTGGTGCTATTTATTGGTTGATGGTTAAAATTGGAACAGGATTAGCATTAATGTCAGCTGGCTTGATTATGCATGCTATTGGATGGGACTCAAACGCAGCATCTCAAACTAATGACGCGCTATATCTGCTGCGTTTAAGCTATATCATCGTACCCAGCGTAGGTTCAATGTGCGCAATCTTAGTTATGCTGAATTATGACCTTGATGAAACAAAAGCCAACGACATAAGAGCCCAGTTAGACGCAAGACAAGTTTCAAACATCGCCAGCTAAAATAACAAAGACTTCATAAAAAAGCCGCCCAATTTAGGCGGCTTTTTCATTTCCTTTAGATACAAGAATTAATTAACCTAGTCCAAACCTGGATTGAGCGACACTTCTATTTTAGCTATAGCGCCCTCTTTACTAAATATCTGTGCTGAAATAACTGAATCAATCGTGGATCCTGAAATATCCTTATAAGCTCCATTTGAAAAGGTAAGTCTTATGGATACTTTTTCTGCGAGACTATAAACCACGGGCACCTGGCAATAGGTAAAAGCCAACTGGCCTTGAGATAAGCGTATCATCTGACGAGCACCACTAGGGTCAAAATAGTGGAGAGTATCTTCTTTGGCAAGGAACTCAGATTTTCTCAGTATAAAAGGATCGAATCGGATACATCCATCGTCAACGATCACTCCCAACTCTAACAATCTGGTCACAACCTCTTCTTTAACTTGCCCCGTCATGCCAGGCTGTTTAGCCCCGTCAAATCCCGGTGTATGGGAATAGGGGTCAGTTGGGAAGGCCCCATAATTTTGCGGGTCTTTATTAAAGCCTATTCCTGCTCGGATATTGAAGTAACAATCAGCCAGCCTACCTATAACAACCGAATCTACGTTCTCTGCAACAGCCTTTTGGAAATTCTCTAAAGTAGCGAGTAATAATTTCGACACCATATGCCAATATATAGATCCTAGACCTTCGTAAGCATACATACCTCCAGACCGCCCAGTAAATTGCTTGTGGTTAAAAATGTCTTCGAACATTTCTTCCACCAAAGAATGGTCCTTTTCCACTAGCTGTTTATAACCATTATCTGACAAGTTTTTTAAGGCACTCTTTGCCCCATCAACATTGTTAAAACTACCATTAAAATAACAGTTACCAGCAAGGTCTACTTCTATAAGTGATTGATCGCCACTTTTCTTAAGAGTACTAAGTAGCTCGGAACTCTCTATGAAGTCGTTTGGAATTACATTTTTATCTAAATAACGAGCCAACTCTCGATCTGGATATAAAAGATATGAATTCTGCGATTCAGTGAATAAATTTGATTTTTTTAGTGATTTCAGTACTTCCAATGCTTGCTCTGCATCCAAATATCCCGAACTAAGTACTGCTACCTGCCCCTCAAGCATTTCATAAAGATGCGTAACCGTTACACATTGATCATTTGCGGTCATCAGATTATAAGCGTGATACAGGCCATCTTCTCGACGATTGGCTTCTATTGTATGGTCAATATGCAAGATGGATATTTTGCAAAACTCAATGATATCTGAGATCTCTAGGTTTCGGCGCCGACCACTAAAAGAGTCACCATAGATCGCTTCACGATACTCGCTTGATGCGTGACCAAACCGATCTACAACTTTCTTTCTATCCTCATCAGAAAACTGTCCATCTAGAAGGTATTGATGATCTTGCAGAGTACTATTTATAGCATTAAAAAGATCGGCGATCTCTTCAGAAATAGCAACTTCTTTAAAACCAACTTCGGAGAAAAAGTCTAACAAATATTGTTGATAGCGCCTCAAATAGTAAAGAGTCACCATTGAAACACCAAAACCAACTAAGGCATTGTTTGCATCATTCCACTCTGGCCTCTGCGTATTCATCCATATACCCGCTTCTGGAATGAAATTAGACAATTTAGACAACACCACTGCCAAGAGTTTTTCAGTCAGATTAACCTGATAGACATCTCCATTTTTATCTAGGATAAGCCTGCCATCTGCACCTATTTGATCTACTCGTTGTTCGATCAATAGGTTCGCATGCTCATCAAAAATAATCGTGTCATGTGGATCCTGAAGCAGTTCCTCATAGGGTTTAATGCGATATGGAACATTCGCATAACAAAAGAGATCTGCTGTTAAAAATTCTCTTAAAGTTCCCGGGTGGTGACGTTTGGACAACTCCAAGAACTTAAGCAAATAAATAATTTGATGATCACCCCAGTAACCAATGTTAGCCCAAGGGTCATCCGGCTCAGGCTTTTCCCAATCAATTCCAGATTTAGTTATGCGGTAAGGATTATAGCCATCAGCTGTTGATGCATTGACAAACTTACAAATCATACTTTCAACAAAATTAGGTATTGAAAGGCATAAAGCTTCCCAATTTTGAAAGATATCTCTCCAATTTCCCTCAAAATTCAAAATCTGAGAACCATCTTGCCTCTTCACTTGAATATCGAACAGGTTCCAAGGTCGTGATGGATCTCCATGGCGGCGGCTAAACGATAGTGGCAAATATTCATAGCATAGCCGCTGAAGAGCGGTATCATTTTTCGATGCCCCTAGCTTAATCAAATCGCTGTAATGAAAAGTTTCATCTAGGCTTTCAATCCAAGACTGGTGGCGCTCAAACAAGGAGTTATTTATGACCTTAAAAAACTCAATGAGATCATCTCGCTGGATGGTGTAGTTATCCATAAATAAACCACCACGCATCACATTAAATAAAACATTTGAAAAGTGATGGTTGGCGCTCAAACGGTCTTCGGTAACCTGCAGACCATCAGATATGCCTACGATTCTCGAAAGATTCTCACTGCCCAGATTGATATCTTCCTCAATATCAGTACCAATAGCTTCACTTTTGCTAAGGTAAGCCATTAAGTTTCTAACCTTTGCCGGACCCTGATTAACCTCAGCAATAATACTCCAGCTTTTGTGCTCAAGGCCTAATAAATTAATCGAGTCATTAACAAAATATGCTCCGCGACGACCACGAATATCTAGCTCTTGTTCTAAATCCATCCCACGACGAAACTGATCTAATTGAATAGAAGAAAGAAGCTTCTTAGAGCCAGGCAACCCCTCAGACCAGACTGTAGTTGTTGATAAAGCCTCACTAGGCTCTGCCCGATCAATAAGAATAGAACTCATGCTATAAAGTCCTAGTCCTGATTCAAGGTCAAGTTCATTCTTTTTGTATGCATCTACAAGGCAACTCAGTGCATTTTGTGTAGCAGATTCAACACCATAAGGAATTATATTTTCGATTCCGTCTAGGATATTAATGGACACTGATTCGGAGGCATTATTTGTAATGCTTGATGTTTTAACAAACCCAAACTTATCTGAAGTGCGCCAAGAATATTTAAATGTTAACGAAAGATCGTGATTAATCTCCTCAAATATCAGTTTGTCACCACAAACATTTTTATAAAGATTGCGCGTTAACTGATAGATACCGGAATAATTCTGCGAGAAGGGCTCCCATAGTGAGGTTCGACCATCCTGAGTCACCAACGCTAACGTTCTACTGCCAGTGTACTGAGTCCCATCACTAATTTTGTCATCCGAATAATAAGGAAATAACGCGCTTTCCGAATTAACTCGACCGGCGGAAAGACCACCTAAACTAGAAATAAACATCCAATGATTTGAATCACTCACCACACTCATGAAAAAGTCTTTCATTTGATCGTAGTGACTGATCTTATAAAAAGTCTCACCATTTAAGTCGACATAATTTCCTGTCACTTTTGGTGTGTTATTTTTTCGGCATTGATTACCGATATATATAGTATTCGTAGGCATGACTTCCCCAGTCTACTTACTTTTATACCACTGCTCTCCACAGCCGATAACACTTATCTTGTTATCGGCTTGTTTCGACCCCCCAAATTGGGTGAGAGCACCCAAATAGCGGCGGTATCCTACGGTCACAATAGCTATTTCGCAACTGTGTGCTAAAAGAATGAGGTAACAGGCGTTATAACTGGGACAAATGGGGCCCGCTATCAATTGTCAGTTGTTTACCGCTCGCGTAGCATCTGCGTCTTGCAATAGTAATATTGTCGGAAACGATTTAGCAACATTAACGCTGTGCGGCGTTATTAGCTTTTAGAGTTTCTCGGTTGTCGCTAATATTCATACTGAAGGATTTAGATCACTTAATGTCTAAAAGAGAACATAAATTATTATCCCTCACTGGGATCAAACTCTCCGAGCTGAGCGTTGATCAACTTCGCAGGTCATTTAAATCATCATTAGATAGTGGTATTCATGGTATTAGCTTTAGCGCTTATGAAGACGGGCAAAAACCAGGGCATCAGTTAAGTCTCGAACAGATACAAAAACGCATGTCCATACTCAAGCCTAGCATTAAGTGGGTTCGGTCTTTTTCCTGCCTACAAGGGAACGAACTGATACCTATTGTGGCTCATCAGCAAGGAGTAAAAACACTGGTTGGGGCTTGGCTTGGAGATGATCTTGATAAAAATGACCAAGAGATCGAAGGATTGATTAAGCTGGCTCAGGATGGCCATGTTGACATCTGTGCGGTGGGTAACGAAGTGTTGTATCGAGGAGATCTTTCCGAAGCTCAACTACTTGAGTATATGCGGCGTGTTAAGTCAGCAGTCCCAGATTTACCTGTAGGATATGTCGATGCGTATTATGAATTTGAAGATCATCCCAAAGTAGCCGATATCTGCGATGTGATTCTCGCGAATTGCTACCCTTTCTGGGAAGGTTGCCCCATAGAATATTCTCTTTTATACATGAAAGACATGTATCGAAGAACACAAAAGGTAGCTGCAGGGAAAAAGGTGATTATCACAGAAACAGGGTGGCCTAATAAAGGTAGAAGCTTTCATGGGGCAGAACCTTCAGAGGAAAATGCCATTCGATACTTCTTAAATGCCCAACAGTGGGCAGCGGCTGACAATATCGATCTTTTTTATTTTTCATCTTTTGATGAATCATGGAAGATAGAAACAGAGGGGGATGTGGGCGCCTACTGGGGGTTGTGGGATACCCACGAAAATTTTAAATATTAGTGGTGTAAATAACAAAAAGAAAATCATAATTATGACAAAAGAAAACATTTTACCCTGCACGAGAGCTATCTGTTATTCAGGCTATAGGGATGGGCAGGACCCTTCCGGAGAAATTTTACCGACCTACGGGCAGGTCAAACAAGATTTAATGATTTTAGAGGGTCAGTGGCAGTCTCTTCGCCTCTACGCCAGCGATAATCATTCGGATACTATTATGAATGTTATTAAGTCTGAGAACTTATCCTTCGATGTCATGCTTGGAGCCTACATCACTGCCGAAGAAAACAATCCGCATTGCCCCTGGGGAGGAGTGTACTCAGACGAGCAACTGGCGCGGAACTTGGAGCATAATCAAGTACAAATTGATCGTCTAATATCTATGGCTAATGATTATCCAGATATAGTTTCATGCGTCTCCATCGGTAATGAAGCGGCAGTTGAATGGACTGATCACTTAGTCCCGATAGACAGGTTAATCACTTTCTCAAAGCAGGTTAAAAGTTCCGTGAAACAGCCTGTCACTTTTTGCGAGAACTATGTTCCTTGGATTGAGGCGCTGAAACCTCTTGCTGAGGAACTCGATGTTATTTCAATTCATACTTATCCAGTCTGGGAATATAAAAATATACAGGAAGGGTTGGCTTACACTATAGAAAATTATGAAGCAGTGAAATCGATCTATCCAAATAAACAAGTTATCATCACTGAAGCAGGGTGGGCGACAAAATCAAATGGGCGGGGCATAGAGCCCGACAATGCAGATGAATCAATGCAGCAACAGTATCTTAGTGAACTAATGGACTGGGCTGAGAACAATCAAGTACTTGTTTACTTTTTCGAAGCGTTTGATGAAAACTGGAAAGGCTCAGATGACCCTCTCGAGCCGGAAAAGCACTGGGGTATTTACAAAGCAGATCGAACGCCAAAGCTGGCAATGCTACCCACTCTGAGTTATTGAGACTATGTGTCCTTTATATGATCCTTACACTCAGATTATGAGAAAAGTTTTCTGCTGGCAACTCTAGTCAAAGTCAATGACCCTACGAAAGATCGGCTTAGCTAATTGAATTATCAAATAACCAAGGTGCGGCTTTCCGATGTTTCACCTCATTAAGACTTATTGTATCCAAGCCAAATAATAACTGCTGTCTAAGAGAATCATCAATCTCAAAATTTATGCTTTTACCATCAGGTAAAGAATATGTACTCAGCCACTCCACTGAGATCGGCTGATAGCGAGCTGATGCAGCCCTACTCGAAGCGGTTGATGAGCTCGTGAGCCATCACTGTATATCCGAAAAGCTTCAAGTCCAGCTCGCGAAACATTTCAACACAGCACAACTGATGGACCTTATTGCAATTCAAGGTATGTATGTAATTCTTGCCTGCATGATAAAAAGCTGGGGGCTGGCATTAGACCCTCAGGTCCATGACCGAATAACAAAGCATTGGAGTGAGCGTGACTTTGTCGTTGCAGCCGCCCGTTTCAAGGCTGGCTTGAACCGAAATTCTTAGTAGAATTTTAAGTAGTCTTACTCCTTATGGATCAAGCTTATAATAAAAATTTAGGTAATATAGTTTATGAATATTGAGTATCTCTTGATTACTTAAGTATTTAAGAGAAAAATATGGCAATTATCGCGTTACTATAGGATTCTGTTGTCTAAGAATACAAAGAGAGTTTAATCGAAAAGGCTTTCTTAAGGCCAAATCAGCATCATTGAGTCAGTGAGCTATAATTTAAGTTTCCTGAAGCGATAATTGACGTCAATCTGTGATCTGAGTGGTATCCAAGCAATAATAAATTTGTAATAGGTAATGTCAATATGAGTAAAGAAACAGAAGCCAAGACAGTCGCCCCCCTCTGCGATTATCCGTTACGCAGCGTAGCGCCTACAAAAAACAAAGACATACTTCGCTGGGTTGAGCGAATGGAAGCTTTACTACAGCCAGATCGTGTTCATTGGGTAGATGGGTCTGAAGAAGAGGCTGCCGCCATGATGGGCATGATGGTTGAGCGCGGTGACTGTATAAAACTCAACGAAGAGCTTCGACCCAATAGCCACCTATTCCGATCTGATCCTCGTGATGTTGCTCGCGTTGAAAGTCGCACCTTCATTTGTTCTGTCGCTGAAGATGACGCTGGTCCTACCAATAACTGGATGGCCCCAGAGCAAATGAAGCAAAAAATGAATGGATTATCTGAAGGTGCAATGCGTGGCCGGACCATGTACATCATCCCATTTAGTATGGGGCCTATTGGCTCCCCTATTGGTAAAATTGGTATTCAAATTACAGACTCTGCTTATGCCACGGTCAATATGCGCATCATGGCTCGGGTCTCTCCAAAGGTGCTTGAGGTCCTAGGTGCCAGCACTGACTATGTACGCTGCGTGCATACTGTAGGCCAACCTTTACTTTCAAAAGCAGATGATGTTAGTTGGCCTTGTGATCCCGAAAATACCTATATTGCTCATTTTCCTGAAGAAAAAACGATCCTTAGTTTTGGCTCCGGTTATGGCGGAAATGCCTTACTAGGTAAAAAATGTTTTGCCTTGCGTATTGCGAGCACCATAGGCCGAGATGAAGGCTGGTTAGCCGAACATATGTTGGTTTTGGGCGTAAAAGACCCTTCTGGTAAAAAAACCTACGTCACTGCAGCATTCCCAAGTGCCTGTGGTAAAACTAATTTCGCCATGTTGATTCCACCACCAGAGCTACAAAAACAGGGTTGGGAAATATCCTGCATCGGTGATGATATTGCGTGGATCAAGCCAGATACCAACGGTAAATTACGGGCTATAAATCCAGAAGCTGGATTCTTTGGCGTTGCACCAGGAACGGGGATGGATACTAACCCAATGGCAATGGAGTCGTGTGCACGTGATACTATTTTTACCAACGTTGCGCTGACTGATGAAGGTGACATTTGGTGGGAAGGAATGACCCCCGAAGCTCCAGCGCACCTTATTGACTGGAAAGGTAACGACTGGACACCCGATAGTGAGACACCTTCTTCCCATCCAAATGCACGTTTTACCGCACCAGCAAGAAATTGCCCTGTTATTGATCCTGACTGGGAAAATCCCGATGGCGTCGAAGTGGGAGCAATGATTTTCGGTGGCCGACGAATGACCACCATCCCGCTGGTATATCAAAGTTTCAATTGGCAGCATGGGGTATATATGGGCGCTACGGTAGGCTCTGAGCAAACTGCTGCAGCAGAAGGCAAAGTTGGTAGCATGCGTCGGGACCCTTTTGCCATGCTACCTTTCTGTGGTTATCACATGGGTGACTACTTCCGTCACTGGCTGAAAATGGGCAAAGCCATTAACGAACCGCCCCGAATATTCCATGTTAATTGGTTCCGTAAAGATGAGCATGGGAAATTCATGTGGCCTGGGTTTGGTGAAAATGCTCGCGTCCTTAAATGGATTGTTGAGCGTGTAAATGGTCATGCCCAAGCGAAGGAAACACCCTTAGGTTGGATGCCTAGTTATAGTGATTTAGATTGGGAAGGCCTAGACTTTAGTATCGATGACTGGAATGAATTAATGAACGTCGATGGCGAGGCTCTGAAGTCTCAGGTTCTTGGCCATGAGGAACTCTTCCTCAAGTTGTGGGACCACATGCCAAAAGAGCTACTATGGCAGCGTGACTTATTACTAAGTCGCTACTAAGCCTGAGCAGCAATAGGATAATTAGCGAAGGTTAAATCAGCCAATCGTTGCGCGTAACCATTGGCCCTAATCACATCGCCCATTATTAGCAAAGCAGGTGACGGTAACGGTGTCGTTCGTAGTCGCGCGGCTATATTACCAATAGTACCAACCACAATCTGCTGGTCTTTCGAAGTTCCCTGAGCGACAACTGCAAAGGGCTTATCAGTTGCACAACCTCGCTTAATCAACTGATGTGTGATTTCCTCAAGATTTGAAAGCCCCATATAAAACACGACTGTACTATCTTTTTGCAAAGCCAGATCCCAGTTGATATACAGTTCACCATTTTGTCGATGACCAGTAATAAAACTAACTGCATGAGCATGATCGCGATGTGTGAGGGGTATCTGGGTAGCTGCGGCACAACCAATCGCCGCTGTAATGCCGGGCACAATGGAGCAAGAGATACCTTGGTTATTAAGATGATCAACCTCTTCACCACCGCGACCAAAAATAAATGGATCGCCTCCCTTGAGTCGCACTACATTTTTACCACAGCGAGCCAAAAGCGCCAACAGTTCACAGATCTGATCTTGAGGGAGACTGTGCTGCTCTTTTTGCTTACCGACATAGATTAGGTCACAACACTCTTGGGCATAATCTAGCAATACAGGATTCGCTAGGCGATCATAGACAATGGCATCTGCCTCTTGCAGAAGACGCATAGCCTTCACTGTGATTAATTCCGGATCCCCAGGCCCGGCGCCCACTAGGTGCACATAACCAAACAACGTCCTGTCCACTGGTTTTGGATCTGTGACAACAGGATTGAGCATTCTAATCGGGTGTACTTGGCTCATTATTGAAACCTCACAGCGTTACCAACACTTCATCGCCCGCCAATTCAACATGATAGACAGGAACACTAATAGCACTATCTTCAATACAATTGCCCGTCTGCAAATCAAAATGCTGCTTATAGAGAGGTGAGGCAACAACCAATCGTTGGTTAATGTCACCGACCATACCTCTAGACAGTACATTAGCCTTGCCAATGGGATCCCAATTGCCGATGGCGTAGACCAAAGGAGTTTCCTTAGGCAAATAAAATAGCGCTATTTGCTGACCCTCGGCGATGGCGCAGATACCAGAATTTGCTACAAGGTCTGTTTGTTCGCATATCTTTAAAATTTGGCTCATGGTTATTCCTTAAGCAGTGGCTTTTGATAATTCTAGACGCTCAGCCTCTGTCGCCGGTCTTGGCTGACCGCGCTCCTGCACAAAAACAATTTGGTCATCTTCTGCATCTGTATTCACAAACTGGACAAATCGCTTAAGACGTTCAGGATTTTCAATTGTTCGTTTCCATTCACATTGGTAGGTACCAACGATATTGTTCATCTGTTCTTCTAGCTCTGTAGCTATCCCAAGAGAATCTTCGATCACTACTTGCTTGAGATAATCTAATCCGCCTTCCAAGTTTTCCATCCATACTGACGTTCGCTGTAACCGATCTGCAGTGCGAACATAGAACATTAAAAAACGATCGATATATTTAATTAGGGTTTCATCATCCAAATCCGTGGCGAACAAATCTGCATGACGTGGTTTCATGCCACCGTTACCGCAGACAAAAAGATTCCATCCATTTTCTGTGGCGATAATGCCAAAATCTTTAGATTGCGCTTCAGCACATTCTCTGGTGCAACCTGAAACTGCCGACTTAAGTTTGTGTGGGGAACGCAAACCCTTGTAGCGATTCTCAACATATAAAGCCATGGCCACGCTGTCCTGCACTCCATATCTACACCAGGTACTGCCTACACAAGACTTCACCGTACGTAACGCTTTTCCATAGGCGTGGCCAGTTTCAAAACCAGCATCGACTAACTCTTTCCAAATCGATGGAAGTTGTTGCACTCTCGCACCAAATAGGTCCACACGCTGAGCACCGGTTATTTTAGTATAGAGATTGTATTTCTTAGCCACCTCACCCAGCACAATGAGTTTGTCAGGCGTAATTTCACCCCCGGCAATACGTGGAACTACAGAGTAGGTTCCATTTTTTTGCATATTTGCCAAAAAGGTGTCGTTGGTATCCTGCAAACCCACATGCTTTTCTTTCAACACATAATCATTCCATAAGGAGGCCAAAATTGATCCAACAGTTGGTTTGCAGATATCACATCCTCGACCACTGCCATATTTATCAAGTAACTCATCAAAACTCTCAATGTTGCCCACTTTAATTAGATGGAATAATTCTTGACGGGTATAGGAAAAGTGCTCGCAGATAGCGGTATCAACTTCCAGACCTCGCTCGGACAATTGGTCATCTACTATATTCTTAAGTAGCGCAGCACAGCCTCCACAGCCTGTACTCGCCTTTGTTTCAACCTTAACATCTCCCAAAGCCAAATATCCCGCATCCATCGCCTCGACAATGTCACCCTTACTCACATTGTGACAGGAACAGATGATCGCTGTAGCTGGCAGTACAGAGGCACCCAGAGCAGGTGTCGCTCCGGCATTGTAGGGAAGGATTAGGGTTTCCGGATCAGTGGGCAGATCTATACCATTTAAATAGTACTGCAATAATGTATCGTAATCGGAACAGTCGCCTACTAAAACAGCGCCGAGTAAAGTCTTACCGTTAGCGCTGACAATTAATCGCTTGTAGACCTCTATGCGCTCATCACTAAAAGTGTAAGCAATAGCTCCCTCTTCAGTCCCATGGGCATCGCCAATAGAGCCTACATCTACGCCAAGTAATTTAAGCTTGGTGCTCATATCTGCACCTTGGAAAGATTGTTTATCATCACCCAATTGACTTACCGCAGCTTCTGCCATGCGATAACCTGGAGCCACCAAACCAAAGATGCGGCCACCAAGCGATGCACATTCACCAATTGCAAAAATATCTGAATCACTGGTTTTACAGTGGTAGTCAATTTCAATTCCACCGCGGTCACCCAACTTGAGGTCGGCATCAAGGGCCAACTGGTCAAAAGGGCGAATGCCAGCACTAAATACAACCACATCTGTTGCCAAACAATCGCCATCAGCAAACTTCAGTAGTAGCCGAGTATCAGAATCTTTAGTCGCTTCTATAACTTCAGTCACTTTACTGGTGTGAACTTTGACACCTAATGCCTCAATCTTGCGCCGCAACATACCACTACCTCCGGTATCTAGCTGCACACCCATTAGTCCCGGAGCAAATTCAACTACGTGAGTTTCTAAACCTAGATTCTGTAGAGCATTGGCCGCTTCCAGCCCCAAAAGTCCACCACCTATGACCACGCCAATGTGAGCTTCGTCGGCCTGAGCCTTAATACTACCTAAATCATCGATCGTTCGGTAAACCAAGCAAGAATCATGGTCACGGCCAGGCACGCTGGGCACAAAGGGATAGGATCCAGTTGCAAGAACCAATTTGTCATAGCTAAATTGACGGCCAGCCTGGGTGATCACGTTCTTATTATGGCGATCTATCCGGAAAACCGGATCGCCAAAGTGCGCCTCTACACCAATTTCAATGTAATGCTCTCTACTAGTCAGGGCCAGATCTTCTGGTGAGCGACCAGCAAAGTACTCCGATAGGTGAACCCGATCATAAGCTGGCCTAGTCTCTCCCCCTATCACAGTTATCTGAGTATCAATGGGCGATGCGGCTAACTGCTCCACATAATGGTGGCCGACCATGCCATTTCCTATTACTACTACGTTTAACATTTTTTACGCACCTTTATTCACTCCATAATCCGGGTCATATCAACCAACAAATACATTGATAGAAATTAGCTTTGGAAATAACCATTAAAATTTTGCGTTAACCGTCATCCACAATTTGTCTGTATCTGAAGCATGGCTATCCGCATCATAGGAAGCATATTTAAGCTGAACTGACACTGTCTTATTAATTGCATAAGTAGCGACCACATCCAACTCAGAACCTAGATCAGCCCGACCAAAATCTGCTTTGAAATCATGGACAATAAGTGCAAGCTTGGCGGCGCCCAACTTACCTGAAAACTTTAAGTAGGTATCTTCGATGCCATTGGTTGGAGTACCCAAAAACTTGTCTGCCCAGCCCTGATATTTATGCAACGTCGCCAGTGGCGTTTTAAAAGCAGCTATTCCACCATCACTCCCGAGCACCTCATAACCCACTGTAACTGACATGAGTTTAAGGGGTAATGTCAGCTGAGCCATCATGTAATCCGCGTCATAAGAGATAGGATTTTCAGCATAGTCAGATTGAGTTGCATAAGCAGCATCGAGCACAAAGCCATCAAACTTACCGCTGTACTCAATGCCGTAGGTGCTGGATGAGTTGGCTGTAGCATCAGCAAAATCCAAAAGATATGCATAACCTTTGACACTATGGCCCTTAGCTGGTGACATAGCGGCTAATAAAATATGACTGTCAGATTCCCAGCGCTTTGGTTGAGCCGCACTATCCTTAGGCCCGAAGATACGGTTAACATCCCAAATGTAGCTATAATCTATAGCTACAGGACCAAGGGATTTGGATGACAAGGTAAAGGCGTCATAGGTTTGCTCGTTCTGGCGCCAACCCACACCACCAACAAAACGCTGGCCACTATGCAGTATGCGCTGACGCCCTAGGATTGCTCTGTACCCATCGCTGGTATAGGTTAGAGATACTTGGTTGACATCTGTGCCATCAGGATCCGCCACAATAGGGTATCCAATATTTCCATTGCTTGGCGTACGGTAACTTTCATTACCTACTAGGGTTACATTATCAACCTCGAATAAAGCAGTTAGTCCATTTAAAGATGCAGATTTATAAGTGAGTCTGGTTTTCAATGTCGATGCGTTTGCATTTTTATCAATTCCGTCTTGATCGACAAATTCATAGCGATAGCGAAATGACAAAGAGGTATCCCCTTCGCCTAACATCTGCAAAACGGAGCTGGCTTCCTCAGCATGTCCATTCACCAATGGTTGTAAAGATAAAACCGCAGTTAATGCAAAGGGGAGAAGTGATACTTTTTTCATGAAAGTTCCTATAAAAGTGAATACTAATAAAAGCCAGCGCAAAGACTTGAATACACCTAGGTACGATTCCCTAGTCGAAGATCAATTGTCATGAGCTCTGTGGGCTGTAAGAGTTTTCATCAATACAAGAACTGTGCCAAGTTAATAAAATCAATGGCTTAGGTGTTATGTGCATAGATTATCAGCAATGCATCATTTCAAATTAAATATAAAACGCACCAAAATTTGCCACTCAAAAAGCAGCAGTGCTCTATATTGCACCAGACTAGTTAAAGCTGTGCAGCTAAGCAGCCCTTCTCGAACGGTGCTTCCGGCAGCTCAGATTCAGGTATTAGAATGCTCGAATTTGGGTGAGAAGATTTGAATCTATCTAATGAATCTCTTAAAGTCACTGTTATGGATAATCCTTTCGAATTAATATCAACTAGTCACTTTATAAGTGTCGCTGTCTGTATCTTGTTTATTGTTTTTTTCCCTCGCCTATTCGTGGGTAAACATGAGGTCTTGCTGGGACAGTTAAAGCTCACTCTAGTGCTGTTAATTCTCTCTTTTCAAATTATCGATTTTTATAAAGTTGTCTATTTATTTGGTGAGCCCTGGAAAACGGCGCTACCACTGCACCTATGTGATTTTTCAGCTCTGAGTATCGCCGGCTATTTAATGACCGGAAATAAACACTTGTTTAATTTCGCATTCTTTTGGGGGATTGCTGGAGCAGGCATGGCGATTCTGACACCAAATGCCGTGTATGCTTTTCCGTCTATCGACTACTTAGCTAATCAATATGGTCATACACTGATTCTTTTGGGCATCTCAGTCGCAATGATTGTTTTCAATGAGCGACCTTATGCTAAAGATATTTTTATCATCTTCGGTTTTACCACCTTAATATTGATTCCCTTATACCTGATCAATTATCTTCTCGAAGCCCCAGCCAACTACTGGTATCTTTTAGAAAAGCCCTACGGGAATAATATTATGACGCCGCTACCCGAGGCGCCCTATCACATGCTGTACCTTTACCCCATTGCGTTCTTATTTTTTCTCGCGCTGTACGCGCCTTATTATTTTAAAGATAAAATGACGACTTCCTTAGAACCCAAGATTTCAGGGCAGTCAACGTCAGCCTCATAGGGGGACAGCTGTTGTGTATTTTTGCTGTCTCAATATTAAGTTTGTGGTTGATGAGCGGACAATTCCTAGGCGAAGTAGACTCTGCATTATAAATTTCTCAAGACTCTCAGTATCTGTCTCAATAATCTTAAGAAGATAATCGTTGGAGCCAGTGATCGAAGAGCATTCGATAATCTGATCCTTAGAGGCGACAAAGTTGTCTAAGGTTTCAATGGTCTTTTGTCGGTGATCCAGTAATGCGATATGCACATAGGCCATAGCCGTCAAGCCAAGAGATTTTGGATTAAGCATGGCCACATAACTATCTATTACGCCGCTATCTTCAAGCTTCCTAACCCTACGCCAGCAAGGTGAGCTCGAGAGGTTCACCTTTTCAGCCAAATCTTGGTTGCCAATTTTTCCATCTGCCTGCAAAACTCGTAAGATGCTGCGATCAAAATTATCTAATTTTTCCATGGTTAATAATTTCCTTGAATGCCTTATTTAGGGTAAATATAACCGAAAAATACCGCTTTATCACCCGTTTAACAAGCTATTACCCTATAAATTGAGGAATACTATCCTAAAGACCAAGGATAATAAAATGGCAAAACAGACTAACTACATTGCTAAAACACCTGATGCCAACGGAGTTATTAACTATAGCGAAGAAGAGCACAGCGTTTGGTCTGACCTGTTTAAACAACAGCAAGCCAACATTCAGCAATATGCTGCAGATGTGTACTTAGATGGCTTAGAAAAACTAGCGATGCCCGATGATAGAATCCCTCAATGCGATGAAATTAGTCGTCACCTTGAGCCCCTCACTGGATGGAGTGTAGCGCCCGTTCCAGCACTTATTAGTTTTGGTCGATTTTTTAAAACACTCTCAGAGAAGACATTCCCGGCGGCATCATTTATCCGCAGTCGGGCTGATTTTGACTATATTAAAGAGCCCGACATTTTCCATGAAATTTTCGGCCATACACCTTTGCTAACAGATCCTAGTTTTGCTTATTTCTCTGAGACTATTGGCAAAATTGGACTGCAAGTGGAACCTTCAGATTACAGTTGGCTGATCCGTCTTTACTGGTTCACTATAGAATTTGGGCTACTCAAACAAAATGGCATCTATAAGGCGCTTGGATCTGGTCTTAACTCCTCACCAACGGAGCTTATCTATAGTGTTGATAGTCCCGTACCCGAGCGTCGTGAATTTAATGTCATTGATATTTTGCGAACCCCTTATCGTATCGATATCCATCAGCCGATTTACTATGTAATCGACAAGATAGACGATCTTCTCCAAGTCGCAGAGAGAGACTTGCAGAGCGATATAAAAAAGGCACAATCTCTAGGGTTATTTGAAAACACCTTTATACCAATGAACGAAACGAAACGAACCGCGTAAATAGGATAACTAATATGACTGATAATCAGGTTTGCGACCTTAGTGACCGCAATTGTGAACCCTGCCAAGGAGGCATTCCAGCATTGAGCTTAGATGAGGCAAAAGCCACAATGAATGAATTACATAATGACTGGCTATTGTCATCTGATGGTAAAGAAATTTCTCGAGAGTTTAAATTTAAAGGCTTTGCACGAGCCGTGCAAATGGCGAACCTAATCGCATGGGTTGGAGATCGACAGGGACATCATCCAGACATCGGTTTTGGTTGGGGTTATTGCACAGTGAAATTCACGACTCATGAAATCTCAGGCCTATCGACCAATGACTTTATCTGTGCCGCTAAGTTAGACCAAATTGTTGATAAAAGCTGATCTATTTAGCGGGATAATCAGACTGTGCTTCTGGGCTGGCCGCTGAAAAGGCAGACATTTGGTGGCAATGATCGTATATTGCGCAAATAATAGGATAATCCTGCAATGGGCAGTCAAACCGCAGCGCGTTATAGACCTGAGGAATTAAACACAGATCTGCCAGAGAGACAGAATTGCCAAAACAAAAGCTTCCTTTACTACCTAATACGGTCAAACGGCGCTCCAGGGCAGTAAAGCCCACTTGGATCCAATGATGATACCAGTGCATTTTTTCAGCTTCAGACGCACCTACTTTTGCAGTTAAAAACTGGGTTACTCTAGGATTATTCAACGGGTGAATCTCCATGGCGATCTGATAAGCCATAGAGCGTATCTGAGCACGATCAATAGCACTGGCCGGAAGCAGTGGCGATTGCGGGTAGGTCTCTTCAAGATATTCAATAATCGCTAAAGACTGAGTGATGGTTCCCTCAGGTGTCACTAAAGTAGGCACTAACCCTTGGGAATTAACTTGCAAGTAGGCTTCCTGCTTCTGATCCCCTTCGAGCAAATTAACTGGTATCTGCCTCCAACTCAACTCTTTCAATTCCAAGGCAATACGAACTCGATACGCTGCCGAGGAACGATAATAGCTATAGAGTTCAAGGCCAGTGTTAGCCGACATATTTTGTTACCTTTTGATCAATCTCACCAAAGATACTTTGCCCGTTGTCATCTAACATATCAATTTGTATTCGATCACCAAAGCTCATAAATTCTGTAATGGCACTTCCATTAGCAATAGTCTCCAGCATACGAACCTCTGCTAAACAACAAGACCCCTTAGAGCGATCTAAATTGGATACAGTACCAGAACCAACAATGGTTCCTGCGCAAAGAGGGCGAGTTTTGGCAGCGTGAGCGATAAGCTGTCCAAAATCAAACGTCATATCTACCCCCGCATTGGGTTCACCGACTAAATCTCCATTTAATATAGCTCGCAAAGGTAGATGTAGTTTGGCGCCATCCCATGCACTACCTAAAACATCAGGAGTCACCGCCACTGGCGAGAAAGCACTACTAGGCTTAGCATGAAAAAAACCAAAGCCCTTAGCTAATTCACCAGGGATAAGATTGCGTAATGACACATCATTAACCAGCATCACTAACTGAATATACTTAGCAGCCTCACTCGAAGAGATTCCCATGGGTACATCATCCACGATCACAGCAACCTCAGCTTCAAAATCAATACCCCAGGCTTCATCGGCCACAGCTATATCTTCCCGTGGCCCTAAGAAACTATCTGATCCCCCTTGATACATTAACGGGTCAGTCCAAAAAGATGAGGGCATCTCTGCATTTCGCGCTTTGCGCACTAGCTCTACGTGATTAACATAGGCACTACCATCAGCCCACTGGAAAGCGCGAGGCAATGGTGAGGCGCAGATCTCTGAATTAAAAGCTTGGCTATCTATTTCGCCATTTTCTAGCTGCAGATATAGCGCAGCTAACGGCTGTTTACAGTTATCCCAGTTATCAAGCGCTCCCTGCAGAGTAGGAGCAATCTCAGTTGCCGACACATAGCGTTGCATTTGATTATCAACAACAATGAGCTGACCGTCTCGGCCCTGATTAATAGATGCAAGTTTCATACTACTGTCCCTTTCTTGAACGATTTTGTCTTATCATGCAACCAAGCAGCATGCTGAGGAGCACGTTTAGTTTTATCCCATTCTTCAAGCATTGCTGGGGCCACTCGATGTAATTCTTCCAACATGCCCGGCTGAGCCGTATCAGCTGCTAACTCAAGACGATGACCATTAGGGTCAAAGAAATAAATAGATTGGAAAAGCGTATGGTCAATGGGACCCAAAACATCAATACCTAAATTTTTAATATGTTCTTTTGTTGCTAATAGAGTCTCCATATCAGGTACTTTAAACGCTATGTGCTGCACCCACTTAGGAGTATTTATATCAGATCCCATGTCAGGAGATTGTGGCAACTCAAAAAATGCGAGCACATTACCGTTGCCCGCATCCATAAATATATGCATGTAGGGATCAGGTTCACCGGTGGATGGCACTTTGTCCTCGGCTATGGCTAATTGAAAGTCCATTCCCAGTACCTGCTGGTAAAATTCGACCGTCTGCTTCGCATTGGCACAGCGATAAGCTACATGGTGAAATCCTTGAATATCCATAGTTATACCGCCTCTGTGCTCTCTGTTTTAACTGATGTTTGTTCAGTTGAAATAACACCACGATTCATTTGATCCCGTTCTATTGATTCAAATAGCGCTTTAAAATTTCCCTCACCAAAGCCCTCATCTTTTTTACGTTGAATAAACTCAAAGAAAACTGGGCCGATTAATGTCTCCGAAAATATCTGTAGTAATAACCGAGGGTCGCCTTGCTGGGTAGAACCATCGAGTAGTATTCCTCTGGCCTGTAGTTCAGCGGTTGGCTCGCCATGGTTAGGCAGGCGCTCATCTAGCATTTCATAATAGGTTTCCGGTGGTGCTTTCATAAACGGCAAACCCTTATCTTTAAGTTGGTCCCAGGTGGCCAGAATGTCATCACAGGAAAAGGCAATATGCTGAATACCCTCACCATTGTAGGCCATTAAAAACTCTTCAATTTGACCACCTGCGGTTGCCTCTTCATTAAGAGGAATGCGTATCTTGCCATCCGGTGCAGACATCGCTTTTGACTTTAAACCTGTATATTCACCCGTGATATCAAAGTAGCGTATTTCTCGGAAATTAAAAATATCCTCATAAAACTTCGCCCAGTGATCCATTCGACCGCGGTAAACATTGTGAGTTAGGTGATCGATTACATTTAGGCCACAACCAACAGGGTGTAGATCCGCATTATCAATAAACTCGAAATCAATATCATAAATGGAGTTTCCATCGCCATAACGATCAATCAAGTAAAGAGGTGCACCCCCAATACCTTTAATGGCAGGCAAACGTAACTCCATCGGCCCTGTTGGAATATCCATAGGTTGAGCACCCATTTCTAACGCACGGGTGTAGGCTAACTGGGCATTTTCAACACGAAAAGCCATGCCACAAGCTGAGGGACCATGCTCACTGGCAAAGTAGTGGGCGTAGCTCTCAGGCTCATAATTGATAATAAAGTTGATATCGCCCTGCCGAAATAACACGACCTCTTTGGATCTGTGATTGGCGATATGGGTAAAACCCATCATGGTAAAGACTGGCTCTAAAATGCCACGTTCGGACGCAGCAAACTCAACAAATTCAAAACCATCGAGGCCCATTGGATTGTTATCAGAAGTGATCATGCTATCTCCGTATAGTTTATTGCTATAAGCAATTTAGATAATAGTTGTTATAACAACTATTATTGGTTGCAATTGCAACTAATGTCAAGCATTATCACCAAATGAGCAAAAACAATAATTCAGCCCGTAAAATACTCCAGCTAGAGCGTTATTTACCGTACCGATTATCGATTCTATCGAATCGTATTAGTGCTCTAATTTCTGAAACCTACAGCGCTAAGTTTGCTCTGAGCATTACCGAGTGGCGAATTATGGCGGTGTTGGGGGAGTATCCAGGAGTATCAGCTGATGAAGTGTCCCTAAAGACTCAGATTGAAAAGTCCATACTTAGCCGAGCAATCAGTAAATTATTACAACGTAAACTTTTAGAGCGAGCATTTGACCCTGCGGATAAGCGCCGCTCTATGCTGAGATTAACAGAGACCGGACTGTCAGTTTATGATGAGCTTGTACCAATGTCCTATGATTATGAGCAAGAACTACTCACCTGTTTTAGCGACACTGAACGCCAGCAATTTAGTGAGCTGATAGATCGTCTTTATGAGCATGCAGAAAAGTCCAACTAAGAAGTTATATTTATTCAACCCCACAATTGAGTTGATAAGCCAGAGACGACTCCGTTCTCATAGCTCATCGGAAAACAGCGGTCTCCTTGTAGAAAAAGTGCCCCATCGAGGTCAACAAAGTCACATAACTGAGCTATCACATAGGCTGGCGCCATTGCCAACGAGGTGCCCACCATATTGCCAACCATTAGCATCATGCCTTTTTGTTTAGCCCGCCGCGCAAGATTCAACGCTTCGGTCAGGCCGCCCGTTTTGTCTAGCTTGATATTCACCATGTGATAGCGTCTTGCCACCTGCTCCAATTCTGATGCATCTAGGCAGGACTCATCCGCACACAATGTAATAGGCGATTGGTATCCTTCCAGGGCATCATCTTCGCCTCGTGGTAATGGCTGTTCAATCATCTTAATCCCAAGCGCCTTGAATTGAGGTGCCAATTCCGCTAACTGTGAAAAGCTCCACCCCTCATTAACGTCTACCACAATATCGGCATCGGGGCGCGCCTTGCAAACGGCGCTAATCCGTTCCAATGGCAATTCTCCATCTAGCTTAACTTTGATCTGGCGAGAGGTAATAGCCTTGGCTTTGTCCGCCATTTCTTCAGGGGTATCAATAGTGACAGTATTCACTGTACGCACTGGGAAGGGTGCCATACCGGTTAACTCAAATATGCTTTGATCAGATTTCTTCGCCTCAATATCCCAAAGGGCGCAGTCAATTGCATTACGTGTGCCCCCCAAAGGTAGCAGAGACTGCAATTGGTCACGGCTAATACCGGATTCCAGTTTTGGTAGAATCGCAAGAGCCTGCTGAAACATGCTTTCAGCGGTTTCGTCCAGATAATAAACGCCGGTCGCTTCCCCACGACCGGTAACGCCGTTTTCAATAATACTGACGACCAAAACATCACAATGTGTCCATGTGTGACCTGTAATAACGAACGGCTCCATCAATGGCCATGATTCAATATCTAGCTTAACTTGCCGCATAAACTAACCTTCTCATACAAATTCGGTCAAAATTTTATCAACTATTGCATCGCAACCATCAAGAATCGGATCAACACAAGGCAAACCCAGCTCCGCAGAAAGCTCTTCCAAATAGGCTTTTCCTTTTTCAACATCAAGGCCAGAAGTGTTAACACAAATCCCTACACAACATACGTTGGGGTTTGTTAGCTTAGCTGTTCGCAAATGCAAGTTAATACACTCAGCCACACTGGGCAGGGGTATATGGTTTGCGGTGTCGATCACCTCTCGAGTTGGATCATGACACACCACAATAGCATCAGGCTGGGAACCATGCAGTAGACCCAGACTCACACCCGCATAAGATGGGTTAAACAGAGATCCTTGGCCTTCAATGATATCCCAATGATCTTCAGAGTTCGTAGGTGATAAAATCTCGGAGGCACCAGCAATAAAGTCGGCCATTACGGTATCAATGGGCACCCCCTCACCGGTAATCATAATACCCGTTTGCCCTGTCGCGCGAAAATCAACATTTATGCCCCGATCCTTCATACACTGAGTGATAGAAAGTGCCGAGTACTTTTTACCAATAGCGCAGTCTGTTCCTACGGTCAGCAACCTCCTGCCGGAGCGTTTTAAGCCCGTACCTATTGGCAGATTATCCGCGGAGGTACGAACATTAACCAGACGAGCGCCAGACGACTCCGCAGCTGCCACGAGGCTGGAAAAGTCCTCTAATCGGCAATGCAGGCCACTTACAATATCAAGCCCAGCAGCAGCAGCTTCCTCCAATAGGCAGATCCAGCGCTGGTTAATTTGCCCGCCGGTAGGGGCAACTCCAATCACAACACTTTTTACTCCTCTATCTATCGCCTCAGAGATTGACAAATCTGAGACGCCCAAATCTACAAGGCAGTTGTCAAAACGTAGCTGACCTGCCACTTTTTCTGGGCACCACTGTACCAACCCTGCACCTGTTTTGGCATCTACTAACTCCTGAGTATCTCCCAATATGATCAAATATGGCCACCTCAAAGTAAGAGAGCTCGAACCTTTATTTTTTAATTCATCCATATTCAATTCACTCCAAAATGGCCCTTAATATGCCTATGTTTTAGTACTTGCCCGGGTAGTGCAGTCGTTAACTGGCCATCCTGTATAGCTAGCTGACCATTAATCAACAGATGTTTTACCCCGGTACTGTATTGATGGGGCTCAAGGAAAGTGGCGTTATCGGTAATGGTCTTATCATCAAAAATCACCAGATCCGCATAATTACCGATCCTTACTACACCTCGTTCGTGCAATCCCAATCGCTGTGCAGATTGCCCCGTCATTTTATAAATCGCCTGCTCTAGGCTCAGCACCCCTCGAGAGCGTACATAGGTTGATAGCACCCGCGGAAACGAACCATAGGTTCTCGGGTGGTAGTGCTTATCCTGATTAATGGCAAGATCACCGTCGGAATTAATCATGGTATGGGGATACAACAGAAATCTTTCTATATCTGCCTCATCCATACTGTGATAAATAGCTGTAAAACGACCCTGAGACTGCAAGTCGATCAAACTTTCCACAACGGCATCCATGGTTTCTGATATAGCGTTATCACGCAGGTAATCACCCAGTGTACGACCGGCATAGCCTTCAAGACGGGGTAGCTTGCCAAACTGGATACTGTCAAAGCTTGCACCGGCCTGTTGAGGAAAAATGATTTTCATCTGCTCTGCTATCATCTGCCGCTGTACCGGATCATTTATGCGCGCCTCGAATTCCTGCTGTCCTCCGGCCAAACTCCATGCTGGGAACAGCAGATCCGAATAAGTCATAAACGCAGCGTAGGGATAAATATCAAGAGTCATATCCACACCAGACGCCCGCACAGTATCTATAAGGGCTAGGGCGTCGGCGCTCTTACCATGATTACTGACGCCAGTAGTTTTTATATGGTTGATATGGACCGGCAACTTGGCCTGTTTGCCAATCTCGGCATTATCGCCGATAGATTTAAGCAGGTTAGGCCCTTCGTCTCGCATATGGGTCACATAGATACCACCCCATTGGGCAGCCACTTTAGCCAGCTCTACTATCTCCGCAGTGGATGCATAAACGGCCGGGACGTATTCCATACCCGAAGATAGTCCAAATGCCCCCTGTTCCATCGCTTGCCTGACCAAATTTTTCATCTCTTGCATTTCAGCATCTGTGGGCGAGCGATTATCCAACCCCAACACCGTTTTTCGAGTCCAGTTAAAACCCGCAAAGTAGGCGATATTAGGGGCCATTTTCAGATTGGCGGTATACTCATCTAAAGGCCAGGGTAAGTCGTGACTGTGCAGGGAATTGGCGATGGTGGTAATACCCTGGCGGATAAAATTTTCTGCCTGGGGGGACTCATGGATATTAGACACATGGGCATGCATATCAATAAAACCGGGAGCGATCACCAGACCCGAGGCGTCGATCAACTGCTCTCCCTCTGCTAGCTTAAGAGCATTGCCGATATCGGCAATGCGCTCCCCCACCACCCGGATATCCCCCTGAAAAGATGCCGCGCCGGTGCCATCAACAATAGAAGCATTTTGAATCAGCAAACTGGTTGCCAAGAATTGCGGTTGCGCATCTTGATGATCTTTCTGGCAGCCGGACAACCCCACAATCAGAATTAAGTACAAGGCAATCACAGGAAGCTTAATCATTAGCAGTCACCGTTGACTTTTTGAGCTCTTCCTCGATAAACCACTGGATGTGCTGCTCCAAAACTGGCATCGACAATGTTCCACTGGATAACATGGCCGAGTGGAATTTTTTCAACTCAAAATGCTCACCCAAGGCCTCTTTATAGGTTTGGCGCAGTCCCAGTATTTTATCGTAGCCGAGCTTGTAAGTTAATGCTTGGGCCGGTGAGTTAACTGCGTAACGCAGCACCTCTGATACCACTTGGCTTTCGCTAGAAACAGTATTTTCTAACATATAGCGGGAGGCTTTGTCCAAGCTCCAGCCTTTATGGTTCAAGCCCGTGTCAAGCACCAGCCGAGCGGAGATGAAGGCATGAGATAACAGAAAGCCATAGTGATCATAGGGATCATCCAACATGCCCATTTCCAGAGCCAGGTGGGCGGCATAATTGGCCCACCCTTCAGTGAATGCATTCATCCGAATACCGCGCCGATACACCGAGAGTTGCTGATTCTCCTTTACCAGTGACAGGTGGAAATGGTGGCCAGGCACCAATTCGTGATAGATCAAAAATCCTGCTGATATCATCGAACTGCTGTCCAAGTTAGATCCGTTGTAATAATAATATCCGGGCTCACCTGTCGCGCCACCGCTATAGTAACCTGCAGCCATGCTGAGCTCGGCCATCGGACTGGCTCGCTTGACCCCGTAGGGCTTTTGCGGTTTTTTTGAGAAATATTTCGCTAAATGCGGTTTAATTCGATCAACATAAGCCAAATAGCGCTGCTCAACCTCTTCGGGACTGTCATCGTACAAACGCTTAACATTAGTTAATTGTTTATGGAACTCTACCGCCGTGCCGGTAAAACCCAGTTTTTGACGAATGGCTTGCATCTGCTTATGGACATCTTCCATTGCCAGCAGACCCATTTGGTGAATCTGATCTGGCGTCAGATCAAGGGAAGTCTCTCGCTGGATCAGATACTGATAGTAAGCATCGCCGCCGGGATACTGATAGAGACCTGCGGCTTTTGGCGCTTGAGCCATATAGTCGTCTCCCAGCTCATCCAACAAGCGATCTAAAGCAGGAGAAAGTACCTTGTGCAACACACTGGCGGTTTCATCCTCCAAATATTGAGCCAGATCGGGCGTCACGCTCTTTAGTCTCGATGAATCAACACGGGTCAATTCCTCTAGGCTTTCACGCACCCCTGAATAAAGCGAGCGAATTTTGGGAATGGCGGCTTTTGGCAGCAATATACCTCGCTGGCGCTGTCCTTGTAGCTTGTTGGTCAGTTCATCAATAAAGCGACCTGCATCAGTAAACAACGACAGATAGTGTTCGACCCCGTCGGGGACTGCCAAATCAATACTGTTGAGCGCAGAGACTAGTTCCGAGCTCATAACATAGCCGCCGTTATAAGCGGTAACATCAAAAAAGAGCCAGTGGTGCTCGGAGGCCTCAGCCAATAACTCAAGATCTCGTTTCAGTAATGCGGCTGTTAAAGTATCTTCATGAGAGAGTTTGTGGAGCGCTATTGCATTAAATTCCTGCAACAGTTGTCCAGCCTGATACGAAGCTTGCTTAACACCACTGTAACTCCTGTCCGGCAGAGTGCGCTCTATGCTTCCTGATCTACCCCTCAGAAAATCATCATTCGTCTCAGTAAGCGTCAGAAAACGGCCGCTAAGATCCAGTAACTGTTCTGATGGTGCTATTGTCGATATCGGTGTTGAAAGGTCCCACGCCTTGGGAGGGTGAGCTACCATGTCAGTAAACTTGAAATTCGATTTAATGGTCCTGCCGGGGCGAACCACTTGGTATGTGATATCTTCGGAGCTTAAAATGATACTCCACACGCTTGGATAGGTTCGGTTCGGCGCATGGGCCTTGGTTATTTCGATGGATTCCACACTTTCTGGGAAGTTTGTAACGTTGCCAGTGCTATCAGCAGAAGAATAACCACCATATAGCGTTAAAGCATCTGAGGAGCCATCGGCGTGGCGATGATCATGCTGTAACTCGATGCTCCCATCTCTTTTGGTCAGGACCAGTATGCGAGATGAATTATCATCAACATGTAGTGGCATTTTAATTTGGGTGTTTGAACAATCACGAATGTGCAGCACAAATTTTCTGCCAGTATAAGCTGTGCTGTTTGAGCTGTCTTCAACACTGCCTGAAAAGGCTTTTCCACAGTGAGCTCTAATGGAATCAAAGAACTTATCTTGATTGCTGTCTAGTGCCCCAACCGATGCGCTCATAAGGCTCGTGGCAATACCAACAATTGCAACTATGGTTGATATTTTCCCTGACTTAATAATCATTGATCTTTATCCTTAGTTTCATAAAGCAGGCTTCAATGAGATAGAGTTTCTTTTTTACTATCCAAAATTAACGACTCAAAGTCTGCATCACTCTCCGTGGGGAGAAGCCATTCCTCAATCAATGTTTTTAGAAATTTTCTTAGTCCCGTTGTAACCGGGATTTGAGGAAAAAAGACCTGCGAAATAACACAGGTCTTTTCCCGATCAGCATATTTATTAACGATGCTTTTCTAGCCAGTTTGTCTTAAAAGCTGTATTCCGCTTTTAATAACAAAGTACGCGGCCGTACATAGGTATCCAGAGCAAATGCGCCCCCTGGGAAAACCGCATCTTTTTCATCCAGAAGGTTATCAGCACTCAGGAAAACGTTCCAGTTGTCGGCCATTGCGCCAACGCGGAAGTTTAAGTATGTCAATGCGTCTGTTTCGAGGACCGGTTGCGCCGGGAAAGTTCGGACGAAAACGGAAAACCCTTCAGCGTATTGCATGTCGAGTCTAGCTACCCCTCGCAAAGCACTACTCCAATTGAAGTCATAAGCTAACGATGCCGATGCTGTTCGTTTTGGCGTATATTGCGACGCATCACCCTCAGCAACGTTTGCTGGAGCACTACTGTCCACCTTGTCATACTCTCGGCCAACATAACCTGCTGTCACATTAAAAGTCAGGTCCTCAGTTAGTTTCACCCCAACAGCTAAATCAGCTCCAGGACCAGATGCCGAGTCAACATTCGTGGTTCTGCCGCGGCCATTTTCCGTAATGGCTATCTGAACATCATCGTAATCCGAGTAATAAATAGCTCCATCTAAATTAACACGACCATCAAAGAACGTCCCTCGCCCACCGACTTCATAGAGAGTAGCCTCTTCTGGATCGAAGGTTGGAATAGATGAACCAGCCCCATTAATCCCTCCACTGCGGAATCCTTTGGAAACAGTTGCATAGACAGAGGCGCTTTCAGAAACGCTCCAAAGAAGATTCAATCGCGGAGTCACCGCATCGAATGACTGATCTTCAGGACTCATATCCATAGGTTCTGGCCCTCCTAATAAGAGGACCGATGGCTCTTGATCCTCATCAAAATAACGCATACCAAATGACGCTGTAAAGGTCTCAGAAAATTCGTAGCTAAGCTCTCCAAACACAGCCCATGACTTAGAATCTATCGGAGCCGTTCCTGTAGTTACCTGGGGAGGAAACCCAAAGAATTCTGGGTAGCTTAAAATTTGTGTCTGTGACGTATCGGTTTTTCGATAGAATGCACCAACCGTGTAATTTAAAGGCCTATCCCAATTAGAATTTACTCGAATTTCTTGAGTCAAGGTTTCAGACTCACGATCCTCCAACTCAATGGAACCAAACGCGTTAGGCGGGAAAAATGCATTAACGAATTCCGACTTGAAGTTAATTTTGCGATCCAGATAACCGGTTGAACTCATTATGGTGGCATTCTCTATTTCATAATTGAGTATCAGGTTTAGCAGGTCCCACTCATCGGAAACAGGCGTTGCAAACGGTGTATTCACGTCACGCTCATTCGTCGCGCCCCTATTATCAACATTTAAAAGGTTAAAGCCACTTTCACTGAGCTCATGATTATTATTATCCTGCTCGAACTCGTAGTGCATCCACATAAGTGAAGCGTTGAAGCTTTCACTAGGCTTGAACAAGACCTTTGCGCGAACAAAGTCACGCTTTGCCTCATTGACATCAGACTCACCCATCGCGGTGTTGTCAATCCAACCTCCAATATCTTCTGTTGATGCAGCAATACGTATGGCAAGCTTGTCTTCTATAAGCGGCAAATTTACGACCCCATTAATCTCATTACCATTACTGCCATCATCGATACTACTGAAACCTACACCTAAGCTACCACCAACCTCATCCAAATCAGGAGAGTTAGACACAAATCTTATAGTACCGCCAATGGAACCTGCACCATATAAAGTGCCCTGAGGACCACGCAAAACCTCAACACGCTGGATGTCTAAGAGCGGAACATCTAGCGTTCTTTGAGTAGCATCGCTGTTAACGCTCACTTCGTCTAAATAACGTCCAACTGTTGGCGATCCAAGACCCACGCCCGACGAGGCGCCACGTATTTGGACGCGATCCTGCCCTGGCTGATTGTTCGTTATAGAGAGTCCGGGGACCGAGTACTGCATGTCTTTAATGTCCATCGCTCCTCTGGCCTTGATCTCCTTCTCATCAAAAGCTGAAATGGCAAAAGGAATATCCAATATGCTCTGTTCCCGTTTCTGGGCTGTGACAATAATTTCGTCCATAGAATCAGAGTCTTCTGCTAAGACCTGAGAGTTCATGAGCACTGTTGCACTGACCGTAGTCATCAGCAGTTTTTTAGAAAACGCTATTTTTTTCATATCTTTCCCCCATCCTTTATGTTGTAGTAATATCTCTCCGTCCAATAAAGTGCTGAACGATACTTTGGTTAATATATTATCCATAATGACGGAAGAATACAACTATTGATCGGCAATAGGTCAACTAAGCTGATGTAAGTAGACTGTATAGTGAAGCTCTCCTTTACTAAAAAGGTCAGAAAAGACGGTGTCTTGCGCCACATTAACTTGGCAGGCGCCTGACAGAATAAAACTCTAAATAAACAGTTGAGATGATATGAATGACACCATTACTCAAGATGTCGGCGAACGACTGAAAGCTCAGCGTAAGCGCTATGGGCTATCTCAAAGACAGCTTGCTGAAAAGGCTGGTCTGACTCATGGTACGGTTTCTTTTATCGAACGCAACAAAATCAGCCCATCAATAGGCACTCTGCGTCAAATCTTAGACAGCATCTCGATGACTCTATCAGACTTTTTCTCAGACCATCACGATGAGGAGGTGGACTTCTTCTACTCCAAAGAAGACCTGCTAGAAGTCGGATCAGGCGGGGTGTCACTGCTTCAAATAGGGAAAAATCTCAACGGACTTCCTCTACAAATCCTGCTAGAACGCTACCCACCGATGTCAGAAACAGCGAGCATGCCATACCGTTGCCGATCTGGCGAGGAAGGAGGCTTTATTATTGAAGGAGAGATTGAAATAACAGTTAATGGTTACACTCGGATACTGAAGCAAAACGAAGGGTATCTATTTCCTTCGCATCTAGAACACAGAATGCGTAACATCGGCGACGTGGACTGCGTGATCGTCAGCGCATGCACCCCACCAGCCTAAATCGTCTGGTAGTACCTCAGCAAAAACACTCCATCGAGAATAAAACCAAAGGGCAGGGCAAAAGCCCTCGTTAGATTGATCAACATTTCACTTTAGGATAACATATTATCCAATTCATCCCTTTTAGGTATCCTTATGCTATTCAGATACACCTGCCTCAGCGTGTTACTAACTGTGTCGCAGGTCGCGGTCGCTAATTCAAACAATTCTCCCATTACAGTTAATCTTAGTGAGGCCAGTGATAGTCAAAAACTGAGTTACATACTGGGTATTGATATGCATGAAAAACGCTCACGTCAGGGCTTTATATTGGATCCAGAAATGGTGGCCCAAGCTATTCGTGACGAGCAGACCGGCATGCAACCGCAAATATCATCGGCTGAGTATATGCGCATAGTCCTCCTTAAGCGCGAAAAAATTGCTGAATTCGAGGCTAGCTGGCAAGCACTATCCAAAAAAAACCTGACTGATGGAAAGGTCTTTTTAGCAACCAAAGCTCTAGAGCCAGGGATAATGACCACCGAAAGTGGCCTGCTATACAAAATTCTACGCCCGGGAACTGGCCACCACCCCAACGAAAACGATATGGCCAGAGTGCATTATCGTGGCACTTTGCTAAATGGCGAAGAGTTCGATAGCTCCTTTAAACGGGGCAAGCCCATAGATTTCCCCGTCGGTAAAGTCAGGCCTGCTATGAAAGAAATACTGATGCTGATGCGTGAAGGTGCCAAGTGGGTATTCTATGCTCCACCTCATTTGGGATATGGTAATGAAGGTGCTGGACCTATTGGCCCCAATGAGACACTGACCACTGAAATAGAGTTGATTGAAATTCTATAGTGAACAATCAAAGTTCTCACATACTATTTAGGCAGGCACATAATTATGGATTCATCGATATGTTAAAAGCGACATTTGCACTTTTTTTGGCTCTGGTCTCTAGCGTTATCTTTGCAGATTCTGCTAGCTTAAAAACCATATCTAAAGCAATAGAAAGTAATTATATTGATCTTGATCGAACAGATGGACCCGGATGCTCCGTAGGCTATGCTCGCAATGGGGTGCTGATATACCAACGTCAGTTTGGAATGGCCAACCTGGAACACAATATCCCTATCGACTCAACTACAGTTTTCCGCATCGGCTCTACTAGTAAACAGTTTGTAGCCACCAGCATCGCCATGCTGTCACTGCAGGGTAAGCTGGATCTAGATGACGATATTCATACAGTACTGCCGGATTTACCTGACTATGGTCAGCCGGTAACGATTCGCCAAATGGTCAATCACAGCAGTGGCATCCAGGATTACATGCCAATTTTAGCGGCGCTCTACGGCAACCTGGACGGCAATTTTCATCTCGGTGAAGACATTTTACGTTATCTCTACCGAATGAATCGCCTCGACTTCGAACCTGGCAGCCAGTACGCCTATAGCAATTCAGCCTATATACTGTTGGCTCAGGCCGTAGAAGCTGTCAGCGGCCAGACCATGCGCGAATTTGCAGAGGAGAATATTTTTAAACCTCTGGAAATGCACAACACGCATTTTCACGACAACCATCGTGAACTTGTCAAACATCGCGCCGATGGTTATTTAAATATTGATGGCCAGTGGCAGAAACACAATACTAATCTCGAAATCGTGGGTGACGGCGGCGTATTCTCCACTATCGAAGACCTGGTGACCTGGTACAACAACTTCACCGATAACCGTCTGCTAGGCGGAACCCAGCTAATGAAAATACTGACAACGCCAGCCGCTTACACCGAAGGGCAGGCCAAATATCGAACCTGGCCCACAAAGTATAGCTTCGGCAATATGTACCTGAAGTTCGGCGGCAAGACACTGTTTGGCCACAGTGGCGGCTTTGTCGGTTTTGTTTCTGCACCCTACCGGATTCAGGAGACTAACGAAATCATGGTATCCCTCTGTAATTACAAATTTAAGGGCAATGTTAATCGAGTATTTGACACGGTTGAAAAGATTTATAGGGATAGTAAATGAAGAATAAGTATGAAAATGTCTGTTTTCAGGGATTACTACTACCTTGGTTATTGTTTTTCCTCAGCACACCAGCTTGCACACAAGCACCCTCGTCTATTGCAGTTAACTTTGAGACCAATGAAGGTAGTTGGATGTCACTGGACGTTGCCCCAAACGGCGACTATTTAGTGTTCGAATTGCTCGGCGATATTTATCAATTACCCATCACCGGTGGTAACGCCAAAACCATTATTGATGGTCGTGACTTTGCCTCGCAGCCGCGCTTTTCACCTGATGGCAAGCAACTGGTATTTGTTAGTGATCGCAGTGGAGAAGACAACTTATGGCTGGCTAATGCTGACGGTAGTGATTCTAAACAATTAAGTAAGCGTAATGACGGTGAGTTAATTTCTCCCGTCTGGTCGCGCGACGGCCAAACCATCTATGTATCCCAACTGGCCAGCCGACGCAGCATGAGCACCAACATTGAACTATGGGCTTACCCCATAGATGGCAGTGAGCCTGAAAAAATAAGCACGCCCAATATGGGTCGCGGGTCACTGTTTGTCTCCGCCTTTCCTCCTGGCGCCTATGGGGCACAGCCATCAGCCAATAATGAACTGCTCTTCACCGCTGCAACCCCGCGACGTTATGATGGCGACACCCCCCCGCGCGCAGAAATTATGAAGGTTAATCTGCAAAGTGGCACTGTCAGCTCGATTACTGATAATAGCAGATCTGCATTTAAAGTAATGCTGTCTAACGATGGTAATTGGTTGGCCTTTGCCGAGCTGCATAATAATAAAACCGGACTACGACTGCGCGATTTAGAGACTGATGAAGAACGTTGGTTAGTGCAGGATATTGGCTTTAATGCGTTGGAGTCCTGGGCTTCCCGCGACCTGCTACCGGGTTTTTCCTTTACTCCAGACAATGATGCACTGGTGATTGCCTATGGCGGTAAAATTCATCGAGTCCGCCTCAGCGACGGCCAGGTTACCCCTATTCCGTTTAACGCCAATATAGAAATAGCTATCGAACCAAGGGTCAACACTAAAGTCAGCATTGACCAGGGCCCGGTTATTGCCAAGCTGACCAAGGGAGCTGTTATTTCCCCTGACGGATCGCAATATGCTTTCTCTGCCTTTGGTCGTCTTTACCAAATGGAGACTACAGACCAGACTCCCCTCAAACTGACCTCAAGAGGAAGTTTTGGTGAGTTTCAACCGGCCTGGTCAGCAGATGGTAAATGGCTGGCCTATGTGACCTGGAGTGCTTCAGAGGGTGGAGCCCTATGGAAAGTCCCCACCGATGGCAGCGGCCCGGCGGAAAAACTAACACCCGGTAATGCCTACTACCGCGACCCAGTTTGGACCCCAGACGGTCAGACTATTTTGGCAGTGCAGGCACCCAAAACTGCACGATTGGAAAACGCTCGTGGTGAGCTTGTCGGGGCCGAGCAGATTGTCAACATCGACAGTAGTGGCGGCAAACCTTTCGCTATAGCTCCAGCAGGCGGCGCGGTCCGAGTGCATTTTAGTGAGGACCCACAACGCTTTTACGCCTACTCCCCACGCCTGGGTCTAAGCTCATGGAAGTTGGATGGTAGCGATCAGCAAACCCACCTGCGAGTAATGGGTCTTGCTAATCCAGCCGGCTACCCCGCTATGGCTAGCGATATCCTATTAAGTCCCAATGGCCAGCACGCGGTGGCAGCAGTTGCCAGCCAGCTTTATCTTATCGATATGTCGGCAGTGCCGGCCGAACAAGCGCCCATTAACGTTTATGCTGCACCGGCCTCAGAAGACCATACATATCAGGACAATGCATTTAGCAAAATTACCACGCTGGGCAGTGACCATTTTTCCTGGGGAGATTCACAAACCATATCCTGGTCTGCGGGCACTACCCTTTACCACAAGTCTATTGATTCAGATGTGGTCAGCGAACTTAATGTGCTAGTGCAGCAGCCCCGCAGCACTCCTGAGAATGATATCGCTCTGCAAGGTGCCCGCATTATCACCATGGATAGCGACAGGGTTATTGAAAATGGCGATATACTGATTCGCGGCAATCGCATTCAGGCTGTGGGTAAATCTGGCAAAGTAAAAATCCCTCAATCAGCCACTATTATTAATATGCGCGGCAAAACAATTATGCCCGGCATCGTTGATATCCATGCCCACTGGAGTCACAAGCGCTCGGTGCTGGATCTGCAAAATCACAACGCCTATGCCAACCTCGCCTATGGCGTCACCAGCATCCGCGACCCCCAGTCAATGACTGATGATATTTTTATCTACAGCGATGCGGTGGCTACCGGCGAGATGGTTGGCCCGAGAATTTTCTCCACCGGGCGGGGCGTGTTTTTCTTTAATCATTTTCAGTCCTATGAACAGGTCTATGCCGTACTGGAGCGCTACAAAAAGAAATATCGCACCCACCTAATAAAGTCTTATCTGCCCGGCAGCCGTCAGGTGCGCCAGTGGGTTATCCGAGCATGCCATGAACTTGGTCTGATAGTAACGGCGGAGGGTGGTGCCGACGCAAAAATGAATATAACCTTTGCCCTGGATGGCTTTAGCGGCACCGAGCACGCCGTGCCAATTGTGCCTCTGTACAAAGATATTATTCAGCTCTTCGCTCAATCCGGCATTAGCTACACCCCCACGCTGTTAGTCAGTTTTGGAGGGCCCTTTGCCGTCGATCACTTTATTAGTAACCAGATTGGCCTCAGTGATAAAAAGCTGCTTCGCTTTATGCCGCCAAAACTAATCAGTCAGCGCATCGAAAAAGTTAATGATGTCGAGCCAGAGCAGCATATCTACCCACAGGTCGCCAAAGGCGCAAAAGATATTCTAGAGGCTGGAGGCAATGTGGGGCTAGGCGGTCATGGAGAGATGCAAGGCCTACAGGTTCACTGGGAGATGTGGGCCATGGCCTCCGGTGGCATGAACAACCTGGATGTGTTGCGCGTAGCAACCGTCGAGAGCGCAAGGGCCATTGGGCTGGACAACGAAATAGGCACTATTGAGGCGGGCAAGCTAGCCGATCTGATAGTGATGGATAGCAACCCCCTGGACGACATTACTCATACCAACAGCATTAACCGAGTGATGGTTAATGGCGTTTTATACGATGCCGAAACCCTTGCCCAACAGTGGCCGGAAAAACAAGACCTACCCATAGCCTGGTGGCAGAAAAACTTATGAAAAAATCTCTCTTTGCGCACAATATTACTCGTCGTGATTTTCTCAATGGCACCTCTGCAGGTATGGGGGCCATGTTACTTGGCTTAGGGGCACCGAATGCTCTGTCCTCTCAAACAACCCCGCGGCCCTCGCTCGGCCAAGACTGGTATGGCTATGGCGGCGTCGGTGATTACCGTACCTCCCACGGTAATACACCAGAGATGGTTGCCGATGCGCACCGGCTGCGTGATCGTGGGTTTGCTCAGAGTCTTGACCAAATAGAATCAGAAGAAGAATACGACTATGTCGTAGTTGGATGCGGCATCGCCGGACTGTCAGCCGGGCTGGAATTTAGTAAGACTCGCAAAGATGGGCAGTCCTGCCTGATGCTGGACAACCACCCGATCTTTGGTGGTGAAGCCAAAGAAAATGAATTTGATGTGAACGGGACTCGCTTAATTGCGCCCCAGGGAGCCAATGGCTTTTTTATTCCTGAGTCTGTAGATGATCCGGCAGCCGCTATGGGTGACCCCCGTTACTATGCCGAACTAGGTCTACCCCGCGAATTCCAGTTTCGTGACTGGCCCGGCAACCGCAAGCCGATGAAATTCTGCGCCGACAATTACGGTTATCTGGTCAAAGGTCTGCAAGAAAATACCAGCGTAGGTCACTTCTTTAATGACGGCCAGTCGGGTAGTGGCAGCTGGGCAATCGATATGTGGGCCAACCAATTGAAGAATACGCCGCTGTCTCAGACCAAACGGGAAAACCTACTGCGCTGGTATCACACTGGTGCGGTGCGCGACTATGCCAGCGACGCCGAAGCCATTGCTGATCTGGATCGGATGTCCTACAAGGAGTTTCTTGAAAAAGAGCTGGGCTTCGGACCTGAGGCTGCCGGCTATAGCGATTTGTTCCTTGCCTCGGCCAATGGTTTAGGCAGCGATGCCACGTCCGCCTATGCCGCCTATAAATTGCCCATGTCAGGTTTTATGGATATGCCACCACCAGAATTAAAGCGAACTTCTTTCCCGGGCGGCAATTCCGGCTTCGCCAGGTATTTTCTCAAGCGTCTGATTCCACGGGGCATAGAAGGCGCAGATCGCTTTGAAGATATTATTACCAGGCGGATTAATTTTCAGGCGCTAGATCGTCCAGACCAGCCAATACGAATGCGTTTTAACTCAACCGTATTAAGCGTTAAACATGAAGGTCCGTCAGATTCTGCAGAGGGTGTTAGGCTGGTATATATACGCGATGGAAAACTGCATGCAATACGCGCCAAAGGCGTGGTTATGGCTACCGGCAGCTGGATAAATCGTCATGTTGTGAGGGACTTACCGACCGAGTTGTCCGAGGCCTGCTCGACATTCCAATATGCGCCGTTTCTAGTTGCCAATGTAGCGCTAAATAACTGGCACTTCCTCTATAAGCTAGGCATCTCGGCAGCCATTTGGGACAGAGCTGAAGGCGACTTTGGCTATACCTGCAATATCCGCAACCCTATGCAGGTAGGCAACTATCAGCCCCCATTAGATCCTAACAAGCCAACCGTGCTGACCTTTTATACGCCATTTTATTACCCAGGGTTAGACGTTGCCACGCAAGGTGCCATGGGACGAGGAGAAATGATGGCCACCTCCTATAGTGATTATGAGCGTCAGATCTATGAGCAGATGATGAAACTGTTTGGTTCATCAGGATTTAATCCTCAACGTGATGTCTCTGGTGTTATTCTAAATCGCTGGGGACATGCATATTCGGTGCCCTACCCAGGTTTTTATGGCGGCAAAGGTGGTATTGCGCCTCGTGATATTATCCGCAAAGGCTATGGCCGTATCGCATTTGGCCATGCCGAGTTAGATGGCCTGCAGCACTACGGTCCAGCGGCAGATGAAGGCAGACGAGCCATGACTCAGGTACTTACATAGGGCTTCAATGCCCGGTGTTTTACTGTATCCAACAACACTTATCTCTCTGATATTAAGGTACTCTTGAATTCAGTAGAGTGAGAATTACTAGAGCTTAGTATTCACTACTATGTGGTCAAATTTTTTGAGATTGCAGTAGGTTTATATTTTTTAGGGCTCTATGCAATCAAGCAGTTGAGCCTCTAATGAGGCATCAATACTATCGGAGATAATCTCAATTCGACTCTCAAGGCAATCATCTAATTCAACCTCAGTTAGAGCATCCGCGCTTAGGTTATAACCGAAGATTCCCTCGTCAGTTATAAATACTGCTTTCATTCTCTCAACCCTCAACCCTGCCAATAGTAAAATCAGCTGTTGACGACTAAATACTTTTTCTTGAGAAATACGCCACCCAACACTAAAAAAGCCTTCACCTTTGTTCACAGCCTTGATGTAACCGCACTGTGGAATAATATCGTCGGTAATTGATGTTGTAACTTGGTGGTCATGATGATGATTCGATTGACATGGAAGGCTTGCTATTGGACCTTGCAACGTTGCCAGATCAACCTCCCCAAATTCTGCAAAAATCACATTGGCATGCTTCTGACCCTGGTGCTTAACGTAGTCTACCAAACTCGCCCTATCGCTCTCCCTGTATAAATCTAGCTTGTTTCCTATGATGGTGTCGGCAATGGCTATCTGCTGATTAAACGTATCATGGCTGGTGTAGCGCTGGTCGGTTAGTTTTCTTGCATCTACCAAAGTAAGTGTTTTTTGTACTGACAATACTTTTTTATAGTACTCAGCTGAAAGCACTTGAAGTACCTCTTTGGGGTGTCCAAGTCCAGTAGGTTCGATAAGCAGGCGATCAGGTTTGGCCTTTGATAATAGTTGATTTAACGCGATTTGCATGGGTAATCCAGAAGCACAACACATGCATCCACCAGGGACTTCACGGATAAAAATACCCTGCTCTTTACTATATTGTCCATTCAGTAAACTGCCATCTACGCCTATCTCACCGAACTCATTAACCAACACCGCCCACCTTTCGTGGGCTGGTTTTTGACTCAGTAAATGCAAAATGGCCGACGTTTTTCCAACCCCCAAGAACCCAGTAATAATATTCGTAGGTACTGCGGGAGTCTGAAGCGAATTGGAATTCATAGGGTAGTCTGTAACCGCTATAGCTCGGGAATAGAATTAAACACTCTGATCTGCTGGGCAGGCACAGTCTTTATGATCTTGTGCGCGACATAAACGGAAGTTAAGCCAGTGCGCTACCGCAACACAACCTGCTCCGAGAACTGTCAGTATTTTTTCACCCGACTCGCCAATTCGCGCTTCTCCTAGCACTAATGCCAAAACTAACATCGCCAATCCAGTGAATCCCCAGGAGATAAACTGATATCTGCTGTGTTCTTTACACCCTAAGCTTAAGGCATAAATACTGCAGGGAATCACTGCTATTACCATCCAGAGGTGAAAAGCCTCATTATCAAGATTCAATGCCGCAATGCTTGGTAGCATTAAAATTACAACGGGTAAAAACAAACAGTGGATAGCACAAGCGATTGACAATCCAATGGCCATCTTATCTGTTATTGCTTGTTCTGTTTTCATGGGGTTCTTTCCTAATATTTAAGCCGCCTGCGCGACACAACCTTCACATAGGCAGTTCATTTCTAACTGTGTGTTTACAAGCTTGAACCCAGCCTCATTGACGCTTTCTCGAAGCTCATCAATCGTTGCTGGTTTGATACCAATTTCTTTCACTTTGCTGCACTGTCTGCAAATTAAAAACTGCGGGACAGCGTGCTCATGGCTACAGCTTATATGAGCACAAGCGACATACTTGTTTGCAAGGCTAAGCTTATGCACTAGATGCTCGTCTTCAAGAAATTCTAAAATGCGGTATACAGACATAGCTGGCATACTTTCGCCGAATTGCTGTTTGCACACATCAATTAACTCATAAGCAGAAAGCGCCTTTTCAGATTGGATGAGTCCAGCCAAAACCTGTTTTCGTTTTACAGTTAAACGAGCACCGTGGGCTTTGCAATGCTGCTCTGCGTGTCCAATAATTCTGTCGACGTGATTCATGGTAGTTACCTATAACGATATGATGTAAGACTATCGGAATTGTGAGCAATTATTTATCACCGCACACATACTTGCTATTGGCAGGCTTCTTGTTTGGCCAGTAATTTATTTCCTTGTTCTGAACTTCGTCGAGGCTCTTTCAATCGACCCTAGGAGCTAAAATTACTGTGCTATGTTACAACATATCATTTATTTTTACCAGTTAGGCCATGTCCTTAGAGGCTCTATAAATCTTGTAAATAGACCGCGACTTTAAGAGACTTTTTGATGTCGAATGTCTTATTAGACTAGATAATTCTTCCCTCAATTGACAATCTGATGCTTGGCAATGACCTAATCAGTGGCTAAAATCCAGAGTCAATAATAAACGACGCTCACTGTCAGGTAAGCTAGGTGAGCGATGCACCAAACCAGCGTTTTCATTTCCTTCCCAAAGCTCACCTTTTAGCAGGCCAACATCCCCGCAGTTTAGTTGTTGAATGTCGTGGTGATTTTGGTACAACCCTGATTCATGGTCTGGCTTACCTTGGCTGCCAACACCCAGTTTACTGCGATTAACTGCCTGATGAGGCAACCACTCTGTAGCCACACCTTGAAAGGTTGTGACCAAACGACAGGGTACTTTGTCGGCATGAAACTTTGGGCACATCGCGCGATCAAGTATTGCTAAACGTAATCCAGCTCGTTTAATCTCAAAAAGGCAGCAAAACATATCAACTAGTTCGGTAATGTTTTCACTAAGTTCTGATTGATCCGTATCTCCTAAAGCTTCACTAACACTTAAAAGCGCGCTTTGTGGCGTGACGGTCATAGATGTTTCAAAATTTGTGTTCGCTTTCAAAAAGTCGTCGACAGATTGTCTGAGCGTTCCAGATAACTTACGCTGCCAGACAACGATATTGGTGTCTTCTCGGTAGATATTAGTCAAAACTCTCGGCTCACCACTCTTAATAACGCCTCGAATTTCTACTTCTCTGCCATTAACAGAATTATCATTAGGCGGATGGGCAAGGTTTAAAGAATTCATGCTTGCTCCCAAATAGGAAATGGGTCCTGCAATGTTGTCCAGTAGGCCTTACCTCGCAACAGCTCGTCCTCACTGAGCAGGCAGTCATCCAGCGCTTGGGTCATCGCATATTGGTCCAGGCTCTGGCCAATAAACACCAGCTCCTGGCGCATATCGCCAAAGGGCTCGACCCAGCTCTTCTTGATAGAGGCTAAATACTCTTCATCTGTAGGCCAGTTTTTCTCGGGTATAGCTTTCCAAAACATACCAGCAAACCCATAGCGTGCAATGCCTCCCGCCTGACTCCATTGACCGGCAAATTCAGGCCGAGACGCTAACCAAAAATAGCCTTTAGAACGAATCAACTTACCGTATTTATCTGTACCATGTAAAAACTCATGAAACTTTTCTGGATGAAAAGGCCTCCTTGCTTCATAGGTAAAACTACCAATGCCATATTCCTCTGTTTCGGGAACATGTTCTCCGCGCATTTCTTTGAGCCAACCAGGCGCCTGTTGAGCTCGCTCAAAATCAAACAAGCCAGTATTGAGCACCTCATCGATATCCACCTGACCCTGGGAAATAGGAACAATTTTGGCATCAGTATTTAGAGTTTTTAGGATTGCCGTTAAGCGCTCTATATCAGCCGAGCTTACTAAGTCAGTTTTGCTGATCAAAATAACGTCAGCGAACTCAACTTGATCAACTAACAGATCTGCAACACTGCGTTCATCCTCTTCCCCGAGTGATTCACCTGTATCTTGTAAATATTTTGCCTCGTCATAGTCCTTCATAAAATTCACGGCATCGACCACCGTGACCATTGTGTCTAAGTCAGCAACATCTGACAGCGAAACACCGTTTTCATCAGCAAACGTGAAGGTTTCCGCTACAGGTAGAGGTTCTGAAATTCCCGTCGATTCGATAACAAGATAGTCAAACCGTCCTTCCGTGGACAGTTTGGTCACCTCTTCCAATAGATCTTCTCTCAAGGTGCAACAAATACACCCATTACTCATTTCAACAAGCTTTTCTTCGCTGCGGTTCAAAGAAACTTCACTTTGAACAATTGCCGAATCAATATTAATTTCACTCATATCATTGACAATAACTGCCACCTTCCTACCCTGGCGATTATTGAGAATGTGGCTGAGAACAGTTGTTTTACCGGCACCAAGAAAGCCCGAAAGAACAGTCACGGGTAGTTGAGTCATAAAGATAGTCCTAATAAAATCATTAAAAAGAGATATGATATAACATATCATTAATATTGACTAGTCAGACTCAAAAAAGCTAGTGCGAGTGTTTACACCCTCGATATTTTCTTGCTCAAAAAGTTAAACCTATCATTAGCAAAGGCTTATTTTCTATCACTACCACCCTAGAATCCTACCCTCAAATAACTATCCAAGTTGAATCACACATCTTGGAATTTCAACACCACCATTTAACCCCCTCTTGTTGACTCTTTATTATTGAACAGTGAATAGGTATCCTTTATGTCCACGAACCTGCTAGTACTCCAACCACTCAGTGAAGATATAAAAGGAACACATTTATATGTCTCAATTTGCAGACAAAACCGCGATCATTAGTGGTGGCGCAGAAGGTATAGGCCTGTCTATTGCGAAAGCCTTAGGCGAGCAAAAAATGAATATTGTGCTGGCAGATATTGACCAGAAGAATCTTGAGAAGGCGAGCCTAGAATTAAGAGGTTCCGGCATCTCAGTATTGTCGGTGACGCTTGATGTTGCCGATGAAGCCCATTGGCATAACGCGGCACAGCAAGCCATTGAGAGATTCGGCAAGATTCATATGGTAGTCAACAATGCGGGCATTGGTGGAGACACCGGGCCAATTGAAAACGCACAAACCAAGGGTTGGCAGTGGGCATTAGATGTAAACCTAATGGGGGTCATGTATGGCGCTAAAGTGATGGTGCCATTGATTAAACAGCATGGTGAAGGTGGGTGGATAATCAATGTAGCCTCAATGGCGGGCATGGGTGGTATTCCCTATAATGGTGCTTATACCGCCACCAAAACAGCAGTTGTTGCCCTATCAGAAAGTTGGGCCGCTGAGCTTCAATCTAAAGGCATTAAAGTTTCTGTACTCTGCCCAGCCTTCGTGCAAACTCGGATTTACGACTCAAATAGAAATCGCCCCCTCAAATACCAAAATGATACAGCCACCCCAACCGATGAACATGGCTTTTCAGACAAGACTAAGCATTTGGTTGAAAACGGTATCGATGTCTCAATTGTTGGCAAACGGGTTGTTGAGGCTTTAAATGATGGCGAGTTGTATATTTTTACCCACCCCAATTATCGCGCCATTGTGCAACGAAGATTTCAAGCGATTGACGCTGCATTTGAGAGAGCAGCGCAAAGTCCACTGCTTGAGCACATAGCGAATCAGAAGCTAGATATGCTCTGAGTGGTACACATTATCTGAATCTTACCAAAGCTTCTCCAGTCACAATGATTTAGCTCTGATAACTCCAGCTCTTAAACGCACTCGGCTTAAAAGTCATTTCTACGAACCTAGAAATACATAAATCAAGCCCCTAATAAGCTTTGACCACAGACCCGAACCATATTGCCGTTAACTCCAGCCGCCTGTGGGCTGAGATAAAAGCCAATGACCTCGGCCACATCAATCGGTAGACCTCCCTGCCCGAGGGAGGACAGTCGACGTCCCATCTGCCGAGTGACGAAAGGAATCGCTGCAGTCATCTGAGTCTCAATAAATCCTGGGGCCACACCGTTGATGGTAATACCTCTGGCTGCACAAGATTCCGATAAGGATTCAACTACTCCAATGATTGCGGCTTTGGAGAATCCATAGTTGGTCTGGCCAACATTACCAGCAATACCACTAATTGAAGCAACTCCAATTATCTTGCCGCCGTTATCCAATAACTCGGTGTCTAGTAGCACCTTGTTAATGCTCTGCACGGCACCAAGATTTATCTGCACCAACAAATCCCATTGATGAGGGGTCATTTTCGATAACATCTTGTCTCTGGTAATACCGGCATTGTGCACAATGGCATGTAACGTTGGACTTTGGGTCAAGCAAAAATCGCGCAACCGCTCCGGTGCGTCAGCATCGGTAATATCCAGTGGCAAACTCAAGCCGCCAATGGCCGTCATTTCCGTCGCCAGCTCATTTTCAGACTGGGGAACATCCACACCGATTATTTCAGCGCCATCTCTGGCCAACGTCTGACTTATTGCTAGCCCAATACCTCGAGCCGCACCTGTCACCAATACCGTTTTCCCAAGCAACGGTTTGGTCCAATCCGCATCCATATCAGCGACCGGTGCAGCTACCGTGAGCATCTGGGCATTCATAAAGGCAGAACCCGCTGAGAGTAGAAACCGAATTGGTCCCTCCAGCGCCTGATCACCACCCTTGTCCACAAGAACCAAATTAGCCGTTGCACCTTTACGACCAATCTCTTTTGCCAATGATTTAACAAAGCCAAGCAGACCACGTTGCACTGCCGCATGTTCAGTATTATTTAATGCACTGGGTTTATGCCCCACAATAATTACTCGGCCTGAGTGCGCAAGGGATTTAATGTGTTGATTAAAAAATCGATATAACTGCTCGCTTTGCTGTGCGTTGGTTATGCCAGAGGCATCAAACAGCAGGTGGCCAGTATTCTGCAGAGATTCACGACATACATCTGCACCAGCGGCAGAAATAAAGTCATCCATAGATTGAGCAAAGACAGACCCCTCGCTGGCACCCAGCAAGACCTGGCCCCACAACTTATGGGGTTGACTAGGGTCCTCGCGCCTAAGAGGAACCGGGTCTGGTAGCCCCACTGCAGCAAATAGTTTTTTCCCCAAGGGTGAATTAGCAAGCTCTAGATACTTATCTGTCATTTGTTATTTCCTCAAAACTTTGTACTGATCAAGGTCGTTATTCTACCCCTCTAAAACACCTTATTGTTGGCCGAAATGACAAATAATCTTGCGCCCTAGCCAATGGTATTTGTATGCAGTCAATTTAGGATTGATGGTAATATCATTCTTTAAAACCGTAATCGTTAGGATCTTCGCTATGACATCTATCCGTAAAGTCGCCATTATTGGTGGTAACCGTATTCCATTTGTGCGCTCAAATACTAGCTATAGCCAAGCAAGCAACATGGACATGCTCAGCGCCACCCTTGAGGGGCTAGTGGAGCGTTTCAACCTGAGCGGCGAGCGTCTGGGCGAAGTGGCAGCCGGTGCAGTGATGAAGCACTCTCGAGATTTTAATCTGGCACGAGAAGCCACTTTAAACTCAGGCTTATCTCTGCAAACACCAGCATACGATTTGCAACAGGCCTGCGGCACAGGTTTAGAGGCAGCCATTCTAGTGGGTAACAAAATTGCTTTAGGGCAAATTGAATCTGGTGTAGCCGCTGGAACTGATACCGCTAGTGATGCACCTATAGCGCTGAATGAGAAGTATCGACATATGATACTCAGCCTAAATCGTGCTAAAACTTTAGGCCAACGATTGAAAGCGCTGGCCAGTATTCGACCAAGCTTTATGTTGCCCTTATTACCAGCCAATGCTGAGCCTCGCACTGGCCTGTCTATGGGTCAGCATTGTGAGTTAATGGTAAAAGACTGGGGCATCAGTCGCGAGGAACAGGACCAACTGACATACAACAGCCATCAAAATCTAATCGCCGCTTATGAGCGTGGTTTTTTCAATGATCTTGTGAGACCGTTTAATGGGGTGGAACGCGATAGCATTATGCGAGACACACCGCTAGAAAAATTAGCCAAACTCAAGCCTGCTTATGACCCTGTCAATGGGACATTGACGGCTGCCAACTCCACTACGCTTACCGATGGGGCAGCAGCTGTACTCATGGGTAGTGAAGACTGGGCACAACAAAATAATCTGCCGGTACAAGCCTACCTCACTCATAGTGAAGTGGCCGCAGTGGACTTCTACAGCCAAGGGGAGCAGAGCGAAGGCCTACTGATGGCACCAGCCTATGCAGTGCCTAGACTTTTGGCGAGAGCCGGCCTGACTCTGCAAGATTTTGATTTTTACGAGATTCATGAAGCCTTTGCCGCTCAAGCCCTATGCACCATGAAAGCATGGGAGGACGAGACTTTCTGTAAGGACAAACTAGGATTGGATGCCCCGCTTGGTAGTATCGATCGATCAAAGCTTAATGTAAACGGGTCCAGTGTCGCCACTGGTCATCCTTTTGCTGCCACTGGACCAAGAATCATTGCCACCCTAGCCAAGCTACTAGAGCAAAAAGGCGGAGGACGCGGCCTTATTTCCATCTGCGCCGCTGGCGGTCAGGGCGTAACAGCCATATTAGAGCGGTGATAAATCTAATAAAGATAACTAAAGGAACAACAAGCCTTACTTAACATAAAGAAAAACCCCCTTTAAAAACAGGGGGTTATCTTTAGATGGTGGAGGCGGCGGGAATTGAACCCGCGTCCGCTTGTCCGCTGCCTGCGGCTCTACATGCTTAGTTCAGTCTTTAAATTTAGCCTGCTGCAACCCGACTGACAGGGCGCACAACAAACGATTTCGGTAAAGTTTTAATAAATCCGCCCCGAACAAGCTTCATTACGATCTCATGAGATATGACATTTGAGCATTCCGCCCCCCTAAGGGTTTAGAACTCTGGACGCATAAGCACGGCTCCAGTCAAACGGCACTACACTGGGGTTTAAGCAGCTAGTGCGTAGTTGTCGTCGTTGGCAACTATAAGTTTGCGACTTTGGATTAACGAGATTGGTCACCATCTCGGCATGCACCGGAGGTTTTGTAACCCGCGTCGAATCCAGAACGCCCCCCTGAGACATCAATTTTAGCATAGTAACTCTCGATAATAAGCAACGAGAGGATAAAT
>SHBP01000011.1 GCA_004211905.1 SAR92 clade bacterium
CGGCATCCTAGCCTTAATCATATCAACGTTATAAGTAATGCCGGTGGTTCCCCAAAAGAAAGGTACACCTTGCAAGCTATTAGAATATTTTTCGTTTGCTGCATTAACCAATACAGGGTCTAAATGGTTCCAGTTGGGTAGCCTATCGAAGTCGACAGGATGAAAAATTCCTAGATTAGCCAATCGAGACGTAAAAGATGAGGCGTGCACTACAACATCGTAGCCGCTGCCGCCAGTCATTAATTTAGTGTCGACAATCTCACTAGAGTCATAGATGTCATAAGTAACGTCTATGCCGAACTCTGCTTCGAAATCGGTAATCGCTTCTGGGTTAATGTAATCTGCCCAGTTATAAATATTCAGTTGCTTTGGTGTGCCCTTGGCTGCGTCGATAAGATCTTGTTCGGAGGGAGTAGCTAAGATTGGATTGGCAATAATGATTAGTCCTAGCAATATCCATTGGGCTAGGTGCTGAAGCAATCGGTGAGTTTTCTGTGATGTCAGCACATTACATTCCTTTTAATCCTCGTTTTTGAAGTGCGCGGGCGATCACCATGCGTTGCATCTCGCTGCTGCCTTCCCATATTCGATCAACCCTCACCTCCCGATAGAAACGCTCCACTGCATTGTCTCGTCTATAGCCGCGACCGCCCCAAATTTGCAAGCAACGATCGGCAACACGATTGGCCATTTCAGTGGTATAGAGTTTCGTCATTGAACACTGAGCATGCAGAGATTTAATATCATCACCTCGATCGTGCGCTTCAGCCGCCTCATAAACCATAAGTTTAGAGGCCCAGAGTTCAGTTGCACTATCCGCTAAGCTGAATTGGATCGCTTGTTTATCGATGAGCTTCTCGCCTTGAATATCCCGCTCTGATGCCCAGGCAGATGCTTCTTCTATCATCCTTGCAGCAGCCCCTAGCATACGAGCAGAGATGGTCAAACGTTCGTGCCGAAACCAGCTGCGGCTATAATCCATACCAGAGCCTTCACCACCAATGCGATCTTTCTCTGGAACAAAAACATTGTCAAATTTATAGGTAGGATGATGAGAGGGAAAGGTATGCGAGAAGAGTGGATTTTCAATCATTGTCACCCCAGGGGCATCTATTTTGATAAAAAAGAGCGCCTCCTCGCCACTGTCGGTTTTCGCTTGAAGAAAGAAAAAGTCAGCCATATTGGCTGTGGTCACAAACCATTTCTCTCCGCTGATGGAGTAGCCACCATCACAACTCGTCGCTGTGGTATTAGTAATCTCATATGAGCCAGACTCAGCCTCTGTTATGGCATAACATTCCCTTAGGCTTCCATCCATTAAACCGCTCAGATAGGTTTTGATCTGATAGTCGCTATTGGCGCAGGCTTCAAACATCCAGTGCTGTGCCTCAGGGAAACACCAGCATAGAGCATTGGTCACTCTGCCGAGCTCTTCCCAGGCGGCAACTTGATCAACCATAATCATGTTCAGTCCGCCGTGTTCTGTGGGTGCGTCCATTTTTGACAGGCCAAGCTCTATCGCCTTGTCTTGCATGTTTTTAGCTATTGCTTCAGGGATAACACCTTGATTCATCTCAGCTTCAATCTCCCAAGGAATTAATTCAGAATCTACAAACTTGCGTACCTTTTGTTGCCAGTCGATGGTGGCTTGTCTATGTTGAATTTCCATGGTTTATCTCCTAGGCTCAGTGTTATATTTCATTTTTAAAATGCTCTGGAAATTGGGTGGCTAAGTAATGCATTGCTACCGCCTGAGCTTGCGCCGGTTTCATTCCTTTGGGTGTGATTAGCAGGTCCAACCACAAGCCATCAGAAAGGGCCGTGTAGCAGGTGCAGACAAGCTCTGGATTAACATTAGAGTAATCACCCTGTTGTTTGAGCAAGGCAAAAAGATGGGTCAAGTTATTTGCAATCTCGTTAATGTAACTTGCGCAAATTGATAGGTAGGTTGGTCGGGATTTTGTTTCACCCCAGAAGGCGAACCAAACCGCCAGTTTGTTTCTATCAATAATCGCCCGGCTAAAGTCAAAATTGATGTGAGCTAAAATTTTTTGTTCGGTACTTAAACTCTTATCATTGAATATTTTATTCAGCCCATCGGTATATTCATCAGAAATATATCGGAGGGTCTCAATGAGTAACCTCTCTTTGCTTTGAAAGTGTAAATTAACAATACCCATACTCAGGCCTGCTTGCTGGGTTACATCAGCCATTGTGGTGCTTGAAAGACCTTTTTTAGCAATGCACTTAATGGTGGCCTGAATCAGCTGCTTGCGACGTGCCTGCTTGGGCATGGCGCGCGGGGTGTCATTAGCTTTGGTGTTAACCGCTTCCATTAAGCTCTCCTGAATTAAAAGCTGAATCGCGCTTGTTACGTGTTGAGGGCCATCTATCTTTAAACACTACTTCAGAACCTTAAACCATTGATTACTAGCGCGCAACCAAATGAATGGTTATTCATTTTTATGGACAGCAGATATTATTTTTGGCATTCTGCAACTTGGTTTAAAAAAGCATAGAGTTAATTAATGCTAGCTGATTGTTCGGAGTAACGTAGTTCTATGAATAAATATGATGCGATTGTTATCGGGGCAGGACACAACGGTTTAACTAATGCCGCGTACCTGGCAAAGGCTGGATTAAACGTCTTAGTGTTAGAGAAAAATGCTTATATTGGCGGTGCCACGGTCAGTCGTGAACTGTACCCCGATTGGAAGTACTCCAACTGCTCTTATGTTTGCAGTCTGTTGCGTCCTGAAATTATACGCGACTTAGAATTACCTCGGCATGGCTTGCAGGTCGTGCCCTATGGAGGAGGCGTCACTTTCAAAGAAAATGGCGACTACTTCGGTAGTCATGCGGATCATGAGCGTCTCCTGCGAGAGATAGCGAGACACTCTAAACGAGATGCTAGTGCCTATGAGCGGTATGAAGCTGACGTGATGAAACAAACTCGTTTAATTCGCCCCTTTTTGATGCGCACTCCACCAGATCCAACTTCTTTAAAGCCAAAGGATTTAAAAGAACTGAGTTTGCTCGCCAAGTCCTTTGGTAGCATGGGGGAAGAGGGCCTCGCTGACACCATGCGTTTTTGGACTATGAGTATTGGTGACTTTTTAGATGAATATTTTGAGTCCGATGTTATCAAGGCCCATTTGGCTGGCAGTGGCATCATCGGAACTGCCTTAGGTGTATATTCACCGGGTACTGCCTATGTTCTTTTACATCACTATATGGGCGATGTAGATGGTTCTGTTGGAGCATGGGGCTTTGCTAGAGGAGGTATGGGATCAGTTTCTGCTGCGTTGTCTAAATCCTTTTTGTCTTTCGGTGGCACAATTAAATGCGATGCCGAGGTTGGGCAAATTATTGTCAAAAATGGTAAGACTAAGGGCGTTGCTCTGGCTAACGGTGATGAGCTGTACGCTGATATTGTGGTGTCAAATCTTGATCCAAAACGAACCTTCTTAAAAATTATGGACGAAGGCGATTTGCCGTCTAGTGTGGTTACCAAAGCAAAGAATTTTAAAATTCGTGGCTCCTCTGGTAAGTTAAATATCGCCCTCGATGGATTGCCAACGTTCACGGGCCTGCCCAAAGACAGTCCGTTGTGCTTAGGGGAGAAGCATTTTAGTGATTCTCTACCTAAAATGGAGAGAGCTTATGATGAGTGGAAGGCCGGAACTTGGTCGAAAGATCCCTATGTCGATATGCTGATTCCCACTCAGATTGACCCTACGATGGCTCCTCCAGGCAAGCACATGATGTCTGTATTTGTGCAGTACGCTCCTCCAAAAGTTAACGGAGGTGAATGGACGCCTGAAGATAAAGCTGGCTTTGAAAAAACAGTGATCGATCAAATCAGCAATTACAGCCCAGACTTTAAAGATCTGATTTTGCACTGTGAAACGCGAACGCCTCAGGACATTGAGAATGAGGTTGGTCTGACCGAAGGCAATATCTTTATGGGTGAGTTGACCTTTGATCAATTATTGTTTAACCGACCTTTCCCAGGATATGCCCAATATCGTGGGCCCGTTAAAGGTATGTATATGTGTAGCTCAGGCACTCACCCTGGCGGTGGTGTTATGGCAGCCCCCGGCGCTAATGCGGCTCGAGAAATTTTGCAGGATCTTAGATTAACCAACACTGTGCCTGGAGGCTACGACGATGATTAATGTTGATAAGAAGTATGATGTTATTGTTGTTGGTGGTGGTCATAACGGGCTGGTTTGTGCTACCTATTTGGCTAAGGCTGGACGTAAGGTATTAGTGCTTGAAGCCAATGCAGCCTTAGGTGGTGCCTCAGCGACAAGCGAGTTTAGTGACCAATTTTCAGTCTCTTCGTGCGCTCATTGGTTATTCCAATTAAACCCAGAGGTTGCCTCTGATATGGATCTCAAGGGTCATGGTTTAGAACTTACTGCCCGTGACCTGAATACCATAGCATTAGCCGAAGACGGCAATCATTTAACCATCGGCGCCAACTCCCTCGAAGGCGCTAGCGTGTCTGATGAAGACCGCAAAGCCTTTGTTGCTTTTAACAAGCAGATGCTGAAGTTTTCCAAATTACTTGCTGGGGCTTTTAACCGACGAGCTCCCAAGCTAGTGGAAGGCAATCTCACTGATCGGATTACTCTTGCCAAGTTGGGCTTGGGTATGAAAATGCTCGGTAAGACAGATATGAGCGACCTTATGCGGCTAGCTCTTATTAATATTTATGATGTTATGGAAGAGAATTTTGAGAATGATCTTCTCAAAGCTGCGATTAGTCTTGATTCGTTACTAGGATCCCATATGGGCCCCAGATCTCCAAACACCGTTTTTGGTTATCTCTACCGGCGCATGGGTGATGTCTATGGGTTCAACGGACCCGCCGTGGTCAAAGGCGGCATGGGTGCGGTAGGTGAAGCTCTGGGTAATGCAGCGAAAGCAGCAGGTGTGGATATTGAAGTGAGTTCGGCGGTCAGCAAAATAAATGTCGAAGTAGATCGTGCCACCGGCGTCACTCTAGCTGATGGGCGGGTAGTGAACGCTGGCATGGTCGTGTCCAATGCAGATCCAAAAACAACATTTAACAAACTAGTGGGCCTGACCAACATAGAGACGGGTGTTGCACGTCGAGTGAAGACCATGCGTATGAAAGGTGATGCCGCTAAATTACACATTGCATTGGATAGTCTGCCTGATTTTAAAGGGTTGACTAAGGACCAGATGGGTCAGCGGCTGCTTATCGCGCCGACAATGGACTATATAGAACTTGCCTTCAATGCGTGTAAATATGGTGAGTATTCAAAGGCACCAGCCATGGATATCAGTATTCCAACGATACACGATCCGAGCCTCGCGCCTGATGGTAAGCATGTGATGTCGGTGATAGTGCAGTTTGCTCCCTATGAGCTAGAGGGCGGTTGGGCAAGTCAAAAAGAGAATTTTAAAAACTTGGTGATCGATAGAATCGCTGACTATGCACCTAACTTAAAAGATAAAATAATAGATAGTGAGTTGTTGACGCCGGCAGATTTAGAAGATCGTTTCCATATTCATGGTGGCCATTGGCACCATGGAGAAATTAGTCTTGATCAGATTCTAACGATGCGCCCTTTCCCGGGAGCTTCTCAGTATGGTACTTCAGTGGACGGCTTGTTTTTATGTAGTGCGGGCACCCACCCCGGTGGAGGAGTCATGGGATTGGCAGGGCATAATGCAGCAAAAGAAATTATCAAGCGAGGTAAATCAGCATGATTCCACATGATGAAACAATGATGCTTAAAACACCCTTTCACTCGCGAATTGAGGCTGCTTGTGAGATTAACATGTGGGAAGACTGGAAGGGTTATACCTCCCCGCAGGCTTACACAGAAGTTGAGCAAGAGTACTTCGCTGTTCGTAGCAATACGGGTGTGTTTGATATCTCCCCTATGATTAAGTATCGCTTCACCGGCCCCGATGCTGGTGCCTATCTAAACCGTCTGGTGACGCGAGATATCAGCAAGATTGGTATTGATCGAGTGGCTTATACGGTGTGGTGTGACGACAACGGGCAGGTGATGGATGATGGAACGATCTTCCATCTTGCTGAAAATGATTATCGCCTCTGTGCTTATGCGCGATGTCTTGACTGGTTGATGTGGTCAGCAGAAGGTTTCGACGTCACCATAGTTGATGAAACAGCAGATGTGGCAGCACTTGCAGTTCAGGGGCCAACGTCATGCGCGATTTTTAAGGAGATGGGGTTTGAGGGCATTGAAAATCTTAAACCTTTTGGTATCACTCGTTTTCCGTTTGAAGACTCTGAGGTAATGATTAGCCGCACTGGTTTTACGGGTGATTTGGGTTATGAAATCTGGATAGATCCAGAATTAGCTGAAGCTTTCTGGGATGCTCTATTTGAAGCTGGAAAACATCGAGAGATTCGTCCTATAGGTAGTGCAGCCTTAGATATGTTGCGCACTGAGACAGGGTTCATTCAGGCTGGTGTCGACTTTGTACCCGCTGAAGAGGCAATCCGCACTGGCAGGTCTCGTTCGCCCTTTGAATTGGGGCTCGGTTGGCTGGTTTCGTTTGATAAGCCTGTATTCAATGGTCGAAAAGCGCTCCTCAAGGAAAAGAAAGAGGGTTCTCGTTATGCCTTTGTTTATCTTGATGTGGAGGGTAATAAACCAGCTGAGCATGCCTTTATCTACTCAGGTGACAAAGAAGTGGGGACAGTAACTACCGGAGCTTGGTGCCCAACAGCCAAAACTAATGTAGCTTTTGCACAAGTTGATGCTAAATACGGAAAGGTTGGGCAGGAGTTGGTGGCTGAAATCTATTATGAGCGTGAGTTAAAATGGACTAGAGTGATGGCAAAGTGCACGGTCATTGAAGGTGCTGTATTCAATCCACCACGCAAAAGGCAGACTCCCGCACCGGATTTTTAAATGATCAATCATTGGCTGCAAGCGCTTCTGAAACCTTCATCGATTGCCATATTAGGTGCCTCGCAGAAGTCTGGCAGTGTCGGTAATGAGGTTATCTTAAATCTTGTCAGAGGTGGCTTTGAAGGGGAGATCTTTGGAGTAAATCCCAGCTATGGCGAAGTAGAGGGAATTCCCTGTTACCCAAGTTTAGCTCAACTCCCCAAAGCGCCACAGCACGTTATTTTTGCTATCAACGATCACCGTATAGAGGCAGCTCTGGATGAAGTAGTCTCTCTTGGAATTCCAGCCTGCACTATTTTCTCTGCATTAATTATTTCTGATGACAGTACTCCAAATCTAAAGCAGCGCATTGCAACAAAGGCTCAAGATGCAGGCCTTTTGGTGGCCGGAGCTAACGGTATGGGATTTTATAATGTCCGCGATCGAGTCTTGGCGGGCGGTTTTGATACTCGAGATCATCCCTATCCAGGTAATGTAGCTCTAATTAGCCAGTCTGGCGCAGGCATGTCAGGTATTGTTGATTGTGAACGGCGTATTCAGTTTAATTTTGCTGTATCCAGTGGTTATGAGCTTACTGTTTCCATGGAGGATTACTTGGACTATGCCCTAGATCTTCCAGAAACGCGAGTTGTGGGATTGTTCCTAGAAACAAGTCGACATCCTAAAAAACTGATTGCAGCGTTTAAAAAAGCCAACCAGCGTGGTATTCCTATTGTTGTCCTTAAGGTAGGGCGCACTGATCTCGCTGCTGAATTGGCTATATCCCACTCAGGTGCTTTGGCTGGGAGTGATCGATGCTATCAGGCTGTGTTTGACTATTATGGTGTGCAGCGAGTCAGCGATATGGACGAGCTTGCAACAGCATTAATTATGTTTGCTCAAACTAAACAGACTGCTGAGGGCGGCTTAGTCTGTCTGCATGATTCGGGGGGCGAAAGGCAGTTAATTATTGATTTGGCTGATGGCTTGAATGTCCCATTGACTGAGCTGGAGGAAACCACCATTACTCAGCTGAAAAGCATACTTGATCCGGGTTTACCGGCGGTTAATCCTCTCGATGGCTGGGGAGCCGGGGGTGTAAACGCCACTACTAACATGGCCGACTGTTTTTCAATTTTGCTCACTGACTCTGAAGCGGCAATGGGTGCAGTCGTACATGATCGAGGGCCTAATAGCGAAGTTTATAGTAGTTACCTCCATTATTTGGAGGAAGCTCAGAGGGCCAGCGGGAAGCCAGTTTTTCTTGTTGCCAATAGGCAAGGTAGTGGGGCTGACGAATTGGCCATAACTTCCACTTATCGAGGGATGCCGGTGATTGACGGCGTTACACAGTTTTTGGTGGGTGCGCGCTGTTTATTGGCGTACCGTGACTTTCAGCAGCTTCCTGTTATGAAGTATGACGTTATCGATGAGAAAAAGGTTGATTATTGGAAGCGTCAGTTAAAAGACTGCGATGATGTATCCGAAAGTGTAGCGAGTGACCTGTTGAGCGATTTTGGAATACCCATGATACAGAGTCTTGAAGTGAGTAGTCAGGATGAGCTTCAAGCAGCCGCTTTGAATGTAGGATTCCCGTTAGTATTAAAAACAGCGGTGCGGGGAATAAATCATAAGACTGAGGTTGGCGGTGTAATACTAGATATTTCTGATCAGCATCAACTGCAAGATGCTTATCAAGACTTACTCCAACGCCTGGGTCCTGCAGTTACCGTTTCACCGATGGCTGACAACAGTGGTGTTGAGATGATTTTAGGTGTTAGTCGGGACGATCAGTTTGGCCCTACCGTGGTGGTAGGCTTTGGTGGTATTTATGCAGAAATTCTCAGTGATGTCGCGGTGTTGTTGCCACCTTTTGATGCCGCAAAGGTCAAGGAAGTGTTGGAGTCATTGTCTATGTACCCCTTGCTAAAAGGCGCTCGCGGTGCATTAGCGATGGACGTTGATAGTTACTGCGAGGCAGCTGCAAAAATGTCTGCGATTGCGCTAGCCTTTGCAGATAGTGTGGTGGAAATAGATATAAACCCAATTCAGCTGAATGCTAAATGCTGTATAGGGTTAGATGCTCTGGTGGTTTTGGAAGGGTAGAATTAAACGGACGACAACTTGGAAATTAGTGATGAATATAGCGACTGAGTCAGAGTTAAACGAGTTTATAAAAAGGTACCCAGAGATCAAGATGCTTGAAGTTTTGATGCCAGATATGAATGGTATTATTCGCTGTAAACGCATTCCTGTAGCTGAGTTCGAAGCCTTTTATCATGATGGCGTTAAGGGGCCAGCATCGACTATGCTTTTGAATGTGCGGGGTGAATTTTGTGATGAGGTAGACTTTGCAGATGTAGAGGGCGACCCAGATATGCTAATTCATCCTATCTCCAACACCTTATCTCCGATAACCTGGCTGAAATCTGACACAGCCCAAGTACTTGGCACATTTACTCGATTGGATGGTACCCCAGCTTGGTTCGATTCTCGAAATGTTCTAATTAAGGCTCTAGAATCACTTAGAGCAATGGGGTTAAAACCGGTTGTTGCCACAGAATTGGAATTTTACCTAATCAAAGCTGGCGACAATGCGCTACCCGAACCTTTATTAGCTAAAGTACCAGGAACTAATATTGAGCAGCCTGGAATACAGTATGCTATGGCCGAAGATCTATGGGACAACGATGCTTTCCTGGAGGATGTTAGGTTAGCTTGTGAAAGCCAAAATGTACCCATGGCGACCGTCCACTCGGAATTTTCTCCTGGTCAATTTGAAATTAACCTGCATCATGTGGATGACCCAGTAATAGCGTGTGATCATGCTGTGCTTCTTAAGCGCATTGTCAAAGGCGTTGCTCGAGAGCATGGTATGTCGGCCAGTTTTATGGCTAAGCCATTTATGGAAATACCAGGCAATGGTTTGCATATACATTTGAGTCTCTATGACGATGAAGGGATTAATGTATTTTCTGATCCAGCTTCAATGGAGGTGCCGGCGATTTCTGATAAGTTACGCCATGCCATTGGTGGGCTAGCTGAAACCATGCCTGATGCCATGGCTATCTTCGCGCCCAATGCTAACTCATATCGTCGCTTGATTCCGGGTAATTTTGCACCCTTAACACCGAATTGGGGTTATAACCATCGAGATGTGTCATTGCGTATTCCAGTGTCTGGGCATAGTGACTGCAGGGTAGAGCACCGAGTTGCCGGTGCTGATGCTAATCCTTATCTTGTGATGGCGGCGATTATCGCTGGGGTCCATCACGGCCTTAGTCAAGGGTTTGATCCAGGTGAAATGATTGCTGAGGGAGTAGAGATTGAAGAAGAAATAACGCTTCCGCGAATATGGTCATTGGCTCTTGATGAATTTGATAGCAGTGCGCTGTTGCCGCAGTATCTCGGTGAAGACTACTGCCGACTTTTTGGCACAGTGCGTAGAGGAGAATGCGAGCAATTTGCAACGCAGATCTCGAATATTGACTACGAGTGGTATTTGCGGGCCATGTAATGATAGTCAATTGTTGTTGGCCGTTAACTTGCAATTAAATAATCATTTAATCCACTATATGCTCATTTAACAAAATATTGTATAGTAAAACAATGCATTTAATAGACCTTAAATTTAGGCAGTGACTATGAAATTTATCGCAACCGATGTTTTAGATACTCAGCAAAAAATGGTAGATAGGGCGACTGCCCAATTGGAAAAGCCGGGTTTTGCTATAGACCCATACTTTTATCGATCCCATGTCACTTATCAAACTGAACTCGAACATATCATTTACAAGAGCTGGTTATATGCCGGTCATATTAGTCAAATTGCTGCAAACGGTGATTATTTTCTGTTTGATATTGGCGAGGACTCCATCATCATCTGCAGAGATAGTAATGGTGAAGTTCGAGCAATGCACAATATTTGTCGGCATCGTGGAGCCAGGGTCTGCGAAGAGGCGAGTGGTAACCGCCGTGCATTTGTTTGCCCTTATCACGGTTGGGGTTATGGTACTGACGGCACTCTAAAAGCCGCACGTGACATGCATGTTATGGAAGGATTTAAACCAGAGAATTATTCTTTAAAGCAGGTTAGGCTGGTTGTTTTTCAGGGCATGATTTTTATAAATTGTGATCCAGAAGCTCCTGATTTTGTTAAACCCCTTTCAAATATTAGCGCTCAGCTCGGTGCTTATGATCTTGAAAATGCCAAGATTGCGGAGGCAAAGACATATCGCGTTGATGCCAATTGGAAGTTATGTCTTGAGAATTATCTCGAGTGTTATCACTGCGCTAGTTCCCATAAGCACTATGCAAAGCTGCACACCTTGCAAGCACTTGCGCATAAAGTAAAACCGATTAACGAAGCTATGTGGGCAAGAGCAGAAGAAATGACAGGTGTCGCTGGTATTGCTGATGAATATTATGGTTATTATAACGATTCAGCGGATTTCGGTGCCTGCTCTTATCACAGTCGTTACGCTCTTTATGATGGTATTCAGTCTGGTAGTAAAGATGGTTCTCCGGTGGCTCCTCTTATGGGAAATATGAAAGGTTACGACGGTGGCGCTGGAGACTTCCAGATGGGCCCGCTGACCTTTATGTTGAACTACCCTGACCACTGTGTGCTCTATCGCTTTATTCCGCGCAGTATTACCGAAACTGATATGGAGCTCGTGTGGTATGTGAACGGGGATGCCGAAGAAGGTGTTGACTACAATAAGGAAGATCTTACTTGGTTGTGGCACAACACAACCCTTGAAGATGAATTCATTATTACAAGAAATAGCGAAGGCGTTAATTCGCAGTTTTTTGAGCCTGGCCCTTATCATCCTGAACACGAATCTACCTTAAATGAGTTCGTCACTTGGTATCTGAAGGCGCTGTCACAGTTACAGGCAAGCTAAAAAAGAAAAGGTTATCGGATGTTTTTAAAGGCAACGGCAGACACTAAAGAGCATGCACCATCTTATTATGCCGCTACTGCAAACTGGCAAACAGACTACCCTCAACTGGAGAATGATATAGACGTTGATGTGGTAGTGGTTGGCGGAGGTTTCAGTGGAGTCGCTACCACGGTCGAGTTGTGTGAGCGAGGTTATAACGTCGCATTGATAGAGTCCAACCGTATTGGCTGGGGCGCAAGTGGCCGCAATGGGGGTCAGATTATCGGTGGCTATGGCCAAGACCCCAGTGCGTTTCGTTCAACCATTGGTGAGGAAGGTGTCGATGTTGTTGAAAAAATGGGCGTGGAATGTGTTGAGATCATCAAGGCGCGTATTGAAAAATATAATATAGATTGTGACTTAAAGTGGGGTTATTGCGAAGTTGGGTTAAAGAAGCGACATCTTAAAGCGTACCGGGAGTGGGCAAAGGAAGATTCTGCTATAGAGCTTCTCAATCGCGATGAGCTTAAAGGATATATTAATTCAGATATCTATATTGGTGGCTACTATCGCAAAGATTGGGGTCACATTCAGCCTCTAAACCTTTGTATTGGTGAAGCCAGAGCGGCTGAGTCAATGGGTGCAAAAATTTTTGAGCAGTCAGAGATAATAAACATTACCTACGGCGATCATCCCGCTGTTCATACAGATAAGGGTTCGATCAAGGGCAATCATGTCATTCTCTGTGGTAATGCTTATATGAGCAATTTAGTGCCCTATCTAGATGCGAGAGTATTACCTGCTACTAGCTGCATTATCGCGACTGAACCCCTCTCTAGGGATCAAATAGCACAGACTATGGTTCGTGATGTTGCAGTATGTGATTCTCGTACAGCGTTGGATTACTACCGCTTGTCAGCAGACAAGAGGCTTTTATTTGGTGGCTTATCTAACTATTCTGGTCTAGAGCCGGTTAATTTTGAGGCTGTCATGCGATCTAAAATGGCCAAGGTCTTCCCAAGTTTGAAAGATATCAGAATTGACTACAGTTGGTCTGGAAAAATGGGTATTAGTGTTCGACGAATGCCGCAGATAGGAAGAATCAAAGGCAGCAATGTCCTCTATATTAGTGGGTACTCGGGTCACGGTGTTGCTCCGACTCACATGACAGGCCGGATACTTGCCGAGGCAGTGGATGGAAATACCCATCGCTTTGATATTATGGACAAGATGTTTCATATGCCATGGCCAGGTGGGAAGTTACTGCGTCGCCCAGCTATGGCAGTGGGTATGATGTGGTATAAAACGCTTGATGCTTTGTGAGGCCAACCCATGACTAGAGAGGTATTGGTCTTCTTGCACATGGACGATAAGAACTCAGGTTATATAGGCGACTATTTTCAGCGGCAAAAAATTCCTTTTCGAATTATTCGTAGTTATGCTGACGAGGCTGTCCCTCGATTAGATGGCAGCATAGCTGGTTTGGTCTTCATGGGCGGAGTAATGAGCGCCAATGATGACATTTCTTGGATAAAACAAGAAATTGATCTTATTCGCGCAGCGGTTCAAGCAAATATACCGGTCCTGGGACACTGCTTGGGTGGACAATTAATCAGCAGGGCTTTGGGCTCGCCAGTGACAACCAATCCAGTAGGAGAGGTAGGTTGGCATCAATGTTTCAAACAGAACAATAGTCGAAGTGTTGAGTGGTTGGGTGATATCGACAACTCCTTCATGATGTTCCACTGGCACTATGAGACTTTCGCAATCCCCGACAAGGCTCAGCTTTTATTTTCCTCCGACCACTGCCACAATCAAGCCTATAGCTATGGTGATAATGTTCTTGCTATGCAGGGCCACGTTGAGATGACCAAGCCGCTGTTGACTGACTGGATTACTCGGTGGCGAGATGATTTGCAAGTGACGGCTCCTAGCATTCAGAATCATGAGCAGATCAAAACACCTCTGTCGGCCAATATAGTTGAGCTTAATCAGGTTGCTGAGCAACTCTATAAGCGATGGTCATCAACACTATCTCTTTAAAACTCTAGGGTAAATACTGTGAAAACTGAAGGTTATCGAGACAAATACAATCAGCACCTGTTGCACCCCTGGGGAGATCTTGGAACCTTAGGTGAAGACGATCAGAGTTCAGTGATTACCCGAGGTGAGGGTATTTATATCTACGATGCTGAGGGCAATAGGCTTCTAGATGGGCCGGCTGGTATGTGGTGTATGCAGACAGGCTATGGTCGCCAAGAGATTGCCGATGCTGTGTCCAATCAAATTATGGACTTGAGCTATGCTACATCGTTCACGGTGATCAACAACCGAGAGGTTGAGTTAGCGGAACGCATTGCCAAAGAGACCCCGGGGGATCTTAATCGTATCTACTTCACCACAGGGGGATCCACTGCGGTAGATTCAGCATTGCGGCTGTGTCAATTAGCCAGCAATATAAACGGCCAGCCTCAACGCAAACATATTATCACTCGAGAAAAAGCCTATCACGGCAGTACATACTTAGCTGCTTCTATTACAGGTAAAGAGCGTGACAAAACTGCAATGGACATAAAGCGCGAAGGCATTCATTTTCTGTCAGCTCCGTGTCATTTTTATCACCCACAATTTGACACCGAAGCGGCGTTTTGTGACTTCTTGGTAAATGAGTTAGAACAAAAAATTCTTGAAATTGGGCCGGACAATGTCATGTGCTTTATTGCCGAGCCCATTCTTGCTAGTGGTGGGGTCATTGTGCCGCCAGCAGATTATAACTATCGCTGCTGGGAGATGGTTAAAAAGTACAACATTATTTACATTGCCGACGAGGTGGTCACTGCCTTTGGACGGCTTGGTCACTGGTTTGCCTCTGAGGAGGTGTTTGGTATCGTCCCTGACATCATTATTTTCGCCAAGGGTGTCACCTCAGGCTATATCCCCATGGGCGGTTATGCGGTCTCTGAATCTCTACTTGAGACCTTCACTGGTGATAATGCTGATGGCTGCCTCTATTCTAATGGCTATACCTGGGGTGGTAGTCCCGTTGCTTGTGCCGCAGCTCTGGCTAGTTGGGATATTATTGAAAATGAAAATATATTGGATACTGTTCACCAAGTAGGGCCTTATTTTCAACAACAACTTCGCACCCTTCAGGATATTCCCTTAGTTGGTAATGTTCGCGGTGAAGGTCTTATGGCTGCGGTAGAGATGACCATAGAGGGCCATAACGAAGATGATCTGTTGGCTAAAGACTACGCCATCGGTGAGATGGTTGATCAGCACTGTCAGCGGTTGGGGCTACTGGTGAGACCGTTCATTAATATCTGCATTATTTCACCGCCACTGATTATTACCAAACAGCAGGTCGATGAGTTAGTCTCTATACTGCGCAAAGGGTTAGAGCTTGCCATGAATGATTTACGAGAGCAGGGTATCTGGGTCGATTAATAAAAACACAGGTTGTTAGTGCCAAAGAGGAGTGTCCCATGTCAGATGAAGAGATTTTCGAGAGTTACTCAATGTTTGCTAATACCTTTAGTTACCTAGGGCTTCCTATATCCAGAGATATCAAAGCTGCTGACCTTGTGGTGATGGGAATTCCCTATGATTTAGGTACTACAGGCAGAGCGGGTACTCGTCATGGACCTCAAAGTATTCGTGCAGCATCGGCTAACCTGCGTTGGGAAGAGAAGCGCTGGCCATGGCCGTTCAAGGCATTGGATAAGATCAATGCTATTGACTATGGTGATATTGAATTCAAGCCCAGTGAATCAGCGTCAATGATCGACACTGTTATTGAGCACGTTGGAGCTATTCACCAACAGGGTAAGAAAACCCTGAGTTTTGGCGGCGATCATTTTGTTACCCTACCCTTACTGCGAGCGGTACATCAATATCATGGCCCCGTGGCTTTAGTGCACTTTGATGCTCATACCGATACCTATACACCTGAGGACGACACGACATCATGTTATGACCACGGATGTATGTTTTATTATGCCCCCAAAGAGGGGTTGATTGACCCCAATCACTCAATTCAGATTGGTATTCGCACTGAATACACGACTGATAGTCATTTATTCCAAGTGATTGATGCTACCCACACTAATGCCCTAACCAGTGAAGAAATAGTAGCGCAAATAAAAAGCAGGGTGGGCGATATGCCCGTCTATATTACCTTTGATATTGATTGTTTAGATCCGGCTTACGCTCCGGGCACAGGCACCCCGGTCGTTGGTGGAATAACCACAGATAAAGCGATGAATATTCTTCGAGGGTTAGCAGGCATTAACATTGTTGGCGCTGATGTAGTTGAGGTGGCACCGGCCTACGACCACGCTGATATCACCGCTTTGGCGGGGGCTACTATTGGCCTTGAAATGATCTATTTAATGGCATCGACAGCAGATTAGAGGCCTATACTTCCAGAGAGTATTTGTAAAACTCAGTATCTCTTATGTAGCCTAAAGATTCATAGAGTTGTTGTGCATTGACGTTATTAATCTCTGTCTCAAGATCAATCCGAGATGCACCTGAAGCCTTAGCGTGAGCAAGAGCGCTGTTCATTAATGCTTTTCCAGCACCTAATCGTCGAGCATCTTGTTGGACGTAGAGATCGTAAAGTACACAGATCGGAGCAGCGTCTACACTGCAGTAGGTGCTGTAAAGCTGAGTAAAGCCAACAGGCCGCTCATCTACTCGTGCTACAAAGATCACTGAAGTGTCTGTACTTATGCGCTCATTAATATAGTTTTTAGCTAAGGCAACATTACTATTTTGTTCATAGAACTGTCGATATTGATCAAATAATACAGCCACAACATCTGTATCCTCTGCTGAGGCTCTAGCCACTTCGATGCTCGACACCGCTTGATCTTGGGTATCTTTATGGACAGGCATGCTGTAGCACCAAGGAAAGATACTAGCTAAAAAGCTCAGGCATACTTGGCGGGCGTCATCGCGATCATAACTCTCGCCGGCAAAAAGAATTTCTTTCCAGACCTCATCAGTAATACCAGAAATAGCATTAGCAATAGCTCGGGCACTGATGTCAGATTGTTTGCCAGCATCAGCAATAATTTGTTCGCACAGATTGAGTATTAATTTGAAGTTTTGTCGATCTAAATTGCCGCGAATACGCTGGTAATCCTCCCTGCCTCTGCTTTCAGAATCAAACGCATGCCAAACCGCCATTTTTCGATGCTCAGTGATGTCAGGATCTAAAGACGCATCAATAATAGCCGCCAATCGTTTTGCAGGATCTGGCCCAGCGCCTTGCAAAGCATTAGCAATACCGCGATCAAATTCTTCTGAGACAAAGTTTAAGGTCTCAAGTAACAGGGATTCTTTGCTATCAAAATGAAAATTGACGGTTCCCGCTGTTAAGCCCGCAATCGAACTAATCTTAGCCAGTGTTAGCTTAGAGAGGCCAAACTCGGCAATGGCAGTAATGGTGGCATCAATCAGAAGATTTCTACGCTCCTGATGATTATCAGGGTTGGTGGTTGCCATAAGAATAGTCCCATTAATTGACTAATTGAATGCCTGTTTAAACCTCTATATGCTTATATAGTGTGACACAGCTCAGCGATAAGCAACCCTTATTATGATTTATGGCACTTCTAACAACAGGACGTATGATTATGGCTTATATACTGCCCGGACCTAAAACCTCCGAAAGACTCCACGCAGGCAAAACGCTGTTTAGGCATGGACTCAATTATGATGAAGACGCTGTGGCATCTGCCGCCAGAGGTTTTATACCACCTGCCCAAATCATACTGGACAGGGCAGAAGGCGATTATGTATGGGATCTTGATGGCAATCGATACATTGATTTCCAAAATGGTTGGGCAACTAACCCTTTAGGTAACTGCCATCCAGAAGTTCTACAATCTGTGCAGGATGCTCATCAACGCTATGGCTATCACTGGGAGCACCCTCTTAGGTTTGAATTGGCAGAGAAACTGGCAGATATTATGCCGGGCAAGCAACTACCCCGTTTCACCTTCGAGGTTTCTGGCACCGAGGCGGTCGAGTCTGCAGTTCACACCGCACTTTGTTATAAAAAGCGACGCTATATCATTAGTTTTACATCTTCTTTTCATGGCGCCGGTATGGGTACCAAAGTTATCAGTGGCTACACTAGCGAGCACAACCTGTACATGGAACCCTGGGGTGCGGCGGTGATCAAGGCACCTTACCCTTATTCACAAAACATTCCAGCAGACATGACTCCCGAGCAGTATGTTAACTATTGTCTTTGGTACTTAGAATCGCACATCCCTGAATATATTGTGCCAGCGGAAAACATTGCTGCGATTTTGGTCGAGCCAGGCTTGGCTGAGGGCGGTAACTGGATACCATCTGTTGATTTCATCCAGGGTATCCGTCGTATTTGTAATGAAAATGATTGGTTGATGATTGTTGACGAAGTGCTTACAGGTCTTGGTCGCACAGGCAAGATGTGGGGCATTGATCATTACGATGTTATCCCCGATATGATGGTTGTGGGTAAAAATCTTTCTGGGGGTGTTGAACCCTGTGCAGGAGTCGCTGCGCGTGATGAGATTTTAGGTGATAACCCACGTGCTAGTGCGGGCAGTACTTTCGCGGGCACTCCTGCAGGCTGTGCTGCAGGCTTAAAAACACTCGAAATCTTTAAGCGTGACAATGTGGTGGAGCAAGCGGCAGAGCTGGCAGAAATTGCTCAGTCTAGAATGGCAGATTGGCCAAAAAAATACGCCATTGTTAGTGATGTTCGCTGCTTAGGTTTATTGATGGGTATCTCGTTTACTCATCCTGATAAAACTCAGTTTGGTGATGACTATGATGATAGTTATGTCGCTCGAACTGTTCGCAACGAAATGCTAGTCAATGGAGTATGGGCCATTTGTGACACCGAACCAACAGTGCGGATGTACCCTGCACTGAACATGGACAAGCAGATTTTTGTTGAAGCGCTGGATATTATAGAGGCGGCCATACAAACTGTTGAAAAGGGGGCGCCGCTAGTTGGGGATTATCCTGCCATCCCCAGTGGAGTTACTGGTTTTTAATGTTTCATCTGTTTTTACATTTCGCTGTTCCGGCGGTTGTTGTTGGCCTGCTTTATAGGCATCGCTGGCAGTTGGCCTACCTACTGATGATGGCAACAATGGTGGTGGACCTCGACCATCTTTTAGCTAACCCTATTTATGATGCTAGTCGCTGTAGTATTGGTTTTCACCCGCTTCATCAGCCGTGGTTTATTTCTCTGTATGTGATTCTTTGCTTTATACCAAAAACCCGTATTATCGGTCTTGGATTGATCATTCATATGATTTTGGATTCTGTCGATTGCCAAACCACTAACGGGGTATGGATAAGCTAATAGAGAGTTGATTATCATAGCGCCATCAGTGCAATTAAAAACTGTACTTAAATTCTTTCAAACGGACTTAATATTATGAAAAAAAAGAACCTAGGAGCCTTAATGGCTCTAGTTGCTTCATTTACGCTCTTTTCTGCCGCCCAAGCAGATGAAGGTATGTGGCAACCCTATCAATTACCTGCTATTGCTGATGAGCTTGCAAATAAAGGACTTGAAATAGACGCATCATCAATTTCTAAATTGACTGAATTTCCTATGAATGCGGTGATTAGCTTAGGCGGTTGCTCAGCTTCATTTGTATCACCCAAGGGTTTGGTGGTTACTAATCATCATTGTGCTTATGGCTCCATATTGCACAACTCCACCCCTGAGAATAACCTTCTTCAAGATGGATTTTTAGCATCCTCTTTTAGCGAAGAGCTGCCCGCCACGCCGGGGTCACGAGTCTATGTGACTGAAGAGGTAACAGATGTGACTGCAATAGTGGTAGCAGGTACTGAGAGTAAAGTGGGAAATGCGTTCTATGAGGCCATTGATGCCCGTGAAAAATTGCTAATTGCTGATTGTGAAAGTGAGGACGGTTATAGGTGCCAAGTCTACAGTTTTCATGGTGGGTTGGAGTACTACTTAATTAAGCAGCTAGAAATTCGCGATGTACGCTTAGTGTATAACCCAGCAGGCAGCATTGGTAAGTACGGTGGAGACATTGATAACTGGATGTGGCCTCGGCACACGGGAGACTTCTCATTTTATCGAGCCTATGTTTCTAAACAAGGGTTACCTGCAGATTACAGTGCTGACAATGTTCCCTATGAGCCTAAAAGCTTCCTGAAAGTGTCAGCCAAGGGTGTCAGGCAAGGTGATTTTGTGATGGTGGCGGGTTACCCAGGCCGCACTAACCGATATCGCACAGCTACTGAGGTTGAGAACCAGTTTGAGTGGGCTTATCCAGAGGCAAAAATACTGCGCGAGCGTTTTATAGAGATTATTGAGCAGACTGCGCCAGAGGGCACTGATGAGCGGATCAAGTACGAGAGCATGTTGGCGGGGTTAGCTAACTATGCAAAAAATTTCACCTCAATGATTGAGTTTTATGGGAAGTCCTCGATGCTTGATGATCGCAAACGACGTCAAGTGGAGCTTGCTAATTGGATTGATCAAAACGCTGAGCGTCAGGCAACCTATGGCAAGACACTAGCAACACTGGATATGCTTATTGAGGAAAGTCAGGCTCACAAGGCCAGAGACTTAATTGTCGGATACATGCGTTATACCACCATGCTGCCCACCGCAACGCGCTTATATCGTCTGGCTAATGAGAAGTTGCTAGATGATATGGAGAGAGAATCCGGTTACCAAACTCGTGATATGACGCGATTCAAATCAGGCATGGAGCGTATTGATCGTCGTTATGCAGCTAGTGTTGAAAAGGCACTGCTATTTGAAATGCTTAAACGTTACTCCGCATTGCCTATGGATGACCGCTTTTCTGAGTTTGATAAGGTATTTAAGTTGGGCAAGACGTTTAATGGAGCTAAGTTACGGCGAACGTTGGATAGAATGTATTCAAAAACTAAGCTGAACGAATTGGATGTCAGACTCGCCTGGATGGATAAATCTGTTGAGGAGTTTAAGGCGTCAAGAGATCCCTTTATTCAATATGCGGTGGCAATGTATGACACTAATATGGAGCAAGAGAGAGGTGATAAAGAGCTAGCAGGTAAGATAATGAAGGTTCGTCCTTTATACATGCAAGCGATTATTGCGTTTAACCGAGATCAGGGTAAACCGGTTTACGCAGATGCAAACTCTAGCTTGAGAGTGGCAGTTGGGCATGTAAAAGGGTATTCGCCTCAGGATGGCCTTCGCGCTGAGCCCTTCACTCGACTAGAGGGGATTCTGGCCAAAGATACTGGCAACGACCCATTTGATTCTCCTAAGAAGCAGATAGAACTGATTAAACAGAAACAGTACGGTGATTTTTATGTCAAAGAGATTGACTCAGTCCCCGTTAATTTTCTCTCTACATTAGACAGCACAGGTGGCAATTCAGGGTCACCAACCTTGAATGGCCGCGCTGAACTGGTGGGGTTACTGTTTGATGGTGTCTATGAAAGTATTATTGCGGACTGGGGTTATGACGATGATACGAACCGATCTATCCAGGTTGATAGTCGGTACATGCTATGGGTGATGAAGTATCTGGATAAGGCTGATCGCTTGTTAGATGAAATGGAAGTTGTAAACTAAGATTCTGCAGGGGTTGTTGGCTGGCTAGCTAATAACCCTTTACTGTTTTTGTTTTTTTATAGTGGGTCGAACTATTGAACCAATAAGTTACACTACGGTCATCGATTAACCAAAATAATAACAAAAAAATGACTAAATTAGAGGGCGTTAGAGTAATGAAATACTTTTTTATTGGCTCTTTTTTAACTGCTTACTTATCTATCTTTCATTCTTTTTCTGTTGCTCAGACAACACCTGAGTCGCCTGTAATGCAAGGGTTTCCTCCAACCAGAGCAAGCCAAGCGACCATGAAGAACTATCGAGAGTATCCCATTAATCAATGGACATTCAGCAATGCAGGGGCTCCTCTCAATGTAGTAATGATTCCTCGCGAGGGTAAGATTTTTGAATTAGGTGAGCCTACTCAGCCATATCTTGGCAATTTCCTAGTGTCTGATAGCGCCGGCAAGACAATGGCTTTTGAGGAGCTATTTGAAAAAAATTACGCAGACGGAGTGGTAGTTGTTCAGGGTCAAGAGTTGTTATATGAGAAATACTTTGGGCAATTAGATGCTCATACCCAACATATTTGGTTTTCCATGAGTAAATCATTGACTAGCACAGCACTTGGCCTGTTGGTGGAGTCAGGAAAACTTGATTTGTCGGCTTCCCCCGCTAAATATATTCCAGAGTTAAAAGGAAGTGGTTTTGAGAGGGTTACTATTCAACATATTTTGGACATGGCGAGCAGTATTGATTTTAAAGAAAGCTACACCGATCTTAGTTCTGATTTTGCTGTTCACTATGCTCCTGCGCTGAATTTAGGATGGTTAAAGGGTGCAGCCGATGTGCAACCAGATGAAACAGAAATTTATGGGGTGCATGATTTTTTAGCGAAATACATCAAGTCTGATCTAAAGAGAGACCCAGGAGAAAATTTTGATTACAACTCTAGTAACGCTGATGTTCTAGGTTGGCTGATTTCTCGTGTCAGTGGGCAACCTTTCCAAGACTTTATACAGCAAAACATTTGGTCAAAAATTGGCGCTGAGCATGATGCTTATATCGCGGTTGATCGCGCGTTTATGCCCGCTGTGACAGGTGGTATGAATAGTACGGCCCGTGATGCTGCGCGCTTTGGCATGATGATTCGTGGCAATGGTCACTTTAATGGTGAGCAGATCATCCCGGCTAAATGGGTGAATGCAACACTCAATATTAGTGACAAACTTCGCACTAACATGATGCAAAACTCTAAATATGGCGACGAGCCCTGGTCCTCTTATCATAATATGTGGTGGGTATTGGATGAGGCCAAAGGCGAATTCTGCGCTGTAGGCATTCATGGGCAAGTTATTTATATCAATCAAGAGTCCAATACCGTCATGGTGTGGTTCTCTAGTCAACCAGGTGCATCAGCGGCACGGGATCCTAACTTCAAATCGAAACTTGCGGCCGCCAGGAAGATGGCCCACCACTTAAAAGGACAAGAATGAATGAACATTAGAGCTCGTTACTGTGCCATAGCATTTTTGCTGGTTCTTGGCATGTCCAACAAAGTTTTAGCTTCTCAAGGGATAGATAACTCAACCTCAATTTCCGCTCATCAGGCAGCCAATTTAATGCAGTTGCCGTTAAGCTGCGCTGAAACCGAGTACCCAAATAAGCTGAGTCAGACGCTTTACAGTGATGATGATTTGGCATCGCCTAAGGCATTACATCCAGCTTTTTATGGTTGTTTTGATTGGCATTCAGCGGTGCATGGTCACTGGTCAATGGTACGCTTGTTAAAAGCCTTTCCAGATATTGAGGGCAGAGAGAGAGCCCTAGCGATCTTGCAGCAGCATATTACCCCAGCCAATGTGGCTGCCGACCTTGCTTATTTCAAGCTCAATAGTTCATGGGAGCGACCCTACGGTTGGGCTTGGTTGCTTAAGCTAATGAGCGAGTTACACACCTGGGATGATCCGCTGGCAGCACCGCTGGCTCTGGCACTCAAACCTTTGGCCGAGCATTTGTCGGGTCAGTATGTGACGCATTTACCCAAGTTGGTTTATCCCATCAGAGTAGGAGAGCACACTAATACTGCATTTGGGCTTACTTTTGCTTGGGACTATGCTGTTCTGTTTGGCGATTCTAAGTTGAAAGCAGCGATAAAAAAGCGAGCACAAGATTTTTATCTTAATGATAAAAACTGTCCCATTGAGTGGGAGCCTAGTGGTTATGATTTCTTATCGCCCTGTTTGGAAGAGTTAGATTTGATGCGTAGGGTGTTGCCTGAGAAACATTTTATGGTTTGGGTAAAGGATTTTTTGCCTCAGCTATTGTCACCGAATTTCGAATTAGCGGTAGGCGAGGTGTACGATCGCACAGATGGAAAATTAGTGCATCTAGATGGTCTAAATTTTAGCCGTGCGTGGGTACTGTCGGCGCTTGCCCGCCAATACCCGAAGTTCCGTCATCTTGAGCTGGTTGCTGATAAGCACTTGGCGTATTCGCTGCCTAATTTAGTTGATGATAGCTATGAGGGCGGACATTGGTTAGGGTCCTTTGCTATTAATGCGCTTTTGCCATAACTTAGTCGAATCTTTGCGGAGTTAAAGAATAAAGAGATGAACTTTGTAACCTACGCAATACCCGTTTTTCTATTGCTAATTCTGGTGGAACTGGTCTGGGGTTGGATGAAGGGTAACAATACCTATCGTATTAACGATAGCTTAAATAGTATGAGTCTGGGGCTGTTAAGTACGGTAACTAAATTTGTGTTCTTAAACATTGGACTTATCGTGTTTACAGGGATTGAGCAAAACTTTGCCCTATGGGCGTTTAATATAGAGTCTTATGGTCATTGGTTGTTGGCCATACTGTTGTATGACTTTCTCTATTACTGGTTTCACCGAATTAGCCACGAGCGCCAATTTTTTTGGGGCTCTCACGTGGTGCATCACCAGAGTGAGGATTACAATCTTAGTACGGCGTTGCGTCAGACTAGTACGAGCTTTTTGACGACATGGGTATTTTTTATTCCCTGTTTTTTTCTCGGTATGCCGATATATATGTACGTTAGCGTTGCCACTGCTCATTTGGTCTATCAGTTTTGGGTGCATACCCAACATATCGGTAAACTTGGAATCTTTGAGTGGTTCATGGTTACTCCTTCAAATCACCGTGTGCATCATGCACAAAACCACAGTTACATTGATAAGAACTACGGTGGTTTATTAATTGTGTGGGATCGTCTCTTTGGCACATTCAAAGAAGAGGAAGAAGATGTGAAGCCGATCTATGGCATCCGCTCACCCCTCAACAGCTGGAATCCAATATGGGCGAATACCCATGTGTTCTTCGCTATGGCACGTGATGCATGGGGAACAGCGAATTGGAGTGATAAGTTGCGAATACTATGGTCGCGCACTGGTTGGAGGCCAGATGATATGGCAGAACGCTACCCCGCTTCCAAGTCTGACCTTGATGACTTTAAGAAATATGATCCAAAACTGGGTGCAACAGCCAGTACTGCCATTATTGGTCAATATGTATTGGTCTCTTTCTTCCATTTTTGGGGAGTCCAAAATCTGGCAGTATTAACCGTTGAGGTGCTTTGGGCAACGGTGATTGCCCAAGCGTACACTCTATTGGTAATAGGAGCAGCATTGGATGGCAAGCGCTACGTGCAACAGCTGGAGTACACAAGGTTATTCGTTTTGGTAGCCATGCTTTTTGGTAGTTTTAATGCAGGCTTGATTGGAATTAACTGGTTGTACTATGGTAGCGCACTACTCCTAGTGAGTACTGGAGTGATGCGTCTATGTGTCAACACAGAGGTGGATGATGTGGCTGAAGCTAGCTCTGACCCCGCATAAAAATATCGATTAACTAATTTGGATGAGTTCGTGAAAAAAAGTAACAAAGGTATACCTTATTCTATCGTGTCGCCCATGGCTGCGGCAGTGGTTAGTGTTGCTGTGAAATCAGGGCAGGAGGTTGAGCAAGGTGAAATTATTGCGACCGTAGAATCCATGAAAATGCAGACTGCCATTGAGTCCCCTGTTGCAGGTACTGTTGTTGATTTGAATGTCACTGTGGGAGAGACAATACAGAGTAATCATGAGATCTGTCGAGTAGAAGAATCCATTGGTTCTAACTCCGCTGTGAAAAAGACTCAATCAAAGGCGGTTGATGCTCAGGATCCATTGGATATGCTGAACCAAGAGTTAGAGAGTAGCCTGGATAGTAGTCGAACAAAAGCAGTCACAAAGCGTCATTCCAAAGGTTACCGCACCGCTCGTGAGAATCTCCAGCAGCTTTGTGATGACGGTTCTTTTGTTGAGTATGGGCAGTTAGCTGTTGCCGCTCAGCGTGATCGAATGAGTACCGATAAACTTAAATCTGATACCGCAGCAGACGGCGTTATTACAGGTCTAGCTACTATTAACCGAGATCAATTCGGAGAGCATGCAACCCAAGTTGCAATTGTGATTAATGACTACACGGTGCTTGCTGGGACCCAAGGGTATTTTCATCATCGTAAAATTGATCGCATTTTAGAACAGGCAAAACGCTCATTTCTTCCTGTGGTTATGTACACCGAAGGTGGTGGCGGTCGTCCTGGAGACACCGATGTAAAGATACAAATCGCCGGGCTAGATGTACCCACCTTTGCAACTTGGGCTAGCTTGAGCGGCCAAGTGCCCATGATTGCAGTAAACAATGGCTACTGTTTTGCGGGCAATGCGGCCTTATTTGGTTGTGGAGATATCCGAATTGCGACCAAAACCTCATGGATCGGTATGGCTGGCCCAGCAATGATTGAGGGGGGTGGCTTGGGTAACTTTTCACCAACTGATATTGGGCCTATTAAGATTCAGGCCGAAAATGGAGTAGTTGATTTAGTGGCAGATGACGAGAGTCATGCGACAGAATTAGCCAAGCAGTGTTTAAGTTATTTTCAGGGAGATAATGAAAATTGGCAGTGCCCAGACCAACTTGCGTTACGCGAGATGATGCCCGCTGATAGGCGTTATGTTTATGATGTGCGCTCAATTATCACTTCCCTAGTAGACAACGAGAGTTTTATAGAACTGACTAAAGCTTATGGCTGCGCTGTGATTACTGGTTTTGCCAGAATCGAGGGCAGAGCGATTGGTTTGATAGCTAATGACTGTCGTATGCTTGGTGGTGCAGTAGATGCAGAGGCCGCCGAGAAAACTGCGCGATTTATCACTCTCTGTGATAATTTTGATATACCCATCTTGTCCCTTTGTGATAGCCCTGGTTTCATGGTGGGCCCCGCTAGTGAAGAGCAGGCCGCGGTGCGTCGAATGGCGCAGTTATTTGTCGCTGGTGCCAAATTAAGTACGCCGCTGGTTACTATATTTTTGCGAAAAGGTTATGGCCTTGGAGCCATGGCTATGGCGGGAGGTAGTTTTCATAAGCCTATTTACAGTGCATCCTGGCCGAGCGGTGAGTTTGGCGGAATGGGGCTCGAAGGAGCTGTGCGATTAGGCTTTAAGAAAGAGCTTGAGGCTGTAGCCGACAAAGAAGAGAGAGAGACTCTATTTACCCAATTACTTGATCAAATGTACGAACGAGGTAAAGCCACTGAGGCCGCCTCGCACCTAGAAATCGATGCTGTGATTGACCCCGCTGATACTCGTGGGGTCATTGTTAGAGCTTTTGATAGTCGGCTTAATTAGTTTCAACCCAAATAACATAGAGGCAGAGTAATGAGTGAAACCAACGCACCAAATACTGGGTTAAAAAATCCTTTTGACAGCTGGAAGTCTATTGCGATTAGCCTCTACATGACCTTAGTTGGTTATGGTGTTTTGGTGGGTATTCCGGTGATTAGCACAGCCTGGGTTACTTTGTTGGGGTTCTCTGAGGTGGAGGTGGGACGAGTTGCAGGTGCTGATCTGGGTGGATTGTCAGTTGGCGCGGTAGTCACAGCGATATTTATTGCCAAGGTCAACAGGCGGATGCTGGTGCTGGTGGGTTTATCGTTGGCAGTGATTGCTAATGCTCTGTGTATCAGTATTGTAGATTATGATCAGGTCCTTTGGTTGCGGTTTTTATCCGGTTTAGGAAGTGGTATTTATACAGCGGTTGCTGTGTCCTGTTTAGGCGCTAGCTCCAAACCAGCAAGGGCATACAATGCTATGTTATTTGCGTTTGCTTTTTCTCAGGCATTGGAAATGCACTTTTTACCTTTACTGTCTATGTCTGGCATTTATACGGTATTTATAGTTTGTTTTTTAATCACTTTGGCGTTCATAGATTGGATACCTAAGCGTGCGCCAGCGGAATCTTCCAACATGGCTGAGGTATCAGACAATAAAATAGTTGACCAGAATATACCCGCTTACGTTCCTTGGTTGTGCTTGGTTGCTATGGTGATAACTTACATCAATATTGGTGCCTACTGGACTTATATAGAATTGGCCGCCACTGCAGACCAAGCTGACTCTGAATGGGTGGGACAAGTATTAACCTGGTCGTCGCTTTGTAGTTTAGTGGGCTGTTTATTTGCCACTATATTGAGTAATCGTTATGGTTTGCTCAGGCCTTTACTCGTTACCCTGATAACCATGGCAGTTATTGTGGGTATGTTGGCTAATGGTATTACAGATAAAAACATTCTGATTAGTGTCTTCTCCTTTAATTGTTTGTGGATCTTCATTGATGTTTATCAAATGTCGACCATTGCCAATGTTGATAAAACTGGTAGATTCGCCTCTTTGATGCCCGGCGCTCAGGGCCTTGGTCAGATTATTGGCCCTAATATGGCTGCATCGATTCTAGGTTTAAACCTAGGTTACTCAGGCGTTTTTGTTATGTGTTCGGCCGCGGCTCTTGTGGCCATGAGTTTATATTTATTTATGTACTTCCGCTTTAGACGCAAGATTCCTGAATTTGCCTATGCAACCTAGGTTTCTTGCCTGAGATCGAGTTTGCCCCCTTCCATCTGACTTTTCGCGGATTATTGGTCGTTCTGTTGAGTGATGGTGTCGCATCAGTGACAGCGTCGCAAATGAAACTTCACGCATACTGGCGTCCTTTGTCCCGCAGTGGCTCGGCGTTAAAGATATAAGGTTATTATTTTCGCTGTGTGTACCACTAATTAATTGTGATGAGTGTGGCGTCGGGTAGTTAGAAGGAGAATTCTGGTGTCAATTAGTGTGTTTGACCTCTTTAAGATTGGTATAGGCCCATCTAGCTCTCATACCGTGGGGCCTATGTGTGCGGCCCAGGGTTTTGTTAATGGGCTTCGTGATAGCGCAGAGCTTGGCTCCGTTGTTCGAGTGAAAGCCGAAATGTATGGCTCACTGGGTGCAACAGGTAAGGGTCATGGTACCCCTGGTGCAGTCATGATGGGTCTGGAAGGAGAGCTTCCTGAAACGATCAATGTCAGGTCGATCAATAGGCGGGTGGAGGATATTCTCTCCAATGGAAAAATCATGTTGGCTGGAGAGTATTCTATTAAATACAGCCAAAAGAACGACCTTGTATTGCATCGAAAAAGGACACTTCCCTATCACCCTAATGGAATGAGGTTTTCGGCCTTTGATGCTGATAAAAATCTTATACAAGAGAGAGTTTACTACTCCGTTGGTGGTGGCTTTGTGGTTGATGAGGCTGCTGCATCCGCCGATTGCATTGTTGAGGACAACACACCTATCCCGTATCCCTTTGATTCTGCCCATGATTTATTAGCACTGTGCGATAAAACTGGGTTGACCATTTCTCAGCTGATGTGGGAGAACGAATTAGCCTGGCGAAGTGAGGAAGAGATTAACCTGAACCTCTTTAAAATTTGGACAGCGATGCAAGAGTGCGTTGATAATGGCGTCAGTACCAGGGGAGTATTGCCAGGGGGCCTAAAGGTAAAGCGCCGAGCCAGTGAACTTAAGATTAAATTACTCAGTAGACCCGAGGCGGCTCTATCTGACCCGCTAACAATACTGGATTGGGTGACTCTTTATGCACTTGCTGTAAATGAAGAAAATGCAGCAGGAGGGCGAGTGGTCACCGCTCCTACTAATGGCGCGGCGGGTATTATCCCTGCCGTACTGCACTACTACATGCGTTTTGTTCCCGGAGCAAGTGACACAGGTGTAACTCAGTTTTTACTCACCGCAGCAGCAATCGGTATTTTGTATAAGAAAAATGCCTCAATCAGCGGGGCAGAGGTGGGTTGCCAAGGAGAGGTTGGCAGCGCTTGTTCCATGGCTGCAGGCGCTCTGACTGCGGTGATGGGTGGAACACCTCAACAGGTGGAGAATGCCGCTGAAATAGGTATGGAGCACAACCTTGGACTGACCTGTGATCCAGTGGGTGGTTTGGTTCAGGTGCCATGTATCGAGCGCAATGCGATGGCCTCTGTAAAAGCAATTCATGCTGCAAGGATGGCTTTGAGTGGCGATGGGTCCCACTTTGTATCTTTGGACAAGGTGATTCTCACCATGAGAAAAACCGGCGAAGATATGCACAATCGCTACAAGGAAACCGCTCGAGGTGGCCTAGCTATTCATGTATTAGAGATGCCAGTTAATATTACTGAGTGTTAGTCAGAACCAATACACTCTATTTTTGATATTGGTTCATTCTGTCCCAAGCCTAGCTTATTAATTGCACAATAGCAGTGCAGTGGATGGCCATAATAATATTTTTATGCCACATAAAAAGACATTCAAGTCACCATAATACCCAAATACATACCATATTCCCTAGATAACTGAGTTGGCATTCTTCTTGCAATCTCCGGATTGTTAGACCCCCCATCCATCCACTTTATTATTTAGAGAAAAATTATGGCTTATATAGAACCGAGTGAATTTGTAACTAAAATGGTTGACTCTGGAGAGTCAAAACTCTTCATGTCAACAAAAGATACCTTAGTCCGTGCCTTTATGGCCGGAGCGATCCTTGGACTAGCAGCATTTTTTGCTATTTCAGTGATTACCTTCACAGGCAATCTACTGATTGGCTCCTTATTATTCCCCGTTGGTTTCATCATGTTGTACTTGATGAAATTTGACTTATTGACTGGAGTTTTTACGCTAGTACCCTTGTCTATTCTTGACAAACGACCCGGAGCTACGGTTCCAAACATGCTTCGTAATTGGGGGCTAGTCTTTGTCGGCAACTTTGCCGGCGCACTGACAGTTGCTTTCTTTGCGTCATTTATTTTGACCTACGGTTACAACACCGACGGAGGGGCTCTAGCTGCAAAAGTAGGCAGCATAGGCGAATCTCGAACTCTTGGCTATCAAGAGCATGGCACGTCTGGTTGGTTTACTATCTTTATTCGCGGCATGCTGTGTAACTGGATGGTATCAATGGGCGTTGTTGGCGCTATGATTTCAACATCTGCAGGCAGCAAAATGGCAGCTATGTGGATGCCGGTCATGCTGTTCTTCTTTATGGGTTTTGAGCACTCCATTGTGAACATGTTTCTCTTCCCATTCTCCATGATCATGGGCGGTGAGTTCACTATCTCTGATTACCTAATATGGAATGAAATCCCTACAGTTTTAGGTAACTTGTTCGGTGGCTTCTTGCTAGTTGGATTACCTCTTTACTGGACACACGTGAGAACGAGCGCAGAACGCAAGCTAGTTTAATTAAACTTTATATCACCGCCTTTATTGCTAGTTATCAAAAAGATAAAGGCGGCTTTAGTCTCTTTATTAACCAATAACACAAGGCAAAAAACTATGAACAAAGAAGTAATGTCCGATTTAATTGTTGCAGCCAAAATGGAAAAATCTCTGACATGGGAAAAGATAGCGACAGATCTTTCAATGTCTCCAGTATGGTTAACATCAGCCTGTTTAGGAATGAATAGCGCGCCGGAAGAAAAAGCGATAGCTATCACAAACTATTTGGGTCTGGGTGAAGAGGTTACAGCTGCGCTGATGGAATTCCCTACAAAAATATGGGACCAGACTGTACCCACTGACCCTTTAGTATATCGTCTCTATGAGGTGGTTGGCGTTTACGGGGATACTCTCAAAGAAGTTATTCAAGAAAAATTTGGTGACGGTATTATGAGTGCAATTGACTTCTCGATGGAAGTGGACAAAATTGAGAGTCCTAAAGGCGATCGCGTAGTGCTGACACTAAACGGAAAGTTTTTACCTTACGCATCCTGGTGAGGTTATAGACAGGCCAAGTATTTAGCTACTTACATTTAATAGACAGCACTATGATGAAAACATTATCAGTCACTTTAGGGCAATACAGTGATGCCGGCGTCAAGGCTAATAATCAGGATTTCTACGGGGCTTGTATACCCAAAGAACCCTTGTTGAATAGCAAGGGCATCGCTGTAGCTATTGCAGACGGCATTAGCAGTAGTGACGTCAGTCAAATTGCCAGTCAGGTGTCAGTGTCAAGTTTTCTGGATGATTATTACTGTACTTCAGATGCTTGGTCTGTCAAAAACTCAGTCCATAAAGTACTGAGTGCGACTAACTCTTGGTTATTTTCCCAGACTCGTAGCGGGCCTCATCGTTTCAATAAAGAAAAAGGCTATATCTGTACCTTTAGCGGTCTTGTTATCAAGTCACGCACTGCTCATATCTTCCATTGTGGTGACACGCGTATTTATCATTTTTCTGCTAGTGGGTTCGAATGTCTAACCCAGGATCATCGTCGTATCCTATCCGATGATACAAGCTATTTAACCAGAGCACTTGGTATCCATAATGCGGTGGATATTGATTACGTAAACAGAGCAGTTGAAGAAGGTGACTATTTTCTTCTATGTAGCGACGGTATCCACGAGTTTGTCTCTGACCAACGTCTGTCGCAACATTTACAGGGCCTTGATGGTAATTCAGACAACGATACGTTAGATGCCTTAGCAGAGAATATAGCCCATGAAGCTTTGCATGCAGGGAGTTTAGACAATATTAGCTTGCAGATTGTGAGCATCGCACAATTGCCAGAGATGTCAGTGAGTGAGATTAGTCAAGCTATCAACCAATTGGCACTTCCTCCAAAGATAGAACCGAGAATGGATTTTGATGGCTATAAAATTATCAGATCGATTTATATTAGTAGCCGAAGTCATGTCTATTTGGCCAAAGATGAAATGTCAGGTGAGCATGTAGCTCTCAAATTCCCATCCGCAGAGCTAAAAAATGATACCAATTATTTAGAGAGCCTTTTACGGGAGGATTGGATCGCCAAGCGAATTGATAACCCGAATGTTTTGAAGGCTAAGCCACCAGTGCGAAAGCAAAACTTTCTCTATACCGTGTCAGAGTATATTGAAGGGCAAAACTTAATGCAGTGGATGATTGATAATCCAAAGCCTTCTCTGGAACAGGTTCGTCATATTGTTGATCAGATAGCAAAAGGACTTCAGGCTTTCCATCGACGAGAAATGATTCATCAAGACCTGAGACCTCAAAATATAATGATCGATGCCGTGGGTACGGTAAAAATTATTGATTTTGGCAGCACCAAAGTCGCAGGTATCTCAGATATTCACCCCAACAACGAAGGTATCGTTGGCACCTTGCAGTACTCTTCTCCAGAATACTTTGTGAACGATGCTATTACCCAGCGTGTGGATATATTTTCACTGGGGGTTATCGCCTATCAGATGCTGTCAGGACAGTTTCCGTATGGTCTTAAAGTCTCTAAGGCAAGATCTAGGCTAGAGCAGAAGAAGTTAAGTTACATTCCTATTTCAGAATATGGCGTCGATTTGCCCTACTGGGTTGAAGAAACCCTACGAAAAGCCGTATGCGTAAACCCCCTAAAGCGCTATCATGAAGTATCTGAATTTATTTTTGATCTAAGAACACCTAATAAAAGTTTCAAGCCCCAAGATCGCCAACCTTTAATCGAGAGAAACCCCCTAGCTTTTTGGAGAGGGCTCTCTCTGATGTTGTTTTTGGTGATTATTTTGCAGGCTGTTTTGGCTCAATAGGTTCCATTAACTCGGTCACTAAAGACATGAAGCTATTTCGCTTCTTTAACGGTTTAGAGTGATACTTCGAGACTTTGGGGGGGTCAACAGATCCAATGGCGAACTAAAAAATCCCTACTATACTGAATTGACATACGTTTTTAATATAAGGGGTAATATAAAATGAAAGTTTTAGCACTGTTAGTTTCTATAGTATTTTCAAGTTTCGCATGGGCCGAAGATTATCAAGATAGCGGACCTTATTATGCTTTCTATCACATCCAGGCAAGTAATCCAGCTGCGGTAGTCACTGCGATGGACAAGTTTTGGGCTTCAGATTGTGGAAAGCAATACCCGGCTGATGTCGCATTATCTCAGGAGATGTTTAACGGCTCGTATCCTTCCACTCACTTCATCATTAATACATTCCAAAATTCTAATGATCAGTCCAAAGCAGCAGAAATAATGCGTAGCTGCCCAGATGCTATAACTTTCTTGCAGGAGTTAGCGGCTTCAGGCACCACACCAGTTATGCAGTACATGGGCGCAGCACCTATTGATGAGAATGACTGGACTCAAGATACGGTCTTTTCAAAATTTGACATCATCGTCGAACCTCAAGACCAAGCAGCTTATGCTGGAGCTTATATGAAAATGATGAAAGCAGCATCCAAGGATATAGACCTTCGTTCTTACGGTTTGGGCGCTATCTATTTTGGTCGTGACAAGTTCTCGCACTGGGTTTGGACAGGAGCTCGCTCAATACCCGAACTTTCATCTATAAGCGAGCAGCTGTTAACTCACCCTGCATTTGCAAGATTTAATGCTGCTGTGGGCAGCAAGCGAACAATCGTAAATACAACTCAAGTGCAGATTTTGAAAGGGTATGAAAGGCAGTAGTCCGACTATAGTGAGCTAGGCCTCAACTAGAAGCCTAGCTACCTTAAAATAGAATGGTGCCCAGGAGAGGACTTGAAATCGACTTATTGATGTAAGGTAATACCCTCAATAACTGATCATTTACTATTCAGTTGTTTAATTGTGATGTCTCTCCGTGCCCTGTGGCGTTCTGCATCTGGTTCGGCGCTGTCTTTACGGCTGCCATTCTCGCCCGATAGTCTTGCAGGTCGCGCTTGATAGTCGGCGCCAAGATGTAGAGACCGATGATATTGGGAATTGTGATGAGTACCACGAGGCTGTCGATGAAATCGATGACCTGCTGTATATCAAGTACCGCCCCGGGGATCACCGCCACGCAGAAAAGTATACGATAAGAATACATCGACAAGCGTGAATAGCCGGCCAGAAATGCCCACACCCGGCTCATGTAGTAGGACCATGAGATAATCGTTGTGAAGGCGAATAGCAGCACGCAGATAGCGAGAATGTAGGGAAACCACCAGATAACGCTGCCGAATGCCGCCGACGTCATCTGGATGTCACTGACCCCTTCAAGTTGATAGGCCCCGGTAACTACGATCACCAGTGCGGTCATAGAGCTGACAACCATTGTGTCGAAAAATGGCTCAATGGTAGCAGCCAGGCCTTGTGACACAGGTTCGCGGGTCTTCGCTGCCGCGTGCACCATCGTCGACACGCCCGTTCCCGCCTCGGTCGAGTATACTGCCCTGCGCATACCAATCACAAAGACCCCGATCACGCCACCAACGACGCCCTCTGGTGCGAAAGCTCCAGATACAATTGAGACCAGCGCACTGGGAATCGCATCGGCGTGCAGTGCTAGAATCGTAACTGCTGCGAGTAGGTAGATCACACACATCAGTGGCACGACTCGGCTGGTAAGGCTCGCGATACTCCGGATACCACCGACAATCACCAGAGCTACGGCAAGCGCCAAGACGAGACCGAAGGTCCAGGGTGCGTCGATATTGGTCACCGCACTAAACTGGCTGTAGGCTTGGTTGACCTGCGTGAACACCAGAATCTGCGGAATTGCACAGACGGCGTAACTCAGGCCCAGGATCTTTCCGAGTAGAGGCCAGTTTTTTTCCTTCAAGCCTGCTTGTAGGTAATACATGGGCCCGCCGAACACAGAACCGTCTGCAAGGGTTGTACGATGTTTCACGGCCAGCATTACCTCGGCGAATTTCAGGGACATCGCGAAGAATGCAATAACAACCATCCAGAATGCCGCACCGGGCCCGCCGATCCCAATCGCGATGGCAACCCCGGCGATGTTGCCGAGGCCAACCGTGCCGGCGAGTGCGGTGCTCAGGGCTTGAAACTGGCTGACCTCACCCGGTGCATCGGGGTCTGCATAGTGTCCCTTGAGAATGCGTATGGACATTGGGAAGCAGCGGATATTCACGAAGCCGAGGTAGATGGTAAAGAACAGCATCGGCACGGCCAGCCACACTACGGCCCACTCGATATCGACGCCCAGTACGCGTACTTGGCTGAAAGCAATGCTGGTAACCAGAGACGTTATGGCTCCGGCGATATCCTGAAAACTGGCGGCGAGTTCTTGCATAGATTTACTCCGAACCTATCTCATTGAATATCAGTGGTTATGGGCCTTAACCAGGTGACTCTTATCTCCATAAACGTTCCCTCAGGAACTGAATTAGCCCGATGCAGCTGATCAAAAGCCAGAAAGCCTCGATAACAAAGGCGGACAGGTTAAAGTTTACGGTTAGCGAAAACAGGATTAGCCCAGCCCCCGTCGCGTTAAACAGCGAGTAACGAACATCTGTGATCTGCATCCGGCGCAGTTGAACCAGCAGGTAAGTCACTACGATCATCGCGGAGCCGACCATCCCAATGAAATCATGCAAATGAACGTTCATCGTGGGAGCCGATCCACGGACGTCGTGCCCGCCTGCTCCCAGGTGCGCAGGTATTCGTCTGCGATCTCCCGGAGCCGCTCCCGGCCGAAGCTGTTCTCGTGTCCGCCGTGGACAACCCGCACGGGTAGTTCTCGTAGTCGCTGCATCGTGTGCACATAATCATCGAGGTTGGCCCCGGGAAAGTTCGTCAGTAGAGCCCCATCGTAAACCGCGTCACCTGAGAACAGGGTGCCCGTTGCCTTCTCCCACAGGCCGATGCTGCCCGGTGAGTGCCCGGGCAAGTGCATCACCTCGAAGTTACGGTTGCCGAGGTCTATCCTATCACCCTCCCTTACAGACCAAGTGCTGGGTGCTGGCTTTGTAGTGTGGGCCGCGATGTCGAAAGCCGCTTCGGGCACGGCGGTGATAAGTTCGTCCCGTTCCACGGGATAGCCCAGGTCGCTTAGTTCGTTCAGCTCTGCTTTACTGAAGTCGCAAGCGCGCAGCATCATCGGTGAAGAACCATCAGTCATGATCGCAGCCTCACTCTCGTGAACTACCCGTTCATCGAATTCGTGCATACCGCCGATATGATCGAAATGCGTGTGGGTCGCCACCGCCATCAGGCGTTTGACAAAAATATCCTGGGAGGCGTTGCGTAGACTCGCGATGCCAAGTCCCGTGTCAATCAACATATCCCGGTCCCTGCCACGAACGTGCCAAATGTTGCAGCGAATCAGGGGGTCAACGTAGGGTTCCCAGATTAGTGTGATGTCATCATCTATACGCCTGCGTTCGAACCAGCGGTTTTCGATTCTCATGGCTTTCTCTTCCTCCGGCGCACAGGGGGCTATTCGGTGAGATCCGCTGCTACCCAGCGGTGGAATTGGTGGCGCATCCCGTCCCAGAAGGGGCAAAAGAAGCGCTCGTTATACACCGGCGACTGCGCTCCTTTCTGCACCGCCTCGGAGATTCGGTTATCTTCTGGTGCAACCTCGCCATGGAAGCCATAAACCTTCTCGTGTTTCGCGGCATTCTCGGGTGTCACCGCCGCAGAGGGGAGCAGGTATAAGCGGCGATCGATGGTCCGGCCGACTCCGTCCGGTAGATTAATCCCTATCTCAATGTAGGTGGGCGCGATGGAAAAGCTCATCGCTGGGTAGAGGTCGACAAAGCCCGCTTGGTCCGGTAGCTGACCGTCTGCGCCCAGGTGCTGCTCTGCCGGGTCCACTGCACCGTAGGTTTCTGTGAAGTTACTGTAGTTGAAGCCAAGCCCGATCAAGTAGCCGTCGATAATCTCACGGTAATTCTTGTCACCCTCCGGCGTCACCCGAGGGTGTGCCGGCGACTCGCTATAGGCTCGATGAACAAAGCTTTCGTGCAGTACATTGGGGCCGTCAATGTCGAAGAAGATCTTCCAGTTGCAGTGCGTAACTGCTCGAGGAGCAATCGGCTGACCCGATCGGTCTAGGACGACGGCGACATCACTGAAATCATAGTCTGAAAATTGGCGCGCGATGGGGGCGATGTAATCCACGAAAGGCATCGGTTGCTTCGAGAGATTTATGAATACTGTGTGCAGGTAGATCTCGCAGTGCACCTCGACCAGATCCGTTGCTGGCACCCCGTCGGGGCGCTGGTCACGGTGCAGTGTGCCGTCCCAGAAAGGTGCCGCCTGCAATCTACCATCGAGGTCATACACCCATCCGTGGTAGGGAGTGACGATTTCCCTGAGCTCAGAGGCGGGCTCGATGACAGCAAGGCAACCATCATAGGGAACCACATTGTGGAAGACGCGCAGCTGGCCGTCCAGGCCTCGGATTGCCAGCAGGGGCATGCCACAGAGTTCGAAAGGCAGTACCTGCCCTGGTTCTGCCACGTCAAAGTCGAACAGGGCTGAAACCCAGTGCCTACTGAACACCCGCTCCCGCTCAGCTTCGAAAAAAGCAGTGCTGATATAGGATTCCGCCGGCAGCGAGCGAGCATTTTCTATCGGGGCGTTGATGGCTGCTAGTTGGTCGGGGCTTAGCACGGCTGGCTTTTCGCGCATATTTAGGGGCTCCGCGTCGAATAAGAGATATATCGCTGAAGTGTATAGCTTGAGCCTGGTTAGGCAATCTATATATTCTGTATGCCGGTGTTAAGAAAAACTTTTGTTATGGTTGGCGGTGGGCTTAAGTGTCTTAGCGGGGGATGCCAAGTTTACGCCCAAACTCCTGTGGTAGAGGGAATTGACGACCTCGGTCTAACTCCTGTTGGAAACGCGCCATTTGCTCGTTGCTAAAGCTTGTGCTGCGGCGCGTTTTTAGATCGACGTATATACCCAGACATTCGTTCGTAGCTGCCAGATACCCCTCTTCGGCGTGGTACATACAGTGAATATAGTGCACTCGCTTGTGATCATAGTCAGCCAGTTGACTGGTTATCCGGAGCCTGTCTCCCTTCATTACTTCCCGGATATAATCGATGTTGGCGCCAAGTGTAAAAGTTGTTTTGCTCAGTGCTTGTTTGTGAGCCAGCCCGATATTTATAAAATCGTAAAACTTCTCAGTGGCGATTTGATCAAAGGCGACGAGATAGTAACCCATGTTCATGTGTCCGTTGTAATCGAGCCACTCAGTTTTCACGTCGGTGTATGTAGTTAAGAGTTCTGTATCCAGCATTTTTTTTGCTCTGAGTTGATGAATAAGTCGTTAATGCGATTGGGGGGAAACAATGGAAAAAGGGGGGCAGGGCTAAGGTATATATCCCTATAAAAAGGTCCGGAGAAAGAGTGCGCTATTTTCTTTGGCTGATTCAATTTTTATTGTTGCCACAGGGCATAGAGCCAGCTTTCGAAATCTCGTCCCGCAGCGCTTCGGTATTCCTCTTCGGGATGTGTCACGTAGTAGTATTCGGGTTGAAATGTGGTTTCCGTATGTATAACGGTTAGACGCTCGGATGCTAGATCTTTCTCAATAAAGCGTTTAGCCATTAGCCCAATTCCCAGACCGCGACGGATGCAGTCGAGGACATTGTGATAACCGGTGCCCAAGTAAAGATTGCGTTCGGCTTTGACATTTTCCACATTGGTCAGACGGAACCAATCACGCCACTCTGTTCCATCATCTGCGTGAATCAAGGTGTAGTTCGTAAGTTTTTCCGCTGCCATCTTCGATTGCAGGTTACCTCCAAAAAGTTTGGCAGAGCCGACCGGAACCAGTGGTGCCTTCTCCAGACGCTTTACTCTCTCTTCGCTGACCGGTGGTTTGCCGTAACTAATGCACAGGTCGATGTCGCTGGGAATCTCTTGCGGATACACGGGTAGTGAGATCAGCTGGAACGAATACCCTGGGTAGTGGCGTAAGAAGTCACCAAGGTTGGGTATTAGCCAGTTGCTTGCTAGGCCTGACGAGCAGGCGATACGCAGATCGACGGCCTCGTTGTCGACTGTGACACCACCTATGGCTCTTACCAGGTCATCTAGCGTTGAGCTGATATCCTGCAGTAACCTGCCACCTAACGGCGTAAGAGAGAGACCAGTATTCTTACGTTCCAATAAAGTAACATCTAGTAGCGATTCGAGATTTCGGACTTGCTGGCTGACGGCGCTGTGTGTGACGCAGAGCTCTTCCGCAGCGCGCCGCATGTGCTGATGGCGGCCCACCGCCTCAAAGGTTCTAAGAGCGTTCAGGGGTAGTTTTTGTTTTGATCTGATCATTTTTATTTAGAAAATCTTACCACGAAGGTAAAGAATATACCGATTGTTCGTGGGGGGCAAGCCTATATACTCGATTTCAAGGTTGCTGAATGCTTTTGTCGAATGGTCAGCCGTTACACAACACAATTACCAGGAGAGAGATTATGAAGTCAATAATTAAACAAGATCGAAACTTTCGTCTGTCGGCGCTGACCGTGGGGGTCGCCGCGACCCTATCTGCACCAATCCCTGTAATCGCCCAGGAGTTGGAGGAAGTAATAGTCACAGCAACCCGGCGTGCGACATCTACTCAGGATGTGCCATACAATATTTCGGCTTATGGTGGGGATGTCATCGAGAAGCGGCAGTTGCTTGACTTGGGTGATTTCGTTAAGAACGTACCAGGGCTAAGTCATAATGATGTCGGCCTCCGTGAGGCTGGTAACAATAGTACGTTGGTTATGCGTGGGCTGTCGGCGGAGCCGGGAGGGGGTGCGGGAGAGATACCGAACTTGGCACGTCCTACTGTGTCCACCTATGTGGGTGAAACGCCGGTTTACTACAATCTACGTCTAACGGATATCGACCGGGTGGAGGTTCTGCGCGGGCCACAGGGAACGCTTTATGGCTCCGGATCTTTGGGTGGTACGCTAAGGATTATGCCGAACAAACCTGATGCAGATGATGTAGCTGTCCGGTTGAATGCAAGTGTATCTTCGACAGAAGATGCCGACGATCCCAATTATAATTATGACGCAATGGTCAACGTTCCGCTCGGAGAACAGTTTGCGATGCGATTATCTGGCGGTTACGCACGTGAAGCAGGCTTTGTTGATGCTATTGGCTTGCGTCCCCGTGATGAGGATGGGGCATTCCTGCTTGAAGATCCAAATGATTTTGCAGGTAGTGGTCCGGTGGTTTCTTCAGGCACCCTTAAGGACTCGAATGATGGCAACGTCAAACATGCTCGCTTGGGACTACTGTGGAATGTGAACGATGATGTTGAGGCACTGTTTAGCTATCACATCCAAGAGACAGAGACTGACAACCGTCAAGCGCAGACCATTGGGGAAGACCGTACTCTGGATCAGAGTGGTACTGCGCCATTTGAATCGGACCTGAATATGGCCTCCCTTGAGGTTGTCGCAGACCTTGGTTTTGCCACACTTACATCAGCGACATCGGCCTTAGAGCTAACCGTTGAAAGTGGACAGGACAATTCCCAATTTTACGAGGAGGCGTTTTCTTACTATTACTTTTACTACCCAAGAATTTCTACGTTTTCCGAATACGAAGCGAGTGACGACAGTTTTGTGCAGGAATTACGGCTTGCATCCAATGGTGATGGTCCGCTTAGCTGGATCGCTGGTGTTTTCTACCTAGATCAGGACCTCAAATTTGACACCATACAAGAGATGCCGGGTTTCGAGGACTGGTGGGCGGCAAGTGGTAAGGCCGACTACTGGGGTGTTCCGGTTCCCATTACTAGTCCGCAGGATTTGGTGTACACCCAGGATCGGGAGACCAGTTTCACAGAGACTGCGGTCTTTGGTGAAATCACTTATGACATCAGTGATGCCTGGAGTGTAACTGTCGGTGGTCGGTTTTTCGAGCAAGAGCTTGATCATGAGGATATTTCCACACTGCCGACCTGTTACATCATAAACGAGGATGCATTTGGCGCAGGGTTTTACTGTGGTGAGGCCCCGTTTGGCGGATCATCAGTCCGTAATAAAGACAAACTCAATGATCAGATATTCAAATTCAATACGTTTTATGCCCTAAACGACGATACGAATGTATACGCAACTTGGTCACAGGGCTTTCGCAATGGTGGTGTAAATGCCTTGCCGACGCAGGGGTTTATTGACGATAGCTATTTGGCATGGGCTGGCTTGGGGGTGTTTCCGGACCTCAATACTTTCGAAGCGGATAAAGTGGATAACTATGAGGTCGGCATTAAGGGAGTTCTTGCTGATAACACCCTACGCTACAGTGCAGCTGTCTTCTTCATTGAATGGCAAGATCCACAGGCGAGGATAACAGGCTATAATAGTGGCATTGATGGTGTTGGAAATTCGACCTCTGATGCTGAGTCAAAGGGTCTGGAATTAGAGATTAGTGGTTTAATTGGAGAGGATTTGGCCTACACGTTTGGATACGCCTATACGGATGCAGAGTTTGTCGAAGATGGGGGCCTATATACGGATTCGATCGTGGGCGGAGCAAAATTGCCGGGGCATTCGAAGAATATGCTGGCCGCATCGCTTGTCTATAGTATGCAGATCGATGGTAATCCTCTGGATATCGGTACTGATGTTTTTTACCGATCAGATTATGACAATGCGTTGCCCGGCAATTTCAACGAGTATGATATAGATTCGATTACCATCTGGAACGTTAATGCTAGCTATCAAGTCGGCAGCTGGAAGCTAGGTCTATTTGCAAAGAATCTGGCGGATGAGAACTCTGTGGTATCAGCGGCCAATATCCGATCGGCTAGTAATCGTGAAGTGATCACTCGGCCGAGAACAGTTGGGCTTAGCTTGACTTATGAGATGTAGCGAATATTGGCTCGGCAAACAAGAGATGTAGTTTGCAAACCCCAGTCTCTGCCATGCATGGGAGATAGGTAAGTGTTTGACAGACGATAGGCTTTCTCTTTCATGGAGGGTGACTGGGTTGGTAAGTGAGCGGAAAGAAAGAAAAGTACCACTTCAGCCGCAACAGGTGATTAAGCGCCTGTCTGCGCTTTCAAAGCAGGGTAAAGCAGGGGATGTGGCCCATCTCCTGCCGAAGCTTTCGGAAGACTATGCGGAAAACGCCGAGGTTCAGTATGCGATCAGCGAACTGTTGCTGCTGTCAAAACGCGTCACAGAAGCGCTCGGTTATGCAGCTAAGGCCCGGTCACTTGCGCCACAGTTTATCAAATATATTATTCATGAAGCGCTTTGCTGCCTCGGTCTGAGTCAGTTTGAGCGTGCTACCGCAATCTTAGAAAGTGCAGAACCACTGATTGCTGAGAAGCCAGTGCATGCGGCCATGTTTGCAAGCCTGCTGGTTAGAACAGGGCGTCATGACCGCGCGGTTCATTTCTATCAGGAAGCGATTCGGCAAGAGCCTGATAATGCTCGGCATCAATTCAGCCTGGCGGCTACGCTGCGATTTTTAGGGCGCCTTGAGGAGGCGGAGTGTGCATGCGATGCGGCCATTGAGATCGACCCCGAAGAATACGAAGCCTATCTTATACGTTCTGATTTACGTAACCAAACTCAGGCCAGCAATCATGTTGCAGAATTGGAACAAGCACTGGTCGAGCAAAATGCGCCTTATATGGGCGAAGCCATGCTCTGCTTTGCACTGGCCAAAGAGAGCGAAGATATCGGGGATTCAAAAAAGTCCTTTCGTTACTTGAAACAGGGTGCAGACCTCCGTCGCAAGCACCTGTCTTATGATGTCGGGCGTGACGTGGAAATTATTGAAGAGCTGATTTTGCAGTTCTCTGCGGAGAACATTCAGGCCAGAGGGGGTAGCGGCAGTGCTGATCCGCTGCCAGTGTTTGTCATTGGTATGCCTCGCACCGGCACTACTTTGTTGGAGCGCATGCTCGCCAGTCATTCACAGATACATTCGGCTGGTGAATTACCGAACTTCTCGCAGCAAGTAGCTGCGATGGGGCGGCGCGCCAATCCAGAGCAGGCTCTCGCGCCCCGTGACCTTGTTGCTGCTTCAGTGAATTTTGATATGGCAGAGTTGGGTGCCAACTATCTCGATAGCGTACGTGAGCTGACGGGATCTTCTGCAAGAATGATCGACAAATTGCCGTTCAATTATCTGAATGCGGCCCTTATACACCTAAGTCTACCGGCCTCTACGATCATCCATGTGTGCCGTGACCCAATGGATACTTGTTATGCAGTCTACAAGACGCTGTTTCAGCGGGCGTATCCTTTCTCTTATGATCTTGACGATCTGGCACGCTACTTCATTGCTTATTGGAAGTTGATGCAACACTGGCGGCAGGCGATGCCAGGTCGAATGATCGAGCTTCAGTACGAAGCGCTGGTCGATAACCCTATGGAGGAGGGGCGACGTATGATAGAAGCTTGCAATCTTAATTGGGAAACTTCGATGCAGGAGTTTCACCGTAATCCCACAGCGTCGATGACCGCTAGCGCGAGCCAAGTGCGTCGTCCAGTTTATCGTTCTTCGGTAGGTAAGTGGCGACGTTACGAGATGGAGTTGCGTCCGTTGTATGAGCGGCTAGAGGAAGCCGGTATCCCGGTGAAGTCATGAATCGAGAAGTTATTATTACCTGTGCGCTAACCGGTGCCGGCGACACCGCGAGCAAGAGTCCTCACGTGCCCGTGACGCCCAAGGATATAGCCGCTGATGCCATTAATGCCGCCGCTGCTGGTGCTTCGGTAGTACACATTCATGTGCGTGACCCCAGAACCGGTGCTCCGTCGAGGGACCCATCTCTGTTTGAAGAGGTGCATAACCGTATTCGAGAGCAGAACCAAGAACTTATGCTCAACTACACTGGGGGTATGGGGGGGGATCTCTGGTTCGATCTTGGAGCGTCCGCAACCCTTGCGGCGCACTCCGATTTTGTTGGTGCGGCAGAGCGGGTTCAACACGTTACAATGCTGCGCCCTGATATTGGTAGCATGGATTGTGGCTCTCTAAATTTTGGAGAAATGGTTTATGCAACTACCCCTAATCTGTTGCGCAGTATCGCTGCGCTTTATCGTGACCGTGGTGTTAAAGCTGAGCTTGAGGTATTTGAGCTAGGCCACATTGAGATTGCGAAAATGCTGATCGAGGAGGGGCAGATCCCGAAGCCTCCACTCTTTCAACTATGTCTCGGTATAAGTCACGGTGCACCTGCTACTCCGGCTGCAATGATGGCGATGCGGAATGCTCTACCGCAGGATGCAGTGTGGGCGGCTTTTGGTGTTGGAAGAATGCAGTTTCCCATGTTGGCACAGGCCGTGTTGCTGGGTGGACACGTACGTGTGGGGCTGGAAGATAATCTTTATCTGGAGCGCGGAGTATTGGCCAGCAATGAGAGTATGGTTCAGAAAGCGGTACGAATCATTGAGGATCTTGGTGCAAAAGTGGCGACGGTACAACGCGCACGGCAGCTTCTTCAACTGGAGGAAGTACCCTCATCATGACCGGAATACAAACCAACATATTTATTGCTAGCTTCAAGCATGAGACCAATACGTATTCGGCTGTGCCGACACCTGTCAGCCGCTTCCATGTTGAGGGGCGGCTTCTCACCGGTGCTGAGGCGATAGCATATTTTGCCGGTACCGACTCGGTAGTAGGGGGGATGCTCGACACGGTCACTGGTAATGGAGCAACCGTCACCTTGCCGATTGCTGCCAATGGTTGGCCGAGTGGTTATGTCCATGATAATGCTTTCGAGACTATCGCGGGTTTAATCTGCGACGCCCTGCAGGGTGCGCGTTGGGATGGAATCCTACTGGACTTGCATGGCGCTATGGTGACTGAGTCGTACGCGGATGGTGAGGCGGAGCTTCTGAGGAGGATTCGAGATATCGCTCCTTCAGTTCCTCTGGGTTTGGCGCTGGATATGCATGCCAATGTCTCGCCAGAAATGGTAGGAGCTGTCGATGTGCTCTGTGGCTATCAGACTTACCCCCATCTTGACGAGCGTGAAACAGGTGTCAGAACTGCCAGACTGTTGCTGGCAACAATAGAGGGGACTATCTCGCCGGCGCTGGCCTGGGGAGCTGTTCCTATGTTGCCCCACGTTATGGCCCAGAGTAGTTACGATGAACCCAATCATAGCTTGCAGAATCGATGTGTCGAATTAGCTGGAGTTGATGCTCTTGATTGCAGCCTGTTTACGGGTTTTCCCCATGCCGATGTTCCTAACGCAGGGCTGAGTGCTGTTGTCATGACAGATGCCAACCCGTGTCGAGCAGCAATGAGGCGAGATGAGTTGCTGGAGGAGGCCTGGGCGCAACGCAAGGCATTCGAATTTTCAGTCGAGCCACTGGCCGACTCGGTGCGTCGTGCCAAAACACTCGCCAATTCGGGGTCGGTCAGCGGCCCGATCTTCCTCCTAGATCATTACGATAATGCCGCCTCTGGAGGATCGATGGCCGAAATAGCAGTTCTGGCAGAGCTTATCAGGCAGGGGCTACGCAACGTGGTGTTTTTTGCGCTTTGGGCTCCCGAAGCAGTAGCTGTTGCACATCGGGCCGGTCTGGGGCAGCGGGTAACTATCAGCCTTGCCAGCCCGTCGTCTATGTCCTCTGAGATGTTGGAGTTTGAAGGGGAAGTTGCCCACCTATCTGACGGGCTGGTTAAAGCCACGCACAGTGACCACACGGGGCTCTTGCTTGAACTGGGCGATAGCGCCTTATTGAAGGGGGATGGAATTGATTTGGTATTGGTTTCGTTACCTATGGAGCCTTCGGATATGGCGTGTTTTGAACTGTTTGGCGTTGATCCGCGTGAGCGACAGTTTGTTGTCCTTAAGAGTCGCGTGCACTGGCGCGCCGCGTTCGAATCGATGGTTGGGGCAGTGATCCCCTGTGCTGGGGTCGGCGCTTGCACGTCTGATTATTCTGAACTCGAATTCACTTCGGTACGCCGCCCGATATTCCCTCTCGAGAGGGATGCGAAGTTTACGCCGGTGCTGTTGGAAAAGAATTTTTCTGGAGCCGCGTTATGAGCACACGATCCATATTTCCCAACCTGAACGAGGTTCAGCATGTAGCCGTTATCGGCACAGGGCTGATCGGTGCCGGGTGGGTCGCACAATTCTTATTGTACGGCTTGAAAACTAGTGTATGGGACCCCGCCCCAGATTTTGAGGATCGATTGATGGGGCAGCTGCAAGATGTATTCTCTAGGCTGCACGTTGACCAGGATCACCAAGCGCGCTGCTTAAATGCATTGAACTTCGCGGAAAATTTGGAGGCCGCTGCAGCGTCCGCTCAGTTTATCCAAGAAAATGGCCCAGAAAATTTGCAGGTCAAGCGCGGTATCCTTGAGGAGCTGGCGCGAGCGGTTCCTCCTGATGTGGTGATCGCTTCTTCTGCGTCAGGGTTGCCTATGAGTGAACTGCAACAAGGCTGTTTGCACCCAGAGCGCTTGGTTATTGGTCATCCTTTCAATCCGGTATATATGATTCCATTGGTCGAGATAGTGGCAGGGAGTCTAACGGGAGCGGAGACGGTGACTTGGGTAGAGGGATTTTATCGGAGCCTGGGTAAAGCACCAGTGGTATGTGACCGAGAGAATGTCGGGTTTATTGCCAATCGTTTACAGGAAGCATTGTTTCGAGAAGCGTTGCATATGGTCAAAGCAGGGGACGCCACGGTTGGCCAGATCGATGATGTAGTGCGTTATGGTCTCGGGGTACGCTGGGCATTCATGGGCCCATTTCTATCCTATCACCTTGCCGGGGGGAAAGAGGGGCTGAGCGGCTTTTTCGAGCGGTTCGGTGAAACGATCGGCGAACCCTATTCTCGTTTACAGGCACCGGAACTGTCTCAGGAGTTGATTGATTCGGTTCTGGATCAAGGGGAGTTGGCCTTCGGTGGTCAGAGTATTGAGGATGCCGAGCAGTGGCGCGACGACTGTCTTAGTCAAATACTGGCTCTATCTAACCGGGAGGGTGGGATGTATCGTGTGCAGCGCCAGCAGCCGGGAGAGCAAGTTTGCTGTACTAAGCCACCATCGGATGGGATTTCTGATAATGGCTGCTGAGGTCAATACACCTAAACCGGGTAATCGGCTCAGCCCTAGTGATCTCTGGTTGCTGGTGCTGTTGTTTCTGGTACCGCTCATCGGCTACATCCATCGGTTGATTCTCAATATTCTTATTGATCCGGTGAGTCAGGAACTGGTATTGACCGATACTCAAGCAAGCTTCCTGCAGGGCCCCCCTTTTGCACTTGCCTATGGTCTTATGGTCATCCCTATGGGGTTGTTGGTAGACCGCCGTAAACGCTTGGTGCTCATTGGTGTTGGGGCGCTGGTCTGGAGTACGGGCACGTTGTTTTGTGGGTTTGCAAGTGATTCCTCTGAGCTTTTCCTAGCAAGGGTGATCGTCGGTGTGGGAGAAGCGGCGCTGACACCGGCTGCCGTTTCCTTGGTTGGCGACGCTTTCGAGGGGCATCGACGCGGACTTGCCATGGGCGTCTTTTTTACTGGTGTCAATGCGGGTTTTAGCAGCGCTTATGCGGTCGGTGGGGTAACACTCGAATTCGCGGAGGCGGGATACTTTGCGGCCCTACCTTGGATTGGGGAGCTTGCGCCATGGCGCCAGGTATTCTGTGTAATCTCTTTGCCGGGTTTTCTTATCCCCCTATTGATGTTAACACTACGTGAGCCTATTGGTGAAGTGCCAACGTCGACATCCGAATCCTCCAGTCTCCGGACGCTGTTTCGGCATCCCGGCTTTCCCCGGGTTTTGATTCTATTAATTGCCATTGCTTCAATCCTCGCGGTTGCCGATAACGGTATTTATGCCTGGTTGCCGCGTTTGCTATCGCGTCTATACACACTCCAACCTTCTGAAATTGGGGTGTCGCTCGGTATCGTGGTGGCGATTGGTGGGCTGGTTGGTGGCCCAGTGGGTGGCAAGCTTAGCGATTACTTTTCCCGGCAGTTGGGTACTGCAGGCCCACTCTTGGTGGTGTTACTGGGTACACTACTGGCTTTGGTTTCGGTACCACTTTTTGTCTCTGACGTGTTGGCCTTGGTGTATGTGGGCACTGGTTTTTGGGTGGTTGCTATTGTCGCAACTACCACCTCCGTATTTACCTTTGTTGCGGTGGCTGCTCCTCCGCAGCTTCGGGGAGCCTCTTCTTCGATAGTGACGGCTGCAATGGCGCTTATCGGGCTGGGTCTTGGTCCGACAACCATCGCTGTTGCGCTTGAGCAATTTAACTTTGCGCGGGAGCGAGTGGATCTGGCAATTCTTGTTAGTGTATTACCACTATGTTTGGTCGTGGTTACTTTGGCGTTTATTGTATTGCGTTTGCACCGTCGCTCAACCTCTCTCGTACCGATAAGTGCACGCGAACAGTATACTGATAATAATGTATCTATAGAGAGATAGGTATGATGAGGAATATAACCTGGGTGGGCCGTGTCATTGTGAGTGTTGTGTGTGGGCTGGGAATTCTTCCGCAGCTCGCCATGGCCAAATCTACAGTGGATGATGTATGTTCGGTTGATTCTTCTACGGATGATTTCCGGGCTAGGTTGTCGGAGTTACCTGCTGCAGGTAGTGCACTCTATGATGCCGGGAAATTGACCTCTCATCAGCAACTTGCCCGCGATGTTTTGGCCGAACTTATTAATATAGATACAACCGATGCCACTGGAGATAACACCCGCGCGGCAAGGGTAGTTGCCGCTCGGTTTCGCCGTGCGGGTTATGGCGATCAGGATGTTAAGATCCTCTCTCCGGCCCCACGCAAGGGCAATCTCGTGGTTCGTTTTCAGGGGAGTGATAAACGCTGCAAGCCGCTGTTGTTACTGGCCCACCTGGATGTAGTAAACGCTGATCGGGCTGCTTGGGAGCGTGATCCCTTCGAGTTTGTTGAAGAAGATGGCTATCTGTACGGACGAGGTGTTTCCGATGACAAGGATGAAGCGGCAATTCATGTTGCCAATATGTTGCGTCTGCAAGCGGAGGGCTTTCAGCCGCGCCGGACTATTATAGTTGCGCTCACCAGTGACGAGGAAGGTGGTGACTACAACGGTGTGCAGTGGTTATTGCGCGAGCACCCCAAACTATTAAAGGCGGCCATAGTACTTAACGAGGGTGGTGGCGGACTATTATTTGAAGGGAAGCGTCTGGCAAACGAAGTGCAGGCAAGTGAAAAGGGTTATCAAACCTACGAGATGGTATTCCAAAGCCCCGGTGGTCACTCCTCGATGCCCTCGCGTAATAACGCCATAGTGGCTGCGGGAGCAGCTATGGTGGCATTTGATCAATACCGCTTTCCGATTAAGCTCAATGCCGTGACCCGGAATTTTTTCGCCCGCTCGGCTCCTCTTTACAACGGCCAGATAAGATGGGCGATGGAGTCGATTTTGCAAGATCCTCCTCCTCCGAAAGCGGTGGAAATTCTATCTGAGATGCCGTTCTATAACGCTAGTCTGCGGACTACCTGTGTGCCCACGATGGTGCAGGGTGGGCACGCTGAAAATGCACTGCCACATAGTGTCACAGTTACGGTTAACTGCAGGTTGTTGCCAACGGAGTCCCGCGATAATGTTACTCAGACGCTGGCCTCACTGGTTGGTGACGATGTAGACCTTAATGCTAAGCCGAACGATAATGTAGCGCCGGGTATTTCTATGCAGACAGAGGTGCTGGATGCGATCGAGGCTGTGTCGCGAAGTGTTTGGCCTGAGGTGCCCAGTGTGCCGATTATGGGCCCCGGCGGCACTGACAGTAGGTTTTTTCGCAGCGAGGGTATTCCGGTCTACGGGGTGAATGGCGTGTTTATTGATGTCGAGGATGATCGTGCACATGCACGCAATGAGCGGATACGCAGCCGGTCATTCTATGAAGGGCTGGAGTTTATGTATCGACTGACAAAAGCCTTATCTGAGTAGGGAGACAGCAAAAATTGGTAAATTTGGAGAGAGTTATGGAACCGAAAGGTATGCTACTTGATGCAGGCGACAGTGTGCTCGCGGTTATCGATGTGCAGGACAAGTTTTTGGCGCGGTTGGAAGGCGTGGATGCGGAGCGTGTTGTTACGCACTGTGAATGGCTGATGAAAGTAGCTAACTGGCTATCAATTCCGATCCTGGTCACCGCTGAGGAAATCTCGGTTATGGGGCATTCAACACAAAAGCTCCTGGACTGTATGCCCAAAGGGGCCACTGAGCACGACAAGTTGGTGTTTGGGCTGGCTGGTCAGGAGGATATTTTGGACGCTCTGGAATCCACAGAGCGAAAAACCGTAGTGTTAACTGGGCTTGAAACAGATGTGTGCGTAGCTCAATCAGCTCTTGGGTTGATTGAGAAAGGATATAGGGTTGCTGTCGTTTCGGATGCCAGCGCCTCGCCGCAACGAGGGCATGAACATGGTCTGCAGCGCATGCGTGATGCTGGTGTGACTGTGATAAGTACCAAAGGTTTGTTTTTTGAGTGGGTACTTGACTTGCAACGCTGTCATGATTTTTTTCGCAACAGTGGCATTGGTGTTCCGGAGGGTCTGTACATTGGCTGAGCGAACGTCGAGCTCTTTCCTATCCGCACTTTCCTTGATCTGGAGGGGAACTAAAGCTGCGGTTTTGTGGGTGATGCTGCTTGTATCAGCGGCGCCACTATGGGCTGCTGCCCCCCCTATTACTACGCTTATTTCTGATGTTACTGTCATCGATGGTCTTGGGGAGGCGCCACTTTTACATCGCTACGTTTTGTTGCAAGAGGGGCGGATTGCCAGTATTGATACTAAGCCGCCTATTGTAGGCGCTGACGTAGTTGTTATAGATGGGCGCGGCTTTTATCTTCTGCCAGGCTTTTGGGATATGCATGCCCATACTTTTGCGGATACTACCGCAATGGAGTTGTATCTTGCAGCGGGTGTGACCGGATTACGTGATATGGGGTGCCCCGAGAACTGTACGACTAAGCTGGGCGAGGTGCGTCAAGCCTACCTTAGCGGTAGCGGTGTATACCCCCGGCTGGTTTTCTCGGGACCCATGATTGATGGCGATTCCCCTTATGATGACTACCCTTCTCATCGTCAAATAAATCTTCAAACACTGCCAGACGCTCTCGCCGTATTGCAAAAGTTACAAGTTGATTTTATTAAGGTGCGCGATTTTCTGAGTAGGGATGAGTACATGGCTTTAGTGGGTGCTGGTGCGGCGATGCAGTTGCAGCTCGCGGGACACGTCCCGATCTCCCTTCCCGTCAATGAGGCTGTCCGTTCAGGGCTGAGCACCGTAGAGCATGAAGGTAGCCTATTCGGTGGTCTGCTACTCGCTTGCTCCTCTGATGAATCTAAACTGCGAGACGAATTGCGTAATATGATGCGAAAGGCTACAGCAAGCGGAGATGTAGAAACGCTTTACGCTGAAGCCCTCAATGCCGGCTTTATCGATCGCTTGCTGAATTCATACGATCCAAACAAAGCCGATGCCTTGGTGCAGGCTTTCTTCGACAGTGGCGCGGCGCTGGTACCAACTTTGGTGATGCAGGAGCCTATGCTTCATTCTGCAGACCCCGAATTTAACGGGCGTCGAAAAGTGGAAGACGAAGAGTTTATCGATGCCCCGGATACACTTATTTCAGGCTGGAGGGAAACCGCCGGTGAAGAGGTGCTTGGCCAACCTTTTTCTGACTTGGATCGTGCGGCCATGGCCAGGCAGTACAATCAGGTGGTTAAGTTGATTGGTAAAATGCATCGGGCCGGCGTGCCTATTCTGGCTGGAACTGATGCTTCTTTTCCAGATGGAACGCCCTGGGTCTGGCCGGGCTATAGCCTACATGATGAACTCGAATTGTTAGTCTCTGCAGGCTTGTCACCGAGCGAGGCAATTGCGTCGGCGACTGGAGCTGCTGCTGCACAAATGGGTTTGTCTGATACGGGAGTGATTGCCGCTGGAAACCGTGCGGACTTGATCTTGCTGGGGCGCAATCCCTTAGAGGATATCCGCAACACTCGCGTGATTAAACGTGTGTGGGTGAATGGCCAGTCTGTGGATCGCGATGCGTTACTTGATCGTGTGAAGAGACGTGCTGAAGACCATGAGAATTACTGGGAGTAAGTCCTATGCTGAACAGTTGGCCTTTTCAAGTTAGATTCTTTTTGAGTAATCATAAAGAGAGCATGGGGAAATTCTGCTTTTTGCTTGCAGCGTAATACTGCGACCAGAATTTTTTCGAGCTGAGTCCAATTGAAATTAAAGAGTGTGGGCAAAGGGGCATTTAAAGGGTGGGTCTCTGTGGTCCTAAAACCTATGATCATAAATTGTTACGGGGATTAACTTGTCTATGAAGTCGTTCTATGCTGTTCTCATGGCTCTATACAGTGCGTTCTGCTTGGCTGACGCACCGTCCGAAAAACCCAATATCGTGTTGATTGTTGCCGATCATATGGGGGCGAGTGATATCGGCGTGTATGGTGCAAAAGATATCGAGACACCTTCTCTGGATGCACTGGCAGCACAGGGTGCTCGCTATACAAATTACTACGCTGCGGCGCCAACCTGTGGCCCTTCAAGAGCGGCGATGATGACGGGGAAGTATCCCGCGCGTATCGGTTTCGAAGACAATATCGATCTCGGTACTGGGCTGAGTTCCAGTATCCCGACATTACCCAAGTTGTTGAAGCGGAAGGGGTATAAAAGTGGACTCTTCGGCAAATGGCACCTCGGCGATTCCGAAGACATGCATCCTCTCGCCCACGGTTTTGACGAGTACTTCGGCTATAACAATTGGAGCATTAACTATTACACGCATCGCGACGATAGTGGCGAAGAGTCTCTCACGCATAATCGGAGCATTATAGAGCGGGATGGTTATCTCACGGATATCCTAACAGATGAAAGCATTCGATTCATGGAACAGAACCGCGATGACCCTTTCTTTCTGTACCTGTCCTACAATACTGCACTGCCGCCTTACCTAGGCCCTGATTTGCCGCCGGAGAAGTGGGATGCCGAATTCAATATCGACACAGCCACCCGCGCTGACTACATAGCGATGGTGGAGGCGATGGATGCAGGTATCGGCAGGTTAATAAAGGCACTCAGCGATCTTGGTCTTGCCGAAGATACACTGGTCCTGTTCACATATGACCACAATGGTCGCCACTTGGCGCGAAATGCTCCCTTTTCTGGTGGGTTTGCCACCTTGAACGAAGGGGGAGTTCGAGTGCCGTTGATCATACGATGGCCTGGCAAGCTGTCGGCAGGAAAGACGCAACTGAGGTCTGCTATCGGTATGGATATTACAGCGACAGTTCTCAACGCTGCTGGTGTTGAATCAGAATCGCTGAATCTCGACGGCCGAGATCTCCTGCAAGACCAGAAGCCTAATGAACAGAGAGCCTTTTTCTGGCGCATAAAACTCGGTGATTTTGGCCAGGCAGCAGTTCGTCGCGATAACTGGAAGTTGCTTGTTCACCGGTTCGTAACATTTAGTCGTCCCACCGTTTATCTTTACGATCTTGATTCAGACCCGGGAGAATCGATTGATCTTTATCACCAGCACCAGGGGCTAGCCGACCAAATGTACCGTGAATTAATCGAGTGGGAGGCGTCAGTCGCCCAGTCCGATCCGCCAGGATCGTAGGGTGTCCCCTGATCCCTGAGAGTATCTCTCTGAAGATATATGAGCGACATGCGGTCTTATCTCTAAGTCATACAATTTGGGCACAAAACGAAAAACGCCGAAATCCTTTTCGGAATTTCGGCGCTGTCTTGGTCAGTTATTGCGAATACAAACAACAACTTAAATATGGTGCCCAGGAGAGGACTTGAACCTCCACGCCCGTAAGAGCACTAGCACCTGAAGCTAGCGTGTCTACCAATTTCACCACCTGGGCTTTATTCTAAAATACTTCCCGATTGATGCTATCACAACGAAATAAAGCGGCGGGCACTATAGTAATCGTCCTTGTTTTTGTCAATTTAAGCTATAAACATATTCAAAGTGTGAACCTGTCAGGATTATTTCTCTTATTTTTGGAGGATAGTTAACTTACTTGGTGATACTTCAGTGTCTGATAATGCATAAAGCTATTTAATGTCGAGTCTTTATCTAGTGTCAGCAAGGAGGTTCACTTTTAACTTAACAGAAAAGGATTTTATGATGAAAAAGAATTTTAAGTACTTTATGTTTTGTGTGGCTGCGCTGTTTGCTTTTCACAGCAGCTCTATTTTAGCAGATGGACATGCAGGTGAAGCTAAACCTGAAATGATGAAGTTAGAACCCATGACGGTAAATATTAATAGCGCCTCGTCTGAGGATTTAGCGGTACATTTAAAGGGCATTGGCCTTAAAACTGCACAGGCCATTATTGACTATCGAAATGAAAATGGAGATTTCAGTTCGGCTGAAGATGTTATGAATGTTAAAGGTATAGGTGAGCATACCTTTGAAGCAAACAAAGACATGATTGTTGTCGAGTGATGTTTAGATCTTTCAATGTATAACGGCCGCTTCTGCGGCCGTTTTTTATAGCCCTTAAAGTAGTATATCCAAAACCTCATAATTTTTTTGCGAACCTTGATTAGTTTGCCACTCATCTAATTATTTACTGAATTAGTACTGCGACATTCACTTAATCTGCTAAAATGCCGCCTCACTAAAACATCGATTCTGATCTGCTTTATTTTAAATATCCTCGGAGTGACATCTTTCATGGAAAAACTGACCTGTTTCAAAGCCTATGATATACGTGGTCAATTGGGCACTGAGTTAGACGAAGACATTGCCTATCGCATTGGGCGCGCTTATGCCGAGTTTCTTAAACCTAAAAATGTGGTTTTAGGTGGCGATGTTAGATTAACCAGTGAATCTTTAAAAAAGGCCCTCGGTGAGGGTATTCGTGATGCTGGCAGTGATGTTATTGATATTGGTATGGTTGGTACAGAGCAGGTGTATTTTGCAACTTCCCACTTGAATGCGGGGGGTGGCATTGAGGTCACCGCGAGCCACAACCCGATTGATTACAATGGCATGAAGCCCATTAGAGAAGGATCCAGGCCAGTTAGTTCAGATACTGGGTTACTTGATATTAAGGCAATCGCGGAGGCTAATGATTTTGGAGCGGTAGACTCTGACAAACGCGGTGCTTTCGAGAAGGTATCCATACTAGAAGATTACCTTGATCATCTCTGTGGCTATATAAAGCTCGATGCCATCAAGCCGGTGAAATTAGTGATGAACGCAGGTAATGGCGCTGCAGGCCCAGTGGTGGATGCATTGGAGTCTCGGTTTGCAAAACTTAATTTACCCATTGAGATTGTCAAAATACATAATGAACCAGATGGTTCGTTTCCTAACGGTATTCCTAATCCTATCCTCCATGAAAACAGGGGGTCTACTATTGATGAGGTTATAGAGCATCAAGCTGACTTGGGTATTGCTTGGGATGGAGACTTTGACCGTTGCTTCTTGGTGGACGAGAAGGGGCAGTTTATAGAGGGTTACTATATTGTGGGCTTGTTAGCCGAGGCATTCTTGCTTAAAAACCCAGGGAGTAAAATTGTTCACGACCCAAGATTAACCTGGAACACTATTGATGTTGTATCAAGGAATGGTGGAGAAGCAATTCAGTCTAAAACCGGCCATGCGTTTATTAAAGAAAGGATGCGTTTAGAAGACGCAGTCTATGGTGGTGAGATGAGTGCTCACCATTACTTTAGAGATTTCTTTTACTGCGACAGCGGTATGATTCCCTGGTTATTAGTCATGGAGCTAATGAGCTCTAGTGGCAAGCCTTTATCTGAGTTAGTTAATGCCATGATGGTTGCTTATCCTTCCCCCGGGGAGATAAATCGCGCAGTTGCTGACCCGACTTCGGCTATTACGAGGGTACGCGAGCATTATGAAGCCGAGGCTTTGTTAGTTGATGAGATAGACGGAGTCTCAATGGAATTTACTGATTGGCGTTTTAATTTGCGAATGAGCAATACCGAGCCAGTAGTTCGCTTAAATGTCGAGACAAGGGCCGATGCGCTATTATTGAAGCAGAAGGAACTGGAGATTTTAGCCTTACTAGAAAACGGTACTGAGTAGGTAACTGTAGTGACGGAAAAAATGAATTGGTTTTTGTTGCAGACTAAATCTAGGCAAGAGCAGCGAGCAGCTGAAAATCTTGATCGACAGTCTGTGACATCTTTTTGTCCAATGATTAAAGTAGAAAAGATTTCTCGTAGCCGCCGTGTTGAGGCACTTGAAGTGTTGTTTCCTGGATACTTATTCGTGCAATTGGGTGAGACCTCTGTGTCTGCAACCAGTGTTCGTTCAACCAGAGGCGTTAGCCATTTTGTGACAACAGCAGGTGCGCCCATTAAAGTGCCTGAATCGTTGATTGAGCAGTTGCGTGAGCGGGTAGCCGTGAATGCTGATGTTGTTGCTTCCAGCCTGCCAAAAGTGGGTGAAGAGATGGAGATAATTGAGGGCCCTTTTCGTGGGCTCAATGCGGTTTTTTCTCAACCGGATGGCAACAGTCGTGCCCTAGTGCTGGTAACCATGTTGAATCAACAGGTTAAAGCGTCACTGCCATTTTCAAGTTTAACGCCGGTTGACCAATCGCCAGGCTAACTGGCGTTGATAACATTTTTAGGAACGTAGTCCACAGGCTTGAAGTGACAAAATACATTGGCAAAAGCATTGCCATTTAGTGGGCTCGGGCGTCCATGAATCAAAGAACCACTCTCATAAAAAGCAATCTCACCCGGTTTCAATAAAATGCTGTGGCGACGATGCTGGTGGTCATAAATAACCAAAGGCCAATCCTCATCAACATCTTGTGAAACATTAATAATCGCGCCAATAATATGTGTGGCGAGTCGGTCCCTATGACACTTCAAAATAGCGCCACGATGATAAATCCGAATCCCGTATACGAAGGTTGGGAGTAACTCCTTGCCGCTCCATT
>SHBP01000012.1 GCA_004211905.1 SAR92 clade bacterium
GCTGGGGATGAAGAGTGCGGCTATGAACAATTTTTTCCAGAGTGTGAAGAAGAGGGCCAGACGTCCTGTATTTACCCTACGTCAATGATGCGCGATGGACTGCAAATAGGTTTAGCGCTGGAGGATCAAATCGGTATTAATCCTCTTAAGGTGGGCTTGATTGGGTCAACAGATACCCACAATTCCAACCCGGGTGACACCGAAGAATGGGATTATCGCGGTGCAACCACATTTGCCTCAAGCCCAGCCAAGCGAAGGTACGAGAGTACTCGCTTAGTTGGTACTCAATACAACAATCCTGGTGGGCTAGCCGCCATATGGGCTCCGGAAAACACTCGAGAAGCGCTGTTTGATGCAATGAAGCGCAAAGAGGTTTACGCCACCAGTGGAACGCGCATTAAACTGAGATCTTTCGGTGGATTTAATCTGCCAGAGGACATTGCAGTCACAGCTGATATAGCGGCTGCATATACCCACGGCGTCCCGATGGGTGGAAGCTTAGTTGCTAGCAAAGATAACAGCCTGTCTTTGTTTGTGTGGGCGGTGAAGGACCCAGACAATGCGCCTCTGGCAAAGATTCAAGTGATCAAAGGTTGGATAGAGCAAGGGCAACGCCAGGAAGTCGTCTATGACGTTGCTTGCGGGGGGTCAGACTTGGACCCTGTAACTGGTAAGTGCCTAGCTAATGGTGCGACGGTAAATATGACTGACTGTCGATGGGATAACAGTGCTGGGGCAGCTGAATTAATGACCTTGTGGACTGACCCTGATTTTAGTGCTGATGAGGATGCGTTCTACTATGTGCGCGCTATACAAAATCCTACCTGCCGATGGAGCACTTATGATAGCCTCCGTCTGGGCAAATCTCCTCGTGATGATGCGCCGTTAATCTCTAAAGAAATGGCTTGGGGATCACCCATTTGGGTGAATGCAAAATAACAATCAGCTAGACTCGTTATAATTACCTACAACTACCTGCAACCGCGCAGCGATCTGATAACTAGAGATAATAATTATGATAACTAGACACGCTACATATCGACAATCAGCTTTGGTTTTACTGATGGGGCTGGGTTTGACCGCCTGTTCTGGGGACAAAATGGGGTCCTCGAATGAGGCTTTTAGTACGGCTGCAGATGTTCATGGTAATGAGGAAGTTATTGCTACGACACGTGAAATTGATGAGCTATTACAGCAGCGTGGTGGTGCTATTTTAGGTGGCCAAAAGCCCTTATTTGACGTTGAGACAGAGCTGCTGCAAAACAAGAGTGCCCCTCAGTCAAAGTCAATAGATCTAGAGACCTTAGATCAAGCGCGAAATGCCTATTTTGGCGATTTACACGTGCACACAACTTACTCCTTTGACGGCTACTCTTTTGGTACTTTAGCCACTCCTTATGATGCCTATCGCTTTGCTAGAGGAGAAGCTATTAAAAATCCTGCAGGTTATGAAATGCAGTTAACACGGCCTATGGATTTTTATGCAGTGACAGACCACGGGATGTTCTTAGGTGTTGTGCAGGCCGCTTCAGACACATCGACAGAGTTTTCAAAGAATCCTTTCTCTGAGCCATATCATGATCTTAACGCGCCAGATAACTTTGGCACGGGCTTTTTCAGTCGCATGAAACGCTTACTGACATTCTCAGGGTTTATACCTGAGATCATTGCTGGTATCTCCCAGGGGAGTGTAGATCGTGACGAAGTGCTTAATGTTGTGAGGACCGCATGGGAAGATACTATTGATGCTGCGGATCAGTTTTATAGTCCCGGTGAGTTCACCACCTTTGCAGGCTACGAATACACGACCTCGAGTGTGGAGATGGGAAATTTACACAGAAACGTTATATTTGACGGAACAGAAAGCCTGCCCCGCGAGCCTTTTTCGCGTTTTCATTCAAGCAACCCAGAGGACCTCTGGGATTGGATGGATGAGCTGAGAGCTAAAGGTGTTGAGAGTTTGGCGATACCGCATAATTCAAATGGTTCTAATGGATTGATGTTCCAGACCAATGACTTTGCCGGTAACCCTTTTGATAAAGCGTATGTCGAACAACGTAGCAGGAATGAGCCGATTGTAGAGATCACACAGATAAAGGGAACATCTGAGACTCATCCGACATTGTCTTCCCGAGATGAGTGGGCGGGTTTTGAAATTATGCCCTACAGAGTGGCAACAGCGGCGCTTAGTCAACTCGAAGGCTCCTATGTGCGAGAAGCGTTACTAAATGGTTTAGCAATTGAGAAACAAGGTGTTGGCAACCCTTATGGGTTTGGTTTTATTGGCTCAAGCGATACTCACTCTGCAGCAAGTCAAAATGATGAGTCAAACTTTGTATCTAAGCTAGGGATTTTGTCCAGTACGGCCGAGCAGCGCGGCTCTGTTCCCTTTGAAGGTATTGACGGTCAATTTGCTTATTACGCAAGTTACCTAGCCACACGGTTGTATCCAACACCCCTGGGTAAAAATATGTACGTAAAGATTGATGGTGACATTTACACCGGAGGATCAACACCTACTTTTGGTGCAGCGGGTCTTGCCGCGGCTTGGGCTGAAGAAAATACCAGGGAATCTTTATACAGTGCGTTCCGTCGCAAAGAGGTATTTGCTACCTCAGGTCCGCGCATAAGACTCCGGTTTTTTGCAGGGTATGACTTTGATGAAGCTATGTTAAGTGCGCCAGATGGAGTAGAGCAGGCTTATGCTAAGGGTGTCACTATGGGTGGCTCTCTTGTAGGTAATGGCATGGAATCTCCAGGATTTTTGGTGATGGCGTCAGCTGATCCAGAAAATGCGCCCCTACAACGACTGCAAATTATTAAAGGTTGGATTGACGATGATGGAGCTACTCATGAAGAAGTGATTGATGTCGCCTGTGCCAACGGCGCAGAGGTTAACCCTAAAACAAACCGTTGTTCTGATAATGGTGCTCGGGTAGATGTCTCCAATTGTGCAATTAACCCTGAAACCGGTTCTGATCAATTATCTACTCTTTGGTATGACCCCAACTTTAAGTCAGATCAACGAGCGTTTTACTATGCGCGAGTGCTTGAAAATCCAACCTGTCGCTGGTCTACTTGGGATGCTATCCGCGCTGGAATTGCGCCCAGACCAGATCTTGCGAAGACTGTTCAGGAGCGGGCTTGGTCATCACCAATTCATTATTTGAAGGACTAAAGCTTTCTTTACAAATTTGTGGAAGAATCGCAGTTTACTTAACTGCCGTTCTTAATGGCGGAATCTCAAGAATCCATTGTGCGCGATCGTTTTCATCCTGAGGCCCAATTTTGCCTTCTGCGGATTTTAGTAGGGTTTTTGGATCATGCACAAACCCCTGTTTTATCACACGATGTATGTTGCGCGTATGTTTGATGTCGGCAAGTGGATTGCCATTCACTATGATGAGATCTGCTAATTTATTAACCTCTATAGAGCCTAGCGAGTCGCCTAAACCAAGGGCCGTAGCTCCATTAAGTGTTGCGGCCTTTAGAACGATGTGATTGGGTAAGCCCGCGTAGGTAAGAGCTAATAGCTCTCTGTGATAGGCAAATCCGGGCAGGAGCAAGGTATAAACTGGCTCATCTGTTCCAACAACCAAAAGGTTTTCGCCCCCGGAATTATAGAGTGCCATAAGTTCAATGAGACGTTGCCGATATTCAGGCCAATCTGACTCCGGTGGTGGTGGTCCGCGCTGTAGCAGTAGTTTTTGCGCGTAGGGAGTAAAGTATTGGCCTTCATTTGTCCAAACCATTTCCTCTCGATGTTTTTCACGTAAATTAACGCTGCCGTACATTTGCAGGTTTGCATCATAGAAAACTTGGTGGTCGATCATCAGCTTGACCGCAGTATCTAACTCTTCTTGATCAGCTTCTTCTGGACTCAACGCCAGCAGTAATTGGTGTTCAATACGATCAATACCAAGTTTTATGGCCTGCTGGGTAGATACATCAAATTCAATATTGTAGTTACCTAGGTGGCCGGTGGTGGTCAATCCATGTTGTTTAGCTTGGTTGATAATAATAGACATTTCATGGGGAGTTGCCTGCTTTATTTTAACACTGGTGATGCCAGTGCCTGCCCAGTAGTCCACTTCATTTTTTATTTCTTGCTCAGTTATGTCATTTGGCCAAGCGACGCAGTCATCGGCCGCGACTTTGACATTGTATTCGCATCGAAAACCACCGAAGTAGGGGCCAGATGATAGAAGGCGAGGGCCTACTGCCTCACCAGATTCAATAAGATTACGCTGAGCGATTATTCGTTCGGGATTGAACTCTCCGGCAGACCATGTGCTGGTTACCCCATTGGCAAGATACACGATACCGTTATAGGCCGCCTCTACGACCCGGCCCTCGTCAAGAAAGTCAAAGCCATAATGTGCATGCAGATCAACTAGCCCTGGCAGAACCGTCTGCTCATCAGACAACTTGATTATTTTGGTATCTTGGGAATGAATCCTTGTATCAGGTAAATCTAGCGCTGTGATGACACCATTTTCGACCAAAATACCACTGTTTACTCTGCGTTCAGCACTGACGCTGTCAAATAGCCAGCCACCACGAATAAGTAATCTATCATCTGCTTTTGAGCCTGCAGCTATGGAGCCACTCAAGGATGTCAGCAACAGTGCTACAGCCAGTATCGCTTTCTCCATACTTGGTAACTTCCTTAGTCGTCGGCACTTGCCTTGGGCAGTGGTTATCTAAATACTTAAATCCGTTAAATTATAATTTTTAAGTGATGGCATGATTGCGTCGTTCCAAACAGGTTTCTCAGGGCCATTTGCGTCCGGTGCATATTCGTAAGGTATCTCATCGGGGAATCGCTGTCTTCTTGCGTCAATGGCTAGGCCAATTAATCGAGAACGATTTTTGATAAACGCATCATCAAACGTTACTGCCTCTGCATGAATACCTGCGCCGTGTACATTGAGCACTGATGAACGACGATGAAAACCAAAGTTAACAGTTACCCTTGTTTCAAAGCCAGTATTGGCAAATGACCCATGCAGTATTTGGCGATTATTAATGACTACATCACCCGCATTACAAATAATGGGGACGGCATCAGGGAGACGCTCGGTGCCGGCCTCCGCAATAAGTTTCACTATATCTACTCGACCATGCTTGTGGGTCCCAGGTAGCACCCAAACCCCATTAACGGCAGTACTGCCGTGTATTTGCCCCATAAAGTTGAAACCGTGAATATCTTCATCAAAATTGGGGTTGTCCCAGTGGGTGTCTCCATCTTGATGCCAGGACACGGCTGCACCAAGCCCTGCGTCCTTAATAAAAAGCCCTTCATGAAATGGTGTAAAGTCAGCCCCGTTAATGGCTTCTGCCATCTTTAAAAGCCCTGGATGTGCATAGGTGACCAGACAGGCTTTAGAAAACTGTAAAGAGCCACCAAGATAGACAGGTGTCGCTTGGGGAGCGCTAGCGTCAGGTTTTGGTTCAAATAACTTTACTTGGTGTCGTCCATTGGCCATTGCTGTACCGCCAAGAGGGTCAGAAAGGGGTTTTGCCCACTGCAGTGTGAAACCTGTGGTATCCGCCCCAAGGGCTGGCCGCCCCTTAGCATCAGTAGCCGCACCCATTTCAGTGGGAAAGTTATCGCGCATAGCTTCAAGATCATTTTCGAGGTCTTGCAGCTCTTCTGGGCGTAGCGCATTTTCAAAAATATAGAAACCATAGGTTGAATAGGCTTCTAGAATATCACTGTGGATATCGCCGTTATCCTTAAATCGCAGAGGACCTCGGTTGGGTAGGGCTAAGGCACGCTTTTGTCCCTCAATTAGATACTCTCGAACGGCGGCTGCATCGTCACCATAATAGGCGGCGCAAGCCTCAATTGATTTGCTTATATCTTGCACTTGGACATCTCCTTTGAAAAATCTTAGCAAATATTCTTTATTCAATAACAAAAGTATATGCTTTGCACAGAAGCGGTTCAATTACCATTGTTGTGGTGTAAAGATAGGTGTGCCCAGAAAAAATAAGCCCCTCCAAGCGGAGAGGCTATAGGCTCAAATCGAGTTAAGTGATAGTTTGCTATTTTATTCCTCTTCAGCAATGACGGCTCTGGAGGCCACTAAGATATATTTAATCTTACCGTTTTCAATGCGCACATCAAAAAACTCTTCAGAAACCACTTCTTTGCCATCGATTGTGTCTGTGACTGTGTAAGCTGAGGTCACCCAATGATGGACAGTACCATCTGACTGGGGTACATCATTTGCGATGGCATAGTTGTATTTCCACGATGGGTTAGATGTTGCGAACCATTCCTTTAGAAACGCTGCGTGAGCTTCTGGGCCCTTTACGATAACGCCATTTGATGCACGGCCTTCAAAGTCGGCAGCGTTGGTGCTGTTGATAGCCTCAAGGTCACGCGTATTATGAGCTTCAACATAATTAACCCAAATATCGATGTTAGATGTATTTCCCGCGATGATATCAAGTTTCTCACCCTCATCTGAGATTTCATAACCAATGACGGTTGCCATCTCTTTCTCACTCTTTTCGTGATGACCTGCGAAGGAGAGTTGTGCCAGTAAAACTACGCTAATGCCGAGTAATATTTTATTCATAAAAGTCCCCTAATTTGATTTATTGAAGTTGTTCTTTAGGTTTTACCTAATTACTTTAGCATAGACGTTAATTTCAACACTTGGTAGTTGGTAGATTTTTGAAACGGATAAAATAGGTAATTATCAGTTTTTTGCACCACGACCCAAGGTGTTAAGGTTGGCAGTGTGTTGGTCTCGATCAACTTCGTAATAAGAAATACACCAAATCATAATCATCCAAACCGTAACCACAGTAGGCACATAAAGGGCACCAAGCTGGAATATGGCTTCTGAAGGAACATTCTCAATACTTACCCCCTTCGGAAACTGGGCAATAGTAAGAATTGTACTAGCCATTACAACGCCGAATCCTTGAACAAACTTTTTAACAAAGGTCATAGTAGCAAAGAAAACACCTTCAGAACGGCGCCCTGTATTGACCTCACTCTGCTCCACTAAATCGGCAATCATTGAGGTGGTGATAGTTTGGTAACTTATAATTAAACCAACGTCAATAATGGTTACGCTAAGAATAATTGGAAATAAAAGAGGGTCACCATTCTCCGGCATTAACCCCAATAGGCGAAGTATGATAGTCATTGGGAGTATGGTGAACGCCAGTAGCCCCGTAATAATCGCCGCACGTTTTTTGCCAAGCTTTCTAGACACGATAGGGGAGATGACAAGACCGATGATAGCTGAAATAACCACCGACAAGGAAATCAAAGAATACTGCGCTGTAGAGAAACCCCAAAAGAATGAGTTTAGATATAGAGACAACCCCGCAGCGGTGCCGGTGCCGATGGCGCCAAATAGAGCGGCGGCGAACAGGGCGACAAATGAGCGATTCCGCAAGGTCTCAAAAATCTCCCTATAAATCTGCCTAATTGTTAGTTTCCGTTTGGATGGTGCTGGCTTGAGTTTTGGTATTAAATTATGGGTGCCTATGGCTGATGTCATAATAGCTGTGAAAATAATGAGGGCAGCAACTAGCCCCATCTGGCCATATCCGGCCACATTAAATGTGCCATGACTATATTCACTAGTGGGCACTAGTAAATAGTAAGATGTGCATGCGCCCATAAGGGTACCGCCACTCCAACCAAAAAAGAAACGGTAGCTGAGTATGCTGGTTCGCTCATCATAGTCCTCGGTCATCTCTGCCACCATTGCCGAATTTGGAATTTCATAAATAGTGATCAAAGTGCGAACGAGAATAGCAAGACACAAAATGTAACCAAATAGCTCATTGCCGCTTAAGCTGGCGGGTGGATTCCAGATAAAGAAATATGAAAGACTAACAGGTATTGCCGCAGCGTACATGTATGGATGGCGGCGACCCCAGCGTGTATGGGTGTTATCCGAAAAATATCCTATTAAAGGGTCACTTAAAGAATCGATAACTAAAGAGATCATTAGAGCCAAACCAACCAGATATGCATCTACTCCCATAGCCTGGCTGTAAAAAATTAAGAACCAGTAATCAAACCCATTACTCTTCACACCATATGCAATCGAGCCTATACCATAGGTGAGCTTATTGACCGGGGAAATATGTGAGTTCTTCATTCGGTTTCCAAGATATTAGGCCGTTTAATCCCTTAACTTTGATTCCTTTTATTGGCTAGACGCTGTTTTGTTTTTCAGCTACCTGTGTATAATACATGACGCACCGATTTGATCCAGATTGCGGGGTGCTTTATAAATACCAGCTAAATCGGAGTGTCGACATCAATCGACTCACTAACCCGATTTAGCGTTGCTGGATCGGGTTTTTTGCATTTAAAGGATTAGCTTCCCTTAGAAGCTGGGCATTTGATAACCAGATTGTGCGCCCGCATATCGCAAAGCACTAAAGAGGATAATCCAATGAGTGATCGAGAGAAAACCTATTATAGATGCGCAAATGCGCATCTAAATCCTGATAAAGCTATCCAAGCTACGATGATCAAATTAAAAATTCACGGTCATCGCAGAACTCTTATTAAGAGTTATTTTTCTATACCTAAATTATCAGCGGGCCAGTGCCGATGAAGTTGTCTATTTTGGTGATTTCTTGTCGTAAAAAAATATCCTTGTGTCGTCAGTTTATACGCGTTAGCGCAATTTTGCGTCCACAATCCACAAAATTCGTTAGAGCAAATTAAAGAGCAATTACTATGTCTATAACACACGAAAATACAGAGTCAGTGACCCTTGATTTTGACGTTCAAGTTCCCGAAGTTTTAGCTGCAAATGATGCGCCTAAACCCTTTGGTTTCGGTACACAGATTCGTAAATCATGTTATTTCGATGCCACCGTACGCTGGGGTGCTAGCGCATTCTCGGTTTACAACCACATGTATATCCCCAGGGATTTTGGCGATCCTGAGCAAAACTTTTGGAATCTTGTTAATGCAGCAACGTTGAGTGATGTAGCCGTTGAGCGGCAGGTTGAGATAACCGGACCAGATGCGGCTAGTTTTGTACAGTTGTTAACCCCGCGTAACCTTTCGACCTGTGCTGTGGGGCAATGTAAATATGTGTTAATTACCAATACCGATGGTGGCATACTAAATGACCCTATCTTATTGCGTTTGGCTGAAAATCATTTTTGGCTCTCGTTAGCTGACAGCGACATTTTACTTTGGGCTCAGGCGCTTGCTATTAATTCTGGTTTAGATGTTCAGATTAATGAGCCTGATGTGTCGCCATTGCAGTTGCAGGGCCCAAAGTCCGGTGCAATTATGCAGTCTTTGTTTGGCGACAAGATTAATGAGCTGCGCTACTACTGGTTTGGTGAGTTTGAATTGGACGGTATGCCTCTAATAATCTCCCGCACTGGTTGGTCAAGTGAGTTGGGTTATGAGATTTATTTACGTGATGGTACTCGCGGTGACGAACTATGGGAGCGTCTGATGCATGTCGGCGCAGAGTTTGGCCTTCAGCCAGGCCACACCTCAGCAATTCGACGTATTGAGGCGGGCATGTTGTCTTATCATGCTGATATGGACAACAAGACTAACCCCTATGAATTGGGCCTTGACCGCCTGGTTGATCTAGAAATGGCGGCTGATTTTGTTGGCAAGGCGGCGCTGACCAAGATTGCAGCAGAGGGTGTTAAGCGTAAACAGGTTGGTCTAGTTATTGATGGTGAGCCATTTGACGGGGCAAATACTGATTTTTGGCCAGTTTTTGTTGGTTTTGAGCAGGTTGGGGTGGTTACTTCGGCCATTTACTCGCCGCGCTTGAAAGCAAATATAGCCTTAGCTATGGTAAGCATCGAGCATAGTGCTGTAGATACAGAAGCTCAGATTGTGACTCAATTTGAACAACGCGGTGCTAAAGTAGTAGCTAAGCCTTTTTACGATCCTAAAAAAAGCATTGCTAGTTCGGTAAAGGTATAACTTAAATTATTGAATGGAGCTGTATCTATTAATCACGACCATTATTCAGATGAATATTTGAAGGACATTCTCACCGAGGTGCAATCAATAGCATTGGTGGGTGCTAGCCCGAGAGCTGATCGTGATAGCCATATCGTAATGAATGTGCTTCTTGAGGCTGGTTATCAGGTGATTCCTGTCAACCCGAGAGAGGCGGGGAACTCCATTCTGGGTCAGACCTGTTATGGGTCTTTGGCAGAGATTGATATTCCCGTTGATATGGTTGAGATCTTTCGCTCCTCAGAAGCCGCATTAGGTGTGACTAAAGAGGCTATCGCGATTGGTGCTAAAGTAATTTGGATGCAGTTGCAGATTGTTAACCACCAGGCTGCACAGATGGCTGAATCGTCCGGTATAAAAGTTGTGATGGACCGTTGTCCAAAGCTAGAATTACAGAAAACTTATTGGACGGATCGAGAAACATAATCCACGTTAGTAAAACAGTTAACTTTGAGGCAACACAATGGCAGGTCAAGCTGATAATGACATCTTACTGAGTGAATTAACAGATGGTATTCTTAGACTCACTTTAAATGACAATCAACGGCGTAACGCACTGTCCACTGAAATGCTAGCCCGATTGTCAGCCGCATTTACCGAAGCGGCGGATGATGTAAGAGTACGAGTCGTAGTGTTAGCGGCTACTGGCCCAGTATTTTGCTCTGGGCATGATTTAAAAGAGATGACTGCGGCCCGTGCTGAGTCTGATAAGGGTCACGAGGCCTATCAACAGTTATTCGCTGCTTGTGCATCGGTGATGCAACTGATCGTGCGTAATCCCAAGCCAGTCATTGCCGAGGTGGCTGGAGTTGCAACTGCGGCAGGCTGCCAATTGGTGGCTAGTTGTGATTTGGCAATGGCCTCAAATACAGCACAATTCGCCACTCCTGGGGTTAATCTTGGTTTATTTTGCTCTACTCCAATGGTGGCATTGTCACGAAACGTTGGTCGTAAGCATGCGATGGAAATGCTTCTGGGTGGTGATATGGTGGACGCCAGCAGGGCAGAGCAGATAGGATTGATCAATAGGGCGTTTGAGGCCGATCAATTGACCGCTGAAACTATGGCTATTGCACTCAAAATCGCCAGTAAATCCACCATGACCATTGCAATTGGCAAACGCGCTTTTTATGAGCAGGCAGAGATGCCTTTGAGGGAAGCCTATGCCTACACATCGCAGGTGATGACCGAAAACATGCTCACTAGGGATGCCGATGAGGGAATTGGCGCCTTTTTGGAGAAGCGCAGCCCTAAGTGGGAAGATCAATGACATCTAACATGTATGAAGTAGGTTTGGATAAAAACGAAGCTAACTATCAGCCTCTAAGTCCCTTGCCCTTCCTAGAGCGTGCTGCGACTGTATTTCCTGATCATATAGCAGTGATACATGGAAATACTAAGGTTACCTATTCTGAGTTTTATCGACGGTGTCGTCAGTTTGCATCGGTATTAGCTGCAAGAGGGATTGGTCGCGGAGATACAGTTTCTGTGATGTTGGCGAATACCCCGCCAATGCTGGAAGCCCATTATGCAGTTCCTATGTGTGGCGCAGTACTGCACGCCATTAATACCCGTTTGGATGCCAGCGTGATTGCCTTTCAGTTGGAGCATGGCGAAAGCAAAGTGTTAATAACTGATACAGCGTTCTCTTCTACAATTGATGCTGCTCTTGAAAAGACGAAAGCAGGGCCTTTGGTGATTGATTACTCGGACCCAGTGTTTCCACAAACAGGAGAGAGATTGGGCAGTGATGACTACGAAACCCTCGTAAAGTCAGGTGATCCAGATTTTCCCTGGCTAATGCCTAATGATGAGTGGGATGCAATTGCGCTCAATTACACCTCTGGTACCACAGGCGATCCAAAAGGTGTTGTATACCACCATCGTGGTGCTTGTCTAATCGCGCAGGGGAACATTATTACCGCGTCGATTGCTAAACATGCGGTTTATTTATGGACTTTACCAATGTTTCACTGCAACGGTTGGTGTTTCCCTTGGACCATCGCGGCGGTCAACGGAACCCACGTTTGTCTTAGAGAGGTGAGAGCCGATGCCATATGGGCCTCTTTGGTGGACAACGAGGTGACGCTATTGTGTGGGGCACCTGTGGTGATGTCTGCTCTTCTGAGTGCAACAGATAAAGAAAAGCGAACACTGCCAAAGCCTGTAGATTTTTTTACCGCCGCTGCACCGCCGCCTGAGGCAGTATTGGCGAGCATGAGTGAAGCAGGATTTAACGTGACTCATCTCTATGGCCTGACGGAGGTTTATGGCCCTGCAGTAGTCAATGACTGGCATTCTGAATGGGATGTTTTGCCCAGCGCCCAGAAAGCGACGCTAAAGGCGCGGCAAGGAGTTCGATATCATGCTTTGGAAGAGCTTGATGTGTTGGATCCGGAAACTATGCAGCCGGTTCCGAGGGATGGGGAAACACTTGGAGAGGTTATGTTCCGTGGGAATGTCGTGATGAAAGGCTATTTAAAAAACAGGCAGGCTACTGATGAGGCGTTTAAGGATGGTTGGTTTCATTCAGGTGATCTAGGTGTGGTCTATCCTGATGGTTATATCCAACTTAAAGACCGTTCCAAAGATATTATTATTTCTGGTGGTGAAAACATTTCATCCATTGAAATTGAAGATGTCCTGTATAAGCACTCTGCTGTTATAGCAGCAGCTGTAGTAGCTATGCCCCATGAGAAGTGGGGAGAGACTCCCTGTGCGTTCATTGAGCTTGTAGAATCAAGTGAGTTAACGGCGGAGGACATGACCCTCTGGTGTAAACAACATATGGCAAGTTTTAAAGTTCCGCGTCACTTTGTGTTTCAAGAAATTATTAAAACCTCTACGGGCAAAGTGCAGAAATTTTTACTCCGTGAGCAGGCAATTAATTTAGCAGGGCATAATGAATCGTAGAGTGGTCAAAATAATTCTATACTGATCCGGTGACTTGATTATCCAAGGCTGCGCCGTTGGAACGCAGGTGGATCATACTTTGCCCAATTAGGTTTCGTCTTTTGTTCTGGAAGTTTGTCTTGCATTTGACGATATTTAAGAGATGTTCCATAGGCTAGATGGTGTTCCTGGTCGACGAGACTTGTGATGTCAGTCTCTTCGATAATTCCCAGTAATAAGCCAGCTTTGAAATAACCTTCCAGTTGATCTCTATGCTTTTCACGGCTGGGATTTTGCTCGCCCAAGCTATAAATCTGCTGTAATTTATGACGAGCAGTTTCGATGTAACGGGTTCGCTTGTAAGCATTTTCAAATGACATGTTGGAAGTTTTTCAAATAAAACAGAACGCCTTTCATGCTATCGCAGACTACTGAAGAACACCATGTTTTACTAACAAATATGAAGTAAAAAATGTAGGCGGTAACATTTCCCGGGGGCGTAATCTCACATCAACATCATTATTAAGCTATCTTAAAAGCATGCCTATTGATTATGTTCATATCACTACGCCGCCAGTTCACGCTCACATCAATTTTCTTCATGTGCCAGATATTGGTGGGCCTTTATCTGATGATCGCTATAAAATCACGATCTTGATTTCCAAGCATGATACAGAATGTATTAAAGAAATTAATAACGCCTGCGAAAGAGCCGCTAATCATGAATGGTCGGCTAGTGGAACTAAAAATGTTCAGATGCCTTTGATTGACGGAGAGAGCCAAAAATCGCTCTGGCCAGATCTGGCTAGTTATCATCTTTGCACATTTAAAAGTTTTCATGCTCCTATATTGCAGATGCCCGACGGTACAGCGATGCCTCGATCAGTTGAGATTAAGGTGGGAGATCCCGTTCGGGTATTTGGTGCTATGGGGGGCTTGATTGAGGATCAAAGAAAAGTCGTCGCATGTTATCTAAGCGGTGTACAGTTACTCAGTGAACCGCCTGATTCGAAAGATAACTCCTCAGTTATTGAGCGCCTGCACCAACGGCTAGGCAACTTTTTGCCATGGAATTAATAGTTCTGTCCCAAATCATGATAAGCCTTTTGATGCTTGCTTTGGTAAGCACCTATCGTTTATATCAGAGACGATCTCTGTCAAGCCTTAGTACTGAGCAACCCCTATTATTTTCAATATACATGACATTCCTAGCCGCAATGGTGTTTGTATTTGGCCTGTATTTTTTGCAGCTGTTTATAAGCTTTACTTACGTTTTGGGTCTTATAGGTTATGCGGTAATTTTTTTAATGCTTATTAAACACTCTGGTTATACCTCAACACTTTGGGCACTGGCGCTGGTTGGGTTGGTCGGTACAATTTTGATGCAGCTATTATTCTTTATTAATGACTACGATGTAACGGCAATCTCGAGTCAACGATGAGCAAAGGAATAACACTACTTATCTTTTTTTATACGAGTAATAGCGGTTTGAATATCCCCATCTTCAAGACGCTTATCAATTTCTTCAGGGGATAAATAGTCTAAATCCCAATGGTTACAGATATCATTTCTATAGCGTGTATGGTTCTTGTCGGTAGATTCTGATTTTTTCTTGTTAAAGTAGCTCAGTAATCGATTGCTGATGGACATAAGTCATCGACTTCTTGGTTTTAGGCTGAAGGCATATTGTAGTATATGGAAAGTTCTTTTGGCTATAGACACACTTAACCATGAAACTAATGTGTGAGCTAGCAGTCTTATCCCTGCAACCCACTGATAAATACATACCTTTATAACCAACAGAGCGAGCGCAATTTTTGGACATTTATACTTTTGTAATACTGTTGGGTTTTGTATGCAGTGTTTTTAGCGTGATTTTTTTCGGACTAACGATCGAAAGTATAGCGGGGCTAACCGCTTATACTATCGTGGGAATAATGACGTTGTCTGACTAACAAGAAATCTCATCTTTGAATAATCTACATCCACTTTTGCGCACGCGAAATACTGTCGTTGTACATATTTAACTTCACTTTTGGCTTCCCGTTCTGCTTTGTGCAAAATATGGTGGTCTTCTGTAAGATGACATGTTTTATTGTGCTCATATTGACCGTCTCGACGGTACGATTTTAAAGGTCCATTAATGGAAAAGTTGCTTCTCAAGCTTACTGACCTGTTTGCTAAGGCACCCAGTGTGGTGCTCCGATTCAAAGTATTAGTATTGTGTACATTAGTTACAGTATCTATTGGTATGGGGTTTGCGATTGCCAATCTTACAGTATTTAACCTTTCTTCTGAGTCGTTTATGCAGGAGGACAGTCCTGCTCAGCTTGCCTTAGAGGAATTTAGACGACAATTTGGCAGTGACAGGTCGGTCTTTATTATTTATGAGCCAACTGATGGCGATGTATTTTCTCGTGAGTCCTTAACCGAATTACAGAAATTAACTAACGACTTAGAGAATTGGCAAGATCTTGATCCAAAACATTTTCCTGATGTCGATCTACAGCAATTACTGCATATTAGACGGGTCCAGTCCTTAGCCAATTTGCAAGTGCAGACAAGTGTTGATGATACGTTACTGTCCAGTAGGATTTTACCTAGGCAACTACCAGACACGCAGGGCGAGCTAGACGAAATAAAAGCCCGAGCCTTGGCCGAAAAAGATTATGTGTCTGGGTTTTATGCAAAGGATGGGAGTTTTGCTGCCATCCTGCTCCAGACGGATTTCGGCACGATTCCAGTTGAAGGGTATGAGTCAGCCATTGATGATGCGGGAGTTGAGCTAGATGCTAGTTTTGACGATTTTGAGCTCGTATTTGATGAGCAAGCGGTGGTGCAAGAGGTTGAGTTTGAGGACGTGGATCCAAGGGTGTATTTCGCGTTTAACGATGCTCTCACGGCGGTGTATGATCAGTACGGAGAGCAGTTTGTATTTTACCCGGTAGGGGAGCCATCATTGATGACTCAAATGCAGGGAATCTTAGATCAATTGGTTATTTTAGGTTATCTGATGGTGCTTATTTTTGCCATCCTACTCTGGGTTTTGTTTCGCTCAGCAAGTGCTCTATTCTGGCCGCTTCTAACCATAGCTTTGAGTGTGGCTTGGTGCTGGGGATTCACTGTCTTATTGGGTTTGGAGCTATCCAGTATGATAGGCCTAACAGTACTGCTGATATTTTCAGTGGGTATCGCCGACTGTGTCCATGTAATGAGCGCATACTTTAGCTTCAGACGTCAGGGGATCGACCATCGAAATGCTTTGACCAAGTCCTATGAAAAAGTAGGCTTGGCAATTTTACTCACTACACTAACTACCGCGGCTGGCATATTAGTGTTAGCAACGTCCAATCTTGAGCCAATCAGAGTCTTTGCATATATGTGCGCGTTTGGGGTAGTGCTCGCCTTTTTCTTTACTATCGTTTTACTGCCGATTCTTCTTGATATTTGGCATCCTACTGGAATAGCCGAAAAAGGCAGTATCGCTGACCGACTGGGGAAGGGATGGCATGGGTTGAACCGCATCGTCAAAAGCAGTATCGCAATGTTTGCGGGCGGGACGATTTTTTACTCTCTTGGATTGTTTTTAGGATTGTTCATTAACTCAGTAATATTACTTACCTACTGGATTGTCAATTCACAGCAAGTGATCCTTGCAGCAGTTCCCCTAATGGTGGAGCGACGCCCCAAGTTTATTTTGCTTATCTTTGCTTTTATATTGGCTATTTGTTGCTACGGAGCTAGCAAGATCCTTATTGACACAAATATAGCAGGCCTGTTTAAAGACGACCATCCGCTGGCTGTTGCGGTTAACGTGGTAGATAACAATATGTCAGGTTCCCAAAATATGGAAGTGATGATCGATACTAAAGTTATCGATGGCATGCTTGATGCTGAGTTATTGATTGCTGTGGACGACTTGCAAAGGACTTTAGAGCAACGATATCCTGAAACCGTTGGTCGTACTCAATCTCTTGCTAATATCGTTAAAAAGACTAATCAGGTGATGAATGACGATGATGAGGTCTATTATCGCATTCCTGGATCTAGTCAAGCGGTGTCTCAGCTACTTTTTCTGTTTAACAGTGCTAATCCTGAGGATAGGAGAAGTTTAGTTTCTGATGATTACAGCCGGTCTCATATTAGCGTTAATTCCAAAACTATGGGCTCCTACGGATACCAGCAAATGTTTGAGGAGGTTGCGGAGATTATTGATGAGCGATTTTCCCCGTTAAAGATAAAGTATCCAGACTTGGAGATTGTGCTTACCGGAACAATGGCGACTTTAATGGTCGTCTCAGATGAAATTGCACGATCTCAGTTTAATGGTTTCGCGCTCGCGTTATTACTGATTAGTTTAATTATGATCATTACTCTTGGTTCTCTGCGTGGTGGTCTGATGGGCATGATACCTAATGCAATCCCAGCGTTTTTAGGTTTTGGTCTCATGGGCCTATTTAATGTTCCTCTCGATACCGACACTCTGCTGATAGCCCCCGTTATTTTGGGAATAGCGGTGGATGACACAATTCATTTTATGACCCATTACAGGGTTGAGTTAAGCAAGTCAAAAAGTGTCAGTATCGCCTTGGAGAGCGCGATTAGGGAAGTTGGACAAGCGGTAATGTTCACCACTATGATCATTGGTCTCGGCTTCGCTGTTTTAAGCTTTTCAGATTATTTAGGCATGGCCAAAGTTGGATTTTTCGGTTCTCTATCGATCTTCTTTGCCTTGCTTTGTGATTTATTTTTAATCCCCGCCATTATTATTGTGTTCAAACCTACTTTTGGTGTTGTAGGGGCAGACACCTCGATTAATTTTCAAGGAGCAAATGCGTGAAGTTAAAAGAGATACTCGGAATCGTCTGTATGACAGCATTGGCCTTTAATACACCTAGTAGCGGAGCTGAGATGACGGGTCTGCAGATTATGCAGATGATGGAAGACGCGCAGCGTGCAACCAATGATTCATCATTCACGCGATTAAAGCTTTCAAGCTGTAAATTCGGTGTCAAAAAGGGTCGTATTGCCTGTGCGGAAAAACCCAGAGTAAAGGTTTTAGAGTCGGTGTCTGTTAATCACGGCAAAGATAATAAAGATACAAAAAGCGTGAGTATTACCCTCGAGCCTGCGTCAGAAAGAGGAATAGGGATGCTGTCTTATGCCTATGACGAGGCGGGGCGAGACAATCAAACGTGGTTGTATCTATCTGCGCTTGGTAGGGTTAAGCGGATCGCTGGTGGAGACTCAGATGAAGACACTGAGCCTGCATCGCTGTTTGGTTCTGAGTTTACGACAGAAGACACCGACACAGGCAAGCTTGCTGAATACCAAATTACATTGCTTGAAGAAACCAAACAGCGTGGTCGTGAGGTATGGAAAGTTCAGGCGATCCCCAATGCTGAAAGGGCGAAAAAAAGCCGCTACTCAAGAACTGTGCATTACATTGATAAGGAGCGCTATGTTCCGTTGCGATCTGAGATGTATGATAAATATGATAAAGAGATTAAGCGCACTATGGCATCCCGTGTTGAGCTGATCAATGATAATTGGGTGGCTCGATCAGTGACGATGATGAATTTGGTATCTAACCGCCTTTCAAATATGGCCTTGGTAGAGCTTTATGTAGATCTCGATATTAGAGATGACTTTCTTACTCAGCGAACGCTGACAGATAGTGCTTATCGAGAAGCTAATCTAGAACGCCTGAGAGCGCAAATAGAAAAAGGTGACTAAAATTTCCATGCCTTTACGGACTTACGTTTTAGGAATTCTGCTATTGCATCAGGCTGCTTTTGCCCAGCAGGCTGTCTCAGTAATACCAAATAATGAGGACACTCTTGACGATTTCAGTTTTGAAGATGACCTGTTTCATGATGCCTTCAATGAACCTGAAATTTTAACTAAGTCTTGGCGAGATGGCTTCACTGTTTTAGTAAATCAGCAGTTTTTTGGGCAGGTTAATAAGCACTCAGTTGAACCCGTACCTGGTGTCATTATCAAAAAGAATCCAAGTGTCGAGAATAACCGTCTAGGGGTAAATTTACGATATCAAAATGCCTTTTCACCGGGATGGTTACTCCAGGGGAGTTGGCAAGGCCGTGTATATTTGAAAGATGATTATGAATATGAAGTCAGCGAAAACAAAGTGAATGCTGAGTATCGCGTCAATGAGCTCTATTTGCAGCGCAGTTTTGATGATCATAGTTTCAAATTTGGTCGTCAAACAGTTGTCTGGGGCGAGACGGTTGGGAACTCAGTTTTAGATGTTATCAATCATACCGAATTTCGCGACTTCAGTATTATTGATATTGAGGATGCAAGACTTAATCAGTGGATGTTGGTATGGGATGTTTTCCAAGAGCAAAGTAGTTGGTCTAGTTTTATTAATTTGTATCCGGAATTCAATCCGGTACCGCGATTAGGCGGGCCATTTTATTTCCAATCCCCTTTTGAATTCGGAGACTATAAGCGTAGCGGCGATGTATTGCTTGAAGCGGGTACCCAGTGGCGTAAGTCATATGAGGCAAGTGATATAGCTTTCATGACTGCTTACCTTTATGAAAATCAATTGCGTTATGAATTACCAAACTCAGGCTTTGGTGAAGCAATTCCAGTTAAAAATGACTTTTTATTGGTTGGGTTTAGTGCCAATAGAGCTGTTGGAAACCTATTGTTAAATCTTGATGTGGCTTTTAGTCATGGCATCCTAATTGATAATTCAAGCCTCATAAGTAACGGTACAACCGATGTTCCGATAAATTTAAAACGCGATCAAATAGGGGTTTCCTTTGGTTTCGAATATGGCATAACCAGCGTGCAAAATATTAGCTTAGGAATACAGGCTAAAAAGATGTTGGATGAAAGAGAAGGCCTGAGGTCTGAGCAATCGCTGCTTAACGAAGGTATTTATGGTTCGTGGTTGCTACGCTTTAGCAACAGGGTGTCGAACGACGACATAGTGATATCAGCAACTATGCAGGGCGACCTAGACGGCAATTCGATTTTGGCGTCCTTACGCGCTGATATGACGATAAACGATCATTGGAAAGTTGGTGCTCAGTTTGTGGGTATTAATGCGAAGAAACCCTCTCAACTCGTGTTTTTTGATGATGATGTGAGGGTCGGCGCCACCATCACTTACTCTTTTTAGTTAGCCCCCCATTTGTCAATGGTACGATTTTGACATTCTTCCGTATACATTTTGTAATTTGTGTATTTAAGTGTGATAGGTTTACGCTTTTTACTCTTACTTGACGAACATATTGTGGTGTACCATAGACACTTGAGACACTTCTGAACTGGCTGTATTAATGAGCGATAATAACGACGATTTCTGGCAGGACGATAACGGTACTCTGACTCAAGAGGCGCCGCCAAAATTAAAAAAGCCGCGGTTGTACCAAGTGGTGCTTCTTAATGATGATTACACTCCAATGGAGTTTGTGGTTGAGTTAATTGAGCAGTTTTTTTATAAATCACGAGAAAATGCCACTCAAATCATGCTAAAGATACATACAGAAGGCAAAGGTGTTTGTGGCGTCTATACTGAAGATATAGCCGAGACAAAAGCGGCTATTGTGACCCAATATGCTCAGGACCATCAGCACCCATTAATGTGTCAAGCAGAGCCGGCCAATGATGATAAGGATTAATTGAGATGTTAAGCAGAGAACTTGAAGTCACCCTCAATTTGGCATTTAAGAACGCCCGTGAGAAACGACACGAATTTATGACAGTTGAGCACCTCTTGTTAGCGTTGCTCGACGATGCATCAGCGTCTTCGGTGTTAAAAGCCTGTGGAGCAGATCTCAACGCATTGCGAGAAGACCTCAGTGAGTTTATTGATTCGACGATGCCGACTATTCCGGATGCACAACTCGAGCAAGAGACTCAGCCAACCCATGGATTTCAGCGGGTGTTACAAAGGGCCGTATTTCAGGTTAACTCGGCAAATCATAGTGAAGTGATCGGTGCGAATGTAATCGTGGCTATATTTAGCGAGCAGGAAAGCCAGGCTGTTTACTTACTTCGGTTGCAAGATGTAGCCAGAATTGACGTGGTGAATTTCATATCACATGGTATTTCAAAATATGCCGATCACATTGAAAATACTGGTGAGACCCAAGACGAAACAGCTCAAACAGACCAGTCTGAAGATCCTGCGGAGCAGAGTTTTCTGAGTCAATTCACGACAGATTTAAATGAACAAGCACGCTTGGGATTAATCGATCCACTGATTGGGCGAGATGCAGAAATCGAAAGGGTCAGCCAGATTCTTATTCGTAGACGCAAGAACAACCCATTGTTGGTGGGTGAATCGGGTGTAGGAAAGACAGCTATAGCTGAAGGTTTGGCCAAGCTAATCGTCGAAGAAAATGTCCCTGAGCCGATGATTGGTAGCAGAGTATTTTCTTTGGACATGGGATCACTTCTAGCTGGCACTAAATATCGAGGTGATTTTGAGAAGCGTTTGAAGAGCTTGATCGCCGAGTTAGTCAAACATGAAAAATCGATCTTATTCATCGATGAGATCCATACGATTATCGGAGCTGGAGCGGCATCGGGCGGCGTAATGGATGCATCTAACCTCCTTAAGCCATTGTTATCGTCTGGCCAGCTGCGCTGTATTGGCTCGACGACTTACCAAGAGTATCGTGGCATCTTTGAGAAAGATCATGCATTGGCGAGGCGATTTCAAAAAATAGATGTTTCTGAGCCCAGTATTGATGAGACCTTCGAGATTCTGAAGGGCTTAAAGTCTCATTTTGAGGAGCACCATGACTTAAAGTTTACAAACCCTGCCTTAAAGGCTGCGGCTGAGTTGTCCAGTCGTCATATTAACGATAGGTTTTTACCCGATAAAGCAATCGATGTGCTTGATGAGGCTGGTGCCTATCAGCGTTTACAGCCCGAGTACAAGCGCAAGAAAACGGTAGGCTTGAGTGATATCGAGTTGGTAATTTCAAAAATTGCCCGCATTCCAGCTAAAAGTGTTTCAGCGTCCGACAAGGCTCAGCTCGCTGATCTTGCGTCAAATTTGAAAATGGTAGTGTTTGGCCAAGATACGGCTATAGATGCCTTGTCTACTTCGATCAAGCTAGCCCGTGCTGGTCTTCGCGAGGGTAGTAAGCCTATAGGTAGTTTTTTGTTTGCCGGCCCTACTGGTGTTGGTAAAACAGAGGTCTGCAAGCAACTCGCGAACGTCCTGGGAATAGAATTAGTTCGATTTGACATGTCTGAGTATATGGAAAGGCACACAGTCTCTCGGTTGATAGGAGCCCCTCCTGGCTATGTTGGCTATGACCAGGGTGGTTTACTGACTGAAGCGGTGACAAAACAGCCACACTCGGTGATTTTGCTTGATGAAGTTGAGAAAGCTCACCCCGACGTGTTTAATCTTCTTTTGCAGGTGATGGATCACGGGACCTTAACTGATAATAATGGCCGCAAAGCTGACTTCCGTAACGTTATATTAATCATGACCACTAATGCTGGCGCAGAGCTGATGAGTAGGGCCTCTATTGGGTTCTCAACTCAGGATCATCGAACCGACGGGATGGAGGCTATCAAGAAAATGTTTACACCTGAATTTCGTAATCGTCTTGATAGTATTGTTCAGTTTGGTGAACTTACAGTGGATATTATTAAAACTGTGGTCGATAAATTTCTTGTGCAGTTACAGTCGCAACTTGATGATAAGAAGGTGTTCATAGAGGTAAATGATGAGGCGCGTCGGTGGCTAGCAGAGCATGGCTACGATGCGAAGATGGGTGCTCGCCCGATGGATCGTCTTATTCAAGAGAGGATCAAAAAACCACTAGCCGAAGAAGTCTTGTTTGGCGCCCTTGCTGAAAAAGGAGGAACGGCCTACGTGACCGTTGAGGATAACGAGCTCGTGGTAAGTACAGAGGTAAAGGCTGCGGTCACGGTATAGCTATTTACCAACACTGGGAGGTCATTCAGTTGCCTGTAACCAAAGGGCCCTGTGCCTTTGTCAGCGAGGCATATAGCCTAGGTCAGGGCGAAAATATCGTCGGTTTCTACCAGAAATGGGCAGATGACTACGATGACCAGATGCTCGAGGTCGATTATGTTGCGCCTACGGTCATTGCACAATTACTCTGTGAACATGTGTCTGAAAAGTCTGCTGAGATATTGGACGTTGGTTGCGGTACAGGGCTCACCTGCAGGCTTCTAGCTGAACGTGGTTATTATTCACTCGATGGAATAGATCTCTCTCCTGACATGATAAGGGTTGCTGGCGGACAGGGTATTTACCGCGACTTAATCGTGGGGGATGTGAACAAAACCATAGAGCGCGAAACAGATAGTTATGATGCTGTCATCTCCTCAGGCACATTCACCCATGGTCACGTCGGACCAGAACCCTTTGACGAGATTTTTAGAATACTTCGTCCTGGAGGAATATTTGCCTGCACGGTACACAAGGATCTTTGGGAGTTAAAAGGTTTTAAGGATAAGTTTGATTTTCTAGTGGGTGATGGGATTTGCCAGTGCTTACACCAGAAAAAGGGTAGATATTACGAAACTGAGAATATCGATGGTTGGTTTTGTGTCTATCAAAAATCAAGTTAAAAACACACTCCCTAAAATCCGACGAACGAATTCTAAAAGCGATCTTGTCATTTTGGGGATGTGCCCTCTAAAAGAGGGCTAATTCAAGAGAATCAACGTTCTCTGAAAGTGATTCGACCTTTTGTGAGGTCGTAGGGAGTCATCTCAACCTTAACCTTGTCTCCAGTCAAAATTCGGATGTAATGTTTTCTCATCTTTCCAGAAATGTGGGCAATGATTACGTGATCATTCTCCAGCTTCACTTTGAAAGTTGTGTTCGGAAGGGTGTCAATCACCTCTCCTTCAAATTCGATATGCTCTTCTTTCGCCATACTATTTATAGATGTCCTTAAAAAAGGGCGCAGTTTGCCCTAAAACAGTCGTTTTAGCAAAGTCATTCGCTCAATTTCCAGCTATTTTCTTTGAAAAACTCCATTGGCTGATATTTTTTCTTGTAGCTCATCTTCTGGCAGTTCTCTATCCAGTATCCAAGATAAACATAGGATTTATCCAATTTTGCCGCGAGGGAGATTTGAAACAAAACAGCGAAATTACCTAGCCCGCGCTTATTAAGTGACGGATCAAAATAGGTGTAGATAGCCGAGAGTGAGTTTGGTAGTACATCGACTACTGCGCATCCAATAAGCCTATTATCTACCCTGAATTCAAAATATTGAGTGCACTCCCATGTCGTTCCTAGAAATTGCTCGAATTGGTCTTTTGATGGGGGGTACATGTCACCATCTTTATGGCGCTCATTGATGTACTTCTCGTACAACGGATAATGCTCCGCTGTATCTATGGTATGCCGTTGCTGTACATTAATATCGCTATTTCGCTTAATACAGCGCTTTTGAGCGCGATTCTGGCTGAATTGTTGTACAACTACTCTGGCAGGGATGCAAGCACTGCAGGTGCCGCACATTGGGGTATAGAGGTATGGGCCACTTCGACGAAACCCAATTTCAGCAAGACGGGTGTAGAGAGAGGGTTCGATTATTAGTTCCGGATCAACAAAAGCGGTGGTTGATTGCTCGCCTTCAAGATAACTGCAAGCGTGCGGAGCAGTTTTTAGAATTCTTATGCGCCTTATTTGAGCGGATGCATCTGTTGTCATAAAAGAAATATTTGTTGATTGGTAACAGTAAGACTAGCTTATGACCGATCTGTTCTCAAGGCCTCAGTCCACTGGCTTTGTTGAGGAAAGCTCCAGCCTTTATTTATATAGGGGGTTTTCTGTAATTCCTCTAAAAAAACTGACCTTTTAATGGACTGTGCTCCTAAGGATGTTAGGTGTGGGTTAACCAGCTGACAGTCCAGCCATTGCATACCGCTAACCTTCATCCATTGGCAAAGATGGGCAATGGCAATTTTGGAGCCATTATCAACGGCGCTGAACATTGATTCGCCGCAAAATATCTTGCCAATTAACACCCCATAAATACCTCCAACAAGCGTCTCCTGTTGCCATACTTCTACACAGTGAGCATAACCCTGGTGAAATAGCTCGATGTAAGCCTCAATCATTTCGTTGGTTATCCATGTGCCGCCGTCATCTCGAGGCTTGGCGCAGGCATTTATAACCTGCCCAAATGCAGTATCGCCGGTCACTGTATAGCGATTCTGTCTGAGTAATCGACGCAGTCTACTGGAAATGTAAAGGTTTTCTGGCTCAATAATGCAGCGAGTAGATGGGTTCCACCAAAGAATAGGGTCATCGTCTTGAAACCAGGGAAAGATTCCCTGGCTATAGGCAGTTAGTAGCGTATCTGGGTTGAGGTTCCCACCCACTGCGAGGAGGCCATCAGGTTCATCCAGGGCGTTATGTGGTGATGGAAACTCTGGGTGGTCTTGGTCCATTAATACAAGCTTCATAGAGTATCGCTTTTCCGGTAGCAATCAACACCATAGCAGGTTCTACTCGTCGAGATACCGCTCAGCATCTAAAGCCGCCATACAGCCGCTTCCAGCGGAGGTGACTGCTTGGCGATATACGTGATCGGCAACATCACCTGCTGCAAAAACACCTCTTACGCTCGTTTCAGTAGCATTGCCCGCTAAACCACCAGTAATAGTGAGGTACCCGTCTTTCATCTCCAGCTTATCAGTAAAGATGTCGGTGTTTGGTTTGTGTCCTATCGCAATGAATACTCCGGAGACCTGCACCTCCTTAGTTTCGCTGGTTCCAGAGGCAGCAAGCCTCATTCCAGTGACGCCAGCATCATCCCCAAGAACTTCATCAAGATTCTGATTCCACTCGATGGTGATATTGCCATTCTTTTCCTTCTCAAATAGCTTATCTTGAAGCATTTTTTCAGCGCGAAGCTTGTCTCGTCGGTGTACTAACACCACTTCTGAGCAAATATTTGACAGGTATAGCGCTTCTTCAACGGCTGTATTTCCACCGCCGATAACAGCTACCTTTTGATTTCGGTAGAAGAACCCATCACATGTCGCACAAGCTGAAACTCCTTTACCCATAAAAGCCTCTTCTGACGGAAGCCCTAAGTACTGGGCAGAGGCTCCTGTTGAAATGATTAAAGCATCGCAGGTGTAGTGATTTGAGCCGGTCAATTTAAAAGGTTTGTCGGATAAATCTACGGATTCAATATGGTCAAAAATCGTTTTAGTATCAAAGCGTTCCGCGTGTTTTTGCATGCGATTCATTAAGTCAGGCCCCTGAACTCCTTCGTCATCTCCTGGCCAATTATCAACATCCGTCGTGGTAGTTAATTGTCCCCCTTGTTGTATGCCGGTAATAACGACGGGGGCAAGGTTAGCGCGAGCCGCATAAACAGCTGCTGTCCAACCTGCTGGACCAGAACCTAGGATAATCAGAGGGTAATGTTGTGAATCAGGCATAAAAGTCTCTATATAGTAAGTTTTCTTTCAATTTTGCGTGCAGACGCTTTAAGGATGCTCATCATAATGGTTCAAATGATTTACGCCAATTACCTTTTTTAATTTATTCTATTGTTATATTTTATTGAACGATAATTTCAGCCCTGTGATCTTTTGTTTATGCGATAATCAGCTACAATTACTAACCGGTTAAAAACATAGGGATCAGCTCGTTGACTACCAACAAGTCGAAACAAACTAAAAAGAAGCTTTCCGGCCAACCTGAGTCAAGTTCCCGTAGTAAGCTTCTGTTAGCTGAAGGAGCGCTGATTGGTTGGGTTGCGCTCTGTTTGATTCTACTGCTGGCCTTACTCAGCTATTCCCCAGACGATCCCGGCTGGTCGCATACTGGCAGTCGAGAGGGCGTAGCTAACCTGATAGGCCCTGCGGGGGCTTGGATGTCAGATATATCTTTTGCTTTGTTCGGGCTGATGGCTTACTTATTGCCTGTTTTGTTGGGTGTGAGAGCTCTACAGATATTACGGACCTATTTCCTCCGTGAACCTAGTGAGTTCGATTCTGCGACGGTTGTCCTAAGAGTCGTTGGATTCATGCTGGTGATGATCAGCGCAACATCCTTGGCCAACATTCAATACGAGGATATCGCAAATACTTACCCAGAGGGCATGGGGGGTATTTTGGGAGAATATGTTGGCGTGGCGATCATCTCTATGTTCAGTCATACCGGCAGTACGCTCTTATTGCTAGCGCTATTTTTGTTTGGTTTAACTGTTTTTGCCGACATTTCATGGATTAAGTTGATAGATTATCTTGGAATGTCAACCGTTGTGATTGGAGGAAAGGCGCGAAACTACTATAGCCAGCGAAGCATGCAACGTAGGGAAGCGAAAAAAGCAAAGGTGGCAGTCAGCGAACGATTAGTTAAGGTAGAGAGTGCGGCCAAAAGAAAAGAAACTAAAGTACCACCGGTAATACAGCCGGTCACTCAGACTAAGCGCCAAAGTCCACGGGTGCTGCGGGAAAAGCAGCAAAAGCTTTTTGATGATTCAGAACTCGTTGGGTCCTTGCCTCAGATTAACCTGCTAGACCCGCCTGATAAATTAGGTGTAACCGGCTATTCAGCCGATTCTCTGGAGCATTTGTCTCGCCTGCTTGAGCTGAAGTTGCAAGACTTTGGTATTAGTGCAGAGGTGACCGAGGTGTTGCCAGGGCCCGTTGTTACGCGATTTGAAATTCAGCCTGCGCCAGGGATCAAGGTCAGCCGTATTAGTGGATTGGCTAAAGATTTGGCCCGTTCCATGGCGGTAATTAGTGTCCGTGTTGTGGAGGTTATTCCCGGTAAATCCGTTGTCGGTATCGAGATACCGAATGAAAAGAGAGAGATGGTGCGACTTAGTGAGGTTATCTCCTCGGAGGCTTTTGATCGCTCTAGTTCACCTTTGACATTAGCCTTAGGTAACGACATTGCGGGAGTACCCACTGTGGCAGATCTTGCACGTATGCCTCATCTGCTGGTTGCTGGAACCACTGGCTCGGGTAAGTCTGTGGGCATAAACGCCATGTTATTAAGCCTGTTACTCAAAGCATCACCTGATGAAGTTAAACTAATACTTATCGATCCAAAGATGCTAGAACTGTCAATTTATGATGATATCCCGCATCTCTTGACTCCGGTGATCACCGACATGAAGGATGCAGCCAGTGGGCTGCGCTGGTGCGTCGGCGAAATGGAGCGTCGTTATAAATTAATGGCTGCGCTCGGAGTAAGGAATATAGCGGGTTATAACCGAAAGATTGAAGATGCTATTAAAGCTGGAAATCCTATTGTGGACCCTCTATGGACGTTTGATCCGTCTATTGTGGGTTGGGATGAGACGGAGGATCCCCCGGAAGCTCCTATGTTGGAGGCGTTGCCATACATTGTCGTTGTGATTGATGAATTTGCTGACATGATGATGATAGTTGGTAAGAAAGTGGAACAGCTCATTGCCCGAATTGCCCAAAAGGCCCGCGCAGCAGGCATTCATCTTATTTTAGCTACTCAGAGGCCCTCAGTGGACGTTATAACGGGTCTGATAAAAGCCAATGTCCCAACACGTATCGCCTTTCAAGTGTCCTCTAAGATCGATTCTAGGACGATTTTGGACCAAGGCGGTGCTGAACAACTGCTCGGCCATGGCGATATGCTCTATTTGCCGCCGGGAACTAGCGTTCCTGAGCGTATTCATGGTGCATTTGTTGATGATCATGAGGTTCACAAGGTAGTGGCAGACTGGAAACGTCGCGGTACGCCTAGCTACTTATCTGATATTACTGATGAGGCTAGCGTTTCTTCTATCGCGGTTCCTGGGTTCGATACTACTGAGGAGAATGGCGATGATGCAGAGTCAGATCCGTTGTACGATGAAGCGGTTGCCTTCGTTCTGGAAAGTGGAAAGGCATCTATATCCTCGGTTCAGCGTAAGCTTAGGGTCGGCTATAACCGCGCTGCGCGACTCATTGAGCAAATGGAAGCCAGCGGCGTGGTCAGTCCCATGAGCAGTAATGGTAGTCGAGAAATTCTGGCCCCTAATAACAACTGAGGCTAGCAAAAAGTAATATTCTTATGAGATTTTATTCGGTTCTTCTGTTCTGTTTGGTCAGTCTGTCTGTTAGCTCGGTGAAGGCAGCTAATGCTGATCAAAATCTTGCTGGTCTTCTGTCACCTGCAGAAAAGATTAGCGCCAACTTCTCTCAAAAGCTGTTTGACGCGGATGGATTTGAAATGGACAGCTCAATTGGCCGCTTTAGTGTTGCTAGACCAAAGCAAATACTGTGGCATACCACCGAGCCCTTGGAACAAAAGGTGGTTTCTAACGGCAAAGTAGTATGGATTTATGACCCTGACCTTGCTCAGGTTATTATTGAACCAGCTGAGCGCTTACTGAGCGGAAGCCCAATAGCCTTGTTTTCAGGAAATTTGTCCGATATCCAAGAGCACTATGAGGTGGCCGAGGAATATCGTGCCAACAGGGCTATATTCTCTTTAGTACCAACTAGTAAAGCCAGTTTATTCAGAGAGATAATAATTATCTTTGTGGGTGGTGTGCCCGATTCAATTGCTCTAACTGATACCCTCAATCAAAAGACCAAAATCCAGTTTAGCAATGTGAACCTGAGCCCGGCACTTGATGACGCTCCATTCGACTTTGCAGTTCCTGCTGATGTTGATGTGATTAACAATGTCAGATGATCTGTTTAGCCAAACCGTGTATAAGCCTTTAGCTGCGCGTATGCGACCTAACAGTCTAGATGGTTTCCACGGACAGCAGCACCTTATAGGACAAAATCGACCACTGAGAGAAGCAATTGATAGCGGGATGTTACATTCAATGATCTTTTGGGGCCCCCCAGGGGTTGGTAAAACAACCTTAGCCAAGATGATTGCCCATAAAGTTGATGCCCATTTTGAAAGTATCTCTGCGGTACTGTCTGGGGTGAAAGAGATACGAGCCGCTGTTGCTAAGGCTCAGGAGCAGCGTGATGTTCGTGGCCGTAAGACAGTATTATTCGTTGATGAGGTGCATCGCTTTAATAAGTCTCAACAGGATGCCTTTCTCCCTTATGTTGAGGATGGGACTATCGTATTTGTTGGTGCAACCACAGAGAATCCATCTTTTGAACTGAACAATGCGCTACTTTCACGCTGTCGAGTGTATGTCTTAAAGAGCCTTACAAATAGTGAGATAAAAACCGTAGTTTCTAATGCTTTGGCGGATTCAGAGTGCGGCTTGGGGGTTCAAGGTTTAATTCTGGAGGATGAAGCACTTGATCTACTGGCCGTTGCGGCGGATGGTGATGCACGACGGGCCCTGAATCTCCTTGAAATAGCTAGTGATCTTGGAGTACACGGCAGTAACGGATCCGTAATTGATAAAGAGATTTTAGAGCAGGTTTTGGTCGGCGATAGTCGGCGCTTTGACAACGGTGGTGAGTATTTTTACGATCAAATATCAGCACTTCATAAATCAATACGGGGATCCTCGGTGGATGCTGGACTATATTGGTTATGTCGAATGTTAGACGGTGGGTGTGACCCCATTTATCTGGCTAGGCGTTTGGTTCGTATAGCAAATGAGGATATTGGAAATGCGGACCCTAGAGCTCTAGAGCTAGCATTGAACGCTTGGAGTGTTCAGGAGAGATTGGGCAGCCCAGAAGGGGAGTTAGCGCTCGCGCAATCAGTGATCTATATGGCTGCGGCGGCAAAAAGCAATGCTGTTTACAGCGCTTTTAATGCGGTGATGGCAGATGTAAAATCGCTGCCAAGTTATGATGTGCCTTTGCATTTGCGTAATGCACCAACTTCGTTGATGAAAGATATGGATTATGGCAAAGATTACCGTTATGCCCACAATGAAGAGGGCGCATATGCAGTAGGCGAGAGCTATTTGCCAGATGAATTGGCAGGAAAACAGTACTATTTTCCCTCTGATCGTGGCTTAGAGAAGAAGATTAGTGAAAAACTAGATTACTTGCGCAGTCTGGACGATACTGGCGCCCTCAATAAACATAAGGATCATCAGTAATGCATTGGTTTGCGGTTGCTATGGGTGGTGCACTGGGTGCAATGGCTCGATATGCGCTAAGTACTTGGATTTTCGATGTCTCTAGTCATAAATTTCCTTACGCCACTTTGACAGTAAACGTCATTGGTAGTTTTGTAATGGGAATTCTCTTTGTGATTATTGTTGAAAAAGCAGCGTTGCCAACAGAAATGCGCAGCCTACTGATGATTGGTTTTCTAGGTGCGTTTACAACGTTTTCTACCTTCTCGCTTGATGCCCTAGGTCTGTGGCAAAATGGCCATGTTTTTCTGTCTCTGGTGTACATGCTGGCGACGGTTGTTTTATGTCTAGTCGCCATCAGCAGTGCGATTTGGCTAACCCGATTATTGTAAGGAATACATTATGATTGACCCGAAGCTATTGCGTTCGGATTTAGAATCTATCGCTAAACAGCTTAAAGTTAAGGGCTTTGACTTGGATTGCGAGACTTTTTTAACCCTCGAGGCTGAGCGAAAAGCATTGCAATTACAGGCAGAAAGTCTGCAACAAGAGCGTAATGTCTATGCCAAGTCCATGGGAAAGTTAATGGGCGAAGCAAAAGCTAAAGGGGAGGATGTTGAGCCGCTAAAGCTAAAAGGCGAAAAGCTTAAGAATGATTCGGCTGCCGCTGATGTGGCGTTGGCCGATGTGCAGGTCCAACTGGACGATCTTGTCCAAAGCATTCCTAATCTCCCTCATAAATCAGTTCCGGCCGGAAGCGATGAGAATGATAACGTGGAAGTGCGAACCTGGGGTACACCCAAGCAATTTGATTTTGATGTCAAAGATCATGTTGATCTGGGTGCGGAGTTTGGTGGGCTGGATTTTGACGTTGCTGCCAAGATAACAGGGTCGCGTTTTTCTCAAATGCGTGGCGGTTTGGCCAGCCTGCACCGAGCGTTGACTCAATTTATGCTCAACACACATATTCATGAGCATGGCTATGAAGAGGTTTATGTTCCCTATGTTGTTAATCGAGATTCTCTCTATGGGACTGGCCAATTACCAAAATTTGAAGAGGACCTTTTTAAGCTTGAAGATGATAGGGGTTTCTATCTGATTCCAACAGCTGAAGTGCCAGTGACCAATATCTATCGAGATGCCATCGTTGATGAGTTGCCGGTTAAAATGGTTGCACATACGCCGTGTTTTCGCAGTGAGGCGGGCTCTTATGGGCGAGATACTCGCGGTATGATACGTCAACATCAGTTCGAAAAAGTTGAGATGGTGCAGTTTGTTCACCCTAGTACCTCTTGGGATGCCTTAGAGGAGCTTGTGGGGCACGCGGAAGTCATATTGCAACAGCTGGATCTACCATATCGCACGGTCAACCTATGTGGTGGGGACCTAGGTTTCTCAGCCGCAAAAACCTACGATATTGAAGTATGGTTACCTTCACAAGAGCGATATCGGGAGATTTCATCCTGCAGTAACTTTGTTGATTTTCAAGCACGTCGCATGAAAGCACGCTATAGAAATGATCAAGGCAAACCCGAGTTATTGCATACACTTAATGGGTCTGGATTGGCGGTAGGCCGGACTTTACTAGCAGTGATGGAAAACTATCAGCAGGCAGATGGCTCAATTGCGATACCTAAAGTCTTGCAGCCTCTTATGCATGGCTTGACAAGCATAGGGTAGCGGGTAACTCACCTATGGACTTTCTTCCACTTTTCCATAATTTAAACGATCGGAATGTTTTGGTGGTTGGCGGTGGTGAAGTAGCCCTGCGTAAAGTGCGATTAGTTCATCAGGCTGGGGCGAGAATTACAGTGGTAGCCAAAGACTTTTGTCCAGACTTGGTTGAATTGGCTAACGAGGCAGCGTTTATAGACAAACCTGGTCTAAATCTAATTACCGCTGCCTATGATCAAGCGCAGATGGAGACATTAACACCGATTGTTCTTGTGATAGCAGCTACCAATGACAGAGAGCTTAATCATCAGGTTTCTGCTGACGCTCAAGCTCTCAATATCCTTTCCAATGTGGTTGATGATCCTGATTACTCCACAGTTATATTTCCTTCAATTGTTGATAGATCACCTATCCAAATAGCTATTTCTAGTGGAGGTTCGGCGCCAGTTTTGGTTCGACGTATCCGTACCCAGCTAGAGAGCTTAATTCCCTCAGGTATGGGTCGCTTGGGAGCTTTAGCCCGCAGCTATAGAGATAAAGTTAAAGCTAAATTAGCATCTGGGCTAGATCGAAAAGCTTTTTGGGAGTCTGTTTTTGACGGTCCGGTGGCCGAGCAAGCCTATGCAAATAATATGGATGAAGCCACACGATTAATGGAAGACTCTGTTAATAGTTTTTCAACCATTGATATCGGTGAAATTTACCTAGTTGGCGGTGGTCCTGGTGATCCTGATCTATTGACATTTAAGGCCGTGCGGCTAATGCAGCAAGCTGATGTTGTTTACTATGATCACAGGATATCTAACGAAGTTCTTGAATTAGTACGCCGTGATGCAAGTCTGATTTTTGTTGGTAAATCAAGTGCCGGAACAGCTGCAAACCAGGATAATATTGCACAAAAAATGATCGAGAGCGCCCTAGAGCGCAATCGAGTGGTGCGCTTGGTGGGTGGTGATCCCTTTACCTTTGATCATGCCAGTGAAGAAATTGATGCATTGCTGGAACACAATATTCCTTTTCAGGTGGTCCCAGGTATTCCAGCAGCTAACGCCTGTGCAGCCTATGCGGGAATTCCTTTAACTGACAGTAGATATTCGCAATCTGTACAGTTCTTAGATGGTCACCCAAGGTCTGGCCAACTTAATCTCGACTGGTCTAGCCTGTCGCGAGCAAATCAAACTCTTGTGTTTTATCGCGCTAAAGCGGCCATTGACATTATTTGTAAGGAACTTATATCTAATGGATTAGATGCACATACCCCTGCTGCTTTGGTTGAACGTGGTGCCTATGCGGATCAACGAGTGATTGTTGGCGATCTTACAGATCTACCGGCAAAGGTGGGAGACGCGAAAATAAAGCCACCTACGGTTGTTATTATCGGTCGTGTAGTTGAGCAGCGGGATCGATTGGCTTGGTTTAGATGATCGTAGCGATGAACTAATATCGCTGTCATATTCTTTTTGGTTATGTCCTATGATTAACAGTCAGTGCTATTTGGACGTCTAAACGGCAATAATTCATCCAACTTAGCAACCTTTGTGATTGACTGTGACAGCCAAACAAACAAGTCCTATTCAACAGGCAACTGCCCGATTCTCAAATATTGACGGTGACCTTTTAAGCAAAGTGTCCAATTTGGGACCAAGTGAGCTTCTCTTATTAGCGGGCTATTGTGCCGGCTTGGCGGAGAATAATTCCATCGCTGCAACTACGAGTGTCGCCACAAATTTAGTGACTGATAATGCTATCAAGGTGCTAGTTCTCTATGCTTCGCAAACTGGTAATGCCGAAACCATCGCGAAAAGTATTGGTGATGACTTAGATTCTAAAGGTTATTTCGCGGATGTAGAGTCAACATTGGACGTTAAATTGTCCAGTATAAAAAACTATTCTCTCATTCTTATAATCGCTTCAACCCACGGAGAGGGTGAGCCGCCGGATGATGCAATTGATTTCCATGAAGCCATTTTCTCAAAGAAAGCACCAGCTCTCCATGGTGCTAAGCATGCTGTGCTAGGTTTAGGCGACTCTACTTATGAGTTCTTTTGTCAGACCGCCAAAGAGTTTGACGAGGTGCTGATTAAACTTGGGTCTTCCCCTTTAGTTGATAGGGTAGACTGCGATATCGATTTTGAAGTCGACGCCAAAAACTGGTCACTGAAGGTCCTAGAGGCACTTGAGACTTGGCAGCCAGCAGTTGTTACTGCTGATCCCAATCCAGTTAATGTGCTCCAGTTCCCGCATACCAAGGACAAGCCATTTTCAGCAACTCTTTCAGGTATTCAAAAAATTACCGCACCTGGATCTATAAAGAATACTTATCATCTTGAAGTGGATTTATCGGGCTCTGGAATTAGTTATCAGCCGGGAGATTCCATCGGGGTTTGGGCTGAGAATGACCAAGATTTAGTTGAGGAAGTTTTGTCTGAGTTAGACATTCTCGGCTCAACTGAAGTCCAATTTAAGGGTGAGAAGTACAGTATCGAGTATTTATTACTGCACAAATTGGAAATGACATTGCTTAACAAAGGTCTCATTAAAGAGATAGCATTATCCAGCAACTCACAGCGGTTGAATCAGATAGCAGACACAGAATATTCAAGCTATATCAACAACCATCAACTACTTGATATCCTTAAACTAGCTAAATCTCCTTTGAGTGCTCAGCAGTTGGCCGATGTATTAAAGCCACTAAAGCCTCGCCTTTATTCTATTTCATCTAGTCTGGATGAAAATCCGGATGAAGTGCACATTACTCTCAATCATGTTGAAAGCGAAAATGATGACGGGATACGTTATGGGCAAGCTTCGCATTTTTTAACTCACAACATTAATGTTGGAGATAAGATCAACCTGTACGTCGATCAAAATAACAATTTCAGACTGCCGAGCCCGGAAAAGCCGATCATCATGGTTGGTCCAGGTACTGGCATTGCTCCATTTCGTGCATTTTTACAGCAACGATCATTACAAGAGGCAAAGGGCCAGAGCTGGCTGTTCTTTGGCAATCCAAACTTTAATAGTGATTTTTTATATCAGACTGAACTGCAGAAATACGTTAAATCAGGTGTTTTAAGTCAAATTGATCTAGCTTTCTCTAGAGATCAAAAAAGTAAGATTTATGTGCAGGACAGATTATTAAGCAAAGGCAGAGAGGTATGGCAGTGGCTAGAGCAGGGCGCTTATTTCTATGTGTGTGGTGATATGTCGCGCATGGCAAAAGAGGTTGAGAATACCTTGTTAGAGATTATCAAACTACATGGGAAAAGAGACCATGAAGAAGCGAAGGACTATCTCAAGCAATTGAAAAAGCAATCACGATATCAAAGAGATGTTTATTGATGAGCAGTAACAAAATTATACCAACCGTATACGACCCCGTTAATCATAATGATGTTGAGAGAATTAAATCTAGTAGCGAATACTTACGTGGCAGTATCACAGAGGGGTTAACAGATCCAATCACTGGCTCTATTTGTGATGATGACCAGATATTAATTAAGTTCCATGGCATCTATCAGCAAGATGATCGAGATGTACGCAATGATAGGCGCAAAGCAAAGTTGGAGCCACTTTACTCGTTCATGATTCGTGCTCGTGTACCGGGAGGGGTTGCTACTTCAAGCCAGTACAAGGTGCTAGCCGAACTTGCTAAGGAGCATGCAAATGGGAGCCTACGCTTAACTACTCGTCAGGCATTTCAGTGGCATGGGGTATTTAAGCGAAATCTAAAGCAAACTATCGCAGGTATAAATTCAACTCTTTTAGATACTATTGCAGCTTGCGGCGATGTTAATCGCAATGTAATGGCAAACCCGTTACCCGAGACCTCTAAATTACACCATGAGGTTTACGGGTGGGCTAAAAGATTGAGTGAGCATCTGTTACCGAAAACAAATGCATTTCATGAAATTTGGTTGGATGGTAAAAAGGTTGAGACCACTGAGGAGCCCATTTACGGAAAAACCTATTTGCCGCGTAAATTTAAAATGGCCATCGCAGTGCCCCCGCATAATGATGTTGATGTTTATGCAAATGATTTAGGCTTTATCGCTATTATCGAGGACGAAAACCTAACTGGGTTCAATGTGGTGGTTGGTGGGGGAATGGGAAGTACCCATAACGACAATGAAACTTACCCTCGTATTGGGAACATTATAGGTTTCTGCCGCCCTGACGAGTTATTAAATGTCGCTGAGGCTGTCATTAAGTTGCAGAGAGACTACGGTAATCGCGAAATTCGGAAGCTAGCTAGATTGAAATATACGCTTGATCGTCTGGGCATTGAGGAATTTAAAACGATTTTAAGCCAGTACATAGGGGCTTCCTTGGAGCCTGCTAAAACCTTTGAATTTACCGATAATGGCGACCGCTATGGCTGGTTAAAGACTGAAAATGATCGATGGCATCTCACTCTATATATTCACAGCGGGCGGATTAATGACACACCTAGTTCTCGTTTGTTTTCGGGCTTGTTAAAGATCGCCCAAATCCATAATGGCGAATTTAGAATTACCGGCAATCAGAATTTGATTGTGAGTAATATTGATCCGGACACTAAAGATCCGATTCAGACAATAATTGATGCCCATAATATAAGTTATGGTGCTAATGAATCACCTACGCGTCTTAACTCTATCGCTTGTGTTGCGTTTCCAACTTGTTCCTTGGCAATGGCTGAGGCAGAGAGGTATCTACCCGAATTGATCTCCAAAATTGAGTCTCTTCTGGACGAAAACGGCCTCTTGGATCAGCCGATTAATATCAGAATGACCGGTTGTCCAAATGGATGTGCACGTCCGTTTTTGGGTGAAATTGCCTTCGTAGGGAAAGCCCCAGGTAAATACAATCTCTATTTAGGTGCGAGCTTCAAAGGCGACCGGCTAAACAAGCTGTATCGGGAAAATATCAATGAGCAACAGATTCTCGATGAACTGAGTCCTTTGTTTAAAGATTATGCCACTCGCCGTAATCAAGGTGAGTATTTTGGCGATTTTGTCATCCGTGCAGGGTATGTTGCGTCAGTGGAAAATGGTTTGGATTTTCATGGATAAGAATCATAGCCCGCTGGATGAACTAAATACATTATTGGAACGAAAAACAGCTCAAGAGAGAGTAGAATTTGCAGTTCAATCGCTACCTGAAAATTATCTTCTTGCATCTAGCTTTGGAGCCCAATCCGCTGCCAATCTGCACCTGATAACCCAAGTCGTGCCGAATATCCCAGTAGTTTTTTTAGATACAGGATACCTCTTTCCTGAGACATATCAGTTCGTTGATAAGCTTGTAGATTTGTTAAAGCTCAATATAAAGGTCTATCAAAGTGAGATGAGCCCTGCCTGGCAAGAAGCTCGTTATGGAAAGCTTTGGGAAAAGGATGCCAGCGCCCTTAATGAGTATAACCAGCGTAATAAAGTTGAGCCCATGGATAGGGCCCTAGATGAGCTAAATGTAGGGGTTTGGTTTGCTGGCCTGAGAAGAGTACAGTCATCTACTCGTACTCACGTTCCTGTACTTCAAAGTTTTAAAAAGAGAATCAAAATTCATCCGATTATTGACTGGTCTAATCAAGACCTTCATCGGTATCTGGTTAAACATAAGCTTCCCTATCATCCCCTTTGGGATAAAGGTTATGTTTCAATTGGTGATAAGCACAGTACTCGGCCTCTTACTGCAGGTTTATCCGAGGAGCAGACTCGCTTTGCTGGGAATCAGCGAGAATGTGGGCTCCATGTGGACAATTTGGCTGGTCTCTAGTTTATTTATGAGTGGTTATATATGCCACATTTCGTGCATTGGAAGGGTAGGCTGTAAGTCAGCCTGGGTGTCAGGTATCAGCTCCATAGACGTTAGATACTCTGAAAATAACTGCTGTTTGTAGTCATCTTCAGAGATATGTGGAGCAAAAAGTTCTATAAAATCCTTCATATGCTTAGCTAAAAATAAGTTTTTATTGAAGGCAAGCCATGTTGTGCAACGAGGTAAAATATCCTTGGTCGAATAGCTGATTAAATCTCTATCAGCTTTTTGATCAAATGCCATACTTGCAATGATGCCAACTCCAAACCCTCGCCTAACATAGGTTTTGATAACATCTGCATCTCTTGCGGTAAAGATGATATTGGGCTCAAGGCCATTGTTCTCGCAGGTACTTACAAATGAAGAGCGCTCTTTTTCACCCACGTGATAACCAACCAGAGGGTATTTCGTAACATCTTCCAGGGTGATTTTTACCAGATCACCCAGTTCATGTTCATGAGGAAACAGTATAAGACGATCCCATTGGTAACATGGAATCTTGACGATATCAGGACCCAAGTCCTCATTGCCGGATGCGATTGCAAAGTCCACCTGTTGTTTTTTTAGTAATTCAACTATTTGCTCTGTTGAGCCTTGTTGCAGGTCGATTTTGAGATTCGGGTATTGCTTGTGGAAGTTAAGAAAGACTTGGGGTAGGACATACTGAGCCTGGGTTTGGGTGGTTGCTATTGAGAATCTGCCCGAAGGTGAAACAATGGTATCGGTAGTTAGTCGCTTGATGTTTTCAACTTCTTGAAGAACCTTTCGGGCTCGATTTAACACTTCCTCACCCGTTTTGGTTAAGCCAGTTAAAAGCTTACCATTGCGCTCAAAGATTTTAGTTTGCAGTTCATCCTCCAGTAGCCTCAGTTGCTTGCTAATGCCTGGCTGAGAAGTATGAATTTTGGCTGCCGCAGATGTAATGCTTAGATTATTGTCCGCAATGGCAATTAAGTAGTTTAACTGCTGTAGTTTCATGGCCGTATAGACGTCTAAATTAAGTACGCGCAATGTACCATAGGAAGGTATTCATTAATAACCATTTTGCATATCATCGCGAAATGTATGAGATCGTTTGGTTATATGCTAGTTCATTTGCTTATTTATCTAGCGGCTGCTAACTCGTCATAATTACCGGCTATGAGCACTAACCACCCATACATCACAATAAAGTCTAGAGTTGCGAACTCCTCGCGCGCTCATACTCAACCGCAGGTCAGGAGAACTGACTCGATAGCGTCCAAAAAAGGGAAAGTGTATCTGGTAGGCAGCGGACCTGGCGATCCTGATTTACTAACTCTCAAAGCTTATAAGTTACTCCAGCGCGCAGAAGTGGTGTTACATGATTCACTAGTTAGTCAAGAAATACTTTCATTAGTCAACAACAGTGCACTGCTTGTTGATGTCGGAAAGAGGGCTAGTCACCATAGCAAACATCAAAGCGAAATTAACGACCTTCTAGTAGATCATGGTTCTTCAAATCGCTGCGTGGTTAGGTTAAAGGGCGGTGATCCCTTTGTTTACGGCAGAGGGGGGGAAGAATTGCAGGCCCTAGTTGCCGCAAACATTGCTTTTGAAGTTGTACCAGGTATCACTGCTGCATCCGGTTGTGCAAGTTATGCAGGTATTCCGCTTACGCACCGTGACTATTCTCAGACTGTAATGTTTATCACAGCCCAGTGTAAAAACTCAGAGGAGAATCTAAATTGGCCGAGCATAGCTCGGCAGAATCAGACTCTTGTGGTTTATATGGGGCTATTAAAAAATGAAGTACTGGCAGAAAGGCTTATCAAATATGGCCGAGCTCCCGACACGGCAGTTGCCGTAATTGAAAATGGTACTACCAACTCCCAAAGAGTTATTACTGGTACACTAAGGACATTGAGTGATTTAGTGGAAAAGCATCGTGTGATATCTCCCGCTTTAATAATTGTCGGCGAGGTGGTCTCTCTTGCCTCCACGCTTGATTGGTTTACTGATAACAAGTTAATCGAACATACTAATAATTCAGACATATTTTACGAACTTGAAGAGGCTGTTTAGCGCTATGTCAAAAATTCACGATTCAATTCTAGACACCATCGGAAATACGCCGGTCATTAAAATTAATAGATTAGGCCCCAAGCACATTGATTTGTTCGTCAAGGCTGAGTACTTCAATCCGCTCGCTTCAGTTAAGGATCGACTTGCTTTTGCCATCATCAATGATGCTGAACGGAAAGGATTGTTGAAAGCTGGCCAGACTGTTGTGGAAGCTACGTCTGGTAATACCGGTATTGCACTTGCCATGGTTTGTGCTGTGAAAGGGCACCCGTTTGTGGCTGTAATGACAGAGACGTTTTCTATAGAGCGACGTAAAATCATGCGAGCGCTTGGTGCTAAAGTTGTTTTAACTCCTGCCGCAGAGCGTGGAACGGGCATGGTGAGGGTAGCTAAGGAGCTCTCTGAAAATAATGGATGGTTTTTAGCGCGACAGTTTGAGAATGAAGCTAATCCCGAATATCACCGAAATACGACAGCTCCAGAAATCCTGCGGACCTTCGCAGGGCGTAATCTCGACTATTTTGTCAGCGGGTATGGGACTGGAGGAACGATTACTGGGGTAGGCGAAGTATTAAAGGTTGCTCGACCAGATATTCAAGTGATAGCCACAGAACCTGATGGTGCAGCTTTGCTAAGCGGTGAAGACTGGCAGCCTCACAAGATACAAGGTTGGACTCCAGATTTTATCCCTGACGTTCTAAATACTAAGATCTGTGATCAGATTATCCCTATAAGTGGCGATGTAGCCAAAGATACAGCATTGGCATTGGCGCAAAACGAAGGAATCTTCTGTGGTATATCAGCGGGCGCAACATTTGCTGCCGCGCTTGAGGTAGCTGAATCTGCGGCCGAAGGCTCATCAATATTGGCCATGCTGCCAGATACAGGAGAGCGGTACCTCAGCACCTTCTTATTTGACGATATTAAAGAAGGGTCTGATGAGACCGTGTTAGCGACGCTTTCTTAATAACAATCTAATTATTATTTCAGTACTGTTATTTGTGGATAGCCTGCTTCCAAAGTGGGGCGAGGCTTTTTTTGCTCAGCTAGCTTTTACTGCTTTTAATCTACTGCGACTCAATGCTGTATTTAAGTCATTAATCAGGTCCTGAGCATCCTCTATGCCAACAGAGAGACGAAACAGGTTGCTTCCTATACCCGCAATTTCTAGAGCCTCTGGGCTTAATGCTGCATGAGTCATGGTGGCGGGGTGGCATATAAGACTCTCAACTCCCCCCAGAGACTCAGCGAGAGTGAAGAGCTGAAGATGCTTAACGAATGTTTTTAGACATATTTCCTCTTGATTGAGAGTAAATGAGAACATTGCGCCAAACCCGGTCTGTTGCTGTGCCGCTATTTGGTGGGTAGGATGAGTCTCAAGGCCAGGGTAAAACACCTGCTCAACAAGTGGATGTTTGTTAAGGTAGTCCACTACAGCCGATGCATTTTCCTCATGCTGCTTCATTCTAACACTCAGCGTTCTTAAACCGCGCGTAGTAATAAAACTGTCAAAAGGCGAGCCTGTAATACCTGTGCAATTTGCCCACCACGCTAAATCCTCATGGATCTCCTTGCGCTTAGCGATGACTGCGCCACCGACAACGTCGCTATGACCATTGATGTATTTTGTAGTGGAGTGAACGACGATATCTGCACCTAAGCTCAAGGGTTGCTGAAGAATGGGCGATAAAAAGGTGTTGTCGACGACCTTGATGGCTTCATCTCCAGCCTCGCTGCAAATCTGTCGTATATCGACCAGTCGTAAAAGAGGGTTGCTAGGGGTTTCTATCCAAATGAGTTTAGGTTTTGATTCTAGGGCTTCTGCTAGAGCTCTAGGGTTTCCTTGGTCGACAAAACGCACATCGAATAGCCCTTTATCATTTAATGTTTTAAATAACCTATAACTGCCGCCATAGCAATCGTGAGGAGCGATTATCACATCACCCTTATCCAGTAAGTGCGTCACCAAATAAATCGCAGACATACCACTCGAGGTAATGACTCCATCATATCCGCCTTCAAGATTTGCTAGCGCCTTGCCTAACTGATCACGTGTTGGATTGCCTGATCGAGTGTAATCATACTGGCGAGGCTGAGCGAAATCCTCGAAACTAAAATTACTAGATAGATAGAGAGGTGGTGTCACTGAACCATATTGGCTGTCAGTATCTATGCCTGTGCGTACTGCTGCCGTGGTTTTGTTAATTGTCATGGTGATCTCTTGGTTGTTAATATGATTGACGACTTGCTAAAAAGGATGTTTAGCCGTCTAAACGTCCAAGAAGTTTAACATTTAATCGAGACAAGTAAAGGTGTTTAGACGGCTAAAATTCGGTATGATAACTAAAACGAATAAGCCAGAGGTATACATGGTTAAAAAATGGAACGGCGATTTTATCAATCCATATATCGAGCATGGGGAAAAGCGAGATAAAGTCAAAAAAGTAACTGTCTCGATCCCATTCAGTGTTTTAAAAATACTAACTGATGAGAGAACAAGACGCCAAGTCGCTAACTTGAGGCATGCAACCAATAGTGAGCTGTTGTGTGAAGCATTCTTGCATGCCTATACCGGCCAGCCACTGCCTACTGACGAGGAACTGGTTAAATCGAGTAAAAACGACAGTCCTTCATAGATAATTTTTGGCAGCCGTTTGCACGACCTCCAATATCTCATTATAAGGAATCCTAATGTCACAACAATTTGATTATGACCTGTTTGTTATTGGCGCAGGTTCTGGAGGAGTTCGCGCGGCCCGTATGGCAGCGTCCAAGGGTAAAAAAGTAGCCCTCGCAGAAGAGCGCTATCTGGGTGGCACTTGCGTCAATGTAGGGTGTGTACCAAAGAAGTTGTTTGTGTATGCCTCACAGTTCCCTGAGCAGTTTCATAGTAGCCAGGGCTTTGGCTGGAGCCAATCATCCCAACCGACGTTTGATTGGGCAACCCTGAGGGACAATAAAACAACTGAAATTCAGCGGCTCAACAGTATTTATGAGTCCCTTATTGATAACAGTGGCGCTGATCTTTTCGATGGACGAGCAACGGTGCTGGGCCCTAATTCAGTCGCCGTTAATGGGATGACCTATAGTGCAAAGGTAATTCTTGTTGCCACAGGCGGTTGGCCATTTATTCCTGACTTTCCGGGTTGTGAGCATGCGATCAGCTCGAATGAAATGTTCTTTCTCGATGAGTTACCTGCAACTGCAGTAGTGGTTGGTGGC
>SHBP01000013.1 GCA_004211905.1 SAR92 clade bacterium
CTCCATATCCAGATCTTTTAATAGGCCCATCAGCATGGGTTGATTAGAATTGTAAATTTGGCCCGACTGCAATTTATGGCCAGACTCAATCAATTCATCTCCAGTAGAAAAGACTGCTACTTTTAGTCGTTGATACACTGAAACTTTGTTGATGCCCTGAGAGGCTAACAGTCCCATCTCAGCGGCTCTAATATGACGCCCCTTAGTCAGAATTGTTGCTCCTGACGCAACATCTTGACCCCGAGGTCTAATGTTGCCGTCGATCACAGCCTTTGAGTCTAAAACCACTGATCCATCTATTTCTGAGCAATTTTCCTGCATCGCAACACAGTTAGCTCCTTCAGGTATTTCAGCTCCCGTAAAAATTCTAGCTGCAGTACCTGACTCTAGCCTAGTTGGCGAACTGCCAGCAGGAATTCTCTGGCTCACTGCTAATATAAATTGATTCTCTGAGGCATCTTTATAGCAAAAAGTGTAACCGTCCATTGCGCTGTTATCTGCGGGAGGGACATCAATACTTGCAATAACATCCTCCGCTAGCACCCGGCCACTGGATTCAGCAACAGAAATAGATTCAACGTCTACCAAAACACTGGATTGTTTAATTAAAGCATTAATCGCTTGATCAACCGACAGCATTATTTAGCCTTGACACCAACATGTTGCATAAAATTACAGGGTTCAAAACGGGCATCCAACTGTTGACGGATAATCCCATTCCAACCTGTTTTACATGCACCAGTAGAGCCCGGAAGACAGAAAATGGCCGTCCTATTTGCTATCCCTGCCAAGCATCTAGATTGGACCGTGGATGTCCCAATTTCAGCATAAGAAAGGTGTCTAAATAACTCTCCAAAACCCTCAATATGTTTATCAAATAATGGCGCTAGGGCTTCTGGAGTGCTATCACGACCTGTAAAACCCGTTCCACCGGTCGTAAGAATAACCTCAACATTTGGATTGGCAACCCAATCAGACACAATAGCCCTCATCTGATACACATCATCAACCACTACCTTGCGATCAATCAATTCGTGGCCTTCGGCTTCAACGGCTTCTTGCAACCAAGATCCTGAGGTATCTGTTTCAAAACAGCGGGTATCTGAGATAGTCAGGATCGCCACTCGCGCAAAGCGTTTTGTTGAAGTTTTATCAACACTCATATATTTTTACTCCTAGAAATTCAATTAACCACACACAGAACATTCTTTATCTGAACTGCCTTGCACGCTAAACCATTGCCCACGCTTACCATCGTACCGTTGGACTTCTCCGTGGTGTAGGGAAAAACCTAACAATATTCTCATCACCGTAACTGCCTGCAAACTACCCATAACACCAAGGACTGGCCCGACTACTCCAGAGTTAGCACAATTCATCATCGGGTCAGCCGAGCTATGGTTAATAATGCAATTAAAACAGAGGTCTCTGCAATGCGCGAAATCAAACATTATTAATTGTCCCTCCCAACCAATCGCTGCGGCACTAATAAACGGTACTCGCTCATCGTAGCAAACTCGATTAATAAGCTGTCTGGCTGCTAAATTATCACTGCAATCAATAACCACATCATAATTACCCGCCACAATTTTTTCGTCTATTGGGCAGGGAAACGTATCAATGACCACACTAGGATTAAGTGCTTGCAACCTATCTTTGGCACAGGCAACCTTTAGATTTCCACAATCTGCGGTTTCATACAGAATCTGGCGTTGTAAGTTTGTTTTGTCAACTCGATCGGGATCACAAATAGAAATAGAACCAACACCCGCAGCGGTAAGATACAGGGAAACAGGACAACCTAGGCCTCCCATCCCAACTATAAGAACTCTAGCTTGAGATAACTTCTGCTGGCCAGACTCTCCTATATCACTCATCAGCAGATGGCGGCTATAACGCATAAAATCGTCGTCATTTAACGGCAAATTATTGCCTCCGCGAAACTTAGATCATCCGGCGTGTTAATATTAAAAAATGGATTAATCTCTTCTTCAGGCCAGTCCAAATAGGTAGTAGTAAGCTCAGATAACAGTGGTTTGAAACCTCCATTATTGTTTTTTACAAGGGCTGTTTCAATCGCAGGTAGCCCCCGCCTATGCCAGAGACTAAAGGTTGTCTGATTAACTTTCTGATATCGAATGCAGGCAATATCTGCATCTTCACTGGTAATCTGAGTGTAGAGTTCTGAAACTAAGTTATTCGGCAAGAACGGGCCGTCACAGGGCACTACCAAAAGGTATTCTGAATCAGAAACCTGAGGGTATACCATCGCACTGTACAACCCAGCCAGAGGTCCAGAAAACCTCTCTACCGCATCTTCAATAATAGGATAATCAGCATTGCCCAGGTATTCTTGACTCCCACTAATGGATAAGCGGTTCACCTGGCAGGCCAGTCTGCGCGTCACATGATCTAGCAAGGTAGTATTGCCTAGCTGCAGCAATGCTTTAGTCGGCACTCCCATTCTACTGGATTGACCACCCGCAAGAATGACCGCATCAACATTTTTCAAAATCTTAGCCCTCCCACTTGGCAGCCGCAACATTATCCGACACCTTCGCTTCAGCCCAATGGGATTGGCCATCCGCCTCAATCTTTTTCCAAAAGGTAGCCCGCGTTTTTAGATAGTCCATTAAAAACTGAGCTGCTTGAAAAGCTTCTATTCGGTGCTCGCTAGCAACTCCGACAAAAACAATTTGATCATTGGGCTTCAAACTACCAACCCGATGCACAACGCTAACCGCAACAAGAGGCCAGCGATCGAAGGATTGTTGAATGATTTCGGAGAGCAGTTTCTCCGTCATCTCTGGATAATATTCTAGGGTTAAGGTAGACAGATTTCTCTGAAAATCAGTAGACTTTGGTTCACTCTCAAATTCACGAACCAATCCCGTAAAAGTGACAATTGCACCTACACCATTCCCAGCTGATTTAAGACGTAGATGCTCGACACCAATATCAAAATCGTCCTCTTGGATGCTCATGAGCACACTCATGACTCGTTTAACCCCCCGTCACTGGTGGCAGGAACGCTATCTCGTCACCATCGCGGACAATATGATCCCACTTAACGATCATCTTATTGACTGCCACCAACACCTGTGGCTCAGACAATTCTTGCCCCAAGGCCTTGCTCTCCAAGGTCAATTTTTCTCGAATAATGAGAGGTGTCATTGATTCACCAGCGCACTCATAGGACTGAGATACATCTTTAGTAAATTCACTCAAACGGCCAAAAAACAACAAATTAATCAACTTTTTGTGCCCCTAAATCAACTGCTTGCCAATCTCCAGATTTACCACCAGATTTTTCTAATAATCGAGTGTCCTTAATCACTATGCCCTTATCGATACCTTTGCACATATCATAAACTGTCAGCGCAGCTACGGAGACCGCCGTCAATGCTTCCATCTCAACACCAGTTTTCCCAGTTGTTTTACATAGCGCCTGCACAGTCATAAGATTCCCATTTAATTGAATATCAATCGTAACTTTACTAAGCGGTAGCGGATGACATAAGGGTATTAAATCGCTGCATTTCTTAGCAGCCTGAATTCCAGCGATACGAACCGTGGCAAACAAATCCCCTTTTGGTAATTTTTCATCTAGTACCGCCTTAACAATATCATCGGTCAGTTCTATTTGTGCCTCAGCAAGAGCGCTTCGATCGCTATCAGTCTTAGCTGATATGTCCACCATATGGGCTTCGCCACGACTATTTAAGTGAGTCATTTCTGCCATCATTGATTGTCTCAAATCTAAAATTTAATGTTCAATAACCATCCCTACCCCATTATCGCAAAAATTTGATACTGGGCATACGTATTAAATATTAAGTAATACATCGAGAGGAGCAATTGCAGTAATTGTTGACTCGTTGGCAGAAATTAGCGCTTACTGAAAGAGCTCCAAGATGGTAATATTTTGGTCTTTCTAAACGCCTGTATGAATCCTTGAAGGACTGAAAAATAATGGACGCAAAGTACTTTGGTTTTGTCGTATTAATAGTTTTTTGTGGTCTTTCTGAAGCCTTGGAGTCAGTCAAAAATAACAATCAACCCAACTTTATAATTATCTATACAGATGACATGGGCTATGCTGATGCTGGTCCTTTTGGAAATCCATTGATAGAAACTCCCGCAATAGACTCTTTAATGAAAACTGGTCAAACCTGGACTAACTTTTACGCTGCTGCCTCAGTTTGTACACCTAGTCGTGGCGCACTTTTAACTGGAAAATTGCCCGTTCGCACGGGACTCTATGGAGATAATCTTGCTGTTTTTTATCCGAGTAGCAAGAAGGGAATACCCCATGACGAAAAAACTATTGCTGAGGTCTTCCATGAAAACCACTATAGAACTGGAATATTCGGAAAATGGCATCTAGGTGACGCCCCAGACTACTATCCCACTCGACATGGTTTTGATGAATGGCTTGGTATCCCCTACTCTAATGATATGGATTGGGAAGTAGAAGGTATCAATATTAGTAATTTCTTTATTCCCCCTGAAGAAATTAGTACAAAATGGGGGATTGTCGCTCCAAAACTACAGAAAAAAATATACCGGCCCAACATCAATGATTGGCAGGTACCTCTAATTCACAGTCAACGTCAAAGTAATGGTGTTTATTCGGACATTGTCCTCGAAAGACCCGCTGATCAAAGCCTTATCACCCAGCGCTACACGAATGAATCGATTCGTTTTATACGTGAATCTGTCTCCGCGAAAAATCCATTCTTTTTATACCTTTCTCACAATATGCCCCATGTTCCATTATTTAGGTCTCCAGGTTTTGCCGGGAAAAGCAGAGCAGGGCTATATGGTGATGTTATAGAAGAGATCGACTGGAGCGTAGACCGCATAACAGCAACCCTTAAAGAATTAGCTATTGATGAACATACTTATATTGTCTTTACCAGTGATAACGGACCTTGGCTTATTTATAAAGATCATGCTGGATCTGCAAAACCCTTGCGAAATGGAAAATCTACAACGTTCGAGGGTGGAATGAGAGTTATGACCGTCTTCAGTGGACCAAGCATCAAGCCAGGACAAGTGAAAGATCTCGGTATGCAAACTGATTTATTTGCTACTTTCTCTCAGCTTGCCGGGTTTGATCACCCAGACACCGCAGAGGACAGCTATGATCTTACAGAGACGCTCAAGCATCACAGCCCCGGCCCTCGAAATTTTATTCCTTTCTACAGTGGCTCAGAACTCAGAGCATTTCGGCACAAAGATCACAAAATACATTATGTCACCCAAGGTGCCTATGGAATGCCCCCTAAAAGAGAAGTTCACGAATCACCTTTGCTGATAGACCTAGTAAATGATATCGGGGAAACGACTAATATTGCCCAGGATCATACCTCTCTAACAGCCCAAATATTGGGCTATGCAGAGGAGTTGAAAAAGTCAGTGGTTATAAAACCATCAATCGTAGACAGTCAATATGAAAATTAATTGTCTAAGCTACCCGTAGAATATGTAATTAAGCAATAGTATTACTTAAGGCTCTGAAGTGCAGCGAGATGGGTGACAGCCATGCGCGAAATTGGGGTAAGACCAATATTTTCATCGTCAGCATAATCGCTAATAAGACTTTTCATTGGTGGTGACCAAAACTTGGTCAGATGCTCCGATACCTCCACAGAAACTTGCTCTTGGGAACCGTTTGAGCTCATGTTAAGTGAAATTTGATTAATCATTTTGACCAATCGATCAATTTTTGATGTGCTCATTGAGTTTTGCCTACTAATCTGTGTTCATTTGAATAAATAACGTGCCTATCGGGTCGCGAAAAACCAACTAAAGTCAGACCACTCTCTTTGGCTAACTCAATTGCAAGGGATGTAGGCGCAGAGACCGACGCCAATACACAAATATTCGCGTTGGCCGCTTTAGACACCATTTCATAGCTTGCACGACTGGTGACGAGCACAAAACCGTCTTGACTAAAGTCATCCCTCGCCAAAGCTCCGATTAGCTTATCTAGCGCATTGTGTCGACCAACATCTTCTCTCACAGCAAGTATATTGCCAGAAGCATCACACCAAGCGGCACCATGCACTGCACCAGTCTCTTTTTGAAGCTGCTGCCAATCCGCCAGACCAACAATAGCTTTCTGTAAGTCAGCATGGCTCAACTGTAGCGATTTACTGATACTCTTTGGTTTGGGTATAGCTTGCTCCAATGATTCAGCACCACAGAGACCGCAACCTGTCCTACCGACCAAATTGCGTCGCCTTTGCTTTAACTCAGCAAAGGCTTCACTTGAGATAGTAATATGTAGTTCAACCCCCTTATCTGTTGAAATCTCATCAAAATCAAGGAGTTGCTTGGGGTTGCTAACAATCCCTTCACTCAAACTAAAACCAGTACCAAAATCTTCGAGATCATTGGGCGTCGACATCATAACCACATGGGATATACCGTTGTAGACCATCGCAATTGGCGCTTCAGTAGCGACCTGGTCCTCCGCTACCATAAGTTTACCGTCCTGCCAGATATGCCTTTTAACATGACTCGCCGGATGGTTTTTGATGCTCATTATTGTCGCGCTTTCGCCAGCAAATCTTGCTGTTTCGCGTTAAAAGACTTTTGCCTTGCCTGCCAACTGGACGGTGCAGTTACCTTACTAATCTGCACTGCAGTCACCTTATACTCAGGGCAATTGGTAGCCCAGTCACTATTATCGGTAGTAATAACATTGGCACCTGATACTGGGTGATGAAAGGTGGTATATACGACGCCAGGCTTAACTCGACTTGTCACATCTGCATGAAGAACCGTCTCTCCAACACGACTCTGAATACCTACCCAATCACCATGGCTAATACCACGTTCTTCAGCATCATGGGGATGGATTTCTAACGTGTCCTCATCATGCCACTGACTATTACTCGTGCGCCGAGTCTGCGCACCCACGTTGTATTGCGAGAGAATTCGGCCAGTAGTTAATAACAACGGGAATTTACGATTAGCTCGCTCCTCCGTGGGCACATACTCAGTAATGGCAAAAAAGCCCTTACCTCTAACAAATTCATCCACATGCATGACAGGTGTGCCAGCAGGAGTATGGTCATTACATGGCCACTGAATACTGCCTAGCTGATCAAGCTTCTTATAGGAAACTCCATTAAAAGTCGGCGTTAATCGAGCAATTTCATCCATAATTTCAGAGGGATGTCCGTATTGGAAATTACAACCCAATGCATTGGCCAATGCCATTGTCCCTTCCCAATCTGCTTTTCCACTGAGAGGAGGCATAGCTTTGCGTACACGAGAAATCCGGCGCTCAGCATTAGTAAATGTTCCATCTTTCTCTAAAAAAGATGCTCCAGGCAAAAACACATGGGCAAATTTAGCCGTTTCATTAAGAAAGATATCCTGAACAACCAAACACTCTAATGCTGTGAGCGCCGCTTCAACATGCTGAGTATTTGGATCTGACTGAGCGATATCCTCACCCTGGCAGTACAAACCTCTAAACTCGCCATCGATTGCAGCATCGAACATATTGGGAATACGCAACCCAGGCTCTGGGTCGAGAGTAACACCCCACTCACCCTCAAAAAGATGTCTAGTCTCCTTGCTTGAAATATGACGATAACCGGGTAGTTCATGAGGGAAAGACCCCATATCACAGGAACCCTGCACATTATTTTGGCCACGAAGCGGGTTAACACCTACTCCTTCTCTACCAATATTGCCCGTTAACATGGCCAAATTAGCAATCGCCATTACTGCAGTGGAACCCTGACTGTGCTCGGTAACACCAAGGCCATAAAAGATTGCTCCGTTCCCACCCTGCGCATACAAACGCGCTGCTGCTCGTAAATCCAACGCAGGCACACCGCTAAATTGTTCAGTTTCTTCAGGAGAATGACGCTCATCACTAATAAACTTCGTCCATTTACTAAATTCTTCGGTATCGCAGCGCTCAGCAATATAGTCATGCGCCTGAAGTCCTTCGGAAACAATGACATGGGCCAGAGCATTGAGAACGGTAACATTAGTCCCTGGCCGAACGGGCAAATGATAGTCAGAGCGAATATGAGGAGCGCTTACTAATTCGATTTGTCGAGGATCAATAACAATTAGCTTTGCACCTTCGCGCAACCGGCGTTTAAGACGTGAGCCAAAGACAGGGTGGGCTTCCGTGGGGTTTGCCCCCATCACAATAATCACATCAGCTTTAGCCACTGAGGCGAATGTTTGTGTCCCAGCTGATTCACCCAGTGTGGTTTTTAAGCCAAATCCAGTAGGTGAATGGCAAACTCGCGCGCAGGTATCAATATTATTATTTCCAAACCCTGTACGAACCATTTTTTGCACCAAATAAACCTCCTCATTGGTGCATCGAGATGAAGAAATTGCGCCGATACTGGTGCGGCCATGATTTGCCTGTATCTCTTTAAATCTTTTTGCAGTGAACGAAACAGCTTCTTCCCAGGATACTTCCTGCCAAGGATCATCAATGCTGTCTCGAATCATTGGCACCGTAATTCTATCTTTGTGGGTAGCATAACCGAAGGCAAAACGTCCCTTCACACAGGCATGTCCTTCATTGGCCTTACCGTCCTTATAAGGAGTCATGCGCACCACTTCATTCCCTTTCATCTCGGCCTTGAAGGAACAGCCAACTCCACAGTAGGCGCAGGTAGTGACAACAGAATGCTCGGGTTTACCAGCATCAATGATACTTTTTTCTGTCAGAGTTGCTGTCGGGCACGCATCAACACAGGCCCCACAAGAAACACAGTCAGAATCCATAAAGGCTTCATCCTGTCCTGCACTCACCTTAGACTCAAAGCCTCTGCCGTCAATAGTCAGAGCGAAGGTACCCTGCGTTTCCTCACAGGCTCGTACACAACGAGAACAAACAATACATTTCGAGGGGTCGAAGGTGAAATAGGGATTAGACTCATCCTTTTCAGCAACTAGATGATTATCCCCTTCAAAACCATATCGGACTGAGCGCAAACCTACCTCGCCAGCGGTGTCTTGTAGCTCACAGTCGCCATTAGTTGGACAAGTGAGGCAATCTAGCGGGTGATCTGATATGTACAACTCCATCACATTGCGACGAAGTTTTCCAATGTCATCAGACTGGGTTTTAACTTCCATACCCTCTTCAACTGTCGTTGTGCAAGAAGCGGGGAAACCTCTACGCCCTTCGATTTCAACCAGGCATATTCGGCAAGACCCGAATGACTTAAGAGAGTCTGTTGCACATAGTCTAGGAATTTTTATACCACTCTCTGATGCCGCGCGCATTACCGATGAACCCTCAGGAACGGTCACATTAACACCATCAATAGACAACGTGATCATCGTCTCACTGTCGCTCTCTGGCGTACCAAAATCTGCTTGCGGCTCGTAAAATTCCAACATATTAGTGATCCCTACGGCTATTAATACCGAAGTCTTCTTCAAAGTAAGTCAACGCACTCCGCACGGGAAATGGCGTCATTCCCCCCATTGCACAGAGTGAACCTAACTCCATAGTGTCACAGAGCTCATGGAGTAAGATTAAATTATTGTCGCGATCTTGATCTCCGACAATCCGGTCAATAACCTCTACCCCACGGGTAGCTCCTATTCTGCACGGGGTGCATTTCCCGCAGGACTCAACCACACAAAATTCCATAGCGAATCGAGCCTGCGCGGCCATATCAGCGGTATCATCAAAGACAACTATACCACCATGGCCAATCATGGCTTTGATCTCAGCAAAAGATTCATAGTCAAGAGGTGTGTCCCACTGAGACTCCGGCAAAAATGCCCCTAAAGGCCCTCCCATTTGTATTGCGCGAACCGGTCTTCCACTATGGGTACCACAGCCAAAACCTTCAACGACTTCTCTCAGGGTGGTCCCGAACGCCAGTTCGATTAACCCGCCCTGCTTAACATTACCTGCCAATTGAACAGCTAAAGTACCTCGAGACCGTCCCATACCAAAATCTTTATAACTATCAGAACCCTGCTCCAGAATCGTTGCCGCAGCACCAAGGGTCAATACGTTATTTACCACAGTAGGCTTTCCGAAAAGCCCTTCAATGGCTGGGAGTGGCGGTTTAGCCCGAACCATTCCTCGTTTACCCTCAAGACTCTCCAGAAGAGAAGTCTCTTCACCACAAATGTAAGCGCCAGCTCCTAAGCGAACTTCCAGAAAGAAATCTTTTCCTGACTCACAGATGTTGGATCCTAAAAATCCGGCTTCAGTAGCTCTCTTAATCGCATCATTCAAAATCTTATGAGCAAAAGGATACTCAGATCTCAAGTAAATATAGCCCTGGTTAGCCCCAACAGCTAAACCAGCAATAGTCATTCCCTCTATGAGCTGATAGGGATCTGACTCCATCAACAACCTATCTGCAAACGTACCTGAATCACCTTCATCAGCATTACATACTATGTACTTTTGCTCTCCAGGAGTATCCAGAACGGTCTGCCACTTAATCCCCGCCGGAAAAGCTGCACCACCGCGTCCTCGAAGCCCTGAATTTTTGATTTCATCGACGATTTCCTGGCCAGTCATCGAAATAGCTTTGGCTAAACCTTTAAAACCAGACAGACCTTGATATTGAGACAAGCAAATAGGATCACCAACCCCTGCGCGTTTAAATGTTAAGCGCTGTTGCTTAGCCAAATAATCAATTTTCTCGACTTCACCCAGGTAGAGGGAATGATCGATTGATTTTCCTGCAAGGTGATCATCTATAGCATCTAAAACAGACTCAATATCCGAGGCATTAACTGGACCAAAAGCAATACGAGAAGACTCGGTTTTTACTTCCACCATCGGCTCAAGCCAAAACATCCCACGAGAGCCATTGCGCTGAACTTCAGCGTCTAAAGAACGACTCTCAATGTTTTGCGCCATTTTTAAAGCTAGACCATCAGCGCCAAGAGCCACTGCAGTAGTGTCTTTAGGTATAAAAACTTGCGCTGTCATGAGCTGGTCTCAACTTTATCTAGTTCGGGCATATTTAATTCTGAAATCAGTTGGTCAAACCGAGATTTATCAACTCGGGCATAAATATCATCGTTTATTCGAATAGAAGGGGAACACGCACAATTACCTAGACAGTAAACTGGCTCTAAGGTCACCATGCCATCGCTAGTTGTTTCGCCGTATTCAATCCCTAAACTCTGCTTAGCATGGGACTCAATTTGGCGAGAACCCATAGATTGGCAGGCCTCAGCGCGACAAATTTGTACTCTGTGATGGCCCACTGGCTGGGTATTAAAGTCATGATAAAAGCTAATCACACCGTGAACTTCAGCACGGGACAGGTTAAACCCCTTTGCAATGGACCCTACGGTAGACTCTGGTATGTAGCCCAAAGCGTGCTTTATCGCATGCAGTAGGGGCAAGAGTCCGCCTGGCAGTGTTTTATACTGCTCAATAAGCTGGTCAACATTATTGTTTTTAGCGTTCAAAAGCTCCTCTCCTAGCTAATTTGAAATATTGGTTTTGAAGGCCGGAATTAAGAGACTTAACTCCTAAACCCAACTACCAAACTTCAGGGCCATAGCCTCAGGTTGGGCGCGCAGTTTATCACTATTTTCCCCATCTTTTATCGCGCCTAAGCGACTCTTATTTATCTAATAAGGACTGCTAATTTAACGTAAATAATTACTGTGGAATCTTATGTGCTCACCTATTAATGATGCAATGAAAAAATAACTGTGATCATACCCTGACTGAAATCTAATTTGCATTGGAAACCCCTCCTGCTCAGCGGTATCAATCAGGAGCTGAGTATTGAGTTGCTCTGCCAAAAAGTTATCCGCATCGCCCTGATCAACAAGAACCGGCATGGATTGTTTTAGCTGATCATCTGCGGTTTTAACCAACTCTACCGTATCCTGATTATTCCAGTGGCCCTGACTCTCATCACCAATGTACTTGGACAGAGCTTTCTGGCCCCACGGGCAGTTAATTGGCGAGCAAATAGGCGAAAATGCAGACACTGAGCAATAGCGCTCTGGATTTTTAAGTGCGACGGTTAAGGCACCGTGGCCGCCCATTGAGTGGCCGGAAATTGCTACCTTGCTGCCATCAACGGGGAATTCAGCATTAATCAATGCGGGTAGTTCTTCCACCACATAATCATACATCTGATAATGGGTGGCCCACGGTTGCTCAGTAGCATTTATATAAAACCCTGCCCCAAGACCAAAATCGTATGCGCTCTCCTCATCATCGGGCACCCCCTCTCCTCGAGGACTAGTGTCGGGGCACACAATAGCTATACCATACTCCGCTGCATGCTGTTGAGCACCCGCTTTAGTAACAAAATTCTCATCACTGCAAGTCAGCCCAGAAAGCCAATAAAGAACAGGCACTGGCGCCTGTTTTGCTTGAGGTGGTAAATAAATAGAGAAGGTCATATCACAATTGAGAATATTAGAGTGGTGACGATAGCGTAATTGCTGCCCACCGAAACTAAGATTCGAGCCAATTTCTTCTAACAAACTATCAGACATTCTTAAAACTCCACCACTGAACGAATACTCTTGCCCGCATGCATCAAGTCAAAGGCTTTGTTAATGTCCTCTAAAGGCATCTTGTGAGTAATCAGATCATCAATATTGATTTTTCCATCCATATACCAGTCAACGATTTTAGGCACATCGGTACGACCGCGGGCGCCACCAAAAGCAGTGCCGCGCCATGATCGGCCCGTTACCAGCTGAAACGGTCGCGTAGCAATCTCTTTACCCGCTCCGGCGACACCGACAATACAGCTCTCCCCCCACCCTTTGTGACAGCATTCTAAGGCCTGACGCATCACATCAACATTACCGATACATTCGAAACTATAATCAACACCACCTGCGGTCATGTCGATAATATGGTCAACCACATTCTCCACTTCATTTGGATTAATAAAGTCGGTCATACCAAATTGGGTTGCTAAGGGAATACGTGATGGATTTAAGTCAATGCCTATAATACGAGTAGCTCCCACCATTTGAGCGCCCTGAATTACATTTAAACCAATACCTCCCAAACCAAATACCGCTACAGTGGATCCTGCTTCAACTTTCATAGTAAAAGCTACTGCACCAATACCTGTGGTAACGCCACACCCGATGTAGCAAATTTTGTCGAATGGCGCATCTTCTCGAACCTTGGCCAGGGAAATCTCTGGCAGCACGCTGTAATTAGAGAAGGTGGAACAACCCATGTAGTGCAAAATCGGCTTTCCTTCATAGGAAAATCGACTCGTGCCATCAGGCATAACGCCCTGCCCCTGGGTGGCTCGAACTGCCTGACATAAATTTGTTTTAGGGTTCAGACAGAAATCGCACTCTCGACACTCTGCTGTGTATAAAGGAATCACGTGGTCTCCAGGCTTCAATGTCTTTACTCCTGGCCCAACATCTACAACCACACCGGCCCCTTCATGGCCTAAAATTGCGGGGAATGCACCCTCTGGATCGTCTCCGGACAGGGTGAATGCATCTGTGTGACACACACCTGTCGCTTTCATTTCAACCAAGACTTCGCCTGCTCTTGGCCCCTCAAGATCTACCTCAACAATTTCCAATGGTTTCCCCGCGGCAAAAGCAACGGCTGCCCGTGTTTTCATGTCTAGACTCCTAAAAATTTAACCAACAGCGCTAACGATAACTCAACACCTAACTGATCATCAATCTATCTTTTTCACCGGTGTATGGCTTACACCCGTTTGCCTGAAGAAAAACCCTAAAAACCACTAACAAAATGATTCAAATATCTCTACCACTTGCTATATGCCAGCTTAATTTTATAGACTGATTTGGAAGACCGTAATCAAAAAACTATAAAACCAATAAAAAAGGATCTAAGTCATGTCCGCTATTATTATTTACTCTCTTGCTCTCGCTCTTGTTCACTTTTGGATCTTACCTGCGTCTCTAAACCTGAAAAATTTCGGTTACCTGGTGTCAAATCGAGACGGGTCAGTAGAGACATCTGCTATATATGATAGAGTATCTAGAGCAGCAGCCAACTACCAAGAAAGCTTTGCAGCGTTTCTCGCGCTTTGCTTGCTTTCAATGCATATGGGGATTGACCTATCGGCGACTGCAACCTACTGGCTAGGCTTTAGAATTGCGTTCTTGGCATGCTATACGATTGGCATTACTTATCTTAGAACAGCATTGTGGCTAGGATCACTTGGATGTCTCATTTCTATGGCTGTGCAATTAAGCTAATGGAGTCCATTCATTCAGATGCAAGGTTATCTAACAGTAACCTTGCATTATTAACAAAGAGTTAACTAGCTTTTTATTATGGGCTTCCAGTAAAGAATACCAAATGCGAGTACCGCTACAATATCCTTCAAAGATGCATGGCCTGCCGCCTTCAGTTTAGAGTACACCAGTACCAGTTCAACCGCGTGAACCACAAGCATAACGACACCAAGCCAGTGGATTCCAACACCCCAATTACCATCAAAAGGCTGTAGTAGGTTAAATGCGAAGGCGATCCAAAAGGCGATCAAAGCGTAAGAAATAATTTTAGTGAGTTTAAGCACAACCAGATAACCTGAGTTATTGTTTCAATTAGTATCGCAGGCAATAGCACCTCATGCAACTCTGAAACCGGCTCTTGAAATAGTTGCTCATGCAGATTAAATTAATCCCTATCACCCCTAATTGACAGGCGCCTCACTCTTGCTTTAGTCTTGCTCTCCAAAGAAAATTCAAACATCTTACATCAACAAAATATGGAGTTTTTATGAGCAATATCGTGACTTACAGCTGTAAAGAAGGGGTCGCAAAAATCACTATGGATGATGGCAAAGTAAATGCTCTGTCACACACGGTGTGGGATGAATTAGGAGATGCTTTTGATAAAGCCGAAGCTGCCAATGCAATTGTGATACTCCAAGGGCGCCCAGGGCTCTTCTCGGGTGGTTTCGATCTCAAAGAAATGGGCAAGGGACCTGAAGCCGCAATTGCGCTCACCACAAGAGGATCCGAGATGGCCCGCAGAATTTTGGCCTTCCCTACTCCTGTTATCGGAGTGTCAACTGGACATTGTATTGCCATGGGTGCTTTTCTGATGCTCGCCTGTGACTTCAGGATAGGCGCTGACGGCGAATTCAAAACTGGTCTCAATGAGACCATGATTGGCATGACTATGCATAACTTTGGTATTGAATTAGCTCGCTATCGGATTCCGCTGAATTACTTTCATCGCGCTGTTATTAATGCAGAAATATGGTCACCCGATGATGCTATTAGTGCAGGATTTTATGATAAGACAACCCCTGCAGAACACCTAGATGAAGCTGCTTTGGCCGTAGCTAAAGGTTTTAGTCAACTCAACATGACAGCATTTAATGGCTCAAAAAATAAGTCCCGTGCTGCCTTTTTGAAACTTCTTGATGAGTGTATCGAGTTGGATAAGGCAATATCCGTTACAGCTTAGGGGCTCCTCGTAGGCAGGTAGCCTCCTCTCGGAGGCTACGACTTGCCATTTATTACAGCCTCTCTGAGCTCGATGATTTAAGAGTTCTTATTAATTCTAAATACACCAAAGGCGTCATAATCAGCCACGGAAGCTGACTCTGGAACATGATTGATCTCCCATCGTATTCCCATAAAAGAGGGTTAAACCAAGGGCCCGTCGGCGCTAAAGGTGCCCAGGAGAGCGGCTTATCCACGGATAGCTGGTCATGATATAGATACATTTCTACTATAATATTCTGCCCTATAAACCCTACCAAAAGCAGCCCAAACACACTCCATCGCCAAGTTTTAAATCCTTCGCTCTTGCGACCCAAAATAAGCCACGCTAACAAAAGGCCACCGCAACAAATTGCACCTGCATCAGCCAAAGAATTAAGCACCCAGTTTAAATGCACAGGAATTAGCTGATTTAATATATCTGCCCGTCTAACATCAACGCTATCTCCTGCCACGGAACCATAGTTAAACCAAAATTCCCATCCAATTGCACAGATAAAAAATAGTCGTACATAAAACGGTAGAACCCATTTTGGTATAAGGTTTCTAACGTGAAGAATTGGAATGAGAACAAGCGGTATTATCGAGGACGAGTACACGACAATAACAAGACGAAGTTGTTCGAATGTCAGAGCGTCCAAAATTTTAACCTCTATTTTGTGCAGTCAATCTGTTAATAATCAAAGATATTAGCTCAGAATCGACATCTATACATCAAACAAATTTCTTATTTTTGCACTAACACCGTAAATACTGTTTTACGCGCAGCACCCAGAGCTCATTAACTATCATCATTTTTAGGTCGATCTATGATTAGCCTAAAATACAAGTGCAACTTTTGTGAATTTAAAATAATTTGCTTGCAATGACTTTTGGTCAGTTATTTAATGATACAAATCAAATTTAGGGAGAATGCAATGGTCACCTCGTTTTCGGTTAATGGCAAAGAGAAAACTGTCCAGGTGGACCCACAAAAGCCTCTGCTTTGGGTGCTTCGCGAGCAGCTCGATCTCACTGGCACCAAATTTGGCTGCGGCATCGCACAATGCGGTGCATGTACAGTCCACATCGACGGTCAAGCAATTCGTTCTTGTGTGACACCAATTGCTAGTGTTGCTGGTAAGGCGGTGACAACCATTGAAGGACTGAAACCTGAATCCGACGAACAACATCCACTACAACAGGCTTGGATTGAACATCAGGTTCCACAATGCGGTTATTGTCAGTCTGGGCAGTTGATGTCAGCCGCAGCGCTCCTCTCTGAGAACCCTAATCCTAACGATGCAGATATTGATCAAGCAATGAAGGGTAATATCTGTCGCTGCGGCATGTATGGCCGTATCCGTGAAGCTATTAAAGCCGTTGCAGGTTCTTCTGTTGCAGAACAATTCTACGACGCGATGGAGACTAATCATGGGTAAGTGGACAAGAAGAGCATTTTTAACAACAGGCGTTATCGCTGGCGGTGGTCTTATTGTAGGTGTTGCTATGCGCCCAGGAAATCAAGCAGGTGAATTATCTGACCTACTTGGCGACGATGGAGGGCAACTTGTTCACGCCTATGTGCGCATTGATAGTGACAACACGATTACTGCAATGGTCCCCCACTCAGAGATGGGGCAAGGCGCTCAAACTGCGCTCGCTCAAATGCTCGCAGAAGAACTAGATGCAGACTGGAATGACATGCGGATTGAAGAAGCACCTGCTATTGGCGCCTATTCTCACTATAGTCTTGGTAGAAAATATTTACTTAAAGGTATTAATTTTCCCGACTTTATTGTGCCCTCAGTCGATGGCGCCATGATGAAACTGATGGATAACCTTGGTCTTCAGGTAACGGGTGGCAGCATGAGTATTCGTATGACGGGCTCGCTTGGGATGCGAGTTGCTGGGGCATCAACTCGCCAGATGCTGCGCAAAGCTGCAGCAAGTGCTTGGCAAGTTCCACTGAAAGATATTACAACAGATAATAGTCATCTTGTTCATACACCTAGTTCTCGACGAGAGCCCTATGCTAGTTTTGTCAACGAAGTTGCGAAAATGACTCCGTCGCAAACACCGGAGTTCAAAAAAGCTGAAGACTATAAGATCGTCGGTAAATTTGTTCCTCGATTAGATATACCTTCCAAAGTCGATGGATCAGCTCAGTTTGCGTTGGATATTAGACGGCCTGGGATGCTCTATGCGACGGTAATTCGTGCTCCGGTTTTTGGCGCAACTATTGTCAGCATCGATGACCAAGCGGCGCGTAAAATTGAGGGAGTTGCAGATGTTATTGAACTTCCCCCGGCCCAATCAAATATGATGATTGGAGGCTTTCAATCAAGCCCTGCGGTTGCCGTAATAGCTGACAGTTATTGGACCGCCAAGAAAGGTCGAGAAACACTAAACATAACATGGAGTGATGTAGACTTAGCCGCAAGATCCAGTACCGACATTTTTGCGCAATTTGCTAAAGATATTACCGCGTCTGAAGAACGTCAATCTGATCGATTACAAGGCGACACTCCTACCCAGTTTTTGAATGCTTCAAAAGTAATTGAAGCTGACTACACAGTTCCCTTTCTCGCCCATACCTGTATGGAACCACTCAATGCCACAGCAGAAATCAGCAATGGTCAATGCGAAATATGGGTAGGTTGCCAGAACCCTCTTGGATTTCGAAAAGCTGTCGCAGAAGCGTTGAGTGTAGATGAAGAGAAGGTAACTTTGCACAACCAATTAATGGGCGGTGGCTTTGGTCGTAAATCTCGCCCAGATTATGCGATTCAGGCAGCCCAAATTGCCAAAGCTGTAGGACGTCCTATTCAACTGATTTGGTCTCGGGAGGAAGATATTCGTCAAGATTTTTACCGCCCAGCCATACAAAGTCGATTCAAAGGTGGAATCGATGAGAATGGTAAACTACTCGTATGGGAAAATACCTATGTTAACAAAGCCGAACCTACCGAAGCCCCGCTTATTCCCTATGCTGTAGAGGCACAAGATATTGGCCATGTTAGTAGCCCTACTCACGTCCCTTTTGGAGCCTGGAGGAGCGTAGACCATTCTCAACACGGTTTTTTCACCGAATCATTTATTGATGAAGCCGCGAATGCTACTGGTAAGGATGCTCTTAAATTTAGACTGGATCTTTTAAAGGACAAACCACGGCATCTAGCGGTTTTAAAGAGAGCCGCTGAGGAAGCCAACTGGGAAACTCCATTAGCAAAGGGTCGAGGAAAAGGTATCTCACTTCAAGAATCATTTGGCTCTATCGTCGCTCAAGTCGTAGAGGTATCTATTGTTGATAAATCTGTATCGGTTGATCGAGTTGTTGCAGTAATTGATCCGGGTCTTGCTATTGCTCCAGATGGAATGAAGGCACAGATTGAATCTGGGATTATCTATGGCCTCAGCGCGGCCATGTACGGAGAAATTACCATTCAAGATGGTGCCGTAGTTGAAAGTAACTTCCACGACTATCGATCCCTAAGAATGTCTGATGCTCCTACTATTGAAACCCATATCATAAACAGCGGCCATGAACTTGGTGGCGGCGGAGAACCTGGAACACCCGGTATAGCCCCTGCTCTGGCCAATGCCGTGTACGCTGCAAGTGGTATTCGAGTACGCAGCCTGCCTTTGATGAAGGCTTTTTCGTCATAACAGTAGACTAGGATATCTCAGATGATAAACCCATCTTTTGGGTTATATTACTCCTGTTTAATCGCCAAAACCGAGCTGAGATGTCATGCACTACCTGTTCAATAGGAATGGCTTGCACTTAGCTCTTCAGACAACGAATTTTTAAACATCCAAATCTCAAATACATAGGTAAAATTCGCGATTTAATAGAACGTTGTTTTAATTGAAACGACGTGATCATCTTTTTGTATACTGGTATACGAGTTTCATCAATTAAGAGAGGAATGACATTGAAACGTTTAACAGATGTTCGATTAGCTATCTTTCTGCCGCTATTGTTGCTCGCCGGTTGCAATAAGGCGCCGCAAGCCGATATAGCCTTTTACGGAGATAATATCATCACTCTTAGCGAACAATCTGAATCAGCCAATTTTGTGGCCGTTAAAGACGATACTATTGTTTTTGTGGGCCAGAGAGACGATTGGGATGGGCAAACTACTGAGGTAGTCAATCTAGAGGACTCCGCACTACTACCTGGCTTTATTGACGCTCATGGTCACGTTGCTTGGCATGGAAGGCTTTCCGCGATGGCGAACATAGCTTCACCTCCCGTTGGGCCAGCCGAGGATATGAACGGATTGGTCATGGCATTGAAAAGCCATATAGCCTCAAAAGATCTAGCTGAAGGCGATTGGGTTGTGGGAATGGGTTACGACGATTCTCTGCTTGCTGAAGCACGACATCCGACCACCATTGACCTAGACAAGGTATCCACCTCTCATCCTATTTTGCTAATTCATGTTTCAGGACATCTATCCGCGGTTAACTCTAAGGCACTGGAAATTGCTGGGATTGATAAGGATACCCCTAACCCCCCAGGCGGAGTTATTCGTCGAGAAGGAGATAGCCAGAGGCCTAATGGAGTCTTGGAGGAGACAGCTGGTTTTGCCATTCAGTCCTTACTCCCGCCGGCAGAAAATGTAAACGAACTAATACATCTTGGCCTCCTTGATTATGCTCGATATGGTATTACTACGGCACAGGATGGGGCGTCGTCTCTGGGTGTGATAAACGAACTGAGATCTGCGGCTAATGAGAAACCTTTCCCTATTGACGTCGTGTCTTTCCAGATGGTTGATGAGACATATCTTGGAGAGAATAGTCCTCCACTACCGATCTTGAGCGATTACAAAAATGGTTTTAAGATTGGAGGCGTTAAAATGATTTTAGATGGCTCGCCACAAGGTAAAACGGCCTATTTAACCCAGCCGTATAAGATACCACCAAAGGGCGGCGCCCACGATTATCGTGGTTATCCGATCATGCCAGCAGAATCGGTAGATGGTCTTTTTGCCAAATTTATAGACGCAGGCACGCCAATCTTGGCCCATGCCAATGGTGATGCAGCTGCAGATCTGTTTGTTAATGCGTTAAACCGCAGCATCGATACGAGCAATATCCCTGATCATCGTACTGTGATGATTCACGCCCAAACAGTGCGAGAAGACCAGCTTGATATCATGGCAGAAATGAAAGCCATTCCTTCGTTTTTTTCAGCTCACACATTTTACTGGGGCGATTGGCATCGAGACTCGGTTTTTGGCGTAGAACGCGCTAGTCGTATTAGCCCAACCCAAAGCAGTCTAGATAAAGGCATTGTCTTTACAGTTCATAATGATTCCCCCGTAGTGCCGCCGGATATGATCCGTTTGCTTTGGGCAACCACTAATCGGCTCACACGAAGCGGTCAGGTGTTAGGGCAAGAGCAACGAATACCAACCCTTAACGCTATCAAGGCCGTTACGATCAATGCTGCTTATCAATACTTTGAAGAGGATAGCAAAGGAACTATTGATGTCGGTAAACAAGCCGACTTCGTCATCTTAAGTAAAAATCCGCTAACTATACCAACTACCGAGTTGTTAGATATCAAAGTAGAGCGGACTATAGCGAGAGGGAAAACCATCTTTGAATTAGACAGTTAGCCGCATCTAAAGGACTGAAAGTGGTTTTATGACAGAGAATTAGTACCTCATCGCCATATTTAGTCATCAAAGACTGTAGAGACTATAACGTAGTTTTATGGTCGCCTTAGGGTATTTATAGTTAGTAAAGTAAAGTCAGCGACACAGTTTCACCCTTCTCTATTTTGTGAATAAGGGCAGTAATTTTTTTGTTTACCGGAACATCAATACCTAATTTCTCAGCGCGTTTGACGATAGCACCATTTAGAAACGCTACCTCGGTTTTTCTACCCAATTTAATATCTTCCCACATTGAAGAGCGCGCATGAGGGTCGATATCCAACATAGCCTTAGCCAGGCGCAGAAAAATCCAGTTTGGCAAACTTAGAATAGCAGGCATCCAGGAGGGTCGTACCGCCGTAAATTGCGCCAACTCAACACCCTCCATATTAGCCACCTCGAGCCATTCACGCTGAGCTGCAGCATAAACCTTACGCAGTTTACGATTCTCAAGCTGCGTCTTAATAGGCTGATTGGCAAGTGCATTAAGCGCATTATTAAGATTAAGCAGTAATTTGCCATAGATTACGGGCTTCATATCTGTATGCAGCTCACAGGGAAAACCAATGGCACCTAGCTGCTTGGCAAGCTGTTGCGTTACAGATGTCTGGTGAAACAGTAAGGTGCCCTCAGTACCTCGATGAAAATGCGCATTGTCTTGACTCAGTATATTGAAGGGGATGACCCCCTGCTTCACTGCGTGGCTCGGCAATTCGTTCAGAATAGCATCCAGGCTGTCGAGGCCATTTTGCATAAAAAATAGCTGCGCCCCATCCTCAGCAAGCTGCTTTAAATCGTCGACAGCAGCCTCGAGCTGATGACATTTGAGAGTTACAAATACCGCATCAAAGGTTTCATCTGTCAGACGAGTGATTAGTGCAGATGGCACAACCTTTTCATTTTGCCCGGTATAGTCAGTGAGAGTTATACCGCCAGCATTCATAATCGAGTCTCGAATGCGTGCTCGACAGATTAAACTCACCTTGTGGCCACAGAGCTGCATAAGCCCACCCAAATAGCAACCAGTCGAGCCAGCGCCATAAATTGCTAGTTGCATGCTGTCACCTCAACCTTAACTCACAGAGCCTAATATAGATTCTAAATACTTAGGTCGCGAAGATTATAATCTTTTAATTCTGCCTTAACAGTCTCATCCCACTTAAAGGTCTTACCTGAATCAATAAAGGGTTGGTATTGGTAGGACTCCTCATCAGGGAATCTCTGTTTGCGCGCATCAATGGCATAACCCAGGGGTTTGGAGCGCTCATCAATTAACGCATCATCAAAAAACATAGGCTCACTATATAAGCCAGGCCCCTGAACCCCCAAGACGGATGAACGTCGGTGGAAGCCAAAGTTCACCGTCACTCTTGGTTCAAAACCACAGTTAGGAAATGATCCATGAAGTATCTGACGGTTACAAATAATCACGTCACCGGGATTACATACCAGCGGAACCATACCATCAATGCGCTCACTACCGGATTCGCTAATTAATTGCTTGATATCAATTTTACCCACCTTATGACTCCCCGGCTTTACCCAGACGCCATTGACTGCCGTGCTGCCATAGACCTGAGCCATAAAATTAAACCCGTGAATACCCTCATCAAAATTCTCATTCTCCCAGTGAGTATCTCCATCCTGGTGCCACGATACTGCAGCGCCAACACCGGGCTCTTTGATAAACAGACTCTCGTTGAAGGGCGCAAAATCTTTACCATTAACTGCCTCGGCTACACGCAGTAATTTTGGATGACCATAGACACGCAGACAACTATCAGAAAACTGTAAGGAGCCAAGCAAAATAAATGGCGCATACTCTGGCGCCGATTCACTGGCCTTTGGCTCAAACAGCTTTACCTGATGACGACCATTGGCAAGCGCGGTACCTCCCAGAGGATCACCCAGCGGCTTTGACCACACAAGATTAGGGGCAAGACAATCAGCTCCCAAGGCCGGCTTACCGTCTTTGGTAAGCTTGCCATTGGGTTCAGAGGGATAGGATTGACTTATGCTATCCAGATCATTTTTTATATCTTGTAACTCTTCTTGGGCCAAAACGCCCTCGAATATATAAAACCCATATTTAGAATAAGCAGTTAAAATATCAGCGGCCAAATTGCCCTGCTTATCAAAGCGAATCGCACCACGGTTATCTAACAAGTATGCCTTTCGCTCCCCCTCGATAAGATAGTTGCGCATCGCATCGGCATCTTCGCCATAATGGGCTGCACAGGCTTCAATTGATTGACTGATATCTTGTTTCATAAATAGGCCTTTGTTAATATTTTTTTTTTTACTATTTTGTCTTTATATTCCCACAATTTTAATAGTATATTAAATCTGTGGTCAAGAGTTTTTCTCAGAGGTCGTCAAATGGATAGTCCAGTCATAGCTCGAGGAAACATCACTCGCCAAGCAAATAAAAGATTGCGTCGCCAGCATATCCTCAATATCGCAAAAAACTTAATAGCCACAGAAGGTTTTGAAGCATTTACCCTCACGCAGCTTGCGCGGGAGGCTGGAGTATCTGGTCCCACGGTCTATAATCTATTTGGCAAGAAGGATGATATTTTCCAGGAACTTGTCTCAGAAATGGTGACGACCATTGGTGTGGCGCTGTCTAATCCCGATATGTCCGATCCCATAGCGGGTGCTGAGGCGTTTACCGATAATCTACTGCACCTGTATCAGCAGGACGAAGCTTTTTATCGGGCCGCATTTTTAGCGGCTGACCGGACTAGATTATTTGACCATGAATTACCCACTGGGATCTTTCATCAGTCACTGCAAATAGCCAAACGCATCTGCGCTGATGCTAAAGCCGACGGCTTCCTTTACGGCAATATCGAAACCGCCAAACTTGCTGAGCAACTGTTCGCCTGCCAACGACTCGCTCGTCAAGACTGGGTCAATGGGTATATAGATTTAAAACGCTATCGAAAACAGGTTTTGATCGGCATGTACATAACCTATGCTGCCGATGCTAGGCCTGACTTTCATAAAAGACTGTGCGAGGAAATCCAACAACTGAAGAATAAATAGCTATTAAATCCGCCATAACATCAGGCCTCAGCGGGAGGAAATAACTTGTATTCAAATATATACTTATTAAGCAATACTAGAGACTATGTCTCCACAGCCTGTGAGAGAAATTACTTCCATGCAGATTGTTGTCACTTCATCCCTATTCTTGGTCGATAAAAAAGAAAATCCAATTATTAACTAGGATGATAAACCAAAGTGGCCAGATTTTTTAAAAGTGGGTTTTTATTGATAGCGAGAGAAACTATTTGTCGCTAAAATAGCGTCGAATTCGATGATTATTTTCTGCCAAGGACCCCTCATGAAACGTCTACTCCATTCTACCCTTTTCCCTTTAATGTCAGTTTCACTGCTTGTATCTTGCAACGGCCATCAGCCCGATATTCTGATCGACGGTATCCGAGCAACTGCGACTGCGGAGCAGATAGTGTCGGACTGTGATGTGGCTCTCAATAACGCCTCAGCTCAGTTAAAGGCTTTAGAGGAACAGAAGGGACAAGCCACTCTGTCTAGCGTTTACGGTCAGTATGAAAAAATTGTTGATGCGCTAGTACCAATTGGTGATGTTTGGCACATCAGATCAGTACATCCTGACTCGGATGTTCGTTCAGCTGCAAATGAGTGTAGTGAAAAACAGTCCGATTTTTACTCCCAGATTAGCCTGTCTCGTCCTGTCTATGATCGAATTTCAGCAATTAGTCAGGATGACCTTTCTGCCAGCGAGTTATTTATGGTTCAAAATGCCATTGATGATTTTAAAAGGTCTGGAGTAGATCGTGGCGATGCCACCAGAAAAAGGATTCGGGAATTACAAAAAGAAATCACCGCTATAGGAAATGAATTCGATAAAAATATTCGAAGTGATGTTCGATCTGTAAAAGTTGGTGCAACTGAACTAGATGGACTGCCAGCAGATTATATTGACGCGCATCCTGCAGATGAGGATGGCCTCATAACAATCACCACTGATTATCCTGACATGTACCCCGTGATGACTTACGCGCATAGTGATGATCTGCGAAAGCGTTTACGTATTGCCTCGAGATCACGAGGATACCCAGCAAACAAACTTATACTAGAAAACCTCATTGCGAAGCGACATGAATTAGCGTCACTACTCGGATTTGACTCTTTCGCGAGTCTTTCCATGTCAAGCCAGATGATTGGTTCTCCGGAGAAGGCTCAGAGCTTTCTTGATAGTGTAGGAGGAGCTTTAAATAAACCTGTGCAAGAGGAATTAGGCATTCTTCTCTCAAGACTTCAAGAGGAAGATCCCTCCGCTACAGCCGTGCAGGTCTGGCAAGCTGGCTACATACAAAATCTTTTGAGAAAGGAGCAGTATGCACTTGATGCTCAAGAGGTAAGAGAATATTTTCGGTATGAAAATGTACGCGATGGAATTTTCGCGCTCACTGAAGATCTCTTCGATGTTGAGATAAAGGCCTGGAATACTGAAACATGGCATAAAGATGTTGAGACATTTGAAATTATCGACAACGGCAAACTTTTAGGCCGATTCTATATGGACAATCATCCTAGAGCTGATAAATACCAGCACGCCGCGCACTGGACCCTGAGGTCAGGCATCAAAGATAAACGAATACCAATGTCTGGTTTAGCTCAAAACTTCCCTAAGGGGCTAATGGAGCACAGCCAGGTTGAAACTTTTTTACATGAATTCGGCCACCTACTTCACAATATGTTTTCCGGAACGCAGTCTTGGTCATCTATCGGAGGCATGTCGATGGAGCGCGATTTTGTTGAAGCTCCATCACAAATGCTGGAGGAGTGGATATGGGATTATGAGACACTGAAAAAATTCGCTACGAATGCGGCTGGAGAAACTATCCCTAGAGAGCTTGTGGAAAAAATGAGTCGAGCACGCCACTTTGGGCGTGCCACAGGAACCGCTACGCAAATTTATTATGCAAACTTATCTCTCAATTTCTACAGTCAAGAGCCTGGTTCATTTGAGCTTGATGACACCATGCAATCACTAGCAAAAAAATATGCCGCTTATCCTCATGTTCAGGATACTCACTTCTATGCCAACTTTGGGCATTTAAATGGCTACAGCTCTAATTACTACACCTATCAGTGGTCTCTCTCGATAGCCACTGATCTTTTTTCACGATTCGAGAAAGAAGGTCTAAGAAATAAAGATGTTGCAAATGAATATAGGCGTAAAGTATTAGAAGTAGGCGGAAGTAAACCAGCCGCAGAATTTGTTTCTGATTTTCTTGGCCGCGAGTTCACAACTGACTCATACATCCAGTCGTTACAAAATTAATTAAGTAATGGCTAAATTAAATGTCTACTTATTTGTCTACTCTCGTCACAAGACGCGTAGGAAGCGAGAGCTAACAGGGTCTGTAGAGACTTTAAAGTAGTTTTATGGCGGAGAAGGAGGGATTCGAACCCTCGATACGCTATTAACGTATACACCCTTAGCAGGGGCGCGCCTTCAGCCACTCGGCCACTTCTCCGTGATAGTCTCGACAGGATCAAAATAGAATGTTTCAGAAACAACTATGCCGCCCTAGTCCAGCGGCGGCATAATATCACATTGGTAGGAAAATCAAACGTCGCTATCGTTATTTTCATCACTTTCAGATGAAATTTCTCCGGTTTTCTCATTTTGAATACGTTGATAGATTTCTTCTCGGTGAACTGCGATATCTTTCGGAGCATTTACACCTAATCGAACTTGATTTCCACGCACACCTAATACAGTGACAGTAACATCATCACCAATCACTAGGGTTTCGCCTACTCTTCTAGTTAAAATTAACATTTTTTCTCCGCTGGACTCCTTTAGCGTCGACGCATGCTTTTACTATAGTCCAATCTTGCTTTTAGTTCTGTTGGTCCGTTAATAATCTCGAAACATAAAAAACCAACCAAGTTTCCAACTTAACATTTTATCCTATCTATGTTCGTATATTAAGTACTTTCACTGTCTGATGCAGACAGTTCGAATACAGAATGCAGAGCTCTCACTGCCAGTTCTAAATATCGTTCTTCAATCACAACGGTGATTTTTATTTCAGATGTAGTGATCAGCTGAATATTAATCCCTTCATCTGACAATGCCTCAAACATTTTTGCGGCCACACCAGCGTGCGATCGCATTCCGACACCAACAATAGACACCTTGGCAATGCGCTTATCAGAATCAACTTCTAATGCTCCAAGATCCTTTGCTATTTCACCAAGCAACTCTTCTGCTTGGCTTAAATCAGTTTTATTCACCGTAAAAGTTATTGAAGCAGAGTTATCCTTAGCGACATTCTGCACAATAACATCGATTTCAATATTGGCTTCACTAATGGCTCCTAGAACCTTATATGCCACGCCAGGCTGATCGGGAATCCCCCTAATCGTTAATTTTGCTTCATCTCTGTTAAATGCGATTCCAGAAACTAATGGTTTTTCCATTTGATCATCTTCCTCAAGAGAAATTAAAGTACCAGGGCCTTCTTCGAAGCTGGACAGCACTCGCAGCGGGACACTGTACTTCCCTGCAAACTCAACAGAGCGAATTTGTAATATTTTTGAGCCCTGGCTCGCCATCTCCAGCATTTCTTCGAAAGTTATTTTGTCCAACCTTCGAGCATCACTTACTAAACGAGGATCAGTCGTGTATACACCGTCTACGTCTGTATAGATCTGACACTCATCAGCTTTTAACGCCGCGGCTAATGCTACTGCCGTAGTATCTGATCCACCGCGCCCTAAAGTAGTAATATTTCCTTCTTCATCAACACCCTGAAAGCCTGCGACAACGACTACTTTCCCTGCCTTCAAAGCCCCTTGCAAGCGATGGTTGTCTATTTCCCTAATTCTAGCTTTACCATGGGCATTGTCTGTAAGTATTCTTACTTGACTTCCGGTGTATGACAGCGCATCAATACCTAGCTTCTGCAAAGCCATACACAGCAGAGCAATTGTGACCTGCTCACCAGTACTAACCAACACATCCATTTCCCGCAAATTAGCATCTGAGCTTATTTCATTCGCTAAACCGATAAGGCGATTAGTCTCTCCGCTCATAGCCGATACGGCCACGACCAACTGATTGCCTTCTTGATAACTAGCAGCTACCTTTTTGGCCACGGCTTCAATTCTTTCAACCGTACCGACCGAGGTACCACCATATTTTTGAACAATTAAGCTCATTACATATATCCGAAAAAGAGACCGCGCAGATTAAACAGCAATATTACTAAAAAGTTAAGTCTTTTTAGTTACTTAGACAGGTTTTCTTCTACCCACTCGTACACTGACTCTAAAGCGGCAGGGAGATTTTCGATATTATTTGCCGCTCCCTGAGCCATATCGGGTCGGCCTCCGCCCTTACCACCTACTTGTGAAGTAACGAATTTAAGCAGGTCTCCTGCTTTTATATGGCCTGTAAGATTACTGGTAACACCCGCCACTAAGGCCGCTTTATCGCCCTCTATAGCTGCGAGAAAAAACACTCCAGATTGTATTTTTGATCTCACTTGGTCGCCTACACCTCTCAAACTTTTGGCATCTGCTCCATCAACTACAGTAGCAAGTACACCAACCCCATTTATCTGGCGAAGGTCAGCCATAAGGTCGCTTCCAGCTGCATTGGCAAGCTTATTTTTCAGTTTCTCAATATCTTTTTGTAATCGACGATTTTCATCGACAATTCCTTGTACTTTATCACCTACCGTAGCCCGGCTACCGCGAACAATCGATGCAATATTGGTGATTGAGTCCTGTTGACTATCGCAAAACTCTAGTGCTTTCATGCCTGTCACACTTTCAATGCGTCTAATACCTGCTGCAACACTGGTTTCAGCTGATACCTTCAATAAACCAATATCCCCCGTACGAGAAACATGGGTTCCTCCACAAAGTTCGACTGAGAATTCAGTTCCAATACTCACAACGCGCACTGAATCACCATATTTTTCACCAAACAAGGCCACTGCACCTTTTGCTTTTGCCTCATCCATGCCCATCACTGCGGTGGTGACCTCAGTATTCTTAAGCACTTCAGAATTAACAATATGTTCAATCTTTCTAATCTGTTCAGGGCTAACTGCTTCCCCATGGGAAAAATCAAACCGCAAACGTTCACTGTCAACCAGTGATCCCCTTTGCTGTACATGCTCCCCAAGAACTTGTCGTAACGCTTCATGAAGTAAATGTGTTGCAGAATGATTCAGCGCAGTGGCCTGGCGCAGTGTTTGGTCGACTTGCCCGTCTACCTCATCACCAATTGCAAACTCTCCAGAAACTATCTGACCGATATGGATGTGATGATTACCAACCTTACGACAATCAGCGATGACTATTTTTGCAGAGCCCTTGGATAACATTCCGGTATCACCAACCTGGCCACCAGACTCCGCATAAAAAACAGTCTTATCTAGTATTACTACCACATCTGTGCCTTTAGATGCGTTTTTGACAGCCTTACCTTCGGCATATAGGCCAATAACAGTAGACGTTAACTCTGTACCATCGTAACCACAAAACGCTGTAGAGCCCTCTACGCGGATACTGTCCGTATGGTCCAGATTAAACTGGCTTGCTGCCCTAGCTCGGGTGCGCTGCTCTTCCATGCAAACTTCATAACCTTTCATGTCGAGGGTAAAACCATTCTCTCTGGCGATGTCGTTGGTTAAATCTGTCGGAAAACCATAGGTGTCATACAATTGGAATATCAGGGTACCCGGCAACTCTGTACCGGACAAATCACTTAAGGCGGCCTCAAGAACTCCCATACCCTTATCTAAGGTGCGCGCAAATTGCTCTTCTTCCTTTTTAATAACATCGCTTATGTGCTGTTGATCTTTAACTAGCTCTGGGTACGCCTCTCCCATAACCTCGCCTAGCGATTTGACAAGCTTATAAAAAAAGCTACCCGATGCGCCAAGATTGTAGCCATGACGCAAGGCTCTACGGATAATTCTACGCAAAACATATCCGCGCCCTTCGTTTGATGGTTCAACCCCATCGACGACCAAGAAGGCACAGGATCTAATATGATCGGCAATCACTTTTAAAGAGTTATCCTGGAGATCTTTACAGCCTGTGGCCTTTGCGGCGGACTTGATGAGAGACTGGAACAAGTCAATATCATAATTATTATGTACTCCCTGCATCACAGCTGCCACACGCTCTAAGCCCATACCCGTATCAATTGACGGTTTAGGTAAAGGCGTCATATTACCGGCGGTATCCCGCTCGAACTGCATGAATACAAGATTCCAGATTTCAATGTAACGGTCCAACTCATCATCGGCACTACCTGGTGGACCACCCGGAATATGATCACCATGATCCCAGAATATTTCCGTGCATGGCCCACAGGGGCCCGTATCTCCCATCTGCCAGAAGTTATCTTCATCAAGCCTAGACAACCTTGCTGGATCAACCCCTACTTCGTTAATCCAGATATCCGCCGCCTCATCATCGCTAATGTGCACTGTGACCCATAACCTTTCCTTGGGTAACTCCAACACAGTAGTCAGAAATTCCCAGGCATAGAAGATGGCGTCTCTCTTAAAGTAATCTCCGAAACTAAAGTTACCCAACATTTCAAAGAAAGTATGATGTCTTGCTGTGTAGCCTACATTCTCAAGATCATTGTGTTTTCCGCCCGCTCGAACGCATCGCTGGGAGGAAACTGCTCGATTGTAACCTCGCTTATCTGCGCCCAAAAAGACATCTTTAAACTGCACCATGCCGGCGTTGGTAAACAATAACGTTGGGTCATTGTCAGGCACTAAACTGCTACTCGGGATTATTTGATGTTGCTTATCGCCAAAGTAGTTTAGGAATGCGTCTCGAATATCGGCGCTTTTCATCATTTTTTTCACTTTTTAGTCAAGATCATCTGCATTTCAATGCTCTTACATCAGTATATATTAGATGCCGATGTCAGATTCTGAGAATTGTTTACTATCTTTTGGGTTAGCTAGAATGTGTAGATGCAAATGAAACACTGTTTGTCCTGCATCTGCTCCATTGTTGACTACCAGCCTAAAGGCCTCATCTACACCTAGTTGTCGAGAAATGTCTCCAGCGACAAGCATTAAGTGCCCTAAAATAGCACGCTCACTTTCTGTAGCATCTGCTAATCGAGGGATTTGCTGTTTAGGAATAAGCAATACATGCACAGCGGCCTGAGGAGCAATATCATTAATAGCGATACACAGGTCATCCTCATAAACTATCTCTGCAGGTATTTCGCGCTTGATAATACGAGTAAAAAGAGTATCTACTTGATCAGTCATAATTTCTGACTACCCCTTACCTGAATGCTTTACAGGCGAACCATTCAGCTTTTCATCGGCGCTTAAAACCCTGGCCCGGGACTCCAACATAACTGGAATACCGTCTTTAATGGGATAAGCTAACCCACTAGCCTTACACACCAATTCTTGGTTATCTTCATCAAATACCAACGGTGCTTTACTCGCAGGGCAAACCAGAATACTTAATAACTCTTTGTCCACTTTAACCATCCATTTTTGCAGGCGCTCATTGTACGCACAATAGATAAAAACCGCTACGGCATCAATAGATTAGTCTATTAAGAATACAACCAACAAAACTGACACACTTCCTCACTCCGCTGGTAGTGACTCCATTACTAATTGTGGATCAATACGCACATTTAGCCAGTTCATTCGCCAATCAAGGTGCGGGCCTGTGGCCCTTCCAGTAGCTCCTACTTTTCCAATTGGGTCTCCTTGCTTTACCTCTTGTCCTTCAGCTACTAAAACCGCACTTAAATGGAGGAATGAAGAATTGAGCCCAAAACCATGGTCCATGATAACAGTGCCTCCAGAGTAGAATAAATCAGAGTGCGCTAACTGAACGACTCCAGCGGCAGGGGCACGCACGATCGTCCCCTTGGGCGCCGCATAATCCACTCCATAGTGAGGATTCTTGGGAGTACCGTTATACACTCTTTGACTGCCATAAACCCCTGTCACTGGACCCTCCAGCGGCTTTTTAAATCCTGCCAAAAAGTCCTGCCTATCAGAAACTCCCTGCCGCGCATTTTTAACAAGCAAAGAATCCTGCCTAATTCGTGCAACGTCCTCTAGATTCGGTGTTACCGTGCGCTGAGGAACTCCTTCAATGGACTGAATGTTATATTTTCGTTTAGCCACAGGGAATGTGTAATCTGTTTGATGGCCTTTGTCATTGGCAACCACAAGCCGCATTAATTCGTCAGCGTCCCTTCCTAGACCCAAGATAAACATCCCCTTTTCATTAATTTTTAGGGGCTCACCTTTATATTTCACACTATAACCCGGCGCAACAGTAGCAATCACCAAGCCGCCTTGAGCTAAATTACTCGGAACTACCAGCTCATCAGACCTCAACTCGCTAGCAGTGGCTTTTAGGGATAAACAAAACAAAACCCAGAGGAGAGATCTATATATCGTCAAAGCCATAGTCTCTAAACAACATTTTCATTTTGATCTTTTGAATCTTTGGGGTTCTCTGTATTCTCGACTTCTTCAGGCTCTATATATGGCTCTAACGATTTAATACTACAGGACATACCGGTATCAAGCACTTCGAATCGATCAAACCTAGCGCACAACTGATTGCCGCGAACTCGAGTAATATAACCTTCTCTTTTAATACCGCGGCACTCTCGACGCATGGTTAAAAGAACTTTCTTTTTACCCATAATTTCGATAATAGCCGTCTCATCGTCAACAAAATGCATATGTCTAATGCGGGAGCGCGAAATACACCCATTACGAATTCCCCAATCTTTAGGGTCAAGGTCTTGCGCCAATTCGGAGACACTAGACTCCATGCCAACATCACTTTCCTCTGAACCATGTAGTTCAGCTATTGCACTACCACCAAAACCAACCGAAAAAACAATAGCGACTAAAAATTTGCTAATTTTCATACCGGGCTCCTTTTATTTACTCCTCTGTCATCTACTATAATAACGCTTATCTACTTAGGGAAGTAACAACTTTAGTATTCCACTCAACAGTGATGTGCATCACATTCATGCGTGTTCCGGGAATTTAGAGTCGATCAGTTTAACAAAACCAGCACTATTCTTAATATTAAGCATAGCGTTAATAACACGCCATAGTTATCATGAAGCGCTCAAAACACAACAACCTAATTGATCTAATCTGATAAAAAACATGACTTACACCCAATTTTCACCCCCTACTCATTTAAAAAATGCTCATATACAAAGCATTATGAACAGTGTTGGACCACGAAAATTTAGGGCCAAAAAAATCACCAAAACTTTGAAATCTGAGCAACTAATTATCTCCACGGAAGCAGGAGTTAGACTAACCGCGGAGCTTGATAACGCAAACACAAGCCACCCCGCGACTAACACTAAAGCGCTGGTGATTCTAATCCATGGCTGGGAAGGCTCTAGTCAGTCTGCCTATCAAGTCACCACCGCATTTCACCTCATAAACAGCGGTTTTGACGTACTCCGCCTCAACTTACGAGATCATGGTGACAGTCATCACCTTAACCCAGAATTATTTAACTCAACCCTTTTGGCAGAAGTCGGCGATGCCATCAAAAGCTTCACAAGTGATCGATCATACTCAAACACCTTTTTAGCGGGGTTTTCCCTCGGTGGAAATTTCACCCTTCGAATCGTTGCTGATCGCGCCAAGGAACTTGGTATAGTTGCTGCTGTCGCGATTTGCCCCCCAATTGATCCTAACAATGCGATGACAGTTATGAACAATGGCCTATTTATCTATGAGAAATATTTTTTCCGCAGATGGACTCGGTCTCTACAGAAAAAACTCAAATATTTTCCAGAGCTCGATTTTAGTGCGGAAATGAATCAAATCAAAACCTTGGAAGACGTTAATCAAACGTTTGTTCCAAAATTCACCCCGTTTCAAAATCCAAAAGATTATTTTTCGTCTTATGCTCTAACTGGTGATAGATTAAAAACTCTAGAAATACCAGCTCACATGATAGTAGCCAATGATGACCCAATATTACCTGCTGAGGATGTAGACAAGATAAACGCTTCGGAGCACCTAATAGTCGAGAGACAGGATCATGGTGGGCATTGTGGTTTCATTAAAGACTTAAAGGGACGAAGCTGGGTAGAAGAGAGGTTAGTTGAAATATTTAATGGCTATCTTGAAGTATCTGCATTGAATTAGTTTCAAAAGAGGCGTGTTAGTCAGTCACCTCCACCGCTAATGCATACTTTATTTGGTCGAAATTGAATCCTCTATACTGTAAAAACCGGACACGCTTGGCCTTGGCTTTTTGATCTTTCGCTTCTTCGTTACCGAATTTACGCCGGGCCACATCTCTTGCTAATTCAAACCAGTCAACCTCTTGTTCACTTAGAATTCTGGTAAGCAATTCTTGATCTATGCCTTTCTCTCTAATGTCCATTCGAATACGCGCTAAACCTTGGCCCCTACTTACACGAGATCGAACAAAAGCGTTAGTAAATCGAGAATCACTCTGTAGGCCATCATCGCATAATTGGTCTAGCACGTCGTCTATCCCTGAGTGATTTTCAAATCGTTTACTTAACTTTGAACGCAACTCAGCTCTCGAGAATTCACGACCTGTGAGCAGATCCATAGCGGCATTTCTTAGTTTTGCTGGAGTAATTACACCTATGTCTTTCATTGTGGTTACCCGTTACCTTAAAAGAAAAAGCGCTCGAACGGCGCTTTTCTTTACGAGGCATCTTTCATTCTTCACTAAAATCCTGCTCTGGCTCGGCGGGCGCTTCAGGAGAAACATCTCCGAGTTCTTTTGCCCTAATTTGACTCTCAATTTCAGCGGCTATTTCTGGGTTTTCGGTCAGATAAATACCAACGTTGGCTTTACCTTGCCCGATTTTATTACCTTTATAAGCATACCAAGCTCCAGACTTGTCAACCAACCCATGTTTCACGCCGAGGTCGACTAACTCACCATTACGATTAATACCACGACCATACAAAATTTGGAATTCGGTTTGTTTAAAAGGTGGTGCAACCTTGTTTTTTACAACCTTAACTCTAGTCTCGTTACCAATAATTTCATCTCCGTCCTTAACTGCGCCAATACGTCTAATGTCTAAGCGAACAGATGAATAAAACTTTAGGGCATTACCACCAGTCGTCGTTTCTGGATTGCCAAACATCACACCAATTTTCATACGAATTTGGTTAATAAAGATAACCAAGCAATTAGCCGTCTTAATATTTCCGGTTAGTTTACGCAACGCTTGAGACATTAACCTGGCTTGCAACCCCACATGGTGATCACCCATTTCCCCTTCTATCTCTGCTCGGGGAGTCAATGCCGCAACTGAGTCAACAACAAGCACATCACAGGCGCCTGAACGAACGAGCATATCGGTGACCTCTAGCGCCTGCTCGCCAGTATCTGGCTGAGATACAATAAGATCATCAATCACGACCCCAAGCTTCTCTGCATAAACCGGATCAAGGGCATGTTCTGCATCGACGAATGCGCAGGTTCCACCAGCTTTCTGAGCTTCGGCAATAACTTGCAGGGTGAGGGTAGTTTTACCAGAAGATTCCGGCCCATAAATCTCAACAACGCGACCCTTAGGTAGCCCGCCAATTCCCAAAGCAATATCCAATCCTAAAGACCCCGTTGATATAGCGGGAACTGCTTGGCGCGTATTATCTCCCATACGCATTACAGTGCCCTTACCAAATTGTCTCTCAATTTGACCCAGTGCTGCTTCTAGTGCTTTTGTTTTGTTGGCGTCCATAGTCTATACCTCTGTATCAATAGCTGCTAAGTGATTGAATTTTTAAAAACTTTAATTACTGTATGGGTGTACAGTAGTACATTCGGCCACTTGATGCAAGAGTTCTTTAAGAGATATTTGCACAGACTGCTCTCTCACAGCCTCTCTATCACCCACAAATTGATACTTGAAACATCGAATCCCTTGGGGACCAAGAATACCAAACCAGACTGTGCCTACTGGTTTGCCAGGACTGCCACCCGAAGGGCCTGCTATGCCGCTAATAGCCACAGCGTAGTCCGCTTTAGCTGCTTGAGCTGCAGCTTTAACCATTTCTGTAACAACCGCCTCCGATACCGCCCCTTGATCCAGCAAAAGAGCCTTGGAAATTCCTAGCATATCGTGCTTTGCATTATTTGCGTAGGTAACATAGGCACTATGAAACCACTGGGAACTTCCACTGACAGCTGTGATCGCATTGGCAACTCCACCCCCCGTGCAAGACTCAGCAGTGGTGACAGTTGCTTTTTTTGCTAATAGAGCTTTGCCGAGCTCATTGGATAGTTCGAATATTTCTTTTTTCATGCCCAAAGTTTAGCGTCGTTTACCCTTAAGCAGAAGAGTTTTTAAAAAGATCAAAGACAAACTAGAGCGATTTGCGGAATTTTGATAAATCTAGCTGATTGGTATTTTGAAACCAAGCGTTCTCAGTAATAGAACTCCCTTCATCACGCCCAATAATCGAGCCGCTTAACATTCGTTCCATGGAATCTGTCTAAACGAAAGAGACTTCCGTCTTTGGTCATTACAAAACCCGGAGCATCAGCCATGCGTTGGTATTGCTGAATCCCTGGCGCGGATATCTGATTTGGCGGATTTGGATATTTATCCGTATCTCCGCGCGCCTGTACCTTTGCCATGAATACTCCTAAATCGAAAGTGACTACAAATCAGTAGCTGATACTTAAGATCTAGGCTATAAAGAACATTACAGCCAATACGAATGCGCATTATTTATCACCACAAGCCTACTAATAGGAAATGCCTATACAAGAAACTTGTAGCCAGCCGAGTAATATTATAAAAAGTTTCTGCTTTAGTTGACTCCGATGCTGCCAAATTCAGAAATCAAACGGGTCTGAATGTCTTTTTGCTCCTGACGTACATCAAATTTCTCGCAAAACCCATCATTCCAACGACGGAAGGCATCCACATTAGGATCGCCAACATTGATCAGGGATTCCCACACAATTAAACACTTCTCTAAATCAGTAGGCACAGGATGATCAACAATTGCTCCTAGAAGCGAGTCCATTGACTTTGATTCAACACCCATCCGTAACAAATCGTTCTTATCAAGATGGATAAATGCGGGCATAGCACTCTCAAAAGCATTCCATTGAAGTGGTGACCCGATATCTGGAGTTGCGGCAGATGAAAAACTGCTCCAGGCACTCATAATAGTCCGCTCCATTTGATCTCGTGCAGGTCCTTCAGGGTATATATAAGACGATATGGGGCCATAGGTGTACTGTCCTGTAACAAACGCAATATCAGTGCCGTGGGCAGCGCCCAATATGTTGGGGAAGTCTGCAAACATCGAACTTTCTTGATGATCCCAATCGAACCGGTAGGCAAAGAGTTCTCCATAACCGGCAGACTCCAGGGCTGACAGCGGGATATCTACACCACGCAGCTTCCAGGCGTGGGAACGTGTGCGTACCCATAGATCAAACAACTCAGGGTTCTTTATAGTAATAATTGGAGGTAAAAGCTTGGTAAAACGGTAATCAGTTTCCATAAAATATCTGTGCAAACCATGCCAGAGGGCCACTTCATCCTTGGTGGCCCCTGCCATTACAGGCACATTTTTCGCATATTCAGGCTCACCAAGCGCTGCCAGCAATCCTATTTCAGGAATTACAATTCCATCCCTTGTGGTTAGAGGGATACTATCAATGCTCTCTTTCTGGTAGTACAGCCCTATAAATTCTCGAGCATCCATACTCCTAAGTTGGTTGCCTAATTTTTCACTGTCACCGTGTAAGGCATCAAACCCATTGATCAACTCAACTATCTGCCATGAGCCTCTCTCAACCAGTGGATTAGCTCCATCTAGGTTGTGAGCATCCTCTAGGCTATGGCTGGTAGTATATCCAGACTGAGAGATGGCTTTATGGAAAAGGCCATCGGACATTGGTGAGGCGAGTAATGCGTAGACATTATGGCCACCTGCTGACTCACCAAAAATGGTTACGTTATCGGGGTCACCTCCAAATTTAGCTACATTAGTTTGCACCCATTTAAGTGACTCGATAATATCCAAAGTCCCAAAATTCGTGGATTTGTCTACGCCCTCTTGGTGATCCTGAATTGCAGGATGTGAAAACCATCCTAGACCACCAAGGCGATAATTGGTGCTTACAACAACAACGTCTTTCAAGGCAACTAAGCGACTATAATCATAAAAATCCTTTAATCCTGTGGTGTTCCCGCCTCCGTGAATCCAAAACATCACTGGGTAATCTTTGTCTTTAAAATCCGCTGGGGCTTTAACATCGAGGTAGAGACAATCCTCCGAACCTACAATTCCCTCTCCCACGACACCTCCATAAACACTGGCTTTCTGAACGCATGCAGTGTCATCCTTACTGCGGATTATCTGGCTTGAAGCTTCCAAAGGGCGAGGAGCGCGCCATCGAAGATCACCTACGGGTGGTTGCGCAAAAGGAATGTCATCCCAGGCCACCACATCTGCCGCCGAATCACTTACATAGCCCTGCACGATTCCGGTAGACATGCCTACCTTGAGAGTTTCAACCTCTTTGATTTCATCTTCTGTAACAACACAGGAAGCCAAGACAATTGAAAGTGTTGCAATTTTGATTCGGTTCATCGATAAACCTTCTTAATTGTGAGGAGTGGCAACTATATTACAGCTAGTTACTAGTTCGTACGTCAAAAATTTTATAAACGATCACTATTTTACACTTGTACAAATCAACCTAACTCTAAAACTATTATCGACAACGATGTCGATTTTCTTAGTGGGCTATTTCTTGTCTTTTTGAGGCGTTCAATCGCACCCAAATTTCAGGCGAAAACAAGTATCTAAATGTCGCTTTTAGAACAAATATTGACGAAAAAAAACGTCTTACAAAAAGGTGAAGATTTTGATTTACTCGCGTCATATTTTGGGATTAAAATCCGGAAAAATTCGGGCCGTACAAGAGGAAATACCATGTCTGAAGAAAATGAAAACGCTTCCATTTCTTTTGGAGCAAGGGTTAGAAAATCTCCGTTCTTTGATTCAACTAGAAGAGACGGTGCCAAGGCATTTTCGGTCTACAACCATATGTATATGCCAACTGCATATGCTGGAACAGCATCTGAATATGAGAGTCTTGTTAATGATGTGACGATGTGGGACGTTTCTGTAGAACGTCAAATAGAAATCAATGGTCCCGATGCCTATGAATTCGTTCGGTTACTTACACCGCGCAATCTCTCTAAATGTGAAATCGGCCACTGTCTTTACATTATTCTGACTGACCAAAATGGCTGTATTGTCAACGACGCGGTGTTGTTACGTCTCAAGCCTGATCAGTTTTGGATTTCTCCTGGTGATGGAGATGTCTTGCTTTGGATACAAGGTGTGGCAATCAATTCTGGCTATGATGTAAATATATTTGAGCCCGATGTTTCACCTTTGCAGCTTGGCGGCCCTAAAGCACCAATGCTGATTGACAAGCTCTTCGATGGTGAACACAACGATTTGCGTTTTTATCGAGCTCGCGAGACTTCTCTAAATGGTATTCCGCTAGTGATTGGACGAACTGGTTGGAGCGGAGAAGTAAGTTACGAGCTTTATCTTCGCGACGGTAAGCAAGGAAACGTCTTGTGGGACCTAGTTAAACAAGCGGGCCTGGAGTTCAATATTGCTCCTGCCGCACCAAACACGATACGGAGTATAGAAGGCGGGCTGTTGTCCTATGTTTCTGATATTACGAGAGACGACTCACCCTATACTATCGGTTTAGATCGTTTAGTGGATGTTGATCAGGATATTGACTTTATCGGCAAAGCAGCGCTGAAAAAAATAAAGGAAGCCGGCCCTGCCCGCAAGCTTGTGGGTATTGAAATCCAAGGCGACCCAATCACTCTTCCACCAGAAAACCCTTGGCCTGTCTTCCACGGAGAGAAAAATGTTGGCCATGTATCACGTTGCATTTTTTCTCCACGACTTGGTAAAAATATTGGATTTGCCAATGTGCCAACAGAGATCTCATCCCCGGAGACAACAGTCACTGTCAAAGCATCTAATGGAGATTTAACTGCGAAAGTTTGTGAGTTTCCTTGGATTAAGGCAGAACGAATCAAGCGCTAATCAAAATGATGATTCTAGGTGGCATCTGCAGAAAACTGCAATGCCGCCAAGCGGGCGTACAGGCCATTATTGGCTAACAATTCTTGATGGCTTCCAGCCGCAATATTTCGCCCCTCATCCATAACTACAATTTGATCCGCATGAAGAATGGTCGCTAAGCGATGGGCAATAATTACTGTTGTTCGATCTTTCATTAGTCTATCCAGCGCCAATTGAACCTTGTATTCACTTTCAGCATCAAGAGCGCTAGTCGCTTCATCTAGCAACAGAATTCTTGGGTTTTTGAGAAGCGCTCGTGCAATAGCAATTCTTTGGCGTTGGCCCCCGGACAACCGAACACCCTGCTCCCCTAGATTACTTGCATAACCATTAGGTAGAGTTTTTATAAACTCATCCGCATGAGCCGCTTCAGCAGCCGCTATAACTTCCTCATCAGTGGCCGCGGTTTTTCCGTAGCGTATGTTGTACATAACGTCACCGGTAAACAGTGTAGGTTGCTGTTCTACAACTGCTATTTGCTGACGAAGTCTCATAAGATCGAGGTCTCGAACATCATGTCCACCGAACAACAACACCCCCTCTTGAGGATCATAAAAACGCTGTATAAGTGCGAAAAGGGTGGATTTTCCGGCCCCCGAGGGCCCAACTAGCGCTATGATTTTGCCCTCTGGAATCTTCAATGAAAATGTATCTAAGGCCGCTTGAGAAGGCCTCGAGGGGTAATTGAAACTTAGGCTCTTGAATTCTAAAACTGCAGGCAAGCGCTCCACCTCAGCTTGAATAATCTCTGCTGAGATAATCTCCTTTGGCGCATGCAATAGCTCCATCAACCTCTCAGCAGCACCAGCGGCTCGCTGTAATTCCCCATAAACTTCGGACAAGGACGCCATACCGACTGCCATTAACATGGCGTAAAAGATAAACGCCCCTAGATCACCCCCGGTCATCTGGCCAGTGATTACATCTCGTCCTCCAAACCAAAGCATTGCGCTTAGCGCAGTAAATACAGCCATTATGACAACCGCCGTTAAAACCGCTCGCTGGCTAATGCGCTTTTTAGCAACTCGGAAAGCTCGCTCTACCTCTTCGCCAAAAGCCTTTTTCTCTAGAGGCTCTTGAGTAAAACTCTGCACAGTCTTTATCTGTTGTATCACTTCACCAGCGTAACTACCGACGCTGGCTACTGAGTCCTGACTTTTACGAGATAGATCCCGCACCTTTCGACCAAAATATAAAATCGGCAACAAAACGGCCGGAATCGCAAAGATAACAACCAATGACAGTTTGAAATTGGTAATAAACAGCATGATTAGGGCACCAGCAGAGCTTATGGAGCTCCTTAGTGCAATCGAGAGAGATGAGCCTATTATCGACTGCAACAAGGTGGTATCCGAAGTCAGACGAGACATAATATCGCCGCTACGATTAGTCTCAAAAAAAGCCGGGTGCAAACTAACTACGTGGTTAAAGACTGCTGCACGAATATCAGCGCTCACTCGCTCACCAAGCCACGAAATTAAGTAAAACCTAACATATGTTCCAAGGGCCATAATTACCGCCCCACCCATAATAAAAGCAATAGC
>SHBP01000014.1 GCA_004211905.1 SAR92 clade bacterium
TTTGAGTGCTTGAAAAAAGGTCTCTAGAGTCGCGCTGTCCATGATAATTTTAAATAGCCGGCATTTCAGTAATGGAGTACGCCTGCTGTTCCAGCCAAGGGGCGACTTCTTTCATCTGTGCAACTATGTCATTGGTATAAATGGATCGGCATATAGAGGCAATTTTAGCTGGCCAATCGCCTAATTCATTATTGCGGCATATTAAGGTGAGGTGGCGAGCATTTGCGCCATTGGTTAGAGGCATTACCTGTGAACTTTTCAGCAATTCTGGATATCGAACTAAACAAAGACCAGAGGTTAAAGCCCAACCTTGGCCTGAGTGAACAAAACGTAATAGAGTCTGAGTACTGTCTAACTCATACGCTGCGTCGAGTTCGATATTGAGACGGCGCGCTATTAAATCGGTAAGGCTACCTAAACGTGACTGGCGATTATAACGAACAAAGGGTAAATTTTCTGCCAACCATGCTGGGCTAACTTCTTTATGATTGGCGTATTCATCTGGCACAATCATCACAATCGGGTCTCTCAACAAGGCGAAGCGCTGCAATTCAGGGTGTTCTCCAATAGGGTCGCTGGTAATCAATAGGTCCAGGTCACGATTCAGAAGATCTTGAGTTAATGGAGATACCAACCCGGTTCGAAGTGCTAGTTTGGAAGTGAAAGGCTTAACCTGTTGCATAAATTGAACACCAGCAACATCGCAAAATGAATCAATCATGCCAATATTTAAAGGCAGGTTCCCTCCCGAGGATGCCTCGCGGACATCTACTAGCATGCGCTTAGTATCATTGATAAGATTGTCAGCATAGCCTTTTAGGACTTGTCCGCTGGGTGTCAACTTGATGGGGCGAGAACGTGTTAAGACCAGTTGCGTTCCGGTCTGGGATTCAAGCTGCTTAATTGTTTGAGAGACAGCAGATTGAGTGATTCCAATGCGCTCAGCGGCTTGAGTTAAGCTGTCGGCTTCACCCACAGCCGCAAATACTCGCAGGGCGCTAATTTCGATATTGTCACTATTTTTCATCTTGTTAGTTTAGCTTAAAAGTACAGCTAGTGAAGCTATGTTGAACATTGTTTATAGAGGAACAGGTTATTTTATTTTTCGGTAATTAGACTTTGAAGTGCATTTACACCCACAGGGTAGCCTTTATATTCGACCATGGCGTCAAGCAAGCAATCCCATAGGAATTCTGTTCCACTAATGTCGCTCAAGATGTAGAAGCAGGGAATGCTACCTAAATCATGACGAATCACTACCGCATTTGTTTTAGCGACTGAAGTTTGAGCGACACTACCTATACTGAATTTATGAGTACGCAAGTCAATGGCACAAATTTTAGAGAACATTTCTGCGGCCTCAATACCTGTTACCGCCAACCAGCAATGGCTGTCCCCACGAGGTAAAACATAGGTCTTTTGGTCGCAATCTTGATGCTCTATATCCGCCGCGCTCGAAAGGTTATTAACATCTTGGCTAAGAGCGAAGATATCACTCAGTATTAGCACCTCCTGTTCAGATAGTTTGGCAGCTAGGCCTCCATTATTTTGTTGCGTAGTAGTATTTGGCAATTCGGGAAGTGTAATATTTTGAGACTTCAACCAGGCTAGAGCGCCAGCGCCTTTAAAACCAATCCTGGGCAAGGTACAAAGATCACAGATAGAGAGAACTTGGGCCTGTTTATATTCTTCAGCTATTCTGTCGTCATCACCGTAATGCTCTACTAGCAGGTTCTCCCCTATCTTTTTAAATAGGCCATGACTCTGAAGATGACGCCGGTTGAGTGGGCTGCGTCGAAGAACGGAAGAGGGTTCCAAAATAGCCATACTTAAAGCTCCTGACGCAAAGTTTTGGGATCATAAAAAGGCAGCTCTACGACAGAGGCATGAACAAGAACTCCGCCAGTTGATTTAATAATTATGTCACTTCCAACAGTTGCACTCTCTGGCGGCACATATGCAAGGCCAAGGGCTTTATTCAATGTTGGAGAATAATGACAAGATGTTACTCGTCCCGTCATTTGTTCATTATTTAAAATTAAATGACTTTCTTGTGGTAGCGGAGCATCTGGATCAGTGATTATAAACCCAACCAGACTTCGCAAAGCTGGTTTCTTCGCCAACTCACTGATGGTTCGTCCACCGACAAAGAATGGTTTCTTTTTAGATACGGCCCATCCCATTTGAATCTCATTAGGATTGGACATGGCATCAGTATCTTGACCAATGATGATGTGGCCCTTTTCTAAACGCAGAACTCTCTGCGCTTCAATACCAAAGGGCTGTATTTCATTGTCAATTCCAGCGTCAATTAATGCATCCCATAGCGCCTCCCCATATTGTTGAGGCACATGGATTTCGAATCCAAGCTCTCCGACAAAGCCAACTCTTATCAACCGTGCCGGTATATTTGCAACAGAACCACGACGAACACCCATGTAAGGGAAGCTATCTGAGGAGAGGTCGATATCATTACAAATTCTCTCTAACACAAGGCGAGCATTGGGACCGGCAATATTGACGCCGCAGTAAGCAGATGTAGTATTGGTGATATCAACATCGAGCCGCCATTGGGCATTCCACTTAAGCATGCTCTGATACACGCGATCTACGCCACCTGTGGTAGCGGTGACATAAAAATGATTATCACTGAATCTACAGGCCACACCATCGTCAATGACCACACCAGCCTCATTGGTTAGTAGTGCGTAGCGAGCTCTTCCCACTGGTTGTTTGACAAAGCCAAAGGTGTAAAACCGATTTAAAAACTCGCCGGCATCAGAACCCCGCACCTCAAGCCCACCAAGAGTTGATACGTCTACTATTCCTACATTATTTCGCACATTAGTTACTTCAGCGTTGATACAAGCCTGTTCATCAAAATTTTCTCGTCTGTAGAAGGCGGGGCGATACCAAGCCCCTGCTTGAAGCATTTCAGCTCCGGCTTCAACATGCCGATAATGCATATTACTGCGTCGAGCGGGATAAAAACTTCGACCTGCACTGTGACCTAGTTGTTCAGCAGAGAAGGGTGGTCTGGCGGTAGTAACACCAGTATCGGCAACGGTGCGATTTGTTGCTGCCGCAACGATTCGGGCAGCAGCTAGAGCAGAGTGCCGACCTTGAGAAGGGCCCATACCGCAGGTCGAATAGCGCTTTACTAGTTGGATATGTTCATACCCATCGCCGGTAGCGTTAATAATATCCGCTATGGTGAGATCTTCATCGTAGTCGACAAATTCTTTGCCTTTTGGATGAGGAAAAATTGGCCATGGATGGTTGGGACTAATATTGTCTCGAGCAATGGGCTCCACGATTAGCTTTTCACTTAGACCCAGCGCATTTGTGGCAATTGCTGCGGCTCTGGAGGCTTCTGAGCGCACTGCATCAATTTGCCATAAGCTGGTGACTGATCCAGCTAGATGTAACGTGTCTGGGCAGTTGCTCAGTGTAAACATTGCCGATTTATCATCATAACTCAGCTGTCCACCAGCCTGACAAACGAGCTGATAAGCCGGAGTGTAGCCTACGGACATGCAGAGTAAATTACATTGAATGACTTGACCAATATCGGCACAAATACCTTGATCGACGATTTTGCGCACTTCTACACTAGTAACATTGACGGCACCTTTGTTATGAGCCGCATATACCGCGGAACCAGTTTTTACTGGGATACCCCTAGATATAGCTTCTTCTGCGATATCGTCATAGATCGGAGTGTCACGCAGATCAACGATAGCTTGAATCTTTATACCCGCATCATGCAAGTCAAGCGCAGTCCCATAACCGTCGTTGTTGCCCGTTAAAATAACTGCTTCTGTCCCGGGTTTTATGCCGTAGAGATGAATCATCCGCTGTGCCGCGCTGCTCATGACAATTCCGGGTAAATCGTTATTGTGAAATAGGGCTGGTTGTTCCAAAGCGCCAGTGCATAAAATAGTTTGAGATGCTCTGATTTTGTATAAACGGTTTCCAGAAATAACAGGTAACCAATTATCGGCAAACCACCCGTTGCAAACAGCGTTAGTCATCACTGTGATATTAGAGTTAGCTTGAATCTTGGTGACCAGTTCTTCTCGAATTTGTTGACTGAGTACTCCCTTAGCATCCAACCGAGCGTAGTTTAGAGAGCCGCCGAGTATTGGGTTTTCATCGACTAACAAAACCTCACAATTGCCAACACCGGCATCAACCGCAGCTTGCATACCCGCAGGACCGCCACCAACAACTACCACATCATAAAATTTGTATTGCTTATCGTAATAGTCAGGTTTTAACTGTTGATCAATAACGCCAAGGCCGGCCTTTTTTCTGATAAGTGGTGCCCACTTTTCCCACATACCTCGGGGTTTAAAAAAGGCCTTGTAGTAGAAGCCGACAGGCAGGAATCTTGAAAACAGACCGAGTAGAGCGCCACGGTCCTTTTCCAAGCTACCTGAGTAATTCTGCGCAGTAACTTTCATTCCTTCTTTAATAAGCTCTCTATCAGCCAGTACATTTGGGTCTGAAGGCAACTGAACCATGGTATTCGCATCTTGTCCTGCCATGGTTAAAACACCACGTGGACGATGGTACTTGAACGAGCGACTGAGTAACCAGCGTCTGTCAGCTAATAGAGCACTAGCGATAGTGTCACCAGAATACCCTGAGATTGGTTTTCCCTCGAATTGGAACTGGAGCGGTTTGTCGCGATCAATCAGAGAGCCGTAAGGTGCGGGTAAACGTGCTTTCATGAGTCGTTCCCAGGAGCTAGTGCTTCAAATTCAACGCGATGCTGATATATCTCATCAGCTTTAAAGGTTCTTATAATTTCGTCGGTGATAGTATTTCGTTCAGCTAAAAACCAAAAAGAACTTGCGGTATGGCACCACCATTCGGTGACTATTCCAGCGGCATTGTTATGGAAGAAGACATACTCAGCCCAATCTCGAGTAGAGCTGGTGCGATGATCTGGCATTGGGTGATATTCACCGCCGTAGGTAAATTCTGAAATATTTCGCAGGCCATTGAGAGGACAGGGAAGGAGTTTCATCGTTTGACCTCTAGTGGCTCGCGGCGGTAGCGCCGGCTTCGTTAATTTGCTCAAACCGATAGAACCGCTCTAGTTCAAAGGGTTTGATTAGGTCAGGCACTTTTTTAGTCGCTACTAATTCAGCCATAGTGACTCCGCAAATGGGAGTAGCTTTGAAACCCCAAGTACCCCAACCAGCATCAAGATAATAGTTCTCGACAGGACTGAGCCCCATAATGGGGCTATAGTCGGGTGTCATATCAGTGGTACCTGCCCACTGTCTTAAAAGTCTTGCCTGAGCTAAAAATGGGAATAATTCGAGGGCTGCTGCTGATAGCGACTCCCGCTGGTCGAGGGTGGCCCGAGTATTGTACAGGGGATAGGGGTCTGAACCTCCACCAATAACAAACTCTCCTCGAGATGTTTGGTGAACATACACATGTACTTGCGGCGAGCTTACATGGGGCGTGAGTATCGGTTTGTATGGTTGGGTTACCATCGCTTGCAAGGGATAACAATGTATGGGCAGCGGTATGCCTGCTTTTTTGGCGACTATAGAGCTTGCTCCAGCGACGGCCTGAACCACGGAGCCACACTCCACGCGGCCACGATTAGTTTTGACTGCTGTGACACGGCCGTTGGTGATCTCTATGTCTTCGACTTCCGTTAGCTGGTGTAACTCGACGCCTCGATCACAGGCCCCTTTTGCATAGCCCCATGCTACAGCGTCATGTCGAGCAGTGGCGCCATCGGCATGCCAAAGACCACCCATAATAGGAAATCGACTATCTTCTGACATATTGAGGTTAGGTACTAAATCTGTAATGGTTTGGCGGTCAACCAATTCTGACCTCACACCCAAATGCTGATTGACCTCTGCTCTCCAGCGAAAACTTCGGATCGCTGCGTCACTATGTGCTAGTGTCAGTTGACCCCTGTTCTCCATCATCACATTGTAATTAAATTCATTACTTAGGTTGTTATACAGTTTGACTGACGCACTGTAAAACTTCACCCCAGCTTCAGTGAGATAGTTAGATCGAATAACCGCGGTATTGCGAGCAGTGTTACCACCTCCTAGATAGTTTTTTTCTAGGATGGCAACGTTGCTAATGCCATGATATTTCGCAAGATTATAGGCGATCGCAGCGCCGTGACCGCCACCTCCAATAATCACCACGTCATAGTGTTTCTTTAGATCTGTGGCGGGAGTAAAGTGATGCTTGGCTGGATATTTACTATTCAGTCCATACTTTAATAATCCAAAAGGCATTGTGTTACTCCCCGTTAGTAAAAAGCAGATTTAACTACCTAGAAATACCACTGTTTTATTACCATCTAAGAACACGCGTCTTTCAATATGGTATTTCACTGCTTTAGCCAGAGCCATACACTCATTATCACGGCCTACACCGACTAGTTGATCTGGCCCATAATTATGGTCAACTCGAGTTAACATCTGTTCAATGATTGGCCCTTCATCGAGATCAGAAGTGACATAGTGGGCCGTTGCACCGATCACTTTCACTCCGCGATCAAAGGCCTGATGATATGGTTTGGCACCCTTGAATCCGGGTAAAAATGAGTGATGAATATTAATACAGCGACCTGCTAGTTGTTCAGTTAAATCGTTCGATAGTATCTGCATATAGCGAGCTAAAATGATTAGCTCAGAGCCAGTTTCATCAATTATCTCCAGCAAACGTTGCTCTTGTTGAGACTTGGTCTTTGGGGTAACTGGTAAGTGAATAAAGCGTATCCCTTCTCGTTCAACCATTGGTCGCAGGTCTTGATGATTGGAGACAACCGCAGTAATTTCCATGTTCATCTCGCCTTTTCGTTTCCGATAAAGAAGATCATCAAGGCAGTGATCATACTTGGATACGAGAATAATCGTTTTTACTGCTAACGAGGGCTTATGGAATTTCCACTCCATGCCAAAATCTTGGGCAATGCTAGAAAACTCCTCGGTAATTACATTAATGTTAGGAGAATTGCTCTGACGTCGAAAGACAGCGCGCATGAAAAATTTACTAGTTGACTCGTCATCAAATTGCTCAAGGGCGCAAATATAGCAGTCTCTTTCGGCCAAAAAGCTAGTGACTGCAGCAACCACACCAGTACCAGCTCGGCAGGTGCCGTTAAAAATAAAATTGTCGTTGTCAATTCTTAATTCTGTCATTTCAAATAACCGGTGGTGAAATAGGGACGCCAGTGTACCCCTTGAAACTTCATAAGTCTCTGGAACCTATAGGGCCGAATGATCCTATGGGCAGATGAATGCGTCAATGTAAAGGCTGTAGGATAAGTAAGTCTTATATCAATCTTCTAATTCTCTTATGGGTTTGCATGGTGACTACTATGATTTTTACGATTAGCTCTCTGTCACGTGCTTCCCAGGCTTAAACTCGTGATTTATAGTAAAAACGCACGCCTCTAGATTTATCATAAAGTTGTCATTAAACTGCCTACTTCCTGCACTTTGTCGTTTAAGATTGTGCTTCGTCAGAGGTTTTAGAAATGACAACAGAGAATAGACAGGGAGATGAGTTTGTGGAGTTGATGAGTCAACGCCGCTCCCACCCGCGAGTTGAAGAGCCAGCGCCAAGTGATGATTTGATGCAAGTCATCTTTGCTGCGTCGTTGCGAGCGCCAGATCATATGCACCTTCGACCTTGGCGGTTTTTAGTCATCCGCGGAGATGACCGTCAATATCTGGCTGATTTATTCGTCAAAGACTGCCAAGAGAGAAATGGTAATGCAGATCCAACAACTCTTGAGGATGTAAAAAAGAAAGCTTATAGAGCTCCTCTTATTGTCGTTGGAATTACGAGCTATAAATCTCATGATAAGGTCCCTGAAATAGAGCAAGCGCTTGCTACGGGGGGTGTGCTTAATAATATTGGTATGGCTATTTATGCCCACGGGTTTGGCTCGGTGTGGCGCACAGGAGGCTATGCCTCTTCATCAATTGTAAAGGAAGGTTTAGGTGTGTCCTCGACTGAAGAAATCGTTGGGTACCTCTACATTGGCACACCAACGAATGCCAATAGACCGCTTAAGCCCATTGAGACTTCTGATTTTATTATGGCTTGGCCGAATAAAAAATAAATCCAATGAGCCCCTTGGTCGAGTAGAAAGAAACTATTAGGTTATTATTGTAAGTGTTAAGGATTAGGGAATGAGTATTGATCACAGCCAAGAGTTACAAAATGGAACTTCACCATCAAACAAAATTATGGTGTTATTTGGCTCGGAAACAGGAACAGCAGAAGAGTACGCTTTTGATTTAGGCAATGCACTGCAAGCCGAGGGCTATGCGTGTGAGGTGTCTGATCTGGATGATTATGAAGCCTCAGCATTGGCTACTGAGCATTTAGCAATTATTGTCTCTAGCACCTATGGTAACGGCGAAACTCCGTACAACGCAGAGGATATGTACAATTGGCTAGAAACTCAGGAGCCTGATCTTAGCTCATTATCTTTTGCTGTATGTGCTCTTGGGGATTCAGGATATCCCTCTTTTGCCCAAGCAGGTAAAGATTTTGATCGACTCTTGGGAGAAAATGGGGCCAATCGAATCTTAGAAAGGACTGAACTGGATGCCTGTTTTGATGAGCAAGTAGAGCCATTTATTGAAAAGGTCCAAGCCTGGTTGGCGCTCCACGGGCAATGCTACAAGAAGATAGTGAATCTCAATCCAGTTTGAATGGATTTGTACTAACCACAATGTTTTAGGAATTATTGGTCATGGACTGGATAGCTCCGAAATTTAGTTAAAATAGGCTCGCCGGAACCTGCCGTATGATGATGAGAATTTTTCTCTTGATAACGCTTTCCATACTTGGGAGCTGCGCGACCTATCAGCCAACACAAATTAATGATGTGTGCAAAATATTTTGGGGAGAGACCGACTGGTATGAGGATGCCCGAGACGTAAAGAAACGCTGGGGAGTGTCAATATCAGTCATGATGGCGATCATGAGGCAAGAATCTTCATTTAGACCTAATGTTAGACCTGAGCGTCCCAAATTCTTGTTTATTCCGTTGCCACGTAAGTCATCTGCCTACGGGTATGCACAAGCTCAGGACCCAGCATGGGAAGACTATCAAAAGGCGACGGGAAATTGGAGTCATGACCGAGATGACTTTGGTGATGCCATTAACTTTATTGGCTGGTATGTGGATAAGAGTCACCGTCGATTAGGTATATCCAAAGCTGATCCATACAGGCAGTACCTTGCCTACCATGAAGGTTGGGGTGGATACTCTAGGGGATCCTTTACTAAAAAGCCGCAACTACTCAAAGTTGCAAGTAATGTTAGAAGCCAAACAGCTCGATACAATGCTCAACTGAAAAAGTGCCGGCCGGCTCTGGATAAATCTGTGAAGGGCTGGTTTTTCTGATATTTGCAATTTCCATACTCAAGTCAACCATAAATCTAGTTTGCACCTCTAGCTAAGACGGAATCGTGAAAGACAAGCGTGATCAAAACAATGATAACAGGGCACAGCATGGGTTACTTTGAGCTAGTCATACAACTCAACGAATAGCAGAAACCATAATATCGGCGCCTAGTTCACCAGCTTGACTCAAGTCGTGATTTGGCTGAATTGTACTGAGCTTCAATCTTGCCCACTAGCTCCTGAGCACTCAGTACCGCCTTCACAGCGCCAATGCCTTGGCCACATCCCCAAATATCCTTCCATGCTTTGGCATCTGAATTACCACCTGACCCAAAATTCATTTTGGATGGATCACTTTCAGGCAAATTATCTGGATCCATGCCCGCCGCCACTATGGATGGCTTAAGGTAATTCCCGTGCACACCAGTAAACAAGTTACTTAGCACAATATCATCAGCACTGCTATCAACTAAAGACTGTTTGTAAGGTTGTTCCGCGTTAGCCTCTTCTGTTGCTATAAATGCTGAGCCTATGTAAGCAAGATCAGCTCCCATTGCTTGCGCAGCAAGGACTGCATCACCATTAGCGATTGATCCGGACAGTAAAAGAGGCCCATCAAACCATTCGCGTAACTCTTGAACAAGAGCAAAAGGAGAGAGAGCCCCAGCGTGACCTCCAGCTCCAGCAGCCACCGCAATTAAACCGTCGGCTCCTTTTTCGATAGCTTTTCTCGCAAATCGGTCGTTTATAATGTCATGCAGTACGATCCCCCCATAAGAGTGGACCGACTCATTAACAAATTCTTTGGCACCCAGTGAAGTGATAACGATTGGGACTTTCCACTTCACACACATTTCCATATCATGCTGCAGCCTATCATTTGATCCGTGAACAATTTGATTTACAGCAAACGGAGCAGAGGGGCTTTCAGGATTGGCAGCATCGTACTCAGCTAGCTCAGTGGTAATTTTTTCCAGCCACCGATCTAGCTCTTCTGCTGGGCGAGCATTTAGCGCAGGAAATGACCCAACAATACCGGCTTTGCATTGGGCAATCACTAAATCAGGGTTTGAAATAATGAAAAGTGGTGCTGCGACAATTGGTAATTTTAATCGCTCGGAAAGTATTGGGGGCAATGCCATCGTTAATTCCTGTTTTATTAGTCAGTGGAAGATCAGTTACTTTACCAAATATATTGATATTAACCGCCAATACATAGTTTACGAAACCTTGCTGTTTTAGCTATGTTCGGCTGCTTACAATGTCGTACGTGACAACTCATATTTATGATCACAATTGATAGTTCGGTATTCTCGTACAGCCTGATGGTAACTATGTTAATCACCATAGCAAAGACTAAACTGCTTAAGAAGGTGACCCTGCAGTCGCGGTGGCTTTGATTATGCTGAGATCAAAGATAAAAATTACTGTATGTCGGTTAAATATCAATAATAAGGTGGATTACAGGACAGGAATGAGTTGTGATATTCTAGTTACCTCCGGATGATAAGAATAATAACTATGACTTCAGTAAAGAAAATTTCTTCTCTTGTGCAGTACTTCATCATAGGCGTTATCGCTTGGTCTTTTTACGGAGTAATTGGACTTAATGATTTCAATATTTTTGATGAAAATAACCTTTTAGAAAACACCCAAGCCTTTGTGCTGTTGTTGGTGTTCTTTCTCTTTCTCGTGCCATTATTTGAGCCATTTCGAGGGGATAAGTTGATAGCGGTATTCTTTGCTATTTTGACATTGGCTTTTCTTCTGCGCGAGGTTGATATTGAGAAGTTTGATTTACCAAAGATACTTATATTACTTGGCTCGGGCAATGGAAGAAATATACTCTTGGCCTTAGGATTTTTATCAACCTTAGGGTTTGCCTTGTTTAAGTTTCGCTATTATCTTGATTTGGCTCGGTGTTTTTTGCGCAATAGAACTGGGTTTGCCACTCTGGTTGCAGGTCTGTTCCTCATTGTGGGTGATATGTTCGAGAAAATCGATGTGCCCTATCACGTGCTGTATGAAGAGAGTTTAGAGCTTCTTGGTTACGCCTTTTTATTGTCGGCAGCAGCCAGGTTATCAAGAAAAGAGGTGAAAACGAGTCGATTTATTGGTTGAACAAAAAACTACCCACTTTTTCAGGTAGAAAATAAAAAGCCCTGTAAAAACAGGGCTTTTTATTTTCTAAATGGCGCACTCGGGAGGATTCGAACCTCCGACCGCTCGGTTCGTAGCCGAGTACTCTATCCAGCTGAGCTACGAGTGCGTTTTGACTCATTTCTGAGGCCGCGTACTATAGGTTAGGGGCGTGTTTGAGTCAACAAATGCCTTTACGTGACCCCAGTTTTCTTGTTTTTAATCTCTGGTGAGTATTTCTCGTGGTAAAAAATTTCTCTGTGATGCTCATTAACGACTTTAGCTATTGTATCTGATTGGGATCATCATGGTTTCTTTTAGCTCTTCCATCACTACGTAGCTAGTGGACTCCTGAACTGCTGGTAACTTTAGAATACGATGGCCTAGTAATTCACGATAGGCGGCCATATCTGCAATTCTGGCTTTTAATAAATAGTCGTAGTTGCCTGACACTAAAAAGCAGCTCTGTACATTTTCTAGCTCAATAACTGAGCGGCGAAACTCTTCAAAATTTTTCTGCGAGGTGTGGTTTAAGCGAATTTGTACAAATACCACCAACCCCGCCTCTAATTTTTGTGGACATACTTGAGCGCTATAGCCAAGTATGTAACCACTATTTTCTAGACGTTTTACCCTCTCTATGCATGGCGTAACCGACAAACCGACTTGTCGTGCAAGTTCGGTATAGCTGATCCGGCCATCTCTCTGTAAAACACGGAGAATATTGCGATCGATTTTCCCAAGTTGGGACATTCCCTCGGTAGTTTTTTTCATTTTATGATTTCACTCATAATACTATTTTTTCTTGTAAAAACTAATTATATAACAAAATTATCTGTAAATTAAAGGTATTTAATAATAAATAATGCTGTATTTAAGTAAAATTACACTATAAACATTTTTATTTAAATTAGCTTTAGGGTGGAAAAATTTATGTTAATAGGTGTCCCAAAAGAAATTAAGAATCATGAGTATCGTGTAGGACTTACACCTTCTTCGGTAAAAGAATTAGTGAAGCATGGGCATCAAGTTATGATTGAACAAGATGCTGGAGTTGCTATTGATTTTACAAATGAAGAGTACGTTGCTGCTGGCGCTGAGATCGTCCCTAGCGCAGATGAGATATTTGCTCGTGGTGAAATGATAGTTAAGGTTAAAGAACCTCAACCTCAAGAGTGCAAAATGCTTTGGGAGGGACAAATTTTATATACATATTTACACCTCGCGCCAGATCCAGATCAGACTAAGTTATTATTAGAATCTGGAGCAACATGTGTGGCCTATGAGACTGTTACTGACGCCGATGGAGGTCTCCCCCTATTAGCTCCCATGTCGGAAGTCGCCGGGCGAATGTCAGTGCAGGCGGGTGCCCATCATTTGGAAAAAGCACAGGGGGGACGCGGTGTCTTATTAGCAGGTGTACCTGGCGTAGCACCAGCTAATGTTCTAGTTATAGGCGGTGGAGTAGTGGGAGATAATGCTGCTTCTATGGCGGTAGGCATGGGGGCCAACGTGACGATTCTCGATCGCTCTATTCCACGGTTACGTCAGCTTGACAGCGAGTACGAGGGCCGTGCGAGCTGTGTTTTTTCTACTGATGCTGCAATTGAGGAGTATGCATTGCAGGCAGATTTAGTAATAGGTGCTGTATTAGTGCATGGCGCGGCGGCACCCAAGTTACTGAGTAATAGTCTAATAAAGCGTATGAAAAAAGGGGCTGTGGTAGTTGATGTGGCTATTGACCAAGGAGGTTGCTTCGAAACATCAAAGGCAACTACCCATGATCATCCTACCTATATCGTTGATGGAGTCGTCCATTATTGTGTTGCTAACATGCCTGGGGGTGTTGCTCGGACCGCAACTATGGCCTTAAATAACGCAACTTTACCCTATGCCATTGCTCTGGCTAATGACCCGGTCAATGCGTTGTTTACAAACTCTAATTTACAGAACGGCTTAAATGTGCATAAGGGGTCAGTTACATACAAAGCCGTAGCTGACGCATTAGGCTATACCTATGTACCCGCAGATGAGGCCTTAAAAGCCTAGTTAGATCTGCTCCAATTTAAAAGGGCACTTCTGCAATTACCACTGCGCGAGTGGGCGCGGGGTGTCCTTCAGCAGTTTTACTGACATCATTTGGGTCTAAAAAATCAGGCAGTGAATCGTAGGTCATCCACTCGGTGCTTCGTTGCTCGTCAAGACTTGTTGTAGAAATATCTACTACCCTAGGGTTGATATATCCTTGCTTACGCAGCCAACTCACTAAAGTCTCAGGTGTTGGTAAAAACCACACGTTGGGCATCTTAGCGTAGCGTCCCTCTGGCACTAAAGTTTGGCCTTTCGGTCCATCTATCACAAGAGTTTCAAGAACTAATTGTCCTCCAGGACGGAGAAGTTCACGTAGCTCTCGTAAATGCTCCATAGGTGACCGTCGATGATATAAAATACCCATAGAGAAAACCGTATCAAAGGCGGCCAGTTTACTGGGCATATGTTCTATGCCCAATGGAAGCACGTCAATGGGTAGGTCAACCCCTGCATATTTTTTAATGGCGTTAAACTGAAATACAAATTTGGCGGAAGGATCGATACCAATTACTCGTTTGGCACCAGAACCGAGCATACGCCAACAATGATAGCCGTTGCCACAACCAACATCTAAAACGAGGCGGTTGTTTAGAGGCTGAAGATGGGGGATTACTCGGTCCCACTTCCAATCAGAACGCCATTCCGTATCTATTTGTAACCCAAACAGCTCATAAGGGCCTTTGCGCCATGGATGCAGTCCCATTAAACTTTGCTGCAGCTGACCGAAACTTTCTGAACTTAAGTCATCTTTAGTTTTTATGATAACGCCATTGGTAAAATCACTACTTTGGGTGACTACGCTCGGAAGAGTTTGCAAAGACTCTAGCCATTCAGGCATGTCACCCCAGCGACGATCATCTAGGCGCTCATCGATGAGATCAGGCAATGTGTCATTCCATTCTTTTAAATCAGAGTTTTGCAGCCAGTTTAAGAAAGGACCATAGTTAAAGGGCAAAGTGCGCATTGGTACACCTACAATGAAAGAGCGGTATTGTAAATGATTTCCATAAAACGATCTCTGAGATTCGTTGTTTTAAAGTGGCTCAGGCTTAATGGATTAAATTGTGTGGCGAAGAAAAATTTTGCCACATATTATGCCAATAGGTGCATAATCTACTATCCCAAGTTATTATCATTTTGAGTGGCTTATTGAGGGCAATTTAAATGAGTGAAGAGCGCTTTCAAGAATTGGAAGAGAAACTGGCTTTTGTTGAGATGGCCAGTACTGAGATGGGCGAAGAGATTTTCCGTCAACAACAAGAAATAGAGGCGCTAACAAAGGCTCACCAGACTTTGTTGCGGCGTCTTGAGTCACTTCAAGATGCGGCGGATCAGGGTGACGGTAATAATGTCGAACGCCCGCCGCACTATTGATGCAATTAGAACTACACTTAAAAATTACGGATTAGGGAATGGATATGTCAGAACTAAATGAACAGGTAAAATACCAAATTGATGATGTCTTTGCACGGCAGCAACGCTATGCATTGGAGTTGCGTAAGTCAGACTATAAGCAAAGACTGGCGGTCCTTGATCGTTTCGAACAAGCATTTCGTGAGTCTGAGGGGAAAATCTACCAATCAGCAGCTGATGATTTTTCCAAACCCCAGGCAGAAGTGGATATGTCTGAAATTATGGCAGTGCTAGCTGAATTAAAGCATGTGCGAAAAAATTTAAAGAAATGGATGAAACCGGTATCTGTGATGCCGACCGCTAGCATGATTGGTACTTCATCTAAAATTGTTAAAGAACCCAAGGGTGTTACCCTAGTGGTGTCTCCTTGGAACTACCCGTTCAATTTGACATTTGGACCTATGATTTGGTCGATAGCAGCGGGTAATACTGTCATCATCAAGCCCTCTGAAATGACGCCCAATATGTCCGCAGTTATTGCAGATATAGTGGAGCGTGCCTTTAGACCTGAGGAGGTTAGCCTTTTTCAGGGGGAGGCTGATGTTGCTAGTTACCTAACCGCATTACCCTTTGATCACATCTTCTTTACTGGGAGTCCAGCGGTAGGGAAGCATGTCATGGCAGCTGCGGCAAAAAACCTAACATCTGTCACCCTAGAGCTCGGTGGTAAGAGCCCTGTTATTGTGGATAAGAGCGTTAATATTAGAAAGGCGGTGCAGTCTATTGCCTGGGGTAAATTCAGTAATAACGGTCAAACCTGTATTGCCCCAGATTATCTCTATGTTCATGAATCAGTCAAAGATCAGTTTGTGAGTGAGTTGACTACTTGTGTCGAAAAACAGTACGGATTGGGCAATAACGCAAAAGACAATGGTGATTATTGTAAGGTAGTTAACAAGGGTCATTATAATCGTATTAATCGATTGCTGGATGATGCAAAATCTCAGGGAGGTAAATTAATTACTGGTGGCCAGACAGATGATGCTGGTCGATTTATTGCGCCCACTCTGATTGAAGGTATGGCGCCTGATTCGGCTATTATGGAGGAAGAGATCTTCGGGCCTTTACTGCCTGTGATTACTTTCTCAAATATTGATGAAGTGATTGATGTGGTGAATAGTAAGCCTAAACCGTTAGCGCTTTATATTTACAGTACTGACAAACGTAACATCGATAAAGTATTGTGTGAAACGAGTGCTGGGGACACCTGTGTCAATCAAACGATGATGCACTTTTTGCATCACAATCTGCCTTTTGGTGGAGTTAACAATAGTGGTATTGGTAAGTCGGGTGGAGTTTGGGGTTTCAATGCCTTTACACATGAGCGCAGCGTTTTAAATGACAAGTTCAGTTCAGCGTCCATGTTGCACCCTCCCTACACTCCGAAGGTCCGTAAACTGATCAAAATGGCCATCAAAATGACAACATAATGTCGTTTCAGTTTACTTAATAGCCACTAAAGAGCAGAAGTTGAAACATTGAAACCAGGGGCTTGCGGATTGAAACCCGCAGGCCCTTAATCTTTTTATGTGTTTATCTAATGTTTCAGGTATTAAAACGTTTTCAATAGAATCTCGTTTCTGGCTGATTTCCAATTCACTGTAGCCTTGGGCCCGTTTGAATTGATGGTGCAGATCACTAAGTAACCTGTCTAGACTGTCAGGTTCAAATCGCAATTTCTCTGAAATGACCAAGCATCCCCCAGGGTTCAATCCCGCGTAAATTTTTTCTATAAGGGCTGCGCGTCTCTCCATCGGAATGAATTGCAAAGTAAAGTTCATCACCACCATTGAAGCGTTGTCTATGGTAGTTTCACAAATGTCTCTATCGACTAATTTAGTACTAACTTTCGATGGCGCTAACTCTAAGATGCTCGCACACTTTTTCAACATGGCTTCTGAGTTGTCGACTGCAATAATACTTGCATTGCGATCTTCGATTCGCGAACGCATAGCCAATGTTGATGCTCCAAGAGAACAACCAAGATCGTAGCAGTTACTGTTTGGTCGTACGTAGCGTGATGCTAATTCACCACAGTGGGCCAAAATTGTTTCATAGCCAGGTACCGAACGACTGATCATGTCTGGAAAGACATCCACAACCGCTTGATCGAAAATAAAATTCGGCACCCTGCCAATAGGGTGGGCAAATAAATTATCGGATTTGGAATGAATCATTATCTATACCGCGATAGTATTTAGACCGCTAGTAGCTGCTAAGTCAGTGTTGGTGATGATAGCGGTGTGAGCCGATTCTTGACACAGATATTTTTCAGCCACCCTTTTTAAATCTCCACTGGTCACGTTTAAAATGCGGTTTCTAAAGGTAAGAGCTGAGGCCTTGTTGCGCCCATTAAGCTCAGAGTGAAACGCTTGAATAGCTTCACCTGCGGGAGAACTTGGTTTATCAAGAGAGCCTATGACCCCGAGGATAGCTTCTTCAACTTTATCTGCGCTAGGCGACTGTTCTAAAAGCCAGTTAACGGACTCATCAAAATCATTAAGGGTGCCTTGAATGCGAGGATCACGGTAGGAATAGAATCGAAAAGCACCAGATTGATTGTCCTGAGAGGCTCCACCGCCATAGGCACCGCCCTGTTCTCGAATGGCACGGTGTAAGAAACCATTCCGCAATACTCCACCTAGGACTGTCAAGGCAGCTGAATCTTCATGACCAGCAGAAACAGTGGGATAAGCGCGAGCACAAAAACTTACTTGGGTATTGGTGGTCCAACAGTGGTTGCTTGGAGACAGTATTGGTTGATAGTCAATGAAATTACTCGTAGTGCTTTTGTTTTCTGCATGTGTCTTAAAATTAGACTGTATCTGCGTTTCAAAGGCCTCTAAGCGTTCTTGCTCAGCAATTAACAGATGCTGACGTGGTTGCTGGAGAATTTTAGTGTGGATTTGTTGCAGTTGAATAGCTAGTTTTTCTAATTCTTCCTCGTGATTGAGGCTAGTATCAAGCGCCTTAATCAATGACAGTCCACTTAAGCCACTCCAGCGCTGCGTTAAATAAGCACTGGTTGATAGCCCACTCGCGGCAGCATGCATAGCCATAATGTGGCCATTTCCCACAATGGATGACTCGCGATAGCTTCGAATTTGAGCCACTAATTCACGCAAGCGGGGTAATTCATCAAAACGTGTCTGCTCGATCGACTGTTGCATTAGTTCGGTCATTGCTGCTTGATTCGAAGCTAGGCCTTTGGCAGAGAAGCTTATGTTGCCATGGAGTTTTTCTAAGCAGTCTTTATCTGAGCGCACACTAGCTGAGGCAGAGTAGGAGCCTACCACGCTGGAGTGCCATAATTGAGTTGCCAAGTAATCTCGATGGCCCACTCCCATTTCAGTAGCACAGGTGCTATAGAGTGGTAAAAGGTCCATTTGCTCGGAGGTTAAATGGGGCATAGGCATAACAACTTGTTGGTACACCAGGCCGTTGGTGCCAGCGCTATAGCTAGCCATAGCAATGGGTGAAGTACGAGAAGAGTTTGGTTCTGCGTAGAAAATGTCTGCAGGGATATCTTCGACACCCACTTTAGGTAATATATCTAGATCTTCTTCCATCTCTTGTCGTTTTTTAAGAGCAACCGCCTTATCTATGATTTGTTGTTTATCTTCAGCGTCCAAGTCCTGCTGAATTTTCGCTAGACGATCTTTTTCCTGCTGTTCGGTTAATCGGCCTAAATTGCAGTCAGGTTTCATCACAAGACGAACGCGATGCTGATTGTTGACGAGGAGATCTTGTGCCAAATTCTTGATAAATTGAGGATCTTTGATTTCCTGCTGTAGTTTCTCTAGCACGGGATCTAGGTTTAAAAGAGCGACTGGATCTCCTCGGTGGGTAGCGCTGGTGAGGGCTGTCAGAATTATTTGCAGACCATAGGGATAACCTCCTCCTGACACCTCACGTTGCGATAGTTCAAGTTGATGAAGACTGGCGGCCACCTGCTCTTGGGGAAGACCTTGGTCGGCAACATTTTGCAGTACGCCTAAAATAAGATTTTCTACTGCATCTGCATGCTCGGGATTTGAACCTTCGATTCCACAGACGAAACAGATTTCTTTTTGTGAGTCTTCAAGACCGCACATTGGTGAGGGAGCAGTACCCAAATCTGTAGTTTCAAGTGCTTGCTGCAGAGGTGAACCACTGTTATCAAGCAAAACACTAGCAAGCAGACGGGCTCGCATTGTAGCTTCAAGATCGGTTGAATCTCCAAGCAGCCACGAGAGTACAATATGACTATGATTTTCAGGAGAGTCCGGCCCATCAAAAGCGTAGACTTCTTCTACGTACTGCGGTTTGTCGTATCGTTTCTCGTCGTTGACTGCGATATGACAATCAAGCTTATCGAACCGATGTAGTGCTTGTTCCTGAAATTGCACTTGATGCTCAGCTGCGGGAATATCGCCAAAGGTGATAAAAATCGCATTACTCGGATGATAGTGGACGTCATAAAATGCTTTAAACTGATCATAGCTTAAATCAGGTATATCGGCTGGCTCACCACCACTGTTGTAATGATAAGTACTGGTCGGGTAAAGGTGCTTGGTAATTGTTTGCCATAGAGTCGAGTTGATTGAACTCATTGCTCCTTTCATCTCGTTATACACTACCCCTTTAAAAGTGAGCTCTGAGCTTGAATCTTCTGCATCGGAGAATTCTAAACGATGACCTTCTTGTGCAAAATCGAGTGGATCAAGACGAGCAAAAAATACAGAATCTAGATAGACACTGAGTAGGTTGTTGAAATCTTTCTTGTTCTGACTGGCAAAGGGGTACGCCGTCCAGTCAGAGCTGGTAAAAGCGTTCATAAAAGTGTTGAGAGACCTTCTAATCATCATGAAGAACGGATCTCGCACAGGATACTTTTCACTGCCACAAAGGGCAGTATGCTCAAGAATATGAGCCACACCAGTCGAATCCTCTGGCACAGTTCGTAGTGCAACCAGGAACACATTCTCTTTATTTTTAGATGCTAGATGAATGTGCTGTGCACCAGTGACCTTATGCCGATATTCTTGATACTCCACATTTAATGATGGTATGTCTTGTTTGCGTAATAGTTCAAAGGCTGGGTTGGTCTGATCGGTCATTCTAACTGCTGCTCCAAAATAAATTTGATTTGGTTCACTAAAAGGGCGTCGCTATTCTACGCGAATCTCCACACTTGAGAAGGCGAAAGTCGAATCAGTTTCTACTCAAGTTGTTTGTGCATCCGTTGGCGATAGTCAATTGGCGTGGTTCCTTCCCAGCGTTTAAAAGCACGATAAAAAGTGCTCGGTTCGCAGAAGCCGGTTAGATAGATAATTTCACTAATGGCCTCGTTAGTTTGTGACAACAGTCTGAGCGCTAAGCGATGTCGTAAGTCATTTAGTATTTTTTGGAAACTAGTGCCGGCAACGTTTAGCTGATGACGCAAATGACGCGTACTAACAGACATAAGTGCAGATACGGAATCCAAAGTAATTTCTCCAGATTCTAGTAAGCTCGCCATGTGCATGCGGACTTCTTTGATTAAATCACCCTGTTTCAGAATTTCAAGGTGCTGATCTGCGGCTTGCATATGTAGATCAAGGAGCTGTGTCTCAGCATAAAGTGATCTATATTCAAGGACAGTTTTAGGAAAATACAATTTAAAAGATCTAGCATTAAACTCAACAGGGCAATTAAAAATACGCTCATATTCACTAATATCAGCATTGGGAGAATGGTTGAATACAATTCTTTCGGCAATGAAGGCGCCATCAGTCACTGATTGAAATAGTTTTATCATACCTAAAACCATGGCTTCGGCTAAGTGTGAGGTGGCATATTGGTGATTGGAAAAGTAGTTAGTAAGGCATGGGTGTGGCGAGTCCTCGAGAGATCCGTGTAGGGCGTCACTGATTAAACGCTGATAATTTAAGACTCGCTCGAGCCCATCTCCAAAGGTGGGGCTGCTTAACATTAAGTATTCTAGTATTTGGCCTTTGTATACGGGCATTTTCTCTGCAAGATGGAGTCCAATGCATGGATCTCCAGAAATTTCAACAGCGGCCTTCCAAAAAAGGGGCTGTGCAGCAAACGGCGTGCGCAGGTTTGCCTCGTATAATTTAGATGGATCAAAGCCCGATTGACGCAAAATTTCATCGGCATCTACCTCGAGAGCCAGCAGGCCTTGATAAGCCAACCGTACTAGTGTTCCCGAATCCGTTAAACCTGTCATAGAATCTCCATTGAAAACACCATAATACACAATTGACCCAAATGACAAAACTGTTAAAATTTTTGCTAGTGACTTTCGATCTGAGAGTATTTACGGTAGAGCAATGACAATTCACTCACAAGCAGATGATAAAGGGCCAAAAAAGCTGATCACCGAGGAACTCACTGAGCTCCCTGGCATGTTAGGTTTGTTCCGAAAAGCGGCAGTCAAATCGAATAAGTTTGCCGAAGGCGAGCGTCTACCTATGCTTGGAAACTCTATTCACGGTTTAAAAATTGATCGTAGACATTTGTTGGCTTATCAAAAGCTAATGGGCTTTGATGAAAACGAAAGCCTGCCTCCAACCTACTTAAGCATGCTTGGTTTTCCATTGGTCTTAAATATCATGACACATGCTGATTTTCCGATGAAAGCCATGGGTCAAGTACACCTGCGTAATGAAATAAGCGTTCTCAAATACTTCCCAATCGGATCTCCCATCGATCTGACTGCTTATATTAAGAGCAACTCTCCTACGTCCAAGGGTATTGAATGGTCAGTCGGCATGATGGCTGAGGTTAATGGCGAACTGGTGTGGTCGAGTGAGTCGACGATGCTACATCGCTGTAAAACAGCGATCCCCCGCCAGACAGCAGATCCCATTATGCGGATCGGGGAGCCTCAAACATGGTCAGTTGATCGAGGAATGGGCCGACGTTACGCAAGGGTATCTGGAGATTACAATCCAATTCATTTAACCGCCATCACGGCTAAGCTCTTTGGCTTTAAAAGAGCTATTGTTCATGGCATGTGGAGTAAGGCGAGAAGTCTCGCTGTGTTAAAGGATCAATTACCAGGTGAAGGCTTTCGAATTCGCGCAAACTTTCATCGGCCGCTATTTTTGCCTTCTAAGGTTTTGTTTTATACCAAACATGAAGAAAACAAAACATTGTTTTCACTATTCAATGAATCGGGCCAAGAGGCCCATTTAGACGGTGTTATCGAAGAGGATATATAGAATGCCCAGTTATAAGGTTCCAATGAAAGATGTCTTGTTTTTATTTAACGATGTCTTTGACATGCAAGCTCAATTCAAGCAGGTAGTGGGTGGTGATCAGGCAACTCCCGATATGATTGAGGCGATTTTTACTGAGGGTGCAAAGTTTAGTGAAAACGAGTTGGCACCTCTCTATCAGTCTGGTGATGACGGTTGTGTTTGGAATGATGGTGAAGTAACTACACCTGACGGCTTTAAAGAAGCCTATAAAACCTATATCGAAGCAGGATGGACCTCGTTAACTGGCAGTGAAGGTATGGGTGGCCAAAATCTTCCTGCATCCATTGGATTGGCAGTGACTGAGATGATCACCACTGCTAATTGGGCATGGGCTATGTATCCAGGACTCAGTGAAGGAGCCATCGCTACGCTGGAAGATCATGGTACTGAGGATCAGAAAAAAGATTATTTAACAAAGTTAATTAGTGGTGTTTGGAGCGGTACTATGTGTCTAACCGAACCCCACTGCGGTACTGATTTAGGGCAAATGAAGACAAAAGCGGTACCTAATGACGACGGAAGTTACCGTGTAGATGGAACGAAGATTTTTATTAGTGCCGGAGAGCATGATTTAACTGAAAATATTGTTCATATCGTATTGGCTAAATTACCTGATGCGCCCAAAGGAACCAAAGGTCTTTCTTTGTTTATTATTCCCAAGTTCTTGCCGGCTGCAGATGGTTCTGCTGGAGAGAGAAATGGAGTTAGATGTGGCTCGATTGAGCACAAGATGGGTATCCACGGAAATGGTACCGCGGTTCTTAATTTTGATAATGCCAAGAGTTTTCTTATTGGTGAGCCCCATGATGGTTTGAATGCCATGTTTACCTACATGAATGTAGCGCGTATTGGTACGGCTAGCCAGGGTGTTTCGGCGGCCGAACGGTCCTATCAAGGAGCCTCAGCCTATGCGCGAGAGCGATTAGCAATGCGTTCTATCTCTGGAATCAAGAACCCTGATGGGCCAGCGGATGCGATTGTTGAGCACCCCGATGTGCGACGAATGTTGCTGACTCAGAGGGCGATTGCTGAAGGTGGTCGCGCAATGGTGACCTATGCGTCTCAATTTGCTGATCTTTATCGCGCGGGGAAGTCAGAGGAGATCAAGAAAACGGCGGAAGCGAGGTTAGGATTCTGTACGCCGATACTCAAAGGGTTTATCACAGAGTTAGGAGTAGAGGCTGCAAATCATGGAGTACAGGTGTTTGGCGGTCATGGTTACATTAAAGAGTGGGGTATGGAGCAAATTTTAAGAGATAGCCGTATTGCAACACTATATGAGGGGACTACTGGCATCCAGGCATTGGATCTAGTTGGCCGCAAGGTGCTGCTTGATCGCCTCAAGCAACTCAATGTGTTTACAGGGGAGATGCTTTCTTTTGCTAAAGGATGTATGCCTTGGACTGCAGGTGGCAGAGACAAAAGGGTCCGTAGTCAAGCATGGCAAGTCGCTAAGTTGGCTGTGAGGTGGCGATTATTGGCTTATAAGTTGGGTTCCGGAGCGAAAAAGCGTCCGGATTCTGTCGGTGCTGGGTCAGTCGACTTCTTGATGTTTTCTGGTTATGCCTATATGGCGTATATGTTTGCTCGCATGAGTAAGGTTGCAACTGCGCAATTGGCCGCAGGAGAAGGTGATAGTGTATTTCTGCAAGAAAAGCTGCATACCGCGACGTTCTTCTTTGACCGTATTCTTCCTCGCGCAGAAATGCATGCCACCACGATGAAGGCAAGTACTGACAGTGTGATGGCGATGCCAACCGAATATTTCGACGCGTCTTAAGAGGCGCCTCTAATTGAGATTTACCCCGCGAAGAGGGCGTTATGGAATGGTCCATGGCGCCTTTTTCTTATCTTAACAATTGATACAATCCAGTACAGGCGGTAGATAAAAGCACCCAACCTATAACCTGATAAAAACGAGTTGAGTCTTGCATTAGTAGCCGGTTGTGTAAACGATGGCCAATCATATGCCCAATGCCCGCGAATGGAAGCAGCCACAGTGTTGCCAATAAATTAAAGCTGATACCAGCCCAAGCAAACGCAAGCAGCTTGATGCTCACTAAAACTCCCCACACTACGAATAGGGTATGGCGGAAATCAGTTGTTTTTATATGCCTCAGAGCAACCGCAATCACCATTGGGCCTCCGATCAGGGATGTGCCACTAATATAACCGCCAATAATCAAAAATATTACATCCAACCAGCGACTACTGCTCTTCAAAGGTTGGCCCAAAATATAGGTAATTGAGTACGCTGTAATCATAAAGAAAATTACAATATTCATTATTTTGGTTGGTAACACAATAAGCCCTATAACACCGGCAAGTTTTGGAATGATCATAATCCCAAGGGTAAAGCGCACAAAATTCCAATTAACTCGGGGAGCTTCGAGATCATTATGGCCTCTCATTAGAGGCTTAGCTTTTCGGCTCCCAATAAAAGTAAGAGAGGCAAAAAAGAGTAAATGTAATGAGATGATAGGAAGAAAATACAAAGGATCATCGTGAATAAGAAGCAAAAACGGAATGGTAAATAGAGCCCCGCCAAATCCTAGTCCCGATCGAACAAACCCACTCCAAATAAAGACAATAGCAATAAGGATGTATTGATAAAGCTCAAACTCCATCGTTAGTTGCAACCGTGCTCTCCATGGACATGGCCATGGGAAATCTCTTCTTCAGTTGCTTTCCTGATATCGACGATTTCAACCTCAAAGTTAAGGTTTTTGCCAGCCAGAGGGTGATTCATGTCAACATCAACATTAAATTTCCCAAGTTTAATAACAGTGCCAGGTTTGACACCATTATCGGTGTTCACATGAATATCTTTACCGATGGTAAGTTTGCCCTCGTGTTTAAGATATTTAATGGGTATTCGTTGAACATTGTTAACATTTCTAAGTCCGTATCCCTCACTTGGCATAAGTTTAAATGACAGCTTTTGGTCAATTGTAGCTTTTGAAATAGCCTGCTCGAAGCCTCTTACCATTTGCCCCCTACCATGGAGGTAAACCATTGGTTCTCCGCTGTCGTAAGTTGAGTCAATGAGTTCATTATTGTCATCGGTCAGGGTATAGTGAACTGAAATAACATGGTGCGCCGTAACGTGCATTGGTGGCTCCTCTGAAAGGATGCTTATGATACACCAAGAGACCTAGGGTAGGTGGGTAGCTATCCAACGGTTTGTTATAACAGGAACAAGAAACCATGTCGCCAACTGATGATAAAATTAAGTGCTCACTCGATGATTCGGACGAATCGTTTAGCGATTTGGTGGGAGATGGCGTTAGACCCTTAGGCGCAAACGTTTCATCCCATATTGTCCAGACTAAAGAAATCACCCCAGGTATTATTGAGCGTAGAAAAGCCGCCCAAAGAGAAGTGGTTTTTGATGTTAATGAGCTAGATACAGCTAGCGTCATAGAGTCTGTGGATCCTCTGGCTTATCTGGAGTACCAGAAACCAGGTGTTCAGCACGGGGTGTATAAAAACCTGCGTTTGGGGAAATATGAGATTCAGTCCAGACTTGACCTGCACAGGCATACGGTTGAGCAGGCCCGTGTAGCCTTATGGAGGTTTGTCGATGACTGTCATAAACATAGCGTTAGGTGTGCGCTTATCACTCATGGAAAAGGGGAGGGTAGGCAGGAACCCGCAAAGCTAAAAAGTTGTGTTAACCATTGGCTTAGACAATTGAATGAAGTCCTGGCATTTCATAGCGCACAGAAACAACATGGTGGTGTTGGTTCAACCTATGTGCTGATAAAAAAAGACCGTTCTGCGAAGCAAAAAACCAGCGAGAAAATTGACCAATCACGGAGGATTAAGCGCTAACCAAGTCAACATCGGGACAATTATAGTTATGATTGATTAGTATATTGGAGATTAAGCTGGCGCAACAATTATGTTAGGGGTTTTGCAATGACATTAGTACAAAAATTTTTAAAAGGGCGGCGACTATTTGCGCGGAGCGGAACAATATTATTGTTATCTTTTGGGGCGTCTATTTTTGCTGAGGAAAATGCCACTGAGGTTTTTAACTTTAAGGTTTCGCTAGATAATCGTGAAGTAGGGTGGCACAGGTTCGTTGTAGAGACGAAGGGAAATCAGTTAACTGTATCTTCCAAAGCGAAAATGGATTTTACGGTCTTGATGGTCAAGAAAGTAGCTTACCGCCATGAGGCGACTGAAAATTGGTTAGGAGATTGTCTGCAAGCGTTTGAGAGTAAGACTAAGCGTAATACCAAAATATTTCTTACGAGCGGTTCTGTGAAGGACGGTGATTTTTATGTCAACAGGAATGGAGAGGAAGTTTTGGTATCTAAATGTGTCAAAACCTTCGCTTATTGGCGACCTGCTTGGCTAGATGATGAGTTTCTTTTAAATGTAGAAACCGGAAAATACACTCCAATTTCCTTAGAGGTTACCGAAGATCAATTGACAAACATGACTAAAAGGGTAGTTGGTTTACCTAAGACAGAAATTCATCTTGCATACGATAAGTCAGGAAATTGGCAGACACTTGAGTCTGAGCTCAAAATAGCGGGGACCCTCAGATATCAAAGAATCAATGAATCAGTTGGAGAAACAGATGCGAAGCTTTAATGCTGGAATACTTATGATTTTGATTCTTGCGGTAACTGCGTGTAGCACACATAAGCCCATGCCTGCGGTGGAATATGTTGATCTTGACCGCTTCATGGGGGATTGGTACGTGATTGCTAATATCCCAACTTTTCTTGAAAAAGATGCCTACAATCCGGTGGAGACTTACAGGTTGGATGATGACGGGACCATTGCCACTACATTTACCTTTAACCAGGGAAGCCTAGATGGCGAGAAGAAGAATTATCACCCCAGAGGTTTCGTTCAAGATTCAGAAAGCAACGCCATTTGGGGGATGCAGTTCATTTGGCCCATAAAGGCTGATTATAGAATTGTATACCTTGATGGCGACTATCAAAAAACGATTATTGGGCGTAAAAGCCGCGATTATGTATGGATAATGGCAAGAAAATCGTCGATCTCCGAAAAAGAATATAATTCTCTAGTCGATCAGGTTGGGCGTTTGGGCTACGATATTGAACAGCTGCGTAAGGCGGAGCATAATCCCTCTGCAGATGTTGAGGAGGATTATTTTACTGGTGTGTCTCAAGTTGAATATTCTACCTCTAGTCTTTCGGGGTTCGAAAAAATTGTGTTGACCACTAAGAGATTTGAGCGAAGCTCCAGTAGCAGAGTAGCTACGAAAGGTGGATTGAGCACAACCGACAGGGTGACCCGTGATCGATTGCTTTTGGATATCGATTTATCATCTTTGGGCGATTTGCCCGTTCCATCGAAGCGCCATCAGTTTGATGGAGCTCAGGTTGCGTCCTTAAAGATTACGACGGAACACCAGGTGTACGCGAGTCCATCTTTTGACCACGATAATCCCCCGGTTGCGTTGAGGCCACTAATTGACTTTATTTTGGCGCTAGAGTAGTGGTAACGCTAGAGTATCCATTGCTTAAAAGCGCAGGTTAAAAACGCCAAAAGCTCATTTGCCGATCATGGTGCTAAGCCCTTATACTTCGCGCAAATTAGTTTTGAGTGATGAAATGACCATACGTAGAGAACAATTGGAGTCAAATAAATTACAAAAACGCTTGCGGCGTAATGTGGGTAAAGCCGTGGCTGATTATAGGATGATTGAAGAGGGTGACCGAATTATGGTCTGCCTTTCTGGCGGTAAAGATTCCTATGCGATGCTTGATATTTTGATGAATTTACAGAAAAATGCGCCCGTTCAATTTGAGTTAGTTGCGGTTAACTTAGATCAAAAACAGCCAGGATTCCCTGAGCAGGTGCTGCCAAATTATCTTGATACTCTTGATATCGAATATCATATTTTAGAGAAAGATACCTACAGTATAGTAACGAGTAAGATTCCTGAGGGTAAAACCTATTGTAGCCTGTGCTCTAGACTTAGAAGAGGAACTCTCTATGGATTTGCAGAACAGATAGGTGCAACTAAGGTTGCGTTGGGGCACCACAGAGATGATATTGTCGAAACTTTATTTTTAAACATGTTTTATCAAGGTAAGCTCAAGGCTATGCCCCCCAAATTACTTTCAGATGATAAGCGCAATGTGTTAATTCGACCACTCGCTTACTGCAAAGAATCTGATCTTGTTGCGCTGGCGGAGTTGAAACAGTTTCCGATTATTCCGTGTAATCTGTGTGGCTCGCAGGCGGGACTTCAACGTAATGCAGTAAAGGAGATGCTTACCCAATGGGAACGGCAGTTTCCTGGGAGAATTGATGCGATTTTTGGGGCTATCAAAAATGTTGCACCCTCTCAATTAGCAGACACCAGTCTTTTCGATTTTGCCGGTTTAAATAACGAAAAGATAAAAATAGACCAGGATGAAAGTATGGAAATTGAATCTTTTATTAGAGCTATTAATGTTTGACATTAAACTGGAGGATATTCGCAGGTTAACTTTCTGGAATAAGCTTTTTAGACAGCATTAAATATTAGTATCAGACTTTTATTAGTGACAAATAGTAACGCCGATAATACACAATTGACTTAAATTGTAATGAGGGAATTTAATGCCTGATCTATCTATTTCTACCATTGTCGCCTTCATGGCTTATGTAGCTATTGTTTTGAGTATAGGGTTCTACGCCTATTTCAGAACTAAGAATGCTACTGATTATTTCCTCGGAGGCAGAGACCTCTCTCCGAGCGTTTCGGCAATCAGCGCTGGTGCTTCAGACATGAGCGGTTGGGTGCTTTTAGGGCTGCCAGGATATGCTTATCTTGCAGGTCTTGAGGCCGCTTGGATTTCCATTGGTTTGGTGATTGGTGTGGCGGCCAATTGGTTGCTAATGGCGAAACGCCTCAGAATCTACAGTGCATTGTTGGGTGATGCTGTGACTCTACCAACTTATCTGCAACGACGGTTTACGGATAAAACTCCATGGCTCAAGTCAATCGCAAGTGTCAGCATTTTATTGTTTTTCTTGTTTTATGTCGGTTCTGGGTTGATCGCAGGCGGAAAGTTGTTTAACGAGGTATTTGGATTTGATTATCACATGGCGGTCATTGTCAGCGTAGTACTGATTTTGTTCTACACGCTGTTTGGAGGGTTTCTAGCCGTTTCTTGGACAGATGTTTTTCAGGGTTTGCTAATGTTACTTGCTTTAGCCTGTGTGCCTATTTTAGTGATTTCCCAGACTGGTGGCGTTGACCAATTCATAGCGCAAATTAATCAGCAAAACTCTCAACTTCTTAATCTCTTTACCGATGTTGAAGGCAATGTCCTGGGCTGGATGATGATTGTTAGCACCATGGGCTGGGGCTTAGGTTATTTTGGGCAACCCCACATACTGGCGCGTTTCATGGCTATACGTTCCGCTTCTGAGACAGAACAAGCAGCCACCATCGGAGTGGTATGGGCCTTGTCTTGTTATTTGCTCGCTATATTGGTCGGCCTTAGTGGGATCGCTTATTTACCTGAGGTTTTGCCGGATAGTGAAAAAGTATTCATTGCGCTGACAAGTTTGATTTTCCACCCACTTATTGCAGGTATTCTTCTTGCGGCTATTCTGGCCGCCATTATGAGTACTGTGGATTCTCAGTTACTGGTGTGTTCATCCTCCTTAGCCGAAGACCTCTACCCCTTAGTGACAAAAAAAGATGTTAGTGCTGAAAAGCGACTGCAGATAGGACGAATAGCAGTTGTAGTGTTGGCTATGATGGCTACGGTGCTGGCTATGGAGCCGGATAATAAAGTCTTAGATGTTGTTTCCTATGCATGGGCTGGCCTAGGTGCATCTCTTGGGCCTGCAATTTTAGTGAGCTTGTATTGGCGCCGCATGACAGCGCGGGGGGCTCTTGCGGGAGTTCTAATCGGTGGTGTAACAGTGATGATTTGGTCCCGAGCAGAGGGTGGTATCTTTGATCTTTATGCCTTGGTTCCAGGTTTTGTTTTGTCTCTGGTGGCTATTGTAACAGTGTCATTGATGGATAAGCGGGGACTAGATAGCTCAACCGAACAGTCTTTTAAAGACATGCATCAGCAAGTTATCGCGAGCAAATAGATTGAGCGTGTCCGCCTAAAGAATTACATCTTTTCCATAACTTCGATGCCAAGTAGATCTAAACCACAGGCTAGTGTGTCGGCGCTCAATGCACACAGCTGCAGCCGACTCTGCTTAATATCCTCTGAAACATCTGACTTCAATACTGGGCAGTGTTCGTAGAATGTCATGAACGCGCTGGCGAGTTCATAGAGATAAGTACATAAAGTGTGCGGATAACAGTCAATGGCGACTTGATCAATAACCTCATTAAATTGCAGTAACTTTAGAGCTAATACTTTCTCCTGTGCTTCTATAATATTAACGGCCGCTATCAACGAGTTTTGTTCAATGCCCGCTTTGCGGAAAATACTGCAAATACGAGTATAGGCGTACTGTAGATAGGGGGCCGTGTTGCCCTCGAATGAAAGCATCGCGTCCCAATTGAAAATATAATCATTAGTTCGAGTAATGCTTAGATCAGCATATTTGATTGCACCGATACCGACTTTCTCAGCGATGGATTTAATATCTGATTCATTAAGGTCACTATTTTTTTTGCGCACTAATTTTTCAGCTCGCTCAACTGCTTCGGTTAAAAGGTCTGCTAATTTTACAGTGCCGCCACTTCGTGTTTTGAAGGGTCGGCCATCGTTACCCATCATGGTTCCAAAAGGGTGGTGCTCTAAACTTACTGAATGAGGAGCATATCCCGCTTTGCGGCCAGTAATAAAAACTTGCTTCATGTGAAGTGATTGTCGGGCGTCGATAAAATAGAGAATACGATTAGCGTGTAGCTTATTAACCCGGAAGCGTAATGCTGCTAAATCAGTCGTGGAGTAAAGAAATCCTCCGCCAGATTTTTGTACAATCATGGGTGATGGATTTCCATTTTTATCGGCAAGCTCAGGAAGAAAAGCTACTTTAGCGCCATCAGAATCAACGGCTATACCCTGATCCACGAGATCCTGTAGCACAGGTTCTAAATCATCATTGTAGGCACTTTCAGGTTTGATGTGCTTTTTCAATAAACCGACATTGAGTTTTTGGTAAATTTCAAGGTTGTGTGCAACAGATACGTCGATAAACTTTTGCCACAGATTACGGCAGTGCTTATCGCCAGACTGGAGCTTGACCACATAGTCTCGGGCTCTATCAGCAAACTCTGTGTCTTCATCGAAATGTTTCTTAGATTGCTGATAGAACACTTCAAGATCATTTAAGGCTAATGCTGCTTGCTCTCCGTCTCCCAAATGAAGCTCTAGTTCTGCAATCAGCATTCCAAATTGCGTACCCCAGTCGCCCATATGATTCTGACGAACAACTTCATGGCCTTGGAATTCTAATATTCGTGCTAAACAGTCACCAATAATGGTTGAGCGTAAATGACCCACATGCATTTCTTTGGCAAGATTTGGAGAGGAGTGGTCTATAACAACGATTTTTTTATCTTTTTTGTCCAAAGATCTAGAGTTAATTCTTTTTAAATTATCCGATAAAAACGATGGGCTTAGGTGCACGTTGATAAAGCCAGGTCCAGCTATTTCGAGTTTGTCCGCAATACCCTCTAGATTCAATTTGTCAATAATTTGTGTAGCCAAATCCCTAGGGTTTGCCCTCATTCTTTTAGCGGCACCCATGGCCCCATTAGCCTGATAATCACCAAATTGCGGTTTTCCGCTGAGAGCTACCATTGGAGAGCAGTCTTCAGGAATGCCTGCAGCGATCATGGCTGCAGAAAACCGCTGGGTGAGAAGGTCTTTCAATCGCATTATTTAATTTATCCTATGTTCAGGCGTGCCTATAGTCGCGAATTGTAGGTTTCCTGCCGAAGAATGCAAAGCCTAACTTGCAAAAAGCCTACTTATTGTTATAGTTTTTTGTTTGGAATTTTTAAGAATTCCCCTAAGTCGAGATTTTATCAAGAGTAAAGGAAGTATAGATGGAAGTAACGATCATTTCTCAAGGCCTTGATCTCATGCTTTATGGCATGGGGACGGTCTTTGCTTTTCTCACGTTACTGGTGGGCATCACTCATGCTATGTCCGCTTCGGTTAATAAATGGGCCTCTGCTGATGTAGAGGCGGTCAGTGATCACAAGTCTCCTGTTATAACTTCGGTCGATTCTACTATCGTAACCGCGATACAAGCGGCTTTAGATCAGCACCGGGGACGCTGAGGTAGTATCCTTTTCAAGTCGGGACAGATACCCTGCACAATTAGTTAATTATTTAACAACGCTATTGGACTTATTTTATGTCATCTAAAACGAATGCCCTTGGCATCACTGAAGTTGTATTGCGGGATGCTCACCAGTCATTGTTCGCTACGCGTATGCGAATTGATGATATGTTACCGATTGCAGAGAAGCTTGATCAAATTGGTTATTGGTCTATGGAGTCTTGGGGTGGAGCAACTTTTGATTCTTGTATCCGCTTTTTGGGTGAAGATCCTTGGGATCGTATTCGAGAGATGAAAAAGGCTATGCCCAATACTCCCCAGCAAATGCTGTTTCGAGGGCAGAATATTCTTGGTTATAGGCATTACGCAGATGATGTCGTTGAAAAATTTGTAGAGCGGGCGGCAATTAACGGCATTGATGTCTTTCGTGTATTTGATGCGATGAACGATATGCGCAATCTTGAGACTGCGTTGCGGGCAGTCAATCAAGTTGGGAAGCATGCGCAGGGAACTATTTCATACACAGTTAGCCCAGTTCATACAACTGACCTTTGGGTTGACCAAGCTCGACAGATCGAAGACGCAGGCGCTGACTCCATTTGTATTAAAGATATGGCAGGGCTACTAACGCCCTATGTTGGTTTTGACCTTGTTACTAAACTTAAGCAAGCGGTCAATATCCCTATTCAGCTCCATGCCCATGCTACGACCGGCCTTTCTACCTCAACAATCATGAAATGTGTTGAAGCAGGTATCGATAATGTTGATACAGCGATATCTTCTATGTCGATGACCTATGGTCACTCAGCAACGGAATCAGTAGTGTCGATTTTTAAAGATAGTGAGCGCGACACTGGTTTGAATATTGAAAAGCTCGAAGAAATAGCTGCGTATTTTAGGGATGTACGAAAGAAATATGTGGAATTTGAAGGCTCCCTTAAGGGCGTTGACTCGCGAATTTTAGTGGCCCAGGTTCCTGGCGGCATGCTCACAAATATGGAAGGTCAATTGCGTGAGCAGGGAGCGGAAGATCAATTGGATGCGGTGCTAGCAGAGATTCCAAATGTACGAGAGGATCTCGGTTATATCCCGCTTGTCACACCTACCTCTCAAATTGTCGGTACTCAGTCGGTATTAAATGTATTGAGTGGAGAGCGCTACAAATCAATAACAAAAGAAACGGCTGGAGTGCTTCGTGGAGAGTATGGAGCTACTCCCGCGACGGTGAATGCTGATTTGCAAGCGCGGGTGCTTAGTGATGGAGAGATGCCTATAGTCTGTCGGCCTGCGGATAATATTAAGCCCGAGCTTGCGACTTTGGAAAGTGAGCTAGTTGGGTTGACCCAAGCGGCTGGTTTTGACCTTTCCGAAGGTGACAGGCAAATTGATGATGTCTTAACTTATGCTCTATTTCCTCAGGTTGGTCTAAAATTTTTGCAGCATCGCAATGATCCTAGTGTGTTTGAGCCAGTGCCTACTGGGAAAAGCCCAGCCCAGCTTAATGAGCAAGGGGAAGAGGTCTATACTGTAAAAGTGGAAGGAAAGTCCTACACCGTAACGGTTGCCAATGGCGGAGATATTAGTGCCATTGGTGAAATCGGAGTTCACAACGCTGAATTAGGAGCGGCCCCAGATATCCCTGGTCAGCCGGTGACTGCGCCTCTGGCAGGAAATGTGGTTAGAGTATTGGTCGAGCCGGGGCAGGATGTTTCTGAAGGGGAGTCCGTTATTATTTTGGAAGCCATGAAAATGGAGACATCAATAAGCGCGCCCAAAGCAGGAAAAATTATTGCAGTGAAAGTTCAGGGCGGAGATAGCTGTGCCGTTGGTGATACGTTGGTAACCATAGCCTAAAGGGGTCCTGTTGATGGAAAATTTAATCAGTCTATGGGCAACTTCAGGTTTGGCTCAAATCCAAATGGGTCAGGTAGCAATGATGGCGGTTGGGTTGCTGTTATTGTTCTTGGCGATCAGTAAAGGGTTTGAGCCTCTACTTCTTGTGCCTATTGGATTTGGGACTATTTTAGCAAATATTCCGGGAGCGGGATTTGATGCGGCTCCTATTTATGATCAGCTAGGTCAGTTAGAAAGCCCCGGTGGACTACTTTACTATATTTACTATGCAGGTATCGCCACCGGGTTGTTCCCGTTAGTTATTTTTATGGGAGTTGGTGCAATGACTGATTTTGGGCCGCTGTTAGCCAACCCCAAAACTCTGCTTCTCGGCGCAGCTGCACAGGTGGGTATTTTTACAACAGTTTTAGGCGCTGTTGCCCTAAGTCATTTTGGAATCTTGGATTTTAGTATTCGCGACGCAGCGTCTATAGGAATAATAGGGGGCGCTGATGGGCCAACAGCGATCTTTGTCACTAGCAAGCTGTCGCCAGACCTATTAGGAGCTGTTGCGGTTGCAGCATACTCTTATATGGCTTTGGTTCCGATTATCCAGCCGCCAATCATGCGAGCGCTAACTACTCCTGCTGAACGACAAATCACAATGGTTCAATTACGGTCTGTTTCAAAAGCGGAACGAATAGTCTTTCCTTTGACGCTATTATTACTTGTGGCCATGCTTTTGCCTGATGCTGCTCCTTTATTAGGAATGTTTTGTTTTGGTAATTTAATGCGTGAGTGTGGCGTTGTTAATCGATTGAGTGACACAACACAGAATGCGTTGATCAATATTGTGACAATTTTTTTGGGGCTGGGCGTGGGTTCGAAAATGAGCGCAGACAAGTTTCTAAATGTTGAAACTATGGGTATTCTCGGTCTGGGGGCAATTGCTTTTTGTATCGGCACTGCTTCGGGAGTATTAATGGCTAAGCTAATGAATCTACTCTCCGCGCATAAGGTTAATCCATTAATCGGTGCTGCTGGGGTCTCTGCGGTACCCATGGCCGCAAGAGTTGCCAATAAGGTAGGCCTTGAAGCCAATCCTCAAAATTTCTTATTGATGCATGCGATGGGGCCAAATGTAGCAGGGGTGATTGGATCCGCGGTTGCCGCTGGAGTAATGATCAATCTAGTGGGAGGTATGTGATTCATTTGGGGCCGGTAGAGCAAACAATTATCCTAAAGCTAACATCAGGGGTTGCACCTGAGGTACTCGAGGTTACGAATGAAAGTCACATGCATTCTGTTCCCCCTGGGTCTGAAAGTCACTTCAAGGTGGTGGTTGTTAGTAAGCAGTTTGATGGTAGACGTTTAGTGCAGCGTCACCAGATGATCTACTCAATTTTAGCGGATGAGCTTGCAGGCAATGTACATGCGCTGGCTTTGCATACCTATGCGCCTGATGAGTGGGTGGAAAAGCGGTATAAAACGCCAAACTCTCCTAATTGTTTCGGCGGCGAAAACCGTAGCTAAGCCAATATTGTCAGTAATCTTGGGTATATTTTTCCTAGGAGTTACTTGAATTATTCATGTTTAACGTTTCTGTAACCAATTCATCGCATATATATCCCTATTCACCGAATTGCTCTGGAGGTTGCGCCTGAGGGGGCAGAGAATTCAGAGTGAGAAAAATATTTTCAGTTTGTGCTGAATAAATAATTAAACTTATGTCAGGGGGAGTTATGCGTCCGCAATCAACCGTCAGCTATTTGGGCTGGTTTCAATCTTTTTTCCAAGCTAATCATTTAGGTTCTGTTCTAGCGTTATCTTTTTCGCTATTTCTTGCTGCCTGTGGTGGTGGTGGAAATACTGTTACCGATAATGATTTGCCAGAACCAGCTGGTCCGGATGGCATTGCGCCAACCTTAACCAGTGTGATGATATTGCAAGCGCAAGAGAAAAACTCTAGCCCTGACGGTGTTGCAAAGCTGGGACAGTCAATTAAAGTTGACTTCACAGCGACGGAAGCATTGATGCAGCCAGTTGTTACCATTAATGGTGTGGCGACTGAGGTTGTAGGTAAAATCGGAGATTGGTCAGCATCCCGTGAAATGGTTGAGTCGGATGTAGATGGATACGTCACCTTTAATATTTCCTTCAGCGATACCAGTGGTGAGCCTGGCGTTGATGTCTCTGAAACGACTGACGGAAGTCGAGTACAGTACTGCGCGGAAGGGTGTGTGGCACCAGTTGAGGATCCTCTGGTTGGTGAGTGGATGCTTGATGGAGAAGGCGCTGCAGGTGTAGGCCCTACAGCGGGGAGTATGGAATGGTGGTCGACGGGCGCTGATGTTGTTGCGGAACGTGCGTGCTGGTTTGACGATATATTCTCGTTTGCAAAAGATGGAACGTTTAAAAACATTCAGGGCGATGATACTTGGGTAGAATCGTGGCAAGATGGAGGCGCTGATGCCTGTGCGGCACCAGTTGCCCCTCATGATGGAAGTGCCGCAGCTTCTTGGGTTTGGGATGAAGCTGGTTCAACACTGACGATTAACGGCAGAGGGGCTCACTTGGGTCTCGCTAAAGCTGTTAATGGTCAAGAACTATCCGCCTCAGGTTCTGCTCCCGATTCTATTACATATCAAATTTTGACATTAACTGCGGATGGCATGAATCTAACTGTCACAGTAGAGACTGCCGCTGGTGTTTGGTGGACATTTAATTTGGCTAAAAAGCCAGTATCTCCTTTCGTTGGTGTCTGGAAACTTGATGGCGAAGGCGCTGCAGGTGTCGGACCTACTGCGGGTAGTATGGAGTGGTGGTCAACAGGTGCTGATGTGGTTGCTGAGCGAGCATGCTGGTTTGATGATCAATATACCTTTGGTGCAGATGGCTCGTTTAACAATGTGTTTGGTGATGACACTTGGGTAGAGGCATGGCAAGACGGGGGTGCAGACGCATGTGCCGCTCCAGTTGCACCGCACGATGGTAGTGCAGCAGCAACCTTTAGCCATGATGAAGCCGCAGGAACTTTAACAATTAATGGTAGAGGTGCTCACATAGGCCTTGCTAAGGCAGTTAACGGGCAAGAGCTTTCATCTTCAGGTTCTGCGCCTGATTCCATTACTTATCAGATTTTGACTTTAACTGCTGA
>SHBP01000015.1 GCA_004211905.1 SAR92 clade bacterium
AAAGCCCTACAAAAAAGAGTGAAACATGGCTAGTCATAATCTTTCATCAGCAACCCCAGCGTCTTTGGTAGACCCCTTTGGTAGGACCGTTGACTACCTCCGTTTATCAGTAACAGATAGATGTAATCTCCGCTGTACTTACTGTATGGCTGAAGATATGACCTTCTTGCCGAGGCAGCAAATTCTTTCCCTTGAAGAGCTTCGTGATGTGGCGACTGCCTTCGTTGAACTAGGTGTGAAAAAAATTCGTCTTACTGGTGGAGAGCCCCTTATTCGTCGAGACATTATTAAATTAGTTGATGCCATCGCCGGATTACAAGGCCTGGACGAAGTCACCATGACCACCAATGGGATGTTATTGCCCAAAATGTCGCAATCACTTAAAGACGCTGGTTTAGCTAGACTCAACATCAGCGTAGATAGCCTTAAGCCAAAAAGGTTTAAAGAGTTAACACGGACAGGTGATCTGGAATTGTGGCATCAGGGCGTTCAAGCGGCAAAACAAGCTAGATTTAATAAGCTTAAACTCAATGCTGTGATTTTAGACGGCTTTAACGATGATGAAGTTATCGATTTAGCACGTTTTGCGGTAGATAACGAAATGGATATATCTTTCATAGAAGAAATGCCTCTTGGTGTCATTTCTTCTCATGAGAGATCAGCTACTCAAATATCAAGTGCGCACATACGTGAACAACTAGACAGCGAGTTTAGTCTCGTTGATAGCGTAGAAACCACTGGTGGACCCTCACGCTATGTTCACATTGCTAACAGTTCAAGTAAAATTGGTTTTATTTCACCCATGTCGAATAATTTCTGTGAGTCTTGTAATCGGGTGAGAATGACGGCTGAAGGACGACTGCTTTTGTGTTTAGGAAATGAGCATAGTATGGATTTGCGCTCGGTTATGCGGGGCAATCCTGGAGATACTGAGTTATTAAAGTCTAAGATTATTCAGGCATTACAAAATAAGCCAGAACGTCATTATTTTGACCCTGACAAAATAGATATTGTAAGGTTTATGAACATGACCGGTGGCTGAGATGATTGATCAGTTACAGCCTTAATCTTAGGTTGATTTAAATATGCGAAAATTTAAGACGAGTAATTTTGTATGAGTGACTATCTCTATAGTGCTGTACCAGATGTGTTAGTGGGGCCGGAGGCTTCCAAACAGCTCGGGGATTTAGCAGTTAACATGGGTATTACTCGAGCATTGATTGTTACTGATGGGGGAATTATTCAGTTTGGTCTCTTGGATAGAGCAACCAAGAGTCTTGATGCATGTAAGGTTGAGTATGAGTTATACGCCGATGTTGTCGCGGATCCTCCTGAGTCAGTTGTGATGGATGCGGTGACAAAAGCTCAAGCGTTTAATTGCGATGGTGTTATTGGCTTTGGTGGCGGCAGCTCCATGGATGTAGCCAAATTATTGGCGGTGTTAATCAAAGGTGAGCAGTCTCTACCTGATATTTATGGCGTCGATCAAATTACTGGCGGTCGATTACCTTTAATTCAGGTACCCACTACTGCGGGAACAGGCTCTGAAGCAACAATGGTATCCATTATTACCACGGGAGAAACGACTAAGGCAGGGGTAGTAAGTCGTACACTATTAGCAGATAAAATCATTTTAGATGCCAGTTTGACCTTGGGTTTACCGCCGCACGTAACAGCTGCGACGGGGATTGATGCAATGGTTCATGCCATTGAAGCCTACACTTCGAAGCGCCTAAAAAATCCGTTGTCAGATATGCTCGCTCGAGAGGCGCTAAGGCTTCTTGCCGGTAATATCGTTGTTGCAGTAAAGCAGGGGGATAATCTAGATGCACGAGGCAGTATGTTGCTTGGTGCAATGCTTGCAGGTCAGGCATTCGCCAATGCACCGGTGGCGGCTGTGCACGCCCTCGCGTACCCTCTGGGTGGTAATTATCATATACCCCATGGTCTGAGTAATTCTTTGGTATTGCCCCATGTTATTCGCTTTAACGGGCCCTCAGCAGGAGATCTTTATAAAGAGATTGCTCCTTTGATTATGCCTGATAAGTCATTGCCCGATGACGTTTTGGTGATCACGGAAATGCTTGCAGAGTATTTCTTAAGTCTTGCTGAAGATTTAGGATTGCAAACCTCCCTGAGTCAGATGGATGTACCTATGGGTGATTTACCAAAACTTGCTGAAGAGGCTATGCTTCAGCAAAGGTTGTTAATTAATAATCCCCGAGAAGTTAGCTTAGATGATTCCTTAGAAATTTACCGTCAAGCCTATTAGGTATTTGGGAGAAGACACAATGAGCGATGATCAGAGAGCCAATTATAGCTATTTTACCGATATAACTACTCGATGGATGGATAACGATATCTATGGACATGTAAATAATGTCGTCTATTACAGTTATTTTGATTCGGTGGCGAATAAGTATCTGATAGAAGAGGGCGGCTTAGATATCGAAAACTCTCAGGTTGTAGGTTTTGTGGTTGCATCGAATTGTCAGTACAAATCCCCTATTGCTTACCCACAAGCCATAAACGCAGGATTGCGGGTTAATCATTTGGGTAATAGTTCTGTGGAGTACGGAATTGGTATTTTTCAGGAAGGTTCTGCCGTTGCATCTGCCATGGGAACCTTCACTCACGTTTTTGTAGATCGATCTACCGATAAGCCGGTGGCGATACCAGATTCAATTAGATCTGCTTTAGAGGCTGTGTTAATCAAGGACGCTTAGACATCTAAAGGAGATTGTCGTGGAGTTTAAAAACAAAGTTGTTGTTGTTACTGGGGGCGCCAATGGCATAGGGCGCTCACTATGTGTTGAGTTTGCAAATGCTGGAGCCAAGGTTGCAGTGGTTGATTTAGAAGCTAAACCTGCCAGTGATGTAGCTGAGTTGGTTGATGGAATCGGTCTCAAGGCTGACGTTGGCATTGAAAAAGATATTCAGACCATGATGGATGAAGTTGAATCATCACTGGGTCCAGTCGATATTTTTGTATCTAACGCCGGTATTTCCTTTGGGGATGGGCCTGACTGGATGGCGGCGTCAGCACCTGATGAAGCTTGGGAAACCAGTTGGAAGGTTAATGTTATGGCTCACGTTTATGCTGCTCGAGCAGTGGTGCCAGGCATGATTAAGCGCGGCGGCGGATATCTAGTCAATGTAGCTTCAGGAGCATCTTTACTGTGCCAAGTCGGCGATGCAGCTTACTCGACGACTAAAACCGCGGCTCTAGGTTTTGCTGAGTCCTTGGCGATTACCCATGGAGATGACAATATTAAGGTATCTGTGGTTTGCCCTCTATATGTTGCAACCCGAATGACAGAAGGCGGTCGAGGCGTAAGCGGCCAAGATGAAGTGATGACTGCGGATGATGCGGCTAAATCAATACTAAAGGGCATGCATGATGGAGACTTTCTAATTTCACCTCATGCTGAATTAACTCAATATGTAGAGCAAAAGGGACAAGATTATGATCGTTGGATTAGTGGCATGAGAAGAATGCGCCGAGGAATGGTACAGCAAAATCCAGAATATGATTACAAGCGATAAATCAATATGAAACGATCAGCACTTTTTAGTAGCCTGTTAAGCCAAGCAAAAATATCATCCCTCATTGTCCTGTTATTGAGTGGCTTCGCCGTTGGCATTGACTTCGAAGAATATGACGATGACGTGGCAGCGTTGCTACGCGAGTATCAAAGTCATTCAGATTCAAAGGGTTCGTACAATCCATCAGTTTTGTCTTTTAATGAGACGGAAGAAGCCAATACTCTGGTAGATTTTGAAAATGGTCTGATCTTTTTGACAGCAATTACACCAGAGACATTAAAGCAGTCAATTATCGACGTGTTACTCACACAAATCGATCCCTCAGTGATCGATGCTAAAACAGCTCAAGATTTTGGACTAATCAATGAAACAACCAACAAACCATTCTTTTGGGGTCAGGTCTTAGATCATAAAGGCAGGCCCATACAGGCAAGGCGTGCTGCCGCAGACTTTGCTGATGTTTTACTGCGGCGAAAGTCATTTGAAGCTGGAAGATTTAGTGTGTCCATCAATATGGTGGAAACTCATAAAGCTATTGCCGGCAGTAAATATGTAAAATATGCTAAAAAAGCTAGCCGCCAACACAATGTGTCTGTTTCTCTAATGATGGCTATCATGGAAACCGAAAGTTCTTTTAATCCACTGGCTCGCTCTCGGTCGAATGCTCTTGGGTTGATGCAAATTAAAGCTGACACCGCAGGCAGAGATTATTTCTCGCTAATTAAGGGCTACAAACACACACCGTCACCAAATTTTTTATATCGCCCTGAAAATAATATTGAGGTCGCTGCAGGCTATCTAAATATTCTGAGTAATCGCTATTTGGTAGGTATTCGCGATCCGAAGAAACTTGAGTATGCGATGATCTCTAGCTACAACGGTGGAGCAGGCAACCTTTGGCGCAGCCTTAACAAGAGGGGTAATAAAACTAAAGCAATTGCGCGCATCAATAAGATGTCGACTAAAGACTTTTACTGGTTTCTTACTAATCGGCATATTCGGGAGGAAACAAGAAACTACGTTAAAAAAGTGAGTGGTAAAAAACGAAAGTACGTAAATTTATAGACACACAACAAGATTTATTGTTTTCTTCAATTACACAGGATAATCGAGTATCAACAAAAGGTTTCTACGGTATGTCTGATGACGTTCCAAATAATTCAGCCCAGGAAGGACGGCTGCAACGGAAGGCGTCGGTAAAAGGCAGTTTCATTTCTACATTTAGACAAGTTTTTTTGCGTCATGGTTTGACCATGGGGTTCATAGCCGTGTGTTGTCTCATATTGCCTGAAGTATCTCAGGCTATTGCCTGGAGTTCATCGCCATTGATGTCAGCACCAATATACTATTTTGGGGTTTCGGTTGGGCTGTTGTTATTTTTTTTCATTTTTCTTCGATTGAAAGGGCATCAACTGACACAAACGCAAGTGGCTTGGCTTGGCTATTTATTATTTATTTCGGTAGTGGAAGAGTTTGCATTTCGACTGATGCTCCCCAGCCTGCTTGTGGGGGTGATGGGCATAATTCCCGCGGCTGTTTTGAGTAATGTGCTGTTTGCAAGTATCCACTACATCACATTGCGCTGGAAGCTCATCAACTGTTTGGGGGTCTTCTTCGGAGGTATGGGGTTAAGTCGTCTGTTGAGCAATACAGAGGATATTGCCTTGGTGATTTTGGTGCATTGGTTTTTTACATTTTTAAACACGCCGACTTCGCCCAATCGACAAGCGCAGGCAGTAGTCAGCGAGTAAATTTAAGTTTACTGGCTATGAAGCCTCATTAAGCCTTCCTGAATAGTGCTCGCCACTAACCTACCATCTTGAGTGTAAAAGGTACCTCGGCTTAGGCCTCGAGCGCGACTCGAGCGAAGACTGTCCATGTGATAAAGCATCCATTCGTCGGCTCTAAACCTATCATGAAACCAAATACAGTGATCAAGAGACGCTGGCTGTAATTTGGGATTCATTATGCTCACCGCATGGGGAAGCAGGGACGTGCTCATTAAGCTGAAGTCCGATGCATAGGCAAGTATTGCGTGATGCAGACTTATATCCGTTTTACTTGGTAATTGACCTGCTACCTTGATCCAAATTAATTGCTCAGGCTTCCTCGGGGAGGGGTCCAAGTAATCAACAGGTTCAACTGATCGCATTTGGATAGGCCGCAGCGAGGGTCGATGTTTAGACGACTTAGTTTTAGTTGAGGGGTTCAATTGCTCCCTAATTTTAGCCCATCGATGGTTATCATCTTCAAGATCATCAGGGCCGGGACAGTCCGGCATATCAGCTTGGTGGTTTAAGCCCTCCTCAAGAACTTGGAACGACATTTCCGTGTTAAAAATAGCCTTTCCGCGCTGAGACGCAACTACTCTGCGGGTAGTAAATGAGCCACCATCACGGATATTATCGACTTCGTATAAGATTGGCACATTTGGATCGCCAGGGCGTAAAAAATATGCATGCTGAGAATGTACAAGGCGTTCTTTATCAACTGTATCTTGAGCAGCACGCATTGCCTGAGCAAACACCTGTCCTCCAAAAACTCTAGAATTAGTAGTTTCTGGGGTTGTGCCGCGGTAGATGTTCGTGTCAATCTTTTCTAGATCAAGTATGTTGAGCAACTTTTGTAAAGCTTTAGACATCCACAATGGTCCTTGTGATCAGGTCGTTAATATTATTAATCTGCAAATTATATAGTTAACTCACAACAATATAGCAAACAAGCACCTAGCATTCGTGGGCGGTGAGTCACCGAAATTCTTGAAAGCAAGCATAACCTACTGTACCTTCGAGTTCCTCAAAAAAAGCATATTTCATTTAGAATTTCAGCGTCAGCTCTTTCGTTGACGCGGCAATCTATTGACATATATACTGTCAATATGTAATTAGATCAAGTGGGAGCCTAATGTGAGTAGTTTAGAGAGTTTCAGACAAGAAACACGAGAATGGTTAGAAGAAAACTGCCCTGAGAGTATGCGGTCGCCAATGACTAACGTTGAGAATGATCAATGTTGGGGTGGTCGTAAATGGACTTTTAAGAGTGAAGATCAAAAATTATGGATGGAAAGAATGGGTGCCAAGGGTTGGACTGCGCCAGATTGGCCCAAAGAGTATGGTGGAGGTGGTTTAAACAAAGAAGAGCTCAAAGTTTTAAAGTCAGAGTTGGCTCGCATTAGAGCGCGCTCACCTTTAGATAGTTTTGGAATTTGGATGATTGGTCCAGCGCTTTTAAAGTTTGGTTCTGAAGCGTTGAAACAACAACATCTGCCGCCAATTGTACGCGGTGAAATCCGTTGGTGTCAGGGTTACAGCGAACCCGGTGCTGGATCTGATTTAGCCGGATTGCAAAGTAAAGCTGTCGATATGGGGGACCACTTTATTGCCAATGGACAAAAAGTTTGGACTTCATACGGAGATAAAGCAGATTGGATGTTCTGCCTACTGCGCACGGATCCCGATGCGAAAAAACAAATGGGTATTAGCTTAGTATTATTTGACATGGAAACCCCTGGGGTAACGCCAAAACCAATTAAATTGATCTCCGGCAGTTCACCTTTCTGTGAAACCTTCCTTGATGATGTAAGAGTGGAGAAGGATCAGGTCGTAGGAGAGGTTAACCAAGGTTGGACCATTGCCAAGTACCTTCTAACCCATGAGCGGGAAATGATAGGTGGCTTTGGCATTTCTGCCGCAGGATCCAAAACTCTTGGTGCGTTAGCAGCAGAGACAGTTGGCACGACAAATGGTCGCCTAGACGACCTATTTTTGCGCACTGATATTGCAAAATGGGAAATTGATGCAGCCTCTTTCGCTTTTACAGCAGAAAGAGTGACCGATGAAGTTAAATCTGGAAGTGGTGTTGGAGCAACCTCTGCAATGTTGAAATATTACGGCACAGAGCTTAACAAGCGTCGTTTTGAGCATTTGGTCAAGATAAACGGCAGTAACTCTATGATTTGGGAAGGAGATGTCTCAAAAAATGGTTGGTTACCGAAAACATGGTTGCGTACCAAGGGGAATTCAATTGAAGGTGGAACATCTGAAGTTCAGTTGAATATTATCGCTAAAAATATCCTCGGATTGGGTTAACAGACTATATAGGTACATATCATGGCACTGGTATTAAATGAAGAACAACAAATGCTTAAAGAGTCCGCTCAGGGTTTTCTCACTGAGCATGCTCCCATCGCAGAACTTCGCGCGCAGCGGGATGCGGGCAGTGAAACAGGTTACTCCAGCACTCTATGGAATCAAATGGTCAATATGGGTTGGGCGGCTATTCTAGTGCCCGAAGAATATGGTGGCTTAGCCTTTGGTCATGTGGGGATGGCACAGATTGTCGAACAGAGTGGTCGTACCCTAACTGCGTCCCCTCTTTTTTCAACCGCAGTGTTAGGGGTAACCGCTATCTCTTTAGCAGGTAACGAAAAGCAGAAAACTGAGCTACTTTCAGGAATTGCCGCGGGTGAAATAACGATGGCTCTTGCGGTTGATGAAAAAATCCATCACTCACCTACTCAGACCGCGATGAGGGCTGAGAAAAAAGGCGATAGTTATCTTCTAAGTGGCGTTAAGCGCTACGTGGTCGATGGCAGTACTGCTGATAAGCTGATTGTTGTAACACGAACAGCAGGCACTCCTGGAGAGATGAAAGGGATTAGTTTGTTTGTTGTTGATCGTACAGCTGAAGGTGTAACGGTTGAGCGAACACAGATGGTTGATGGACGTAATGCGGCCATTATCAGTTTCACTAATGTAGAAGTTGGTTTAGATGCCTTACTAGGTGAGCAAGATCGTGGATTCCGAACCCTATCAGCGACATTAGATGCCGGCAATGCTCATTTGGCTGCTGAACTCCTGGGTATTGCTCAGGAAAGCTTTGATAGAACTCTCCAGTACATGAAGGAGCGCAAACAGTTTGGAGCCTTCATTGGTTCATTTCAAGCACTCCAGCATCGTGCGTCTCATTGGTGGAGTGAGATTGAACTCTGTAAGTCAGTAGTTTTAAAAGCCCTTCAGTCCATAGACGAAGGTGATGTGAAAAGTCCTGCTCTTGCCAGCATTGCTAAGGCTAAGCTTTGTGAAGTAGCGGAGCTCTCTACTAATGAGGCTATTCAGTTGCACGGCGGTATTGGTATGACAGATGAATATGAAATCGGATTTTTTATCAAACGTGCGCGGCCTGCTCAGGCTCTTTTCGGCGACTACAATTATCATGCTGATCGCTACGCATTAATTTGTGGGTATTAAATCCCTAAACAATAAGTAGAGTTACCAATTAGGTACCCCCTTTTTTGTAGCACTTATTGACATTGATAACGTCAATTTATGGGTTAAACTGGTGTAATCGAAGTAGGCAAAACGTCAAAGCATCAAATTTTAAAATTATGAGGAAGAAGTGATGGATTTAGGTATTAGTGACAAGGTTAAACCGATTCTTGAGGAAGTTAAGAGTTTTATTGATGTAGAAATTCTTCCACTAGAGATGGAGTACCATAAAGAGGTTGGTAAAGGGGACCGTTGGACATTTACTGACAGACAAACTGAAATTCTCGAGAGCTTAAAAAGCAAAGCTAAGTCCAGAAACCTTTGGAACTTCTTCCTAACCCACTGGGAAGGGGGCTATGGCCTCAATACTGTGGAATACGCCTATATTGCTGAGGAGACTGGACGTTCATTTTTAGCTCCAGAGGTATTCAACTGTGCTGCGCCTGATACAGGCAACATGGAAGTCTTAGCTCGTTATTGTAATGACGAACAAAAAGCTAAATGGTTAACACCACTTCTTAATGGTGAAATTCGCTCGGCATACGCTATGACAGAACCATCAGTCGCGTCCTCTGATGCAACGAATATTGCAATGAGTTGTGTTGAGGATGGAGATGAATGGGTTCTAAATGGTGAAAAAATATGGATTTCTGGTGCAGGGGATCCACGGTGCAAAATCTTGATCGTAATGTGCAACACTAATCCCGGAGGTCCTCGGCATGCACAGCATTCTCAGGTGTTAGTGCCTTTTGATACTCCTGGGGTTAAAAACTTGCGGCCTATGACGGTTATGAATGTCGATGATGCACCTCATGGACACATGCATATGCGTTTCACCGATGTTCGTGTACCTAAAGAAAATATGATTTTAGGTGTTGGTCGTGGTTTTGAAGTGGCACAAGGCCGACTTGGACCGGGACGTATACACCATTGCATGCGATCTATTGGTCTTGCTGAGGCTGCGCTCAAGTTGCTTTGCGAACGCGCAGTGAGCAGAGAGGCCTTTGGTCGTCCTTTAGCAAAGCTTGGCGGTAACGTAGATATTATTGCGGATGCGCGTATTAATATCGAAATGACCCGACTGCTTTGCTTAAAGGCTGCTTGGTTAATGGATAACGTTGGTACAGATGCCGCTCAACCATTCATTTCCATGATTAAAGTTGCAGCCCCTAACATGTCGTTGAAAATTATTGATGAAGCTATGCAGATGCATGGTGGTCTTGGTATTTCCTCAGACACCCCACTGGCGAGTTGGTATGGTGCTCAGCGCACGCTACGTTTTGCAGATGGACCTGATTCAGTTCATCGCATGGTTATTGGTCGTCGTGAACTGCGTGAATACAATAAATAAACATTTAACAGAGTAAGGGTGAAGTATGGCAATTAGATATGACGGTCAGGTGGCGATTGTAACTGGCGCTGGGAATGGCCTTGGGCGCTCCCACGCACTGGCGTTAGCGTCACGCGGAGCAAAGGTTGTAGTGAATGACCTTGGTGGTGCAGTGGATGGGTCTGGTAGCTCAAGTGAAGCAGCTCTCGAAGTCGTTCGTACAATTGAAGCGGCTGGGGGTGAGGCGATAGCTAACGGTGCAAACGTAGCTGACTTGAATCAAGTTGAAGCCATGGTGGCTCAAACTATTGAAAAGTGGGGTCGCATCGACATTTTAGTTAACAATGCAGGAATACTGCGTGACAAAAGCTTTGTTAAAATGACGATGGAAGATTTTAAATTAGTGGTCGATGTGCACTTGATTGGCTCGGCTAACTGCACTAAAGCGGTTTGGCCATTAATGCGTGAGCAGGGTTATGGTCGTGTCGTTATGACTACCTCGTCCAGTGGTATGTATGGTAACTTTGGTCAATCTAACTATGGTGCTGCCAAGATGGCTGTAGTTGGACTAATGAACACTCTAGTTCTAGAAGGTGACAAGTACGATATCAAGGTGAATTGCCTATCGCCCACTGCAGGCACACGTATGCTTGATGGCCTGCTGACCGACGAAATATCAGAGGTATTGACTGTAGAGGCTGTGACTACTGGCTTGTTGACCCTATGCGATAAAGATGCACCAAACCGCATAATCCTCTGTGCAGGGGCGGGTGGATACGCGCGTACACATATTTACGAAACCGATGGTATTTTTCTAGCTCCAGAGGACCAAACGCCAGAAAATGTCAGAGCTAATATGGAAGCAATCGAAAATACAGACAACCAAAAAATGCTTGTAGGCGGCTTTCAGCAGACCGACAAGTTTGTTGCTAAGGCCAGCGCCCACTTTAAAAACAAATAAATTTTCAGGATAAAATTATGAAAGCATTAGTATGTAGTGACTTTGGTTCTACTCAAGACCTAACCTTAGAACAGAGAGAAGATCTTGAACCAGGTGCCGGTGAGGTACTTATTGGCGTTAAAGCCGCTGGGGTTAATTTTCCTGATATTTTAACTGTTGAAGGTAAGTATCAATTTAAACCTGAACTGCCGTTTATTCCTGGTACAGAAGTTTCTGGCGTTGTTACCAAGCTAGGGAAAGGTGTTACTACGCGTAAGGTGGGGGATGAAGTGGTCGGTATGGTGCAAATTGGTGGCTTTGCCAGCCAGGTTGTTGCCTCTGAATATACGACTTTCCCGAAAGGTAGCAGCATGTCATATGAGCAGGCGGCGGGTTTTGCTGTGACCTATGGAACATCTTATTATGCGCTGAAGCAGAGGGCTCAATTACAACCAGGTGAGACTGTTTTAGTGTTGGGAGCAGCCGGGGGTGTTGGTATAGCTACGATCCAGATAGCCAAGGCGATGGGCGCGACTGTAATAGCAGCAGCTAGCACTGAAGAGAAGCTTGATTTTGCCTGTGAAGCTGGCGCTGATCTGCGCATCAACTATTCAACTGAAAATCTGAAAGAAAAAGTGAAAGAATTGACCAAAGGTAAGGGTGCTGATGTGGTTTATGACCCTGTTGGTGGTGATTTCTCAGAGCAGGCATTTCGTGCTATTGCATGGGACGGTCGTTTCTTAGTGATTGGTTTTGCGTCTGGCCCAATTCCGAAGATGCCGTTGAATCTGGCGTTGTTAAAGAGTGCATCATTGGTAGGTGTGTTTTGGGGTGCATGGTCAGCCCGTGACCCATTGTCATCGCAGCAGAATTTTAAAGAGCTCGTGGCAATGATTGATGAAGGCAAATTCACTCCTTTAGTGACTGAGGTGTACTCTCTTGATGATCATGGCTCCGCATTTGGCTCGATTGCTGAACGACGGGCCAAAGGTAAAGTGATTTTGTCTATGGATTAATAGTTATAGCGTAGTTTGAATATTGAAAGCCCGCGAAAGCGGGTTTTTTATTGGTTTAATCGAGCTTTTGGAGTAATTGTGGTTGCATCTAATATGCTTTAACTCTATCTTTTAATTCAAATCTATAGATTTAGGTCAAGGACAAAATAAATGATTTATTCAACTACGGAAACAATTCCTGGACGAGAAATTCTAGAGAGTGTCGGTGTTGTTACCGGGAATGTGGTCCAGGCAAAACATATTGGCCGTGACATTATGGCGGGTTTAAAGAGTATCGTTGGCGGTGAAATACGTGGTTATACTGAAATGCTAAATGAGGCCAGAGATATTGCGATTGGGCGACTAGTAGAGAATGCCAAGCAGAAGAGCGCAGATGCTGTAGTTGGTATACGTTTTACCACGAGCTCTATCATGGATGGTTCTTCAGAGATCTTAGTGTTTGGCACGGCAGTCAAACTTAGATAGTTGAATAATCAGGATTTTAGAGTCTAATATATCCAACTATGTAAGCAACAGCTTAGTACCCGAGCACGGGGGCAAGCCATGTTTCATTTTCGTCAATACTTTCTTCTCTTGCATTGGCATATTCTTCGATCTGATCTTTGTCTATCCTTCCAAGGGTGAAGTAACGAGACTGAGGGTGAGAAAAATAGAAGCCACTGACACTTGCAGTTGGCCACATAGCCAGAGATTCAGTGAGTGTCACGTCGATCGTTTTTTCAGCGTTTAGTAGCTCCCAGATCACTAATTTGAGACGGTGATCAGGGCATGAAGGATATCCCGGAGCCGGACGAATACCTTGATATTTTTCCTTAATAAGAGCTTCGTTGTCCAAGGCTTCATCTGCGGCATATCCCCACAGTTCGCAACGTACTTTTTTATGGGCCCACTCTGCAAAAGCCTCTGCAAAACGATCTGCTAGGGCTTTCAATATTATGGCGTTATAGTCATCGTGATCAGCTTCAAAGCGCGCGATGTGCTCATCAATACCGTGTCCAGCAGTCACTGCAAATGCGCCGAGGTAGTCATCTCTTTCATCGATAAAGTCAGCTAGCGAGTGTGACGCCAAATCTTCCCGAGATTTTTGTTGTCTAAGACAGTGCAACAATACCACTGGGTTGTTGTCATCAGATTCTAACGCGATGGCATCCCCCAGTGAGCGCGCAGGGAATAGCCCTATGACCCCTTTTGGCGCTAACCATTTTTCGTCCATTAGTTGCTTGAGTAAAGTCTGTGTATCTTTCCATAGTTTGCGAGCCTCGGGCCCTTTTGTCGGATCAGAAAGTAGATCTGGAAAACGTCCGCTAAATTCCCAGGCATTAAAATAGGGCATCCAGTCAATAAATTCATGGAGTTCTTCAAGTGATGGTGAGAGTTCTGTTATGCCAAGCTTTAAAGGAGCAGGCGCCTTTCGTTTCATATCAACACGGGCTTTTCGCACCATGGCTTGAGGGAAGGGTCTTAGCGGTGATTTTGCTCTTGCAGCGTACGCTTCACGCTTGTTAGCGTGCGCCGAAGAAAGTTCTTTCGCAAAAACACTCGGTTCACGCATTAGCCGCTGCGCGACACCGACCGCCCTAGAAGCATCTTTGACATAGACTACAGTTCCATCGTAATTAGGGTCTATTTTAACTGAGGTATGAGCAGGGCTAGTTGTAGCCCCTCCGATAAGTAGGGGGCGTGAGTCTCCCCGTCGCTCCATTTCTTTTGCCACTCCAACCATTTCGTCTAGAGAGGGAGTAATTAGGCCAGATAAACCGATTAGATCGCAATTTTCATTGTCAGCTACCTCTAATATTTTGGCTGTAGGCACCATGACGCCGAGGTCAATCACTTCGAAGTTATTACATTGCAGTACCACGCCCACGATGTTTTTCCCGATATCGTGGACATCGCCTTTAACCGTCGCAAGAACAATTTTTCCGTTGGTTTGCATGGTTGCGCCGTCTTTTTCTTCTTCAATAAAAGGCACCAGATAGGCCACCGCTTTTTTCATTACTCGCGCCGATTTAACTACTTGAGGAAGAAACATTTTTCCGGCGCCGAAAAGGTCACCAACACGATTCATGCCATCCATCAGAGCACCTTCAATGACATCTAACGGTTTTTCCGCGGCAAGCCTAGCCTCTTCAACATCTTCTATAACATAGGTATCAACACCACTAACGAGAGAGTGAGTTAATCGATCTGTAATTGGAAGGTCACGCCAATCTTGGTCTACCACACTTGTAGACGTGGTTTTGTTATCCGCATACTGGGGCGCAAGGTGCAATAATTGTTCTGTGGCACTAGGTGTGCGATTGAGAATTACATCCTCGACACTATCTCGGAGTTCTTTAGGTAATTCATCATAGATAGCAAGCTGGCCTGCGTTAACAATAGCCATTGTGAGGCCGTTTTGGATGGCATGATAAAGAAAAACCGAATGCATCGCCTCTCGCAATGGATTATTTCCACGAAAGCTAAATGACACATTAGATAGGCCACCTGACAATGCAGCACCTGGGCAAGTTTTTTTAATCTCGGCACAGGACTCAATAAATGATAGTGCGTAGTCATTATGCTCTTCAATACCTGTAGCAACAGCAAAAATATTGGGATCAAAAATAATGTCATAAGGATCCATGCCGACCACATCGGTTAGTAGTGTGTACGCACGCCGGCAAATGTCCACTTTTCTTTGTAGGGTGTCCGCTTGTCCTTCTTCATCAAAAGCCATAACGACAACGGCTGCACCATAGCGTTTAACTAAGGTTGCTTGCTCGATAAACTGCTCCTCACCTTCTTTCATGGAGATAGAGTTGACGACACCTTTACCTTGAATGCATTTCAGCCCCGCTTCGATAATTGACCACTTGCTAGAATCAATCATGACAGGAACTCGCGCTATATCAGGTTCACCTGCAATCAGGTTGAGAAACTTAATCATTACCGATTCTGAGTCGAGCATTCCCTCATCCATGTTGATATCTATGATCTGGGCTCCGTTTTCCACCTGTTGCCGAGCAACTTGAATGGCAGATTCATAATCCTCAGCTTCGATTAATTTTCTAAAAACTGCAGATCCAGTAACATTTGTTCGTTCACCGATATTGACGAACAAACTGTTTGAATCGATAGTTAAGGGTTCTAAGCCACTCAAAAGTAGTGCTTTAGATTTGTCAGCGCGCTGTCGTGGCGAAAATTCAGAAACAATGCTTTTAATATGATTGATATGGGTAGGCGTGGTGCCACAACAGCCACCAACAATGTTAAACAGGCCTTCTTCACCAAATTCTCGTATGACCTCGGCCATCTCAGACGCAGATTGATCATACTCACCAAACTGATTGGGAAGACCAGCATTGGGATGAACGCTCACATAACATTCAGATATCTGTGATAGTGTTTGCAAGTATGGACGTAGTTCAGTTGCTCCAAGAGCACAATTTAGTCCAATAGAGATCGGATTAGCATGACGAACGGAATGCCAGAACGCCTCGGTAGTTTGTCCTGATAGAGTGCGGCCAGATGCATCGGTAATCGTCCCTGAAATCATAATCGGAATATCAATGCCACGTTCATTTGCGACAGAGTCAATTGCAAAAAGCGCAGCCTTAGCGTTCAGCGTGTCAAATATGGTTTCCACCATAATTAAATCAACCCCACCATCGATCAAAGCGCCCGTCGCTTCGCTATAGGTAGCGACAAGCTGATCAAAGTTGATGTTTCTAAAGGATGGGTCTTCAACATCTGGGCTTAGTGAGCAAGTTCTGTTGGTAGGCCCAAGAATGCCGGCTACAAAAGTTTCTTGTTGTCCTGCGCCTTTTGGCTCATCAATGGCTTCTCGTGCGATTTTAGCGGCAGCATAGTTTAATTCATAGACCAAATCTTCAAGGCCGTAGTCTGCCATTGAAGGTGCATTGGCATTAAACGTATTGGTTTCAATAATGTTTGCGCCCGCAGCCAAGTACTGCTGGTGAATACTTGAGATAATTTGGGGTTGGGTAAGGGTTAGTAGATCATTATTGCCTTTTAGGTCACTCGGCCAGTCGGCAAAACGCTCCCCTCTATAATCATTTTCCTGTAAATCATACTGTTGAATCATAGTTCCCATTGCGCCATCTAAGAGAGCAATTTTATGATCTAACAGATGACCCAGCTTCTCGCGGACTGAGTCTTCAGAGTTGATTAAACCTCTCATGCTGCAGCCTCTACGGTATTATTCTCATTAGTGTTAGCTCTGCGAACTCCCAAAGCATGGCAAACTGCGTAGCATAGTTCGGCGCGATTCAATGTGTAAAAATGAAAGTCATTAACGCCCTCAGCTTGTAGTGCTATTACTTGCTCGATAGCGATATTTGCGGCGATTAATTGACGAGTTTCGGGTTCGGCATCTAGACCAGCAAAAGCTGTCTCCAGCCATTTTGGTAGAGTAATACTGCTAGCCTTCGAGAAGCGTTGCAGAGTGGCAAAATTAGTGACCGGCAATATGCCTGGAATTATAGGGTTATCGATTCCCATACGCACTGCGGCATCACGAAACCGCAGGTAGCTTTCAGTGTTAAAAAAGTACTGTGTGATTGCTGTACTCGCTCCAGCATCAAATTTTCGCTTTAAATTTTGCAGATCAAAATGTGGACTTGGGGCGTCCGGATGGGTTTCCGGATAGGCAGCAACATAAATGTCAAAATCATGCTGTGCAGCTAAGCCCTCAACTAATTGCTCTGCGTAAGGAAACCCACCTTCAGTTGGAGCATAAGTTGCTCCAGCGCCACCTTGAGGATCTCCTCTCAACGCCATGATCTTTCTTATGCCTAGTTCGTAGTATTCATCTGCGATGGAGGCTATATCATCTTTTTGCGCGCCAACACAGGTTAAGTGTGGCATTGCGTCAACAGTGCCGCGTGCTTGGATAGACGCGATAGCATCAAAGGTGCGCTCGCGAGTTGATCCATCTGCGCCATAAGTAACCGATATGAACTCAGGGTTCAAAGACTCTAGCTTCTCAATACTCCTCCGAATCGTTTTTTCCATTGACTCGGTGTTAGCCGGGAAAAACTCAAAGCTAACCTTTGGTGTGATTGAGTTAGTTATATTTGTGTGGATTCTATCGCGTAATTCATGGGCTCCAAGTGCCACGTTTTGCTCCTTAGTTTTATCTCATTAATAAAGTTTATTGGCTATCAGTAATACAATATTTGCCTGCTTACCAGGTAGATCAGTTTGCGATGCTGGATCAAGGCCAGCATTGCGGCACCACGCTTTAATTGTGTTTGTTGAAATACCTAATTCGACATTCTGAATGCTTTTTGCGGCTGTGAAGGCGACAATCATTAGCCGGCCACCTGGCGCTAAAACACGTGAAGCTTCCTCAATAACTGCAGCGGGTTGCTCTGCGAAGTAGAGCACCTGATCGATGGTTACAGTATCAAAATGATCATTAGGAAAACGCATTTGATACATGTCATCTTGTCGTATGGTGCAGTGACCCAGACCCTGCTGTTGGAGCTTAGTACGTGCCACACTGGCCATTTTTTTCGAAATATCAACTCCGATACCGGTTCGGCACAGAGGGCCTAAAATCTCTAGCATTCTTCCTGTACCAGTGGCTATATCTAATAGTGTGCCTACAGGCTCCTTTTTCAAGGCAGTTACAACCGCAGAGGAAAATGATTTAGGATTTCCGTGTAGTTTGTGTAGGCGGGTCCATTCCGGCGCGTCTTCTTCTATGTATCCAGCATTTAGTTTTTCTCGTTCTTTCATGATGGCCTGAAGGCGATGGCGGTCGCTCTCTATTTGAGCATCATTTGCTGGAATATAAGATGCAAGGGTAGAGATCAGATCAAAACCAAGACCTACAGTGGGAACTCTGTAATAAATATGATGTTGTTCCCTGAATCGCTCTAAAATATTGGCGTCACAGAGCAGTTTTAGATGCCGTGAAACTCTTGGCTGGCTTTGCTCCAGTGTAAGAGCGATTTCGTTAACACTTAACTCACCAGCTTGTAAAAGATATACAAGGCGGATACGCGTCAAATCAGCTAAAGCTTTGACGGTTGCAAGAACGGTGTCGATTTGGTCTTGATTTTTCATGACTCTTTATATCAAAATATTTTAATATAAGGATATCGTTATATTTATAATCTGTCAATAAGGCAGAAGGACATTCATTAGTAACCCAGTAGGCTAGAAACATAGTTCATCGTACAGATGGTAAAACAGAGGTATTTAGGGTCTAATCAAAATTAGGGAGCAGTTGAATTGACGTCCTTATGACATCAGAGACTCTATACCCACGATTAGCAATCCCAAGCCAGTTATCCAGACAGCGCAGGCAACAAAGTCAACTAGTGAGAACTTGAGTCGAGAGGTCCCGCTAATACCTATCATCATTGGTATAAGGCTTCTCACCGCTGGAATGAGGCGACCACCGATTATGGAAAGCGTGCCATATTTCAAAATAAAAGCTTCACTTTTAGCTATCTCAGACATTCTTTTCTGTGCAAATGCAGTCTGATGAAGTTTGGGCCCAAACCAGCGACCCACGTAAAATCCAAGATGATCTGATAGACATGCTCCACCAAATGCTAGAGGTAGTATTTGTGATAGCGTTGCAAGCTGTTCGGTGTAAAGAAGGGTGCTAACGGTTAGTAGAATTACCCCAGATACAAAAAGGCCTATCCCAGGGCAGGCCTCAAGGAAGGCTAATGCAGGAATCATCACCCAAGCATTTTGTTTGTTGCTGTTAAGCCAATTTAGTATCAGATCGTCGATGGGTCATGCCTGTGATGTAGTTAGATCAGGATAGATAATACCAGACATGCAGAAATCTAGGAGGCGTAATTTTCAGGTTTAAGACCACTTTTGGTGTCGAAAAAGGTTTTGAGTTCACGAAGATCTGTATCTACATCTCCAGTTGGCTCCATGAGTCCTTCTATGCCAATGGTCCTCGTTACGCTATCCACATAGACCACGAGGATAGGCACCTCTGCAGTTGTTGCTACATAATGGAATCCACGCTTCCAATTGGCATTGGGGCTTCTTGTGCCTTCCGGGGTAATAATTAAGACAAATTCCTCACGTTCTTGATAGATACCAGCAATATAGTTGACGAGTGAGCTTGCTTGCTTGCGATTAACGGGAATAGCTCCGCAGTAGCGTAAAAACCAGCCCAAGGGCCCTACAAACAGGGTGCTTTTAATCAGCACGCTAGGCTTAAGACGCAATACAGATACCGCGAGAACAAATAATATAAAGTCCCAGTTTGATGTGTGTGGCGCCACAATGAGTACATATTTCTTTTGATCTTCTGGGAGAGAGCCACTAACTCGCCATCGAATAACTTTTAAAATACCCCTAGATATAATACGCAGAATGGGGCTAAGGATCGGTGTAGAAAAAAGCGTATATTTCATGAAGGTCTCCTTGATAGGCTCAATAATAGCCTAAATTGCAGATAACAGGAAAATTCATCACCAAGTCTGTTGGCTATTGAATAATAAGGAGATACCATAAGGTTTTATCAGGTATGCGTAATCGAAACCAATTCCCATATGACTGCTTTATAAGCCCATGTTAGCGCGGTTGCCCTTTATGATAGCGCGCAATAATGATTAAAGAGGTGATCTTTTCTAGTGTAGCGTTTGAGGGGTATTAGTTCATTATCGAGGAGTTTTTTTGAGCGAATTTTTAGAAACTGATTACTTAATAGTAGGTAGTGGTTTAGTAGGAATGGCATTTGCGGATACGCTATTTACTGAAACCGATGCCAATATCATTATTGTTGATCGTTATGCCAAACCTGGTGGTCACTGGAATTTGGCGTACCCTTTTGTCACTTTACATCAACCTTCTGCGTATTTTGGAGTTAGTTCAAAAGAACTAAGTCGCGGTGAAGTTGATCATGTTGGTCTAAATAAAGGTATGAGTGATCTTGCTACTGGTGCTGAATTACTTGCTTATTTTGATGATGTAATGAGGCAGCGTTTTTTAGCTAGTGGCAGAGTGCAGTATTTCCCTATGTGCGAATATGAGGGGGATGGCAAGTTTAGGTCTAAACTCACCGGCAAAGAAAATTATGTTGACTACAAAAAACTGGTGGATGCTACGTTTTTGACCATCGCAGTACCATCTACCCACACGCCTAACTTCTCCATAGCGCCTGATGTGACCTTTATGCCCATTAATGACCTTCCTAAGGTTACTAAAAAGCCAGCGGGGTATGTTGTCATTGGAGGAGGTAAAACCGGCATAGATGCATGTCTGTGGCTCCTTGAGAGAGATGTTGACCCAGATGATATTACTTGGATACGATCTCGCGATGCCTGGTTGCTTGATCGAGCTAATACACAGCCAACAGAGGAGTTTTTTAGTTTCTCGGTAGGTTCACTGGCTGCCCAATATGAAGCAATTGGTGGGGCCACTTCAATCGAAGATATGTTTGATCGTCTTGAGGAGGGTGGCTATTTGGTGCGCTTGGATAAGAATATCCGACCTAGCATGTTCCATGCCGCTACCATAAGTCAGGCAGAGATTGCTCAATTGCAGCGAATTAAAAATATTGTACGTATGGGACATGTCACTGCAATCGAGGCAGATCACATTGTTTTAGCTGAAGGTGAAATTAAGGTCGGCGAGAATCATGTTCATGTGGACTGCTCCGCGAGTTTAGAGCGATCTTTTGGACATAAACAACCGGTTCCAATATTTGATGGTAATTGCATTACTCCGCAAATGATAAGAGCTTATCAGCCTGCATTTAGTGCTTCCATGGCCGCTTATATTGAGGTTAATTACAAAGATGAGGCAGAAAAAAATCGGCTTTGCTCGTTGGTGCCCTTACCGAACAATGATGTTGATTTTATCCCCATGACCTTGGCCATGATGATGAACCAGTTTAATTGGACCCAAGATAAATCATTGCGCCAGTGGATCAAAAATAATAGGTTGGATGGGTTTACTAAGCTAATTAGCAGCGTAGAGCAGGATGATCACGAGAAAGTAGACATCTTGAGACGCATACAAAGCAATGCGATGCCTGCCATCACGAAGTTACAACAATTTAATGTAGAGCTAGTTCAAGGAGCTAAAGATGAGTGAATTTCAAACCTATAAGAATGATCTGACGAAGTCTCGTGTTGTAGAGACTGACATAGAAAAAGCCCTTTCTACTTTGGCCCAAGGCGATATTTTGGTGAATATTGAGCGTTTCGCCTTCACCGCTAATAATGTCACCTATGGAGCGGCAGGCAATACGATTGGTTATTGGAAGTTTTTTCCCGCCACAGATAATGCCAGCGATGAATGGGGCTGCCTGCCAGTTTGGGGTTTCGCAGAAATCACAGCATCAAAGGTCGATGGTTTAACCGTTGGAGAGCGAATTTATGGGTATTTCCCTCCGTCGGACTTTCTTGTAATGTCGCCAATTAAAGTTTCTGATGCTCGCTTTATGGATGGCGTTACTCATCGTGCTGAGCTTCCGGCAGTCTACAACAACTACCTCAGGCTGGCTGCTGAGCCTAATTACGATCAGTCCATGGACAATATTCGTGCCTTGTTAAACCCACTGCACGTTACATCATTCTGTTTGTGCGATTCATTGCAAGAAGAAAGCTATTATGGAGCCGAGCAGGTGCTTGTCCTCAGTGCATCTAGTAAAACGGCAATTGGAATGGCCCAAGGCTTGGCAGATGATGACGGTGCTCCAACGATTGTGGGCATTACATCTAGAGCAAACTATGACTTTGTGCAGTCTCTCGGCTGTTATAGGAAGATTGTCTGTTATGACGAGTTAGACGCGATCAACAACAGTAAACCTACGGTTATGGTGGATATGGCTGGTAATAGGGCAGTATTAGGCGCTCTGCATGGGCCGCTGGGAGACAACATGCTTAGCTGTGTTAGCGTTGGTATGACCCACTGGGAAACACTAGCTGATAACGATCCTATGGCGGCACAAATTAACCGAGGACGAAGTAGCTTTTTCTTTGCTCCAGCACATGTGCAAAAACGCATTGGAGATTGGGGGCAAGATGGGTTCAATCAGCGTACAGGGGCATTCATGATGACTCGAATGCAACAGAGTGCAGATTGGATGCGTGTAGAAGAAGTATCAGGGTTTGATGATTTTTCGAAGGTCTATGATGACGTAGTTGTGGGTAAAATGAATCCCAATGAAGGCATTGTTGTGCTGACCTCATAAATATATGGGATTCCCTGCAGAGTCCGTAGAAGATTAATGTTTAGCGAGTTGATTTACTGTTCTGCTGAAGGTTGTGCTACCAACTTACTGTTAAATAAGGCAAAATGGAAAGCGTTGTAGTTAAAAAATATTTGTGTAGTCGTGTTGGGAAACAATAAATGAAGCGTATAGTTGTAGGTATGTCTGGTTCAAGTGGTGTCATCTATGGCATTAGAATGCTTGAGGTACTAGCGCAGAATCCTATGGTTGAGACTCATCTAATTCTGAGCCAAGCGGCCAAGATGAACATAGGCATTGAGACCGAATGGTCTGTGACTGATGTTGAGACTCTGGCCGATGAGGTACATAACAACAAAAATATTGGCGCCAGTATAGCTAGCGGTTCTTTCAAGACTGCGGGCATGATCGTCGTGCCGTGCTCGATGAAAACGCTATCTGGCATTGCCAACTCATATGCAGAAAATCTAATTATTCGTGCGGCTGATGTAATGCTCAAAGAGCGCCGTCAGTTAGTCATTGTCCCCCGAGAATCCCCTTTGCATACTGGCCACTGTGAGCTGATGTTAAAAGCCAGCCAGATAGGGGCTATTATTTGCCCGCCAGCGCCTGCCTTTTACACTGAACCCAAGACGGTAGACGACATTATCAATCACTCCGTAGCAAGAGTGCTTGATTTGTTTGATATTGAATCCGACAGCCTAAAACGCTGGCAAGGTAATGTCTAAAGACATCAATAAACTATATCAACTCTTGCATCAAGAGTCGGTATTAACTCTATCAACCCATGATGCTGAGGGTGATTGGTCCGCTCCGGTTCTTTATGTCGCTGACACTACCCAAGATCAAATTACTCTGTACTTTTTGTCTTCAGCTAACAGCAGGCATATTACTGCCTTGACTGAAGGTGATGATACTGCGGGGTCTATTTATTCAAATTACACTGGTAATTGGCAATCGATTCGTGGTGCTCAGATACAAGCTTCTATTACTCGAATTGATGACGCTGAGACTGGACCTATTGAAGCCCTATACTTTAATCGATTCCCTGAAATAAAAGCCTTGATTGATAATCCGCAAACCAAGCAAGAGAGGTTAATTGGCGCGGCTTTTGCTAAGAGCTTTTTTTACCGCGTAGTACCATCCTTTATTCGACTAACAAATAATGCCGATAGTTTTGCTGGGCGCACCGAATGGCAGTTTTAGCTGACATTATTCACTCAGATTAAACAATTGTGTATTTCCCCCGCGTGCAACCAAGTTTTCGGTGCGAGTTCTTTCACTTAAAAAGCCCAAAAGCCAGTGATAATTATAATCAGCATTGATTTTGGGCCATTCAATCAGAGGAATAATACTGCCGGGCCGTTTAGCCATTTCTTGGCGTAGTGCTGTGCTATTGGCTCCAAAGCTGTTAGCAATTACGCCTGCAATATCTGGGTGCTGAATGAGGGAGGCGCTATCGTCCAAAGCTACGGTTTGCAGCATGCTTGTGGGTAGACCCAACATTTTGTAATGGCTGAGTACGTCAATTACCATTTGGTGGTGATGCATACCTGCGCAGATGAGCAAGGAGCAACCACAGAGTAGGGCGCTGGCAATTTGCAATGTTATGGGCATCGCTGGGTCTTCATCTCTAATGATTAATATCATTACGCCTCGGCCATGGAGACTTAGTTGGTTGCTTTCGCCAGTTGGACCGGGCAGATCAAGGGGATGGGATAATTTGTCTTTAACCAACGTTTCTAAAGAGGTTTCTGTGATGACCTCGCCCACTTTCAGCACCATATTTACGCGCTCTTGAATTGATGTATGTGTCCATTTGGCCATCGCTGTTTTTGCCCTTTGTACTGAGTCAGATAATTGAGGAGAAAGGGGCTTACTGTCATGATTAAAAGCAAAGGTAGTGTTGGATTGATCGCCTATCGTACTTGCGTTAGAGAACCGGTATAAATAGTTAGGGCCACCTGCCTTTGGGCCAGTGCCTGAGAGACCGCGACCACCAAAAGGATTAACGCCCACAACTGCGCCGACAGTATTTCTATTGATGTAAGTGTTGCCGGCGATGGTGTTACGAAATACTGTTTCTGCGAAAGCTTCAATACGGCTATGAACGCCTAGCGTAAGGCCATAGCCAGTTTCGTTGATTTGATGAATGACTTCGACGAGGTTTTTTGCTGAATATCGAATGACATGTAGTATCGGACCAAACACCTCATCATGCAATTGGTTGATAGACTGTAGTTCAAAAACATGGGGTGCGACAAAACTACCATTCTTGCAGTTAGGACCAAGTTGAACTTTGGCGATTAGCGTGGCTTCTTTGTTCATACGCTCTATATGCTCATGAAGTTCTGCTGCAGCACCAGAGTCGATAACGGGCCCCAGATCACTGCTCAATAGACGAGGGTCACCAACACGCATAGAATCCATGGCTCCTTTCAGCATTGTGAGTACATTATCGGCAATATTGTCTTGTATGTAGAGCACGCGCAACGCAGAGCAGCGTTGCCCTGCACTTAAAAATGCAGAGGTAATAACATCATCAACCACTTGCTCCGGCAGAGCGGTAGAATCGACGACCATACAATTTTGACCGCCTGTTTCAGCGATAAATGGCACGGGGGCACCCGCTCGTTGAGCTAGTTGATAGTTAATTCTTAGCGCGGTTGCTGTTGATCCAGTGAAAGCAATACCGGAAATTCGAGCATCGCTAATTAAGAGATTTCCAATTTTAGATCCGCTGCCAAGTAACAATTGCAGTACGTTACTTGGAACGCCAGCTCTATGGAAAAGCTTCACAGCATAGTTTGCAATCATAGGAGTTTGCATAGCTGGCTTGGCAATAACGCTATTACCGGAGGCTAGTGCAGCAGCAATTTGACCGGTAAAAATGGCTAAAGGGAAGTTCCAGGGGCTAATGCATAAAAACACACCTCGGCCACTATAGTTAGCTTCCTTTTCTTGAGGCATTTTCCGAGATTGTAGCGCGTAATATCGGCAGAAGTCGATAGCTTCTCGTACTTCGGAGAGACCATCGTTTAGCGTTCGGCCGGCCTCAGAAGCGATAATGGAAATCATCTCGGCAGTTTCTTGCTCCATATAATTCGCCACTGTGTCCAAGATGTCAGCGCGATTTAGATGCCCCAGAAGGTCCCAGTGAGGTTGGGCACTATAGGCAGATTCAACCGCTTGCAGAATATCTTCTTGTTCTACCGTGCTGTAGTGGCCTAGTAAGTGATTGTTGTCAGCCGGACTAAAGTGGTCCTGAAGAGCAATCCCAGTGTTGATACCATCAATTAGGGAATGGGCAACAAAGAAATCACTAGATTTCTTTTGTACTATTGCTAGCAGCTCTTCTGTATCTAAAGGTGAATCAAGATCGATACCCTTTGAATTTTTGCGTGACTCATTGGCAGTTTCAAATAAGAGCTCAGGTACGGGTATCATTTTGTGCTCATAGGGGAAAGTTTCCATGACTTCATTTCGAGTATCTGACAGCAATTCTTCTACAGGAGTTTTTTTGTCTAAAAACCGGTTTACAAATGAGCTATTAGCGCCATTCTCAAGCAAGCGACGCACAAGGTAAGGTAAAAGATCTTTGTGATTGCCGATTGGTGCGTAGATACGAACAGGTATGGTTCTGTCAGGATATTTTTTAGTCAACTGTCTGTATAAGCTATGACCCATGCCGTGGAGTCGCTGAAATTCAAAATCCTTGTTACCCGCAAGTTCAAGGATGATCATAGTTGTGTAGGCGTTGTGCGTTGCAAATTGGGGAAATATTGCTTCGGGTGCAGCTAATAGTAATTCAGCACAATGTTGGTAGCAGAGGTCAGTGTTGGATTTTCGGGTAAAAACGGGGTAGCTTTTCAGGCCAAACTCTTGAGCATGTTTGATTTCCGCGTCCCAGTAGGCACCTTTAACGAGACGCACCATCAAGCGCCTTTTAGTATTTTGGGCCAGTTTAACCAACCATTTTGCTGTATCGGGCGCTCGTTTTTGATAGGCCTGCAAAACAAATCCCAGGCCTTGCCAGCCTTCTAAGTCAAAGTCAGAAGCCAGTGCTTCGAAAATACTGAGAGAAATATCTAATCGATAAGATTCTTCTGCATCAATCGACAGCCCGATATTGTATTTTTTAGCTTGCAAGCATAGCGCCTTGATACGAGCTAATAACTCGTCCATCACTCGTTGATATTGCGCAAAATAGTAACGCGAATGTAATGCTGATAATTTCACGGAGATGCCATCAGCATGGTTAATGCTTTCTTGGCTCCCTCCGTTAGAGATTCCAATTTGTTCAATAGCGCTGCTGTAGGCCTGAAAGTAAGCCTCAGCACCAGCTTCAGTTCTTGCACCCTCACCAAGCATGTCAAAAGAAAATTTAGCCTTTGGTCCATTATGTTTAATGCCTTGTTTGATCCCTTCTTGAATTGATCGCCCAAGCACATACTGCCCCCCCATAATGCGCATGGCCTGCATAACGGCTGAGCGAATAACTGGCTCGCCTATGCGAGCTGTTAGGCGCTTTAACCATGTGTCTGTTTCGGTGGTAATATCAGAATCTAAACTAACCATGTGTCCGGTTAACATTAATCCCCACGTGGAGGCGTTAACAAATAAGGACTCGGATTGGCCGCGGTGGTCGGACCATTTACCTCCTTGAATTTTTTCGGCAATCAACCTATCAGCGGTGAGATCATCGGGAACGCGCAGCAAGGCCTCCGCTAAGCACATGAGTGCTACGCCTTCATCATTGGCTAGTCCAAACTCAAGCAAGAATGCATCAAGAGTCCCATCACTATTTTTTTCATTTCGGCATTCAGTCACTAACTGCTGCGACGCTTTCAAAACTCTTTCTCTGGCTTCAGTAGATAAAGGATTGCTGTGCAATAACTGAGCAACACACTCATGTTCGCCTTGATGTTCCTTTTGTCTAATTTGTTGGCGGAGCGCGCTAAGCTTCATTGAAACACCTAAAGTCAATGTGAACGAATATGCTGTATTTTGTCCTAAATATCTTAGTATAACTCTCCAATTTAAGTATTTTTATAGTGTTTTATATTATAAAAACTTTATATGTGAGATATTATGCTTAATAGAATGTAGGGTTTTTGGGGCGCTGAGAGTTTAATATCCGCCCAACCGAAGTTATAGACTGAATGAAACAAAAGGGTAGCCAATGAAAACTATTACTGAACTTGATCGAATTGACCGGCGTATTTTGAATGTACTTCAGAAAGATGGTCGTATCGCTAATGTTGAATTAGCTCGTCGAGTTAATCTGACCCCAACACCCTGTTTGGAGAGAGTAAAGCGTTTGGAAAAAGATGGCTTTATCACTGAATATGTTGCACTGATTGACCCAGTAAAAGCCAATGCTGCTCTTTGTGCTTACATCGAGATTCAATTGACACACTCAACCACTGAGGCATTTAAACGTTTTAACCAACAGATGTTGGACTTACCTGAGGTGCAAGAGTGCCAGATGGTAGCGGGTGGTTTTGATTACCTCATCAAAATAAGGGTCGCTGACATGCAACATTATCAGCGTTTTTTGGGTGAGAAGCTTGCTTCAATTAGAGATATCAGTCAGACCCACACATATGTTGTTATTCAGGACGTTAAGTCCGAGACAGCGATCGAAATAAACGTTTAATCGATGTAGAGCCTCGGGACCCGAGCTGGCATACGAGTGAGCAATTCATAACCAATAGTGTCGCAGAAAGCGGCAACTTCATTGACTGGTATCTGTGGCCCCCAAAGTATGGCTTTGTCACCAATATTGACGCTTTTTAGGTCTGTAACATCCACAGTAATCATATCCATAGATACTCGACCCACTAGTGGACAGCGAACACCATTAATCAGGACTGGAGTACCATTGGGTGCCTGCCGCGGATAGCCGTCACCATAACCCACCGTGATCGTCGCGATGGAAGATGCTCTCTGTGCTGTCCAGTTAGCGGTATAACCAACGGATTCTCCTGCGGCAATATGACGTACTGAAATAACAGCAGATTCAAAGGTCATTACTGGCTTGAGCTGATCGGCGTTCTCTTGAACTCCAGAGAAGGGCGAGTTGCCATAGAGCATATAGCCTGGTCGTTGCCAGTCTCTGTGGCTTTCTGGCCAAGCTAGTATCCCAGCGGAGTTGGCAAGGGAAAAAGTATGTCCGGAACTCAGGTCTAGTGAGCTGACAGATTGATCAAAACACTCTAGCTGCTCGTTAGTTGCTTTACTCTGTAAATCATCTGCACAGGCAAAGTGAGATGCTATTACCATCGTTTTGGCGACGTTGCTGCTAGTTTTAAGTTCGTTAAAGTGACTGTTAATTTCTTCAGGTCGGAAACCAAGGCGGTGCATGCCCGTATCGATGCCAAGCCACACATTGACTGGTCGGTTTATGGAGGCGGTTAACACTGCTTCTTTTTGGTCGGTGTTTTCAACCATCAGCCAAAAATCTTTTTGTGCGGCAATAGCGACTTCATCTTTTGAAAAAGTGCCTTCTAATAACAAAATCGGCTGTTTTACCTCGGCGTCACGCAGTGCAATCGCTTCTTCTATGCAGGCAACTCCAAATGCAGGAGCCATATCAGCTAGTGCATCGCAGACCTCTATAGCGCCATGACCATAGGCATTAGCTTTTACCATTGGCATAGACTGAGAATCAGGAGCCAAAGATTGAGCCAACATGAAGTTATCACGTAGTGCTTGGCGATCAATAACTGCTACCGTGGGTCTAGCCATGATGCGTATCTATCCTAATAATCATATTTGTGGTTTGAGAATAGAGTCTGAGCCTTTATCCAGGTATCACCTATGTCACCAGTGCCTACCGGATTACCATCAATAGTTGTAACCGCCCCAACTTCTTTAGTGGAACTAGTAATCCAAATTTCATCAGCTGTATGGACTTCACTCATACTGACTACACGCTCTTCTACGGTTATGGAGCCGTCTTTTCGCAATATATCGATTAACATATTGCGCGTTATTCCTGGGAGTAACTGATTATCGAGAGGTGGAGTAATGACCACGCCATCTTTTACGATAAAGGCGTTGCATGAGCTGGCTTCGGTCAGTTCGTTATTACTATTATAGAGTAATGCCTCGTCATTTCCTTGCTCATGCCCCTGTTGAAAATGCAAGACGTTCCCCAGCAGCGCAGTTGATTTGATGTGGCAACGTTGCCACCTAAGATCTTGAGTTGTTATAACGCTATAACGCTTGGCTACGGTTTTGTCAGCAATAGGAGAGGAGGGAATAGCGAAGGTAAAACCGAATATTGTTGGCGCAACTGCTTCCGGGAATGCATGATATCGCTTACTATCAGTACCGCGACTGACTTGTAAGTAGATTCCTAGATTGCCGTTGCCGTTCTGAGTGAGTAACTCTTGGCACAGAGACTTCCATTGATCATGGGTCCAGTCTAAGGCTAAACCGATGCCCGCTAAACCATCTAGCATACGGTCAATATGACCGGTAAAGCCAAGTAACTTGCCCTCGTAGGAGGGTATGACTTCATAGATTCCGTCGCCGAATAAAAACCCTCTATCTAACGGTGAAATTTTAGCCTCACCTATGGGCATATATGAACCATTTAAAAAAGCGATACTCATAGATCTCTCTGTCCTCTAGATTTGTAGGTTACGCCTTTGTGTTTCAGCGCTATTCGGCTAAGCAAATAAAACCGGACTGAAAATAGTAGCAGTAGAGGTACTTTTAGACAAAGGAAATCGGATTTAAAACTAAACTAAACATAAAGCAGATTAACAGACCTACCTCGTAAATCGACGCCTTAACATCTATTTTTCGAGAGATACTAAAATCCTGACAATATCTGGAGATCTTTGACTAATCGCTGACTAACCGAAGAAGCAACGCTGTCCTCTGTTAGAGTATTCTCACCGGTTACTCCATCCACACTGCCTCCATCGGATAAAAATGTTAAGACTGCATCATTGTCCCAATTCGATAGCATATCTTCTTCTACTAGAACTGAGACCAATGCTAAGAGGCCGTGGGCAGCCCAATTAGAGATGTCTGCTAACAAAAGCTCATCACAGGTGGTGGTAGACGGCTGAATGTCGAGTTTAGCGAGAGCATCGCCGATATTCCCCATGCCGATTTCATTTCCACCATCGCCAATGGCGATAGTTGGGCAGGTCGCAAGAGACATAAAGCGATCAAAGTTAGCGCAACGCTCCGAGATATCTACGCCTCGCATATTGTAATAACGCCCATCGACCGCTTGGCCAGGACGCTCGATGGAAATAATTAATGAAGGATTATGGCGCTCGAGAATTGATTGGGTTTCATCTAGATCAAAATGTATCTCTTGGGTAGTAAATGATTTTTCAAATAACTTTGCCAGTGGCGCATCACAAACCATAATGGGATTCCCACCGAGGCGTTTTATGGCGTGGTAAAGGGCGATAGCGCCAACTGGGCCGTCGGTCTCAAAAGTATCTCTCACGGGGAACCCTGTTCCAATAAAGACAGTACCCTTGCAAGCAACAATAGTCTCTGCAGCGCGCTTATACGAGCCAGGCTGAATGGCAGTGCTTACCGTTTGCATGCCACGGGGGTTTGAAGTGACCATTAGCCGCTCTACTTGCTCAGAAAGCAGATTGATATCAACGATAGGCCCTTTTCGTTGTTGTTGAGCTTTAGCCAAATGGAGCAGGTTGTGTGCTTCTTCAATGCTAATTGATTCAAACTTGACCAGACTATGTGTTGGTAGCTGCGCTAATTTATCAAGATCTAGTGACAAAACAGATCCTATTTTTGGATAGCCTCCTATGGTTTGACGGTCCTGCAAGAGAATTATAGGTTGACCATCAGCAGGAATCTGGATTGCCCCAAGACAAATCCCTTCAGACAAGATGCCTCCTGCAGAGGGCTTTATGGAGGGTCCGATAAGGCGAGCACCCATACGGTCATTACGCTCCGAAACAGCGTATTCAGAGCCGAAAAACAGTCTTTTTTGCTGTTCGGTGAACTGATTTTGCTGGTAGCCAAGAATGACCCTTAATACGGTAATGGATTGCGCGGTTCCCACGTGAACAGGCCTTATCTCTTTAGGAAGGCACCGAGGTGCGGCAAGTAAGCTGGAAGAGCAGGGTAGGTAATCTCCGGCCTCAATCGGTCGGCCATCACCATGCAACCCGCCAATAGATTCTCTAGTGACGGTTGAGCAACTTCCAAATACTGGCGCGATATCGAAACCACCGGCCACTGATAAATAGCAGCGACTGCCCACAGTTGCAAAACCGATCTCTATTCGATCTCCAATGTTTACCTTGTGAAGTGTCCAGGTGCTGTGGGGTATTTTGTTAATAGTTAAGGGAACAGAGGCGCCTGTGACAGCAAAGAAGGTTTCTACAGATGATTCTAAAACTATCCCACCGACAGTAATTTCGATAACTGCGCTGTTTTCAGAATTGGAGCAAAGATGATTCGCCCACTTAAATGAATCTCGGTCTGAGGGCCCACCTACGGTTAATCCAACGTGGTGCTGCCCGAATCTTCCAGCATCTTGAATTAAGCATAAAAGCCCGGGCTGGATAACCTTAAAGCCTGTCATTTGAGGTCTCCAAAGCTGCTTAGATCTCCACCAAGTTTTATGAACGTTTGTTCGTCAATCGATTCGAACTGAACCCTATCACCTGTTTTGACAGGCATGGTGGGCTCAGCATTAGGGTCGAACATTAATGTGGGGCACAGCCCAATAAGATTCCAGCCTCCAGGAGAAATCGACGGATATACGGCGGTTTGACGGTCGGCAATTGCTACTGCCCCTCGTGGTACTCGTTGGCGTGGTGTGGATAAGCGCGGAGCAGCTATGCGCTCATCTACTTCTCCAAGATAGGCAAATCCAGGAGCAAAACCAATGGCATAGACGCGATACTCGATGCTTTGGTGGATATTGATAACCTCCTCAACTGAGAGTCTTGCATTGGAAGCTAAATTCTCCAGGTCTGGTCCTGAGTCGGTTCCATAGTAAACAGGCAGCTTAACGAGTTTACTGTCCACCTTTGATGCTAATATATCACCACTGTTCGCATGGATAGTCATTGCTTTTTGAATTTCTTTATAGACCGCAAAGTGATCGGTTAGGTGTGCGTCATAGATAACTAAAATGGAAGCATAGGAGGGGATAATATCTATGAGCATAGGTCCCAAGTTTGCTGTAATTAAAGCGGTGACACTTTGAATTTGTGCGGCAACCTTTGAATCTGCATTATCCGCGAGATAAAGAATAAGAGAGTTCTCTCCTGCCACCGAAATATTAATTGTTGGGTTTATCATTGACTGATTATCGGTTCAGTAACTGTCGGATGTCTTGGATTGCAGAGACTCCCTCAGCATTATCACCATGCACACAAATTGAATGTGCATCTAAGGCTAAGCGATGGCCGCTGACTGTTGTAATCGAACCATCCTCATGCAGTTGTTTTACCTGCTCAAGCATCTTTTTCCGAGTATGGACCGCACCGGGGAGACTACGGCTGAGTAATGCACCGTTATCTGCATAACAACGGTCAGCAAAGACTTCAAAAATTAAATCTAATTCAAACACAGTAGCCTCTTGCCGATGTAAATCTGCCTCCTGAGTGGCCTGAAGCATAAAGGCTAAGTTCTGAGGATGCTCACTAACCGCTTGCATCACCGCGCTGCGAATATGGCCATTAGCCATCATGTCATTATAGAGCGCCCCGTGTGGCTTTACGTAAGAGACCTCAGCTCCGAGGGATTTGCCTATATTAACTAGGGCTGATATCTGCTCTTTAATCATATCGATAAGTTGTTGGCGGGGCAGATTCATTGAAATTCGACCAAAATTTTCTCGATCAGGATAGCTTGGATGAGCACCTATCTGAACATTGTTTTCTAGAGCATATGTTATTGTTTTTGCCATGACATCGCCGTCTCCAGCGTGGAAACCGCAAGCGATACTGGCTTGATCAATGAACGGCATGACGCAAGCATCAACATTTTCGCTATCAATACTGGCACTTTCGCCTAAATCACAATTAAGAAGTAGAGTCATATTAGTATCCTAACTAAAAAACAGAACAGTGCAACTATGCTTTCTCTAAGGAGCTATTTAATAGATCAGTGACTAACATACACCCTGGGCTGTGAGTTATACAGATTGGGGGCTTAGCTTGCTCCAAAGCAACCTGGGGCGTTACACCGCAGGCCCAAAATAGTGGAGATTCATCGTCATTAATGGTGACAGGGTCACCATAGTCTGGCTGGCTAATATTGGGGATGCCTATCGCACTAGCATCGCCGTAATGGATAGGGGCGCCATGCACATCGGGGAAACGTCCGCTTATCTTTGAAGCCGCAGCAGCATTATCTTTGTTAAAGGGTCGCATGCTGACTACCATCTTACCGCCAAATGGGCCAGCAGGAGTGCAATCAATGTTGGTTCTATACATGGGGACATTCACCTCTTCGCTAACATTACGAACTTCAAGGCCTTCGGCAATTAGTGCCTCTTCAAATGAAAATGAGCAGCCGAGTAAAAAAGCGACGAAATCATCTCGCCAGAGAGAAGATATATTATTCACCTCTGAAGTGAGAGAGCCATGCTCAAAAACACGATAGCTTGAAATATCTTGACGAATGTCAACATCCTGGCCTAATTCCGCGAGCAGGGGATTACCTATCTTGGAGGTTGCGATCAACGGGCAGGGTTTTGGGTTGACGCGACAAAAGTTAGCAAAGTCTTCAGCCCAGGTCTGAGGCAGTATAACCAAATTGCATTGCACGTAACCCTGACAATAGCCTGATGTCATTCCTTTAAATTGATTGGACCTTATTTGAAGGCGCAAGGCATGAGGGTTAAGTTGACTTGTCATTGGTTCCTCTACAAATTAGAGTGATTGCTGGCGCTTTTTTTGAGAAAGCTGACAATCTTTTCATACTTTACATGCTGATTTTCCGAGTCTTTTCTGTGACGATATTCCACCACTCCATCGTCCAAGCCGCGCTCCCCAAGAACAACTCGATGAGGAATGCCAATCAATTCGATGTCTGCCAACATACCACCGAGTCGCGCTTTGGGCTGATCCATAAAGAGGACTTCATAACCCAGAGCGATAAGTTGTGTGTACATATCCTCACACGCAGTTTTAACGCGGTCAGATTTATGCATATTGATAGGCACAATTGCGATTTGAAAGGGGGCAATTGCTTCAGGCCAAATAATACCGTTTTCATCATGATTTTGTTCAATAGCGGCGGCAACAATTCTACTTACCCCGATGCCATAACACCCCATGCTCATAAATTGTTCTTTTCCACTCTCATCCAGCACCGTTGCCTTCATGGATTCGCTGTATTTAGTACCCAATTGGAAAATATGACCCACCTCAATGCCTCTTTTTATTTCTAAAATTCCTTTTCCGTCAGGACTGACATCTCCAGCAACAACATTTCTTATGTCGGCCACTTTGTAATTGCCACAATCACGCTCCCAATTTACACCAGTTAAGTGATAACCGTCTCGGTTAGCACCACAAGCAAAGTCAGTTAGGTTTGCTGCACTGGGGTCGACTATCATGTCTAAATCGAGATTTACGGGCCCAATAGAGCCGGGTGAACAATGAAGAGCAGCTTTTATCTGCTCTTCGGACGCGAAGGTAATTTCGGAAGCTAACCCTAAAGCTTGCTTGGCTTTGACCTCGTTGAGGTCATGGTCACCTCTCAGCATTAGGCCGAATAGTTGAGTTTCACCAGATTCGTTTTCCACGCTTACTATAAGTGATTTCAGCGTCTGCTCTGGCTTGACCTTTAAAAAGGCACATAGATCAGCAATAGTGTGTACTCCGGGGGTGGCAAGATCTGCCATTTGTGCACTGCCTTTAGAAGTCGTTGGTGTTGGGGCCATGGCTTCAGCCTTTTCAATATTGGCGGCGTAATTCCCTTCAGAGGCAAAGACAATTGCATCTTCTCCAGAGTCAGCAAGAACATGGAATTCGTGAGAATGACTGCCACCAATACTGCCGGTATCTGCAATAACGGCACGAAATACAAGTCCAGTTCTTGCAAATATCGCCGAATAGGTTTGGTACATCAAATCGTAGGTTTCTTGCAGTGAAGCTGGGCTGCTATGAAAAGAATATGCATCTTTCATGCAAAATTCTCTGGTGCGCATCACACCAAAACGGGGCCTGCGCTCATCACGGAATTTAGTCTGTATCTGATAAAAATTGGCAGGTAGCTGTTTATAGCTATTAATTTCATTGCGAATAATGTCAGTGATAACTTCCTCGTGAGTAGGGCCAAGGCAGAAATCTCTTTCATGACGATCTTTAATGCGCAGTAATTCAGGTCCAAATTGGCTCCAACGTCCAGACTCCACCCAAAGGTCAGCAGGTTGAACTACTGGCATCATCAACTCTAGAGCGCCGGCTTTATCCATTTCTTCCCGCACAATCGACTCAACCTTTCTAAAAACTTTCAACCCCAATGGCAGCCAAGAGTAGAGGCCAGATGCTGCTTTACGAATCATTCCGGCACGTAACATTAATTGGTGGCTGACAACCTCAGCATCAGATGGGGAATCCTTTTTTGTTGTAATTAAATATTGGCTAGCGCGCATGACTTCTCTTAAGCTCTGGTTAATAATGAATGATACCATTTTACTGGGCAGAGTTGCCGGGGTATACAGTAAACCAGCCTGAGGATTAAAAATGTTTGAATT
>SHBP01000016.1 GCA_004211905.1 SAR92 clade bacterium
CGTCCAATCTGCCCACCATGCTATAGAGGAAGATGGATCAACTGCACCTACAAACCGAGTTTCATCAAAAATAAAGCCTGATCCATTATCTTGAGCAGGAATCGCAGTAAATGTATCAAGAAGAGCTGATGTATTAACAATAGCTAGGTTCTGATCAAAGCTTATACCCTCCTCAATTACAGTTGAACCAGCAAGCGGCTCCTCCTTTAGGAAGGCAACACCCGCGGTATCGCAAATAAAATTATTTAGAGTAATAGGCGTATCAAGTTTGGGCGTAGATGAATCACCGTCAGTATCAGAATCATCAATCCTAGCACACGTCACATCGTATCCCGTTACCGCCGAGTTATGTATAGCCGCAGTCACAGATCCTCGAAGGCGCATGCCATATTCTCCAGCGGAGTTTGCAGCGTCCCCACCAATGATCGTTACGTTGGCAATAACGCCTGCTGTCTCTGGCGTGTAATCAGCGTCAGAAGAATTTAACTCAATACCTCTTGGATCATTAGAGCCGACTGGCGTAGCTCCGGCATCTTGGCGCTTGATGATCAGAGCATACTGGATGTTACCTTGATAACCCTCGTCAAAATCGATGTCATCATCATCATTATTGGTCAGAACAGCATGCTTGACATTGACAGTTCCACCAAACCATTCGATTCCATCATCCTGGTTACCTTGAACTTGAACATAATCGATCAATGTTCCATAACCAACTCCCTGAAGAGTCAAGCCATTAATTTCATTGTTTGGGCCCGCAATTAGGCCGCCCTCTGCAATCCGCACGTATCGAATGATTCCACTGTCATCACCGGCATCACTTCCACCGTATTCTTGAACGAAGTCACCTCCCTCACCCAAGACATTACACCAGCTCTCGCCTGCCGTATAACAGACGCCCGTTCCGCCCTGACCATACTGGGGTGCAAATCCTTGGATCACAACACCACCCCATTCACCCATACCATCGTAATTATTATCCAGACTACTAAATGTAATCGGATTGTTAGCATAGGCATCTGCGATAAGCTTGGAGCCGCGTGTTACAAGCAGGACGCCATCGGCTGTCCCCTTGACTTCTGTCCCCGGCTCAACTGTTAAGGACACCCCGTTGGTGATAATCGACTCGTACTGCGTCTGGCTAGTAATTTCTACATTACCAGCACCGACAGTAACCACACCGCTCAGAATGTATTCAACATCCTCGATAAGCGTGTAATCAGAGTCCACTGTCCCTGAAATTGTTCCCTGTGAACAATCAGAATTAAACGATACAAATGGTGCTTCAGTTACTTCAGCACAAAGTCCTGTTGGACCAGGATCTGGATTCTCTTCATTATTGTTGGTGACACTATTATCGATCACATCACCTTCAACGTTGACCGTAATATCTCCCGTGCTTTCGACATCCCCATCGCAACCGGAAAGAGCGATGGAGGCAGCAAGAAGACACCCTGAGTAAATAGTATGGTGTTTCATAATAACTTCCTTTCTTAGTGTTGATTAAAATTTTGTAGGGTCAAATAACCCCAGCGTGTCTAAATAATTACCGCCCGTTATAGCGAATAGCTAATGGACAAATTGACCGAGGTCCCTGTTTCGTATATCTCTACCTCATTAACATTCTGACTGTAAGCAACCGCCTCATTAGTCAGATTTTTAACCTTCAACTTGACGGTCCAATTGTCGGAAAATGTCTTCTCATAATTGAAGTCGACGATCGCTCTGCCTTTTTCAATAATTGGGCCAAGTGCAGCACCCCTTGCAACTCGATAAATTCGATCATCAAAGTAATTGACTAAGAGCGTTGCTTTTTGAGAGGAAGGAAAGTGGTCGTATCCCAGTTGAAGATTTGCCAAGTATTCCGACTGACCCTGTAGCTTTCGACCATCAGATCCAGTGCCTTCGAGTTGAAGTGATTTCGCTCCTAGTGCAACCTCAGAATCAATAAAGGATATGTTTCCATTTAAGAATACAGACCGCTCATCCGTATCTACTAAGAGCGTTTTGAAATCTATTTCGATACCATTTAGTTCTGCAGAATCTTGATTTCTGAAAGTAATGCCAGAGGCAGCGGAACCGGATGCGTCAGGAATCGCTCTCTCAATGGGGTTGTCTATTTCTTTATTGAAGAGTGCTATGGAAAGTCTATTTTCAGCGCCAAAATAGTACTCTAACCTTAAATCCAAATTATCCACATCTGAGACTGAAAGGTTCGGGGAGCCGAATATTGGGTCATCCGTAGTAGGGTCATAAGATTGAGACGCAGAGCGCTCAATAAGCCCAGGATAGGAGACCGTTTGGCTATAACCCAAACGAAGCTGAATATTTTCAATGACCCGCCAAGAAACGTTCAAGGCAGGATAAACACCATCTGCCTCCAAAATGTTTTCACTGCCTTCGCTATTGGGATAAACGATTAACTGGCTGAAGTCTTCAACCCTAGCACCAATTTCAGCTGTCCAGTTTTCACCCAATTCATTTGTCAAATTCACAAAGTAGGCGTTTATCTCTTCTTGAGACTCATAAGAATCTGTATTCGCAGTAGCAGCCCTTAGTCTAAATCGATCACCCGCAAAGTTTTCTATAGAAAGAAGCTCATCAACACCATTTGCCATGTCTAAGGAGATTGACTTATCGCCAAGACGAACGCCGAATCGGTACAGATCGACCGTCCTCTCTTTATCTGAGATTAATGCTCCAAACTCTACTGTTGAGTAGTTCGCCTGCCCCCAATCGAAAGATATTGAATAATCCACACCAAGGTCTTTACTAACCTCATTGAGGTCAGACCACCTACGTTCAACCGACGAGGTTGCCAGGAATCCGTCGAGCCCGTAATACTGTCGTCTGTCAGGCTCTAATCTGTCAGTTTCAGAATATCCTGCACGCCATTCAATTTGACTGTCTAACCCCATCGTCTGGATATCTTGGACAGCATTAAAGCTCTGCGAGAACATTTGACGCTCGACATACTCAAGAATAGTTGCGTCCAAAACATTTTCCTCGACATCTGTAGCAGAGGTTTGGCGCGTAACATCATCCGTTGAGCGGAGCAGTGTTGTCTTGGCAGATACTTCTCCTGAGTCATGTTCATAACCAACGTAGCCATAACCAGAAACGGCAACATTGTCCTTGGTGCGGGTATATCCGCCGTCCAATCCATTTGGGTTAGATAAAGTTGCATCGCCTCTATAACCTGTCGATCTACCATAGGATCCTGCGATGTAGTAGCCAAGATCGCCTTGGTCTAACTCGTATCGATCACCAAATGAACCATCGAAGCCAACATCTGGGTCAGCAGTGATTGGCCTAGAGTCATAATCAGGTTTAAATGTAAGCGCATAGGCAAGCGCCACCTCTTGGCGAGTGCATAAATCTCCAAGAAGATCTGGATCGCAAATAGTTAAAGATCGCGCGCCATTGGTTGCCTCAAGAACTCCAGAGTGAACGTCTCTCAAACCTCCATCGAACCCCCACTCCTCAGTAGCACTATCGCGATAGCCCTGAACTGTGTCTCCTGTAAAATCAGAATTTGCTCCAATAGAAACAGCGAAACTTCCAGATCGCTCATCAGGCATGGATTTAGTAATAACAGAAATGGATCCTCCAGTGGTCGATGCTAATTGATCCGCAGTAAATGACTTTTGAACTTCGATCGTTTCGACAATATTTGAAGGGAATAAATCTAGCTGGATATCTCGTCGTAACGGGTCCGTACTTGGCATCAAGATTCCATTGAATTCTGTAGATATGTAGCGCCCATCTAAACCACGGACGTTTGCATACTTATCATCAATCACAGTTAATCCAACGATTCTGCCGAGCACAGCGCCAATATCGCTATCACCAAAACGAGCTATCTCGTCAGCATCTACGGCACTAACAATAGATGATGCATAGCGCTCAAGGTTTTCAGATCCATCAGTGGGATTGAATACACCCAGTGTAACGACTTCCTCTATTGCTGCTGCTGACAGGGAGACAGGAGGACCTGAAGCTGGTTGTTTAAAGAGTTTAAATGTGGCGTTGGCACCAAGATCAGCGAAAACTCTAATTGCTGTACTCGCTGATGGTTGAAACCCTGATTGACTGGCCTGAACAGAATGAAGACCACGAGGCACCTCAAGGGAGTAAATCCCCTCCTCGTCAGTCTGAGTCGACAAACTAAGATCTGTAACTTCAACAGTGGCACCCTCAATAGCGATACCGGAGGGAGACATAACTCTACCAACGATGTAGCCCGCATCATCACTGACATTACTAAAAATTTGGCTTTTAACAACGGGTTCTATTTCTGAGTCGCGATTATAGACTGCGGAGATTTCAATTTGCCCATTCTCTGGAAGATTAAAGCGAACCGGCACAGCGTTGTCGTCAGAAATTAAATACAGCTTGTGGGGGCCTGTCTCCAAGTCAGCTTCAACCAAACCCTTTGCATTAGTTACACCAATAATTTTCCCATCCACCGCCACTTTAATAAATCTCAGTGGAGCATCTTCAAGAAAAACAAGCACAAAAGCCTTTTCAGAGAAAGCCCAAGGCGAAATAATCGAGCCTATCAAAATTAAGATTGCATACCACTTTTTGACCATCGTTACTTGACTCCTATTAATCACTTAAAAAGGCTTAGAGCAAAGTTTTAAAAACTATTTGCCCTTGTTTAGAAGCACAAAGTAGCAACGAAAAATGACCGTACAATGAAATTTTGATGACAGAAATATTACAAGTGAAGTATTTAACTAATGAGTCATTACAAATACATATAAAAATTTATTGCACAAAAAAAGGAGGCCAAAGCCTCCTTTTAGAACAAAATTATTTGTAACTTTAGCGACGTCTGATATCTTTACCCTTAACAACAAATACGATCTGCTCACACAAATTTTTGGCGTGATCGCCAATACGCTCAAGTGAGCGCACTACCCAAAGTATGTTAATAGCTCGACTTATACTGCGAGGATCTTCCATCATATAAGTTACAACTTCTCGTAATGCGGTTTTATAGTCCAGATCTACCTGCTTATCTTCTTCGATGGTCCGTATCGCCGCATCAGCATCAAAGCGGGCAAATGCATCAAGTGCATTTGCCAGTATCTTTGTCACGGAGTTCGCTATGTGCCGAACCTCTGGATATCCAACTGAGGGCTCATTTTCCTCGCTCAAGATTATGGCGTGATTAGCGATTTTTCTGGCCTCATCACCAATACGCTCGAGGTCATTAACCGCCTTGGTCACCATCATAACCAAACGTAGGTCACTTGCTGCTGGTTGACGTCGGGCAATGATCAAAATACAAGCCTCATCTATATCAACCTCCATAGCATCGACTCTTCTATCTTCTATGATGACCTGCTCTGCAAGCTTACTGTCAGCCTCGCTGATTGCGCGAATCGCGTGTTGAAGCTGCTGCTCGACCTTGCCCCCCATTTCCATTAGGCGGGTACGTATTTCTTCGAGCTCATCATCAAACTGCTTCATGATGTGATTTTCAAACGACATTTTTACCATGACTATTTTCCTGTTATGTCTCTATTTAAGCTACCAAGCCTTAACCAAATCGTCCGGTGATATATGCCTCTGTCAGCTGGTGCTGTGGCATAGTGAAAACCTGCTCAGTGGGGTTGACCTCTATTAACTTTCCCAAATGAAAGTAAGCTGTGCGATGAGAAACCCGAGCTGCCTGCTGCATGCTATGGGTTACGATTGCAATAGTGAAATTCTGACTCAGCTCCTCAATAAGTTCTTCAATTTTAGCAGTAGCTATTGGATCTAGGGCAGAGCACGGCTCATCCATTAAAATAACTTCAGGACTCACTGCAATCGCTCGAGCGATACAAAGCCTCTGTTGTTGCCCGCCTGATAGTCCGGTTCCTGGCTGGTCTAATCTGTCTTTAACCTCTTCCCATAGCCCTGCTTTGCGTAAGCTTTTTTCTAGAATTTCATCTAGATCAACTCGTGTGTCTGCTAATCCATGAATTTTAGGGCCATAAGTGACATTATCTCGGATAGATTTTGGAAACGGATTCGGCTTTTGAAATACCATTCCCACCCGGGCCCGAAGCTCTACTACATCAAGGTTAGGTGCGTAGAGGTTCTCACCATCCATACAAATATCACCTTCGACACGGCATCCATCTACTGTATCGTTCATACGATTAAGGGTGCGTAAGAAGGTTGATTTTCCGCAACCTGAAGGCCCTATCATTGCAATGACTTCGTTTTTGGTGATATCAATACTGACATCATAAATTGCCTGTTTCTCAGCATAGAAAACATTGATATTACGCATTGTCATTTTTGGATCGTCACTAAAACTCTGACCTACTGTGACGTGGCCTTCATCTAATTCTAACGTTTGCTCTGAAGCTAGTTTCACCTTAGTCTTTCCTTTGTCTTTTTTTGTTGCTGTTTAATTTTTTCACTATTTAATCTACTGATCTGATACTTATTTACTGTCTACCAACGCCGCTCTAATCTTTTGCGTAACCAAACAGCGGATGTATTCATAATAATTAAAAAACTTAACAGCACCATAATAGCAGCTGACGTTTTCTCAATAAATGCTCGCTCGGGGCTGTCTGCCCACAGAAAAATTTGTACCGGTAAAACTGTGGCTGGATCAGAAAATCCATTTGGGATGTCGACAATAAAGGCTACCATGCCAATCATCAACAGAGGTGCCGTCTCTCCCAATGCTTGCGCCATTCCAATAATCGCACCGGTTAACATACCCGGTAGTGCAAGCGGCAACACATGGTGCAAAACCATTTGGTACTTAGAAGCTCCCATTCCTAAAGCAGCTTCTCTAATTGAGGGTGGTACAGACTTAATCGCTGCGCGACTTGTGATAATAATCGTTGGCAATGTCATTAAGGTTAAAACTAAACCCCCAACAATGGGAACGGATCTTGGTACATGGAAAAAATTAATAAAGATGGCCAAACCTAACAAACCAAAAATAATTGAAGGTACTGCCGCTAAATTATTAATGTTAACTTCAATAAAATCAGTCCAACGATTTTTAGGCGCGAACTCTTCTAGGTAAATTGCCGCAGATACACCTATTGGGAAAGACAGCATGAGCGTCATTATTAAAGTCAGGAAAGACCCCATAACTGCACCGCGGATACCCGCTTGCTCAGGCTCCCTTGAATCACCTCGAGAAAATAAATTGCTATTGAATTTAAGTGCTATTAAATCCTCTTGATGTAATTGAGCGATCCATTGCACCTGTTTAGCGGTCATTCTCGCGTCATAGGCATCCCCGTCTAACCAAGACTTAAAATAAGTATCTATATCATCGTCTGCCAAGACCCACACTGACTCCTTTTTACCCAGCAGTTGAGGATTAGCGAGCAGATGATCTTTAAGATCAAAGCCGGCACCATTACTTAATAATTTGCTTAGTCGCCGCTTGTCTTGGCGACCAGAAACGTCTGGAAATTTGTTGCGCAGAGCTGTCTTGGATAACGCCTGCCAGTTGCCAGCGGAAAGCTGTTCATTATCTGCCAGATTATTAATACCGATGAGCTCAGGATCATAGTGAATATCTAGTTTGATATAGGTAGCTCTAAAAGCACCATGGCCCTTACTGATAATATCGAAAAAAAGTACTGCAACTGCAAGCAAGCCGATAAATATAGCGCAGCGCCCATACCACCGGAATCGCGCTTCGGCTCGATTACGTCGAGTCAACGAATGCTGAATTTTTGACAAAGTGTCAGATCTGTTATTCATACTGTTCCCGATATTTCTTGACGATGTGTAAGGCAAAGATATTTAGCAGTAAAGTTACAGTAAACAACATAAGTCCTAATGCAAAAGCGGCTAGTGTTTTGGGACTATCGAATTCTTGGTCACCTGTAAGCAGGGTTACTATTTGTACTGTGACCGTCGTTACAGATTCTAATGGGTTTGCAGTTAATTTTGCAGCTAGCCCTGCGGCCATCACTACTATCATTGTCTCGCCAATAGCCCGTGATATTGCTAGCATAATTCCACCAACAATCCCTGGTAGCGCTGCTGGAATAACTACCTTCCGAATGGTCTCTGATTGCGTTGCCCCCATGGCTAAAGAACCATCACGCATGGATTGCGGTACTGCGGTGATCACATCATCTGCCAGAGAAGAGATAAAAGGAATAATCATTATCCCCATTACACCTCCAGCAGCCAGTGCGCTCTCTGATGAAATAGTTAAACCGACACTCGCTCCTAAATCACGTAAGAAAGGTGCTACTGTCAATGCGGCAAAAAACCCATAGACGACCGTAGGAATACCTGCCAACACTTCCAATGCCGGTTTGGCATAGGTACGTACACCATCGCTCGCATATTCCGCTAAATAAATCGCGGACATTAAACCAATTGGAACTGCAATAAACATCGCAACAGCGGAAACTAGAAGAGTGCCGACAAATAAGGGAATAGCACCGAAACTTCCCGACGATCCGACTTGATCTTCTCTGATTGCCGTTTGGGGACTCCATTCAAGTCCAAATATAAAGTCATAAATAGGCACTGAACGGAAAAACTGTATTGATTCAAATAAAACTGAAAACACAATCCCTAGCGTTGTAAAGATCGCAACACATGCACATGCAAGTAACAAATTTTGCATAACCCTCTCTACAGCTGGTCGCGCACGGAAGTCAACCTTTAATTTATGACTACTCCAAGCCAGCCCAGACATAGCTAAAGTGATTATCAATAAGGTTATCGACCACTGAGATACCACATTCAGAGATAGCATGTTATCTGCTGCATCAAGCAACCCGCTGGGTTGATCTTCTCTGGGAAGGATTCCATTAGCTATATTGGCCACTTTATTGAGGATAAGGTTATAACTAGCATTATCAGATGGAATTAATTCGGGTGATAAGTCAGTCATGACCATACCATTGATAACTATCTCATCAAAAATCAGCCAGATTCCGAGCAAAAAAGTAGCCGGTAATGTGCACCACAAAGCCGCATGCAAACCATAGTATGATGGCAGAGAATGTAAGTTTCTGATTCCTCCTAAAGGGTTTGCCAAAGCTAGTGAGCGACCTCGGCTCCAGTAAAAGCTAAATAAGCCCAAAACTATTAGTGAAAGTAAAAGATCTGTGGCCTGCATATCGTTATTAAGTTCCCTTAAAATAGAAAAGCCCAGCCTTGAAGCTGGGCACGTCTAACTGTGACAAACTATAAAGATTATTTCAATGCTTCTTTGCCTGTCATTGGCACAAGAGACATCGTTTTGCTAGCCATGTCCATGCGCATTTTTGTAGGTAGAGGAATCATTCCTTTTTCTGCTAAATATCCATCCTCACCCCACGCTCTCTCGTTCGTAAATTCTTTGAGGTAACCCATCATTCCCGGGACCACACCAACATGCGCCTTCTTTACGTAAAAATATAATGGACGAGAAATGGGATATGATTTGTCGGCAATAGATTCAAAGGTTGGTTCTATTGATTCTATTTGAGCGCCTTGGACTTTATCAGCATTCTGGTCTAAGAAACTAAATCCAAACACACCTAATGCAGATGGGTTGGCCTCGAGCTTTTGAACGATTAAATTATCATTTTCACCTGCCTCAATATAACGGCCATCTTCACGGACAGTGTGGCAGATTGCTTTATATCTGTTTTTATCAGTTTTTTTAATTGCAGCGATCCAGCCTATCTTTTTACATCCGCCCTCTAGAGCAAGCTCAGCGAAGGCATCTCTTGTGCCAGAAGTTGGTGGCGGCCCAAGAACCTCTATCGCAGTATCGGGCAACGAAGCATTCACCTGCTTCCATGTAGAATATGGATTGTCAATTAACTCTCCATCATTAGTACCAGGTACCTTCTCAGCAAGAGCTAGAAAAATATCTTTTCTAGTTAAGTTCATTGTTGCAGCATCAACCGAATTAGCCACGACAATACCGTCATAACCAACTTGAACCTCGATAATGTCTTTCACTCCATTTGTCTGACATTTTTTGAATTCAGACAACTTAATTCGACGAGAGGAATTAGTAATATCAGGATAGTTTGTACCAACACCCGAACAAAATAGTTTCATTCCTCCACCAGAACCCGTTGATTCAATCTTAGGTGTTGGCTTGCCAGTAGATCGCCCGTAGCGCTCAGCCACTACGGTTGAGAAGGGATAAACCGTTGATGAGCCGACAACCTCAATACTTTCTCGAGCAAATGAAATCGGTGATATCAACATTACTGCTACAGTAGCAACTGTTGAGAAAGTAGTTACTTTTTTAAACATATTGAACTCCATAAACTGATAGTGATTTAAAGTGCCTATTTCAACTTGGGGTCTAATCAATATATTGAGTTAATGTGACAGAAATATGACAACTGAAGAAAAACAAAAAATATTATGGCTGTCATATTTTTGTAACATTTTAGACATATATTTATCACGTATTTGTCACAATCAAGATTTAGCAACTAAGAGGGCAGCCGCCCATAAAAATTTCACATTAGGATTTGAGTATGAAAAATTTATTATTAGTAATTGGTATTCTCTTTACTTCGTTTAGCTTCGCATCGGGCCCAATTGATGGGAAGGTTTATGGCAAGGCTAATCTTTCTGTGGTTAGTCAAGATGACGGGGGCTCTAATGAATGGAATCTGAACAGCAATGCCTCTCGCTTGGGACTAAAGGGAGCGACTAAAATCTCTGACGGCCTTGAAGTGGTTTATCAGGCTGAATACGAAGTTTGTATTGATAGTGGCAGCTGCAAAGGCCAAACGTTTAAGCAACGCAATACATTTGCTGGATTAAAGGGTAATTTTGGAATGGTTTGGGCAGGAAAACATGACACCCCCACAAAGCTTGCCCAAAAAAAAATTGATCTCTTTAATGATCTGGAGGGTGACTTAAAGAACACCTTCGAAGGGGAAAATCGGTCTTCAAATATTATTGCTTATACAACTCCATCGGGTAACGGATTTTCTGCAACCGTAGCAATGATTCCTGCTGAAGGCGAAGATACTGATCAAGATGGCAAAGATGACACCGGCCTCAATGACGGTATGTCTTATTCGATCAGCTTCACTCGCGACAAACTCTACCTGGCGGTTGCCGGAGATCAAGATATCGATGAACAGGATCTCACACGAATGGTGGCACAGTATCAAATAGACGCATTAAAGCTTGGTTTTATGTATCAGCAGAATGAAGATAACTTGGGCACTAAAGATGAATCCGGCTATTTTTTAAGTGCTGCCTACAAAATGGATAGTAATATCACTTTAAAAGCACAGTATGGAGCCATCGAAGATGATGTTGACGGAGATGAAGAGACAACGTTGTCTCTGGGCGCTGATTACAAATTAGCTAAAAACACCAAGTTTTTTGCTTTTTACACTGACAATACGGACTCTAAAGTAGATTCTAGCGATGCAGACTTCAGTGCCATTGGCATTGGCATGGAACATAAATTTTAGTGTTTAATCGTTTAAAAAAGGGCGCTAATGCGCCCTTTTTTTATCCCTTGGGCTTGATAAATTACGCCCGCCACTTGCCGCCCATTCGCCATTTAAGTATCTAAAAGTATTGATTTTATTAGCCTTGCAACATAGGTATGATCGCTTCTGAAAGAGACTTGAATTTAATTTTTAGACAAAACAGCGAATTAATCTTAGCCTGATGAAACTCGCCAAAAAGGCTTACGAGGGATAACACATGTCTGCCAATAAGTTCGATGCATTTGCTATATCTGATGCTAATTATGATCCATTAACACCACTCTCATTTTTAAGAAGAACGGCATTGATGTTTCCAGATCGCCGAGCTGTGGTTTATGGAGAGCGCCAGTATTCTTGGCAAGCATTTTATGATCGCTGCAAAAAGCTCGCATCGGCGCTGAGTAGGGCCGGTATTCAGAAAGGGGATACTGTTGCTATTTTAGCGGCGAACACTCCTGAAATGGTCGAGGCTCATTTTGGTATTCCTATGTCTGGTGCTGTGTTAAATACCGTTAATACGCGCCTAGATGATGAGACCATTGCCTACATCTTGGGCCATGGTGAAGCTAAAGTGTTTATCGTTGACTACGAGCTTGCACCTCAAACAAAACGAGCCCTGGAGCTGCACGGGGATAAAGACTTGCTTGTTATTGATATCTTGGATCTCAAAAACACTAGTCATCCCTCTGCAATAGGCAGTCAGGACTACGAATCATTCTTGTCTACAGGCTCAGAAGATGACGAATGGGCGATGCCAACCAATGAGTGGGATGCTATTGGTTTAAGCTATACCTCAGGAACCTCTGGTCGGCCTAAAGGCGTTGTTTACCATCATCGAGGTTCATACTTGATGTCGATGGGTACGATTACCGACTGGGATTTACCCCGCCATCCCAATTATCTGTATACAGTCCCAATGTTTCATTGCAATGGCTGGGGTCATGCTTGGACGATGGCAGCTATAGCAGGTACTATTTTCTGTACTCGAGCCATTGATCCTGAAGAAATATTTTCAACTATTTTGGAACACGAAATTAGCCACTTTGGTGGTGCTCCGATTGTTTTGAGTATGTTACTCAACTCCCCCGCAGCTAAAGACTTTGTCTGCAACCATAAAATTGAATTAATGACCGCTGGTGCCCCTCCTCCAGCCGCTGTATTGCAGGGTGTTGAGAAACTGGGTTTCAACGTCACCCAGGTTTATGGTTTAACAGAAACCTATGGTCATACGGTAATGTCTACCTGGAATTCAGACTGGGATAATCTCGATGCAGAGGCAAGAGCTAAGCTCAAAGCTCGTCAAGGTGCTGCTATGGTAATGACTGCTGGAATGCGAATTGTTGATATGGAGTCTGGTATTGATGTGCCCGCCGATGGAGAGACAATCGGTGAGATATTAATCCGCGGCAACACCATTATGAAAGGCTATTTGAAAGATCAAGATAATACCGCTAAGTCTCTCAAAGATGGTTGGTTTCATACGGGTGATTTAGCAGTAATGCATGCCCAAGGTTATGCTGAAATTAAAGATCGGCTAAAAGATATTATTATTTCGGGTGGAGAAAATATTTCGTCAGTGGAGATCGAGGGGGTATTGCATAAACATCCTGCGGTTTCATTGGCTGCTGTGGTTGCACTCCCAGATGAAAAATGGGGAGAGGTACCCTGTGCCTTTTTAGAGTTGTTGGAAGGAAAGTCCGTATCAGAGATAGAAATCGATACTTTCTGTAGATCACATCTGGCCGGCTTTAAACGCCCCAAAAAAGTTATTTTTGGGGAACTGCCAAAAACTGCGACTGGCAAAATACAAAAATATGAGCTGCGCGCGCTAGCGAGAAGCGGAAAACTAAACTAAACAATAAATATGTTGCTGGACTGGTTGTTATAACTGATTATAATCTCGGCGTTGATGCACTAAAGAAGTCACTGTCTATAGTATTTTAGGAGAAACTGTTTTGGAAAAACTTGATAATTTTGATCTTGAAAATCTTACTCTGATCGGTAATGAAGACGGTATTGTGCAGGTTGTTCTATCTCGGCCAGCAAAACGTAACGCTTTAAATGCCGACACGATTGAGGAATTGATAGAGGTCTTTTCTAAACTTCCCAGAATGGGTGCCAGAGCTGTGGTTCTGCGAGCCGAGGGCGATCATTTTTGTGCTGGCTTAGATTTGGTTGAACATCATAATGAGCAGCGTCGTCCCGAAGAGTTTATGCATATATGCCTCCGCTGGCATGAAGCCTTCAATAAGATGGAATATGGTGGTGTACCTATTATTGCCGCCCTCAAAGGTGCCGTTGTTGGTGGTGGCCTTGAACTGGCCTCGGCTGCGCATGTGCGGGTCGCCGATCAAAGTACTTATTTTGCTCTGCCTGAGGGCCAACGTGGATTATTTACTGGTGGAGGTGCAACCATACGCGTTGCTGATCTTGTGGGAAAAGCCCGCATGATCGACATGATGTTGACCGGTCGCGTATACAAGCAAGAAGAAGCGTTTCAAGTTGGTCTGTGCCAATATTTGGTGGAGGGCTCAAGCGAAGACAAGGCTATGGAGATTGCGCGCACAGCGGCGGAAAATCCAGTCTTATCTAATTTTGCTATCTGTTCAGCTATCAGTCATATGCAGAGTATGTCGGCGATGGACGCAGCTTATGCAGAGTCTGTTGTTGCTGGTATCGTTAATACACAGCCAGCTTCAAATGAGCGATTAGAGGCGTTTGCTAATAAAAGTGCTCCCCGAGTCAGGCCTGACTGACTAAGCGCTACAATTGATTAGTTGGTATGGAGGGGGAACCAGCACTCAAAGGTAGCTCCCTGACCCGGACGGCTGATGATATCCAAACTAGCATTTCCTCTGGTTAGAGCGTGTTTGGCTATCGCTAGACCCAGGCCGCTGCCGCCGCTTTTCGAATTACGGCTATTGTCCCCACGGTAAAATCGCTCTGTCATCTTTGGAATTTCGTCGACTGGCATACCCACTCCATCGTCTGCAATTACAATCATAATTCCATTTTCATGTAATTGTATGTTTACTTTGATTTCTGCCCCATCGGGATTGTGATTGACCGCATTAAAAATAATGTTACCCAAAGCCGCTCGAATATCTCCATGATTTCCTTGGAGGATCAATGGTTGGCTTTCAAAAAAGAAGTGATGACGGCCAGCACTTAATACTTTTGCTTCATCGATAATGGTATTAAGCATGGAAACAATATCTATTTCCTCATTTTGAGGTTCGTTGCTTTCCTCTTCCATCTGAGACAGCAAAATTAAATCATCTGCAAGAGATTGCATTCGAACTATCTGCTTCTCCATTTGCTCATAAGCCTTTGTCTCTAATGCATTTTTGTCTGGTAGGTCTTCCAGCGTCTCTAGGTAGCCTCTAAGAACTGTAAGTGGAGTGCGTAATTCATGGGAGACATTCCCGACAAACTCCACTTTTAATTGCTCAAGTTTGCTGAGCCGACTTACATCTGTAATGACCAGCACTATATCTTGACCATCGATAAAGGATGCTTCGAACTCTAGCAATACATCCTTTTGGACATGCGACATTAATTTTATCGAACCAGCAAATTCAGATTTATTTATATATTCAATAAAGCGCGGCTCTCTAATCAAGTTTATTATCGAACTACCGCGGTCAGTTGAACGAAGATTGAGTAATGCTTTTGCTGACGTATTCCACCAATCTAAGGTCCGATTTTTTTTCAGTACCACAACACCTTGATCCAGAGACTCCGTAACCTTAGTCGCTCTTCTAATCAAAGTTCTTAGCTTTTCTGCTGATTTTTTATGCCGACGCCGTTGACGATTTAGTGTGTCCGCTACCTCTCCCCATATTCCATCCGCATCTGGCGGGATATTTCTCATACCTCTGTCTATCCATAAAAATATCTTAGATATCGTTTTAAAACTCCAGAGTAAATAGATCGCTAGGCTTATGACAAAAATCTGTAAAGGAAAGCCTAGACTCCAACCAAAAAACAAGCTGAATGAGAAAACGGCGGTCGCTCTCCAAAGTTCTTGTTGCATTCCAGGTCGCAAAGCCTTCGCTCCTTATACAAATTATTTGACACCTTGTAATTGGGTAGAAAATCTATACCCTGCTCCGCGCACAGTCTGCACATAGTCATCATGTCCTGCAACTGAAATTGCCTTGCGCAATCTCCTTACATGCACATCAACAGTCCTTTCATCCAAATAAATATTCGCCCCCCACACATAATCCAGGATTTGATCCCTCGTATACACACGCTCTTGGTGGGTAAGAAAAAATTGAAGAAGCCTATATTCGGTGGGACCAAGCTTCACCGATTGTTCGTCAATACTAACTCGATGTGCCAAAGGATCGAATTTAAGACCCCCAACCAAGATTGGCTCTTTAAGTTCCTCCCTGCCTACTCGTCTCAGAACCGCTTTAACTCTTGCCACCAACTCCCGGGGAGAGAATGGTTTGGAAATATAATCATCAGCTCCAGAGTCCAGCCCAGAAATTTTATTCGATTCCTCTGCTCTCGCTGTTAGCAAGATGACTGGAATATGATCAGTAAGCTCATCACGCTTGAGCCGTCTTAGCAACTCAAGCCCACTTGTGCCAGGCATCATCCAATCTAATAAAACTAAATCTGGAAGCTTATCCACCACAATGCCATGAGCCTTTTGAGCATTCTCAGCTTGTAAGACGTTATACCCTGCCGCATCCAATGAAATTGTGAGCATATCCCTAATTGATGGCTCATCATCAACCACTAAAATAGTATGTCGAGGCATAATTTTTACCTGGTCATTCATTTACAATACCGTATTAAGCTATACCTATATTACATAAATATGACAGCACCCAAACCCTGACGAATGTTATACGACCTACTGAAAATTAACGACTAATTCTTAGCTGAAAGATCGATATTCTTGAGCGAATCACGCATAATGCCTTTTTTTAAATAACCGGAATTAGGCCATGACTATTAAAGAAAACAGCGCGGTAAGCTTTCATTACACTTTAACTGATGATGAAGGCCAACAACTTGATAGTTCCGAAGGTAAAGAGCCCTTGGCGTATTTACATGGCGCAGGAAACATCATTCCTGGATTGGAGAATGCCCTTGAAGGCAAAAGTATTGGTGACTCGATGACAGTCGCGGTATCAGCTGCTGAAGGTTATGGCGAAGTTCAGACCGAGCTAATTCAAGAAGTACCTAGAGGATCGTTCCAGGGTGTTGATGAGATTGAAATAGGAATGCAGTTTGAAGCCCAAACAGGCAATGGCGACAGTGTGCCTGTCACGGTAACAGCTGTAACTGATGAGTCAGTGACAGTTGATGGTAATCACCCTTTAGCTGGCAAAAATTTGAACTTTGATGTGTCTATAGAAGATGTTCGAGAAGCTAGCCAAGAAGAGTTAGAGCATGGTCATGTCCACGGAGTCGGCGGGCCTAATCACTAATTAAGCCTGAAAATAAGTACTCGCAAAGCCACTGAAAAGTGGCTTTTTTATGGGATTTTTCTAATTAGTTGTCATAATCCTGTAGCATTACATTGTAATAATTTTTAAGAGGGTAATCTGGAATTAATCATGAAAATTAGAGTAGGTATTAATGGTTTTGGTCGCATTGGTCGCATCGCTTTAAGAGTTGCATGGCACTCTGAGATCATTCAAGTTGTCCATATTAATGAAATTGCTGGCGACGCAGTCGGTGCTGCTCACCTTGCTAAGTATGACTCTATTCACGGCACTTGGGATAAAGAGATTCTTGCTGATGCTGACGGAACCGCCATTTTAATTGACGGTATGGCTATTGGATATTCTCAGTGCGAGAGCGTTGAAAATCCCGCATGGGCAGCGGCTAAGGTAGATTTGGTGATAGAGTGCACTGGCAAATTTAAATCCCATGATTCTCTAGGGTCCTATTTGAAGCAAAGTATCACTAAGGTCGTCGTTTCTGCTCCAGTCAAAGATGAAATACCTAATATTGTCATGGGTGTTAATGATGATCTGTACTCTGATCAGCCAATTGTTAGTGCTGCCTCTTGTACAACCAACTGCCTTGCACCGGTCATTGATGTTCTGCAGCAAGAATTTGGAATCGAGCATGCTTCTATTACCACCATTCATGATTTAACCAACACACAAAGTGTACTTGATGAATACCATTCTGACTTGAGGCGCGCTCGTGCGAGTAGCCTTTCTCTAATCCCAACCAGCACTGGCTCTGCCACGGCGATCACCAGAATATTTCCAGAGTTGGAAGGTCGTATTAATGGACTTGCCGTGAGAGTTCCACTGGCCAACGCCTCACTTACAGATTGTGTATTCGAACTAAAAACATCGACAACAGCAGATAGCGTTAACAAGGCTTTTAAACAGGCTGCCGATACTAGGCTAAGTGGCATACTAGGGTTTGAGGATTTACCCTTGGTGTCGGTAGATTACACCAATGATACTCGCTCAGGTATTGTTGATGGGAAGTCCACTATGGTGGTCAATGGCACTCAGTTAAAAGTCTTGATTTGGTATGATAACGAGATGGGCTATGTTCACCGAATGATGGAACTAGCTGAAAAAGTAGCACTGTCTATCTAGAGGGTCTGTTATGGCGCTGGACTCATCCAAAGCGGCTCACCAATACGGCCTCGTTACCGCCAGCTACTGGGCGTTTACACTCACCGACGGCGCATTGCGTATGCTGGTGCTGTTATTTTTCCATGACTTGGGTTTCAGTCCCATGGAAATTGCGAGTTTATTTATTTTATATGAACTCTCAGGAGTTTTTACTAGTTTAATTGGTGGATGGATAGCCTCAAGGATCGGGTTAATAGCGACGTTGCAATTGGGGTTAGTACTGCAGATATTAGCCATTGCTATGTTACTTAGAGAAAACCAGCAACTAACTGTCTTTTATGTAATGTGCGCCCAAGCATTATCCGGTGTTGGTAAAGACCTGAACAAACTGAGTGCCAAGAGCAGCATTAAGGCTTTACTGCCAGATCAAGCCCATAGTCCGCTTTACAAGTGGGTCTCTCTTCTTACTGGATCGAAAAATGCACTAAAAGGAATAGGGTTTTTCCTTGGTGGTGCCCTTCTCTCTGGGATTGGATTTAGGTACACCATCATGTCAATGATCGCGCTGTTAGCAGTGATCCTTGTTGCGGGGCTATTTTTGTTTTCAACCATTCACTACTCTGAATCTAAACCTCGCTTTCGCGAACTACTATCGAAAAGCTCTGCTATCAACCGCCTCTCTTTAGCTCGATTATTTTTATTTGGCTCCCGAGATGTTTGGTTTGTTATCGCTCTTCCTGTTTATCTGCAGAGTCAGCTGCATTGGAGCTATTTGCAAGTGGGAAGCCTTATGGCTATCTGGATTATTGGTTATGGCGCGATTCAAGCGATGACCCCAAAAATCACCAATAGGCCTCGCGCAAAGCATCATGCTTCGACTATAGATGGAAACGTTTTGGCTAAATGGGGGATGTTGCTTGCAGTTGTTCCGCTCATCATGGCTCTTGCACTAACATTTTCCCAGGATCAAGGCTTGACGGTGGCTCTATGCCTGGCACCATTCGCATTTGTCTTTGCTATTAACTCAGGTATCCACTCCTATCTTATTCTGGCATACGCTGAGAGGGATAATGTATCTCTAGATGTAGGTTTTTATTACATGGCGAATGCTGGAGGGCGGCTGTTAGGAACCATGATGTCTGGGTTTATATATCAGACCTTTGGTCTAGTTAGTTGTTTGCTCGCATCCTCTGTAATGATTGTAGTCAGCTGTCTTTCTGCGCGTAACCTCCCATCACCCGCTCTTAACTAAGTTTTGAGGGCTAAATACCAGAGAATCTATACTGGTTCTTCAAGTATTCTTGCAGGTCTGTTAGGGTAGCGGCTGTTTTTAAATGCTTAGGTAATTTTGTTATGTCTGACCAAACTGATAATGCGATGGATCCAAACAGCCTTTATCGAGAAGAAAATTTTACTGATCAAAAATTGGGGGCAATTCGAAAGTTGATACCTGTTAACTCTGATGGGAGTGATGACAAAGATAGAGATGTAATGTTTTATGGTTCAGCCCAAGTAATGACACCCATGGGTGCCCTACCCCTCAATTTTGCACTTGAGGGGTCGACGATTGGCGCTGCAGCAGAAGATTTTGCTGGCAAGGCAGCTATCGCAGTTGAAGAGGCTGCAAAAGAGCTTGAAAATATGCGCCGAGAGCAGGCTTCTCAGATTGTGGTTCCAGGTCAAGGCGGAGGAATGGGAGGACCTGGACAAGGCGGAATAATAACATAATAAATGTTAGTGTGTACTTACATACTTTTGCTGTAGCCCAGTAATAACGAGGCATTAATGGGATAAAATTGGGTGGCTGCATCAATGAGAGATTTAGCGGTTAGCCCTGGTGCGCCATACACCCTGGTTTCAATTTTTCCGCTTCGGACGATCCTCTTTAACAGCAAATCAAAGTCGCCATCACCAGACAGTAGCACCACCAAATCTATTCCATTTTTAGGATCTAAAGCGGCATCCATAACATCGATAGCAATACCTACATCCCAGTCGCCCTTTGCTGAACCATCACTTCTTTGAATGTAGGGTTTAAGCTTCACCTCAAAGCCTATAGCTGTTAATGCCTTTTGAAATGCTTGTTGCTGGCTATCATTGCGATCGATAGCGTAAGCGTTCGCGATACAGATTTCGCCATCTTCGCTTAGCTGGCGCCAAAGCTCCCGATAGTTAAAATGGCAATTGAATGAGTCCTTAACCGTGTAATAGATATTTTGAACGTCAACAAAGACTGCGATTCTCTTCATAGTATTCCTAGCTGATTATCCGAGCATTGCTTATATGTCTGAGCTAAGACTGTATCTTTCCGCAGGATTAATAGCTACTGAGATACTCAATACCGCGTCGCTACACCACTTCCTCATGTTCAATTGCATACAGACCCCTTCCTCTTCACCTGTAAGCAGTAACTTCCGTTTTTGACTTGCAGTTGCCATGGTTGCTGTTATTTTTAGTTCGGTTTGGCTCGGTGGAGCAATCCAGTCTAAATAGGCATCTGGAACTACTTTTTCGTAATTTTGTTTAAGAAACGCAGGCGCCAGCTTGGGGTTAACATAGATTTCCTGGAGTTGAATAGGAATACCCTCAGCCAAATGGATAAACCTTCCTTTATATAGGCTCTCACCGACGTTTATCTCCATGAGGTCAGCGGTACCTGCATCGGCATAGACGGCTGAAGCCTCCATAGTTTGGCAGCTATAACTACCTGCTGCTTGAGCAGCTTCAATAACATCAGGTAAATTTATCTGCGGGGTTGCAGGTTTGGGTTTGGTGACAAAAGAACCTAACCCCGGTGATCTACTAAGCAATCCCTCATCATCCAACTCCTTTAGAGCCCGTCGCGCAGTCATTCGACTTACTGAAAAACGCACAGCGAGCTCGTTTTCTGATGGTACTCGAGTACCTACTAACCACTTCCCAGAACTAATCTGGGTTTCAATGAATTGCTTAATCAACAAAAAACGTGGCAGCTTGACTGAAGTAGTCATTTTTCTCTATCGCTTAAATGTATATACCATTTATATCAGACGACTATTGTAAATACAATTAAATATTTTAGCTATTTAGTTTAAAAACACAAAAATCTTCTAATACCGGTCAAATTCGCCTAAGTATTCGTTAAAAATAATAAAGTATTTATATCCACAAGCACGATATTTAAATTAAATGTATATACAACTATACATTTAATTATTTTCAATAAGACTTAATTTTTGATATCGGGTGAGCTTTTTAATCTCCGCCTCTCTCTTACTTGCGGTACTGCGGGTATGTTTTGACTCTGTAAACACCATCTCCAGCGCATCTCGGCCACGGAAGTATTTTGCCCCTCCCTTGCCAGACTGGTGCTCAGCTAATCGCCGGTCAAGATCTGTGGTGATTCCGGTGTAGAGGGTTTGATCGCTGGCACGAACGATATAAACGTACCATTCTGAGCTATTCATCGCGCTGCGCACTGCTTTAAAGGGCTATGGCACAGCTGACAACGATAGATAGCGCCCTTCTCGACTATTTTGCGATGCCGTAAACTAGTCAAATCATGAGTTCGGCAATCGCACTGATAGCTATATCGTCTATATTGACGGGTTGGAATGCCCTCTAGGTCATAACTTCCAGTAACAATGGGCTCCACACCCATGGCGAACATAGTATCGCGCCACTCTTTACCATGGGGCTTTACATGCCGGATCCCCCAAATACTATCAACCACATAATGAGCAACCTCATGAGTTACTGTATTAATTAGGCTTTCCTCATAGTATTTGGCAAATATCCAGGGATTGTAACGAATGCGCCTTTTCCTGCCGCTAACCTGATACATCCCTGCACACTTCCCCCGCAGATCAAAATCGATGGTTAACAAAGAAAAGTGGCGACTAAAAATATTCCCTGCTTTTTCTACACAGCTATTGGTAGCTTCGACAATCTGGAGGCGTTGATCTTCTGATACTGGCGTAATCAAGTGTTTGTCGACATTGTTGGCTACAGCCTCTGTCTTGGATAAGGGCTGTTGATCTAAATCCACTAATCACTCCTAATGGCCCATTGATAAATGGGCAAAACCAGCATCGCTTGCCTATTTTGTCATGTAAAGACAAGACCGTTTTCGTGAAACTATTGGGCTTCTCCGCAGACTAAAATATACCACATACCGTCGGCGCTAGAAGATACTTATTAATCATGGAAGACGGATCAATGGAGTCAGCGTCCATCTAGCATTCTGCCAAGACCACCTAGAACGGAACCCTCGCCTTTATCTGAACCACCAATACTAGGAGCGCTACTAATAACTCTATCAGCCAACCTCGAGAAGGGTAAGCTCTGCAAATACACAGTCCCTGTACCTTTTAAAGTAGCCAAAAATAGGCCTTCTCCGCCAAAAAACATAGACTTCAGACCACCTGCTCTCTCAATACTATAATCAATACCTGGAGTAAAACCCACGATACAACCGGTATCAACTCTCAGAGTTTCTCCTGTTAACTGCTTCTCAACGATGGTGCCTCCAGCGTGTACAAAAGCCATTCCATCGCCTCTTAGCCGCTGCAAAATAAAACCCTCTCCACCAAAAAACCCTGCGCCTAACTTTTGATTAAAAGCGATGCTAACTTCGGTACCCAGCGCGGCACATAGAAACGCGTCCTTTTGGCAAATAATCTCTCCGCCAAGCTTATCCATATCGAGCGGTACAATTTTACCGGGGTAGGGCGCAGCAAAGGCCGCACGCTTTTTACCGGCACCCGCGTTAGTAAAATGCGTCATAAAAATGGACTCACCGGTAAGGACTCTCTTACCTACGTCCAACAAGCCGCCAAGTAACCCCTTATCGGGCTGAGATCCATCACCCATTTTTGCTTCAAATGTTATTCCATCGTCCATCCAATTCATAGCGCCCGCCTCAGCAATGACTGTTTCTGCGGGATCTAATTCAATCTCAACTAACTGCATATCATTACCAAAGATTTCGTAATCTATCGTGTGGCATCTCATGGGAAACTCCTTTTATAGTCACATTAAATACTGAGCGCTACTACAGCGGTTATTAAAACTATACACCGTTGAATAGATGTAATAAAGTTATTACTCGGGGCTTCACAGCCTTCTAAGCGGCGTGCATGGAGTGCAAGGTTTCAAATGGTTGGTAGCTCCTTTTTCTTAATTATCATAAATCTCTTACCTGTTACTGCCAGGCGTTAATACATTGCTAAAAAAAATTAAAACATCTGCTTTAACACTTGGGATGCACATAAACAAATTTTGTGGGCCTTGGCTGGACCATCCTTTTTGGCGCTCAAACTTTACTCTCAGCGCGAAAAGTGACATTCAACGTATCGTTAAAAGTAATATGACAGAGGTTATTATTGACACAGAAAAAGGATGCGATGTCACTCCTTTGGAAGCGCTACCCGAGCAAGATGTGCAGCTCGTGGAGAGACCACCTCAACCTGATCCTGAGCAAATACCCTTCAATCAAGAACTAAGCAAAGCAATTAAAGTTTATGCTCAATCAAAACAGGCTATGCGATCGATGTTCGATGATGTCCGTATGGGGAGAGCAGTGGATGTTGAATCGGCAAAAGCTATCGTCAACCAAATATCTGAATCGGTTATGAACAACTCTGGTGCACTCATTAGTGTTGTGCGTCTAAAAAAAGCTGATGAATATACTTATATGCATTCCGTCGCTGTCTCCGCCTTGATGATTGCGCTTGCAGACGCTGCAGGCCTAAATGTAGATGAAACAAAAGAAGCTGGGCTTGCAGGCTTACTGCACGATGTTGGTAAAGCCAAAATTCCCAGTGAAATCACTAATAAAGCAGGAGCCTTGACTGACGAGGAATACCAACTCATGAAGTCACACCCTGAAGAAGGCTACAAAATTCTGCAAGAGCATTACTCTGTGAGTGAACCTGTTTTAGACGTCTGCCTTCATCATCATGAAAAAATTGATGGCTCCGGTTACCCACATGGTCTAGTGAGCGAGAAAATCAAAAAGATCACCAAAATAGCATCGATCTGCGATGTTTATGACGCAATCACTTCTAATAGACCTTATAAAAAAGGATGGAATCCAGCCGAGGCGATAAGAAGAATGAGTCAATGGACTGGCCACTTTGATCAGAGCTTATTTCAAATGTTTGTTAAAATTATCGGAATCTACCCTGTCGGATCTTTTGTCAAACTACAAAGTGGTAAAATGGGGGTTGTTTGTGAGCAAAATAACGAATCTCTTTTAACGCCCCGCGTAAACGTATTCTTCTGCTCTAAAACACTCAGGTTTTTACCACCTAAGGTCTATGACTTGTCTGACAAAACCACTGATGAGCATATCATCGGCCCCGAAGACGCAAAACAATGGGGCATCGCAAATACCCAACAATACTGGGTAGACGAGTAATTTCTCACTTCGAAATGCTTTAACCAGCTGTAGCAATAGCAACTTATGTTACTGGTATAATGAGGCTTGATTTTTATAAAGTGCCACTATGAATATTGATCTCCACTGTCATACAAACGTATCGGATGGCGTCTTAACTCCTAATCAGTTGATTGATCTTGCAATTGACAGGGGCGTAGATGTGTTATCAATTACTGATCATGACACATTGGGCGCATACTCGATCATTGACGCAGTGCCACCTCACCTGCAATTAATTCCTGGCATAGAATTCTCGAGCCAATGGAGAAAACAAGGTGTTCATATTGTTGGGTTAAAGGTTGATCTTTCTAACGAATCGATTATTAAAGCAGTAACCCAACAAACTGAAGCACGGAAACGCCGAGCACAGATAATCGCTGAAAAGTTAAAGGGGCTGGGCTTTGATAATTGCCTAGAAGGAGCTCAAGCATTTGCTGGGAGCCACATAGGCCGACCACACTTTGCCCAATATCTTGTCCAAATTGGGGCTGTTAAAAATATCAATCAAGCTTTCAAAAAATATCTTGGCGCCGGTAAAGTGGGTGATATTAAAGATGAATGGGCAGACCTAAAAACAGTAGTAGGATGGATTCATCAAGCTGGAGGAGTGGCCGTATTGGCTCACCCAAAAAAATATAACCTTACCCGCACTAAGTTGGTGGATCTCATCAGTGATTTTTGCGAGGCAGGAGGAGGGGCCATGGAGGTTATTTCAGGGTTACAAATCCCCTCAGTTACCAGAGATTTAGCTGGCTTGTGCAACAAGTTCAATCTCTTAGCTTCCTGTGGTTCAGATTTCCATGCCCCAGATAAACAATGGGCGGCGCTAGGAATGGTAAGCCAATTACCCGATGATTGTATTCCCGTTTGGGAGCATTGGAGCTAAGTTTATTCTGAGTAATTCCTAAGTTCGTGTTTCATGTGTATACTTCCGGCCGCGAGATACCGGCGTGTCTCAAAAAATTGACTAATGAGTACCTATATTTTGGATATTTTCGTTTTTGTTAGTGAACAATGGCTACTAATTAGTGCCTTCCTAATACTGCTTTTTATCTTCCTATCCAAGGAACGATCTAACTCTGGCAAGCCTATGGCTACATCAGAGCTAGTTGCATTGATGAATGCAGATCAAGCTGTCCTGGTTGACGTAAGAGCGTCCGCTGAATTTCAGGCAGGGCATATACATGGTGCATTTAATATTCCTCACACTAAGATTACCGGACGTGTCAGTGAGCTTGAAAAACACCGTCAAAAATTAATTGTTCTTGTCGATCAAATGGGTCAGCATGCTGGTTCGGCAGGGAAGTTGCTAACCAAAGATGGATTCAATGTTCGTCGCTTAAAGGGCGGTATGAGCGAATGGCAACATCAGAGTATGCCTGTCGTTCAAGGACAAAAGAACTAGCTTAAAAGGAATTGTTATGCCTCAAGTGTCACTATATGGGACTCGTCTTTGTTCATTCTGCTCAGCGGCAAGGCAGCTACTTGATCGGAAAGGCATAAGTTATAACGATATTTCTGTTGATCAAGATTTAGGCTTACGTAACGAAATTATGCAGAAAAGCGGGCAACGTACGGTTCCACAGATCTGGATTGGGGATAAGCATATTGGCGGATATTCAGAACTTCAAGGCTTAGAAACAACAGGAGAGCTGGATGCACTTTTAAGCCCTAGGGTTGAAATGGATAAAAATAGCGCCATATAGAGAGTAGACTCCTAAAAATATACCAATGAATTATTAAAGGCTATAGAAATGACTGACGAAACAACTCCAGCAAGTGCAGCTGCAGAAACTGAAGACAATGGGCCAGCATTTGCAGTACAACGGATTTATCTGAAAGATCTTTCCTTTGAAACTCCTATGGGCGCAGCGGCATTCCAAAAACAGTGGCAACCTAAAGTTAACCAAGATCTGAGCACCAAAAGTGCTCAGATTGCAGAAGGCATCTATGAAGTTTCTCTGCGCCTGACGATTACTGTGACAGACGGAGAAGACACTATTTATCTGATAGAAGTGGAACAGGCTGGATTGTTCGCGATCAGAGGCCTAGAGCCTCAGCAGATCACTCATGTTCTTAATACAACATGCCCTAACATGTTGTTTCCCTACGCTCGAGAAGTTATCGACAATGCGGTGACTAAAGGTTCGTTCCCAGCCTTGCTGTTACCACCGATTAATTTTGATGCATTGTTCGCCTCAGCCGTTCAACAGGCTGAGTCTGAGGCCGCTGAGGAAGCTAAGCCAGAAGACACAACTCATTAAACAGATCGTAACCGTCATAATCTAAACCCTCGCCAATAGTGGCGGGGGTTTTTTATGACAAGACTTAAACGCTAATACTCTAACCCGTACTCCTGTAACTTGCGTGTTAGGGTGTTCCTTCCCCAACCCAACAACAGTGCTGCGTCTTTTTTACGGCCTCCCGTGTATGCCAATGCTGTTTCAATCATAGCGCGCTCAAAATCAGGAATAGCTTGCTCCAATATGTTCTTTCGACCACTTTTTAATTCACTTTCTCCCCAGAGTCTGAGCATATGTTGCCAATCACCCTGCCCACGGTAGACCCCCTCTGTAGCTTCTGATTTCAGCTCAGGAGGTAAATCTGAAATTAATACCTCTCTTCCCGCTGCCATTACCGTTAACCAGCGACACATATTTTCTAGCTGCCTAACGTTGCCTGGCCAAGGTAAATTGAAAAAGAATTCTTCCGCATCTTTAGACAACACTTTTGGCTCCATCTCAAGCTCTTTTGCTGAGACGTTAAAGAAGTGTTCCATGAGTTGGGGGATATCTTCTCGACGATCCGCTAATTTTGGTAGGTGCACTCTAATAACATTCAATCGATGGAATAAGTCTTCTCTAAAGCGATTCTGCGTGACTAATTCCTCTAGGTTTTGATGAGTAGCTGCAATAATACGAACGTCGACTTTTATTGCAGTGTGCCCTCCAACCCTATAGAACTCTCCATCAGCTAGAACTCGGAGTAGTCTTGTCTGCGCCTCTGCGGGCATATCGCCGATTTCATCAAGAAAAAGTGTACCTCCATCAGCTTGCTCAAAGCGACCTTCCCGACGCTGTGAGGCACCAGTAAAGGAACCTTTCTCATGACCAAATAATTCAGATTCAATTAAGTCATGGGGAATGGCGGCCATGTTGAGCGCGATGAACTTGGCACTTTTACGCGGGCTATGCCTGTGCAAAGCCTGTGCTACAAGTTCTTTACCAGTCCCTGACTCACCATTAATCAAGACTGTAATATTTGATTTAGACAAACGTCCAATCGCCCGAAATACCTCTTGCATAGCCGGGGCTTCACCAATAATTTCTTGTGCCACCACAGAAGCTGATGGGGTTTGAATATCTATCTTTTGCTCAAGAGCTAGAGCCACGCCTCGATGGACCACATCGACTAATTCATCTAAATCAAAAGGCTTTGGCAGGTATTCAAAGGCCCCGCCCTGATATGCGGCTACCGCACTATCTAAGTCAGAGTGAGCGGTCGTTATAATTACAGGAATATCAGGATGGCTTCTATGGATCTGTTTGAGTAATTCAAGGCCATCAGTACCAGGCATACGAATATCGGAGATGATAATCTCCGGCTGTGACAGTCTTAATGCTACCAATAAGTCGTCGCCGCTCTCAAAACATCGTACGTCCATTCCATCCCGACTAATTGCCTTTTCCATGACCCAACGAAGGGAACGATCATCTTCTGCAATCCATATCTTTACATTATTTTTCATACTAATCTCTGATCGGTAAATAAATTGAGAACCTGGTTTCTCCGGGTTCAGATTCACACTCAATAATCCCCTGATGACCATTAATTGCAGTCTGGGCAATTGTCAGACCTAAACCCGAACCATCACTTCGGCCACTAATCATGGGGAAAAAAATACGCTCTACGATATCCGCCAGAATCCCTGGTCCATTGTCAATAATATCAATTCGACAAACTACTTTATGTCGCTCTCCAGCGATGGTAAAACTGCGCTGAATACGAGACTTAATGGTTACTAACGGCTTTTGTGTTGAGGTCTCCAAGACCGCTTGCATAGCATTCCGCGCCACATTAAGCACTGCCTGAATAAGTTGTGCGCGGTCTCCTCTGACTTCTGGAATACTAGGATCATAGTCTCTAATCAGAGTTAACTGTCCCTGAACTTCGGCCTCCAAGAGGCTCGCTACATGCTCCGTCACTTCATGGATATTAATTTGTTCATACTGAGGAAGTTGATTTGGGCCTAATAATCTATCTACCAGATTTCTAAGCCGATCCGCCTCTGTCGTTATGATCTGACAAAACTCTCTAGTTTCACCCCCTAACCCTCGCTCAATAATCTCTTGGTCAAGTAATTGAGCCGCTCCACGTATGCCGCCCAAAGGGTTTTTAATTTCATGGGCAAGACCACGAATAAGATTTTTTGAGGTGTCATGCACAGAAAGTAAAGCCTCTTCTCTATTAATTTTGAGGAACCTATCAACTGGCTGCATCTCCATTAGTAACATCCGTTGAGAGCCAGCCTCAATTGGAGTGGCGGTGTAGTCGACTTGAGATACATCTGTGGATGCGGGAACACGTAAATATTCGTGCCGGCGAGTATGTGGATTGCCGGATGAGAATGAATCCTCGAGCGTCTGTCTGCAAACATCAGTCTCGGTAAAAAATTCATAAATCGGATGTCCCAACAATCTGGAGTTACCCATTTGTAAGAGAGATTCAACTGCCGAATTGACATAGGTGATCGACAGGTCCTCATTTAGAAGAAGAACTGCGGCATTTAAATTATCTAACAATAATCCGTGGAGTTTTTCTGAATTCATAAAATTTAAACATCTACATGTCTTTTTAGGATGCCAAAAACATCGGATACGCTATCTTTCTTTGTCACTTGCAATAAACAAGCCAATTATTAATTGACCTAAACCCCACTAAACTAAGGCTTAAGAACAAAAATAGTTCAGTCTGCAATAAATTATGCACCATTATAGTGCGTATTTGTGTTGTGCGCACTAATGCCGCTCTATGAGAATTGACTAACATCTGAGTGTTAATTCAAAACAAGAGATAACAGTAGCTGTAGATTTACTAAATCGGAGGGGATCAGAAGAGCCCTGGGAGTAGAATTACTCCCAGGGCAATATAGTTTAAGCTAAGGCTTCTTTGGTGGTTTTAATGATAGCAGCCGCCACCTTATAAGGGTCTGCGTTAGAAGCAGTTCTTCGATCTTCTAAACGGCCTTTCCAACCATCTTCCACAGTACCAATAGGGATGCGGATTGATGAACCACGATCTGAAACGCCAAAGCTAAACTCATCAATTGCCTGAGTCTCATGTAGGCCAGTCAGACGCTGGTCATTATCTGCGCCATACACGCTAATGTGTCGTTCTATATTTTTACCAAACTCTTCACAAATTTTAGTAAATATAGATTCATCACCAAGATCTCGCATGGGGCCATTAGAGAAATTGGCGTGCATACCCGAACCATTCCAGTCTGTATCTCCCAGCGGCTTAGGATGATAGTTAATTGAGTAACCATACTTTTCACCCGTCCTCTCAAGAAGGTAGCGAGCGACCCAAATTTCGTCTCCAGCTTCTTTTGCCCCTTTCGCAAAACACTGAAATTCCCACTGTCCTGCAGCAACTTCCGCGTTAATTCCCTCAACATTCAATCCAGCTTCGAGACAGATATCAAGATGCTCTTCCACACAGCTGCGCCCATAGGCATTAGCAGCACCGACCGAGCAGTAGTAAGGGCCTTGTGGTCGTGGGAATCCGCCATGAGGGAATCCAGGGGGTAACTGAGTATCGACATCCCATAGGAAATACTCTTGCTCAAAGCCGAACCAGAAGTCATTATCATCGTCGTCTATCGTTGCTCGACCGTTAGACACATGGGGTGTTCCGTCAGCGTTAAGAACTTCAGTCATTACCAAAAACGCATTACTGCGGTCTGGATCTGGGTAAATAGCTACGGGTTTAAGCAAGCAATCTGAAGCATTACCTTCTGCTTGTTCTGTGGAGCTTCCATCGAATGACCACATAGGGCACTCTTCTAGGGTTCCACCGAAGTTATCACGAACCTGAGTTTTGCTGCGCAGGCTTTGAGTAGGCATATAACCATCCAGCCAAATATATTCTAACTTTGCTTTCATTTTTAATGACTCTCCGTTTAGATTAGTTCTTTAGATCTTAAATTAGTCAAATACGGCCTACCTCGATTAAAGGGTTTCTGAAACTGACTTAGGCCAACCATAATTAGAAGGAAACTATGACCCGCTTTAGCAGGCAGAGCTGCGATCTATGAACCGGATGTCATGCTCGCGCGATTTAGTAACCTTTTTCCTCAGTTTTCAACTGCAATTGCCGTGCCAATGAAACCATTTTAATGACCCAATGCCCGACCCCATTAGAATAAAGGCTTTCACGGCAAGCCGCTACACCTAAAAAGTTATAAGGTAATATAAAACTTTATAATACGCACCAATTTAGTGCGGCTATAGATGCAGTGATTTATTATGGTGCATAATAGTTCGAAAACTTCAGTTCTAGCCTGCTAATTTAATACGGCCTTATAATTAACCTTGGGTTTTAGCGCATTCTGGTAGGCAATATTGGTAAACTATGTCTGGACTAGAGTTTACCCTGAAAAATCATATGACTTTGGATAAAGACCTGACTCCAAAAAAGGATATTATGCATATTACCTCGCCACGGCGTGGGGATGTAATAATTGATGTGCGCCACCCAAGTGAAATCGAAGATATGCCGCTAGATTGTTATCCGGATAATAAAGTAATTTGTATTCCTTTTTTTAACCTACCAGAGAAAGCCCGTAATCTAGACCGTGAAACCAGCTATCTAGTTTTTTGTGGGAAGGGCATCATGAGCCGGTTGCATGCTAATTTACTTCGAGATAGAGGTTTTTTACATATTGGAATTTTAAAGTATACCGAGAACAAAAAGGCGCTCTAGACCCTTAAATTCTGTATATCCTAGGCTAGTAATTTGCCCCAAAAACACCCGTACCGAAAAGATCAATAGCAGTTTCTGAGAATTCCACTATAATCGCCGCTTTTTGGCTCATTGGGTAGCTTTCATGTCTATAAATAATTTGCGTAATATTGCGATCATCGCTCACGTTGATCATGGCAAAACCACACTAGTGGATAAGCTCTTGAGTCAATCAGGAACCTTAGATCGCAAAGATGTGGGCTCTGAACGTTTGATGGACTCGAATGATCAAGAAAAAGAGCGAGGCATTACCATTCTTGCCAAAAATACTGCCATTAACTGGAATGAGTATCGTATCAATATTGTTGATACTCCAGGACACGCTGATTTTGGTGGTGAGGTTGAACGTGTTCTATCAATGGTAGACTCGGTTCTTCTACTAGTCGATGCTGTTGATGGGCCTATGCCACAAACTCGCTTTGTTACCTCTAAGGCTTTTGAACAGGGACTCCGCCCCATCGTAGTCATTAATAAAGTTGATCGCCCTGGGGCTCGCCCAGACTGGGTTATGGATCAGGTCTTTGACCTATTTGATAATCTCGGCGCAACTGATGAGCAGCTTGATTTTCCAGTTATCTACACATCAGCTATCAATGGCATTGCTGGCCATGATCACGAAGATATGGCTGAGGATATGACTCCGCTCTATGAAATGATTGCCGCTGAGGTTCCAGCACCTGAAGTTGATGCGACCGGGCCATTCCAAATGCAGGTATCTGCTCTTGCGTATGATAGTTATGTAGGCGTTATCGGTGTTGGAAGAATCACCCGCGGCACGCTAAAGCCAGGCCAACAGGTCGTAGTAAAGAATGCCAATGGAGAGCAGAGAAAAGGAAAGATTCTCAATGTTAAAGGTTATCTAGGCCTTGAGCAGATAGAAACTTCTTTAGCTGGGGCAGGGGACATCGTTTGCATAAATGGTATTGACGGCCTGAGTATTTCGGACACTCTCTGCGATCCTGAGCATATTGAGGCTTTACCCGCCCTGAGTGTAGATGAGCCTACGGTAAGTATGACATTTATAGTCAATGACTCTCCTTTTGCCGGCCTAGAAGGGAAATATGTCACCACTCGGAACATCAAGGATCGTCTTGAGCAAGAATTGATACACAATGTTGCTCTCAGAGTTAAGCCAGGCGATACGCCAGACAAATTTGTTGTTTCTGGCCGTGGCGAGCTTCATCTATCAGTTCTCATTGAAACAATGCGACGTGAAGGCTTTGAAATGGGCGTATCGCGCCCAGAAGTCGTTCAAAAACTAGTTGATGGTGTTATACATGAACCCTTTGAGCAAGTTGTTATTGATGTAGAGGAGCAGCATCAAGGATCAGTTATGGAGGAGTTGGGTTTGCGAAAAGCGGAGCTAACTAATATGGAGCCTGATGGAAAAGGCAGGGTGCGCTTGGAATTTTTGATGCCCTCAAGAGGCTTAATTGGTTTCCGGGGAGCCTTTTTAACAATGACCTCCGGATCGGGCATCATGACCAGTATTTTTGATCGATATGCTCCAGCGAAACAGGGTGATAAGTTCTCTCGCGGAAACGGAGCACTTGTTAGTATGGTGAAAGGGAAAACTGCCGCCTTTGCATTATTTAATATTCAAGCAAGGGGTCGATTATTTCTTGGTCATGCAATAGATGTCTATGAAGGGCAAATTGTAGGAATACATTCTAGATCCAACGACTTAGTTGTAAACCCTATCAAAGGTAAACAGCTAACCAATGTTAGAGCTTCTGGCACAGATGAGGCTTTGACCTTAGTTCCCCCTATTAAGCATACCCTCGAGCAAGCATTAGAATTTATTGAAGATGACGAGTTAGTTGAAGTCACTCCTAGCAGCATTAGATTGCGGAAGAAGTTACTAACAGAAATCCAAAGAAAAAGGAGTTCTCGCTAATTATTATTTATTTGTGAATAGTTAATATAGGTGCTATAGTTTTAGTCAACGTAGTGTTTTGAAGTACCTTATGGTCGAGCCCCATCCTAACAAGTTAGTTAAGAGCAGCATCCTTCATATCGCCCTTATATACCAAGGAATAGGTGTTTTTGCATTTTTTTGTCTATCTTATTTCCGACAAGAAATACCTGCTACTATTTTTTTTATGTCCCTTGGCTGCTTGATTTTGCTTAGCTTTGGATTGAGTAAATTATTCGAGTTTAAATATTTTTCTTGGCTACTCCTTCTAGTCACACTTGTCCTCGGTATTGTTTATGTAATCACTATTGACAGAGGAAGCTTATCGTTAGTCTGGTTGCTAACAGCACTGCCAGTTGTCATTGGCATATGCCGATATCCTAATAATCTATACCTGACACTAGGATTGTTTCTTGTCGGTCCGCTTATCTTTTTTACCTCAGAATCAACAGGGCAATCAGCCCATTTTTTGAATATCTCCGCATTACAATTCCTCTTAATTGCCACAGTAGTCTGCGGAATATCCTTGGCAGCCAATAAGGCCGTAATTGATCACCAAGCTAAGATTAATCAGCTATCTTCTGCAAATAATGCGCTGGCTTTTCAGGACCCGCTAAGCGGACTTTATAACCGAAGATATATGGAGTCTCACTTGAGCAGTAGATTCTTAAATGCTCAACAAAATGAGCATTTCTCAATCATTATTGCTGACTTGGATAATTTTAGGTCTATCAACGAGCTATACGGCCATAACATTGGAGACGATGTTATCTCTCAAGTGGGCAAACTATTAGAATCAACGCTCGAAGATACTTACATTATTGCTCGGTGGGATGGCAATGCGTTTATCGTCCTGCTCCCTAATCATGAGGAGGAGGCTAGCAGGCTTATTGCTGAACTGCTGCGTAAAAAAGTTAATCGACTCAAACTTAAAAACCAAGGCGACACTCTAAAGTTATCTATTAGCTTGGGTACTGCATCCAGTGTAAAGTGCGGTGACTTAAATGATCTGCTCTCTCATGCTGAAAATAGCCTTTATCAGGCAAAACACATGGGTGGGAATATCGTTATCCAGAGCTAATCCATTAAGTACCAAAATATTTGAAACAATCCTTTTGATGGTCGTTCACCAACCCCATGGCCTGCATAAAAGCGTAACAAATAGTGCTGCCAAAAAATCGAAAACCTCGATTTTTCATTTCTCTACTAATCCTGTCTGATATCTCTGTCGTTACGGGAATTTCTTTTTGAGATATCCAATGATTAATAATTGGTGTATCACCCACAAATGCCCAAATATATTTGCTGAAGCTGCCGTATTCAGACTGAACTTTTTGATAACATCGCGCATTTGAAATAGCGCTTTCGATTTTTAAACGGTTACGAATAATCCCTTTATTCCCCATCAATCGTGCAACATCTTGGGTGGTAAATTCAGCTACGCGATCCACTTGAAATCCACAAAATGCTTGACGGTATTGCTCCCGTCGTTTCAGGATGGTGATCCAAGATAGTCCGGCCTGGGCCCCTTCCAGAATTAAGAACTCAAACAGTTTCTTATCATCTCTGCAAGGCACTCCCCATTCGCTATCGTGGTATGCTTGATACAACTCATCATTGTTGCACCAGCCACATCTGGTGATTTCAATCATCTATAAATCCTCGATCAGTATTTAAAACCTAAGATTTGTGCTGTTAAAGCGGGCTTTCAACGAAATTTTCTATATTGGCCTCATTCGTATAATATTAGATAATAGATTCAAGGCACTAGGCAAATGAAAAAAGCGTTTCCTGCGATAAGGCCATACCATATTCAGTCAATTGCTGTGACTCCTCCCCATGTGTTGCATGTAGAGGAATCTGGAAACCCAGATGGGATACCTGTTTTATTTGTCCACGGGGGCCCTGGCGGAGGAACTCGACCTACTGACCGCTGCTTCTTTGACCCTGACAAATACCGCATTGTTCTATTCGATCAACGCGGTTCTGGTCAATCCACGCCCCATGCACTCCTAGAAAACAACAATACAGCCGCTTTAATTTCCGATATCGAAGTCATACGAAAGACACTTGAAATAGACCGGTGGGTTGTCTTCGGAGGATCCTGGGGCTCTACTTTGAGCTTGGTTTATGCTCAAACCTATCCTGAACTGATTATGGGTTTAATACTTCGAGGTATTTTCTTGTGCCGCGACCAGGATATTGCTTGGTTCTATCAACATGGTGTGGAGCATGTTTTCCCCGACTATTGGAAAGACTATATTCAGGTTATTCCCGAAGAGGAAAGAGATGACCTACTAGGAGCTTTTTATCGAAGATTAACTGGCGATAATGAATTAGAGCGCATGGCCGCCGCTAAAGCCTGGTCTATTTTAGAAGGGCGCTGCGCAACGCTACAGCCCGACGAAGACTTTGTTGCACATTTCGCTAACCCCCATTTAGCCATTGCAATGGCAAGAATAGAGGCACACTATTTTGTCAACAAGGCATTTTTAGAGCCTAATCAAATCATTGATAATGCTTACAAACTCAAAGATATTCCATCAACTATAGTGCACGGTCGCTATGA
>SHBP01000017.1 GCA_004211905.1 SAR92 clade bacterium
TTGCCACACATCTTATTACCTTTAGCCCCGAGTCATTAATTAAGGTTATTGTTCCTTATATTCCTAAACTTGAGCAGTTAAGAGATCTTGCAGACCCTAGGTATGAATCATTTTTTGCTTATATCGTGGCTCAGGAGCAGGCTCAGTTGGAAGCCAGTCAGATTGCCAAGGCAGAAGGGTGGGAGCAAGGTGCCAAGGTTCTGCGAGCATTTGTAGATAGCATTGACGTAGATAAAATAACGGTCATGCATGGTGATAACTAAATCTATTCAACCTTGAGTCAAGACTCCTTATTTCACTGATTCAAATCCTTTTAGCACTTCTAGCACGTTGATGCCTACTTCATCAATGTCGTAGCCGCCTTCCATAACGAAAAGAGTAGGTATGCTGAGTCCACCAATCATGGCGCCAGTGCTGAAGTAATCTGCTGTAGTCAGTTTAAAAAAGCTAATTGGGTCATTTTCAAAAGTGTCTACACCCAGAGACACTATTAAATACTGTGGTGAAAATTCATCGAGTTCTGCTAGTGCAGCAGTCAACGATTGCTGCCACTGGGCAAAGCTGGTGTCCCTAGGCATGGGGTAGTTCAGATTGTAGCCCAGTCCCTTTCCTGAGCCTGTTTCATCGGCATATCCGAGAAAATAAGGGAAGGCCTGTTGCGGATCGCCATGGAGGGAGCAAAACAACACATCATCGCGGTCATAAAAAATATCCTGAGTGCCATTGCCATGATGGAAGTCTATATCCAGTATAGCGGTGCGCTTTGCACTCTGATCAAGCAGATACTGCGCTGCAATAGCAGCATTATTGAAAAAGCAGTAGCCACCAAACATATCAATGGCAGCATGATGCCCTGGGGGCCTACAAAGAGAAAATATACCTCGTTCACCTTGGAGCAAAGCCTTGGCGCCGGTCAAGGCCACATCTTTAGAGGCCAGTGCCGCTGCCCAGGTTCCTTCGGTAATTGAGGTCTCCGCCGCCAGGGCATAGTAACCAATTTTGCCATCAATAAAATCTGGTAACCGAGACTGCATGCGTCTCGCTGGCCAAGAGGAGGCGATTGCTTCACCGGTAAACCCAGCATCCTGCCACTCCTGCCAGGCCGTTTCTAGAAAGGCAATAAAGTCGTCACTATGGACTGCTCGTATGGGATCCATAGCAAAGGTCTCAGGTTCCAAGATGTCCCCGAGATTTGATTGGCCGATTGCTTTGATAATCGTATCTGCCCTTGATGGCCGCTCAAAAGGCGTCACCAACTGGCCGCCATGGAGTTCTGTTTTAGCATCTCGCAAACGATGTTGTTCGCTGTAAATCGTTTTCATAATTAACTCCCTACCAAGTTTGACTAAACCTAGCTAAATCGTTGCTAATAAGGTTAATCCAACACAGGATATCGCAGCGGCAATCAGAGCGTAGGGTATTTGAGTCAGTGCATGGTCCATTACATCACAACCACTTCCCTGGGCCGCCAATACGGTGGCATCAGAATAAAAACAGGCATGACTACCGAAGGCACTCGCGGATACCAGGGCACCGATTGCCAGTGGAATACTGACACCAACGCTTTCTGCTAGGGGCAAGATGATGGGGATAGCAATGGCGAAAACACCCCAGCTGGACCCTGTTGCAAACGAAATAAGCGCTATGGTGAGGAAGGTCAGGGCGGGAAACATAAGAGGTGTCATTAATGGGGCTACATTTTCGATCACATAGGTTGCCAATCCCAACATGTCATTGACCTCATTAAAGACAAAGGCCATCACAACCATGGTTAGTGCTGGTAGCATAATCTTAATGCCATCAATAACCGCATCAAACATCTGCGTCCAAGCCATAAGTCGCTGTGCGCCAAACAGAATAATGGTGACGGCAACCGACATAATTACGCCTATCTGTACATCCAGGTCATACCAGATACTAAAACCCAGCAGGGCCACAATGGGCAGCACAAAGTGGTAGATTCGAACCCTATCCTCTGTATCGACCAGACTCTCTTCTTCGCCCTCATCGATGGGTAGTGGCGCAGAACCCTCGGTTGCTCTCTGCTCTGCAGACTTCATCATCCCCAGTGCGGGTACAATCCCCACTGCCACTAACGGTACTAAAAGCATGGCTGCTATGGGGTAAACCATATAGGGAATAGCACTGATATAAAGGGCCATGCCCTGTCCTGATTCTGCATAGCCAGCGTCCACAAATAAGCCGGCGTAGAACACGGCCCAGGTAGACACTGGCACCAGCACGCAGATGGGCGCTGCCGTGGAATCAACTACATAGGCAAGCATTTCTCGCGACACTTTAAACTTATCCGTCACCTTGCGCATCGATGAGCCTACGGCAAGAGCATTGAGATAGTCGTCAATAAACACAACCAAGCCTAGTAGCCAGGTGTAGAGAAGGGCGCTTGTAGAATTTTGGGCCTTTGATGAGAGTGTGCGACTAAACGCGCTGGCAGCCCCCACTCGCATCAGCAAGGTAATCAGGCTGCCCATCAGCCCGCAGACAATAATTACCCAGGCGATGGTTTCATTCATCATCACCTCGAGCAGTATGGAGGAGAAGTTACTCAGGGCAGCGGCTGGTTCCAGCATTAACAGTCCAACAAACACACCTGCCAGTAAGGATTCAATGGGTCGGCGACTGAATATCGCGGTAACGACGGTCACCAGTGCTGGAAGCAATACTAGTAGACTAGTTTCGGTAGCCAAAAGAAATCTCCTCGATGGTTTGCGGGTTTATTACAGATAGCCATATGATACTATTTATCTTTACACATGTCATTCGACATGCTGTAAGGCTTGCTAAAGCATGATTTTATACTGCAAAATATTTCGACCCAAACTTTGATGCAAATGTTGCCTATCAATCAGGTTTTTAATCCGGAGTTGCTTTTACATAGTACCAGTACCGGTAATAGCATTTAAATAAGTAAAGTAGGCTAAAATGACCCCATGAATACCGATTCCCCCGCAGATAATGATGCTCTTGAGGGCCCTATAGTTCCAACCTTCATAAGGTACATGATGCCTTCTTTGCTAGGCATGATTGCCATGACGTCTGGCTCATTGGTGGATGGTATGTTTATCGGCAACTATGAGGGAGTGACTGCGCTGGCAGCAGTCAATCTTATTATTCCCATTACCACGCTGCTATTCGGCGTTAGCATGATGATATCCATTGGCGGCTCTGTGCGTGGCGGCAAGTATCTAGGTGAGGAAAATACCCCTGCAGCATCGGCAATTTTTAGCAAAACCCTGATGTTTATGGTTGTTTATGGCCTGATCGTGATTGCCTTGGGGCTTATATTTGAGACTAAGATCTTTGTTAGCCTGGGGGCCGATGAGACACTTTTTCCGGTGATGAGTGAATATTACCGGATTATTTTCCCCTTTCTGTTCTTCCAGTTTATTGTGATCCAAATATATTTCTTTATTCGCCTGGATGGCTTTCCCAATTTAGCAGCCTTGGCACTCGCCATAGGTGCAGCGGTCAATATTATACTGGACTATCTGTTTATCGCTGTCTATGGCTGGGGACTGACTGGCGCAGCACTGGCAACGGGACTCTCAGAGGTAATGTCCCTTGCGGTAATGCTGTTTTATTTTGTCCACCCACAACGGAAAATATCTTTTGGCTTACGCCAAAACAACTGGCGTGAGGTCTTTCAGGCTGCCTATAACGGTATCTCTGAATTTATTAATGAAGTGTCTGGCGCGCTGATTGGCTTTATTTTTAATTGGATGCTTATTCAGCGAGCGGGAGTCACCGGGGTGGCAGCGATTACCTTGGTCAATTATTTGCTGTTTGTCGGATTTATGGCTTACTTCGCTATTTCCGACTCTATTCAGGTGATTATTTCGCAAAATTTTGGTGCACGAAACCATGAGAGAATCCACGCATTCTTGCGTATCGCCGGGATCATGATTTTTGGGGTCAGTGCAGTTATTATCAGTCTATTGGTCGCCGGTAGTGAATCACTGATCGGCCTGTTTATCGATGTTGAGCGAGATAGTGAAACTCTGGCATTGGCATTAGAGTTTGTTGCTTATATTTGGCCGGTGTTTATTTTTGCCGGTTTTACTATGTTGATATCCGGATACCTCACGGCAGTGCATCGGCCATTTCAATCGGCGCTAGTGGCTAGCTGCCGCAGTTTGATTATGCCAGCGGGATTGCTGATTCTGTTTTATATGCTGCTATCGGATTACCGTTTTGTCGCCGCTATTTCAGTTGCCGAGGCGATTAGCTTTGTTTTAGCTGTCACTCTATATCTATACCATACTCCAACCATCATCATAGGTAGCGACCAACTGGCTCGTAAACCCGGTAGCTCATTAGACGATTAATACTAAACGTGACAAAAGGAGTCTCAACGCACCGAGAATTTGTTCTATGTGACTCAAGAATCCTAAAAATTAGATGTTATTATTCGAAAGCAAAGATTGTAAGGATCAAAGGGGTTCAGTGGTTTTTTCAAAGGAAATAGTAGGGTCAAAGGAATACATCTCCTGTATAGGCCTTACAAAGTATTCTATAAATCTTGCAAATACAGAGGTGTTAGAGGCTGCAATCACTGAGTGGATATAGGGGCAGTTATGAGTGAATCAATTTTTAGAAAAGACGCTACAGCCCAGGGGGTAGCGAAGCAACGTTTGATAGAAACTCTAGCCAAACCTGAGGAACGTATCATAAATGATCCTTACGCGGTTAAGTTTGTATTAGGTGCTAGCTTTATCAAATTTATGGGGCATAGGCTCAACGTTTGGTTAGCTCAAAAACTTGTACCCGGTTTTCACGAACATCTAATCTCGCGTACGCGCTATATCGATGATCTAGTTAAAAAAAATTCTGCCAGTGGAGTTGAGCAATATGTCATTCTTGGAGCGGGATATGATTCCCGAGCCTATCGGCTCGAACTTCCGTCTTCACTTAGAATTTTTGAAGTGGATCAGCCTGAAGTTCAGGCTAGAAAGCGCTCTAAACTTCCCGAAGAATTATTCAATTCAGAAAATATGACTTATGTAGCTGTTGATTTCACTCACCAGTCCTTGACTGGACAACTTATGAATGCAGGTTTTGATCAAAACAAATCCACCGTCTTTACGCTCGAGGGTGTCTCGCAGTACATCACTAAAGAAACTTTGAGTTCAACGATCAAAGAAGTGGCTGCGCTTACCCAAAGAGCGAGTTCAATTTTTTTTATTTCGTATGTCAGTGACCTTTTCGATAAAAATCCTGAGGCTTGCTTTGGGAAGGGTTACCCAAACGCTGAAAAACGAGCTAAATTAATAATGTATGGATCAGCGAAGGTAGGTGAGCCTTGGATATCGTTCTATGGTGCTGAAGAAATAGAAAACGTTCTTTCACAGAATGGTTATTCGGTTAAAGAGAACGTAACTTTGAAGGATCTCAACTCTCGATACTTCGCCCCTGTTGGAAGAGCTCTTTCTGAAAATCAATTATTACAACTCGAACATTTTGTGATGGCGGAATCTCAGAATTGATTTAGCGTCTTGCCACAGAGTGTGTAGTTTAAATACGACAAGTTACTGATAAAAAAGAACAGTAGGTAAGCCTATTGAGTGGGACTGAAAAATACTTACTAACACTCTTTTTTCTGTCTCAACAATGCTGTTGCTACGGAAATTTAAATGGAGGATGTTTTTTTAACAGTAAGGGAGTGATTTTGTCTTGAGCTCTATATCCGCTGGAAAAATTCGATAACTTCAGCGCCATCTAAAATAATAGATTGGCTAAAATTCTCATCGTCAGTTAATGCTACTTTGAAGTTTTGATGAGTACCAATATAATTTTGATTTGAACTGGACAGGACTGTCTCTAACCCTTCAGCGTCATTGTTAAATGTACAAGTGCCAAACCAAAAAGATGCGTTTGATATGCCTTCTTTGTAATTTGTCTCAAGGCAAATAAAATGGCCGCCACCGATGATTTTAGTTTTAACACGATTGGCTTCTTTTAGCTGCCATAAACCATCAAAGAGTGAGGTCGTATTTGAGGCTCTAACCCAAGACTCCACCATATCTAAACAGCGGCCATCTTCGTAAGTCATTCCTAAAAGCGTCTGTGAAAATCCCGTGGGGGTATGTTTGATATCAATATCAAAAGTGAGGCCATTTACCGCACCTTTCTGGTTAACTCTGGGCTCCTCCACCATCACACCATTTTTCCAGGTTGCTATGCCTGCACCAACATCGATACCGTACTCAGGATGCACAAAAGCAAACATAAAGCGATTGTTGGTATAGATTTTTAATTGATCGCGAAGCTGAACACTTACCTGGCCTTTCTCTGTCAATTCTACTTCTTTTAGCAAATAGGCGCCGTCGGGTAATGGAGGAATTTTTTTGGTCTCAGTACAGGCGGTTTCGTCAGTCATGATGAATCCTTCAAAAACTAAAAAGCCCCTAGAGTTTATTGATCACAGGGGCTTGAGAGCATTATTGGTACCAGTGGCCGGACTCGAACCGGCACGCTTTTAAGGGCGCGGGATTTTGAATCCCGTGTGTCTACCAATTCCACCACACTGGCATTCTCTATCTGCATCAACTTCGGCAGGGCGGCGATTATAGCAGTGATCAATAGTGGGTCAACAGATTTAAATGTGATGAGCCAGTGAATACAATATCTAATGTCTCATTATAAATATTTTGGCGCTTTAGGCGTAATTTCTATACCCTTGCGGGCCAGAACTTAATCACTTTAAAAAATTGTTATGCGACGTGACCATTTCCAATTTGAGCTCCCCAATGAGTTGATTGCTCGTCAGCCTGCTGAGCAGCGCCAAGGTAGTCGGCTTTTGTTTTTAGATGGAGCAAATAATCATCTAGAGCATGAGCAGTTCGGTGATTTTTTAACCCATATAGAGAGCGGTGATTTAATTGTATTTAATAATACTAAAGTCATTCCGGCTCGTCTCTATGGCCAAAAGCAAAGTGGCGGCAAGATCGAGGTTTTGGTGGAGCGGTTAGTAAGCAGTCATTCCGTGCAGGCTCATGTGCGCGCCAGCAAAGCACCAAAGCCCGATACTCAGATCGTTTTTGCTAAGGATTTTGGTGCCCAGGTGACGGGTCGGGCTGATGATCTATTCGAATTAACCTTCAACAGACCCGTGTTAGAGGTTCTAGAGTGTATAGGTCATATGCCGTTGCCCCCATACATTGATCGAGAGGATACCGAAGCGGACAAGTCTCGCTACCAAACAGTTTATGCTGATCAGTTGGGTGCTGTTGCGGCACCTACTGCCGGGCTTCATTTTGATGAAAGAATGCTTGCTGATATTGAAGCCAAGGGCGCCAAAGTTGCTTTTGTAACCTTACATGTGGGTGCGGGGACCTTTCAGCCAGTGCGAGTGGACAATATTAGCGATCATCAGATGCATTCAGAATGGTTGCAGGTGAGTGAGGCTGTCACTGATCAAGTCTTGCAAACCAAGGCCAATGGTGGCCGAGTGATTGCTGTGGGAACAACAAGTGTAAGATGTCTAGAAACCGCAGCGCAAAACGGCCAGATTGCTCCCTTTGAGGGGGATACGAATATTTTTATTTATCCAGGCTATCGATTTAATGTTGTTGATGGTTTGCTGACTAATTTTCATTTATCAGAATCCACACTATTAATGTTAGTCAGCGCATTTGCTGGACATAAGCCTATAATGGCCGCCTATCAGGAGGCAGTATCAGAGCGATATCGTTTCTTTAGTTATGGCGATGCTATGTTTTTACTGCACAACCCCAATGCTAATCAGGATATACCCCAATGAGCCGCGAATGTTTTATGCAATTTAAGGTATCTGCTACCGACGGAAAGGCACGTCGAGGTGAGATGCAGTTTCCTCGCGGTGCTGTTCAAACACCTGCGTTTATGCCGGTGGGGACCTATGGCACAGTCAAGGGAATGTTACCCAAAGACATAGAAGAGATTGGCGCGGAAATGATTCTTGGTAATACCTTCCATTTGATGTTACGCCCAGGTACCGAGGTTGTCAAAGCTCACGGGGATCTGCACGATTTTATTCAGTGGCAGGGCCCTATTTTGACTGATTCTGGCGGCTTTCAGGTATTTAGTTTGGGCGATATGCGCAAGATCACTGAAGAAGGTGTTAAGTTCAAATCCCCTATTGATGGCAGCCCGGTATTTATTGACCCAGAAACTTCAATGCAGGTTCAGCGCGATCTGGGTAGTGATGTGGTCATGATTTTTGATGAGTGCACGCCTTATCCAGCCACGGAAAAAGAGGCTGAAGACTCGATGCAGTTGTCACTGCGCTGGGCTCAGCGAAGTAAAGCGGCTCATGGTAATAACCCCTCTGCTCTTTTTGGCATTGTGCAGGGCGGCATGTATGAATCCTTGCGTGATATTTCATTGGCGAGTTTGGTCGATATTGATTTTGATGGTTATGCCATCGGTGGTCTGTCGGTGGGAGAACCAAAAGAGGATATGTTAAGAGTTCTCGATCATCTCGCTGACACTATGCCTGCGGATAAGCCTCGATATCTCATGGGCGTTGGCAAGCCAGCTGATTTAGTGGAGGGTGTGCGCCGGGGTATCGACATGTTTGATTGTGTAATGCCAACTCGCAATGCTCGTAATGGCCATCTGTTTACGAGCACTGGCGTGATAAAAATTCGCAATGCCAAGCATCGACATGATACGCAACCATTGGATTCTGAGTGCGACTGTTACACCTGTAAAAACTTTAGTCGTGGGTATCTCCATCACCTAGAAAAATGTGGGGAAATGCTCAGTGCCCAGCTAAATACCATACATAATCTCCGTTTTTATCAAACCTTAATGGCGGGCCTTCGTGATGCTATTGCGCAGGGAGAATTAGATTCTTTTGCTGATGAGTTTTATCGCAAACAGGCAATTGGTGATAGTGGGGGTTTAAATCCTTAAATGTGCCCCTATTTATTAAGGAATACCGCTATAATGCGCCGCAAGAATACAAGGATTCCTTAGCCCATGCTTAATAAGTTCCCTCTGTGGAAGAATATGATGATTCTTCTGGTGATTGTCTTCGGACTCACCTACGCAGCCCCTAACTTCTATCCCCCAGATGCTGCTGTGCAGTTGTCCGGTCAAAGTGGTGCCATGGCCATAGATGAAGCTGTTCTAGAAAAAGTTGAGGGTGCTCTAGCGGAAGGTAATATCGAGCACTTCGGTGGTGAAGCTGATGGTGAGAGTGCGTTAGTCAGAATCAAAGATAAAGATCTTCAGCTTAGGGCTAAAGAGCTCATTCAAGCTGAGATGGGTGGCGAATATATTGTTGCACTAAATTTGGCGCCTACTACCCCCGATTGGCTGAGTAGTTTGGGTGGAACTCCCATGAAGTTGGGTTTAGACCTCAGTGGTGGAGTGCACTTTTTACTTGAGGTAGATCTGGATTCTGCCTTGGCCGTTCGTCTTGAGGGTGATCTTGGAGAAATAAAAGCTGCGCTAAGAGATGAGCGCATTCGCTACCGTAGCCTAGAGTTGAAGGGTAACCAGATTATTGGTCAGTTTCGCGATGCCGATCAAATAGATAAAGCTATGATGATTGTGCGCACTAATTTCAGAGAGCTTCAGCCACAAAGTGCTCCTGGCCAAAATCCTTTATCAATGGTTCTCAATCTCAGTGAAGCGGCGACCAACACTCTAGAGGATAACGCCATTAAACAAAATCTGACTTCTCTGCGTAATCGCGTGAATGAGTTAGGTGTATCTGAGCCACTGGTTTCCAGGCAGGGTAAAAATCGTATTGTTGTTGAATTGCCTGGCGTCCAAGATACCGCCGAAGCAAAACGGATTATTGGTAAGACTGCTAACCTAGAGTTTCGTCTGGAATCTCAGGGTAGAGGCGGGGAGAGTTTTGAGTTCCGAACTCCAGGGGGGCAGGGCCCCAACGCACTACTTGAAAAGAAAGCAGTGATTACCGGTGAAAATGTGACTGACGCGCGGGCTAGCTTTGATGAAAATGGCCGACCCCAAGTCAACATCACTCTAGATTCCTCTGGTGGTTGGCAGATGGGGCACGCTACTCGCGATAATATTGGTCGTCGACTGGGTGTTCTATTTATCGAGTACAAAACAAAGCTAGAAAAATCAATCTCTGATACCGGTGAGGTAGAGATCATCCCGGTTCCCTTTGTTGAAAAGCACATTATCAGCTTAGCTACGGTGCAAGCTCAGTTAGGTAAGCAATTTCGTATTACTGGATTAGATGGTCAGCGTGAATCCTCTGAACTGGCGTTGTTGCTTAGAGCTGGAGCCTTGGCTGCGCCAATGTACATTGTTGAAGAGCGTACTATTGGTCCATCACTTGGTGCTGACAATATTGCCCTTGGGGTAAAGTCAGTAACAGTTGGCATGGCCTTCGTTTTGCTCTTTATGGTAGTGGTGTATCGAGCATTTGGTCTTGCCGCTAATGTTGCTTTGGGAATGAACCTGTTGTTATTAGTGGCCTTTATGTCTCTTCTTGGTGCTACATTAACTCTCCCAGGCATTGCTGGTATTGTGTTGACAGTCGGTATGGCGGTTGATGCTAATGTCTTAATCTTTTCTCGAATACGAGAAGAGCGACGAGAAGGAGCTTCTGTTCAGAGTGCGATTAGTGCGGGTTATGACAGAGCTTTCGTGTCTATTTTGGATGCCAACATCACTACGCTGATTGTTGCACTCATTCTTTTCTTGATTGGTTCCGGCCCCGTTCAAGGGTTCGCGGTAACACTATCAATTGGAATTTTGACCTCGATGTTCACTTCTATCGTTATGACACGAGGATTGGTGAATCTCGTTGTTGGTGGCCGCAAAATTGAAAAGCTTTGGATTTAGGAGAAAATTATGATGCCATCAAGAATATATAATTTCATGGGTCTTCGTCGATATGCGGTAGTTTTTTCTGCTCTTATGCTAGTCGTCTCCTCATGGTCTCTTTACACTCAGGGCTTGGTATTAGGGCTAGATTTTTCCGGAGGGACTCAGATTGAAGTGGGTTATGATCAACCTGCAGATGTTGGTGAACTGCGCGAACAACTCGAGACCGCCGGGTTTGATAATCCAGTGGTGGTACATTTTGGTTCAGAAACTGATGTCTTAATCCGTCTGCAGGGTGAACCAGACCAGAAACTTGCAGAACAGGTAGTTGAGGTTTTGCAGGGTGAAGATGAACAAATAGATCTTCGCCGTGTTGATTTTGTTGGTCCTCAGATTGGTGAGGAACTGCGTGAAGATGGTGGTTTGGGTATGCTCACAGCTCTGGCAGTGGTTATGCTCTATGTGGCTATTCGCTTTCAATTGAAATTTTCTGTTGGTGCTGTTTTGGCGCTAGCTCATGATGTCATTATTACCCTTGGTATTTTTTCATTGGCACGATTTGAGTTTGACTTAACGGTACTTGCTGCTGTTTTAGCGGTGGTGGGTTATTCTCTTAATGATACGATTGTAGTGTCAGATAGAATTCGTGAGAATTTTCGAAAGATACGCAAAGCATCTCCGGTTGAGGTGATCAACGAATCCTTATCCCAAACTCTTTGGCGAACGATCAACACGTCGGCTACGACCTTTATCGTGTTACTAGCCCTATTCTTTATCGGCGGTGAGTTGATTCACAATTTTGCTATTGCACTGATGATTGGTGTGGGTATTGGTACTTATTCTTCAATCTATGTAGCGGCCACCGCCATGCTAGCTCTCAACCTTGATAGAGAAGATCTTCTAGAGACTGTTGAGGGTGAGTTAGTGGATGATTTACCCTAGTGGGGTGATCTTCTATCGATACTACCAGCGCAACCTAGGGCTGGTTAGCAAATTCTTGGAAATAGTTAAAAATCTCTTGAGGCGCAGTTTCTCTCGCTGCGCGCCACCGGTCATTGCTGTCAAGATTTAAAACTTTGCCCTTAAGGTCAAGTATAATCACCCGTGGAATACCTTCTTTGGAGGGCATTCCAAAGACCTTATAAAGGTCCATATTTTGATCGTAATCACCCACGTCGATTCGCATGACCTCGTAGTGTTGAGCTACAAATTTATTTACTGTAACTAGCTTCATCACGGCTTCTAGACATTGAGCGTCTGGACACCAATTGGCACCAAAAATCACCAAAGGTTGCTTCTTTAGTTCTAGGGCTTTGCTAATAAAATCCTTTAATTGCCTTGCCTCGATAACTTGTCCACTGAACGGCTTAGGCAGCTCAGACGGTGGTTGGTCAAACTCTGTTAATTGAATCATTGGTGTTGGGCGCTCGCTCTGCGTGTTGAATTACAATTATGGGCGATAATAATCATGGAGATTTAATCACCACCAAGGGTAGAACGGAGGCATGTCGGTAGAAGCTTTCTCAGGAAAATCGGGAGCGCGCTTTTCAAGAAAAGCATCTACTCCTTCCTTGCCACTATTTCTGCTCGCATAAAAAATAGCTAATGAATCCACCTCATGAGCTTTAACCGGGTGATCTTGGGCTCCGTTTCGGTAAATCATTTGCCTTGTTAGGGCCATGGAAACTTGGCTGAAATTCACCATTCGAGCTGCTAGCGCATAAGCTTCATTTAAAAGATCTTCCGGAGGATAAACCGCCTTTATAAAACGTTCCTTTAGTAGTGTATCTGCGTCCAATATTTCGGCGGTATAACACCACTCTAGGGCGGTTTGAATGCCCACGAGCCGGGGCAAAAACCAGCTTGAGCAAGCCTCTGGAGTGATACCTATCTTGTTAAACACAAACCCAACTCGAGCTTTTTCTGATGCTAGCCGAATATCCATTGCGCAAGCCATGGTTGCACCAATGCCAACTGCTGCACCGTTAATAGCACCTATTATTGGTTTTTTACAGTCATACATAGCAAGCACTACTTGGCCTCCAGAGTCGCGCACCCCATTCTCAATGTCTTCATCATCAAATCGCTCACGGATATCCTCTATGGTTGGATTTAGGTCTTCATTGAGACCAAACACATTTCCAGTGCTGGTTAAATCCATCCCAGCACAGAATGCTCTTCCCGCGCCCGTAACTACTATTGCCCCGACTGCATCGTCATCACTAGCGCGATTAAAGGCATCGATTAATTCGTGGCTCATTTCGATAGTAAATGAATTTAAGTGATCAGGTCGCGATAGTGTTAACGTTAAAATAGAGTCCTGGGTTGCATAATCAATGGTCTTGTAAGTCATAGTGGTCCCATAGAGATTTTTATTGTTAGTGGTTTAGAGTATATAGCTCTGGTACAGGGAATTTAAGGTATGTTTTAAGTTCTGGGTAACAAGGCTTTTGTACGCACATTTGTCCATCGGTTGCTGATGAGAACTATTGGCTCAATCAAAGCTATGAGATTGCAATGAATTGCTGGGTCAAAAGATTGTATGTTCGTTATGGCGGGGACACACTGCAGTTAGGTCTGTCTTTTTCTACCAAACTTAAGGAGATAAATTTATCAATTAACGCGATGGGTGATACTTCACGAGACCTATTAATGGTCCCGTGAAGCATGATTTGCTTTCGACCCAAAAACTTAGGGTTGTCAGGATTCTTGATCCTTCGATTCAGGTGCTGTTGTATCTTCAGTGTTTTCTGCTACGTCCGAATTCCAGGTGTAAATCTTCTTAATAAAACAACGGTCGAGTCCAGAGAGGCCATCGGCGATAATAATTTCATCGCCGCGAGTAAGGCAAGAAGAGCCTCGGGTTCGCGTTGCGATATTATTCATGGCGCGAGATACGTCACAGATACCCGATAAATCCAGTCGATATTCATCTCTGACGCCTTTAGTAAGGATCACAGACTGCCTCTCCCCTTTAATTTCACGCCAGCCGTTAACAGAGCTTGCAAAGCAAATACGCTTAACTTCTTCTCCCTGACGGATGTCGACGGTCTTTGGGGTAGAGTCAGTCTCGGTAGACGTGGTACAACCTACTAAAAAGACGACAAAAAATGTTGCAGATATTATTTTTTTCATCACTTGCTCCTTTTTAAACTTCGAGATCAACAACACACTAACATAAGATTTACATTGTATCCGAGATATACGTCACCTATAAGAAGACTAGATTTCCGGTTTTTCCTTTAAATGATGACCAAGTGGGAGTTCAGTTTTGTAGCAAATAGGTTTCAATGAAAAGCTGCTTTTTACATGGCTTATACCCTTAAATTGGGTCAGGCGTTGATCAAGAAATTCCTGATAGCTTTGCAAATCTGGCGTAACCACCCTGATTAAGTAATCGAACTCTCCAGTCATTAGATAACACTCCATAACTTCTGGCCATGAGGTTACTTGTTTAGCAAAGTCATCGAGTTCTTTTTTAACTTGATGATCCAGAGTGACTTGAATAAATACGGTCACCGGTAAGCCGACTTTGTTGGGATCTAAAAGACTGACGCGCTTGCTGATATATCCTTTATCTTCGAGATTTTTCACACGCCTGGAGCAAGGAGAGGGTGATAAAAATACTTTATCCGCAAGGTCAATGTTGGGAATTGCGGCATTGCCTTGCAGGATATCGAGGATTCTCCAGTCAGTTGTATCGAGATTATTACTAGCCATTTCCGCTCCTTTGAGAATTGCTTTATAGGATTGTCTGAGACCACTGGCTCGATTTAAACTCAATATAACTAAGATTGCCAATTATTAACTCAATATAAAGGCTTAAACTCTTATTTTTTTAATTTTGCGCAATTAATGCTAAGTTTATAAATTTTTTGAGCAATTATTCGTAATATTTTTGCGATTATCCAGACAACTTTGGTAGGATTTTTTTAACTGCACCATGGTAATTTATAGGCTAGAGACAACAAATAAAATGGAATAAAAAGGGGTCTGTTATGGTTGATAAAAACTTAGTTACAAGCGTGCTTAAGTTTACGGAAGCTAAAGACATGCCTATCTCTACTTTATCATTGTTGAACGCTGATGGAGAGATTTTAGAAGGAGCTCAAGAACCTAAGATAGATAAACATACAGCCCTTAAAATCTATCGGGATATGAACTATATTCGAGTCCTTGATGAAAGAATGATTGGCGCTCAGCGTCAAGGCAGATTGAGCTTTTATGTAACCTGTACTGGTGAAGAGGCATCGGTGGTCGGGTCTGTAGCAGCTTTCTCAAGCCAGGATATGGTAATGAGCCAGTATCGAGAACATGCTGCTCTGCGATATCGTGGATTTACCTCTAAGCAGTTTATGAATCAGCTATTGAGTAATGATCTTGACTTGGGAAAGGGCCGTCAGATGCCAATTCACTATGGCAGTCGCGATCTAAATTACATGACGATTAGCTCAACATTAGCCACTCAAATCCCTCAGGCAGCAGGCTATGCTTATGGGCAAAAATTATCAGGTAATGATACCTGCACCATTTGTTATTTTGGAGAAGGTGCCGCGTCGGAAGGTGATTTCCACGCTGGGCTCAACATTGCTGCTGTGTCTAAGTGTCCAGTGGTCTTCGTGGTTCGCAATAATGGATATGCCATTTCAACACCAACCGTCGAGCAATTTGTGGGTGATGGTATAGCCCCTCGGGGAGTTGGCTACGGGATTCCAGCAATAAGAGTGGATGGTAACGATATTTTAGCGGTTCATGCTGCGTCTGTTGAGGCTAGAAATTTAGCAATCGAAAAGAGCACGCCAGTGATCGTTGAGACGATGAGCTATCGCCTCGGAGCTCATTCTACTTCTGATGACCCAACGAGTTATAGAACTTCGGAAGAAGAGGAAATGTGGCGACAGAAAGATCCTATTGAGCGTATGAAGAAATGGTTACTTGGCAAGGGTTGGTGGAGTGATCAGCAAGATCATCAAATGAAAGATGAATACAAGAAAGAGATTTTGGGTGCTCTGAAATCTCAAGAAAAACGTCAGCCACCAGTGCTTGATCATTTGATCTCTGATGTTTATCAAATACCACCTGCGCACTTGCGGGAACAGTATTCAGAGTTACTCGCTCATATTGATAAGTATCCCGATCACTATTTGCCGAATCCAACGAAGGGACACGATAGCTACCACAAACCTGCAGCTCAGTTTAGCTAGGTGTAAAGATGCCTAAAATTAACTTGTTACAGGCGGTAAATAGCGCCTTAGATACGGCGATGGATGCAGATTCCAGAGTGGTTTGCTTAGGGGAAGATATTGGTGAGTTTGGCGGTGTTTTTCGCGCCACAAGTAAACTTCAAGAAAAGTACGGAAAGCAGCGTTGTTTTAATACCCCCATTACCGAGCAAGGTATTGTGGGTTTTTCGATAGGATTAGCGGCTCAAGGATCAGTTGCAGTCGCAGAAATTCAATTTGCTGATTATATCTTTCCTGCGTTTGATCAAATCGTTAATGAGGCTGCAAAGTTTCGCTATCGCAGTGGTGATCAGTTTAATTGTGGCGGCCTAACTATCAGAACTCCCTACGGCGGAGGCATTGCAGGAGGGCTTTATCACTCACAATCTCCGGAAGCCTACTTCTGCCATACTCCAGGTTTAAAGGTCGTCATTCCCAGTACTGCCTATCAGGCAAAGGGTTTGTTGCTGTCAGCAATTCGTGATCCTGATCCTGTGATATTTTTTGAGCCCAAGGCAATCTATCGTGCTGAGGCGGGCGACGTTCCAGATACAGACTACGAACTACCATTAGGTGTTGCTCAAGTGGTGAGTACAGGTACAGACATAACCCTTGTTGGATGGGGTGCACAAATGCACCAACTTCATCGAGCGGCAAAGATGGCGGCTAAAGACGGAATTTCTTGTGAGGTTATTGATTTATGCACATTACTGCCCTGGGATGCTGATACAGTCGCTAAATCAGTAACTAAAACAGGTCGTTTAATCATTAGTCATGAAGCACCGCGAACCGGCGGATTTGCTGGAGAGATTGCTGCGACTATCCAAGAACGTTGTTTTTTATCACTCGAGTCTCCGATTACGCGTATTACCGGATTAGACACGCCATTTCCGCTAGTTTTTGAAAAAGAATACCTACCAGACTATTTGAAAGTTTTCGAAGCAATCAAAGCTAGTGTGCATTTTTAATGGTCATAAATGTTATTGACCAAGGGAGTTGGAGATGAATAAAGATTTTATCTTGCCAGACATTGGAGAGGGTATCGTTGAATGCGAGGTTCTTGAGTGGAAGGTCAAAGAGGGTGATCTTGTTGAGGAAGATCAGGTTATAGCTGATGTGAGTACCGATAAGGCAATTGTCGAAATACCCTCTATGCATAGTGGGCGGGTTACTAAGCTCTACTATATTGCTGGTGAAACAGCCAAGGTTCATTCTCCTTTATATGCCATCGATATTGACGGTGAGGATGTTGAGCTACCAAATCAAGAAATAGAAACTCAGGAACACAAGTTAGAGCTGGTTAAGCAGCCGATAAATGTGACCCAAAGTGAAATTAACAAGAAGGTCTTGACCACACCAGCAGTGCGCAAGTTAGCGCGAGAACATGATCTTGATCTCAATTTGATTTCTGGCTCGGGCAAAAGTGGACGTATCCTTAAAGAAGATGTTTTGGAGTACCTTAAGCCAGATTTAAAGGCACCCTTGTTATCCTTAACTAAGACGATAGAAGATCGAAGCGAGACAATTGTAGGTGTGCGCAAAATTATGGCTCATCATATGGCCGATTCAGTCGCTACTATTCCTCATTTTACGTTTGTTGATGATGTCGATGTTACTGAATTATTGAAGTTAAGGGCTTCCTTAAAGTCTAGATACACTGAAGAAGTGAAGATCACTTTAATGCCATTACTTATAAAAGCGTTGTCTTTGTCTATTTCAGCTTTTCCCATCGTCAATAGTCGAGTTGATGATAATTTTAGTGAACTCACTTATCTTGCTAGCCATAACATTGGTATGGCTGTGGATGGCAAAACAGGCCTTCTGGTGCCAAATATAAAAGATGTGCAACAGCGATCTATCATAGATATTGCTCATGAGGTAACTCGATTAACAGATGCCGCCCGCAGTGGTGTTATCAATCCATCGGACCTAAAGGATGGCACCATTACTATTTCTAATATTGGCGCTATCGGAGGTGTATCAGCATCACCGATCATAAATAAGCCTGAGGTCGCTATTGTTGCTCTAGGAAAGATACAAAAGCTTCCTCGTTTCAATGATGAGGGACAACTCGAAGAGCGTCATATAATGACAATGAGTTGGTCTGGGGACCATAGAGTAATCGATGGAGCCACAATCGCTCGTTTTAATAATTCCTGGAAAGCGTATTTAGAGAACCCCAGTACCATGCTAGCCAACATGGTTTAGGTTGCGAAGGACCCATTCAGATAAAGATCATTCCGATGGTTGGTGTTATGGAGTCAGCGCGGAATAGTTATCCAGCTTATTGATGATAATCTTACCGTTCTTCATAACAAAAACGGGCCTTTCCAGTTTGCTTATATCTGCTAGAGGGTCCCCTTTAACAGCAATAATATCCGCCAGTTTACCAGCCTCGATACTACCCACTTTATCATCCCATTGAAGTAATTCAGCGCCGACGATAGTTCCGGCTTTAATGGCATCCATTGGTGTCAAGCCAGCTTCAATTAGGGTGGCAAACTCGCGGGCACACACATGAGGCTCCACTGCATATCCACAAAGATCTGAACCCACTGCAATTTTTACGCCTGCACGGTAGGCCTTACCGATCATTTTCAGCCAGTCATCCCTGAAGGATAAGTAAAAATCATCATTTTTACTTTGTGCTAGTAATTTACCGCTATTGGCATAGTAATCTCCTACATAGATGGTTGGCACATAAAAGGTTCCATGATCGACCATCAAGTCGATAGATCTTTCATCTAGATAGCTGCCATGCTCTATCGATCGAGCCCCCGCAATAATAGCTTGATTGACTCCCTCCGTAGCGTGGGCATGTGCCGCTACTGGGATGTTATGACGAGAAGCTTCTTCTATTGCAGCGCTCAATTCTTCTGGGCTAAAAGCCACATTTTTTGGATTGTCACCTACAGACATAAATGCCCCAGTAACCATGATTTTTATCCAATCAGACCCGTATTTTATTTCCTGTCTAATAGCTTTTCGTATTTCGTCTGGCCCATCAGCAATCAACCCATCAGCAATAACGGGTTGTTCTGGGGACATAAAGTTAATATCACCACCGCCACCAGTAATTGAGATGTAATGCCCGGCACCAGTGAGGCGAGGTCCAAGAAATATATCATTATCGATAACTTTACGAATGTCCTGATTCGCATAGTAGACATCACCGTCACCCATTACTCTTATAGTTGTCCATCCCGCCTCAAGTAAACCTTGAAGGGTAGACAGGCCTATTAGAGCCTTATAAGCAGATGAAGCTTGAAGATGACCATTTTGATAGTCATTTTTGTATAGTAGCGGGTGTTCGTGGGCATTAATCATCCCTGGCATCAAGGTTGTACCAGCAAGGTTTATCTTGGTTATTTTTTTTGGGATATCATTGACGTTTACAACGGCAGATATCTTATGGTCTTTGATAAGGACTGCTTTATTTTTCAGGGACTGATTTGAACGGCCATCGATTAAATTGTCAGCTATGAGAGCATACTCAGCGGCATCCAAGGATGACACAAAAATTAAGACTACAGCGATCATCATCGAACGAAGAGTGTCAAATATAGGCATACTATATTTTCCTTTAGTTAGCGTTTTAATTATATACTGAGTTTTCTTGTATTGGGCAATGGATGCCTATAAAAATAGCGGGCAAAGGTAGTAGTTAATACAAGTTAAATTGATAATTAATCTGGGGTGGGTGTTTGTGGTACAAAGTAATCCTAAACAAGCGTTTGATCGCGCTATTTCTTTATTAAAAAATGATTCATTTGATGAGGCTGAGAAGATCTGTCGCTCATCTTTATCTGAGAATGATCGAGATATTAATTTTTTATTCTTATTGGGCACGATACAGATGCGCAAAAATGAGCTTGAAGAAGCAGAGATGCTTTTTAGAGCAGTGGTCAAAAGGGCTCCAGACTATCCGACTGTACAAGAAAATTTAGGGACAGTGCTTTTGAATCTAGGCAAGTCAGAAGAAGCACTTATCCCCCTTCAGGCTGCTATTGAGCTCAAGCCAGACAGTTCAGGTGCATTCTTTAAATTGGGGGGTGCCCTCAAAAATTTGGGTAGAGATGAAGCCGGTGACGCGGCATTAAAACATGCAGGCAGTCTGTCACCTGTTCAGGCCAGTCTAGAAAAAGCTACTAAACTATTTGTCGAGGGAAAATTTCGAGAAGCTGAGGTTTTAGCTAAAGAGCTTGTTAATAGCAACCCAAGAGATGTTAATGCAGCTTTGCTTTTGGCTCGCATTGCTATCCATGCTGGTGCCACTGATGATGCGGTCAAGCTACTACGAAAAATTGTCGCTCTTGCACCTCGTTTCATTGTTGCTTGGCATGATCTCGGTGCTACGCTAAATGAACAAGGTAAAGAAGAAGAGGCCTGTGTTGCCCTAGCAGAGGCACTTACTCATGACTCTAAAAATGCAACGACTCACTATTTGTATGCTGCGGCGCTTGCTAAGGCAGGCCAGACTGAAGACGCTGCAGGCTCCTATAGGTCTGCGATAGAAATTGATCCTGAATTAGCGGGCGCCCATGTCGGCCTTGGCCATGTGCTGAAGACTTTGGGCGATCAAGAGGGTGGCATTGCGTCCTATAGAGCGGGAATTGCATTGCGGCCTAATCTAGGAGAGATATATTTTAGCCTATCTAATCTTAAAACATTCCGTTTTAGCGACGAAGAAATTGAGGACATGGTTCAACGTATTACTCAGCCTGGGTTAGACTCGGAATCGATAACTCATTTTGCCTTCAGTTTGGGCAAGGCCTTTGAAGATAACAAAGACTACGATCGTGCATTTGAATATTACATTCAAGGTAACCAAGAACATAGAAATAGTATTATTTATGATCCGGTGCAAACAGAGGTTGCACATGGGAAAATGAAAGAAACCTATAGCGAAGAATTTTTTAACCGAATAAAAGAAACGGAGCCTGGTATTAAAGATCCTGCCCCGATTTTTATTGTTGGGCTTCCCCGATCAGGGTCTACGTTATTAGAGCAAATTTTGGCTAGTCATAGTCTAGTTGATGGGACTAGTGAATTGCCCGATCTTGGTATTGTGTCACAAATGATAGCTGACAAGCAGAAAGGTCGTTCATTTCCGGGAGGGATTCTTGAGATGAGTGATGCTGAGATAACCAGTTTGGGGCAGGAGTATATGAGCAGGGCCGAGCGTCACCGACGAGGCGCGCCTTATTTTACAGATAAAATGCCAAATAATTTCGCTCATGTAGGTTTGCTTCAGGCGATATTACCTAATGCTAAAATCATTGATGCACGCCGTCACCCATTGGATAGCTGCGTAGGCTGTTTCAAGCAGCATTTTGCTAGAGGACAGACTTTCACTTATGACCTATTTGAACTTGGTGAGTTCTATCTGGAATATGACGCTTTAATGAAGCATTGGGATGAGGTGCTACCTAATAAGGTATTGCGAGTTCAGTATGAAGATGTTGTTCAGGACTTGGAGACTCAAGTGAGACGTATTTTGGATTATTGTGGCCTTCCTTTTGAGGAAGCTTGCGTAAACTTCCATGAGACAAAGCGATCAGTTAGAACCGCTAGTTCTGAGCAGGTAAGGCAACCCATTTACAGTCAATCAGTAAATACTTGGATGCGTTTTGAAAAACACATAGATGATTTAAAAGAGACCTTAGAGCCTTTGTTAAATCCATCCGATCCTTCGGCTATTTTGCGATAACTATTATGACTCTACCTAAATTAATCGCCACCTCTGTGGTGCGAGGCAGTGAAAAAGGGCAAAGTCATGGGGGCGTATACACTATTGATTTCAACACGCTTGCAGTAGAGCAACATATTGATTGGAACAAGGGAGATATTGATTTTGCTGGCCGAGGTTGGGACCGTGGGCTGCGTGGAATTGCCTTTCACAACGACCAAATATGGATCGCGGCTAGTGACGAATTGTTTTGTTATAGCTCTAACTTTGAATTATTAGGCTCTTATAAGAATGAGTATCTCAAGCACTGCCACGAAATAAGCCGAAGAGATCATTTGCTGTTTTTGACTTCTACTGGTTATGACAGTTTATTGGTTTTTAATCTTAAAACATTAAGTTTTAGTTGGGGATTGTACCTTACTAAAAATGGTAGTGACTGGATAGGGCAACGTTTTGATCCCTTGGCTAAAAATGGCCCGCCATTTTCTAACAATTACCACATTAACATGGTGCATGTGGCAGAGAATGGTGTTTATTTTAGTGGGTTGCACAGTCGCGCTCTATTAAGGTTATTTTCCGACATGACTATTGCACAAGTTTGCAGTCTCCCTGAGGGAGTACATAATGCAAGACCGCTCTCAGATGGGGTTATTTTTAATGATACTAAAAGCGATGTTCTCCGATATATAGATCGAGTGGGCGAGTCAATAGTGTTTAAAGTTCCGTCATATAATGAGGAAGATTTACAGTTTAATGGCGTAGATAGTACTCAGATTGCAAGGCAGGCATTTGGTCGGGGTCTCTGTGTAGTGAATGAGCAAATAGTTGCTGCTGGGTCGTCACCTTCTACCGTCAGTTTGTATGATACTCAGAAGGGCGAGCGTATAGCAGCAGTGAATTTAACTATGGATATTCGTAATGCCATACATGGTTTAGAAGTATGGCCATTTGATTAGTTAGATAGGTAGTATGCAAAAAAGGCACGCTAAGCGTGCCTTTTTTGTATTGGTACTAAAACTCTAACGTTCAGGTATAAATTAAAAGTACCGCCTGATCGAGAAGTTATAATTTCTTGGTCGGACCACGTTGTCACTGTTACGTCCATAGAACGGATCAAAGTCCGATGAATCTCTATAAGTAACACCTCTCTCATCACTAATATTATTGAGACTCAACTGCGCTTTCCAGTCGCCCATGTCATAACCCAAAACCAGATCAGTGAGCCGGTAGTCACCATTCTCTTGCTGAGGGGCAGGATCCCCATCCCCTAGCTGATTGAGTGATGTGCCTTCGAAGCTATGTTGAAGCCTTGCATATCCTTCGCCACCTCCGAGAAGGGATAACTGAGTAGAATATTCCACATAAAGCGAGTATGAAGTATCTGCAAACATCGGTAAGTCTGACTTTGGATCAAGACCTAGTGAGGCCTGACCACCGTCAAACCGAGCATCAGGGAAGCTCTCTGGAGCATTAACATAGGCATCAAAAATACGAGTTAGGCTGAAACCCATTTGCATGTTCTCACTGAGAACAGCGGTGATACTGATATCCATTCCCTTGACAGTAGCGTCACCTAGGTTGGCAACAACCGCCTGCCAAGGCTCTCCAATAGCAAAGCTTGGATCGGTTACCTCAAGTTGCATATCTTTCCAGACCATGTCATACAAGGTTGCATTGACTTGCACGGTATCATCCATCCAGGTAGATTTTAACCCTAGCTCCATATTCTCGATAATATCTGATTCATAATTAACTGGGAGCGTCGGCACACCTCTACCCCTATTTGTGCCACCTACACGATAACCTTCAGAGTAGACACCCCATATCATCATATTGTCAGTTAAATCATATTGGAGACCGACTTTAGGAGTAAATCCGTCATCTAATGCATCTCTGGGTGGTGTGGATAAGTTGGCATAGCCGGAGGGCTTTTCCACCATGTATTCAATATTCCTATCAACTTCATACCAACGTCCACCGACGAGGAGCGAAAGTCGTTCTGACAAATTGATATCCATTTCACCAAAGATAGCCTTATCTTCTCGTGTTGTTGATTGACCTGAATACCACCACGCCGCATCTGGTGAAATAGTTACATTGTAGTAGGCCGCATAAGCGCTCCAAGCAGCGTAGGCCGGAGAGTCGCCATAGTCGTCGGTATAGCTGTAGAAATCCCAGTGCTCATCAGAGTCCATAAAGAACATGCCTGCTGTCCAGCTGAGCTTGTCGGTTGAATTAGTTAATCTAACTTCTAGCGTTTTAGAGGTATTGACCTGATCGTTAGTCAAATAGCCGACAGGGTCAGCACCGAAATCATAGGTTGCATATCCAGCGTAGACACCAAGGGTGTACATAAAATAGGCAGCATAAGATTGGGTGTCGTGTTGATAAAGTGTTTCACGGTCATAGTACGATGCAGCCACGGTTAATTGGGCAAACCCTAAGTCGCCATCAATAACGAGGCTGGTTTGCTCCCATTTGTCATTTCGGAATTCATCGTAAAATTTAATAGTCTCGAGATCGCCCACAGAAGCATCCATATCATTGAAGCCGTTGGCCTCAATTTTTTGGTAGTTATGAGTCAGTGTGCTTGACCAGTCGTCTGAGATTAGCCATTTGGCAGAAGCTCTTGCTCCAGACCATTCAACATTGTTGATATCTTTCTCAACCATATTGGCATTGTTTTTCAAACCACCGGCGCCAGAATACTCATCTACAACAGTATCTCCTAAAACGTTATCAATAAAACCTCCGTCCTCCGCGCTAAAGGCTGAGATACGCACGGCTAGCTTATCTTCTATAAGAGGGATATTTAGGGTGGCGTCAAAATCATGTCCTGCGTCACCACCTTTGACTGAGGACAGCCCTATACCGATATTGCCAGAAGCTTCATTGCCTGAGGTGTCTGGTTTGTTGGTTATTACGCGGATAGTACCAGTTTGCGATGATGCGCCAAACAATGTTGATTGTGGTCCAGATAATGCTTCTATTCGAGCTATATCCACAGGATAGATGTCAGGTGCCATTGAGGTCATGGACATGGCTTGCTCATCAAGATAGATCGCGGCGGTAGGGTCAACGAGGAATCCCCCACCATCACTTACTCCACGGAAAACAATGGTGTTTTGTCCGGCGGCTGTTGTTGTGACGTTGAGACCTGAAACAAATCGAGAAAAATCTTGTAGAGTGGTAATTCCCTGTTTTTGAATATCTTCACCGGATACCGTATCGATTGTCATCGGAACATCTTGAGATGATTCTGCCCGCTGCCGTGCTGTTACGATTACTTCTTCCAAGGATGCTTCAGCTCCCCAAGTTAGGGGCGCCATTGCCAACCCCAAGGCTGATGATACTGACGTTACAATTAGCTTTTGTTTTAGTGAGATTTTCTTTTCAGACTGATTTGAAATGGTCATTTAATTCCCCTCAATAATGTCGCGTAAGAATATTCTTTTTATTCAGGATAAAAAAAATTTTTTATCCTGCGTTATTTTTAGCAAAAACGCACCTCTTATCCCCATAGCATAGGTTATTTTGAAGATGCGGTAAATGGTTTTTTTTCAATCTTCCATATGCATTTAGGCTGGGGAAACGGAGCACCAAATCTTTAATTCAATTTATTATTACCAAGACCATGAACTCCCTGCCTTGTAAGCTCAGTTACTAACCTGTCTCTATCGACCTCCTGAACTGATATTTTGTCTCGCAGAGCTAAAGCGGCAGCTGTTCCTGTGGCTTGGCCCATAGTCATACATTGAGGCATTCCCCGCACGGAGGCAAAAGCGATGGGGTCAGCGCAAACGATGCGCCCTGCAAACATAAGGTTTTGAATATTAGTGGGAACTAGAGCACGAAATGGGATGGTATAGTAGTTGCCATTACTAACGATTGCTTCATGGGTCATGCCAGCTTTATCTCGCATAACATCATCGATAGGATTGTCACAGCAGACCACACCATCAGAAAATTTAGTGCCATTAGCAAGATCTTCCCCCTTTATTTGATAAATAGCCTCGAGCTTGCGAGTTTCACGAACACCGACAGTAGGGGATAATAGGGTCATGTAGGCTTTGGAAAAACCGGGTATATCTAAGCGCAAGAATTGGGCTAGTTGATAGCAGCGTCGACGCCCTTCTTGAGTTGCCAAACTTACCGCCATTGGGTCTGTACCGTCTACACCTCTAATATGAACAGAATTGCAAAATACACTGTCCTGATGAAATCCTTTCATGAGGTATAATTTGGCAAGATCTTCGTGGATTCTACGTTCCGAGATGCCTTTAGCTGTATATTTTGTAAAGTAGGGGTCTGATTCAGCAAAAGCTTCCTTCCAATTGACACCGATCATGTGGAACGAACAGGTTACTCCCATACTATTTCCATTGTGGTCTCCAATCGTGAACGGCACGCCCGCTTTAGCAGAAATATCACCATCACCAGAGCAGTCTATAACGATTCGAGGTTTGACTGTGAAGGGACCATTTCGATCAAAGCAGGAGACTGATTCAATGTTTTTTTTGTGCATCACTGGTTCAATTGCAGTTGCATTTAAGTAGACTTGTACTCCAGCGCCTTTGAGTATCTCGAACATTGTAAGAGTCGCAATATCATGATCGTAAACTATTTCAGAACCAAAATTCTCTAAAGTGCAGGAGCGTTTTTCAGCAGCGGGGGGGTCCATGGTTTCCA
>SHBP01000018.1 GCA_004211905.1 SAR92 clade bacterium
GCCCACATTAACGTCAATTAATGTGTCATTTACCACGTTGTCACGAGTACCGATGTCAGTCCAACGGAAGTAACCAGAAACATTTTGCCCAAATGGGTTCTTTGGGTTGCTCGCAAGCATAGTTCCTGGCGCTGCTGGTGGTGCATAACGACCAAATGACTCGTTATTAGAGAACACAGCATCTACAAACACTTCAATATCATCGCTAACTTGGTAGTCTGCACTTACGTAGGAGTTAATACGCTCAGTTGAGGCTCTGTTAGCAGAAACGTTGGCATAGGCATAACCACAGTAGAACCCTGTGTCAGGACCAAATACTAGGTCAGACTTCATTGGGCCTTGGAAAGCACCATCATCAACACAGTTATTACCTGGGTTAACATACCAAGAATCAGGATTGTCCTCACTGTAAGGAATGGCTGGATCATAGAATGGGTTAATTAGTGAAGTTGCATAGAAAGATATGCCTTCAGTTTCCGCATAACCTGTGATGTATCCATCACCATCAAGATCTGAGTAACGAGCTGCAGTGAAAGAACGGTCCTTATCAAAGACAGGATCACGCTTATCAGCTTCAATACCAAAGGTTACTGAGCCTTTATCACCTTGAGCACCGGTTAAGAACGACCATCTGTGCTCAGAGCCATCATCTTTTGATCGCTCACCATAAGCAACGCTAAGCTCTGCACCGTCATAACCTTTCTTAAGAACGATATTAACAACACCGGTTACCGCATCAGAGCCATAAACAGCACTTGCGCCATCTCCAAGGATGTCAATGCGCTCAACAAATGACATAGGAATCAGGTTGAGGTTAACAGAACCGCCACCACCTAAAGAAGGTGATCCTACGGTACGACGGCCATTAATCAGAATAGCCGTACGTCCCGCACCAGCACCACGAAGGTTGAAGGTTGCATTAGACTGAGCTGAATTACCTGAAGACTCACGGAAAGAACCCAGTGAGTTAAGCGTTGATGAGCGAAGCGCATCAGCAACAGTAACTTCACCAGTTAGCTTCATATCTGCTGCAGTGATCGAAATAACAGTCTGAGATTCAGTGTTAGTTGTACGCTTGATTCGAGAACCAAGTACAACAACCTCTTCCACTTCAGCTGCTTCGTCCTGAGCATATGCACCGCCTGTAGCCATAACTCCGGCTAAGGCAGCAATTCCCATGGCGCTTCTGATAGCCATAGACATTTTGTTTTTATTCATATCTTACTCCCCAAGATTACTATTTAAATTTACCTTTTTACCACAAAGGTTTACGTACAAAGTTTCAGCCTAAAGCAACGACTAAAGTTAAAAGTCGTAGCTTAATAAGCCACAAAACTGCTACTTCTATCATATAATAATGTGATAGAAGTCGCATTTTAACTGTGATCATACACTCAATTATAGAAAAATAAACTATATTAATTGATTTATTAATGAAGAAAATTTCTCTAAAAAACTGTTTTTGGGGTTAACGGACGTTTTAACCAATGAAAGGTGTTTTTTGGGTTAAAAATATGTTTCTTGGAGGCAAAAGGGGTTATTTAGGCGTTTAAAGGACTTTTTGTAGCCAATCTAAATGGTCTGTTTGCACTCAATCTGACAAATTTAACAGTTTTAATGCGGATTGAGACAATAATTGGGCAGATTTTATAGGTTGACTTTCGAAACGACTAAACAATCTTATTCTGCTTCAAAGAGTGAATTTCAAGCTCAGTATATTCCAGATAATCTGTTAATACAGAATCAGTTTGTTTCCCCAACTCTTGGGGGGATAAATTATATTCAATATCTGACCTGCTATATTTTATAGGGTTGCCTACAAAATTAAGTGTCCCACTGCGACTATCAGGGATGTTAACTAGCATATGTCGAGAAATGATCTGAGGATCTTCAAATACCTGATCAATTGCATTAATGGGTCCACAGGGAACATTATTTTCTTCAAAAGCCTCTAGCCAGTGTTGACTGTCATGCAGTTTTAGTTGAGTCTGAATTTTTTCGCATAGTGATTGACGGTTATTAACCCGATTAGCGTTAGTTTTGTATCGATCATCTTTGGCCAGCGATGCTGAGTTTATTACTTTACAGAAACGTGCAAACTGTTGGTCGTTACCTACTGTGATGATTATAAAGCTATCAGCTGTGGCAAATGCTTGGTAGGGGACTATATTAGGATGCGCATTCCCTAACCTTCCTGGGACGGTTCCGCCAATCAGGTAATTGCTTGCTTGATTAGCAAGCACAGCGGCTTGGACATCGAGTAAAGCTAGGTCAATGTGTTGACCTAATCCAGATTGATGTCGTTCTAGTAGCGCCCCCTGGATGGCATTGGCTGCATAAAGGCCTGTAAAGAGGTCAGTAACTGCAACACCTACCTTTACCGGCCCACCGGTTTTGGTATCTGGATTATCGGGCTCTCCAGTGATGCTCATAAGTCCTCCCAATCCTTGGATTAGAAAATCATAACCCGGGCGATTGGCATAGGGCCCAGTTTGGCCAAATCCGGTAATGGAGCAGTAGACTAATTTTGGATTTATTGCTGTGAGTGAATCGAAATCAAGGCCATATTTTGCTAGGCCACCGACTTTATAGTTTTCAATCAAGACATCCGTTTGCAAAACTAGTTGACGGATAATTTCCTGCCCATCGGGCTGGGTGATATCAACAGTGACAGATTTCTTACCCCGATTGGCACAAAAAAAGTAAGCAGCATCTTCTGTATCTTTTCCCTGCTTATCTTTTCGATAGGGAGGACCCCAATGCCTGGTGTCATCACCAACTTCTGGCCGTTCGATTTTTAACACTTCAGCACCGAGGTCAGCAAGTAATTGCCCAGCCCAAGGGCCTGCCAATACTCGGCTCATATCGAGCACCCGATAACCTTTGAGTGGTCCTGCCATAGCGATTCCTACTATTTGCCGATCTAGCTAAAAGCTTGGATGCCTGTTTGTGCTCTACCTAAAATCAAAGCATGCACATCAGCTGTGCCCTCATAGGTATTAACAACTTCAAGATTTAGCATATGACGCATTATAGGGTATTCATCTGAAATGCCATTGCCACCATGCATATCTCTGGCTATTCGAGCTATTTCTAAGGCTTTACTGCAATTATTACGTTTCAATAGAGAAATCAATTCAGGAGCTAAGTTGCCCTGTTCTTTCAAACGGCCTGCTCTTAGCGACCCTAGTAGGCCGAGACTGATGTCGGTTTGCATGTTAGCGAGCTTAAATTGGATCAGTTGATTAGCAGCTAAAGGTCGATTGAACTGTACTCGATCAAGGGTATATTGCCGCGCCGCATACCAACAGCTTTCGGCCGCACCTAAAGCGCCCCAGCTAATTCCATAGCGAGCAGAATTCAGACATCCAAAAGGCCCTTTGAGACCTTGCACATTTGGCATTAACTGTTCTTCAGCGACAAAGACTTCGTCCATAACAATTTCGCCAGTAATAGACGCGCGTAGTGCCAATTTACCTTCAATTTTAGGGGCAGATAACCCTTTCATACCTTTCTCAAGGATAAACCCACGAATCACGCCATCGTCCGTTTTCGCCCAAACAATAAAGACATCCGCGATAGGTGAGTTGCTGATCCACATTTTTGAACCAGAAATGAGATATCCCCCATCGACACTCTTAGCTCGAGTATTCATGCCACCTGGATCAGAACCGGCATCAGGCTCAGTGAGACCAAAACAACCGACCCATTCTCCAGAGGCCAACTTGGGCAAATACTTTTCCTTTTGCTTATCGGTACCATAGGTATAGATGGGATACATCACCAAACTTGATTGAACGCTCATCATTGAGCGATAACCGGAGTCTACACGCTCAACTTCTCTTGCAATTAGTCCGTAGCTAACATAACTCACACCAGGGCAGCCGTATCCGTCGATGGTAGCACCGAGCATGCCAAGCTCACCCATTTCATTAAAAATTTTGCGATCTGTAGATTCGTCTCGGAATGCTTGAGTGACTCTAGGTTCTAATTTTTCTGCAGCAAAACTAGCGGCAGAATCGCGTATTAGACGCTCTTCTTCGGTGAGTTGCTCGTCGAGGTTGAACGGGTCTTCCCAGTTAAATTTTCCCCAGTCAGTTGCCATTGCAATGTCCTATTTTTACATCTGTTAATTTCTATTCTGAAGGGACTCATTAGTCTAGTCCAGAATTTAATGTTTACGTCTTATTAAGTACTAAATCCCTGCGTTCTTTCAAAAACCCATGGAACCATGAGGCACAAAATGTAAATATTCCCATTAATGGGTACTTAAATAGAGTAGTGCTCGGCCGTCTGGTCTAGAGACTTGGTAGCTCGGGTAATTAATAGATCGATCTCTTCATGGCTACTGACAAACGGCGGTGAGATTATCATCGAATCTCCTACTGCGCGCATAATTAAACCATTAGCGACGCAAAACTCACGACAAATGCCGCCAGACTTTTGCTCAGGTTCAAGGCGTTCGCGAGTTTCTTTATTGCGCACTAGCTCGATTGAACCGAGCATGCCGACACCACGCACGTGCCCGACAATAGGGTGGTCACCAAGTGCAGCCCATTTTTTTTGCAAATAAGGGCCAACATCGGTGGCTACGCGATCGACAAAATTATCTCTTTCCATAATATTTAAGGTTGCCAAAGCTGCAGCACAAGCAATCGGATGCCCAGAGTAAGTAAATCCATGACCGAATTCGCCTCCGTCATTGGTAATGACGTCTGCTACTTTATCGCTAACCATTACTCCTCCTAGAGGCTGAAATCCATTGGTAACAGCCTTAGCGAATGTTAGGAGATCAGGCTTCATATCATAGGTTTCACAACCAAACATACTCCCAGTGCGTCCAAAGCCACAAATAACTTCGTCACTGACAAACAAAATATCTCGCTCATTTAAAATTCGACGTACTTCGGGCCAATAGCTATCAGGCGGAACGATAACGCCCCCAGCTCCCTGAATAGGCTCTGCTATAAAAGCGGCAACATTTTCTTCGCCTAGTTGATCAATTCTTTTTTCTAATTCACGAGCTGCATATAGACCAAACTCCTCTGGGCTTAAATCTCCACCATTGTTGTACCAGTTTGGGTCAGTGATATGTTGCGCATAGGGGAGGGTTTCAAATTGATTGTGCACAAATTCAAAACCGCCAAGGCTTGCCGCAGCGATGGTACTTCCATGGTAGGCGTTGGTGCGCGCCAAAATAATGCGCTTCTTAGGCTGTTTTTTAATATCCCAATAGCGACGAATTAGACGGATATTTGTGTCATTCGCCTCTGAACCAGAGTTGGTAAAAAACACGTGGGTGAACTGCTCAGGTGTAATTTTGACTAGTCTATCGGCCAGCTCTACCGCCGGAGTATTACTGCACTGAAAAAAATTATTGTAGTAAGGTAATTGTTGGAATTGGGCATTCACAGCCTCTGCAATTTCTGGCTGACTATATCCTAAACTACAGCACCAAAGCCCAGACATGGCGTCAAGCATTTGCTTACCATCGGTGTCATAGATATAAACATGCTCAGCCCGCTCAATAATCCGCCCATGATTTTTCTGATGATCCTTGAAGTCAGTAAAAGGGTGAAGATGACTATTTGCATCTAGTTCTTTCCATTGTGCTGTTGATCTAGAGTTATCCATAATTTATCTCGTTATCGCTGACCGGTTGTTTAGTTCCATTTTAATGCGCCATGAAGGCAACATAACCCCAAATGAGTATATTTAATTTGTTATTTCTAGGTGATTATTTCATCATAGACTGCACCCTGAGTCATTCACCCAAATGGGTTGGGCGACAACTTTTTTACTATTTAAACGAGCTAGACGTTACTATCTAACGACAACTTTGAAGATTAAGGAAATCCCATGCCTAGTGCTCTACCAATTGTCGGTATCGCTTGTGATGTTATCACGGCAGGTCTTCATCAATTTCATGGAGCGGGAGAAAAATATATCAATGCTGTTGCCCATGGGGCGGCAGCAATGCCTGTCCTCTTGCCGGCTTTTGGTGAAGGTGCCGATATTACGGATCTCAATGGTCTATATAATGTTAAAGATATCGTCAGTAGTATTGATGGGCTGTTTCTGACAGGAAGCCCCTCTAATATCCAGCCGCATCATTTCGATGGTCCAGCCCATGAAGAGGGAACTTTGGAAGATCCCCAGCGAGATAGTCTGACCCTCGAGTTGATTAGAGAGTGCGTTTCACAAGCAGTTCCAATACTGGCGGTATGCCGTGGGTTTCAAGAGCTTAACGTTGCACTGGGAGGAACTTTGCACGCCAAAGTTCATGACATTGATGGTTATCATGATCATCGAGAAGATAAGACAAAAGATCGTCAAGGGCAGTATGACGTGAGTCACCCAGTAAATTTCATCAAAGGTGGGCTGTTACATTCATTAACAGCAGAAACAAGTTGGTCAGTTAATTCTCTCCACAGTCAAGGAATTAACATATTGTCTGAACAGCTGGTTATCGAAGCGACCGCAGATGATGGTTTGATCGAAGCGGTGTCTTGGCTAGCCAAGGAGGACAATAAAAACTGGATATTGGGAGTGCAGTGGCATCCAGAATGGCAGTTTGAATCGAACAAGGTATCAAAAATAATCTTTCAAGCTTTTGGAGACGCCATAAGAGAATCATTGGCATCTCGTTCGCAATGAGGGGTAAGCATTTTATAGTGGACTCTCGCTAGGAGTGGTTTTGATACTTTAATTATAGCCTGATGAATATATTTCTTTGCCGTCAAACCAAGTGGCCAGTATTTTCGTATCCGAAATTTTATGGCTATTATCAGTGGCCTCAAGTTGAAGTAAATCTTGATCAATAATAACAAAGTCAGCTTTCTTTCCAATTTCTAGGGAGCCAGTTAATGTTGACTGTCCAAGCATCTCTGCGCCATTGATAGTGTATGCGTCCAAAGCGTCTCGAACCGATATTCGCTCACCACTATTGTAAGTTCGCCCGGTCACTTCATTTTGTCGGGTAACCGCTTTTTCAAGGTTTAGCATGGGTCTTGGATCTCGCTCTTCAACTGGAGCATCGCTACCAGCAACCAATATACCACCGGCCTTAAATACAGAGGCAGCGGGATAGGAATTTTTGTACACATAGCCACTTGGATCATAAAGATCATCTTCTGAAAGGATTGGTTCAATGAACGGTGACACCATCATCTGATATTCGGTTGACGGTTCTACCCAGGAATATGTGAATGCCATAGCCACTTCTAGATCGGCAATGCGAGAAATATCCTCTGGGTGAATTATTTGCGCATGGGCTATCGAAAATTTTGCATCAGACGCAGGGTTAGCCTTTCTTGCGGCTTCAAAAGTGTCCAGTGCCACTCGTACTCCGCGATCACCTATGGCATGACTGTGAACATTGATACCAGCCTTATAAAGTGCCAGAGTGTAGTTGTAAATAAAGTCATATTCTTTTTCTAAAACACCATTGCTCTCCAAGCACTGTGAGGATACAAAACCATGATCAGCTAGGAAGTCTTTTTCAGAGAAGTTCTGAAACTTTTGCTGTTGGACTTTTAGGCATAGATCCGATTTAGTATCTACGTAATTTATCACCTTAACGGGTAGGCTTTCCTTGCCAGAGCTAAAGATAGGTTGTAAATAATTGGTCAAAGAAGCCGCATTGGGCAGTGTAGGGGGGAAGGCATAGGGGTCGCCCTCTAGTACGCCATCAACAAAAATTTTTGCAGTATCAATTTTTAAGTTGGTTACGTCTTTGTGAGTTACTTGGATATTTCTCAAGTCAGTTATCAAAGCAGCGATATTAATAGACTCATCTAGTGCTGGTCGATAATCTTCAAATTCTGGATAAAATGCAGCAGTTAGGCGATAAGTTAATGGAGATTGCTTCGCCCATTTTGCAAAATTATTAATATCATCGATTCTGAGTGCTGCATCCATGGTAGAGGTAATGCCTGATGACGCAAGTCGCCTCCCGATGCTTTGGTAAACTTGTAAATCAACCTCGGGGTAACCCCATAGATTAGGAAGATTAACTATTTTTCGGGCATCTTCATTAATCATTCCGTTTGGGTTGCCGTCCTTGTCTGTGCCAATTAGAGTTTTAAATTTAGCAAATTCTTTGTTTAAAGTTGCCTTGGTTAGACCAATAATTACGCCGTTACTGTCAGTAGCTAAATCCATGGCATAGCTATTCACCGCGCCATGATGGCCATCATTGCCTAGCAGAACAATGGGATGGCTCAGGGATACTGAATCAAGCGCTTTGCGAATAGTTGGATAGGCATTACTAGGTTCATTACCTTGGGAGAAGGCCCACTGTTCAACGGTTAACCATTCACCGTCAGGCAGTTCTAGGCGGCTAATGCATTGCTTTAGTCGAGGGACCATATTATCTAATGAAAATGGTTGGCTCTTTAGATCACAATTATCGCTTTCGACAATTCCTGGTAAATGGATATGCACATCATGGAGCCCGGGAATGATCATGTTCCCATGTAGATCAATAATTTCAGTGTCTTTATTGGCAAGCTGCAATGCACCCTGAGTGTCACCGACATAAGTCAGCCGATCACTGGTGACTCCAATAGCGGTAACCACCTGCTGTTTTTCATTGGCCGTATAGATGGCGCCATTAACAAATAATTTTTCTGTGGGCTCTACATTCTTGTGATCACAGGACATTATTATGAGACTTGACAACAAGGTTAAAAAAATTAGTTTTGGGTGTGACATAAAAAGGGCCCTTGTTGATACTATTAATCTTACCTCGGACATAGAGTGTCTGAATACCCTCTAAGGGTAGATATGGATGTACTGAACAAAAACTCGATATCGGATATTATGTTTTACTGTGATCTGAAATACTAAGAGAGAAGAAATTCATGCCACCAATTTCGCAACTTGATCAGTTTTTAGAAGATAACTCGGATATAGAAATATTCGAGATACTTCTTCATGACCTTAATGGCAATCAGCGAGGAAAATGGTTGCCGAAGGATAAAATCCATAAGGTCTTTAATGGTGGCTTTAAAATGCCATTAAGCTGTTGCTCATTTGACTGCTGGGGCCGTGATCAGGAGGAGTTGATAAAGGCAACTGGGGATGCTGATGGAATCTGTGTACCACATGCTGAGACATTGGCAAGGGTACCCTGGGCGGAGAAAGCGACAGGGCAGATGATCATTTCAATGGGTAATGAATCTGGCGATGGGCCTTATGGAGGTGATTGTAGATCAGTGCTTAAGAGTGTATTAGATCGTTTTGGTCAACTCGGGCTAACTCCAGTTGTTGCTAGTGAGATGGAATTCCATTTACTGACATTAGAGCGAGATAAATTTGGCATTCCGCAACACAGTCAAACTGCTTTAGATGGAAGTCCAGCTATAGGCGGTCAGACTTGCGGTATCGATACTATGCGAGATGCTGCACCATTAATGGATGCAATCATTGAAGCCACCAAGCAACAGAAGTTACCCGTGGATACGCTAGTCACTGAATTTGGACCCTCTCAGTTTGAAATTAATCTGTACCATCAAGATTGTGCGTTGCGGGCCTGTGATCAGGGGAGCATGCTTAAAAGAGCGATACGCAGTGTCGCCCTTCAACACGACAAGGTAGCGTCATTTATGGCAAAACCTTTTGCCGAACAGGTTGGTAATGGTATGCATATCCACTTTAGTTTGTTGGATGAGAAGGGCAATAATGTATTTGACAATGGCACCCCAGAGGGAAGTAAATTGCTGAACTATGCGGTGGCAGGGTGTTTGGAAACTATGGCAGATAGCATGGCTGTTTTCGCACCAAATATTAATTCTTTCCGACGAATGGTACCGGGTTGTTATGCTCCGCTATCCTCTAATTGGGGCTATGAAAATCGAACGACCGCTCTCCGAATTCCTGGGGGAGACAACCGTGCCATGCGAATTGAGCACAGAGTCGCTGGAGCCGATGCTAATCCTTATTTGACTGTAGCGGCAATTTTGGCCGGTGCTTTGTATGGTATTGAGAAAAAACTCAAAGCTCCTCCAGCGGTAGTGGGGGACGCAGGAGATGTGGAACCAACGCTACCGCATTTTTGGAATGATGCCATTCTTGCCTTCGAAAGATCTAAGTTTATAGAAGAATATTTAGGGAGTGAGTTGAAGACAAATTATGCTCGCTGTAAGAGACAGGAAAAGCAGGAATTTGATAGTCGAGTTACTCTGTTAGAATACGATGCCTATCTGTAGGTAAGTATTTTGGGTGGCGCTTTCGCGCGCCTCACTAAGGTGGGAATCCTTGTCCTATCTGACAGGATTTGAGAGCAGGGTTGAGGTTTAAAGAGAACGCTTCAGTAGAAGACTATCAATGTCATTTTGCGCAAGCTTTGCTCTGGCAGAAGCCATTTTCGAGGTGTTAGCAAAGGGGCCAACCAATACTCTGTGCCAGACAACGCCACTTTTACCTTTGACACTTTCACTTTCAGCGGAAAGATTCATCAACAACAATTGAACCTTGAGATTTTCTGCATCTTGAGCACTTTTAAAAGAACCGACCTGAAGTACGTATTGGGAGTCCTGTTCAATTTCAGTACTTTCAGGAGATACCATTATTTCATCATCTTTAAGCAATTCATAAAAATCAAATTTTAGCTCTTGAATATCAGCCTTATCTACGATGTCTGTCACAGTATCGGTATCTAATTTTGTTTCCGAGTCGAGCATAGGTGGAAGTATGTACATGATTAACGCACCAATAAAAAGACCAGAGATAAATGCAGGTCTAGAGGACGTCCCTGTTGATTTGTTGCTGTTTCGGCCTGATTTGTTTTTGGAAGAGTGAGCCATAAGGTACTTACTTTTTTAAGATAGTGAATTGTAGGTGAAGTATTGGGGTGTTAGCAAAACTTAAAACAGTTTAATTGGGTTTTAGACGTGATCTGCTAAATTTCCTGTGGGTCTACATCAATAGACCAGCGTACACGGCGAGAATCTTTGTGCTCTTCAAGTGTTAAAGCTAACGCAGAAAGCAATGACTGCAGCAGCGAGCGTTTACTAGCGTTGATTTGTAAGACAAAACGGAATCGACCAGCTCGTTTTTCCAACATAGCCGGCAATGGACCTAAATAAGTGACTAGGGGACTCGGCGGACTAATTCTTTCAGCGATACTTCGTGCCAAACGCAAGAATGACTCAGCTTCATTGGCGCGATCGGATTCAGCACGGATTAAGGCCATATGCCTGAAGGGGGGTAGTTGGGTAATTCGTCGTTCTGACATCAACTGCTGAGCAAAGAAGCCGTAACCTTTATTAATGAGGATCTCTAAAAGCGGATGCTGTGGTTGATGAGTTTGGATGACAACCTTGCCAGGTAAATCCCCTCGACCGCTTCTCCCAGCAACCTGAGTCAGTAATTGTCCCATTCGCTCGTGGCTGCGAAAGTCTGGACTAAACAGTCCACTATCCGCGTCCAATACCGCCACTAAAGTGACATTTGCAAAATGATGGCCCTTGGCCAGCATTTGAGTGCCGATTAAAATACAGGGTTCGCCACTATCAGCGACATCAAATACGGCTTGCATGGCGCCTTTCTTTCGAGTGCTATCTCGATCAACCCGTAATATTTTGGTGTTTGGGAAGCACTTTTCCAGATGAGCCTCACTGCGCTCAGTACCCTCCCCAACAGAGATTAGCTCTTGGCCTTGGCAATTCGGGCAGAGGTGAGGAATACGCTGTTGATAATCACAATGATGACAAACCAGACGTCCTCGCGCCCGATGCACTGTGAGGCGAGAATCGCAGTGATGGCACTCACCGGACCAACCACACTGATGGCAAATTATTGCTGGAGCAAAACCTCGACGGTTGAGAAATACTAAGACTTGTTGGCCTTGTTCAATGGTTTGCCTAATATTTGCTAGAGTGGACGCTGCTATGCCTGCTTCACATTGTTCAATTTTGAGATCGACGATTGACCACGTCGGCTGCACTGCTTTTCCGGCTCGGTCGGTTAAAACTAAATGTTGGTAACGATCTGCGGCACAGTTATTGAGTGACTCGATTGACGGAGTTGCTGATCCTAAAATGATCGAGATATTTTCTCTTCGTGCTCTTATGACCGCTAGGTCTCTTGCAGAATAGCGAAATCCCTCATGTTGCTTGTAGGATTGATCATGCTCTTCATCAACAATAATCAGGCCGGGTTGACATAAAGGCGTGAATACCGCTGATCGAGTGCCGAGAATAATCCGTGCTTCGCCAGTCTTTGCACTTGTCCATGCAGCCAGGCGATTTTTATCAGTTAAACCAGAGTGAAGAGTGACTATGGGTACATTAAATCGATCGCGAAAGCGTTTTTCTGTCTGAGGGGTCAGGCTTATTTCAGGAATAAGCACCAGGGCTTGGCGACCATAGCGAAGTGTTTTCTCAATTGCTTGCAGATAGATTTCTGTTTTGCCACTGCCAGTAACACCATCCAATAAATAGCACTTAAAACTATGTTGTTCTATGCTATCCAATGCACTTTGCTGAGAGTCATGCAGTTTTAGAGCATCCTGATTTAAAATATTGGAAACTGAGATCTCAGTATTGTTTTTCTGAAAGCATTCGATCAGTTCTTTTTGCTCAAGAGACGTTAAAATTGCTCTAGAAAAGTCTTTTGATAAGACTAAGTCAGCCACAGCATCGGTGGTTTTGAGTTGTTCCACCAGAGCTTGTTGGCTTGGCGCCCTTTTCAGAGAATCTTTCCCTAAACCTTTGCCTTTTTGAGTTAACCGCCAGTGCCTTGTTCCAAGTTTGGGGAGGGATTCTCCCTTGCGCAAAAGCACCGGCAACGTGCTAAACAGGGCATCTCCCATGGGATACTGATAGTAGTTGGCCGCCCAACCAAATAAGTCAAACAACTGGTCAGGAACTAATGGAGTAGAGTCCATCAGACGATTGATTGGCTTAAGCTTCTCAATATCAAAATCACTGGTAGTCGATTTCTCTATTATCAAGCCTATTACTTCTCGTCGACCAAAGGTAACTGCAACTCTGCAGCCCACTTCAGCACAATGATCGGTGTTTTCCTGAAATACAGTGTCGGGCACTAAATAGTCAAATAAGCGACGTAGCGGCGATGGTACTGCTACGCGGACAATGTAAGGTTTGCATTTAGCCATAAAAATTTGAGAATTCCTGTTGTAACTAGGTTAGTTTCTGCTAAAATCCGCGCTCTTTAGAAATGGCCTACCGTGCCTTGCACAAACTGAATCGTTAAACAGCGTGTTTTTACCAGTTTAAAGATGAGGTGGCGGTTCGTAACTTGGAGTATAAGATGAAAAACGATATTCACCCAGCCTATAACGAATTAGTTGCAACATGTAGTTGCGGTAATGTTATAAAAGTCGGTTCAACGCGCCCTGACGCGATCTACTTGGACGTATGTTCTTCTTGCCACCCATTTTATACGGGTAAACAGAAGATCGTTGATTCTGGTGGTCGAATTGATCGCTTTAACAAGCGCTTTGGCGGAGCGAAAAAAGGCGCTTAAGCGCTCTGATCCCGAGATACCAGTTTAGAGATGCGGCTTAGACAATGTCTATAGCCGCATTTTTTATTTATGTTACTTTTTAGATTAGAAGCCAGATATTAAGCGTGTGTCACAAATCTTAAACTTGGTTTAAATTTTTGGGGATGTGGCTGAATTTTTGTCGAGGAGATTGGCAAGGGTTATACTGCTTTTTATTAGTATTTGTTTTGAGGAATTAACATTGCGTGGAATTTGGCTATTTTTAAAGTTCTTGCTCCTTTTGATTGTTGTAATGGTTGGAGCATTTTTTGCTATGGAGAATAGTCAGACTTTAGGCGTTAGTTTTATCTTGTTTAACGGGCCAGATCTAAGCTCAGGTTTTTGGTTGCTTTTGTTTTTAGCAGGTGGTGTTGCTCTAGGAATTTTGACTAGCTCCTTGCTTATCATGTCTTACCGACGTAAATTGGCCCGCGCCAACAAAAAGGATTAGTGTCAATATGACTTCTGTAAACTCTAAGGTGATTGTGGCACTTGACTACAACAATTCAGAAGCAGCTATGGAGCTTGCTGGCCGATTAGACCCTCAGCAATGCCGTCTAAAGGTTGGAAAAGAGTTGTTCACTGTAGCTGGGCCGTCCTTGGTCCAAGAGCTCGTTAAACTCGGCTTCGATGTCTTTCTTGACTTGAAATTTCATGATATTCCTAACACTGTGGCCAAAGCTGTAAGTGCTGCAGCAGACTTAGGGGTTTGGATGACTAATGTCCATGCATCTGGCGGCAGCAGTATGATGATTGCAGCAAAAAATGCTCTAGTAGAAAAAAACAGTAAAATGCTGTTGATTGGGGTGACTGTGCTAACCAGTATGGATGATTCTGATCTTGCAGAAATCGGGGTCAATCACGGCGCGGCTGAACAGGTATTAGAGTTAGCAAACCTTGCAAAACAATCGGGACTTGATGGGGTTGTTTGTTCTGCTCAAGAGGCTGAAAACCTTAAATCTGCCCTAGGTATCGACTTCAAGTTAGTAACCCCAGGTATTCGACTTGCGGACAACTCGGTGGATGATCAAAAAAGAGTAGTAACGCCAAAAGATGCTGTAGCTCTTGGTAGTGATTATTTAGTTATCGGTAGGCCTATTACCCAAGCGCTTGATCCCTTAGCGACTTTGACAGAAATCAACCGATCGATTTAGTTAAATTCATCAGACCAGATGAGTTTATTTTCCTCATCATAAACTCGCACGTAGTCTATAGAGAGATCGTCCTGTTCAAAAGAGGGATCTATGTCTTTTTCGATGGCAAAATTAAGCAACAAATAGTAGTCCTTATCAAAGGGCCATGTGCGCTTGTTTTTATCAGTTGGGGCATAGGTGTAATGGTCATTTCCATCAACGGCAAAGACCAATTTCTCAGCGCTCCAATCTAAAGAGTACAGATGAAATTCGGAAGAGATAGTAGGTATTGGTTGCCCACCGTGATTGACCGTATTACCAAAACTAGAGCGAGTATGTGTGGCACTTTGAGCGAAGTTTTGATTCCTTCCCCAGTGCTCGATGATGTCGATCTCTCCGCAATCTGGCCAAGGTTTTTCCCCAAAACCCTTTTGCTCGAAATACGCACCTTTTTCTTTAATATCTTTAGGTAACATCCAAATTGCAGGCCAGGTGCCATATCCGTGGGGCATTTTTGCCCGCACTTCAACTCGACCATAGGTAAAAGCAAATTTAGAGTTTAGGCGCGCAGAAGTGTATTTCTTAACCATACCTTGATCTTTGAAAATCTCTTTTTTAGCCGTAATGGTCAATACACCATCGCTAACAGAGGCATTTTCGATGCGATTAGTGTAGTGCTGCTGCTCTTCACTAAACCAGCTCGTACCGTTAGGTAGTATGGTTTGATGAAACCACTTCTTGGAATCTACAGGCCTCTCATTTGGAACTGTCTCCGCCGAGGCGAACAAAGGAGAGATGGCTAATGAGGCTATCCCAGATATAAGGAGATTTTTAATCATGCAATCTATTCTCTAAAGGATCACGCTATTACATGTTAATTCTTTTGGAAAACTCTAACGTAATCGACGACCATTCGCTGAGGAAACACTGTCGATGAATTTGGACTACCGGGCCATTTTCCTCCCACGGCAATATTAAATATCAAAAAGAATTCTTTCTGAAAAGCAGCAAGAGATGCGGTGTTGTTGATTGCCATTACATGATATTGAACATCATCAATGTACCAAGTGATTGCGCTATTATCCCACTCGATACTAAAGACATGGAAGTTGCTGGCTAGGGTTTCATCCCCTGACAATAACTTATTTCCACCGTAGGATGCTGGTGAATATCCGGCATTTAATCCGCCGTTGTTCCAATGAGCTGTGCCGTAAACTCGGTTGTCCCTGCCGCTGCCACCTCCGACCATCTCCATGATGTCAATTTCACCGCAGTAAGGCCAACTAACTTCAGTGATGTTTTTGCCTAACATCCAAAGCGCAGGCCACATTCCTTGGCCCTCTGGCATTCTGGCTCGTATATCAATACGTCCGTACTGGAAATTCTGCTTGCCCTGTGTTTTTAATCGAGACGAAGTGTATGACCGCCCGCCGTAGGATTCTTGTTGCGCTCGAAGAACCAATAATCCGTCTTTAAGGTAGGCATTCCGATTAGTGTAATATTGCAATTCTTCATTACCCCAGCCGCCGCCGCCGATATCGTAACCCCAATTATCGGTATTAATTTCACTGCCACTGAATTCATCAGACCAACTTAAAGTATAGCCATCATAGGTGCTAGGTGACTCATATCCGGTGAATGATGGAATGACCCAGCCATCATCACCACCGACTGGTTCCACAGGGGTTTCACCGCCGTCAATATCTTCCCATCGGACGTTGTCTATTTGAAAAACAGTATTGGTATATTGTGCGGCCCAAATAACGATACCTGTGTCTATGGTATCCAAGATCAATCCTTGGTTAACCAAATCATCGACCTTTACCGTCACAGACTCCCAACCATCACTACCACGAACACCTAAATTTTTATCGCCAGATGTACAGGGGTACACACAGTCGACCTTCATGGTGTAATTACTATCACCACTGATGGTTTTTATATCAAACTTAATCTCACCACCCGCGTAGAGTGATAAATTCTTCGGCATTGAGGTTTTAAAATAAAAGATCGCCTGTTGACCTGCGGAACTATGCTCAATCTGAAGAACGCTTCCTCTATCCTCATCTTGTACAAGTTCCCAGGCAATGTTTGGGCAATCTTCGCCACCATCATTACTACATGAAGTCCAGTTAATGCCCGAATCAGCGGCATTCATTCCTTCGTCCCATGCAGAATCTACCTCGCCATTCACAAATACGCTCAGCACTTCCAGTGAAGAGCTAACAGCCACAGTCACGTTACGAGTCTGGGAGGCTTCATTACCTGCGCTATCAGTAGCGGTATAGGTGAGGGTATAAGTACCAGCAGCAGCGGTATCGACAGAGCCTGTGATAACAACGTCAACCGATCCATCAACGGTATCAGTCGCACTCGCTCCTGCATCGGTATAGGTTGAACCCAACTCAATCTCTACAGTAGCATCACCGGCTAAGGTAATCACCGGCGCTATAGTGTCGGCCACCGTCACTGTCCGTGATAAAACTCTAGAGACATTACCCTCACTGTCCGTCGCTGAATAACTTAAGCTATAAACACCCGCTGTATCAGAATCAACCAATCCTGTAATCGTTACCGCGACAGACCCATCAATAACATCAGTGGCTGTGGCCCCCAACTCCACATAGTCAGTGGCTTGTTCATGGGCTAATTCAGTACCGCCAATTAAGGTGATGTAGGGTGCCTGAGGCATTAAAGCACTCATGTAAGTTTCTAAGGCAGCGCTATCTGTTCTAATAGCTCCTTCACCAATAACACCTGTGGTTAAGGCATTTTCGTCTAATCCAAACAGATATCTCAGTACTAACAACCCATCTGTGAGTGCATCCACAGATCCATTTCCGTCAACATCACCGGAACTGGCAAAAATCTCTTCTAACTCCAGTTCTAGCTCTTCCACAGTAGTGTATTGCGCATCGTCAGCGACAACACCACTGATCAGTGGCTCTCCACTTAGTTCAAAGGCATAGCGCAAAAACAACAAACCGTCGGTTAAGGCATCAGCCTGACCATTGTCATCAATATCCCAATCACCAGAGACCAGCGCTGAGCTAGCCATCTTGTCAGAGGCTAAATCATCTGAATCAGCGGCAATAGACTCGCCCACACTCAACATGCTCAGTGCTACCAGAGCTAGAAAAAGAAACCTGATCTTTTTAGTGATATAGCGATAGAAGTTCATAGCAATCCGATTGTAATTTCACTTAGAATTAATACCGCTGATTCTAATGGGTAACTAGAGTGAATGCTCCTTCATGATAAATGTTTTTTGATTAAATGAGGTAAAGGGTGATACAAGTGCGGTGGAAGGGGGTTCAATTATTTTTCGTTGTTTCATAAGGTTATTTCGTTGCGTGCTGTTTGTGTTCTATAAGGCATCTCGGTAGAGTGGCGGAATATCAATTCACATTCAAAAATAGACTTTGATAACTACTGGAGTAGGCCGATGCTGATCAATAAGCTACGCTGCTTAGTTCTTCTTTGTGGCCTTTATTGCTCTCCTTTGATTGCGGCAGATTATGACTTAGTGATAGCAAATGGCCGTGTCATAGACCCAGAAACTGGTCTTGATGGTGTGCGTTTTATTGGTATAAATAATGGCTCCATTGAAATAATCTCAACAGATCCAATAGATGGATCTGAGGTTATCGATGCAAAAGGTTTAGTTGTCGCCCCAGGCTTTATAGACATTCATAGCCATACGCCGACGCTTCTCGGACAGAAGATGAATCTGCTAGATGGGGTGACTACTCAGTTGGATATGGAGGCTGGTGCATATCCAGTAGATTTTTTTGGGCAGGATTACAAGGATGGTGCACAGTTAAACTATGGCGCTTCGGTGGCTCATTTTGCTGTGCGGTCAAAGGTAATGGAAGGTATTAATACTGAGTATCTTTTGGGTAGCAGCGATCCCCTCCATATAAATGGAGTGTCTTGGACTGAGCCTGCAACTGCAGCACAAATTGAAGCTATGCGAGTCATGATCAATCAGGGTATTGATGACGGCGGGTTGGGCATAGGGGTGTTACTTGATTACCTCACCTCTGCAATATCAGATGATGAATTGCGCATGTTGTTTGAAGTCGCTGGTGCTCGGCAGGTACCCATTCATGTGCATGTTCGCCGCGGTTATACGGGGGATATAGCGGGTCTAATTGAGGTGGTTGACTTAGCAAAAGAGACTAAAGCACCTCTATTTGTTGTGCACATAACGCATAATGCTATGGGGAAAGTAAGCGAGTGGTTGGAGATAATTGATGATGCCAATGATGCTGGCGCCAACATCGCTACTGAAACTTTGTCTTACGCTGCTGGGGGCACCAGTATATCTGCAGATGTTTTTCGCAATCGTGATTGGCAGGGCATGTTTGATATTACCTACGAGGATGTTCAATGGGTTGCTACGGGTGAGTGGTTAACTGAAGAAACCTGGAATAAATATGCTAGTGAACAACCAGGTGGCGCTGTTAATCATCATTATGTCAAAGAAGATTGGATAGAAACTGCTTTAAAGTGGCCGCGTATGATGGTCGCTACCGATGCTTTGCCCGCTGTTGACCTCAGAGTAAAAACTAATCCAAATGTGGCAGGCACTTTTTCTCGAGTGTTGGGACATTATGTCCGTGATACTGGTCTTTTGACGCTATCCGATGCTTTAGCGAGAATGAGTCTACATCAAGCCCAGTGGTTATCCCAGTCATCATCTAGTTTTGACAAAAAGGGCCGTATTCAGTTGGGTGCGGATGCCGATATTGTTATCTTCGATCCGATAAAGGTACAAGCCAATGCGGCTTATGGAGATCCCTATCAACCACCATCCGGAATACCCTACGTTGTTGTGGCAGGCCAAATCGTAGTTAAAAACAGCGTCGTCGTTGCGGGGGTGTATCCTGGTAAGCGAATACTTGGGGATGCTAAATAGTTTTGTTAACAATGTGTCGTCGAGATGTTGAGCCTTTGTCCATTTGTTATACTCCCCCTCAGAATTACCTAGTGAATTACGCAATACAAAGTATGCTTTTAGGATCTTGAATGTCAGATAAATTTCTCACCTGCGCCCTTTACAAATTTGTATCCCTGCCTGAATTTGAAATACTTCAGGCCCCGCTGCAAAAAGTCATGTCTGAAAACAATGTTTTTGGCACCTTGTTACTTGCGTCTGAGGGTATTAACGGCACTATTTCCGGACTTCCCTCAGATGTGGGTGAGGTTATGTCATGGTTACAACAGCAACCTCAGCTAGATAGCATTGACCAGAAGCATTCTTATCATAGTGAAATTCCCTTCTATCGCACTAAGGTCAAACTTAAGAAAGAAATTGTCACTATGGGAGTTGAGGGTATAGATCCTAAGCAGGTAGTAGGTACTTATGTTAAGCCAGAAGATTGGAATGCCCTTATTTCTGATCCTGATGTAACGGTTGTGGATACACGCAATGATTATGAGGTGGAAATAGGTACCTTTAAAAATGCCATAGATCCTGAGACAAAAACATTCCGCGACTTCCCTGATTGGGCAAAAGAAAATCTTGATCCTGATAAACATAAAAAAGTTGCCATGTTTTGCACTGGGGGAATTCGGTGTGAAAAATCAACCGCCTACATGAAAGAGCAAGGGTTTGATGAGGTTTACCACCTGGAGGGTGGGATTCTTAAGTATTTAGAAGAGGTACCTAAAGACCAAACACTTTGGCAAGGGGAGTGTTTCGTATTTGATAATCGGGTTGCTGTTGACCATGATCTCAAGCGTGGTTCCTATGATCAGTGTCATGCTTGTCGAATGCCAATTACAGAGTTAGAAAAGGAATCCGAGTTTTATCAACCAGGACTTGCTTGTCACCACTGCCACGACGTAGTTGAGGATGATCGAAAGGCACGTTTTGCCGAACGCCAAAAGCAGGTAGAGTTGGCTAAAAAAAGAGGTGAAGAGCATATTGGTGCTGCGGCTTTTGAGGCCACAGAGCGTCGCCGCGCAGTTAAAAAAGCGCGAAAGCAAGAGCACGAAGAATCTCATGACTGAATTAGATATCTGGCACGCCCAGGTCAGTGAAGACATTATAGAGCCAGAGCGGCCTATTATTGATCCTCACCATCATCTGTGGCGAATGGGTACTCCCTATGAACTAGACGACCTTTGGGCAGATACCAAGGCCGGTCACAATATTACCGGTACTGTCTTTATCGAGTGCGGAGCAGAGTATAGAGCGGATGGTCCTGCGGCGTTGCGGCCAGTTGGAGAGACAGAGTATGTAGTTGCGCAGGCAAAACAAGCGCGGAAGGGAGAAGCACCAGGGAAGCCCCCAATCCTTGGTATTGTTAGTCATGCAGATTTGACCCTTGGGGCTGCAGTTGTGGACGTGCTTGAGGCTCATCAAGAATCAGCGGAGGGCTTATTGCGAGGCATTCGCTATTCTACTGCTTTTTACCCTGATCCTCCCGCTGTTGATCGTTACGCAGGGCGAGTAGCCGAACTTATGTTGCAACCGAGTTTTCGAGAAGGATTTGCTCAGCTTTCCTCCGCTGGCCTCACTTATGATGCATGGCTTCTTCATACCCAGATTACCGAGTTAACGGATTTAGCTCGAGTATTTCCAGATACAACGATTATCCTCGATCACTTTGGTGGCCCTTTAGGTATCGGACCCTATGCGGGTAAACAGGCAGAGTTGTTTCCACAATGGAAAGCGGATATAGCCGAACTGGCTCGTTGTGAGAATGTGGTTGCGAAATTGGGGGGTCTGGCAATGGTTATCAACGGCTGGGGGTGGAATGAACGCGAAAAACCACCCACTTCAGATGAAATTTGTGCCACTCACCGAGATTATTACCTCCATACTATTGATTGTTTTGGTCCGAACCGATGTATGTTTGAAAGTAATTTCCCAGTGGATAAATTGTCTGTCTCCTATGCTGTACTTTGGAATGCCTTTAAAAAGATAGCCCAGGGATTTAATGAGTCTGAAAAAGAGGCCATGTTTAAAGGTACTGCGACTGCGATCTATAGACTTTAAATGCCCAATTAATATAATGACGCTCTTTTTGTGTGCCGTTGAATGATCTTTTAGGGGAATAGTTGAAGCCTCAAAGGGATAACTCTGGCACTCTCCTGCTTTTTAGGCCTTGGCTTTTTAATTTTTAATACTTTGGATACTTTATGGAAATTTTAGATGGCGGCATTGGTCGCTACTTAAAAGAAATCGGCGCTCCTTTTCAGCAGCCAGAATGGTCTGCTTTAGCACTAATGGAAGATCCTTCTTCAGTTATCACGGCTCATCAAGCATTTGTTGATGCGGGTGCTCAGGTTATTACTACCAACTCATACGCGGTTGTTCCATTTCATATAGGGGAAGAGCGTTTTGCAAACCGTGGTGCAGAGCTAATTGCCCTTTCTGGCCAATTAGCCCAAAAGGTCAAAGAGTCAACTTCACAAAATATTAAAGTCGCGGCGGGTATACCTCCTGTTTTTGGGTCATACAGCCCGGATGATTTTGTTACAGCCGATGCTGTGACCATGCTAGAAGTGTTTAAACAGCACTTGTTACCCTTTACCGATATCGTGTTGGCCGAAACCCAGTCAAGTATCGATGAAGTGATAACAATTCAGAAGGTGTTTGCTGACTGTGGCCAACCGCTCTGGATCAGCATGACCCTTGAAGATGAAACTGAATCACCAGACCCGCGATTACGTTCTGGTGAGTTGTTATCAGATGCGCTTAGTGCCATAAATTTTGATCAGGTAGAGGCTATTTTATTTAACTGTAGTCAACCTGAGGTTATGGCCGCTGCCGTTGCCTTATCGGCAGAATGCCTTCCACCAAATATAGGTATTGGAGTTTATGCCAACGGCTTTCGGCCAATCTCAAATACCATTCAAGCTAATGATGGCTACTCCACCATGAGAGATGATTTAACACCTCAAGACTATTTGGAGTTTGCCCGGCAATGGAAAGCGCTTGGTGCAACAATTGTCGGTGGCTGCTGTGGTATTGGGCCAGAACACATCGCTTTACTTAAAGCCCTAAAAGACTAGGTTTTTAAGAAGCTTAGTTTTTATATTTGACATAGTTAGAAAAACGCCTCTGTATCACTTATAACAAGGATTTTAGAGGGTATTACCTATTGAGTAGGAGTAGATTCAGAGCGGGCTACTCTGGCAGAGTTTGATGGGGGCCTACTGTGCATCCAAGAGTGTGGTGATGCGTCTCACCGAAACTCTTGCCCAGGAACTTAAAGCGAAGGGCATCAATGTCAATGCTGTATTACCGACGGTAATTGATACCGTTGCCAACCGTTCCGCAATGCCTGAAAATAATCCTGCCGACTGGGTATCGCCCGATGATCTGGCTGCTGTTATCTGCATCCTAATTTCTCCAGCTGCCAAAGCCGTCCACGGTGCGTTGTTGCCTGTGCGAGGATTGAGTTAGTGAACCAACTATTGCCAAAGCACTCGGTGAGGAAAAATTCATATGGTTGTCAATAATGCTGGCCTTGGTGCAGGTTCAGGGCCAACAGAGAGCCAAGAAAACCAAGCATGGCAATGGGCAATGGGCAATTGATGTCAATTTGAAGGAGTACTCTTACTAACTGACCGCTTTGGCAATAGCCACATTGCGCTACGGTGGCTCTAACCCTTGCCGTTTGAAGTGTCGATAACATGTCAGGGTTACCAATACCTTCAATAGTGGTGATTTTTCGTCCTTGAATGGCGGCTAATGGTAAGACACTTGTGCGGGTAGATGCGTCGCTCCACACAGGCCTATATCGCAGCCAAACTTGGATCCTTTAAGTTTGAGCTGGTCTCTAACCACCCACAAAAACGGAGTATGGAGTATGGTGGTCACTTCTGTTGTTTTACCGTTTAAGTCAAAGCTAATCACATGAGTTCCTTGGTACTGCATTTAACATTTCTCGACTTGTGGATCTGAGTTATGATACCGTATTGCATGTCAAACGACATGCAATACGGAAAGGCAAAAATTCCATCGTGAAATAAGCCAACCATAAGGGCCAGCAATAGATGACTTCTAAAATTACACGAAGAGATTTTCTTAATGGTGTCGCTATTGGCGCCGGTACAATCCTATTGATGCCGGGGCAGCTTTTAGCGCAATCTGCTGGATTCACAGCCACCAATAAATTTCCCAGCGACTATTACCCTCCTACTCTCACTGGTATGCGTGGCAGTCATGAAGGCTCCTATGAGGTTGCTCATGCATTAGCTTGGAATGGTCAAAAGCCGGCCGTTTATCAAGAGTTAGATGAGCACTATGACTTGGTGGTGGTAGGTGCAGGTCAGAGTGGTCTTGCCGCTGCCTGGTATTATCAAAAGAAAATGGGCCCTACTGCAAAGATACTATTGCTGGACAACCACGATGACTTTGGTGGGCATGCCAAGCGCAACGAATTTCATCAAGATGGGAATATGGTACTTGGTTTGGGCGGGGCTCAAAATATCGAGCCCATGTCGTCATATAGCGCAATGGCGGTTGAATTATTAAAAGATATAGGTGTTGATGATCAGGCTCTAGCTGCAATGACAGCCAATACGCCTGATGATTATATGCTCGGTGGCAAAATTAGCGCCAATAATGGTATGACGATTCCTACTACTGATGGCCATAAAACCCTAAGTGGAAACTGGTTAGGGTTTTTCCATGGGGGTCAAGGATATGAGGCGGCGGTTAAAGAGTTGCCCATACCTGAGGAAGAGCAAACTAAGTTGATTGCCTTTTTCGGTGGTGATCGAGACTTCCTGGATGATTTGTCTCTCTTGGAGCAATACAGATATGTGAAGTCCGTCAGTTACAACCAATTTTTGACCGAGCGCGTTGGTTTAGCTGAAGAAACCTTGCCCATACTGGGGGCTTTTACCAGTGTTTTATTGGGCCCGGCGGGGTGGAGCCTTACAGTCCTGGAAGCCCTGAGTACTGGTTGCCCCGGTCTAAAAGCTATGGGCTGGTTGACCAATCGACTCAGCGATCTCGCGGGCGCTTTTGTTTTAGGGGACGCTCCCGTGGCCTATATGTTTCCTGATGGCGATGCGTCGGTTGCCCGATTATTGGTCCATAAGTTAATTCCTGATGTTGCACCGGCTATGAAGGGCTTTGAGGATGTTGCCATTTCAAACTTTAACTACGCAGCTTTGGACCTTGACAGTAATCCGACTCGTATGAGACTCAATAGCACAGTGGTAGGGGTAAAAGAGACAGATGTAAACCATGTAAAGGTTGATTACGTTCAGCAAGGCCAGCCCTTTAGCGTCAGCGCAGACCACTGTGTTCTCGCATGTTATAACGGGCTTATTCCACATCTTTGCCCGGAGATGAGCAAGGAGCAGAGAGAGGGTTTGAGCTACGGCGTCAAGGTACCGTTTGTCTATGCCAATGTACTGCTAAAAAATGGTCGAGCCTTTGCTGGACTTGGAACGACTTTTACCCAGTGTCCCTATGATCCTTTTCAATGGGTGAGTGCCGCACCTACAGTGACCTCAGGAGGCTATCAGCCACCTCAGAGTCTGACGATCCAATGGCAGTATTTATGATGGCCTCACCTGCGCCAGCAGATATCAAAGATATGCCTGCGCGGGATCTTTTCAGGATGGGTCGCCACAAGATTTATGCCACAGCGTTTAAAGACTATGAGCAGCAGATTCGTGATCAGCTGCAGGGAATGTTGGGGCAACATGGTTTTAATCATGAGGATGATATAGCGGCAATTACGGTGAATCGGATC
>SHBP01000019.1 GCA_004211905.1 SAR92 clade bacterium
TTTAGGCAAGACAGACTCTAATACGGTCATAAAAGGGCTCTTTATTGGTCTATGCAGGATTCTTTATCAGTCATTCCCCTGATTTATATCGAGGGGGAGGGCAAGTTTTTTTGAGGATTAATCATGCTTCAGTATGTCACCGCAGAGCTCTTTTCTTTGTTAGAACAACAGAATATTGAAAAAGATCAAGTATTTTTAAGAGTGGATTAACCGAGTCTGATCTGACATCGGTGAGTATGTTATCCGCTAGTCAATCTGACCAACTGAGTAGCCAAGCACTGAGATTGAGCGGCGATTTTGCACTTGGATTAAAGCTGGGAGTCAAGCTCAATATGCTATCACTTGGCATTTTAGGTTACGCGCTGATGAGTTGCGCAACCGTAGAAAAGGCCCTTTATCTTCTCAGGCGATACAACCAAGCAGTATTACCGAGTATGACAATTGATATTGTTACTCATGGTACCTCGGCGACCCTTGTGGGCAGCGGTAGTCATTTGCCATCCGACCTAGAGCGTTTTTATACAGATACTTTATTTGCTGCTTTGGTAACAAATTTAAGGCTTCTCACGGGAAAGGCCGATTTAGGAGCTGAGTTACAGCTTCGTTATCATCCGTTGGACAACATTGATCGATATGGTTCTATTTTTGGTGAAACTGTGGTTTTCAATGCAGAGAAAAGCGCCTTAAGCTTTAGTCAGGAGAGCCTAGAATTAGCAATAACGTCTTCCAATCCCCAAGCACAGACTATTTTCCAGAGAGAATGCGATCGTATTCTGGCGGTTGATGAAAATAGCGGTTCTGTCAGTGAGCGAATAAAGCAGATTTTAATTAGTGCTCGGTTAAGATTTCCCTCTGCTGCAGAAATGGCTAGAGAAATGTATATGAGTGAGAGTACGTTGCAACGGCGACTCTCAAATGAGGGTTCTAGCTATCAAACTTTACTTGACCAAGTACGTTACAGGCTGGCTTTGGAGTATTTGAATGGAACTCAATTGCCTGTTTCGGAGGTAGCAGAATTGCTTGGGTACAGCAGCGCGGCAAACTTCCGTCGTTCATTTAAGCGCTGGAGTGGAATGACTCCTAGAGAGATTCGCAGTGCTTAGCTAGTCGTTGCTTATAATCTTTGACTATCGCTAATTGACAACTGCATCGGTGATCAGTGACATAAATTCTGGATTACTCCAATCTAATGGTTCAACAGTTGCGTGGTAATTATTTCCACTTCTAATGGAGCTTGACCCCACTTTGGTGTAAAGACTATTTCGTACCACAACCAAATCTAGGTCGGGAAATATGTAGATATTATTTTGGTGTAATCCCGCTGAATAGAAGTAACCCCCTGATGGGCTTACCCACCATTGCAGAGCGTAGTATTGGTTACTAGTTCCCTCCGGAACCATGGTTGATTCTTGAACCCAATTTTCAGACACGATTTGTTCATCTAACCACAGTCCATTACGAGCAAAAAGAAGTCCGAAACGAGCAAAGTCTCTAGTGGTTGTGTCAATGCAACAATAAGTCATTGCATGACCCAATTCGTCAGTCCACCAGTCTGCGTTCATACCAATTTTTGAAAACAGGTGCATGTCAGCGAAGTCCAATACACTTTGTCCAGTTGCTGACTCAAGAATTCCCGCAAGCAACATAGAGTCGGTATTTTGATAGGCCCAATTATTGGTTCTGGGTGTTGTATCGGGCGTCCTGTTTAGAGCATAAGTAAGTTGGTCACCATCGGTTCCACCTGAATAAATATTAGCATCGCCACCGATAGCTTCTGCAAGGCCAGTGCGCATTTCCAAAATGGCTCTTATTGAGATGCTGGCTTTGTCGGTACTTACCCAAGGAGCAAGATAATTCGATGCGGGCACATCAATAGAGTCTATAAGCCCTTGATCCATTGCAATGCCAATTAAAGCGCTGGCGAATGATTTTCCCGTGGACCAACTTGTCGCTAAACTTTCCTTCGAGTCGTTGTTTGCATAACGTTCTCCAACGATGACTCCGTGGCGAATAATCACTACGCCCTGAGTGTTTCGAGTACTGACAAATGCATAATCTAAAGCATCTTTGATTCTAGCCTCTGACATTCCAACATCTTCAGGCAAAGCTGTATCCCAGCTCACGCCAGGGTATGTGGTCGTATCTGGTGTATCCACAACTGGCGCAGGAATTTCGACTGGAACCGATGAGGAGCCTGAACCTCCGCAGGAAGAAATCACAAACACGCAAAGTAATACCAAAAGTTTTTTCATCTCTAACTCCAACTCTTTATGAATGGTTCTACGCTCATCAAAAAATCTTTTAAACTATGCAAATAATAATAAATATTGCGCCCATTGTAACTCTTTTGATACGAATACTTTTAGGAATCGTAAACAAAGATGTGTTTGCTTTAAACGGTTTACCCCAATGCTAAAAGACAGAAGACAATTTAGCCAAGACGAGATTTCCCGTATTGTTGAAATGGCGTGGGAGGACCGTACACCATTTGAGGCGATAGAGCTCAATTTTGGCGTCAATGAGTCCGCCGTTATCAAGCTAATGCGGTCTCAGATGAAATCGCGGTCATTCCGGTTATGGCGGCAACGGGTGTCTAGTAGAAAAACTAAGCATCTTGCATTGCGTTCGCCGGAAATAAACAGAGGGTATTGCCCAACGCAGTATAAACAGAGATAGGGGATTCAACACAATGACTAATTTTAAATTATGGGTTATTCGAATGGTTTTGCCAATTGTAGTTCTTAGCAGTGGCACGTTAAACGGAGATGTAATGATAGATGACTTCGAGGGTGGCTCAAATGCAGATTGGGATTACCTCAGTGATCAAGTCATGGGCGGTGTTTCTGAAGGCTCGGCAAGTTTAGGGAGAGATGAGAATGAAGCCTACGCTCATATGACCGGTGATGTCAGCACAGCTAACAATGGCGGCTTTATCCAGTTGAGAACCTCCTTAAAGTCTGGCACTGATAAAAACACCAAGGGCGTCTTTATCAAGGTTCGGGGTAACAACCAGAAATATTATATTCATTTGCGAACACGAGGAACGATGCTGCCGTGGCAATACTACCAGGGTGGATTTGACGCAACTGAGGAGTGGCAGCTAGTTCGTCTACCGTTCGAAGCGTTTGAAGCATCAGGCTCCTGGTTGAGAAACACTCCTGCTCCAGCTTCAATACGCAGTATTGGGATAGTTGCTTATGGCCGTGACCACCAGGCAGATATCCAAATTAGTGAAATTGGATTTTATTAGCTCATTTAGCCCGCGCATCGAAAAGAGCGAGTTGTTCCTCTGTAGCAGGCTTCTGAAATTTTGCCTTCCAGTCGGAGTAGGGCATGCCATAGACGATTTCACGCGCCTGCTCGTAATCAATCGCTAACTGCTCTTTCTTTGCTTCTGTCACATACCATTTACTGAGACAGTTGCGGCAGAAATTGGCCAGGTTCATCAGATCAATGTTTTGGACATCTTTGTTGTCATCGAGATGTTTTAGAAGGCGACGAAAGACCGCAGCCTCAATTTCTGTTTGGGTGTTTTTTTCCATGGTTTGGGAAGTCCAATAGTGTGTTCATAACGTTGGACAGTGTAAACGAAATGAGCGGATTAACGAAAGGCACAGTGGGCTCTAAAACTGCATAAATTTGAGTAAAAATTCTAATCAAAGGGCCCAAATCGACGATTTTTTAACAACCTTTGTGTTATTCTTCTCGACCATTTAACTCTTGGGCTTTTGCCTTTATTAAAGAAAATATGACTATAAACACATCTTTACTATCACTTATTGGCAATACGCCAATGCTAAAACTCAAAGCCTTTGACACTGGGCCTTGCGAGCTCTTTGTTAAGCTTGAATCTCACAATCCAGGCGGATCAATCAAAGATAGAGTTGGTCTAGCGATTATTGAAGCAGCCGAGAAATCAGGAGAATTAAAGCCTGGCGGCACCATCATTGAGGCTACCGCAGGGAATACGGGTATTGGACTGGCGTTGGTGGCGGCTATTAAAGGTTACAAAATTATCCTAGTGATTCCCGACAAGATGAGTCGAGAAAAGATTTTACATCTTGAGGGCTTAGGTGCTGAGATAGTTTTAACTCGCTCAGATGTTCCCGAGGGTCACCCTGAATATTATCAAGATTTGGCGCGAAAAATTGTCGCAGAAACACCTGGGAGCTTTTTAGCGAATCAGTTCTCTAACCCCGTAAATCCAATGATCCATCGGAACACTACGGCTCCAGAGATATGGGAGCAAATGAATGGAAATCTTGACGCAGTGGTAGCTGGTGTTGGGTCGGGTGGAACACTAACGGGAATGGCTGAGTTTTTTAAGGAGAAAGACCCTTCAATAAAAATGGTCGCGGCTGATCCTGAAGGCTCAATTATTGCGGATGCCGTAACTAAAGGATCCTTCTCCTATGATGGAGGCTCTTGGCTAGTGGAAGGTGTCGGTGAAGATTTTATTCCTGATGTTTTGAATGTTGAGTTGCTACACGATGCCGCAATTGTTTCTGACAAGGAGGCTTTCCAGACCTTACAAACTTTAATCAGAGAGGAAGGCATATTAGGAGGGTCTTCCACCGGAACACTAGTTGCCGGTGCGGTTAAATGGTGTCAGAAGCAGACCACGCCAAAACGAGTGGTGACATTTATATGCGACACAGGTAATAAGTATTTGTCTAAAGCGTTTAATAAATCTTGGTTGCATGATAACGACCTGTTAGAAGTAACCTTGGTGGGCAATTTAACGGATTTAGTCAATCGTCGTGCCGATCAGGGCGATATGATCAGCATTACTCCCTCGGATACACTGTTAACTGCTTATAAGCGCATGAGAGCGTCTGATATTTCTCAGATACCAGTTCTTGATCAAGGCAAGCTAGTGGGCGTATTGGATGAGGAAGACCTTCTCTTTAATGTAAGTAAGAGCAAAGAGGCATTTTCTAAGGTAGCTGGTGAGTTTATGGTCACGGATCTTGATGTTTTACCAACCACTGCTTCGGAGGATGAGCTGATGGAGGTTCTGACTCAAGGCAAGGTCGCTATTATCTATGATAAAGACACGTTTATTGGTTTTATTACCAAAGTTGACCTTATTAACCATTACAGAACTAAGATAAGTCAAGACTAATTAGGATTAGAAATCTTTATGAACGATAGGAATAAAAAACAGGGGTTCTCGACCAAGGCTATTCATGCTGGTCAGCAACCTGATCCATCTACAGGCGCTATAATGACGCCGATTTATGCAAGTTCTACCTATGTACAGCAAAGTCCCGGAGTACATCAGGGTTATGAGTATTCTCGAAGCCATAATCCGACCCGTAAAGCCCTTGAAGATTGTATAGCAGCCCTTGAAAATGGCTCAGCTGGATATGCTTTTGCGTCGGGTATGTCCGCCACGGCTACGGTTTTGGAGTTACTCGATTCGGGCGATCATGTTATCGCCATGGACGACCTCTATGGTGGTACATATCGTCTATTTGAGAATGTGAGAAAACGTTCGGCAGGTCTCGAATTCACCTTCGCTAATTTGAGCGATTTGGATAATCTTGAGTCAGCTCTGCAAGACAATACAAAAATGATTTGGGTAGAATCACCTACCAATCCTCTTCTAAAACTGGTTAATCTGCAGGCAGTTGCCGAGTTTGCTAGAAAACACAACTTGATCGCTGTCTGCGACAACACTTTCTGCTCTCCTTACGTACAAAAACCTCTGGATTACGGATTTGATCTTGTTGTCCATTCTGCGACCAAGTATATCAACGGGCATTCAGATGTTGTTGGTGGAATTGTTGTCTGTGGGCCTGATCGGCAGGATCTTGTGGAGCAAATGTTCTACTTGTCGAATGCTATTGGGTCCATTATGAGCCCGTTCGATAGTTTCTTGGTGATGAGAAGCTTAAAAACTCTATCTATAAGAATGGAGAGGCACTGTGATAGCGCTATGCAGGTTGCCCAGTATCTCGAGCAACACGAAGCTATAGAGAAAGTTTATTATCCTGGTCTGCAAAGTCATCCACAGCATGAATTAGCCAAACAGCAAATGAATGGTTTTGGCGGCATGATCAGTGTGGTACTAAAGGGCGGGTTGGCAAGTGCTAAGACATTTTTAGAAAACACCCAGTTGTTTTCTTTGGCTGAAAGTTTAGGGGGTGTTGAAAGTTTGATTGAGCATCCTGCGATTATGACTCACGCCTCAGTCCCTGAAGCCATAAGAAATGAAATAGGTATCGTCGACGGTTTAGTGCGCCTATCAGTTGGTATTGAAACGCTGGAAGACTTAATTGCTGATATAGAAATCGCCTTAGATAAAGTTTAAACCATTTAGCGTAAGTGCTGTGTTCCGGACCAGCGATCTTAGTTCTCTATAGCGTTGATAAAAGCTTCGGCTTCTCTAATACCTCCGGCATTGACAACATTGGTATAGCCTAGTTGATCTAAGATTTTCTTCGCTTTTCCAGATCGATTTCCGCTACGACAGTAGACGTAGATAATCGCATTTTTATCCTTAGTTAGGTTTGTAATCTTTTGGTCAATCACTTGCCATTCTATGTGCTTGGCGTCGGCCAAATGCCCAGTCTCCCATTCAGCAGGCGTTCTCACGTCTATAATCAAAGCCGAGCTGTGATTCTCAGCAAATGCCATAATGGTTGAGAAGAAAAGAACGCACATTAAGGCAAAATATTTCATAGAGGTAGGTCTTTCTGTATTCATATGACTCTTAATCTTATACTCGTTTTTAGCCTGGCTAAAGACATATTTTAGTGAACTGGAATAACCCAATATTGGTCATTTGCGCTTATCCAGCCATTCATTCTCTCAATAACCATCCTGTCTACAGTGCGTATTTCTCGTTTAGCCATGCTACTAAAGCTATCCTCGCCCAAGGTGGCCTCTGTCTTATCAGGAAAATTACGACGAGTACGGTGAATCCAGTAAGTGTCTGATAAATTAGTTTGATTAAATGCTTTTGCGATCTCTTGAGGACCAATCATAAAGCCCAATAATCCACCCCAAGTTGCCGTTGGGTTATCTGAATCCCACCCAACAAGAGACCCTATTTGGATAGTACGAGCAATGTTTCCCTGGCCATAAAAAAGACTGACTAGGCTTGCTGCAAAATTAATTCCGGCATCGAAGGGTTCTTTGTAGACATATCCATCCGTGCTCTCTAGTTGGTAGCGATGATAAATCGCATCTCTGGTACTTTCCCAGTCATCTTTGTTGGGGTTATTCAGATAATGCTCCTTTATAAATGCATACATTTTACCGGGGGTCGAGTTAGGAGGAAGGTACCTACTCGATTGGTTCGCTAACCAACGTGTTTGCGTAGCTATATTTTGTGACTTGTCGACAACAGAAGCTAACGAATGCATCGATATGTAAAACTGAGAAATCCATTCTGCATCACTTTTAGCAGTTGTTCTAACGGGCAAATAAGCGATATCTATTGCTACATCGGGCCGACCAGGGGCTAGTAATCCAAAAATTTCTGTCGTTAGCTGAGCATCGATCATCATATGATAACGATTGTTTTCCGGCTCGCTAGTCTCTGGGGGAGCCATGCCTTTTTCCATTAATTTTCTAGCTTGCTCATTAGATACCCACAAAAAGTTCTCTGTCATTGGCTTGGAGTTTGGGAATTTCTGAAATAGAGGCGCATCTTCTTCTGAGTATATGTGATGTAGCCATCCATCACGTATCTGTCTGGCGTTGAGTTTGCTAGTCTTTAGCTGGTCGTGGAGATGCGCATACATATACTCAATATCGGTGTCGTCATCAGCTCCCCAGGGTGTTCCTGAATATTCGAAGTAAAAATCAATCGTATTTGAGTGGGGCACAAATTCACCCCAAATTGCTTTCTGATCAGGTTTCCCCCAATCCTTATCAGTATAGAAAGGCAATGTTTTAGGCGTTCCTACCTTGTCCATTTCGGTAATTAAGCCAGTCCAGTTAGCAATATTTTGGCCAAGCCAAAATCCTTGCAGTTTATTTAAGTATTCTGGCCGTGAAATATTAATGACATCTGAGTTATTTTTTGTCTCAGCATTAATAGAAAGTGAAGTGAGAAGGGTGGCTATCAGAATGAGGGGAAAACAGAAATTGAGTAGGGCCTTAATAGTGTCGCAATCTATGTTCTTTTTCATCCTTGACCTCAGGGGGGATCACTCTTATGTGTTATTTAAAAAAGCAGCTAATCCTTCTATGGTGCACAAAATTCTGCGATCTATCAAATAACCTCTAAATATTCATCTGGCTTTTTAAAACAAAGCGGGTATTATTTTTGGCTGTAATTGTTCTAGGCCACTGAGGTAGTAATCATGACTTCTCAAAACGCTAAGTTTTTCGTTATTTTCATATTATTGATGTTTCAACCAGGTTCTTTATTTGCGGCTGATAAAAATATTCCGTTCGGACAAAAGGCTTTTGAGATATACAAGACTTCAGTGGAAATGCGCACAGCTAAGGGCCATCACATGGTGCCAACTCTTGCTAGATACCTTGCTTCGGAGTTTGAAAAGGGTGGGTTCCCAAAAGAAGATATCCATGTTTTAGAAATAGACGGGACAGCAGCGCTAGTTGTGAGATACCGGGGAGATGGTTCGTTGGGTAAAAAGCCAGTGAGTATTTCAGCTCATATGGACGTAGTTGATGCTCTGCGAGAAGATTGGGAGCGAGACCCGTATACTCTTGTCGAAGAAAATGGCTATTATTTTGGCCGTGGTACTGTTGACGACAAGCTGGGAATGACAGCAGTGACAGCTGGATTTTTAAGGTTAAAGTCAGAGGGCTGGGTTCCTGGTCGAGATCTTATTATTGCTTTTTCTGGCGACGAAGAAAGCACGATGACCAGCACTAAGGCTTTGGTAAATGAATATCGAGAGCTCACAGACAGCGAATTTGTGCTCAATGCCGATGCCGGCGGCGCAGCACTACCAGAAGAAGGAGGTGCCCCCGCTAGCTTTGGCATGCAAGCTGCAGAAAAGACCTATGTGACCTGGGAAATTACAGCGCGTAATCCTGGTGGACACAGTAGTCGACCTCGTGATGATAATGCGGTCTATGATTTAGCTAATGCGCTGACAAATATTCAGGCTTACAAGTTCCCAGTCAGCTATAACGATCTGACGCTTGCTTATTTTAAAGGCACTGGTGTGCGTACCAAAGGCGATTTGGGGCAGGCAATGCGTACTTTTGCCGCAAACCCCCAAGATGCCGCAGCGATTGAAATACTGAGAGGTGATAGTAGTTTTGTAGGGACTTTAGGGACTACCTGTGTAGCCACAATGCTTCGTGCGGGCCATGCGGAGAATGCTTTACCCCAATCTGCTACTGCTACCATCAACTGTAGGGTTTTCCCTGGGGAAGGCGTTGATGCAACGCGCGAGCAACTTAAACGTATTATTGATAACCCGAGTATTGAGTTTGTTCTTTTAGATGAGGTAACAGAGACCGATGCCTCACCTCTGCGCAAAGATGTCACAGCGGCTCTGCAGAAGGCTATCGATATAAAGTACCCAGGGCTAGAGATTATTCCCAGCATGTCCTCCGGTGGAACTGATGGCATGCATTTTAGAGCAGCCGGGATTCCTAGCTATGGTGTTAACGGTCATTATGGTAAAAATAGCGACAGCTTCGCCCATGGGTTGAATGAACGAGTTCTTGTTGAGAGCTTTTATGATAATGTTGTCCACTGGTATGTGTTACTGCAGGCCATTGCGGGCAAAGATTAATCGCAATGCTCCAAGAGGAGGTAGAAGGTAACTAATGGTTCGATTGCTAAATGAAAGGTTGGAACAGCATTTCCCCACGATGGTAATGGTGCGTGAATTTGAAGGGGTAGATTCTTTAAATACAGATCTTGAGTCGATTATTGATAAGTTAAGCGCAGAATTGAGCAAGACAGATCAAAATGCAGCCATTAATGGTGACAGTACAACAAAAGGTGGATTTCAAACGCCAGCTAAAATGTCTTTTCTTGATCTTCAAGATAAGGCGGTCAGTTTCCTTAAAGGTTCTATTATATTTCCGTCGATAGAGGAATACTTGGCGCAAGTATTTAATGCAGATCCACTTTATACCGCATTCAAAGTAAAGAGTTGGGCTAATCAATTAGGCGAAGGAGATTGGCAAAGTCCGCACATACATCCTAGTGAATACACTGTGATTTCAGGCATCTACTATGTCCAAGTGCCTGAAACCATTGCGCCTGCAGGGCACCTAGAATTTATTAATCCGGCACTCGCCTCGGTAGCCATTGGAGGTCAGCAGTCGTCCAGATTGCACAAACCTTTGAGTGGTCAGGTTGTTTTGTTCCCTCCGCATTACATGCATTTTGTGCATCCGATTTCTGGCCCAGATAAGCGTTCTATTGTTGCGTTTGACGTTACCCTTGAGCGTTGATGTAATTGCTTGGGTTTTAAAACTCATCAATGTTGTCAACAAATACTATTTGGAGCTACTTTTTAAAATATGATATTTGGCAACTTTAGGCGGTTATGTGGTTATGCAGTTATTGGATTATCTAGTAAAAGTTACAGTCATAGTTATCGCAGCTTTCAGCGTTGGCTGCTCGATTCAGCACTTTTCAAAAACTAAACAAGTTAGCGCAGATCTAATTTTATTCGACGGTAAAGTTTACACCGTTGATGCTAATCGATCATGGGCGGAGGCTGTTGCTGTCATTGATGGAAAAATTGCTTATGTGGGATCTAGTACTGGCGCAAAAAAATATAAGGGACCAAACACCCGATTAGTCGATCTTGATGGAAAAATGGTGCTTCCTGGATTCCAAGATGCCCATGTTCATCCGATAGAGGCTGGTATGGCCTATTTAGGTTGTAGCTTGCATGATGGAAAATCTGTGGAGGATTACGTTCTTATCGTAAAAGAATGTGCACAACAGTCGCCAGAAGCCACATTCATTGATGGCGGTGGCTGGACAATGGATCTTTTTGAAGATGGATTACCTGATAAGAGATTACTTGATGAGGTTGTTTCGGATCGCCCGGTAATACTTAAATCTGCCTCAGGGCATCAGCTTTGGGTTAATTCCAAAACATTGGAGATTGCCGGCATTGACGCTGAGACACCGGATCCTCCTAGGGGAAGGATAGATAGGTATAAGAACTCTAAAGAGCCCAGCGGGTCTCTGCAAGAGAACAGCGCAATGAATCTCGCTTTCAGCACAAGGCCGGCTTATTCGGCAGATCAAATGCAAGCTGCTTTGCAATTTGGGCAACATTATTTGAATCAATATGGTGTTACCACGGTGCAAGATGCGCTCCTAAAGCTTGATGGTAATGAGGCCTATGTTGGCGGACCCACATACATGGCGATGGATCAAGCAGGAGACCTAACAATAAGAGTAGTTGGGGCGTTGGTATGGAATACAGATTCTGGTTTAGAGCAGTTATCGCGAATTACTGATGCGAGAGAACAGTTTAAGACACCGCTCTTTTCTGCGCCTTCAGTGAAAATTTGGCTTGATGGAGTGATGGAAGTTCATACTGCTGCTCTTTTGGCACCCTATAGTGATCGGGAGGATGGTTATAGCGGAGAGCTTTTGATCAAGCCAGAGCAGTTGGATGTTGTGGTCAGTCAACTCGATGCGTTGGGCTTTCAAATACATTTTCATGCGATCGGGGATGCAGCTGTTCGTCAGTCGTTAGATTCTCTTGAGCTAGCTCGACAAGTCAATGGAGTGAGAGACAGCCGCCATCATATGTCTCACATCCAGCTGTTTGACCCCGCAGATATCCCGCGCTTAGAGTCCTTAAATGTGGTGGCAAACTTTCAGCCCTATTGGGCATGGGCAGACAAATTTATAACAGAACTAACAATACCTAAACTGGGAGCGGAGAGAAGCAAATGGTTATACCCGATTAGAAGTGTGCTCGACACAGGTGCGGTAGTAGCTTTTGGAAGTGACTGGTTTGTCACCTCAGGCAATCCTTTGCTGGGCATTGAGACTGCTATTACACGCCGTGACCCCTTGACTAATTTTAGTGACCCATTTCTTGAAGATGAAAGGATCAACCTAGCAGATGCAATTGAGGCATACACGATTAACAGTGCTTATGTGAACTTTATTGACGATGAGACTGGATCAATCGAGGAAGGAAAATTAGCTGACTTGATTGTTTTAGATAACAACCTTTTTGAACTTGCTCCTGATGAGATTTCTGATGCCCAAGTTCTACTGACTCTTTTGGAGGGCAATCCTGTTTATGGTGACTGGACGCTCTCGTCCATCCCAAAGATCGCACAATAAACTTATTTTGTTGCTAACTGATTTCAATATAAGGACCAATGCGATCTTTAACATAGCGTCGTAGGTCTAAATTCCAATCTTCCATGGGAGATAAAATACCATAGTTATGGACTCTTGATGCCATCCCTTTTTGAACGCGCTCGCAAATAGCCCAATCTTGTTGATTAACAAGATGCCAAAAATCAACAGCGTCTGAGGGGTCAAAATGTGGGCTTTCGACTTCTTTTTTTTCGAATAAAAAATGACATTCTATCTTAGTTTTATGAGCAGTAATGGCTGTCAAAATAAATACTGCAACATGGTCTGCAGCAAGGGAAATGAATAAATTGGGGTATAAAAGGTCACCTTTATGTCGATTGAGTTCATCTTCGTTGAGTCCAGGAAATGGCGTCCTTCGGGTCGTCCCGGACATTGTAAACGTATAAGCTCCTTCGCGGTGCGGAACACCTCTTTCCCAATCAAGGTTAGCACCACCATTCTTTCTAAAAGCAGGCACTACTTGGCATAATTCAGGATGTACGGGCCCGCAGTGATAACATTCATTATAGTTTTCACATAGTACTTTCCAGTTTGCATTAACCTCATACTCAATTGTCTTGCCTATGACCAAAAACTCCAATGGATAGCGTTGATATCGCTCTTCTATTTCGGCTATATGGGAGGAGAAAGGGGGAGCCGTTTCAGGGCTAAGGTTTAAAAAGATAAACCCTCCCCAAGTCTCACAACCCACTGGGTGTAACTTCACTTTTTCTATTTCTAGTCCTAACGACTCATCAATATGAGGAGCTCGTTGCAGTTGTCCCTCTAGGTCATAAGTCCAGGCGTGATATGGGCAGACGAAAGCTTTGTTACCTGCTAGCCCTCCTTTCAGTAATCCACTTTGATCCGATTTGCTCTCTGATGGGCACAATTGCGCCCCTCGATGGCGGCATACGTTATAAAAGGAACGCATAGAGCCGACATTGTTTCGAACTAGAAGGATACTTTCTCCATATATATCTAAAACCTTGCAATCTCCTGAATTGGGGAATTGTTCCTCTCTCCCAACACAGAGCCACTCCTGCATAAAAATATGTTCTCTTTCAAGTTCAAAGATATCAGAGTCTAAATACCAGTTGCTGGGTAGCGTTTTCTCAAAGCCATCAAGTGTTTCTAAATAATCGCTCATCAGCTTCTCCTATGGAATTTCTCACTTGAATTTAACAGAGTCGTTAGTAATATCAGCGTGCTGTGACTTTTTCATTAGTTGATGTGCGGCGAGAACACCACATGTTGACATGATTGCAATGACACCGAAGTAATAGCGGTAGCCCAAAACCCCCGGATACGAGTCAAGTAGCATGCCTCCTAAAATAGGCATAAAAAAGTCAGGTGTAAATCCTATAGCCGAGATAACTCCGACGGCAGTTCCGGTTACTGCTGGAGCAACGCCAGAATCATCGAGTAGGGCGAAGTAGATGCCCCTTAAAGCAAAAACAGCACAGGAGGCGACAGCGATGTTGAGTAACATTAAGAGTAGGTATGCTTTGCCCCCTGGGAGAATAGCAAAGGCAACAAAAGAACCTGCCATGGCTAATGTTAATACAAATACGGTTCTGGCTATTCCAAATCTATCGGCAATAAAACCAGCAGACGTAGCTGCTAGTGGTTTTAACCACATCTTAGCTACGCCAATACTGGCTCCTAATAAAATGCTAAGTGAGTAGCCTGTGGTTGCATAGGGTGTAAAATAATAGGCGCCCCAATTGGCGCTGTAAGTGGTTAGAACAACGATTGCAATTAGCCAAACAGAGGGCATTCTCAATACGGTGAGGATATTCTTTAGGCTGACTCTTTTCAGAGCTGGATCTTGGCCTGATGAGTTTGTGTTGCTATCTTTCAAGAATCTCCACGACATCATTGCAAGAGCGATATTGATCCAAGCGTATATAGTAATCACTTGAGATAGAGCAGTAGTTTGACTGCCAAGCCATGCAAAGACCGCAAGAATTGCTGAAGAGATAGCAACTTCGACTAACCCTCGGCCACTCTCTAATATACCAAAGGCGCGACCTTGCTCCTCAGAACTGGCACAGCTACGAGTTGCTTTGATCATTGCTCCCCAAAATATAAGTGATGTACAAATTCCCCAAAAAAAATGTAAGGCTAGATTGGCGTTGTAAGAAGGAAGAGTTGCAAAGTAGAGGCCGCCCAAACCTACGCCGAGGAGTGATAAAGAAATAAGCTTGCGCGGAGAATATTGATCAGCTAGCCAACCCCCTGGAAAATAGCTGAGCATGCTAGCCAGGCCAAACACGCTAAATAAAATGCCCATTTGTGTGTTGGTGTAATCAAAAGCTTGCTGGATTGGGATGTAGTAGATTTCTCTCAAGAAAGGTAGTAAATAAATTGTTCCACCAGAAAGACACAATAGCATCATTATCAGCCAGCGGCCTTCTGTATTGGGAGATTTCAAAGTCAGATAACCTTATTTGGCGGAGATTCCGCTATCGGAATGTCTCGCAAATATAATTCATCTGGAGGACGATCAAGCTGCCTTGCAAATTCATGCCCTGAGTAAACTGCATGGACCAAAGCACCGGGGGCCAATGCATCTCCGATGCATTCTACGGATTTTATTCCTGCTTGAGCAAATTCAGAACTGCGCGACATTAGCTGGTTATAAAGTTGGTCATTGGGTAAGCGCAGTCCCACAATAATGACAGATTTTATGGCTAGGGATTTAGGCTTGTTAGTAAATATGTTACTTAAAGTGACCTTCTTGCCATCAAAATCGTTCAGAAGCATTTGTGTGTATACCTCTACGCCAGATTTTTCTAGCGACTGATGCACAAAAGGCAGCTCATTGGTCATGATGGTCCAGGCCGAAGCATGGCCAGCAGGAGTCGCATAACTTACATTGATATCTTGTAACGCTAAAGACTCGGCAATTACACCTCCCAGATAGTAATTATCAAAGTCATAGACTAATGAGGGTCCTTCGGGAATCATTCCCAAGGCTAAATCATCAGGGGTGTAAACATCTGGTCGATTAAGTTCAGCAGCGGCTATTTCTAGTGATGAGTAAAGAGCTTTCGTCCAGTGGGCTCCAGTGGCAATGCCTATTCGGGAATGCTCTAATCCTAAAATATCGTTAACCTCCAAATTACTATCCAGATAAAGATTAACATTACTCATGGTTTTAAGGGCATTGAGTCTGTAATCGGTTATTCGACCCCACTCCGTGAGCCCTGGTAACTGAGTCTCATAAATTAGACGACCTCCCATTTGTGTATTTTTATCTGCGATCGTAACCTGATATCCGCGCCTAGCCGCAGTTAAACCAGCCTCTAACCCTGCAGGGCCACCGCCAACGATTAATATAGAATCATCACTACCTGGTGTTTCAAATCTTTCTGGATGCCAGCCTTTGCGCCATTCTTCGCCTGCAGTAGCATTTTGAGTACACCGCACAGGAACACCGTCATGCCAACTTGAAATGCAAATGTTACAGCCGATGCATTCTCTGATGTCACCTTCACGCCCCTCATTGATCTTGTTGGGCAAAAAGGGATCCGCTATAGATGGGCGAGCTCCTCCAATTAGGTCTAGCACACCTCGTTTAATCTGCGAAACCATTGTGTCAGGCGAGGTAAATCGACCAACCCCAACCACAGGTTTTTCAGTCACTTTCTTCACGAAATCGATGATAGGCTCGTGGGCGCATTCTGGGCGGAATCGGGATGCACCGCAGTCAGTAGGACTTGAGTCCATTTTTACATCCCATAAATCTGGAAGGTCTGAAAGCAATTCAACCACCTCATGCGCTTCAGACGAATGGCTGTCACTTGATTTACTTCTTAATTCCTCCAAACTGATGCGCAAGGCCACACCACAGTTATTGCCAACTGCGTCCTTGGTGGACTCTATCATCTCCCTAACAAAGCGCACCCGATTTTTAACTGAGCCCCCATATTCGTCGGAGCGGTGGTTGTATTCCTCCAACAAAAACTCATAGCCGAGGTAGCCCATACCTGCATAAATATAGACGATATCAAAGCCAGCATTTTTGGCTCTTTTGGCCGCGGCAACCTGCCAAGCGATGACGTCGCGAATATCCTTTTTATCCATAATCCGGGGCCGCAGGTTTCCCATAAAACCAACGTGTGTTGCCGCCCATGAAATTCCTGAAGGAGAGTAGGGTGGTATCCTTGAGGTTCTGTTCATAACAGATGCTCCACCATGCCATAGCTCCGCCGCAGCTAAAGCGCCGTGACTATGAATAGCATCGCAACAAAGAGCATGTGATCGAATGTCATTTTTATCCCATAACCGGGCGTAGGGTAGCGGGCTATCATCAGAAGATGGGTGAATAGAGAGAGCACCAGTGGAAACAACTCCCCAACCGCCTTCAGCTTTAGTTTCTCTAAAAGCCGATCTAACGCGAGGATTAGCCTCCGTCATGCCACTGGCATGGGGTACTTGATAGAATCTATTAGGGGCTGTTACTGGACCAATCTTGACTGGCTCAAACAAGATGTCATAACGGGGATTCCTGTTCATTCTTATAGCTACTCCCTACATTAAAATGTATGTAATACTAGCTAGTGTACTGACCAAAAATATACTGGAACCATAAGATTCTATACCTATTTTAGAAAGTGTGTTATCCATAAAACTATTTTATTTCAAATCCAAAAGACATGATCAACTCGTCTTAACCCTGATAGTTAAAAATTAATACTCTTTTTACCCTTTTAAGGAATAATAAAAAATGACTAGATTATTTACACTGGTGGTCACAATTATCATGTTGGCAGGATGTATAAGGATTGATGTAGAAATAAATGATGATCTTGACTTACCCGAAGTCACTCCAATTCAGACGGTTGCTCAATACGTTGAAGATTTTAATAATGCTGATCTTGATGCTTTGAATGAGAGTTCAGGATCGCCATTTTTTTGGCTCATGGGAGATGAGAAGAATGTGTATGAGAAATACGGGGATTCTGTAGATTTTGCAAGATTGAGAAGTAAAGGTTGGAGTTACTCTAAGATTAATTCCCTAGAGTTGATTTATGAAGATGATAAGACAGCTATGGTTTACATGAATTTTTCAAGATACAACGTTAGCGATGAAGTTATTTTGACAGCTGGTGTTAATTATCTGTTGGTAAACAATGCTTATAAATGGAAAATAAAGGGTGTATTTGCTCCCAACAAAGTAACTGTAGGGAAAGACTGAAACGTATCGTTCCAATTTTGATATGGCGCACTGTACCCTGGATGAGTGAGAGCCCATATTGTGTCCTAAGGGGTGCTAACTACGGTCCAATAGCAACTAGCTATTACTTGGACGACTCCCGCGGGGACACCGTGATGGTAATGGCACTTCCACGCATCCCAGCACTTTGAATTTGTACGGCAGCGAATCGATCGAATTTTTCGAAAGTAAGTATCGATACCTTTGATTGTACACTCGTTACCGTTGTCCAGTCATAATCGGACATTTTGTTTTTGTAGTAATTAAAAGCCTCTTCTTCCTTTAGAGAGGATTTCAATACTGCTCGTCCGATCCAGTATTCGCCTGGATTAAGCAGTAATGATTTTTCAATATCAACTTTGTCCGTTGCCGCAATTGGAATATCAGCAAATGATTTAGAGGTAGCGATCTCCAGTGCTGATGTTGGTGAGGTTTTGCTATTCGATGGAGTTGTACTAACACTAGAGCATGCTCCAAGTAATAAGCACGCGAGCAACAGAGGTGTAATGATGGATAGAAACTTAGGCATTTTATATTTCTTCTTTTACCAAATTTGTGTGGGAGTATAGCGAGAATATGTACTAAGTTACGATTCACTACCAAATAGAATTACTGGCTGTGTTTTTCGCTTTATATCTTGTGACTATTTTACTGAAGAATTCTGTTTTTTACTGATTTGAGAGCGGATTAAATCGATCTCATTATTGCTATATGGAGTCCCATTCGGGCGAAGTATATCGTGATGCCAGGGATTAGGTTCTTTGGACCACAATCGATCCCAAAGCCTTATTATGAAGACCCATGAGCGCCAAGGATATATCGTCTGGGTCTTGCCGGAGACAAAGCCCCAGTTCATTGCCCCAATATGATTTTGGGCAAATATAGGTAGTATCGAATCAAAAGTATTTTCATGGCCGCGGGCGAGATATTCCGTACAAATCATAGGCCTTCCTAGGTCTTTGAGATACCTAATTGCTTTGCCTGTTCTCGCAGCATTTTCGTAGGAATGAAAGGTGATAATGTCAGAATTTTCAAGCATACATTCAAAAAGTGCACAATCTTTGTCTTTCTTGATGCTTCCTTTCCAGTAGCCCTTTTTTAATCTCCATACGCCTGCTGTCAGAGGTTGCAAGGGCCCTTCTTGGCGCGCCCACTCAAATGTTTTTGTTAATAATGCCAGAGAAAAGTCGCGCTTATTTTTCACCTCTGAAGAACCATAAGGAATGGTGTTAAGGTTGCCTGGCTCATTATAGAGGTCCCAAATGGCCACTCGTTGATCTGATCTATATCTTGAAATAATACCTTTGACGTAATCTTCTAGCTCATTATGTCGATTAAGATCACCCAGTATTTTGGCTCCAGGTGATTGGACCCAACCTGAGTTGTGGACTCCTGCTCTTGGTGTGGGTTGTTTTCCAGATTGCGGCAAGGGATCCCACACATCATCAAATAGTACAAACATAACCTCGATATTATGCCTATCCGCAATCGACAAAAAGACATCAATCTTCTTGCAAAAATTATGGTGGTTTTCTTGCCAAGGTAAGTGGTGAAGGAATACCCGAACCATATTAAAACCAATGTCAGACGCCCATCCTAGCTCTTGGTTAATGGTTGTAGGGTCGAATGTTTCATCTTGCCACATCTCAAGCTGATTAATGGCAGATCGTGGGGTGTAATTAAAGCCGATGATCCATGGCCGCTGGCTAGACCAATGCGATGCTTCGGCGATCGACCAATTAGTTTTGGTGGGCAAATTATGTCTCATGTCTGGTTGTCTATTTGATACGTCAGGCCTCGGGCCTAATATATACGAAGTGTTGTTTTTTATATAGGCTGGCTCGATCTGGGCCTGATTTGACTGAATGGTGTATTCAGCTATGCTTAGGCAATCAATAAAGAGAGGAATATGGATATGAAAAGTTTAGTTTGTGCTCTGTTTACCTTTAGTCTATTGATGACTGGCTGTTCCCAATACGAGCATAGGATCAGCAAGAAATCGTCATCGAACGAATTCACTGGTAACTATGTTGGCTCAGTCCCTCTCAAACTCTACACCTTTAATTGTGGCAACATAGAAGTGTCTAATTTCGACGCATTCTCCTCTAGCGGGGACTATGCTGGTCAAGGCGGCAAGTTAGTCAATACATGCTATTTAATTCGTCACCCCGAGGGAGATTTGATATGGGACTTGGGTCTGCCACATAGTCTTGTGGGGTCTGAGCCTCAGGTTGATGGTATTTTTACTGTATCTCTTAAAAGCCCATTAACTGATCTGTTAGAGGAGATAGATCTTAAAGTGGCCGATATTGAATTTATGTCTATCTCTCACAGCCACTTTGACCATACGGGCCAAGCCTCCCTATTTTCGGATGTTGAGTGGCTGGTGCACGAAGATGAGCTTGAGCATATGTTTAGCACTGATGAGAGCAAGGCACAAAATATAGCTTTCGTTGGGCTCAATAAAACCATCTTTAGTGAAAACTATGATGTTTTTGGTGATGGTTCGGTTGTGATTTTAGAGATGCCAGGGCATACCCCAGGCCATACAGTACTTCAGGTTAACTTGTTCGAAAGTGGGCCTGTTCTACTTACAGGGGACCTCTACCACCGTGCTGAAAGCCGCAAGTTGCAGCGCGTGCCACGCTTCAATACAAATGAGTCTCAAACAAGAGGGTCTATGATAGCCTTTGAAAGGCTAGCCACGGAATTAGGAGCTAGAGTAGTTATTCAGCATGAGGCCATAGATGTTTCCAGACTGCCAAAACCTCCTGGGTTTTTAAAGTAAGGGGCTGTATTCGAAAGAATGCATGGCATTTGGAAGCCTCGACCAGCTCTAACCCCTCCCCTTTGACTGGATCAGCTATTTAGTTATGGATATACTGGAAATTCTTTTAAAAACCTTCGGAGACTTCAATTGAAAAAGTATTTTATTCTAGCGGTTACGTTGTTGTTTTTTAACGTTGCGTATGCGGACGGACACAGGTCTGTATACCTTGTTGATTTCAAATGCGATGCAGCAGCTTACAAAGAGTTCGCGTCTATGACTTTAGAGGAACTCGATGCTCAATTCCCAAAGGGCTCTAAAAAACTTGCGAGGTATCACGATCTCACTTCTGGTAGCGGCATAGTGTTAATTGAAACTGATGATCCTACTCTTGCTATCAAACATGTTAATCCTTGGACGGAAGTATGTGACGCGACAATCACTCCTGTGGTCGATGACAAAAAAGCGCTGGAGATATTGCCTAAACCGTAACCGCTAAAAGACGGAATGGAACTTTAGAGGGATTTATTTAATCCCTCTTTTCTATCCACAGCCGGATCACCAGTAATCGACGCAGAACGTCCCCGCACAAAAATAGAGTCCTCTGAAACTCAGTAGCAAAACTGCTCAGAGACGTTTTATCTCAACGATTGCTTTTACTCAATCCTAGAGTCGACAACAATCTGTAAAGGTGGAATCTGATGCTAACTTTCACCTTTGCTGTCTTCCACTTCTTCAGACTTATCTTCAGACTTATCTTCAGACTTATCTTCCCTCTCGTAGATTTTCATAAAGTCTGTGTAAACTTTTTTCAACATCTCTCCTGCTTCTTTCAATGCTTCAGTTAGTGGGTCTTTCATCAGAATGACTCCTTTGACTATCTATATTAGATAATTTCTTGTTTAAAGTTTGGACAAAAATCTTCAGATAAGCAATTATCCACTCAAAGTCCTAGAGTCGACAACAATCTGTATATCTCTCACCCCTCACCTGATTTGACTGGATGGGGTATTCAGCTATGCTTAGGTAATCAATAAAGGGAGTTATCCTATTACTCACTGCGGCACTTTGGGATTACCT
>SHBP01000002.1 GCA_004211905.1 SAR92 clade bacterium
TAATAATACGCCAGGTGCCGCGAATGGCGTGGCTAATTCGGCTACTGGTAGTTCCCTTTCCTTACATGGTGATAATCTGTCAGGTAATGATGTTTGGAAGCTAAATGTAGGTGAGTGGTATGGGGGATCGGATGGTAACTTTGGCATGACTATCGGTATGATGGTATTCCAGATCCCTAATTTTGGGAATGTTGCAAATCCGTTCTTGACCGCAGAGTTAGAAGTAACCTTAGCTCAGAAAGGTGATGGATTAGATTTCCCTGCGGATCTTTGGGCAGTTAGAGCTTCTGCCTCGGACGATCTTAACTTGAGTGATTGGTTTATTGGTCCAGAGACTGGCGCTCCTGGTGATGGAGCTGCTGGGACTTTAATCCAGCAGAGTTATCTCACACCCTCGAGCGAGATCGGTAAGGTCCTGACTTCAACCTCTGGTAATAGCGCCTTACTCGAATACCTAAATGCCCGTTATGACAATGGCAATGGAATTGGAGATTATGTTTTCTTCCGGGTGAACAAGGGAGATGAGGATGCGTTTGCTTATGGATGGAATGCATACGTTCTCAATTCCTCTCAAGCTGAGGAGGGAGAAGAGACAGCTCCTGAAATAAAATATACATCCATTGAAGAACCGATGCCTCTTCCTGATCCAGAACCTGAGCCTGAACCTGAAACTCCAGTTTCGGGAGATAACCTTGTTTCAAATGGTACGTTCGATGGTTCGACAGGATGGACAGTGATTAATCATTATGAAGCTGACAATACGATGGGCTCGGTCACAATTTCTGATGGCGTTGCGACCTTTGTAGAGACAGATTCAGCAGAGGAAGGTGCATGGAAACATATGGGTCTCTACACTGAGATGATTTTAAATGCAGGTACCTACCAATTTGATATGACGATGGCCTATACAGAAATAAGCGATGCTTGGGGTGAGGTGTATATTGGAAAATCTGAACCAGTATCAGGCACTGAATATAATGGTGATCAACAAGTATTGAATGCCTTTAATACTTGGGAATGTGCCAATATAAAAACCTATTCTGGATCGGCTATAGAGTCAGGATGCGCTGCTAATGCGAATCCGGGACAGTTTATCCTTACGACCTCGGGTACCTACTTTTTGTTATTTAGAGCAGGCGGGGCTTCCTATGGTGACAATGGAATTATGATTGATGATTTATCGATAGTAATGACAAACTAGTCAGTCATTAAATTTCCTATCTCCAAGACCGAATTAGGGATTGGTGCAGATACTAGTCTGGTTGAACATTTATTAACGTAGAGTACTTAAGATAGGTGTAAACGGAATTTTAAGTGAACAGGATAATTTGATTTTCTTGTTTAGAGGTCTAGGCATTGAATCTCGTTCGCTGTCGTACTTTTTAAAGTGCAGAATCTTAATTGTGAAGGGGTGATTAGCTAATATTAGCCAATCTATTAAAACCAAATTAAAAAACACGAGCTGCTATGACATTTTCTAAATATTTAAATAAAAACATTAAGTTTATCCTGGTAGCTCTGTTTGCATTAAGCATGTTGAGCTTGGGTGAGTCTATCGCTGTTGAGTCAGATGATTTAGCCCCTGACATGATAGCTAGTTCAGCGATGGTCAGTAATGATTGGGATATTGATGGTAATGGTCAGGCAGATGCCTTAACCGATGGTTTGTTATTTTTGCGCTATGCCTTTGGGTTAAATGGAGAACCGCTAATCAGAGGTGTTGTTGCTGACGATGCGCAATACACTACTGTGGAAGAGCTAGAATTGGAGTTAGAAGAGATTTTTGCCAGTTTCGGTGATGTTGATGGTAATGGCTCTGTGGATGCGCTGACAGATGGATTGTTGCTGCTGAGATATTTGTTTGGTTTGGGTGGAAACGCCTTAACAGAAGATGTTGTTGGTGACGGCGCGATTAGAACAGATAGCGCTGGTTTAGAAGCTTACATGAGTGCGGTGATGCCGCAGGCTCCCTATATCACCCTCAATGGCAGTGTGACGGTCAATCATGAGCAGGCAACAACCTATGTTGATGCTGGAGCGACTGCAACAGATATTACTGATGGATCAGTAACGGTTATAACCACGGGATCAGTAGATTCTGATACGGCGGGAACTTATTTCTTGAGTTACTCGGCTACCGATAGCGAGGGCAACGTTTCTCGCACTTTGATACGTTCAGTGACGGTAGCTGATACGACGGCTCCAACGATTACCCTTATAGGTGAGTCGGCAGTTGAGGTTGAGTTAGATGCCTCTTATGAAGATGCTGGTGCGACGGCGACAGATACTGTTGATGGATCGGTGGAGGTGGTGACCACAGGTTCTGTTGACACAAGTATTGCTGTCACCTATACCTTGACCTATACCGCTACAGATACTGCTGGAAACTCATCCACTGCGACGAGAGAAGTCACAGTCCTGTCTCCCAAAGCAGCCCTATCCATTGCCACACTTACAGGTAATTGGCGCCTTACTCGTGAGGCAGGTGCTCTTGCCCTTGGACCGACTGCCGATGATCTCACGTGGTGGTCCAATAGCGAAATAGACGTATGGCTTCGTGCTTGCTTGTTTGACGATGTATACATCTTCGGTGCTGATGGGACGTTTTCACAGACCTTGGGCTCTGATACTTGGCTTGAACCATTCCAACGAGTCGATTCAGAGGGATGCGGAGCGCCTGTCTCGCCTCATGATGGTAATTTTGAAAACGGATCCTATCAGGTAGGGGGTTCCAGTATCACGATTAATGGTATTGGAGCGCACATCGGGTTAGCCAAGGTAGTCAATTCTGGAGAGTTGGAATCTTCTAGTGCTGCTCCTGGAAGTATCACGTACACAGTTTCTAATCTTGCCGATGACGGAAATAGTATTATCCTACAAGTAGCTCATACCGATCGCGTCTGGCAATTTAAGCTGAGTAAGGGCAATCCTGTAGCCAGTGAGTACGGCACTGGTCTAGATAAGGTGCTCAATATCGGCGAGGTAGTAGATTTTAATTCAGTGGGAACTGAATATGGTCTGATTGATTTTGGCGGGACCTCAAGTAGTGTCGTCGCTGATCCTACTGATTCTTCTAATATCGTAATCTCAGTAGTAAAGGGAACTAACGCTGAGCCCTCAGAGGCTTGGGCAGGAACTACCCTGCTTACGGGTAGGGTGTTTTATCCTCTGACCGCTACAAATACAGGCTTTACAGTAAAAGTGTGGTCCCCAGAAGTGGGGACCCAAGTGAAGTTGAAACTCGAGGAGTCAGGTGAAAATCCAGCTTCCGTTGAGACGGATGCGGTGACGACTGTGGCTAATGCATGGGAGACGCTTACCTTCGACTTTAATAATCACTCTTCTGGTACTGATGCTCTGGATCTCAGTAAGGTTTTCGATACCTTGATTATTTACTTCAACTACGATGTTTCAGGTTCTGGAGAAACGTACTACTTTGACGATGTTCGATTTATTGGCTCTGTCCCTGTAGATGTTACATCAGCAGATTTAATCGGAAATTGGAAGTTAGCTCCCGTTGAAGGTGCCATAAAGTCTGTGCCGACGGAAGGTAATACCTTCATTAGTAGTTCTGGGGACGTAACGAAGTTTAGCTGCCTTTTTGATGACCTGTATGTGTTTAATGCAGACGGTTCGTTTGTACAAGAGTTAGGTTCGCAAACTTGGGTAGAACAGTGGCAAGGTATTGATGTTGCTGCTGATGGCTGTGCATTGCCAATATCGCCTCACAATAGCGTCAATGATGCGACCTATAGCTTAGTGGGAACTGATCTTACAATATCTGGGGTGGGTAATCACATTGGGCTAGCTAAGGTAACAAATCAGGGAGAACTTGATGCTGATGATCCACCATCTGTTCCATCTACCATAAGGTACTCGATCACCTCCTTCACTGGTAACGGACAGGATATGACGATTCAGGTCGACCATGGTGCTGGTACTTGGCAGTACAAACTTGTTAAAACCGATGACACCGCGCGAGGTGAGACGGTTAACGTGACGGCAACTAGCAATGGTGGCTACGCTTACATTATTAATGGCGTCTCGAAGCCAGACTTGACTCTTGAGGTAGGCACTACTTACATTTTCAACTATCCAGGTAATCATCCGCTTAAATTTTCTACTGTGAGTGATGGGGTCCACAATGGAGGTGCCGAGTATACTCAAGGAGTTGATACATCTGGTACAAATCAAATTACTATAAGGGTTACCTCATCAACAGCGAAGTCGCTGTTTTACTACTGCCAACTCCACGCACAACAGGGTGGGACAGTTACCGTCATAGAAGCGGCAACAAGCAACGCGGTTAGGATTGAAGCTGAGAGCTTTATCTCCAAAATTGAGAATGATGACAATAAACCTGAAGCTGAAGGTACAAATGATGAGGGTGGTGGTCAGAACCTTGGGTGGTTTGATGCGGGAGATTGGGTTGAGTATGACTTGCCAATCACTGTAGGGGGTAACTATAGAATTAACTACAGAGTCGCTAGTCAGGGAGGCAGTTCGCCAGGTATTAAAATTAAAATCAACTCTACTTGGGTGGATGCAGTCGAAATACCCAATACTGGTGGATGGCAGAATTGGCAAACTGTTGAGGGCCGCGTTGTTACCTTGGATGCAGGTAACTTAACACTAAGAGTTGAGGCGGTTTCTGGTGGAGCGAATATTAACTGGTTCTCTTTCAATTCCACGGAGACTGCCGCCGATGATCCTCCACAAGAAATTATAGACGAAGATCCCATTTTCGTTGGTGATTGGACGCTTTCACCCGAGGCTGGAGCATTAGGGGTTGGTCCAAGTGCTGGTAATATTGGGTGGTGGTCTAATAATTCAGAGGATGTACAAACAAGAAATTGTCTGTTCGATGATATTTTTAGATTTGGATCAGACGGATCGTTTGCCAATGTAATGGGTGATCAGACTTGGATTGAAACGTGGCAACAAGGTGCAACCTCAGAGGGCTGTGCTACCCCCATATCGCCTCATGATGGAAGTAACAATGCTACCTTTGAATTTAATAGTGGAGCTGGGACTATTACTATTAACGGATTAGGTGCTCATCTTGGAATTCCTAAGGTAGTTAATGCCGGAGAGCTAAGTGCTAATCCGGCACCTTCAGTACCCGATTCAATTACGTATGAAGTTGTTACAAGCACTCCCACAAGTATGACTATTCAAATAGGTTATGGAGGTGGTTACTGGACATTTAAACTAGTTAAGGTGGCCGATACGGCACGCGCGGTAAGTAAGTCACTGTCACATGATGGCTTGAATCGATCCTACATTACTTACGTGCCTAACACTTATGATGGCACAGAGAAGTTCCCTGTCCTTATGAATTTCCATGGCTTTAGTGGTGATGCTGGATATCATTTAACAGAGACCAATATGCATTACGCCGCTCACAGTAATAAATATCTATTGGTATACCCACAGGGCGCGTTACTAGAGGGTGAGCCTCATTGGAATCCATGCCTTCCATCTGCTGATAATAAGAGTGATATCGATGACTTAGGTTTCGTGGAAGCTTTGTTGGATCAAGTTTCCTCGGACTATCTTGTTGATCGAAATAAAGTTTATGCAGTTGGTTACTCAAATGGTGGCATGATGAGTTACGGCTTGGCCATGCATAAGAGCGGTCTCATCACTGCATTTGGTTCAGTATCCGGTACGATGTTGGATTGCGGGGAGCAACCAAATCATCTAATGCCGTTGATTGTTATGCATGGCACAAATGACTTCACCATACCGTACGATGGCAGTTCGGATACTGTTTCAATTGAAACAACCATCGAATATTGGAATAGCTTCAACAATACTAATACAACTCCCGTGGTAACCAGTGCCTCAGATGTTGGTGAGAAAGGTTCTTCGGTAGAGATAGAGCGGTATCAATATTCAGACGGTGATAATGGATCTGCGGTCGAGCTTTATAAAATTGTTGGTGGAGGACATGACTGGTTTGATCTTAGGTTCGATGGACAGCGAACTGGCCAGATTTTACTCAATTTCTTCTCTCAATACGATCTCAATACTCTTCTCTAAACCAATAGTTTGTATCGAGCCTCCTATGGTTCATTTACTAATTCCAACTTTTCGTTAGAATAGCGCTGGACTTTGTTACATATATCTCCCAGAAAACTTCAGCATTATTAAATGGACCCTTATAGTGAGTAGTATTTTACGGTTATTAAAGAGTAATGATGCTGTACATTTTCTGTTCCTGACTCTTGTTGCTGTGGCCTTTTCGTTGACCCTTCTTTCCAAAGAGTCCATTGCTTTCGAAAAATCTAGCGACGCGAGATCAATAGATTGGGACATTGACAACGATGGTCGTGCTGATGCACTGACTGATGGGTTGCTGTTTCTTCGTTTTACCTTTGGCCTAAGTGGCGACTCCCTGATCAATGGCCTTATCTCTAGTGGCAGTGAGTTTACCTCTGCATCTGATATTGAAAGAGAGCTCAAATCAATCTACGACGCATCAGGTGATATTGATGGTGATGGTAATATTGATGCCCTAACTGATGGCCTTTTGCTCTTACGTTATCTCTTTGGCTTAAGTGGAGAATCTCTCACCTCAGGTGTTGTTGCCAGTGGTGCAGTGCGCACTGATGGATCATCCATCGGATCTTATATCGGGACACTGATGCCAGAGGCTCCATACATTACTCTTAATGGCAGTGCTGAGCTCAATCATGAGCAGGCAACCAGTTATGTGGATGCAGGGGCAACGGCGGCTGATTTTAAAGATGGATCAGTCACGGTCACTGTTACTGGATCTGTTGATGCTGATGAGGCAGGAGTTTATACCCTGACCTACTCAGCCATAGATAGTGATGGGAATATAGCAAAGCCGATGACTCGGACAATCACTGTTGCAGATACGGTTGGTCCGGTTATCACCCTTAATGGTGAGACATCTATGGAGATTAATCAGGACAGTGACTTCTCTGATCCTGGTGCAACAGCAACAGATGCGGTGGATGGTTCTGTTCGTGTTGTCACAACAGGCTCTGTTGATCCAAGTGCTGCAGGGACATACACCCTAACCTATACCGCCGTAGATAGTGCTGCTAATTCGGCATCTAAAGCTAGATCTGTTGTGGTGAAATCTCTTAGTTTCTGGCCATTGGTAAAGAATCCAATTGATTTAGATGTGGAATCTATCGTCTCTGAAATTCTTAGTCGTATGTCTTTAGATGAAAAGATTGGTCAGATGGTACAGGCAGAGATTGGCTCTGTGACGGCGGCTGATGTGCGTCAATATAATCTTGGTTCGGTACTTAATGGAGGAGGAAGTTGGCCTAACGGAAAGCAATCATCTGTCAACGATTGGGTCTCACTAGCGGACAGTTTTTTTGTTGCAAGCACCGACAAAAGTGACGGTGGAGTTGGAATTCCAGTTATTTGGGGAACAGATGCGGTGCATGGCCACAATAATGTTATAGGAGCCACTATTTTCCCACATAATATTGGACTGGGAGCTACAAATAATCCGGACCTGATTCGAGAGATTGGGGAGATTACGGCGCTAGAGGTTGCCGTCACTGGTATCGATTGGGTGTTCTCTCCAGTCGCAGCTGTTGTTAGGAATGATCGCTGGGGAAGAAGTTATGAGGGCTACTCGGAGGATCCAGAAATTGTGGAGGCCTATATGGACGAAATGGTTAAGGGACTCCAAGGGGCAGCAGGCAGTGATCATTTGTTTGGGCCCGATAGAGTGGTAGCTACCGCCAAACATTTTATTGGTGATGGTGGGACCACTAACGGGACGGATCAAGGAAATACTGAAGTCTCTGAGACAGAACTCAGAGATATTCATGGCAAAGGTTATATTTCCGCCCTCGGCGCTGGTGTTCAAACGATTATGGCAACTTATAACAGCTGGAACGGTACTAAAGTCCATGGAAGTGGTGAGTTACTAACAGATATTCTCAAGCAGCAGATGGGTTTCGATGGCTTTGTGATTGGTGACTGGAATGGTCATGCCCAGGTGCCTGGCTGCAGTAATGGCCAGTGCGCTGCGGCGGTTAATGCCGGAGTGGATATGATAATGGTGCCGAATGACTGGCGAGATTTTGTTCAAAATACTCGAGCTCAAGTCAATGACGGCAGTATCTCCATGACTCGGATAGATGATGCAGTAACACGGATACTTAGAGTTAAAGCAAGAACTGGATTGCTAGATCAGGTTAAGCCATCCGAAAGAAGTTACGCGAGTATTACGTCCTTGATTGGCGCATCAGAACATCGAGCAGTGGCTAGGAGAGCAGTACGTGAGTCATTGGTATTGTTAAAAAATAAGAATAGTCTTCTTCCGCTGAGTCGCAACTTAAGCGTACTAGTAACGGGTAGTGGTGCAGATAACATTGGACAGCAGAGTGGCGGCTGGACCGTGACCTGGCAAGGAACCGGCAACAGTAATTCAGATTTCCCTGGTGGAACTTCTATTTATGATGGAATCCAAGAGGCGGTTACATCGGGAGGAGGCTCTGTCCAACTTAGTGTCGGTGGCAGTTTTAATGGACCAGTTCCTGATGTGGCTATTGTTGTTTTTGGTGAGACTCCCTATGCAGAGGGAAATGGAGATATCAGTTCTCTAGAATATCAGCCTGGCAATAAATCTGATCTTGCCTTACTAAAATCTCTACAAGAGCAAGGTATCCCTGTCGTATCTATATTTATTTCAGGTCGACCATTGTGGGTAAATCCTGAATTAAATGCTTCAGATGCGTTTGTAGCTTCCTGGCTTCCAGGCTCTGAGGGCATCGGCGTGGCTGATGTTATTTTCAAAAGCAATAATGGAATGGTGAATAATGACTTCAAAGGAAAATTATCGTTTTCATGGCCAAAATCAAAGTCGCAATTTGAATTAAATAGAAATGATATTAACTATGATCCGTTGTTTTCGTATGGTTTTGGGCTGACCTACAATGATACTGATACCCTTGGAGACAATCTCGATGAGAGTGGAAGCACGGGTGGAGAGTCTCCTATCATACATCCAGTCCCAGGGTTGATTCAGGCTGAGGACTACAGCGCGATGGACGGTATTCAGACGGAGACTAGCTCTGATGTTGGCGGTGGTTCGAATATTGGTTATGTTGATTCAGGAGATTGGGTTGAGTACAAAATTAATGTAGCCAGCGCGGGAAGTTACTTTGTTGAGTATCGTGTCGCAAGTTTAGGAGGAAGCAGTGGTTTTGAGGTGCTGGTAAATGGTATTAAAATTGATAACCAAAATATACCGGACACTGGAGGCTGGCAAGCTTGGACGACTAGTTCCGCTGTCTTTGATTTAGCCGCCGGTAACCAAGTTTTAAAAATCAATGCGATTGGTGGGTCTTGGAATCTGAACTGGATAAACATAGTTTCGGAATAATTGAGGTGATTAGATTTTGAAAATTTTGCAATTAAGAAATATTTTATTGGGTTGTGTGTTGGGAGGTTTTCTTTCATTACTCGCTACACCTCTTTCTTACGCATCCGATGAGGCAGTGTATAAAGAAGCCAAGAGCCTTATTAAAAAAGGATTAGCGAGCGATGTGGGTTTTGAAATTGTGGAGAGTTTGACTACGGAGATTGGACCAAGACTGGCGGGAAGTGAAGCTGAGGCGCGCGCTCGATCTTGGGGTGAGGGCAAATTTAGAGAACTTGGATTTTCAAATATTAGGACAGAGCCGTTTTTGGTAAAGCATTGGGAAAGAAAGTTTGAGCAAGCACAAATAATCTCGCCCTATCCTCAAAATCTTGTCATTACAGCCCTTGGTGGAAGTATTTCTACTCCACCAGATGGTGTGACAGGTGAAGTAGTTAGTTTTCCTACTCTACAGGATCTAAAGGACGCTCCTGTAAAAGGACTAGAAGGGAAAATTGTCTTTGTTGATGAGTACATGACCCGCACTCAGGGTGGATCTGGTTATGGGATAGCTGTGAGGAAAAGATCTGGTGCAGCTAATGAGGCTGGGAAAAGAGGCGCAATTGCGGCCTTAATCAGATCGGTAGGAACTGATCACCATCGTTTTGCTCATACTGGTCAGATGACATACGAGGATGATGTGACAAAGGTACCTGTTGCAGCACTATCGGCCCCAGATGCTGATCAACTGCAGAGGGCTTTATTAAAAGGGACCGTAGAGGTTAATGTTGTTCTAGATGTTATTTCACAGGGTGAAGCTATATCAGGTAATGTCATCGCTGAAATTCCCGGTGAAACTGATGAGATAGTTTTGATAGGAGGTCACTTAGATAGCTGGGATTTGGGGACGGGAGCGATAGACGATGGCGCAGGAATAGGAATCACTGTAGGGGCAGCAAAGCTGATTTTAGATTTAAATAAGACACCCAGACGCACGATTCGAATCGTTATGTTTGGGTCAGAGGAAGTTGGCCTTATTGGCGCAAAAGCTTACGCAAAAAAGTACAGGGATAGACTTGATAAGCACATTGTCGGTGCCGAGTCTGATTTTGGGGCAGGGAGAATATGGAAGTTTGATACAAATTTTGCCCAAGAAAAGCTATTCCTGGCAGAATCTATGCATAAAGTGCTTGAGCCTCTGGGAATTGGCCGAGGGGATAATAATGCCTCAGGTGGTCCAGATATTGGTCCGTTGAGAGAATTGGGTGTACCAGCTGTTACATTGAAACAGAATGGATGGGATTATTTTGATTATCACCATACAGCCGATGATACTCTAGACAAAATAGACAAGTCAGACATCGCGCAAAATGTTGCTGCTTACGCTGCTTTTGTGTGGATGGCTGCAAATCTAAACGGGCATTTTCGCAAGGACTGAGATACAACCACTCTTCTGTGGAGAACTAAATCGGGATTAGATTTCCCTAACCCCGATCTGAGCGAGAGGCAGCCTAGATATCGTAATCTATTACTTCGTAACCTAAAGCTTCCAGTTGCGGTCGCAGAGTCTTGGCATCCCCAACCACTACCATAAGCATCTCATTAATATTTAAGTGCTTTGTGGCCAATGCGTTAATTTCATCTTTAGTAATAGCCGCTACTATCTCACTGCGCTCATCGACAAACTCTGGTGTTAGATTGTGTTCGAGTATTTGCGCCAAGAACCCTAATTTAGCTCGCGGAGTTTCATACTTGAGTGCATCTTTTTGATTGATAGCACTGCGCATAAAATCTAATTCCTCATCGCCTATCCCTTGCTCAGCATAGATTTTTATTTCATTCACAAATTCAGTAATTGATTTATCTGTCGCATCAGCTCTAACTTCTGCGCTAGCAGTGTATGAGCCCGAGAGTTTGTCTCCACTGAAATAAGAGCGTGCACCGTAGGTATACCCTTTGTCCTCACGCAAATTAAGGTTAATCCGACTATTGAACGCACCACCCAGAGGGAAGTTCATTAATGATGCCTTGTAAAACTCACCTGTAATATCTTCTTTCAAAGAGCGCTTACCAATGCGGATTGCTGATTGGGCTGCATCATCTTTATTGACCAAGTAAATGACACCAAGTTTTGTGTCTGGTTGGGGGATAGAGAGGTTCAGTTTCTCTCCAGCACCCTCCCAGGCTTTAAAGAGTGATAGAGATTGAGTGGTTTTAGCTTGGCTCAGGTCAGAAACCACGATCAGTTGCCCATTGGCAGGTTTAAAGTAACGACTGTAAAAGTCCTTGATATCGCCGATTGAGATATTGGAAAGTGTTTCTTCGCTACCAGAGCCGGATGTTCCAGCAATGTTGTCCTGATTAAGCAGTTGTCTATAGGCTGTGGAGGCGAGATAACTGGCATCCTTTTTGTTGTTGATGGCACCCTGTATAGAATTATTCTTTAATCGCTCAAATTCACTTTCAACAAACGCAGGTTGCCTCAGTTTCTCATAGGCTAATAACAAGGTCGCATCAAGATTCTTCGTAAGAGTACTGATATTAACGTTCATGTAATGATTGCCAGCGTATATAGATATGCTACTACCAAGCTTTTCTAGAGCATTACTCATTTCCTCGGCACTGCGCTGAGTAGTTGACTCATTTAACATGGCAGCCAATAGCTGTGCTGTTCCGGCTTTATCTTTCGTCGAGTAGTAATGGCCTGCAGGAATTTTAAGAAGCATTGAAGTCGTCGGAGTTTCAGAACTTTGAGTGCCCAAAATAGAGATGCCATTATCAATACTGCCTTCCCACATAGTTGGCACATCAACGGCTCGATTGGCCCCCGCAGTGGGAATCTTACTTCGATCAAAGGTATCTTTTTTCTTGTCAGCGGCAATAGAATTAGACGCCACTGCATTATTTTCGCCGGTGCTTCTGGCTGGGGGTGCAAAATTATCACTAGCCGCGATTGCTGAAAGCTGTCCCTTGGGGACGACACTCATAATGACAGCATGTTGGTCCTTGATATATTTTTTATAGACCCGCATTACGTCTTCTTTAGTTACTGCATTGTACCGCGCTATATCTTCCCCAATATAATTTGGATTATTAGAAAATGTTTGGTTCGCAGCTAGTTGACTCACCTTTCCTGAGACACTTTGCAACCCAAATATGGAACCTGATTCAATTCCCGCTTTGACCTTGATCAGATCATCCTCTTGCACACCGCGCTCTTCAAATTCTATTAAACTATCGCGAATAACCTGCTCGATATCAGAAAGAGACTTTTGGGAAGCTGGGTGGGGTAGAGCATAAAAATTAAACGTACAGGCTAATTCAGCACAGGGATGACTGACTGAGGCTTGAACGGCGATCTGAGTTTTAACAAGGTTTTTATAGAGTATAGATGTCTTGCCGCCCCCCAGAATACTGGAAAGAACGTCCAGTGGTGCTTCATCTTCATGTCGAAGCGACACTGTCGGATATGACATATAAATGAGCGACAGGTGGACATTATCCTCCATAGAGATATACCGGTCAGCATCAATTTCAAAGCTGGGCTTTTCAGGCATCGCTACATAAGGGCCCGCAGAGATAGGTCCAAAATATTTTTGAATGAGAGCCAAAGTTGAGGTTTTGTCTATATCACCCCCGATTGTCAAAGTGGCATTATTAGGTCCATACCAGCGCTGAAAAAACGCTTTGAGGTCGTTTAGATCTGCTCGATTAAGGTCATCCATATACCCAATGACGGGCCAAGAGTAGGGATGCCCTTTGGGGTAAAGAGCCTCGGAAACACGCTCATTAAGCTGGCCATAGGGCCTGTTATCCACCCGCTGACCACGTTCATTTTTTACTGTTTCACGTTGGACTTCAAATTTTTCTTGGGTTACTGCATCTAGGAAAAATCCCATTCGATCAGCTTCTAACCACAACACTTTCTCGAGCTGATTGGCGGGAACAGTCTGATAATAATTAGTACGGTCCGTGTTAGTTGAACCGTTCATTGTGCCGCCAGCCTCGGTAACCAGTTTAAAATGCTGTTCATCGGCCACATTGTCGGAGCCTTGGAACATCATATGCTCAAAGAAGTGGGCAAATCCTGATTTTCCAGGATCTTCTCTGCCTGAACCAACATGGTAGGTGATGTCAACATGTACTAACGGGTCAGAAGTGTCTTCATGAAGAATAACGGTTAAGCCATTATCAAGCTCGTATTTGCTGTAGGGTATGACCAGCGTTCCATTTTGATCATTGACTTGTTCAATGAAATTAATCCCATCAATATTAATATCTGCTCCGGACATTCCTGTCTGCAGATCATTGTTTTGACATCCTGACATGCAAAAAGCTATCAGCACCAAAGCCCAGTTTTTCAATGTAGGTCCCCTTTAATAAAATGTAAGACTTAAATGATTGATTATTTTGCTCTTAGGCGAATACACTTACTAACAGCGAAACGTAGAGGACATTCTGACTAACCACTGAGATATTACAAGCAACATTGAACCTATTTTCTTGGTTTTGTGACAAGCGCTGTCTTTTTATCTTCAGGAAGTCTATTTCTCTAAATTGGATAAGTTAAAAGTGTATTAGAAATGAAAATATATCAGCAGCAAATATTATTCAGTATATTTATCACGATCCTATTTCTAAGCTCTTGCTCAGAGGTTGAGTTATCAAGAGATTATGAGCAAACAGGGTTTGACTACCCTAATACGATAAAAAGTGATGTTATTGATGAGTATTTTGACACTTTAGTGGCGGACCCTTATCGCTGGTTAGAAGATGACACGAGTGATGAAACAGGGGAGTGGGTGGTAGCGCAAAATAAAGTCACGCAGAATTACTTAAGTGTTATTCCCTATAGAGAAAAAATTAGGGATCGTATTAAAAAGTTGTGGGATTATGAGAAAGTCGGTGCGCCATTTAAGGAAGGTGAGTACACCTACTTTTACAGGAACGAAGGGCTCCAGAACCAGTATGTTCTGTATCGTACATCCAAAGAGGGTGAAACAGAGGTTTTCCTAGACCCCAATACTTTTAGTGAGGATGGCACGACATCTCTCTCTTCTATTGGTTTTTCTCAAGACGGTTCTTTGGCTGCGTACTCTATTTCTGAAGCTGGTAGTGATTGGCGCAAAATTATAGTTATTGATGCTGTAACAAGAGAGACAATTGAAGAACCTATAGTTGACGTTAAGTTTTCAGGAATTGCGTGGAAAGGGCAGGAGGGCTTCTACTACTCAAGTTATGATAAACCTCAAGGTAGCGAGTTATCATCTAAGACAGATCAGCATAAACTCTATTTCCATCAAATAGGAACTCCGCAAAAAGAGGATAAAGTTATATTTGGCGCTATTGACGAACAAAAGCGCCGCTACGTAGGAGGTAGTATCACCGAAGATGGTCGTTATCTGATTATTTCAGGTGCTATCTCTACCTCAGGTAACGACCTGTACCTGAAAGATCTTTCTGAACCAAATTCTCCTCTTCTGACTATACTAGATGACACTGATTCCGAAGCGTACGTAATTGATAGTGTGGGTGCCAAGCTTTATATAGTGACTGATCGAGATGCACCCAATCAAAAAATCGTCACAGTGGATGCTAGTGACCCTCGTCCTGAAAATTGGAAAGACTTTATTCCTGAGACTGAAAACGTGCTATTACCATCAACTGGAGGTGGATATTTCTTTGTTGAATACATGATTGATGCACTGTCGAAAGTTTATCAGTACGACTACAGTGGAAATCGTTTGAGAGAAATCATACTCCCTGGATCTGGCAGTGTGGGCAGTATTAGTGGAAAGCGTAAAGCAGAGAAACTTTATTACTCTTTTAGTAACTACAATACTCCAAGCACCATTTATGAGCTTGATCTAGAGTCCAATAAGTCCAAGGTGTATCGTGAATCTGGCGTTGACTTTGATAGTGATCATTACGTATCAAAACAAGTGTTTTATTCATCAAAAGATGGGACGCGAATCCCTATGATGATTACCCATAAAAAAGGCCTTATCTTGGATGGCAAGAATCCCACCATGCTCTATGGTTATGGGGGTTTCAATATCAGCATAACGCCAAGTTTTAGTACCACTAATGCGTTCTGGTTGGAGCAAGGAGGTATTTATGCAGTTCCTAATCTGCGCGGCGGTGGTGAGTATGGTAAGCGCTGGCATGATGCGGGAACGCAGCTAAACAAGCAAAATGTCTTTGATGATTTCATCTCAGCAGCAGAGTACCTGATAAAGAGTGGATACACCTCTAGCGACTATCTTGCAGTTAATGGGCGCTCCAATGGAGGGTTGCTGGTTGGCGCCGTTTTAACCCAACGACCTGATTTGATGAGGGTTGCACTGCCCGGCGTTGGGGTCTTGGATATGCTGCGTTACCACACATTTACAGCGGGTGCAGGTTGGGCGTATGACTACGGCACAGCTGAACAGAGCCGAGAAATGTTCGCATATTTACAGGCTTACTCCCCTGTCCACAACGTTAGGCGTCAAGGTTATCCAGCGACCATGGTCACCACAGGAGATCATGATGATCGAGTTGTTCCTGCTCATTCGTTCAAGTTTGCAGCGCATTTACAAGATAAGAATACAAGCCAAAGCCCGATGTTAATACGAATTGAGACTGACGCTGGACATGGTGCCGGTACGCCAGCTTCAAAAATTATAGAACAATATGCAGACAAGTTTGGCTTTACACTGTTCAACATGGGCTTTAATGAACTACCCTATCAGTATGGAGAAAATTAGCAGTTGGATCGTAGTCCAATAGCTTCGTTGTTATACTAGCCTTTGCAACAGGGCTGATATTGGTCAATAAGGATTGCCCAGAGGTTTTTCAGAATCCAAGGACGTTGTTTAACCGTATCTAGGCAAAGCAAACGTTTAATACATATTATGGAGTTATCATGAAACAGATGTTAAAAGTAGCTATTGCATTAAGTTTTTTTGCCTGGGGAAGTTTAACTCAGGCCGCCTGTTCTTTCGATTTAGAGGTCGGTGACTATTTAAAGTTTAGTGCAGCTGATATGACAGTGGAGAAAAGCTGCGAATCTATTACTGTTAATTTGAAACACACCGGACAGTTGCCTGCAAAGATCATGGGCCATAATTGGGTGTTGTCTAAAAACGCCGATGTTCAAGCTTTGGCTACTGAGGGTATGAGTGCCGGATTGGTGGCAGACTACGTTCCTCCTGGAGATGCGAGAGTAGTTGCCTTTTCAGAGGTTATTGGGGGTGGCGAGAGCACTAGCTTGACATTTTCTACAGCCAGCTTAACCGTGGGTGAAGGCTACACTTTCTTTTGTTCTTTTCCCGGACATTCCTACAGCATGCGTGGCGCGTTTAACGTCAATTCCTAGCTAATGATTAAAGTAAAGGCTGCCTCAGTGCGGCCTTTACTTTATCTATTTGAGAGATTGATTGGCTACCTTTCTACAAAGGCCCGTTCGAGCACATACTCTCCCATATGCCCATTTCGTGCTTCAGAGAATCCCCGATCCTCCAGAATCTTGCACATATCTTTTAGCATGCTTGGACTGCCACAGAGCATAAAGCGATCGTCTTGTTTATTTGGCAGTGGCATATCTATATCAATAAATAATTTTCCACAGGTCATCATTTCAGTGATACGCCCATTATTGTCAAAAGGCTCTCGGGTGACCAGAGGATAGTAAATCAGTTTCTGTTTAACGAACTCTCCAAAATATTCGTGTTCAGGTAGTTCATTTTTTAAGTAATCACTGTAGGCTAGCTCTGAGATATAGCGAACACCATGGGTTAAGATTATCTTATCGAATTGCTCATAAATCTCTGGGTCTTTAACAATACTCATAAAAGGGGCTAGGCCGGTTCCAGTACCTATTAAATAAAGATTTTTCCCAGGTAACATTTGATCAGTGATTAATGTCCCAGTCGGTTTTTTACCAATTAGGATTTTATCCCCAGGTTTAAGATGTTGTAATTTAGAAGTTAGTGGTCCATCTTCTACCTTGATGCTAAAAAATTCTAACTCATCTTCATAGTTGGCACTCGCAATACTGTATGCGCGCATTAATGGCTTGTTTTCATGTTCAAGTCCGATCATGACAAAGTGCCCATTTTTAAATCTAAAACTAGGGTCTCTTGTAGTTTTAAAGCTAAATAGGCTGTCATTCCAATGATGAACACTGGTGACGGTCTCAGTAATTAGTTTTGCCATGAAGACAACCTTTGTAAAATTGAAGCGGGTAAGGGTGAAAATTAGCGGAGAATTATAAGGAAATTTGCCAACTAGGTATACTCTAAATATAAGTTGTATTACCCACGGTTGCTGATATATAGCCCATTAATGACTTTTGCGGGAATCTTCTGTAAAGCTTATATAGTCCAGGGATCTGGCGCGTCTGAGTTGATTTCGAATCGGGCCAGAGCTTCTCTCAGAACAGAAGAATCCATTAATTGTAGTCTCACTAAAGATTCAATTGCCGCTAGCGCTATATTATATTTATCGACTTCAAAAAAGCCTCGCAAAACGGCTCGTTGATCACTTCGGCCAAAACCATCGGTGCCTAGCGCGATAACACGACCCTCTACATAGGGAGCAATAAGTTGAGGCAGCGCAGCGACATAGTCTGTTGCTGCAATGATTGGCACATCGCCGGAAAGACATTCCTGCACGTGACTTTTTTTAGGAGTCTCAGATGGATTTAATCGATTTTCTCTTTCAACAGATCTTGCCTGTTTTGCTAGCTCGGTAAAACTAGTGACGCTAAAGATATCACTGCTAATATTGAAATGCTCAAATAATATATCTGCCGCAGCGATCACTTCATTAAGGATAGTTCCAGAGCCAATCAGGCGCACTGCCAATTGATCAGAGCCCTTGCCTCGGTTTTGTATTTTGTGCATACCTTTAATAATATCTTCTTCTACATTTGAAGGCATGTCAGGCTGGACAGTATTTTCATTCATTACTGTGATGTAATAAAACTCATCTACATTTAGCTCCATCATTTGCCGCATACCATGGTGCATAATAATGGCAAGTTCGTAAGCATAGGCTGGGTCATAGGCGCGACAGTTGGGTACGGTCGAAGCAATTAAATGGCTGCTACCATCCTGATGTTGTAATCCTTCTCCTGAGAGTGTCGTTCGTCCGGCGGTCGCTCCCAGCAAAAAGCCTCGGGCGCGCTGATCAGCGGCAGCCCAAATTAAATCTCCTACACGCTGGAAGCCAAACATTGAATAGTAGATATAAAAAGGTAAGGTTGGAATATCGTGGATCGCATAGGATGTTGCCGCGGCGGTCCAAGATGAAAGAGCACCAGCCTCATTGATCCCTTCTTCGAGTAGTTGTCCATCTTTGACTTCTCTGTAGAACATCATCGATTCAGAGTCTTCTGGTTTGTATAACTGGCCGAGGGGAGCATAAATACCTATTTGACGAAATAGGTTGTCCATACCAAAGGTTCTTGCTTCATCTGCGACGATTGGCACAATGCTTGGCCCCAAAGTCTTGTCTTTAAGCAATCCACCAAGCATACGAACGGCAGCCATGGTGGTGGACATTGATTTGCCTTTGGGCTCCATTGCAAACTTGGCGTATTGACTGATATCTGGAATTAAAGAAGAACCGCTCTTTGTGAGCGAAGCGTCCCTAAGACTAACTTTTCGAGCGGGCAGGGAGCCCCCCAAGGCCTCACGTTTTCCAATCAAATATGACATCTCGGGACTATCAGGGGCTGGTTTGTAAAAATTTAGTTCTTCTAAATCACTGTCACTTAAGGGTAGTGAAAAGCGGTCTCTAAAAGCGGTTAACGCATCAATATCCAAACTCTTAGCTTGGTGAGAAGACATTCGACTTTCACCAGCGCCCCCCATACCAAAGCCTTTTTTGGTCTTAGCTAAAATAACTGTTGGCTTTCCTTTATGGGCTTTAGCAGCTGCAAAGGCGGCATACAGTTTTCGTAAATCATGTCCACCACGCTTTAATTTGTTGATTTCTAAGTCAGTCATGTGGGCAACTAAAGCTTTGGTTGCCGGATCAGTATCAAAGAATTTAGCGCGGTTATAGTCACCATCTTTTGATCCTAGATCTTGATATTCCCCGTCAACGGTTTGGGCAAATCGACGCAATAGAACTTGATCGGTATCTCTAGCAAACAAACCATCCCACTCTGAACCCCATAGTACTTTGATAACGTTCCATCCTGCGCCGATAAAAAGACTTTCGAGTTCCTGGATAATTTGACCATTACCTCTAACTGGGCCATCTAGTCGCTGTAAATTACAGTTAACAATAAAGGTGAGGTTATCTAGCCCTTCTCGAGCCGCAAGTGTAAGTCCGCTAATGGACTCTGGTTCGTCCATTTCTCCGTCACCAAACACACCCCATACATGGCGATCAGTAGCTTTTGCTAAGCCTCTTCCCTCTAGGTAGCGCATATAACGCGCTTGATAAACAGCATTTAACGGGCCTAACCCCATAGAACCTGTGGGGAACTGCCAAAAATCGGGCATTAACCATGGGTGGGGGTAGGAAGATAGACCATTGCCCGCAACCTCTTGTCGATAGTTAGACAGTTGGTTCTCGTCTAGCCGGCCCTCGAGAAAAGCCCGTGCATAAACTCCTGGTGCAGAGTGGGGTTGGAAATAAACCAAATCCCCGGCGAAGTCGCTAGTTTTTGCTCGAAAGAAATGATTAAAACCGGTTTCAAAAATTTCAGCTGCTGAGGCGTAACTCGCTATGTGTCCGCCCAGACCGCCATAGGCTTTGTTGGCGCGCATGACCATCACCAGTGCATTCCAGCGATTTATAGCTGTAATTCGTTCCTCCAGTTCTAAATTACCTGGATAGGAACCCTGTTGCTCTAAAGAGATAGAGTTGCGATAGGCTGAGAAAGGTTGGGCATTCGCAGCCCCTCCTGTATTTCTGATTACTTCTTCTATTTGCCTCAGTAAAAATTGAGCTCTTTCTGGTCCAGAAATTGAGCTGACAGAAAGCATAGAGTCAATCCACTCTTGAGTTTCAACTGGATCGCTATCGGGGATATCAGTGCCATTATTGAACGGCTTCATAGCTTAGAGCTCACGTTTAGATATGGATAGATTGTAGGATATTTATTGTAGTAGGTTTTGCCGTTCTGAGTCGAATATGAAAAAATATAAGCATAATAATTCCTATAATTATAAAAAAAGGCACAATATGCTGACCAGCAAGATTGATACGACAGGTCTGGGGATGCTATACGAACTTCAGTATTTTGAAAAATTATCTCTTGCCTATTTCAAAAGCACATATCCCATTCTTGGGTGAAGTTTAGAATGGTAATTTATAGATCAACTCGGGGTTATAAAATATGGGTATTTTTCGTAAAAAGTCTACTGCATTGCTATCTAGCTAAATGACCGAAGACAGAAACATTGGTTATTTGCCTCTACCGATTAGTCTTATAGCCGTTTTATCTCATATTTAGTGCCTTTAATCTCAAACTTGAAGTTTGCTCCACCATACTGTTTTATTCTTAATATTGGGTTAAATTTATAATTTGTCGGCTTGAAGTCTCTTACTCAACCCAAAGTGTCTTTAAACTGCCGTTCAAAATAATACGTATTACGTACTTACATTTCAGGGGTCTTAAAATGGTATTCAGAAAGAGTTTACTTTCATCTAGCGTAGCTTTGGCATTAGTAGGAACATACTCACCTGCTTTTGCGCAGGACGATGAAGCGGTAATAGAGGAAATTATTGTTGAGGGTGGCATTCGTGGAAGTTTGAAAGCCTCTATGGATATCAAGCGAGACTCAATGGGTGTTGTGGATGCGATCTCAGCAGAAGACATTGGTAAATTCCCTGATGCTAACCTAGCCGAATCTCTCCAGCGAATTACTGGTGTTTCCATCTCTAGGAGCCGTGGTGAAGGCAGCCAAGTAACGGTTCGTGGTTTTGGCCCTGAATACAATCTTGTTACCCTTAATGGTCGGCAGATGCCAACCCATAACGGGGCAAGTCGATCTTTTGACTTTGGTGACCTAGCATCTGAAGGCGTCGCTGGAGTTCAGGTCTACAAGACAGGTCGCGCTGATGTGCCATCCGGTGGTGTTGGTTCAACTATTAATATTTCGACCCCTAAGCCTCTTGAGGCAGATTCTGTGGGTAGTATTTCCGTCAAGGCTGTAAATGATACCTCCAGACGAGGGGACGATGATGGTCACCTAGGACAACTTACTCCTGAGTTCTCTGGTATTTACATGGATACCTTTGCCGAGGGAAGCATTGGTATTGCAGTAATAGCCAGTCAGCAAGAGCGAGAAAATGGTGTTAATGCAGCGAGCGTTGGAGGTTACTACACTCGAACCGGCGATGGTGCAGATCAAAAATTAGCTAATAATGACGCTCAAGTTAATCGCCCAACTACAGCAGATGCAAATTATTCTTTGCCTCAGTCCATGGCCTATAACATTGCAGAATATCGCAGTAAGAGAACCAACGGACAGGTTGTGATCCAAATGGCGCCATCAGATTCAGTCACCATGACGTTGGATTATATTCAGTCTGAAATGGACCTTGAACGATCTTATAGCGATCTCTCGGCATGGTTTTCAAACACCGCGGCGGTCTCTCAAAGTAGTGAATGGACAGACGGCCCAATTGCAGCTCCTCTTTACTACCAAGAAACAGTTGATAATAACGACTTTGCCATGGGTACTGGTGAAGATGGACGCAAAAACAAGAATAAATCGTTGGGCTTGAACTTTGATTGGCAGGTTAATGATGAGTTGGTGCTTAACTTTGATTGGCATGATTCATCTGCAGAGACTGGTGCAAACAGCCCTAATGGAACCAGTTCATTGATTACAATGGCAAGCTTCAATAAGGTTGGTCAAACCTTTATTACAGGGTATGACATGCCAGTTATGTTGCTGGATTTGAATTCTGGCGGTGAAACTAATCGACCACTGTATAAGAATGATATGATTATCACGGGTAGTGCGTTCAGAAATGATGCTGCCTTGATGAACATTGAGCAGACTAAATTTAGCGGGACTTGGGATTTCTCTGATGAGTCAAGCATCGACTTTGGTGTCCAGCTTTCCGATGTTGATAACAAAGCTGTATCTAACTTTGTTCAGTTAAACAATTGGGGTGGAAGTACCAACCCAGGAGACTTGGCAGACATTGTTATTCGTTCAAGTGTCGAAGGCCAATTTGATCAGTTGTCAGGACATGATTATGAGGGTATTCAGACTGAATACATGACTGCTTCATTAGACGATCTAATCGCTGCGGGTGAGGCTTCCTACATAGCCAGCGGCGCTGATTATGAAGCTATAGGTGATTGTGGTACTGGCTATTGTGCATCCACTGAATGGTCTGGCAACAATGTTTCTGGCTACAGTAATATTTTCACTCTGGAAGAGTCCATTGCAGCCTATATTCGATATAACTTGAATACTGAAGTTGCAGGAATGCCAGTTAATGTTCACATGGGTCTTCGTTATGAAGAAACCGACATTACCTCTCAAGCGGTGACGTCAGAGTATGAAGGAACTTCTTGGGCCAAAGCGGGTAACGAAGCTTATTTAGTGCCAAAGGTTGGAGGCGGTGAACCCACTGCTTACTTAGGCAACTATGATATGGTTCTTCCCAGCTTTGATTTCGATATTGAAATTGTTGAGGACGTAGTTCTACGAGCTTCTTTTAGTGAGACTATTACTCGCCCAAGTTATAATGATATTAAGGGTGGTCTAACTGCCAATAGCACTCAGTTCTATGCTAATCAAAATGCGTTTGCATCCTCTGGTAACCCTGATTTAGAGCCAATTTTGTCTCGCAATATCGATTTGTCAGCAGAGTGGTACTACGGTGAGGGAAGTTACCTGTCTGTTGGTTACTTCGATAAAGACGTTGATAAGTTCATTGGTTCAGGTATTGCTGAGCGCTCATTGGGCGCAATCCCTAATATCATCGGCGGTACCCTTTGGAATCAGGCAGTCGCTGAAAGTGGTCTTGATCCTAATCAATATACTGTCGTTGCACAGTACATTTTAGATAATTACCAAGACAGTCCTTATGTTGATGGAGATACGATTACTGGCGCGCCAGGCGATCCCGACTTGATATGGACTGTGACCCAGCCTGTCAACCAGAAGAAAGCGAGGGTTGATGGAATTGAGATCAATTTGCAGCATTTCTTTGGTGAGTCAGGTTATGGCTTTATTGCTAACGCAACCTTTGCAGATGCTGATGTTGGCTATGACAACATGAGATTTGATGAGGGACAGTTTGTTCTCAACGGATTAAGCGACTCAGCTAACTTGGTTGGTGTTTATGACAAAGATGGGTTGTCTGTTCGTTTAGCCTATAACTGGCGTGATGATTTTCTAGCGGGCGCTGGCCAGGGGCAGGGTACTAACACTAACCCAACAAACGTTGAGGCTTATGGTCAGTTGGATCTAGGTATTACCTATGAATACAATGATAGGCTGACTATTTATGCATCGGGTCTAAATATCACTGATGAGACAGTTCGTGTCTATGGCAAGACTAAAGATCTCGTATTGCAAGCCGTTCAAGGTGGCCCAAGATATGATCTAGCCATACGTTACAAGCTATTTTAGATTTCATTAGTTATTAACTCAGTACCTATGAGGCCGCTCTATTTTTGAGCGGCTTCTTTGGTTTTGACGTATATCAAAGCTGGAGAGAAAATAATATTAGGATATTCGGTTAGTATTATTCTTAACTGAGCTAATAAGCGATAATGTCGCTTATACTGAAATGCTGTGAATGGGTTATTGCGCTTTATGACATCAAGTGAAAATTTAAAAAGTATCGTGATTGTTGGTGGAGGCACTGCTGGTTGGTTGACGGCGGGTATTATTGCCGCAGAGCATAGTTCTAATGGTTCTGAATCCGATGGGTTGATCGATATAAAAGTAACTTTGGTCGAGTCGCCAGACATCAGCACTATTGGTGTGGGTGAGGGCACTTGGCCGTCCATGCGTTCTACGCTTCAAAAAATGGGTATTTCTGAGACAGACCTAATTAGAGGCTGCGATGCGAGTTTCAAACAGGGTACGCTATTTAAGAGTTGGAAAACCGGTGGCAGCGATGCGTATACGCATCCGTTTACTCCTCCCCACTCCTACGCTTCAACTAATCTTGCTCCTCAATGGCAGAAGTTCAGTAATGAAGTCTCCTTTGCTGAAGCAGTTTCATCACAAAATGCCTTGATGTTTAAAGGCTTGGCGCCAAAACAAATTTCTACGCCTGAATATGCATTTCATACTAATTATGGATATCATCTGGATGCGGGAAAATTTGCCGAGCTCCTCAGAAAACATTGTGTTGACAAGCTTGGGGTTACCCATTTAAAAGCAAATGTCGTTTCTGTTAATTCCTCAGCCGATGGAGATATTGCGTCCTTAAAGACTGATTCTCATGGTGATATCAGCGGCGATCTTTTTGTGGATTGCAGCGGCTCTAGAGCTCTGCTGTTGGGGGAGCATTTTGGTGTGCCGTTTTGTTCAAAAGGTCAGTTTCTATTTAACGATACCGCATTGGCCTCTCAAATTCCCTATGTCAATGCTGATGATCCTATTGCTTCGAGTACTTTATCAACTGCTCAGACCGCTGGATGGATATGGGATATTGGGTTACCCACGAGGAGAGGTATTGGACACGTTTATTCTAGCGGCCATACTACTGAAGATCGTGCTGCTCAAGAATTATTAGCGTATATTGCGGCCATCGTTAGTCCTGAGGCGGCAGCATCCGCATCGATTAGGAAAGTCCCCTTCAGTCCAGGACATCGCGCTAAATTTTGGCATAAAAACTGTGTTGCAGTTGGTATGTCTGCTGGATTTATAGAACCGTTAGAAGCCTCCGCACTAGTATTGGTAGAGCTCTCAGCTGCCATGATTGCTGAGCAATTACCGGCCAATCGACAGATAATGGATGTAGTGGCAAAACGCTTTAATGACAAATTCCTCTATCGCTGGGACCGGATAATCGACTTTTTGAAGCTCCATTATATTCTCTCTCAACGACAGGATAGTGATTATTGGAAAGACAATATTTCCTCATCTAGCGTTCCTGATAATCTATCTGAACTTGTAAAGTTGTGGCGATGGCAAGCGCCCTGGCACAGAGATACTGGACATATTGATGAAATGTTTCCATCGGCAAGTTATCAATATGTGCTATACGGGATGGGATTTTTGACCCAGGATAGTACGACTGCGAGGCGATCAGATCGGGAAGCGCAATCTGTTGCAGAAGGACTTTTCCGTGAAAATGCTGAGAGAACCAAAAAGCTATTGGCTTCAATGCCAACGAACAGAGAATTAATCGAAAAAATCACCAATTACGGTTTACAAAAAATATAAACTGTGAAGAATCAATAATAATGTGTTGTTTGGAGAAGCTATGAGTAATTACGTCTTGTTAGGTACAAACGCCCACAAAGACTTAAAAGTGATCACTGCCAGATCAAAGAATTATGGTGATAATGTTATGCACGCTATGACGTTTCCCATGGAGTTTCGTGATGTGCAGTCAAGTTATCCAATCTTTTTCTGTAAAGACCCAGAGTCTGGACAGTTTTATCCAACCGCTCTTTTTGGACTTGAGCAGGACCAAAATTTGTTTCTGACGGAAGACGGATGGGATGCAGCCTATATACCTATGATGATTAGACGACATCCGTTTCTGATTGGTTATCAAGCTGATTCTGAACATGAAGATGGTAAGAGACCCGTCGTATCTATTGATATGGACAATCCAAGAATCAGTGAGAGTGAGGGCGAACCACTTTTTACTGAGAGTGATGAACCCACTGATTATCTGAAGGCATCCATCAGTGTTCTAGAATCGATTCACCGAGGGCATGAGCACAACAAAGGGTTTATTGAGACATTGTTAGAGCTCCAACTTCTGGAAGCATTTACCTTGGAGGTAACTTTGAATGATGGTTCAAATAATCAGCTGTCGGGGTTCTATACTATTGCAGAGCAAAACCTCCACCAGTTAGACGGAGATACCTTTGATATGCTTAATAAGAAGGGGTACTTACAGGCCATCTTTATGGCCGTTGCCTCTCATTCACGACTCAGGCCTCTCATTGAAAAGAAAAATGCATTATTGAAGTAATTGTTGATGTACTAGTCAGTGTATAGATCATTAGTTTTATGGTCGTTAATTAATGAATTCAGGGTGCGGACGTTTTGATTGGAGATGTTAATTTGGCTCAGCAAAAAATTAAAAAGGTCATTATTGTTGGCGGTGGCACTGCAGGGTGGATGGCGGCTGCCTCGCTTTCTAAGCTGATTGGCAGGGATCTAGATATATCGTTGATCGAGTCTGATCAGATTGGCACGGTTGGTGTTGGAGAAGCGACTATTCCCACCTTTTTTGCCCTTCATCAATTATTAAAGATAAACGAGGCAGAGTTTCTCTCTGAAGTCCAAGGTACTATTAAGCTGGGAATCTCATTTGAGAATTGGAAAAACAATGGTGAAGACTACATTCACGCTTTTGGTTATACCGGTCAATCCTGTTGGGCCGCTGGATTTCAACATTTTTGGCTGAAAGGAAAAACCTTAGGAATTAGTGAGGAATATAGTTGTTACTCGCCTGAACTAATGGCTGCTAAAGCGAATAAGTTTGGCTTACTAAAACAGAATGCACTGAATTATGCCTATCACATTGACGCTAGCTTGTACGCCAAGTTTTTACGCCGGTTAGCTGAGAAAAATAATGTAACACGAATAGAAGGCAAGATTATTACGGTCAATCAAGCTGATGATGGAAATATCAAAAGTGTACAGTTGGAATCTGGGCTAACTATTGATGGCGACTTATTTATAGATTGCTCTGGGTTCGCTGCTCTATTGATTGACAAAACTTTGGGTACAGAATATGAAGACTGGTCCCATTGGCTTCCGTGTGACCGCGCGGTTGCTGTGCAGACTAAATCTGTATCCCCACCTATTCCTTATACTCGGTCAATTGCCAGAGAATGTGGTTGGCAGTGGCGTATTCCTTTGCAGTCTAGAGTAGGAAATGGGCTAGTGTTTAGTAGCGAGCATATGAGCGAGGATGAAGCGACGAGCACCTTGCTTAATAATGTCGAAGGGGAAACTCTGACTACCCCGCGAGTAATTAAATTTCGTACCGGACAAAGAACTGTTCAGTGGAACAAAAATTGCGTTGCTCTGGGGCTTTCTGGAGGATTTTTAGAGCCTTTAGAGTCTACTAGTATTCATCTTATTCAGCGCGGCATTATTCGACTCATGCAGATGTTCCCTCTGTCAGGAATCACAGAGGCAGACCGTGATGAATTTAACCGCCAAATGAGCGATGAATATAACTTCATTCGCGACTTTATTATCATGCATTATCATGTGACTGAGCGAACTGATACAGAATTTTGGCGACAGTGTAAAAACATGGATATTCCTGATTCACTGGATCATCGCCTCAGATTATTTAAGGACTCTGGTAGGGTCTTTCAGGGAGAGGGCGACGTATTCGGAGAGAATAGTTGGACTCAGGTTATGCTAGGACAAGGTTTAATGCCTGAGCAGTATCATCCTATTGTTAACATGATGAGCGACAATGAGCTAGAACGTTTTTTGAAAGGCAATAGAGCCTCGGTAGACAATACTTTAAAGCAATTGCCTACACATCAGCAGTTTATTGCTCAGTATTGTCCTGCAAAGCCAATTTAAGTTTTTGGAGAGTTATGTGAGTCAAACTAACGTATTTGGTGAGCCTATTGATGAATGTTGCAGTCATCCAATGACAGGCTATTTTCGCGACGGATTTTGTCGCACCAGTAAGTATGACATGGGCTCCCATACAGTGTGTGCTTTGATTACTGATGCTTTTTTAGTTTTTTCTCAGTCTCGCGGAAATGATTTATCAACACCAAAACCCGAGTTTGAATTCCCCGGTCTTGCGGAAGGTCAATCTTGGTGTCTGTGCGCTGCTCGCTGGCTTGAGGCTCATGAAGCCGGATGCGCACCCAAAGTGCATTTGAAAAGAACAAATATTGAAGCTTTAAAAATTGTTCCTATGGATATATTGCGTGGTTATGCAACTGACCTAAATTAATTCCGCTACAACAGGAGATCAATGATGAGTTTTTACGACAAATATATTTTACCAAGCTTTTTGAATTGTGCCTGTGGATCAAAACCGATCAACTACCAACGTGAGAAAGTCGTACCTCAAGCACAGGGTGTTATTTTAGAAGTAGGTATAGGATCTGGCTTAAATATTCCTTTTTATGATAGAACAAAGGTGGAAAAAATCATTGGTCTGGATCCTTCTCCTGAGCTTAATGCTATGGCACAAAAAGTGGCTGATGAGCATGCATTAAACATTGACTTTATTCTGAGTGGTGCTGAGGACATACCTCTGCCGGACAACTATGTGGATTCAGTGCTAGTCACTTACACTATGTGCACGATTCCTGATGCACTTACAGCTAACAAAGAAATGCTCAGAGTCTTAAAACCCGATGGAAGATTGATTTTTTGTGAGCACGGCTTGGCTCCTGATGCCAAGGTATCGAAATGGCAGGGCCGAATTGATCCTTTTTGGGGAAAGATTGCTGGAGGCTGCCATCTAAATCGTAATATTCCTGAACTAATCCGTTCCGCAGGATTCCAGATCCAGACAATGGACGAGATGTACTTGCCTAGCACACCAAAATTTGCAGGCTATAACTACTGGGGCGTAGCCTCTGCAAGTTAACTTATAGCCAATACTGCGGGTGAGTCGTTGATATATCGTTAAACACGAAAATTTGTATTAAGACTCAAAGCCACCAGTATGGCCTACAACTTAAAATGAACCTCAGTTGCGATCAGTGCATCGCCACATTGATTACAGCGTACCTCAGGATTTAAATGCTCACCACAGGGTTCATGTTTGAGTAAAATAGGATTGCCATTACCTTTGGAGCACCACTTGTCGCCCCATGACAGTAGAGATACGAAATAGGGAAATAGGTCTCGACCTTTGTCAGTAAGGTGGTATTCATAACGCAACGGACTTTGTTGATAAGGTAGTCGATAAAACACACCTTCATTGATTAGTAGTTTTAATCGGTCTGTAAGAATATTTGTCGCTATTGGGAGCTCCTGGTGGAAATCATCAAAACGGTTCAAGCCATGGAAAGCCAAAGCGATAACGTTAGCAGTCCAACGGTCACCGAGTAAATTAATCAAATTTCTGTACAGAGTTTTACCTTGATCTTCGGATGAGGCGCTGGAAGATGACCGTCTCCGAGTCTTGGTTATGCGTGTATCTTTCGTGGCCCCAGGCCCGGGATGAAAGCTAACATCGTCGGAGCTTACCGGTTGATTACAGTGGCCGCACTCCATTACTGGCCAAAAGGCTTTGGCGCAGGTCTTGTGAGTTAACTCTACGGAGTCAAGAGTGGGGGTGGCGAAATACTTGCGCTCCCAGACCATTGCCATCAATCCATTAGAATAAAGTTCAATGGATTTTTTCGTCAGATGATAGGTAGGGCGTCTAGGTCCATTTTCCACCTCTTCTTTGCGTAGACAATCCTTAGTCTGTAACCAGTTAAGTCTATCACTGAGAACTCCGCGAGAAGCACCTGTTCCGGCTAACATCCCATTAAAAGTATTAACCCCCCAGAAAACTTCTTGAAGAATTAACAGACACCATTTATCACCAATTTCATCTAGTGCACGATTAATTGAACTCGCTCTTGTGCTGAGTGTATGTTTCTGAAAAACGCTCATTGAATAGTATTTTCCTATGGCACCATCTGAAATGGATTACTTCCAAAGGTCCTCTCCGCGACTCCACCAGGCATGAAAGCCAGTAGGTACACGGTGAGGTATTTTGACGCGAGCAATAGGTCCTTGAGTAATATCTTGGGCATTAAAAATCTGTAGTTCAGATTTCCAAGTATTACTATCAGTGACAAGAGACATTACATAGCCGTGGTCTTCCTCACTTTCGCGGTTCGCACCTTTGACAGGAGCAAAAGGAGTTTCACTTCCATAAACACCATCGCCATAGTCCCATTGAACAGATTGACCGGTTTCATTGTTGTATTTAACCAGGCCATTAAAGCGCAGAGTGTAACCTCCTTCTTCTAGTAGCGGAATTCGCTGATGATAAGCATATTTAGATTTTACACCATGATAGATTTGGTTGATTTTATTAAACTCAGTATTTAGGTCGTCAATATCTCCCTCTCGCACCTCACCGGTGACTAAATTAAAGCGCCAACGATAATTGTTGGCTTCCAAGCGCATGTAGGCAAGCATATGAGATAGGGCGCCTTCCTCATTTGTGGCATCCGGCATTGGATTAGTTGATCGGCACCCATCCATTGTTATCCAGTCACCTTCTTCCCAACAATTAGATACGTGCAGAATAAAACAGGGCTCACAATCGAACCAGCGAATATCTGTACCATGACCATAGCGAGGAATTACGCCAAAACGAGACGGCATGTCACGATGAAAATTCAAGACGCGCATATTATGGTTACGCAGTACATTCATATCATGGAAGAATGGAAGGTCATGGAGAATGGTGTAATTTGTCGTGAATCCCAAATCATGGGGTAAGCGCGGCCCAGGTAGTTCTATATCCACCTCATGACGTAAGGTCCCATCTGGGTTGGCAACTCCATAGGTCATAAATGGGACTTCATCACCATAATCCATGAAAATTAACTCACCGGATTTCCAGTCAATGTGACTGTGGGCTGACATATTGCGTCGAGTACGCCCCTTAACATCGAAAACCCCCTGATTTTCCAGAGTTAGTGGATTCATTTGGTAGGGGATACCCGCGTTGTACCACGTTGGTATCAAGCTACCATTAAACATAACCACGTCGGTGTTGCCCGTATCTTTGATCGGAAAATCAGGCAATGAAAAGTCAAACGGACCCATTACCCCGGGCCATATAGCCTCACGTTGGCTAAGCTCATACTGAAGGGCGGCAGTGTGGATGTAGCTATTACGATAAGATGCTTTACCATCACGTATGTACACAGCGTGCACCATGCCATCTCCGTCAAATGGGTGGTATGAATTTTTCGGCTTGAATACAGGGTTCGGCCCATTGCGGTAATAAGCCCCAAATAAATCATCAGGGAGTTCCCCAATCACTTCTAATTCATTGACTACGATCTCATCCGAGGTCGGCGCATAGGCACCATGAAGGTAGGGGTTATCTAACTCATAGATCCAATTCTGTGTATTATCAAACTGCGGAGCAGATCCAATACATTTTTCAGTAATTTCAAAAAAATTCGCACCCATAGTGTCCACCTTACTAGCCTTTTATGAAACTATGCCTCATTATGGTCTATTTATGCAAGTATCTTGGGTGTTTTCATGATTACGTAATCTAGGTCATTTGCCAGTAGGCGAGCAGTTGGTTAATATTTTACTGATTAATGGTCTAATTATAAAAGTAATGAATTTGTTAGAAGGATAGCCACAGATGTCAGACAATAACATTTGTTTACCCGTAATCCAGGCGCCAATGTTCTTGTTGTCCGGCCCCGATATGGTAATTGCCAGCTGTAGGGCTGGAATCGTTGGATCCTTTCCTTCTCCTAATGCTCGCACTACTGATATTCTTAATCAGTGGCTTGAAAGGATTACAACTGAGCTATCAGAGACTCCCCGCGCGGCACCCTGGGCTTTAAATTTGGTCATGCACCGATCTAATCCCAGGCGACATGACGACCTAGAGCTTGCTATTAAATACCGCGCGCCCATCGTTATCACTGCATTGGGAAGTCCGGTAGAAGCTGTCGAGAGTGTGCATGCTTATGGCGGTAAGGTGTATGCTGATGTAACAACGATTGATTTTGCTCGACGGGCAGCGGTATCTGGCGTAGATGGATTGGCATTAGTCTGTTGTGGTGCCGGTGGACATACAGGGTTATTGTCACCCTTTGCCTTTGTTGATGAGGTCAGGCAATTTTTTGACGGTGAGATTATTTTGTCTGGGGCAATCAGCAATGGTCGAGCAATTCGCGCTGCTGAGGTTCTCGGGGCAGATTATGTTTATATGGGAACTAGGTTTATACCTACTAAAGAGTCGCTTGCCCAAGATGAATACAAAGAAATGGTGGTAGAGGCCAGCGGCGCTGACATAGTGACCTCAGATTCAATTACTGGTGTTAAGGCTAATTGGCTTAAAGGAAGTCTGGAGAAGGGGGGCTTTGATATTGATAATATGCCGCCGCCTGGTCCAATAAATTTTCTAGAGGCAGCCAGCGATGCGAAGCGTTGGCGAGATATATGGGCCGCGGGCCAAGGTGTGGGTTCAATCGATAGGAAACAATCTATTGCTGAGGTAGTGGAGCAGTTAACTGAAGAATATAGGTCCTGTTTATGATTACATCACCAAAACAAAGAATTTCTGATTACCGAGAGCGCGGCTGGTGGGGAGATGACACTCTGCATGGATTATTAGCATCAAATGCTAAGCAATATCCCGACACATTGGCAGTTGCAGATCAACCTAATCGATTAGACCTGACCGGCGATGAACCCTGCCGATTAAGCTTTACAGAACTAGATGTAGCAAGTGATCAGTTAGCCTGCCAACTCCTAGATCGGGGCATCAGCACTGGAGATAGGGTGATTGTACAACTCCCTAATATCGTTGAACTGGTGGTTTGTTACATGGCATTTAGCAAAATTGGGGCCATTATATCTCCCGTTCCTGTGCAGTACGGAAGCCATGAATTAGAGCATATTAGTGCGACTATTTCTCCTGTAGCTATAGTGACCTTAAACCGCTTTGGAGCACTAGAACTGGCAAAGACAGCAGAGAGTATTACCAATGGCAGTGTCCAATTACTAGTGTTTGGGACAGATCTCAATATTACTTCTACACTGGACCCTGAGAAGTGCCTGCAGGTAAGGAACCATCAAGAACGTTATTCAACTGGTGCTGATCATATACTTACTATCTCTTGGACATCTGGCACCACAGGTACGCCAAAGGGTGTGCCAAGATCTCACAATATGTGGGTTGCAACAGCACGGTGCTGTGCTGAAGCAGGCAATTACAAACAGGGCGATCGATTTTTAAATATTTTCCCTTTGGTCAATATGGCATCCATCGGCGGGTTTCTGTATCCGGCACTTCTCCTAGGTTGCAGTATCATTTTGCATCATCCTCTAGATCCAGGGTTATATCTTACTCAGCTTCAAAATGAGAAAATTACTTTTACCATAGCGCCCCCAATGTTATTGAATCAGCTCTCCAAATCACAGGATATGTGGAATCAATTTGATTTTTCCCACCTGCGCTCAATTGGCTCTGGTTCGGCACCCCTCGCACCTTGGATGATCGAAACCTTTAGACAGCAATACGGTCTTGAGGTGATAAATTTTTATGGCTCCAATGAGGGTATCAGCCTGTTTTGCACACCGATGCATACCGCGGATAGTGAAGTCAGAGCCACCATGTTTCCAAGATTAGGCTGTGGTATCACGCGTTTTGACTCTTATGCCAATCGCGCTATTCTCAGTAAAGTAGTGGACACCGAAACGGGAGAAATGATTACTGAGTCAGGGCATGTGGGCGAGTTATTATTTGCAGGTGCTACCGTATTTGATGGTTATCTGGGGACAAATAACGATGAGCTATTTAGCGATGATGACTACTTTCATACAGGTGATTTAGTAGAGTTATGTGGTGATCCACCCGCCTTCTATCGCATCGCAGGACGATGTAAAGATATTATCAACCGAGGAGGTATGAAAATATCTCCTGCAGAGATCGATATCCTTCTTGAGGGTCTGCCCGGTGCGTCGGAGGTTGCTGTGTGTGCTTATCAAGACGATGTGCAGGGGGAAAAAGTATGCGCCTGTTTAGTTGTTGAGCCTGACACTGATAGGCCGAGCCTGGATGATGTTATTGATTATTTGCTAAAACAAGGATTAGCCAAATTTAAGTTACCTGAGCGGATTGAGTTCCTTGATAATCTCCCGCGTAATCCCTTAGGTAAGGTCCAGCGATTCATTTTAGAAGATACTATAAGCCAAAGAGATCAGGAGGGTAACTAATGAGTGCACCAATCTATGTTCTTGGAGGGTCTCAAACTGATTTCGCTCGTAATTGGGCTAGAGAATGCCTTTCTATCTACGACATGTTCCAGGAAACACTTGATCAGGCTTTGCATTCTACTGGTATAAATCCAGATCAAATTGAGGTTGGCCATGTAGGTAATTTTGTTGGAGATTTATTTACAGGGCAGGGTTTAATTGGTGGGTTTTTTGCTGAGGCGCACCCTGAATTATCGTCAATACCGACCAGCCGGCATGAGGCTGCTTGTGCCTCAGGATCCATTGCGATTTTAAGTGCAATGCGAGATCTTGAGGGAGGGCACTATGATTTAGCTTGTGTGTTAGGGCTGGAATATATGCGTAATGTCGATGGTCAAACGGGTGCTGAGCATCTGGGTGCGGCTACTTGGAAGGGCGTTGAAGCAACGAATTGTGATTTCCCATGGCCCTTTATGTTTAGTCAAATCATTGATGAGTACGACGCTCGGCACGGGATTAACTGTGATCATTTAAAATCTATCTCAAAGATAAACTTTGATAATGGACGCCGTAATCCAAATGCTCAAACCCGCAATTGGGATTTCCCTCCTCAATGTTACAGCGATGATGATCAATACAATCCTATTATTGAAGGAAAAATCAGAAAAATGGATTGTGGTCAAATTACTGATGGCGCAGCCTGTGTCTTTCTGGCCAGTGAAAAGGCAGCTAAAGCCTATGCGAAAGATCACCAGTTAAAATTATCAGATATACCTATTATCAAAGGCTGGGGTCACCGTTCGGCGCCGATTAGTTTAGACAGCAAGCTTAAGTTGAGTGCAGGCCAACCCTTCTTGTTTCCCCATGTAAATCAAATTATGACAGATGCACTAGGTCGGGCTGGTTTTTCAGCAGTGACTGATCTGGATGGTCTAGAGACCCATGATTGTTTTTCTATTACCGAGTATATGGCAATAGATCATATAGGTCTTACCGCTCCAGGAGAGAGTTGGAAGGCGATTGAAGAGGGGCGTATTGGCATGGATGGTGATTTTCCCATAAACCCAAGTGGCGGTTTACTTGGTTTAGGCCATCCGGTCGGCGCAACCGGGGTTCGTATGCTACTGGATTGCGCTAAGCAGGTCACTGGTAAGGCTGGGCCATGTCAAATCGATAATGCAAAAAACATGGCAACCTTTAACTTAGGTGGCAGTACCACCACCTGTGTTAGTTTTATTGTCGGCGTCAATCAATGAATTCGACGTTTATTTATGAAGCAATAAGAACGCCACGAGGTAAAGCACGACCCGATGGCGGTCTTGCTGATGTAACACCGTTTGAATTAATGAAAACACTGTATGACGCGTTGGTCGAGCGTACTAGCCTCGACAAAAACTGCGTCGAGGACGTGATTCTTGGCTGTGTTACTCAAGCCGGAGAGCAGGGAGGTAACATAGCGAAGGCATCCTTACTGTATTCCGGTTGGCCAGATCAGGTGCCTGGATTAACGGTTAACCGATATTGTTCATCAGGACTAGATGCTATCAACATAGCGTCCATGAAAGTGATGACTGGGCAGGCTCACTGCACCATAGCCGGTGGCATAGAAATGATGTCTAGGGTTCCAATGCTATCGGATAAAGCGACTATGTTTGCAGATGCGGAATTTGCGTTAAATCATCGTATGTTAATGATGGGTAGCGGTGCAGACTTAATAGCCTCTCTTTATAACATCAGCAGAGAGAATGTAGATGCCATCGCATTTTTAAGTCAACAGCGAGCGGCCAAAGCCAGCAACTCGGGTTGGTTTAAATCCATTATTCCTGTGAGTAACTCTGTTAAAGATATCACTGTCGCTACAGATGAGTGTATTCGTGGTAAGACCACTATGGCATCACTGGCTTCACTGCCACCTGCTTTCTCAGCCTTAGGTGAGCAGGGAGTGGATGCCCTCCAAACCCAAGAACACAGGAATCTGGACTCTATACATCATGTCCATACAGCCGGTAATTCTCCAGCCATGGCAGATGCAGCATCTTTGTTGTTAATTGGTGATGAGAGATTGGGGGAGAGAATAGACAAAAAGCCTCGCGCTAGAATCATCGCTGCTGCCACAGTATGTGATGATCCCCTACAGGTAGTTTCAGGTTGTGCTAAAGCAACTGCATCTTTAATGAATCAAAAGAATTTGACCCCAGAGGATGTGGACTTATTTGAACTTCATGAGGCATTTGCCGCCACCAGCATCAAATGTCAGCGAGATCTAGGTATTAGCCATGAGAAACTTAATGTTAATGGTGGGGTGATCGCACTGGGTCATCCAATGGGTGCTACCGGGGGGATTATGATGGGTACCTTGCTTGATGAATTAGAGCGAAGAGATCTAAAAACTGGTATTGTTGCCGCCAGCGGCGCAGCTGGAAGTGGAACTGCCCTGTTGATCCAGAGACTGTAGTTAAATTTTGTTTAAGAAAGTCTTCAAATAAAAATGGTTAGTTCTTACCAATAAAATATTGTTATATGTCGAGTGTTTTTTAACAGACTAATTAGTCGTTTAGTTCTTCAAATTAGATTATCATCGCGCCTGCGTTTAGTATCTAAGCTGATTTTGGAAATATTTCATGAAAAGTCCTAGTCTCCTGATAAAGTGGGTCTTTAGTTTTGTAGTTCTTGTGGGTACTAGTTTTTCGGTATTGTCCAAAGAAGCTGTCATTATTGATCCTCAGTCTCGATTTCATTCGGTTTACGGATCATCGGGGATGGTTGTTTCTCAAGAAATTTTGGCGAGTACAGTGGGAGCTGAGATTTTACGTCAAGGAGGCAATGCAATAGATGCTGCAGTAGCGACCGGCTTTGCCCTTGCGGTTACTCTGCCTCGGGCGGGTAATCTGGCGGGTGGTGGATTTATGATGGTTTATCTCGCCGATCAGGGAAAAACGATTGCCCTAGATTACCGAGAGATGGCTCCGTCAGGGGCGACTCGCGATATGTTCCTTGATGCGCAGGGCGATGTTGATAACCAACAAGCTCGCTTCAGTATAAGTTCCTCAGCCGTCCCTGGCACTGTTGCTGGGCTCCTACATGCCCATAAAGAATATGGCTCCCTAAGTTTATCTAAAGTGATTAATCCAGCAATAGAGCTCGCTAAACACGGATTTGAGGTTAGCGTTGATTTGTCCACTTCTCTTCAGTCCAGGGCTTCAAGGCTGAGTAAAAATAAGGCTTCACGGGGCTATTTTTATAAGAAAAATGGAGGTCTCTATCAACCTGGTGAAAAGTTTGTGCAATCGGATCTTGCTGCCACCTTGCGGCGAATTCGAGACAGAGGTCGTGAGGGGTTCTATCAAGGTAAAACTGCAGAGTTACTCTTGCAAGAGATGAAACGTTCAAACGGGTTGATTACTAGAGCAGACCTAAATAATTATAGGGTCGTAACACGTGAACCAGTGTGTGGGAATTATAAAGCTAATAAGATTTGTGCGATGCCTCCACCTTCCTCAGGTGGAGTACATTTAGTGCAGATGCTCAACATACTTGAGGGTTGGGATATTGAACAACTTGGGCACAACAGTGCAGCTTATATCCATAGGTTAGTGGAGGTAATGCGTCGTGCCTATGCTGATCGCAGTGCTTATTTGGGCGATCCTGACTTTTATGATGTGCCAGTCGAGCAACTTATTGATAAGCGATATGCCGCGTCCCTAAGAGACACTATTGACTTAAAAAAAGCAGCACTCTCATCCAATGTTCAGCCCGGTTTAGATATTGATGTAGAAGAATTATCTAAGAAACGTTATTTGGCGGCTAAAGAGTCCGTTGAAACTACCCATTTCTCGACCTGGGACAAGTGGGGGAATGTTGTTAGTAGTACCACCACTTTAAACTTCTCATATGGAAGTGGTATTTCAGTGGCAGGTACTGGATTTTTACTCAACAATGAAATGGATGATTTTTCTGCAAAAGTTGGCTCTCCAAATGGCTTTGGACTTATTGGTGGCGTGGCCAATTCCATTGAACCGGGAAAGCGACCCTTATCTTCTATGACTCCGACTATCGTATTTAATACTGATGGGAAACCAACACTAGCAACTGGCAGTCCAGGGGGTAGTACGATTATCACGGTTGTTCTGCAAACTGTGCTCAACGTCTTGGCTTTTGATATGGGAATCGCAGAGGCCTCTTCAGTTCCAAGAATTCATCATCAGTGGCTACCGGATCAAGTTTATGTTGAATCTGGTATTTCAAAAGACACTGTGCAAATGCTCCGAAATATGGGCCATACAGTAGCTAAGAATCCGAGAATATTAGGGGCAACCCAAAGTATTCAAAAAGGCCCTCACAGTGTTATTCTCGGCGCCTCAGACCCCCGTCGTCAGGGTGCTGGCGCTGTAGCACAGTAGGGTAGGCCACCCCGATCTAATGAGTTACCTTTTTTGCTGGTGCGCTTGGCCGAGCGGGGTTAGCATTACTTCATTGCATATTTGATACCCTCGGTCTTAACGTATAGCGTTGCCTTGCGGTACTCCTTCCAAAATTAGCGCTATTCACTTGTGTAATAGCCTAGGTATTGTTACTCTCAAATCACGCTTTAGTTATACAACAAAATTTTAATCGGTTATTTAAGTTTACATAAATGTAATGGGATATTATATCTATGCTTTCTTCAAGCAGAACCACCTCGTCAATAGTTAAATTTGTATGCTTAAGTTTTCTAATTGCAGGGCTGACAGCCTGCGGAGGTGGAGGTGGAGGTGGGGCAAAAACGGTGCCACCAGCTGTAATTGATCCAGGATCTGGTTGGGTAGCTGGAGAGTATGAAGACTGGCGATTGGATTCCATGCGAAATGTTTGTGCAAACCCTCGCACAACCGGTGGATATAGTGATACTCAGGGAGATGTAACTGACGAGAACTTTTGGATTCGTTCTTATAGTAATGACACCTATCTATGGTATTCAGAATTGCCGGACATCGACCCCGGCACAGTAAGTAGCACGGAAAACTACTTTGATCTAATGGTAACTGATGGTCTATCACCTTCAGGAAACCCGAAAGACCAATTCCACTATAGCCAGGATACTGAAGAATATAATAATTATTACTCTGGGGTGTCTGCAGGATATGGGGTGAGATTTTTCATTATAGAAAGTTCGCCTCCTCGAAAAATAGTTGTCGGTTATAACGAACCCAATACACCCGCTTCAGATAATAATTTATCTCGTGGAGCGGAAATTATTTCCATTGATGGGGAGAAAATTGAAGATAGTAATAATGTGGACGCATTGAATGCTGGTTTGTTCCCAGTAGCTGTGGGCGAGTCACACACGTTCGTTGTCAAAGATCTTAATGCTACCGAAGAGCGCACTTTTACGATGGTTAGTGCAGAGACAACCTCTATGCCAGTGAAGAATGTGACCACATTTGATGTCGCCGGCTCTAAGGTCGGTTATTTTACATTTAACTCTCACATAAAACCTGCAGAGACACAGCTAATAAATGCAATTAGTGATCTTAAAGCGGAAGGCGTTGACGAACTGGTCGTTGATCTTAGATACAACGGAGGAGGCTACTTAGCCATCGCTGCAGAACTTGCTTATATGGTCGCGGGTCCTATTTCCGAGGGTCGAGTTTTTGATGAACTTACCTTTAATGACAAATACACTGAGCGAGATCCCATTAACAATAATATATTAGAGCCCTCAAGATTTGTTTCTACTGCCGCAGGGTTTAATGCCCCAACGGATCCAACACCAGCTGGATCGACACTACCGTATCTTGGTTTGTCTAGAGTATTTGTACTCTCAAGTGGAGGTACAGCCTCAGCAAGTGAGGCTGTCATTAACGGATTAAGAGGTGTCGATGTTGACGTTATTCTCATCGGTGAGGCGACACGGGGTAAGCCTTATGGCTGGTATGCGTTAGATAATTGCGGAACAACTTATAGCACCATTCAATTTAAAGGCTCTAACGCAAAAGGATTTGGGGATTATAGCGACGGATTTTTCCCTGTTACCAGCGCTGATCTTTCAGGTGCTGAGGTGACAGGCTGTATCGTGCCTGATGATCTTTCTAATTTGCTGGGCGATTCCAACGAAGGTCGCTTATCAGCAGCTTTAACCTACATCGAAACTGGAGCCTGTCCGGTAGATGCCAGCTCCGCACTAACCTCTTCTGATAAAGGTTATGCAGAGGGTAAGTTACACCCATTATCTGCAGTGTCGGGCAAATTGATTCAGCCAGAATTGGGTAAAGTGATCAGGTAATCTAAAAAGGCAGCCTTGCACAATAATGTTTCGCTGCCCTACTTTTCTGGTCTTTTTTCTTTCAAATTCTATGCAATGGTTATTCCCAACACATTCGTCTGTATAAAAGAGCGCTAAACACTGCAAATCCAATAGTAGTGATGTTCTCGGCTGCGTCTCTGTGTATACTTGGGCGCTGCTAAATCAACCATTAGTTAGCTCTGGGGCTTATAAACATAAATAACTAGAAAGTAGAGATTCCAATGACCAATCAACATAATCCGAGTAAAAATTACCGAACATTCGTCTTGATACTGCTTACCTTGGTATATAGTTTTAATTTTATTGATCGACAAATTGTTGGGATTCTCGCACCCTTTATACAAAAAGATTTGGATCTTACTAATACTCAAATGGGCTTGCTGACCGGGCTACTATTTGCAGCTTTATATACCGTTGTTGCCATCCCCATCGCTTGGTTAGCGGACCGTTATAACCGCGTTAATATTCTCTCGATCGCATTGGCCACATGGAGCGGATTTACAGCTCTATTTGGTTTGGCTGGTAACTTCATGCAAATTGGCCTCGCTCGGATGGGTGTTGGTATAGGTGAGGCGGGGGGGAGCCCAGCATCACATTCTATTATCTCAGACCTGTATTCCAAAGAGGAAAGAGCGGGTGCGCTTGGTGTTTATTCTATGGGCATCCCATTGGGAGTAATGGCCGCCTATTTTGTTACCGCGTCTCTGGTAGGTTCGTCCGGGGAGGAGGTAGACTGGCGTAGAATTTTTGTGATACTTGGAGTTACTGGTATTGGTTTAGCCGTTGTTGTGAAGCTTGTACTACGTGAACCCGTTCGAGGTGCAATGGAATTTGACAGCACTGCAAACGTAGTGCAGCCGCCATTTATGGAATCATTAGTGACATTATTAAAGATTCCATCTTGGTGGTGGATGTGCTTCGGCATTGCTTTTGGGTCTTTTGTTTCCTATTCTTTTTCCGCTTGGCAGACAAAATATTTATTGCTGCTTAATCCTGACTACAATTTCCAGACCCTCCTTATCATTTTGGGTATTATTAACGGCACCACCTATGCTGGGGGAACATTTTTAGGTGCAAGGCTTGCCGATAAGTGGGGAGCGAAAAATATTCGAGTCTACGGATGGCTCCCAGCTGTCGCTATATCCTTATGTTTACCTATAGGTATTGCTAGTTTCTGGGTTCCGTCAATTGATGCGCACTTAATACTGACTACTTTATTTCTGCTCTTTATGGGCATGTATCTTGGCCCGAGCTTTGCTATTGCCCAAACATTAGCCCCTATTAATCAGAGAGCAATGTCGACGGCTTTGTTCTTTTTTATTCTGAATTTCGTTGCTTTAGGTGGTGGGCCCACAATAACTGGTTGGATGATTGATTTATTCAAAGAGAGCAATGCTGATCTGGAGTCAACACGTTACGCACTAACGGTAACCTGTTTAATGTTTGTTCCATCCGTAATTAGCTTTTTGGTTGTTGCTCGGGTACTTCCTAAAGACTGGGCCGCCGCGGAGAAAAGAAATCTAGAATTAGCCAAAGGTGGCGAGTGATTGTCGCCACTTTTAGTTCATCTCGATAATTGCCTGGTACGTAAGGTTTTTGAATTCTGCCCGAACATTTTGGGGGTAGGGGATCATCTGCATCAACAGGATAGCGGTTAAATTCTCTTTAGGGTCACACCAAAAATCCGTGCCAAATATACCTGCCCATCGAAAGTTTCCTTTGGAGCCTGAAGCTGTTTTTGGTGCTTCCGTTTTAAGACCAAAGCCTAGACCAAAGCCTGTTGTTCCTGCTATTCCAGGTCTTGGGTCATATTTAAGTTGCTGTTCATAGGTTAGCTGATTGCGAGTCATTAAATCAATTGTGGTTGGGCTTAGAATTCTAACGCCATTTAGTTCTCCTCCGTTGAGCATCATTTGAGTATATCTAATGTAGTCCGATGCAGTGCTCACTAGGCCACCTCCAGCGGAGAGGAATGACACATTATTAGCAAAATCACTGCTTCCCGGACGGTCAACGACCATTAGTTTTCCAGTTTGATCTATAGTGTGGAGCGTCCCAAATCGGTTTAATTTATCCTCGGGGACTTCAAAAAAAGTGTCTTTCATCCCTAGGGGCTGGAACAATCTTTCTTCCATAAAGGTGTCGAGCGGTTGGCCGGAAACTTTTTCTATAACTGCACCTAAGATGTCCACCGATAAGCTATATACCCATTGGGTTCCTGGTTGATATTGCAAAGGAATAGGCCCAATGGTGGCTACCAGATCATCTAAGGTTTTGAGTTGACTATCGGGAGTATCATTGTTGGCGATGCTCCTAAAATTAAACGTATTATTTTCTCCAAACATGGCTTCACGATACTGTTGATCGATAGGAGAGTTACCAAAAATCCCGTAGGTTAGGCCGCCAGTATGGCTCATCAACTCTCGAATGGTAAATGGATGTGTAGCGTCAACTAATTCGCCATCCACCAATACTTTTTTATCCTTAAAGGCAGGTAAATATTTTTCAACAGGATCATCTAGTAGTAACTTCCCCTCTTCAAAAAGTATCATTGCTGCAGTGGTCGCCACTGGTTTTGTCATAGATGCGATACGAAATAATGAGTCATTCTTCATCTCTGCGCCGGTATCCAGATTCAGAGTACCTACTTGCTCAAAGTGCACTATCTTTCCGTTTCTAGCGATAATTGTTTGAATGCCTGCGACTTTACCCTCGTCCACATAACGTTGCATGTGAGGTTTGATTTTGGCTAATCGCTCGCTAGACATGCCAACACGCTCTGGCTTAATGGTTGTTAAATCTTCACCATACGCTAGTGGAAAAATAGAGATTAGAAAGACCAGCAAGACTTTTATGAACATTATTTTGTAACCCTCTTTTTCGTAATATTATTGGTGACAATTGACCTCAAATCGAAGTCGCATGAATAGTAACTGAATATGCTTCACTGTCATAGGCAATCAGATCTAGGCCGTTATACTAATTTCATGCCTTATAATCTGGTTACGTTTACTGCTTGTTTCACGATCAACTTTACGTCATTCTAGTGGCGGATAGAACTAGAAATGGAATGGAGAGTTTTGATGGGTAAATATTTAGAGTGGCAACGAATGCCTATATTTGTGAGGCCCCTTATTTTAAGTATCACGCTATGGATTGCGATTATCCCCTCAGTAATGTCGGGCCAGTTAGCGGATATACCTAATTTTTCATCTCCTGCAAATGCTAAGGTCTATTTTTTATCGCCAATCAATGGCCAAGTATTTAAAACTGCAGATTCCGAGGGTATCACCGTTGAATTTGGCTTGAATGGGATGACAGTCTCTCCAGCAGGACTTGCAGTACCTGACTCTGGACACCATCATTTACTGATTAATATGAATGAACTTCCAGATCTTACTAGGCCGTTGCCAGCAAGTGATCAGGTGTTACATTTTGGTAAGGGTCAGACAAGCACAAAGATTAAGTTGCCTCCAGGCTTTCATCGGTTACAACTCGTTTTGGGTAATCATGTCCATATACCTCACAATCCCCCAGTGATGTCTGAGGTTATTGAAATAGAGATAAAATAGACATCTCTATTTTGGGTAATCGAGCATAGTCATGGTGATCTGGGTGTTTATGATGTAATCTATTAAGTCGATCAACGGCAGTTTAAGCGGAGTATGTATGGATCTTGATAAAGGATTGCAGGGAAGAAGAAATTTTATTAAGAAATTTGGTATTGCCACGGCAGGTGTATCAGCATCTGCACTTTTGGCAAACGGCGCACAGCAGATGAAGCAGAGTGGCGACTTGGCTAAAGATGAATTAGATCGATTATCTAAAGTCTATAAGGACTTAGATAAGCGCACGCAGCTAATTATGCGCGGCATGTTTGTTTTACTGGGAATTGATGTTCTTCTGTTGGTATAGCAATCCTATGCTGCTAGCCAAATCGTCTAAGAGTTACCCATGAGTAATGTTAACCGCTTTGTTGTTATTATCACCGTATTTGTGACGCTCTCAGTCGTCGTAGTTGGCATATCACAGCAGAATAAAAACCCACTGCCAGACTTCACCCAGTATCAGAATGTTAAAGCCAAAAAATTAGCCTTCTTCAATTATATTTTGCCCCTCGTGCAGGCTCAAAATGCAACCATAAAAAACCAACGGGAGCAGCTTGCCGAACTAAAGCATCTCTCCGAAGAAGAATATAGACAGTCTCATCGAAAGCTCATCTTGGACCTTGCCAAGGATTACCGTCTTAATACTGAGTCAGCTACAAAAAAAGAGGTTGCAGAGCTATTACTTCGTGTCGATCAAGTTCCTGCCTCTTTAGCCTTGGCTCAAGCTGCCATGGAGTCTGCTTGGGGAACGTCTCGATTTGCGGTACAGGGGAACAATCTTTTTGGTCAGTGGTGCTATCAGAAGGGTTGTGGGTTAGTGCCATTGCGACGAAACGCAGGCAGTACTCATGAAGTCGCCAAATTCGACTCAGTAAGTGATGCAATAAAATCTTACTTGAAAAATATTAATACTCATCGTGCTTATGCGGATCTTCGCAATGATCGAGCCTCTCTTCGCTCCGCAGGAAAACCGATTACTGGGCACCAGTTAGCCGAAGGATTGATTGATTACTCAGAATTGCGCGAAGCCTATGTACATGAGATTCAAGCGGTCATTAGGATCAACAAATTGAGTCAGTACGACTAGCCTGCAGAAAAACCTAGCATTACTGATTTTGTTTCAGTAAATCGTGCAGCTCACCAGTTTCTATTAACGCTCGCATATCGCTCGATCCGCCGATCAAGGTGCCATTAACAAATACCATTGGGAAAGTTGGCCAACCTGTCCACATCTTAAGTGCGTTGCGTCGTCGCCACTCTTTAAAGTAATTACCGTATTCTAAATACCTATAGTCGATACCAATTTCATCAAGTACTTTTCGCGCCCTTTTTGGCGCAGGATTTTGTGCCATCCCCACTATTACCAAGGCATTGTCACTAATAGCTTCTTGAACCTCCGCGACGATATCTGCATGGTTAGTTTCAATAATATTGAGTGCTTTGGGGTGTATCTTTGTTGCATCTAGTATCTGCCGAGCCATTGTTGATCCTTAATATCTAATAATATACGGGTTGGAATTAACGCGGACTCTTTATACCCCGATAGATATTGGTTGTCGATGTAATTTACTGTTAATCCCGACCGAATACCCTCACTATTGAGTTCCGTTGCAATTTATATTTAAAATGGTTAAACAATAAATTTAGGCTAGCCAATTTATGAGTACCGTCTCTAGAGTCGTTTTGGTTACTGCTGGTGGATCTGGAATAGGACTTGCCATTGCTAAGCACTTCTTAAAGCAGGGTGATGAAGTGCACATATGTGACATCGATCAGTTAGCTATCGATAAAGCCCTGGCTGAATTGCCGACGATGACTGCAACCTGTGCAGATCTGACCAAGGTCAATCAAGTTGACACTGTTTTCGAGGACCTTCAAAAAACTCATGGTGAGTTGGATGTTTTGGTCAATAATGTCGGTGTTGCTGGGCCAACCGCTGCTGTTGAAGATATTCTTCCTCAAGAATGGAATGACACTATAGGCGTCGATCTAAACAGCATCTTTTATGTCACGCGCAAAGCTGTCCCATTACTCAAAAAGTCTAAGGGTGTAATGATCAATATGTCATCTAACGCAGGTTTGTTTGGATGTCCTCTGCGTTCTCCCTACGCTGCTGCGAAGTGGGCAATCATAGGTTTAACGAAAACCTGGGCTATGGAACTTGGGCCCTTTGGTGTACGGGTGAATGCGCTATGCCCAGGCAGTGTAAATGGCCCTCGCATTGACAAAGTCATAGAACTAGATGCCGAGGCACGCGATATTCCTGCAGGTACAGTTCGCGAGTTATATTTACAACAGAATTCCCTTGGTGTGTTTGTAGAGGCTGATCATATTGCACAGACAGCCCATTTTTTGTGTTCTCCGGCTGCCCAACATATTTCAGGCCAGGCCATTCCAATCGATGGGCATACAGAGACCCTATCTAGCTGAAACATCAAAATAACAGACACTTTATAAAGCAACTGAGATGAAATTATGAAAGCAGCATGGTTTGAAAATTTTGGTTCCCCAGAAGATGTTCTTCAGGTGGGTGAGCAGCCAAAACCTATTACCGAAGAGGGTCAGGTATTGGTTAAATTGGTCACCAGCGGAGTCAATCCGTCAGATGTTAAAAAGCGTGCAGGCTCCTTCCCTAACTTATTAGATGGGGGTTTAGTTATTCCCCATAGTGACGGTGCCGGAGTTATTGAGGCAGTGGGTAATGGTGTTTCACCGAGCCGGATTGGAGAGCGCGTCTGGATTTATCAGGCTCAATATGGGCGACGACAGGGCACGGCAGCTGAATACGTTACCTTGGACGCCCAACGCGTCATAAAACTACCTCATAATACTGATTTTGACGTGGGAGCCTGCTTGGGTATTCCAGCCATGACTTCTCATCGTTGCGTACATGCAGATGGAGATATTAATGGCCAAACCCTGCTAATAACTGGCGGTGCTGGAAGAGTTGGCTATTATGCTATTCAATGGGCCGTTATGGCCGGTGCAGAGGTTATCACTACAGCCAGTAACTCTTCAGATCGAGACTTATGCCTAGCTCTGGGCGCCAAGGCAGTAGTAAATCATCGAGAGGAAGATTGGGGTCAACAGGTTTTAGTAGCGACCAGCGGAAAGAAAGTTGATCGAGTGATTGATGTAGAGTTTGGCGCTAACTTACCACAAATACTTGGTTGTATAGCCCCCAATGGAGTCATAGCAACTTACTCGTCCACCCAAGTAAAAACCCCCTCGCTACCATTTTTAGACATGATGTACATGGACCTGACCCTGCGAATGGTAATTGTTTATGCTATGCCAGAATCGGCAAAGCAGGCGGCCATTGAAGCCATTAGTATTGCCTTAGAGCAAGAGAAATTGGAACACCGCGTGACGCACGTGGTACCTCTAGAGAAAATATCTAAGGCCCATGAGCTTATAGAGACTGGTGGTTTTGGCGGCTGTGTCGTTGTGTCTATGGAGTCATCAGAATGAACCTGACTCAAAAGCTTGTTATCAAAGTTGGCCTTGGCTTTATGCTATTTATACTGAGCGCTTGTGAGTCTAAGATCGACACAGATATCATTGTACAACCACAGATTCAGTTAGACGCCACATCAACTATTGTTGGGCAAATATCAGAGGATGGGAGAACAGAGTCTTTTCTAGGGGTTCCTTTTGCTCAGCCTCCTGTGGGTGATCTTCGTTGGGCACCGCCGCTACCACTGACCAAAATAGAAAGTCCTTTTAACGCAAGTAATTTCGCCCCAGCCTGCATGCAAGCTGATCGCATAACCCAGTGGTATAAAAATGTAGTCAAAGGATTTGGTGGTAACCCTGATGTTGTTGAGGCGCCAGCCGTCAGTGAGGACTGTCTGTATTTGAATATTTGGCGGCCTAAACAGATCAGTGAAAGGGGACAGCCATTACCTGTCATTGTCTATATACATGGTGGCTCAAATAAAGCTGGATGGTCTTACGAGCCAAATTATATGGGTCATAACATGGCTGCTGACGGTGTTATCGTTATTTCCATTGCCTACCGATTAGGTGCTTTGGGCTTTTTTTCTCACCCTGAATTTGAACATTCAAATTTTGGATTGCTCGACATGGTGGAGGCTCTGCAATGGATCAACCGGAATATCGAAGCTATTGGCGGTGATGCCTCAAGAATTACCCTCATGGGGGAGTCTGCGGGTGCAGGTAATATCGACTATCTAATGGCTATGCCCTCCAGTTCAGGCTTGTTCTCACGGGCTATTCATCAGAGTTCAGGGTCCGCCATAACAAATAGAAGCACTCAGCAAGAGCACACCGTTCTGGGGATAGAGTTAGCAAAAACACTACTGAGTACCAAAATAGAAAATATAGCTGATCAACTCAGAGCAGTTTCTGCGGAGCGGGTTATAACCGTCGCAGAAGAAGTCTATTCAGGTCATTATTTTGATGTCGCAGTAGATGGCCAAAGTGTCTACGAGCCATTCGGCGACACACTTAAAGCCAAAAATCTGCATACAGTAGAACTCTTAGTGGGCTCCAATGAGCATGAGTCTTTGATGTATTTGGATGACAACCAGACTGTAGATGGTTGGCTGGAATCTCAGGTTGGTTCAGAAGAAGCCAAAAAATTAAAACAAATGATTAACCATATGCCTAAGGGCAGAGACCAATTAAATAGCCTCAGCACTGCAGCTTCTTTTATGTGCCCTGCCTTACTCCTAGCTGAGGAGATCTCCAAAATGGAGGGTACCTCATGGTTTTATTTCTTTAATCGTCAGAGAGAAGGTGAAGTCGCGGCATCTATGGGCGCTTATCACGGAGCTGAATTACCGTATGTTTTTGATACCCACGATGATTGGCTGCCCACTTCAAAGTTTGATCGTGAGCTTACTCAACTAATGAAGAATTATTGGGTCAACTTTGCTAAAACGGGTGATCCAAATCAGGCCAACTTGACTGAATGGCCGGTATTTACTGCTGAATCTCCAGAGGTATTGATTTTGGGTGATAGGGTGGTCTCATCACTCCACCCCAATGCCGGTCTGTGTGAATTTTTGGGGCCTAGACTGTAAGCTCACTAAGGTTTTTGAAGTGATTGAGAGCCTCTGGGTTAGCTAGAGCATCTGTGTTGTTCACGACTTCATTATGCACTACTTTGCGCACGGCTAATTCCACAATTTTGCCGCTAATAGTGCGCGGAATATCGGCTACAGCGATAATTTTAGCAGGCACATGGCGCGGCGTTGTTTCTCGACGAATAGTTTGGCGAATAGCCTTTTCAAGGTCAGGGCTTAACTCAACATCCTCTTTCAAGACCACAAACAGAATAACGCGCACGTCATCATCCCAGACTTGACCGATACAGACGCTATCAATAATCTCATCTAGTTTTTCAACTTGGCGATAGATTTCAGCGGTACCAATACGCACACCGCCGGGATTTAACACCGCGTCTGAGCGCCCGTGTATCACCATGCCGCTATGCTCGGTGATCTCCCCATAGTCGCCCTGCGCCCAGATGCCTGGATAGGTATCAAAATAGGCATCTAGATATTTCTTATTGTCTGTATCGTTCCAAAAATAGATAGGTGCATTTGGGAAGGGTTTTGTGCACACCAACTCACCTTTTTGCTCAACTACCGAATTGCCGTGGTCATCCCAAATGTCCACCGCCATGCCCAAACCGCGACACTGAATCTCGCCCTCCCATACTGGCAAGCAAGGGTTGCCCAATACAAAGCAAGATAGGATATCAGTACCCCCAGAGATAGACGCCAAACAGAGATCACTTTTTATATCTCGATAAACATACTGAAAACTTTCATGAGACAACGGTGATCCAGTGGATAAAATAGTATTGAGCGTTTCTAGATTGTGGGTTTCCCTTGGCCTTACACCGGCCTTTTCTAAGGCTGCTATATATTTCGCGCTGGTTCCAAATACTGTCAACTGTTCTTCTTCAGCCATATCAAAAAGCGATTTAGGCTCGGGATAAAAAGGTGAGCCGTCAAATAACACCAATGTCACCTCAGAGGCGAGGGCACTAACTAACCAATTCCACATCATCCAGCCACAGGTAGTGTAAAAAAACATCTTGTCAGCAGGCTTCAAGTTCACATGTAATTGGTGTTCTTTAAGGTGTTGAATCAATGTGCCACCAGCGCCGTGCACAATACACTTAGGCACACCAGTAGTGCCGGAGGAGTACATAATATATAGCGGGTGATTAAAAGGCAGTTGCTCAAAGACTAATTCGGGGGTGTTATGAGTGATCAAAAAATCATTAAAAAGTACAGCCTTTCCGTGCGCCGATAAATCAGCCAGTTGCTCAATAACAGGTACAACGACCAGTTGTTCAATACTATCAATCTTGTCACATATTTGCTGAAGAGTGGCGGTGGAGTCGATGGTCTTACCGTTGTAGTAATAACCGTTACAACCGAACAATAGCTTGGGCTTTATCTGCCCAAAGCGGTCCATCACTCCGTTAATGCCAAAGTCTGGTGAGCAAGAAGACCAAATAGCGCCAATACTAGTAGTAGCCAGCATAGCAACCACAGTCTGGGCCACATTGGGCATAAATCCGGCAACGCGGTCACCACATTCAACACCCACAGAACGCATGGCCGCGGCACATTGTTCAACCTGCTCATAGAGCTGGCCATAACTTAGGGTTGTTCGGCTGCCATTTTCTAAACGTCCTACAATGGCAATCCTATCACTGCGATTGCGTAATAAATTCTCAGCAAAATTAAACCGAGCACCGGCAAACCAGGTCGCTCCGGGAAACTGATCGGCATTGGTTAATACAGAATTCCAATCAACCGATGCTTTGATTTCGGTATAGTCCCAAACTTCAGCCCAAAAGCTCTCAGAATTATCAACAGACCACTGGTGAAACTCATCATAGTTGGCACTAGGCAGTGACAACTTTTCTGACACCACTCCTATAAACTGGTGCAAGTTAGTTTTGTTAATTTGTTCTTGACTGGGTTGCCATAGCGCCGAGGATGACTCTTCTACCATCTAAAATCTCTTTTTTAATTTGCCATAATTTAAAACGCGGAAGTATAACGTATTTGTAGCGTTTGCTTTTGTCAATTTTGGCAGTACCGTTGTCGACGCAATGGTCGCCTTAAGATGTTACTTGACCAATGCTGATCTTAACTGCTCAAGGGCAATCCGATCATTTTTGCTCTTAGCATCCATGACCGCCTGAATGTCATCATTGGGAATGGTTAGCGATAGGACATAGTGTTCAATTTTAAATTCAGCGTTGTCAAATTCAATCACACCTGAACCCCTACACACGCCCATCCAGGTATCCAGCAATTCATCAAACCAAATGAGGGTTTTTGACTCATTGATATAAATGTTTCTTTCGAGGGTTTTGAAATCCCAAGCATCACCCTTGTCAAAATGGGGCTTGCTGTAGGCTTCAAACTGTTGCTTGGTCCAATTTTCTGACGCATCAGTGCCTATAAATACAGATTGGGTATCCATTTTCCCGAAATAATTCTCAAAATTAGCATTAGAGGCTGCTTGGTGCCAACTGTCCATAAAGGCATTCACATCCTTAATTATTTCAATCTCTGTAACATTCTCAATATTATTTTGAGTGGCACAAGAAGAGACACTTAATAGCAAAAATAAAATAGCAGCGTTTTTGATCATGAGATGATTTTACATTACATGTCACGATTTATGTAATCAATAGATTTTAATACTGACGAGCTTGTTATTTGTCCTGATATAGAGCAAACATTGCAAGAAAATTCTTGGATATTACAACACTTGTCATGCCATACTAATTTGTACAGATTTGATGTTACAGAAGTGAGACCGATAACTATGTACAAAGGCACTTACACCCTGATTGGCCAAGAGTTGAGTATGTTTACGCGCAAGCTTGAGGCCCAGTTGCGTTATCAAGGCATACCCTACGTGTGGCAGTACAAAACAATGGCCTCAGCTTCAGAGATTGAGGCACGGGCGGGCACACGGTTTATCCCGCTTTTAGATACCCCTGATGGTTGGCTGCTGAACGACACAATAAGTATCGGCCCTATGTTACATGAGCGTTTTAGTGATCAGCCTGTAATTCCGTCGAGCCCAAACCAGCGAAGTCTATGCTTTGTGCTGGAGGATTTCTTTAACCATTGGTTGCCGCGACATGCATTGCATTCGCGCTGGTGTTACCCAGAGACAGTGGCCGCGGCAGGCAAAAATTTTGGCATGAACCTTCTCTTAGCGAAATCCATAGATGATTCAAGAACCGATACTGAAGAAGAGCAAGTCGCTGGTGTAGGGGAGATGATGCATAATTCTTTTGGCGCTGCAGCCTGCATAGTGCAGGGGGCAGGCGATGATCAGAAAGAAGCTATGCAGAGAGACTTTGGTGTTTTTGTTGACTTGCTGGCAGAGCATTTTGAGCACCACAAATTTTTGTTGGGCGATCGCGCATGCATTGCCGACTTTGCTTTGGTGGGACCTTTCAAAGGACACTTTTTACTGGATCCAGAGCCAAAGGCTTGGCTAGGTGATAAGTTGCCTGTATTTGAAGATTATGTGGCTAAGGTTTGGCAGCAGGCTGAAGATGACGCAGATTGGTTAGCAGATGATGGCATACCTGAGGCTCTTGAGCCTTTACTAGACTATATGCAGCGTACCTATCAGAAGTTTGCGACTGCTAGCATTAAAGCAGCTCAGGCCAATGAAAAGTTCTTTGACTTGGATGTCGGTTATGGGGTTTTTACCGCCAGATCAATGAAACGTTTAGAAAAAGCCCGATTACATGTTCAAAATGAATTGCGCCGCTGTCAAGCAGACACCCTGCCATTAAATAAGCAGGGTATCCTAGATTTTTACTTGGATAGCTAAACGCAGTTTAATTTGATGTGATCGTTTAGTTTCCTACCTGCAAAATATAATTGGCTACCGCTAGCTGGGTCTCAGCATCCAAATAATTTTGCGCAGGCATTTCTGGATAATCTGACCGCATTGGTGTTGGCGCGTTAATATAGCTTACCAGTGCCTCAGGACGGTTGGCATAAAGTGCCTGAATTTCTTGAACTGAAGGGCCAATCAAACGGCCAGCATAGGCATGACAACCAGTGCAAACGCCGAGGTAAGCAATTTCACCGCGCTCAGAAGGCGCTATGACCCTTGGCTCGGCACCACCAGCAATCAGGTAGTTTTCGATATCATCGGTGTTGGTAAAGTCACAATCTGTAAAGTCACCAATACCAACGGTTTTATAACGATGACGATTGATAATACAACTACCTTCTGTGGGGCCTATTTGAAAGATATCAATATTGCCCGTATGCAGTTCAGTAAGTGCAAATGCTTTAACCTCATCAATTGTGTCGTACCCGTTGTTGAGCATGACATTGTCAAGAATCATTGCACCGTCAGCATTGGGGTCTGATTCAGGATCAAGAGTTAGATTAGCCGCATTACCGTGATCAGTGATTAAGATGCCTGCAGTTTTATGGTTGCTGATGATATTACCTTCTACTACCACATCATCTGCCGCCATAATCAAAATACCCGTCCCTGCGGGTATACCTGCAACCGTAGATCCTGGCGCACCGAAGTTGGGGGTATTGTTATTCAAAATAAAGTTATTGCGAATAATCACATCGTAGGTGTCTTTAACGGGCAACCCCGGCGTGATGAATGCCAAAATACCGCCAGTGTTGTGATGCGTATTGTTGTGCTCAACAATAGCGTGACGGCTATTTTCAATTTCAATGCCTGCGACGCTATCAAACACTTCGTTATAGGCCACATGAATGTTATCGCTCATACCTACATATATTGCCGCATCGGCAATACCGGACACCACATTGTGTTCGATCAATCCGTTCTTACCTAACTGAGGAAAGATACCGTAAATACCTGTATCGACAATCACATTGTTGCGAATCTCAAAATTATTGCCAGCTTGACTCATAATGCCATTGCCTTTGTAGTCAATAATTTTAAAGTTCTCGATAATGATGTTATTACCTGAGTACAGAATGGCGTCATTGAGTTTTCCTAAGCCATCTAGGGTTGCGCGTTCACCTTCTTTAATTACACCGAGAAGATGGATATCATCTTTATCGATGTATACCGTTTCGGAATAGATGCCGGGCATAACCTGAATAGTGTCCCCGGGTTGGGCTAGCTCAACCGCGGTCTGGATAGAGTCACCAGGATTTATCACATGAATTTCACCTTCTGTGGTGCGTAGCTTCACTGCACCCTCAGATTTGGCACTTGTCGATTGTTCGGTGACATAACCACCACTATAACTCTTGCCCCCTTTGCTACTTGTAATAGTGAGGGTCTCATCACTACTGCCGACATACCAACCCACGGCGAAGGTGGCAGCAGCAAGTGCAACTGCCAAGGTGTTAAGATTTTTCATTGTGATTATTCTCCATGTGCTTAAACGACAGGCCAGAAGGCAACTGCGCGGGTGTGCTGGGAACTAAGCTCTCATCACTAAGGGTCTTCATAAAGTCTACCAGTCGATCAAGTTCATCGTTGGTTAAATCAGGCTCTGATATATGCCAGTGTAACAATAAGACCTCACCTTCGGGTACCGCATGGCCACGCCCCCCAGTATAAAATTCTGCTGCCTCTCTAAGAGTTTCAAAACGACCTGAATGCATATAAGGCGCTGTTTGGGCAATATTTCGCAACGTAGGCACTTTAAAGCCGCCACGCAATACCTTTGATTTGAATGTTTTCTCCGCGCCTATATCTCGCGGTAACCCTTCTGGCTCAGGGGTGCCTATTACCGCAATTTGTTGGTTCGTAAACAGAGGTGGGGTATGGCACTGGGAGCAACGAGCCACAAAAGACCTAAACACATTCAGGCCCGCAATCTCGTCATCATTCAAAGCGTCATGGTACCCATGAGCATATTGATCATAACGACTATTGAGCGATATTAATGAACTCTGAAAAGCAGTTAGAGCAGTGGCTATATTACCAATCGAGATAGGCGCTTTTTGTTCGGGAAACGCCTGTTTAAAAAGACCGACGTAGGTATCGGTATTCTTTAGGCTCATTAATAGTTGCTTGGGTGTATTGCCCATTTCAGCAGGGCTAAATAGTGGGCCTACTGCCTGTTCTTCGAGGCTTTCGGCTCGCGCATCCCAAAAAAATGAAGAGAGAAAAGCACTGTTCCATAGCGTGGGCGCCGATCGTGTCTGTATCTGCCCATTAATTCCTACACTGCGGCCCATGGCATCACTGAAGCCCTGTTTAGGGTTATGGCAGGTGGCGCAAGAAACACTATTGTCTGCTGATAAAATGGGGTCAAAGAATAATAGTCGACCCAGATCAATCTGTTGAGGGCTAAACCCATCCCTAGCTTTGGGTAGTGCAGTTTTAAGACCACCAATGCCACTGTCTTGCAGTGAGTCATAGAGTTGGTACATATGTCGCAGAGAACATCGATTATCTGTCCCTAAACTAAAACTGGGGGGGCAGGTATCGGCTAGCTGAATCTGAATATCACCCTCTTTAGCAAAAGCGCTGGACGCTATAAAAAGTGCCGCACAAATCAAAGTAGAGACACTAATCTTAGCGCTATATTGGCGTTTATAAAATAAGGCTTTACCCATCTCAAAACCTGAGTCTTTGTTATTACGATTACCCAAAATAGTAGGTAAAGTATCAATGATTTCTATCGCTATATTGCCATAGCTAAAGGGATAAAGCTTTAGTCAGTTTTGTGTTGGTGAGGTGGGTGGGGGTGGGAATTACATAAACGACAGATAATGTCGGCCTTGTGCGGCCTTAGTGCCTGTGGCGATCAACTGATGTGAACAATTTTCTGAGAGACAAGCTCGTCTATGCGGCTTTCACTCCAACCAATTTCTCGCAATATGTCGCGACTTTGCTCGCCAAGGGTGGGGCTAGGAAGTGCCTGAGTGGTGAGGTTTCCGGCAAACTGAACTGGTGGTGTGGGAGCAGTTAGGGAACCAAGATGTTTTGCCACATAGGTTTCCAGTGCACCAATTGCGTTTACTTGCGGGTTATGGGCGATATCACTCTGATGCGCACAGGGCCCGCAAGGCACATCTGCAGCTCTCAGTATTTCTAGTGCTTTAGCAACGCCAACATCTTGCCTTGGTGATTTTAGTACTTTAAGTACCTCTGACATGTTGCTTAACCGAGCACCCATGGTTTTAAACATGGGATTGTCCACTAACTCGGGGTACCCAATAAGCGGCAGTAGCGCTTCCCAGTGTTTGTCTTGCAAAGCAGCCACTGCAATAGAACCATCCTTCAAATCTAGAGTCTGGTAGTAGTCAGATACCGGTGACATTGCAATAACATCGTCATCATGCAGGGTATGGTGCATCATGCCGTCAGGCCAAACAAATGCAAGACAGGCATGCAACATCGAGATATCAATATGCTGCCCTTCACCGGTGGTTGCTCGGGCTAGGAGTGCCGCAGTCGCCGCTTGGCAAACGGTGTAGGCTGTGATTTTGTCGCAGAGTAGAGTTCTCACAAAACTGAAGTTGCTTTCCCCATCTCCTTGAAGATCAGTGATACCTGTCATTGCTTGAATAACATGATCATAGGCTGGGTCTCCTGACATCGGTCCTTTATTACCGAATCCAGTGACGGCGATATAGGTGAGGCGATCGTTGATCTCTCTCAGTGAAGTGCTGCCTAGCCCCATGCGGTCCATTACGCCAGGCCGATAGTTGTGCATAAGGAGGTCAGACTCCATGGCGAGCTGGTTTACTGCTTCGACGCCTGCTGATGATTTTAAATCAATGGCTAAGGATCTTTTGCCGCGGTTACAGTTATGAAATAAGGCAGATATCCCATTTTTCTGATGGCCAAGGTGACGCATAACATCTCCGCCTAATGGGGGTTCAATTTTAATAACCTCTGCCCCCTGAGCTGCCAATGTCATACTGGCAAGGGAGCAGGTAACCATCGTTGAAAGTTCAAGAATTTTGACTCCCGCCAGTGGTTGTTCAGCAGTAGGCACTTTGGAATGTGTCATTCAACTTTCCTTCTAATTTATATGCACACCTTTATTAGAGGGGCGAAAAAGCAAGTCATCGGCGTTGGTCATAGACGCCTACAAGTTGACGGCTGACCGCTAACAGCTGGCCGTTCGGATGAAATATTTTTGCATCAGTGTGAGCATAGCCCAAATCAGCTTGCACTACATCACAGTCATAGAAAAGATAATCTTTTGTCTCCAGAGATTCTCGGGGCTGGATAAATTCTAGATTCCAAGTAATCGTGCTGGCTGGGGCCTGTGTTGTCAGAAGTGGCAGAACAGCAGGGGGCCATGCATCGATTAATACAATCATGGCGCTGTCATTAAGCGCTTCCGTTGGTTCTTTAAAGCGCATCCATCCGCTGACTCCACCTTGTTTGGCCCCACTATAAGGAGGGTTGTCGCTGGTGAGTCGAAGATCAAAATAGCGTACAAATTCAGGTGTTCTACCCGGAGTAAAAGGAAAAACCATCGCTTCTGAAAGACTTTTTGGTGGCTTAATCGGCGACGGATTTATCTGGATAGATGATTGCCTCTGCGCACCAAAACAGGCGACTATTTGAGTTTTTACTTCACCGTTTTGTAAAAGTTGTCCCACTACTTGGAAAACAGATTTACCATTAGATAGTACTCTGTGTGTAAATTCACAGGATTCATCCAGCATAACTGCACCACAAAAATGAATATTAATTGTTCTTAGATCACGATCAGTGAGGCCAGTTTGCTGTTCAATATGAGTCAGCACTAGGGCGGCGGTTAGACCGCCAAAGGCGCTTCGACCTTGCCCCCAGCCACTGTCGATAGACATAGGTAGACATTGTTGAACCTGATCTTGATAGTATTTGTAGTCCATTTCTAGCTCGCTTATCCTTAGAAAATTATAGGGCGAGAAGAATAACAATAAAGCCGCTAAAAGCTATACCTTTGAGTATCTTTTTCATACACTCACGATCTATATTAAATTTTAATACAACCAAAATATAAGCTTACTTTGAGGCAATCCATGACAACCTTATTTTCCCAATCACTAGAGTTACCTTGTGGTGCAGTATTACCTAATCGCCTTTCCAAGGCCGCTATGACGGAAGGATTAGCGACCGCTGATGGGCTACCCACAGCTGAGTTGGCTCGTCTTTATGGTTTATGGAGTGATGGGGGAGCTGGCATGTTGTTATCAGGTAATATTATCGTAGATAAAGACCACTTAGAGCGCCCCGGAAACGTCGTTATTGATCGTCCGCCTAGTGAAGAAATGCAGGAAGCATTGAAGCGTTGGGCTGATGCGGCTACACGTAATGGCAATCATTTTTGGGCACAGATTAGTCATGCTGGGCGGCAAACTCAGAAGTTGGTTAACCCCAATCCAAAAGCACCCTCAGCCGTAAAGTTGGGTCTCCCTGGTGGTCAGTTCGGTGAGCCTGTGGCACTGACTTCTGTGGAAATCGAAGAAATTATTGTGCGTTTTGGTATTTGCGCGGCGGCGGTTAAAGAAGCAGGATTTACGGGGGTGCAAATTCATGCTGCACACGGTTATTTATTATCACAATTTTTGAGCCCGCGCAGTAACCTTCGAACTGACGAATATGGCGGAGACTTGGCTAATCGCGCGCGTGTCCTGTTAGCGGTGGTTGCTTCTGTGAGAGCTGCTGTGGGCCCTGATTTTCCAGTAGCTGTTAAATTGAATAGTGCAGATTTTCAAAAAGGTGGTTTTGCCTTTGAGGAAAGTTTGCAGGTTGCCCAGTGGTTACAAGAAGCTAGCATTGATCTGATTGAAATTTCTGGGGGCACCTACGAACAGCCAAAGTTACTTGGTTTAAGTGGAATGGAAGAGGAAGAAAAGCAGAATGTGGCGGAGTCAACGTTGATGCGTGAGGCCTATTTTGTTGATTTTGCAGTAGCCATGGGCGAGAAAGTTAATGTCCCGTTAATGGTCACTGGAGGATTTCGGCAACGTGCAGCAATGGAGCAGGCGCTGCAAAGTGGCAGTGCTGATGTTATCGGTTTAGGGAGGCCTATGTGTGTAATGACTGATGCACCTAATCAGTTGATCAATGGATTAGATGAGTTGCCGCGTTATGAAGATTCGTTGTCTCTTTTTCCGCAGTGGTTGGCTTGGCTGGGTAATCTTAAAATGCTCAAGGCCGTGGCTGGATTCGCTGTTCAGTATTGGTACTATGGTCAAATAGACGCGATCGGACGAACGGGCAATGCGAACTCCAAGTTAACTGTATTTCAAGCTACCAAACAAACGATGGCTTTACAGAAAAAACTAACTCGTTAATATAAGGCTGTGAAGGGTATCAGGAATAAAAAAGGGAGCCGTAGATGGCTCCCTTAAAATTTTACTATTTATACTGCGAAATTAAAATGTATAGCGAACCCCAACTGTGGCTGTGCGCGCTTTATTAGGACGTGCTCCCTTCGGTTGGCGAGCGACAATGTCAGCTTCGTCGGTGATATTTTCCATTCTTAAATAGACACCGAAATCATCACTGACTTGATAATTACCGACAACATCTATCAATGTCGATTCATTTGTTTTCTCGAAGTCTCCGCAACTGGCTTTTACGCAAACGGCATCAACATAGTTAAGCACTGCATTAACTTGGAAAGTATTACTTTCAATACCGACGGAGAAAGCGTACTGACTTTTAGGGATATAGGGTATGGGGTCACCTTTGCTTACTTCGCCAAAAAATTCGCTATCAAAAGTGCTATCAAACTCTGCGTCCGTGTGTGTATAAGTCAGAGACATGGGAAGCTCTAAACTATCGGTGAGCTGAGTGACATTTGCTAGTTGAAATTCAAATCCCTTGACGGTGGCTTCGCCGCCGTTAAATTGGTCACCTATATCGCAATTTCCTGTGCTTGATGAGGCTGTACACTCACCAACTAAATTCTCATAGTCACTAGTGAAGGCAATTAACTCCACCAAAAGATCGTCTTTTTGATACCTACCCCCAAATTCAATATTAATAGCATCTTCCTCTTCCACTCCGTCACTGGTGGTAGGAGTGCCAAAGCCATTATATGCACCTGCTAACAGCGACAGTTGATCGTTAAAGTTATAGAGCACGCCCATACTAGGTAAAACAGCTGTAACGCTATTGCTTTTAACGCTGGGGTTTGCGTTGCGAGGAAGAGCAGACCAGTCTCGTCGAAGAAGGTCAATATCTTCGAAACGTAGACCTGGTGTGACAACGAATTTACCAAAGGTGATACTGTCTTTAACGTATATGGCTAGGGCTTCAGCTTGAACTACGCGATTGTTTTTATTGCCACCGGTTAAACCGATCGAATCCAGTAAAAGACTTTGATTTATCTGCGTATACTTGTCTGTGCGCTGAAGGCGATCTTCTTCATCTTCATGATATCTAATGCCTAGCTCTATGTCGTGAGCCACATCGTCAGACTCAACCGACCAGTCGAATTTTACAGAGAGGCCCCTAGAATAGTAGTCCCGATTATTATCTTTTATAGCAACATCGCCGGCGGCACTATCACCACCTAATAAAATAGCCTGTAAGTCAGCATCTGAATACTCTGAGGCCCCTTTATTAATGTCAGCGATTATTTTTTCTGGACCCACTCCTGCTAACTTGTCTAGTTTATACCAACTCCTAGCATGATCATTGTTATAGGCAGTGGTTGTTACATTGACATCTTCACTGATGGAGAACTCGTGGCGCAGGATCAATTGATTATGTTCGGTTAGCATCAAGTCATTTTGAGAAATAGAATAGCGACGATAGGGATCGGCCTTGAAATCCTCATCGGTAATTCCTAGATAGGTTTGGTTTGACTCTTGATCCGCGTATTGATATTTCAATTCAAATACATGGCGTGAATCGATAGGAGCATAAGATAGCTTCACAGTATAGTCTTTGATATCTAATCCAGTGTTGCCGTTGTCACCATCAATCGTCTGAAACCCATCGCTTTTCCATTGATGAGTTTCTAATAAGTAGCCAAAACCTGAGCTATTAGTTGAGCCAAAAACAGCGTGTACCCGTGTTGTAGAGTCTTCGCCGATCTCAGCAATCACCTTGCCTTCAGCTTGCTCGGGAATAGGAGTGGAGATCATGTTGATCGCCCCTCCAATTGTGTTGGGCCCCTCGGTAATTGCGGCAGGACCCTTGAGTACTTCCATGCTGTACATCCTACCGGCAGTAGGGAAATAGTAGGCGCTTGATGCAGCATAGGGCGCTGGTGCGATTGGCACACCATCTTCCAAAAGCATAATCCGGCTGCTACGTTCGGTTTGAACGCCACGAATGCCAATATTGGGGCGTAAACCATAACCATCTTCCAGTTGCAGATTGACGCCTGGCACTTTGCGTAAAATTTGCTGAATATCAGCGTAGTTGAATACCTCTAATTCATCATCAGAGATAAAGTGAGCGGAGCCAGGCATCATGCGCGCCCTCTCCGTATTGCCGATAATAGTAATTTCTTCAAAAAACTCTGCTTTTTCCGCATGATCGGCATAAATGACGGGAGAGGCTGTCAATGAGGTTAATACGAAAAATGTAGAGAATAGTTTGCAGTGTTTAAACATGTTAATCCTTTAAAGAGAAAAAATAGGTTAATAAAAAGGTTACGACGATTAAGTTGAGAGTATTTTACTTAGAATTAATACAAATGCAACTAGTTCTCATTATCATTAGTATTATTATTATCAAATTTGTAACATAAATGATTAAACATAATTAATAATGTGATCTCATAGCGATAAACTTTGCGCTAATCATGTATTTTGTCGATGCGTATTTTTGTCTTAGCGAGGGTGTGCTTGGCGTTCAGGCAAACTTGTATAAAAGAAGAAAAGGAATCACTGCGGGGGTAAGTAAAATTGGGAATAAGAAACATAATTATTGCTAGCATACTAGGGAGTTTTATAAGTCTCGTTGAGGCTGATTCTTCACATAGTTACATTCAGCGGTATCCACTCATAACCGTTATCGCGAATGACATAGAAATTTCTTACAGAGAAATAGGGGTAGAAGACAACCCTAAAGTTCTACTGATTATGGGTTTAGGTGCTTCACATCTTGTTCATGGTGACAATTTAGTTCGTGGTATTGAGCAGGCAGGCTATCAGGTTTTGATATTTGATAATCGTGATACTGGGGGTTCGACCCGATTTGATGATTGGGGGCAGCCAACCATTTGGTGGCAACTGTTAAAAGATAAATTGGGTTTTCGCGTTGATGCGCCCTACAGCCTCGATGACATGACCGAAGACACCGTCGGGCTTCTCGATGCGGTTGGGTATGAGCATGCTCACGTTATGGGCTTTTCTATGGGGGGTATGATTGCGCAACAATTAGCGGCTAAATATCCTGAGAGGGTGCTTACTCTCACCTCGGTAATGTCGACTACTTTTGCGAAACACTTACCCCCACCTACTGGAGCTGCAGAAACGGCATTAACCAACTTAGCTTCAGGTGAGGCATCAGAAAGTCGAATCGAGGCTATTCGCAAGCGCGGTTTCTACCCAGAGTCTATGCCCCGGCAAATGATGGCTATATTTAAAACCGGCGATCGCTCGAATGAGGTAAAAACCATTAATGTTAACACCCTAGTTATACACGGTGAAGACGATGGGCTTGTACCTCCAGCACATGGAGAGCATACAGCTGAGCTTATTAGAGGAGCTGAGCTAGTAATTTTTCCAGGCATGGGACATAACATTCCAAAAGACGTGTTACCTAAAATGTTAGGTTATATGATTGAGCATATGAAGACTGTTGATTATGGCAAGGACACTCTGAACACCGCACTAGACTGAGGACGATTATGTATTATGGAGGAAGACTTAATAGTATAAACCATCTGATTGGGGCAGCCCTCGCTCTTGTTGCATTGGGCTCTACAGCCCATTTTATTGCCATCATTGGTTATGTGCGCTAGCTAGCCTAATTGGCTGGAGCAACCTCTTCTTCTGCATGAAGCAGAGTACCTACGGGTGCTGCCGCTGCTTGAAGTGTACTTTGAACTTTGTATTCAGCAGGTAGCGCAGGAATGGTAAGCACACGCCAGATACTCATGACTCCCATCCCCAAAAGGCTGACAGCGATGAGTAGAAAAAAGCTCTTTAGCCCAAATATTTGCAGCCAAAAGACGGCTGTAATTGGGCCTGTGATAGAGGTCAGGCCACTGATCAAAATAATAGTGCCACTGGCAGGAACAATCTCCGCGGGGCGCAAATGATCATTAGTAAACGCAACAACAATTGAATACAGTGACAGCGAACATCCGCCAAATAGGAAAATCAATCCGTATAACCAGACAGATGCCTCGTTGATAAAGCTAATAACGATGGCAAGAAATACTGCAGACACGCTCGCAAAGCCGATAACCCATCGGCGATCAATAGTGTCAGAGAGTTTGCCCAGTGGCCACTGCAAGAACATACCGCCTGCCATCATTGCTCCCATAAAGTTAGCAACTTGATAAACGGTAAAGCCGAGTTTTGTTACATAAACAGCCCCCATGCTGAACAGGATGCTTGAAACCCACTGGGATACTATGATGGCTATGACACCCACTCGTGTGCGATACCATAGGTGGCTTATAGAGACTCGCTCTGTTTCTTCAATGGGAGGCGTTTGCACTACAGACAATAAAATAGGTACAGCTGCAACACTTACCATAACGGAGATTAGTATAAATAAGGTAAACCCACTAGGGTCAGCAACATTCAACATAAACTGACCAGCACAGATTCCCGCAAGTAATATAGTGGTGTAGACCGAGAGAATTTGACCACGGTTAGTGTTGGTAGACGATTGATTTAGCCAGCTTTCAGACACTACATAAATAGTTGAAAACGCAAAACCTGTGAGTAAACGCATGAGTGCCCACGCCCAAGGGTTAATGAACAACGCATGTACCAATATAGTGACCGAAGCGACTGCAGATAATGCAGCGAAGATACGGATGTGTCCTACACGTTGAATCATCCTTGGTGTAAGCAACGAACCGGCCAAAAATCCGGCGAAATAGCAGGACATCAAGAGCCCAATAAGTAAGTCATCAAACCCCTCGATAGCCGCGCGTACACCCAATAGACTGCCCTGCACACCAATGGCAAGTCCAATGAGAGAGAGGCCAGCAAAGAGAGGCCAAATGGCGACAACGGTACGAACGGGCATGGCAAAAATGGCTCCACTAATTTGGCGCCAATGTACTCTTAAAAATGATTATTTCAAAGCACTATTTATACTTATTTTGAAGAAAATTGAGTTATTGCTCAGGTTAATTTTAGCGAGTTTTAAATCAAAACCTTTTTCTTTCTGTATCCAGTCATTCCTTGTTCCAGACCTTGCTAATCGGTATCCTGCTTGTCTTAGTTTTTAAGTTGGATTTACTATGGCTACGTTGGCTTGGTCGTCGATAGAACAGCAGATTCGAGCGTGGATTGAGCAGTTTGTCGTTGGGTTCAATTTATGTCCCTTTGCCGCCCCAGTGGTGTCATCGGAGCGGTTGAGGATAAAGATCTGCGATGCCATCGACATTGAAACGATTATGCAATCTTTTCTGACTGAATTAGACCTTATTCAGAGTACCTCAGAGACTGATATTGCAACTACTTTGTTGGTCATTCCCAATGCATTGAGTGACTTTGAAGAATATCTCGATGTTATTGGTCTTGCTGAAGAACTTCTAAGTGAAGTTGGTTTAGAGGGTGTTATTCAGTTAGCCAGTTTTCATCCATGTTACCAATTTGTTGAAGAACCTGTGGATTCGGCCAGCCATTTTAGTAATCGCTCTCCCTATCCTCTGATTCATTTTCTACGAGAAGATATGGTGGAATCAGCGCTACAAAATTATGCTAATCCTGAGGAAATCCCGGCTCGTAACATGAAAACTCTTCAAGCGATTGGTCGAGATAGTATTGAGAGACGTTTGCATCAGCTTTCAGGTGACAAAACGACATGAAAAATTACGATGTAATTGTTATTGGTGGCGGGGCGGCTGGATTGTTTTGTGCCCTTACTGCCGGTCAGCGAGGGCGTTCGGTTCTGGTGCTTGATAGCAGTAATAAAGTAGGAAAAAAAATTCTTATGTCAGGCGGCGGCGGCTGTAATTTTACTAATTTGGATATTACCCCTGAAAATTATCTTTCCAATAACCCGCATTTTTGTATTTCCGCACTCAATCGTTATAACCAATGGCAGTTTATTGATCTGGTTGAGCATCATCAGATTCCCTATCATGAGAAAAGCCACGGTGAACTATTTTGTGATAACTCCTCCAAAGACATTCTTAGAATGTTGCTAGACGAGTGCGCAGCAGCAAAGGTGGTCATTCAAACTAAAGCCGTTGTTAGTCAAATTGAATCTGTGGAAGAGGGGGGTTTTAACCTCTCTGTCGCGGGGCTAAAGATTTGTTGCCAGTCATTGGTTGTTGCCTCAGGTGGATTGTCTATTCCAACCCTCGGCGCTTCTGGCTTTGGCTATGATATTGCAGAGCAGTTTGGGTTAAATTTACTGCCACGAAGCGCAGGTTTGGTACCCTTTACCTTTAGTGATTGGGTAAAAGACATTAGTGAGGCCAATTCGGGTCTATCCTTAGACGTAGAAATGTCGGTCAATGGTATGAGCTTTCGTGAGAATCTACTTTTTACTCACAGGGGTATCAGTGGTCCAGCAGCACTGCAGCTCTCTAGTTATTGGAAGCCTGGCCAATTTATTAGTATTAACCTTTTACCGGATCATGATGCTCAGACACTCTTACTCGGGTACAAACAGTCCCACCCCAAAAGTTTATTACGTAATTTAATCGGCCCCTTGCTATCCAAGGGCTTTACGCAGTCTTTACAGGCTCGCTACTGGCCTCAATATAGTGAAACTCCTATTGCAGAAATACCTAATACTGTCTTAGTGAGTCTTGCCAACCATCTATCTAACTGGCAATTAAAACCATCAGGCACTGAAGGTTATCGTACCGCGGAGGTGACTCTCTGCGGTGTGGATACAGATTACATTTCCTCCAAAACTATGGAATGTAAAAGCCAATCGGGTCTTTACTTTGTGGGAGAAGTGCTAGATGTTACGGGTCATCTGGGCGGCTATAACTTTCAATGGGCCTGGGCTTCTGGTTACGCGGCAGGCTGCTATGTATAAGGCTATTTGCGGTTTGACTTGGCTTTTCGGCGCCGCGCTGCTGCCTTCTCCAAACGCAATTTCTCACGCACTTCTTTTTCAGCCTTCATAATAGCTACTTGTTTCATTTCAGCCTCAATTACCTCAGGAGTTTCAAAACCTAGGGGGCCAAATAACCCTGCTCGTAATTCATTAACAAAGATTGTTGAGACTCTTTCTAAATCAACACGGCCACCAGCTCTCAGACATCCTCTTTGGCCACCAATTATTTCTAGCAGTTCAATTTCGGTTTGAGGCAACTGATCAATATTAAATCGCTCTGTTAGTCGTTGGGGGTATTTTTTGAGTAAAAACTCAGCGGCAAAGAAAGCTAAATCTTCATAGCTCACTGCGGTATCTTTAATAGCACCGGTGGTAGCTAAGCGGTAGCTACCTTCCGGATTCTCGATTTTAGGCCAAAGTATCCCCGGAGTATCAAGTAGCATAATCCCATTACGCAGATTGATCTTTTGCTGACCTTTGGTAATTGCTGGTTCGTCACCCGTTTTGGTGATGTGCTTGCCCGCTAGGCAGTTAATTAAAGAAGACTTACCGACGTTTGGTATACCGGTTACCATGACAAGGGTGTTGCGGCCTTCTTTTTGGGGGCTGAGCTTATTAATTAGATCAATGATTTGCTTGCTTGGGTCGTGATTTTTTAGGTCCAACGCTAGAGTCTTAGTGTTAGCCTGTTGCTCGAAATAATTCTGCCATTGTTTTGTGATTGCAGGATCACCCAAATCAGTCTTGTTAAGTAATTTAATGTGAGGTTTTTCAGTAGTCAGACTTTGAATAAATGGGTTTGAGCTACTGAAGGGAATTCGTGCATCCAATACTTCAACAACGACATTGACCAAGGGCAGGGCCTCAACCATTTCGTTACTGGCCTTACGCATGTGACCTGGATACCACTGAATTGACATGGTTAACTCTTTTAGTGAGTGATTATCGCTATTTCTAGAGTTCCATTTTCAGGTTGAAACCCACCAAAAGCAAGATAAACCAGTTTAAGAGATTGTTAAGGGTATGGTTACTAAATAGTCTTCAAAAAGACTGTTATTTTCCTGGCCTATAACGTCGCTCTATTTTCGTCTGACGAAGGTCTTCATCAAATAGAGGGTCATGCAGGATTTCATTAGCGTAATCTTCGGCCTGATCTGCATAATGGGGAGAGTCTTGATCAAGCGTAGCAGCACCAAATTGATGAACGCCACGCACCTTTAGTTTACCCTTGGCATCCCATGAGACTTGATAGTAGAGACCATCACCAGCAACGTTGGTAAGGTAGTTATCCCCTTCCATACGCATGCCATAAATTGCTCTTAGGGTATCTGGGCCTCCACCTACAGGAAGATTAATATCACCTCGAACATGACGGTTTACTTCACCCCATAGAGGATCGATACGGCCATTATTTTCCATTAGTAAGTCTGTACAGCGGACCAATTCATCCAAAGGTTTGGGGGCTGCTTCTCCTTTTTGCTCTGATAACCATTCACCACCTAAGACACACGCGCTTAACGCTGCACCTCGATTGTTAATATCGGTGGATAGGTCCCAGTTAGCAATCAAGGTTTGAGCGGCCGAGTAAATTTGTAAATCGGTTGCTCCCAGGCTCTCTAAGTCGGCTTCAGCGGCCTGTTGTAAAAATTTATAAGCGCGTGAGTTAACGCTATATTTCTTATCATGCTTGAGATCAAAAAATTGTTGCTCAGAAATAGAGTCCATTTCTGCGAGTAGCTCCAAACCGCGATCTGCACGATTGGTCATGCGTGTTGGAAAGCCATCTTCAATTCGATAATCGCTTTTATTAGGATTGTCTGCTTCTGCACTAACACGAAAAGGTGTTTGATTGGCACTGTGCAAATAGCCAGACACGGGATTAATAACCTGAGGTAAGTCATCAAAGGCCATGTATTCTTGCCAAATTATATTGCTGCGGTCACCCGGTAGATACTGAGTCCAGTCATAACTTGGTGACCTTTTTGGGGTCAGCGAGTTATGTACAAACATGGTGTTGCCCTCGCGATCTGCATAAACAAAGTTAAAACTGGCAAAGGCTTGCATGCGCAGGGCATCGCGCCATTGGTCAAAATTTTGTGCTTTGTTCATCTCTAGCCATTGCTCTAGCTGACGCACCTCACCCATGCCTGCATAACGCACCGCATAGGTACCATGATCATTTTGAATCACAGGGCCATGCACAGACTTAAGCCCCACCTCAGCGACAGTCCAAGGCAGGAATCCAAATAACTTAACCTTAATCTTTATATCTTTGGTTTCGAGGGTTTTCCATTCACCGTCTAGTTTGTAGCGCATAGGGTCATTGGGATCCATATCTAGTACATAGATATCAACCAGATCGGGCTTGTTAACTGTCGCGCCCCAAGCGAGGTTTTCAGTGAAACCGACACCGATAGTGGCACTACTGGGGAATAGTCCCCCCATAATATTGAGGCCTTCGTTACTTTGTATGTGGGCCTCATACCATGCTACCGGGCCAGTCGTGGGCTGGTGAGAGTTAATGGCTAAGCGTGTTGCACCGTCAATAGTAAAAGGCGCTGACACCGCAATAGCATTTGAGCCCACAGGAAGATTACCAATAGTGACCCCTGCCATAGGCTCTGCTTGTTTATTAGCGTCAGCAGGGCCGCGGCTGATGGGGTGTTGTCTTTGTTCTTCAAAGAGCTCAGTTATCGAGCCATCAAAACCATAAAATAGTAAATGCCGCAACATATACCCAGCGATAACGTCCTTTCCCGTGATAGGAAAAATCGATTGATTAGTCTGCTCAGGGTGCAGGGCTGCGTAGTAGTTGATTCCGTCTACAAACGCATTGATCCAAGCGTGAGTTTCTGGCTTAAGAGCAGAATCGTAGTTTGCTTCAACAGTTTCCCAAATTTCCAACCATTGAATCAAAAAATCAACGGTAGCAGCGTCTTGACCATTTATTGCTGCATTAGTACCGCGATAAAAGGGGATAGTGTCATGAATAATTTGCCAGTTATCTTCGGCCTGCGCATAGGCAAAGCCAAAAGCCGCATCCACATCGCGTTCACCAATAATATGGGGCACCCCAAGATGGTCACGTTCAATCACCACCTGGTACTTGTCACCAAGGGCTAAGTAGTCATCTGTAGCAAACTTATTGGCGCAGCCTGACAGCGCGATAAGAGTGGATATTGCGACAATACGAAGGGTTAAAACATGAAGGGTTAATAAGTTAAACAGTGCCATGATGAGCCCATTTTTTATTATTGGTATATCCAAGATACGTATTAGTTTGCTAAAGAGACCGCAAATGACTCTCATAAAAAAATCTATTTTTCATCGGCCTTAGCTTATGTCTAGTTTACACTAAACCTCTAAGCACCCTATACACCGCGAGGCACAAATCCATGCCCCATTACTGTTAACCCTCCTATGATTTTGTCCTATTGTTGCTTATAGTTTGGATTATGGTTATCCATTATCTCTTCTGCAATTGTATGTAAGTCGGTATTGAACCCTGTGTCGAAATCATTAGTCCTTAGCTGGACACCATATAATGCATTCAACCATATAAGAGTACCAGTATAGGCAATAATCTCACCTTGATGCCCTTTAGCATCTGTAAAAATCGCACTTTCAAATGAACCAAACAAAGAAATATCATCCAACAATACGTCGTTTTGATACATCCCTTCTAAATCAAATGTTGCCCAACCTGTTGGAATAGAGAAAATATCTGTTGACGGATACATTTCACGCAATTGATCTATTACTATTGTATGAGTGTGATCGCTCACAAAAAATTCATACAACTCTCTGATATTATTAAAACCTGCGTCTTCTGCTCTTTGTTGCCAATCAGCTGGAAAATCAATTGGCGGAATAGATATAAATATTTTTATGTTAGGATTTTTTTGCAAAGCGTAATCTATCCACTCTGAGAAACCCGATGTAGGATCATCTTCATTGTAGTAACCGGTCATACCAAGCATATCAAAGTTACCAGCATCAAGAATTTGTTTGATATCAGTATTCGTACCTTCGTTATTCCACAATCCAATTGGTGTGCCGTTATCACCACCTCGAGTAAATACAGTGTCTGTGTGCTCTAAAAATTCTGCGTCAAATGCTAACTCACTCAGTCTTTGAGCATAAGGCTTAAAGAAACTATTGCCCATAAGCAACATATTTACTCCGCCCAAACCTTCAACAACATCATTAACGGTAATTATTATCCCCAGTGATGAAGTTAGTTGCCCATCTGATGCAGACACAGTAACGCTATAAATGTTGTCTTGATCGGCGTCTTGGGGGCTCTCGAAATCTGGAGATGACTGAAATGCTAAAATCCCAGATGAACCTCCTATAGATAATAAAGAAGCATCATCCCCGCTTATGGAATAGGTAATATTGTCGCCTTCCGCATCGGTTGCTTGGAGCGTCGCGATATCCAGCGTGTTTTCATCAACTGCATAATCAATAATACCGGTAAAGTCAGGTGCCGTGTTCTGATTGGCCTCTGAAATGGTATCTCCACCTCCGCCGCCGCAAGCCGATAAAAGCAACATTGAAATTAAAATTAAAATATATAAATTTTTATGCATAATCGTATTATATCCATGTAATTTGCTTATACAACGACTTGCCTGCTGTTAGGTTGACAATGATTACTCTGAGGTCTGATTTTTATGCGAAGTCATTACCTTGTTTCTTCTGGCAAAATAATAGTGCTTAAGTACCTATATAGTCTGATTACGGCGTGATAACCATTTGCCCGTATATCATGAGGCCCTCAGCGCAAACGCAGCAAGAGAGATGCAAACATAAAAGGTTAGGTTTACACTTTATGTTTTTCAGAAGGCATTAAAATGAAAAACCTATTTAAATATTTTGGCTATGGTGCATTGTCATTAGTGGTTGTTGCCGTTCTGTTTGCAGCTAATTTAGTACTGCAGCCCTACGACACATTGCGTATTTACTTTAGTCTTGGGCCTGAGGCTGAGGTACTCATCAGCGATGGTGTGACCTACCGCGATTTAAATAAAAACCAACGTTTAGATGTTTTTGAAAATGCTCAAGCCGCGCCAGTGGATAGAGTTGAAGACCTACTAAGCCAGATGACGCTGGAAGAAAAAGTGGGTCAGATGATGCACCCAGCCATCACTATTAAGCCAGATTTTCCACTATTAGCCTTTCATTTAGCGATGGGTAGGGCAGGCATTGATGCCAGTGAAATTGTTGATAAGCATGTCACGCACTTTAACTTTTATGGCAAGCCAACGCCCCTAGAAATTGCTGAAAAGCTCAATAAATTACAAAAAGTCGCTGCCAGAACAAGACTAGGAATACCCTTAACTATTAGTTCTGACCCATTGCATGAGGCAGCCAGTGGGGGCATTGCCGCATTTTCTGTTAAAGGCTTTTCTGGGTGGCCCTCGCAGCTAGGCTTTGCTGCCTCTCGTGATGTGGATCTTATGAGACGATTTGGTGAAATAGCCGCAGCTGAGTATCGTGCAGTTGGTTTGCAAACAGCATTACACCCAATGGCTGATTTAGCAACGGAACCTCGTTGGGCGAGAAATTTTGGTACCTTTGGGTCTAACGCGCAGTTGTCAGGCGAGATGACAAATGCCTATATGCTAGGTTTTCAGGGTGCCACCCTGACAGATCAAAGTGTCATGACCATGGTTAAGCATTTCCCTGGAGGTGGACCGCAGGAGTTCGGTTTAGACGCACACCTGCCAAGTGGTAAACGGCAGGTCTATCCGGGAGATAATTTTGATTACCATGTGGAGCCGTTCAAAAAAGCTATCAACAACGGTTTGCGTGTGATCATGCCTTACTACGGCATTGCTGTTGACCAAACCGATGAAAATGTTGCGATGGGTTTCAACAAGATGATTCTTACTGATTTGCTAAGGGATGAGTTGGGTTTTACTGGCGTGGTCTGCACTGATTGGGGCATTGTTTCCAGTCGTGCTTGGGGCGTTGAGGGGTTATCAATTAGAGAGCGTTATAAAAAATCTATTGATGCGGGTGTTGATCAGTATGGTGGTGAGAGTGATCCCGAGCATATTATCGACATGGTTAACTCTGGAGAGTTAACCATGGAGCGTATAGATCAATCAGTTAGACGTATTCTTTTGAATAAATTTGAATTGGGTTTGTTTGAGCAATCTTTAGTCGATGAGCAGGCTGTTTCGCAGTTGGTCAAAACCCAAGAATATATTGATGCAGGGTTTGAGGCCCAACGAAAGTCGATTGTATTACTCAGCAATAAGGGGGCCGAAGCGCCAATTCTGCCTATCTCTACAGGCACCAAGATATTTGTTGATGGTTTAGATCCTGAACAGATAAGTGGCTTTGGTGAGGTTGTTGATAGTCCTGATGAGGCGGATTTTATTATTTTTTACTTGCCAACTATCTTTAATGGTAACCAGGTGCCGGGATCTGATGAGCTGATCGATAAATTTCTTAGCGGAATACTACCTGATGAAAATTTAGCCTTTGACCCTTCTATCTTAGAGAGGGCTCAGAACTACAGTGAAAAGGCAAAGTTAATTACTGTGGTTGACCTTAATCGTCCGGCCATTTTGACAGATCTAAATAACATGAGTGACGGATTAATTGGCACCTTTGGTGTTTATGATTCGGTTTTGTTCGAGATGATTTTTGGCCGCTTTGATCCCCAGGGAAAACTACCCTTTGAGATACCTTCATCTATGGCGGCTGTAATGGCACAGCAAGAGGATATGCCTGATGATTCAGAAGCTCCAGTATTTGAATTTGGTCATGGGCTGACTTACAGGCAATAAAAAAAGCCCCTGCAGATACAGGGGCTTAGAGCTTTTACATTTTGGTTCATGCTTAGTTGGTGATAACCGTGTCAATAACGTGAATAACGCCGTTGGTTCCGTAGAGGTCAAAGGTAGTTACTCCTGAACCTTGGACTTGCAGTTCTACTTGCTCTTGGTCAACTTTCCACCAAGCGTTATTGACTGCTTGACCATTGGTATCGCCAGCTGCTGTATCGTTAGCGTAAAAATACAGTGGTCTTCCCTTAAAGGCTGCCTGCGAGGAGCCGTCATCTCGGGTAATTAGGCTTAGACCAGGAATGTTGTCAACTTCCGCATCGTCTACGATGACTGGTGGCCAGGTGGTCGCACACCCATCATTACAAGCACTGCCTGACGTTCCTAGGTCACTGTCAAACACATACAGGGTAAGTCCTGGCTGTGAGGAGTTAGTTCCACCCACTAGCATTTCAGAGGCACTGTCATAAGCCACTTCATCTGAGGCGCCATCCATAGTTTGAGAAAAGTTCTGCAGGCTGACACTAAGACTGTCACCGCCGATAGAGGGTACGTCTGCCCCATTCGCTGCAAACGCAGACACAGAATCTATTTCCGAATTATTTACCACGTGCTTGAGTAAGATAGCAGTCAAGGCGTCAGTATCAGCTAGAAGCCCATCTAAAGTAGCGTCATCAATTTTGTCAAATGCTGCATTAGTTGGAGCAAACACCGTAAAGGTAGCCGAGGTGTCGCTGAGTGTCGTGACTAAGTCTGCCGCTGTTAGAGCAGTTACGAGGGTTGAGAAGTCGTCGTTGGACGCAGCGATATCAACAATCGTTTGTGTTGGCTCGCCTTTCGCCGCTGGGACAGTAATAACTTGATCTACAACATGGATAACACCGTTGTCTGCCATCACATCAGCAAGGGAAACAGCTGATTTATTTATAAACAGTGTGTTGTTTGCCAGAGAAAGCGCAGTTTCAGCTCCGTTAGCCATCTCAACCTTGTTGTCATCTGACTGGGCAACCGTTAAGGCACCGTCTTGCAGAACTTCGCTTCCTTGAATGACGTGGTACAGAAGAATGTCTGAAAGAGTCTCTGTATCTGCTAGCAAAGCATCAATAGTCTCTTGGCCAAGCAAGCTAAACGCTGCATCAGTGGGCGCAAAAACTGTGAACGTAGCGTCAGGGTCATCAAGCACTGTATCCAAACCTGTGGCCTGGAGTGCGGCAACTAAGGTGGTAAAACTGCCGTTGGCAACAGCGACATCTACAATTGATGCTGGTGGGCTAGGGAGTTCTACGTCAGCTACAACAACCATGTCAATTACGTGAATCACTCCATTGGTGGTGTAAATGTCTGTTGTAGTAACAGTCGCTCCGCCAAATGTCAGCGTGTCAAGTTCGGAGTTTATAGCAACAGGAATTTCTGCACCCGAGGCTGTAGCAGCTGACAAACCATTCAATGTGTAGGCAGTGACAGAACTAACCTCACCGCTAACAACATGCTGCAGTAGCACGTCAGAGAGAGCTTCAGTGTCGGCTAGTAGCAGGTCTAGTGTGACGGGGTCGATCATTGCAAAAGCTGCATCAGTTGGAGCGAACACAGTGAAAGATTGCGTTTCGTCTGCGAGCGTTGCATCAAGCCCAGCTGCCTGCAGTGCAGTCACTAAGGTCCCAAAATCTTCAGCAGCAACTGCCGTATCCACGATATTCATGGTGGGCGTTCCTTTCTCCGCAGGTGGCATTAATACAGCATCAATTACATGGATCACGCCATTGTCAGCCTCAACGTCGACGGTAGTCACCGTAACGGTATTGACGAGAAGGTTGTCACCATCCAGCGACAATCCAACCGAATCACCGTTGACCATTTCCACGGTTGAGCCGGCACTGGAGATCGCGGCGGAGGAATCAATTTCTGCGCCAATAACGTGGTAAGTAAGGATATCGGTGAGGGTTTCTGTGTCGTCAAGCAACGCAGCTATGGTGCCATCCCCGAGGAGTGCAAACGCATCATCAGTTGGGGCAAATACTGTGAACGAGCTATCCATGTCACTCAGCGTCACGTCTAATCCAGTTGCTTCTAAAGCAGCAACAAGCGTAGTGAAACTGCCATTAGCAACGGCAACATCCACAATGCTCATTGGATCTGGGGTTGGGGTTGGGGCAGGTTCGTGATGTTCTGTGCCGCTTCCACATCCCTGCAAAGTCAGTACTGCAGCGAAGAGCAAAGCGGTAAGATTATTTACTGTCATAACTCATATCCTTTTAGTTAGTTTACTGTTCCGACCTGCACCATTTGCAGAGCCGTTTTTATTTGGTCAACGATATTTGGTTACGGTGAAATTTTAGAATTGGTTGACATAAGTTACATTTTTTGTCAGAAAATGATGGTTTAGCCCATTGAACTGTGAGCCTAATAGGGACAGGAAAAATCAGTTAGGGGTTTTGTCTACACTTGCTGAAAAATTTAGTAAAACCCACTGATATGGGGATGTTTAGCTTGATGGAACAGGTTTTAAATTTGCTGATTTATTAATATAAAAGATACCTTTATGAACAGTACCTAACACAACAATATTTTTAATAGTAATCGGCTCAACTTTAAAGGGATTTTGCTTCAATATTGTAAAATTAGCGGTTTTCCCTGCTTCAATAGATCCAATTTTATGTTCCAAATTCAAAGTTTTAGCCGCTGAAATGGTAATAGCTTTCATAGCGGTATAAACATCTACACGCTGATCCTGAGACACTTTTTTATTGCCAGAGGTTACTCGATTAATTGCAGTCCAGGCTAAAGTTAGAGGCTCCATAGGTGCCATGGCAAAGTCAGAGTGATAGGACGTAGTAACATTTCTCTTGGCTAATGAATTTAAAGCTACCAGATTCTCAGCTCGCGCTTTGCCCAGGCCATTAGTGGCATATTTATCTGCTAGAGCCCACAGGTAGTAGGGATTTACAGATGCTTCTACGCCCATCTTTGCAATTTGGTCTGCCATCTCATCTGCAAAGTAGCCCATGTGATGCAACGTTAAGCGATGATCTTTCCGAGGATTGTCTTTTTGATTGACTGAGACAAAATCTAATACTTGTTGGATCCCTTTATCGCCATTGGCATGGATATGGACTTTGAAATTTTCATTCCAATATTGTGTGATTTGCTGCTCCAATATACTTAAGGGAGTCATCCATTCTCCCTGATGACCATCGGTATAACCTTCTTTCATCTGCATCGCTTGGGAGTAAATCGCCCCATCTGAAAACAACTTAATTTGGTCATTTAAAAAGGTAATATTTTTAGTGTTGTAGTTGCTCAGGGTTTTAATAAATGCAAGGGCCTCTTGGGTGCCCCCATGCACTGTTGCTAAAAAAGAACCATTTGGAATCAAATACACATCATAAGGAGGATTTGACGCCATCTCTTTACTGAGTAACCCATACTCTGCTTTGAAATTGATGTTTGGAAAGCCAGGCTCGGCTATTGTTGTGATACCGTTTTTACGAATCATTTGAGTCATCATATCTAGCCCACGCAGATATCGAGATCCGTCGATTAGCAGGGGAGCCATTTTCGGCGCTAAGGCCATCCATCCGCCTTCATAAAAATGGCCCTTGTCCCAGTTAACTTGATGATTTCCTCTGAACTCATCCTCAGTAATGCCCAAGAGGTTTATGGCCGCACCATTAAGATAAACCTCGTGGAATGAGCGATGTATAACTGCAATGGGCTGTTCATCTGAAAGGCCATTTAATAGAGTTCGAGAAAGCTCGCCATGCCAAAGTTGGTGATAACCCCAAACGAAAAATATTTCATCTATCGAGGCTTTTTGCTCTACCGATTGGGCTAAACGTTGCATGTAGGCTTCATGCCCAACGACCCCTTTTTTGGTCTCGTTAGGCAAGACCCAATCGTAGGGGGAAATAATTTCATTAGGCAATATGGTGGCGGCTAAAGAAGGATGCACATGAGGCTCAATAAAACCAGGCATCATTGTTTTACCATTAAGACTATGATGCTTGGCATCTGGGTACTTAGCGTCGGCCTCAGTTTTTGAGCCTACAAACAGAATAATATCGTTGTTAGTTACTACTGCATCTGCATACTCAAGATGAGAATCATCACTCATAGTAATAATGTCGCCACCAGAATACAGGATTTGAGGTAGATCATTTCTGGCAGATGTCGGGGGTTGTTCCGAGCTGTTACAAGCTGCAAGTAGAGTCAATATAAAAACCATAAACAGGTGCTTCATAACCTAGCCCTCAACAATCTAAAATTATTCAATACCCCCATTCAAACGGATTTTGACAAAAATAGAAAGTGAAGGATGAGCCGTGATCTAAAAGCCTAAGTCTTCTTGCGTCACTCTGACTTGCACATTGTCACCATTAATTTCAGTGTCGATAAGTATAGGGCGGCAACAGACAAAACAATCTTCGGTATAGGTTTGAGACTCTGAGGGATCAACTAGGATAGTAATTGTTTCCCAGCAGAAGGGGCAGGTGACTAACTCTTCGAGCAACTCAAAAGACATAGTCTACCTATCTCGCCGGACGCTAATATTCTATGAAAAGTCCTCGGTAACGGCGCGTTCACCCGAATCATTGAATTTTTTAAGAATTGTGAACTATCCAGTAGTACTTTTAAGCAGGGCGTTGCCATTACCAGTCCTAATTAAGGTCAGCCAAAGGGTGGTCAGGCTCTGCCCAAGGGCTAACAAAGAACGGATCGACCATTTCTGAGCTAACATCTTCAATACATGTTGGGTTCCATGCTGGACTATGGTCTTTATCTATGACCAAGGCTCGAATCCCTTCCACAGTTTCAGTCTGCGCACCAGTGCGCTTAAGATGGTGCATATAAAAACAGTGTTGTACTAACGTACGCTCTAGCCTCAGTTCATCTGCAAGAGTCATGTGGCGGCCTAGTCGAATTTGTCGCAGTGATACATGTAGCATCAGAGGAGAACGTTTTTCCAAAACCTGAAGAGTTTCCATTGCCCAGGGGGATCCACTATTCTCCAGTGCTTCCATGATTTCGGCCGGGGTATCGAAGTTAAAAGTCCCATCTATTTCTGGGCTTAACCAACTATCATCTTCTTTTAGTTTGGCACTATCGATAACACTGTGCAGTCGACTAATACGCTGATCTACTGTCATCATCTCATTATTGGTGAGACTGTCCCAGTAATCTTCTAGGTTGTCACTATTTATAGCTCGATCCGCTAAATCAGCTGCCAGTGCCTGAGTGCCGACCAGCACCTTCCCTGTCAGGCCCAAGTATTCACCGCTGTATCCCGGGCACTTTGGCAAAAAATAGCCACCACCTACATCCGGGAATAAACCAATGTTAGTTTCTGGCATGGCGATTTTAGTGCGCTCGGTGACAATACGTAGCGAGGCCCCTTGGGAAATCCCCATGCCACCGCCCATTACAATGCCATCCATGAAGGCAATGTAGGGTTTTGAGTAGTTAAAAATTAAGTGGTTAAGTCGATATTCTTCGGTAAAAAATGCCTCTAGATCCGGGTCATTGGCAATACTTGCAGTATAAAAAAAGCGAATATCACCGCCGGCACAAAAAGCACCAAAAGGACCATTTCTGTTGGAACCTCGAACTGCAACCGCCTCAACGGCGGGATCCTCATGCCATTCAGTTAAGACCTTATTCATAGCGCGAACCATATCTAAGTTTAAGGCATTGAGGGCTGCAGGCCGGTCAAGGGTGATTTGTCCAACGCCGGCAATGACGTCGGTAATAATATTGCTCAAAGGGGCTCTCCGAGTGACGAAACAATAGGTTAAACATTATCGAAAACTACTTCTGTTGTCGACTGAAACAGTGCCAAATACCGATTAAATATTATTCGGATTTCAATGGGGAATTCGTGTATTTAAAATTAGACTCAACTTAGTAAAACGAACTTAAAGGATAGAACTCTCCAATGGAGGATTCTATTCTTTAGGTGATTACCCTCTTCCTAGTAACTCATGCGATCTAAATTTTAGGCTAGATAGAAGCTAGATGAAATCTCATAGTAATTTGTGAAGAAAAAATTTCAAATTGCAGGCATTATTTGAGATTATAGATCGATAAAAATTGACGGTTTCTGGACATCTGTTTGGGCGTTATGAAAAGGGAATTCTAAAATGAACAAATTATTTATAAGCATGGTAATAATACTCCTGCTGCATATTGAACCCGCCGATGCCGACAATACGTCCGAGATATGGGTGTTCGAGCAAGCGTTGGACGTAGGTATGTCAGCACTTCGACGACAGGACTATGAAGCTGCTTTTGACCAACTAGAGAAAGCAGCCAAACTTGGGAACAAGGTCGCTCAATATAATCTCGCATTGTTGTATATGGGTGGGTCAGGGGTCAGTCAAGATTACGCGCAAGCTTATCTTTGGTTGAATGTTGCCGCAGAGGCGAGAGAGAAGACATGGCGTAAATTATTGGACCAATTGCATAATTCCTTGTCTCAAGATCAGATTGTTGCTTTAACACCCCATGTGAATAGATATATGGAGAGATATGGTGCCCGAGCTCAAGGGGTTAATTGTAGTAAGAGACCATCTATAGGAACTAAAATTAAAGTGATGCAATGTACCAAGCGTCCCGCGCCTAGAGAATCCTGATGGAGCACCTGAAGTCGCTGATAGATTTATATGTTTGAAAATCAAATTGGCAGCTAGCTACCTGCAGCTAATTGGCGATTGTGTGGCAAGGTAATCGAACAAAGCATAGTTTAGATGCAAACAAAATAAAACGGTGCTCTACAATACCGCTCCATTATATTTTGATCCATTCACAAAAAAAGGGCTTGGTAACTGTTGTAACCAAGCCCTTGATTTTAGCAATCACAGCATACTTGCTTACTGCGATTTCATTAAGCTACGAAGCTATCACCTGGATTCCAAGCGCAACCCGTTAGACCGCCAGCTTTAAGACCTTGTAAAGTTCTTAAGATCTCATCTGCATTTCTACCTGTGTCTAATGCATTGACTGAAACATGCTGAATTTTACCATCTGGGTCAACAATATAGGTCGCTCTCAAGGATGCCTGTGCATCTAAATCAACAATGCCCAACTCGTGAGATAGGGTGAGACCACAATCTGCTAATAGAGTGTGTCTGATTTTCCCCAATGCTTCATCGGATTCTTTCCAAGCCTTTTTACAGAATTCATTATCTCCGCTAAATCCTGCAACTGAAGCTTCTTCCAGTAATTTATCCATCGCAACGATTTCTGTTGGGCAAATAAAGGTAAAGTCCTTAGGATAAAAGTAGAAAACTCTCCATCCCGTGTAGTCAGAGCTGCTTTTTGTTACTAATTCGTCTCCATCCACTCCACTCTTTTCGAATGAAGGGAAAATTTCATTTACTCCAATCATTTTTTCCTCCTAATATGGTTCAGCGTTAACTTTGATCGTTGCAATAGTTTATTCCCAAGGCCAACGTCTGGTCTAGTAGTTTTATTTAATCGTCTTGATATATTCTAAATATCGATCTTTTATATCTTACTGCTGGATGTAATAAGTTACTCAGAACCTCCAAAAGAGATTGCTTTTGCTAGGGGTGCTTTTGACAAAGTAAATTGTCGATTATACTGGCCAGTCTGTTGCGTCAACTGAATCTAATTCACTGTCAGTCTGATTTCCTGCCCAGCGTTTTACGAACTCTCCGTGGGGGTCATACATTTCCGTTTGTTTACGTAAATCAAATTTCCTATGCCCCTTTGGATCTGCACCTACACCAGCTAAATACTGCCAATTACCCCAATTTGAAGCCTCATCATAGTCGATGAGTTGCTGTTCGAGGTAAGCGGCACCATAGCGCCAATCTAGGTTCAGTTCGTGAACAAAGCAGCTAGCAATGAGTTGCCGTCCACGATTGGACATATACCCCGTGGCTTTCAGCTGTTTCATCAGTGCATTGATAATTGGATACGGTGTATTGCCATGGCACCATTTCTGATAACGCTCTGCATAAAAACTTGTCTGAGGCTTGACTAACGAAATTCCAGAAAAATCGAAAAGTCGGTCTTTGTGCCGGTGGGCGTACCACTGGAAATATTCTCGCCAAAGGAGCTCGAAATAGATCCAATAGGTTGATTCATTTTGCTCAAAATCTCGTTCGTAGAGTTTCAGTCTTGCTATAACTGACTTTACTGATACGCAGCCATTAGCTAACCATGGAGAAAACTTCGTCGAGTAATCCATGCCATCGAGGCCGTTGCGAGTGGTCTTATAGGTGCTCGCCAAACCCTTGTTGAAGTATTGATTAACGTGTGCCCAGCCAATATTTGCGCCGCCCGTAAAGTAACTACCAGGGGTTATATCACAGAGATTTGGTACTGTGTTTTCTCTGGCTAGGTTTGCAGGGGGGGGAGGTAAGGACTTTGGTTTGGGGGTAGGGAAGTCTACTAATATGTCTTCTACTTGTCTGCGGAACTTTGAGAACGTAAACGGCAGAGAATCAACGGTGAACGGTAAATCCTCTGGGTTAAATATGGTGTGACTATGCCGTTGTTGGAACGAAATTGTTGGATGCTCTTTTTTCAACAGATCCCATTGACAGTTCGAATGCCTTCCTACGTTAATTGACCCGTAGATATGAGTGACATTGTGTAAACTGATTAATTCGGCTACGGCGTCAGTTAGCGGTTGCTTTCGAAAGACAAGGCGATGTCCATAGTGTTGAAGGTTGTTATCTAACGCAGTCAAGGATTCATGCAGGAATTGGTTTCGACGGCCTGACCTTCCGCCTCTTCCTTGGTGCACTTCGCTAGAAGGATTGTTGTCATCGGCGTAAAAGCAAATTAGCTGATCCATTTCAGATGCTGCCAACCGCAAAGCTGGGTTATCATCGAGCCGGAGATCGTTTGAAAATATATAAAGTCCAGTCTTCACCATAAGGTTTGGCTGACCCTTTGTTTTAAGTACCTCTTTTACGCACTACCCTTGCTTTTAGATTCTTTTAAATCCCGTGCTATCTAATCTAAGTATCAAATTACAGCGTACAGAATCAGAGGATACTCCATGGCGTTATTAGCATCTGAAAAACCTTCAAACTTACTCACCGTAAGTTGCATACTGGGGAGCGCAGGTTTGATGCCCTTCATCATAAGCGTGGGATACATGGTGAGCGGAGTTTGGCTGGGTGGTGGTTTGCAAAGCGCAAGTATTTTTGGATTGTATGCACCCTATATTTTTTTAACCTACAGTGCGATTATCTTGAGCTTTTTAGCCGGAACCTTATGGGGTAAATGGGAGACCTTTCCGTCGAACAGACGTTCTGCTGCGGTTTTGATTTTTACTAACCTGACGTCATTACTAGCATGGCTTTCTTTGACAGTCATACACATATCCCAGTTCCTCTCTATTCTGGCTGTAGCTCTTCTATCGGCGGGATATTTGGGCATTTTGGGGGTCGAAAGGACGTTCAAATCATCAAGTCGAGGATATTGGAATTTGCGAATCAGCCTGACCACCGTCGTAGTTTTGTTGCATTGGACTACTCTTTTTCTAATGATCGATGAGCTTTAAATGAATCAAGAACTAATTCTTTTTTATGACGCGAGTTGCCCGTTGTGCGCAACGGAAATTACACATCTCAAGAAGCTTGATAGAGATCAAAAGATAGCCTTTGAGAACATCCACGCCTCAGATTTTCCTGAGCACTTTCCTCATATTTGTCAGCAAGAGGCAGATCGCATTCTCCACGGACAGTTACCAGATGGAGAAGTTATCTTAGGACTAGATGTTACCTATTTAGCGTGGTCCTTAGTTGGAAAACGTCATTGGGTGGCAATTCTTCGTTGGCCAATAGTTAGCGTGATCGCTAAAGGGGTGTATTTAATCTTTGCCAGATACCGGCATCTTATCTCTGCGCTGATCAGAAGCGAACCCGTCTGTGATCCATGTATAAACAAAAGGGAATTATAGTGAGCACTCACTATGACAATTTTGCCCTAGTCACAGGAGCTAGTGGTGGCTTGGGGTCGTCATTGGTAGCGGAATTTCTCAACGACCCAGCTATTGATAAGGTTGTGGCAGTTAGTCGCTCCGACAAAGATAAGGCCGAACATCCAACAAGCGGCGTTGGACATAAATTGATTTGGGTAAAAAGCGACTACAGCGAAGCAGCCTTGACTGAAGTTTTATCGATACTCGAGCCGCACGCAGGCAAGTTCAGCAGAGTTTGTATATGCCATGGAGTCCTACATTCCGACACATACTGGCCTGAGAAGCGTTTGGAGGATATAAGCGAGTTTGCACTTCAGGCTATTTTTCAAGCCAATGCAGTGGTGCCAGCACTCTGGCTAAAGTCATTGATGAAAGTTCTCAAGGGCTCTGATGATTGTATTGTGGCGGCTTTGAGTGCAAGGGTGGGCAGTATTGGTGATAATCATCTAGGGGGCTGGTATGCTTACCGAGCTTCTAAGTCGGCGCTTAATATGATCTTGAAAACAGCGGCCATTGAATATGGGCGACGGGCCAAAAATGTCAAACTTATTGCTTTTCATCCCGGTACCACTGACACAGAGTTATCAAAACCTTTTCAAGCGGCAGTCCCGAAAGATAAACTTTTCACTCCGTCCTTTGTGGCTGAGAGATTAGCAATGATTATGGACGAAGCAATGGTTGATGGTGAATTGTCTTATCTGGACTGGAACGGCCAAGCCATAGATTGGTGACAAATGTGCGTATTTCTAGCGCCCATTTCGGTAAAGCTGTAACCTACCCCTAATCGATAACTGCCCCACAACACAAAACAAGAAAACACTATGAGTGGCAATAAAACCCTAGGCCTAGAAATAAGCGATCTTCTCCATGATGGGCGAGGAGTCGGCCGTATTAACGGTAAAGCCTACTTCGTAGAGGGTGCTCTTCCGTCTGAAACTATAGAATTTCGATTGATTCGGGAGAAGCGAAATTTTGGGGAAGGGCGAGTAAGCAAGATCGTATCACCGTCCGCTCATAGAGTGGACCCAAGGTGTGAATATTTTTCAAGATGCGGAGGCTGCACCCTTCAGCACTTAGAGCACAACCAGCAGATTGAATACAAAAAGCAACAGGTTTTAAATAACCTGCAACGGATTCAAGTCCAGCCAGAGAATACATTACCCTCCTTGATCGGTCCCAAGTGGCATTATCGAAGACGCGCTCGTCTTGCCGTGCAGCGAGCAAGAGACGGTCAGTTTTTGGTTGGATTTCGAAATGCAGGTACCAACAGGATCGAGCCCATTGCCCATTGTTTGGTTTTAGACAAAGCTTTGGATGCAATATTAACTGCATTGCCGTTAATACTAAAAGACGTTCCCCAAGATATTAAGATATTTGAGATTGAATTGCTGGCTGCGGACAACGCTTTAGCGGTTTCTGTAGAGGCTAGTAAGAGTTTAAAGCAGGCCGGCGAAATTGCTATTTTTAATGCCTTAAGTATGGTTAATGACATTCCGACTCAGTTGTGGTGGAAATCCTCAAAGAAGAGCCAGTTTCAGCGCATAGGTGAGAATCATAAGCCACTTTATGTGCATGTCTCTGATCAAATAAAACTTAACTGTGAACCTGGTCAGTTCATTCAGGTAAATAGCGATATTAACCGCCGAATGATTGATCAATTGCTTGACTTATTGCCTGTTGGTAATCGAGGTACAGTGGTCGATCTATTTTGTGGTTCTGGCAATCTATCACTGCCTCTTGCACAGCATTTTGACCATCTTGTGGGCGTCGAAGGTTTGCAAGATCTTGTAGATGGAGCAACCGAAAATGCCCAAAGGAATGGTATCGATAACGTTAGGTTTATCATCGCAGACTTAAATGATGCAGCGTCACTAAAAACGGTATCGAAATTAGCAAAATCCATAGATTTAGTGGTGCTCGACCCACCCAGGAGTGGAGCGCCTGCAGTTATGTCGTGGATAAATAACTCAGGGGCTAAAAGAGTGATCTATATATCCTGTCATCCAGCTACTATGGTCAGAGATACAACAGCTCTGGTTCAGAAAGGTTATAAACTGAAGGACATAGGTGTGATTGATATGTTTCCTCACACCGCCCATATTGAAACCATGGCATTGTTTGAGAAGTAACACTAATTGATCTATAAAAGCCGAGTTCTGAATGTTTTGAGGCTGTAAGAATTAGCTGATATCAGGTAAACTTGCCGGCGTTTAAAGAATCCAAATTCAACCCTAGGAAAACACCTAATTATGTTTGACAAAGACCACACTATCGCGAAAGTCGATCCGGAATTATGGCAGGCTATGCAGCTCGAAGATCAGCGTCAAGAGCAGCACATTGAACTTATTGCATCGGAGAATTATACCAGCTTGGCTGTCATGGAGGCTCAAGGTGGTAAAATGACCAATAAATATGCTGAAGGTTATGCCGGAAAGCGATACTACGGTGGTTGTGAACATGTTGATGTAGCTGAAGACTTGGCTGTTGAAAGGCTCAAGAGTTTGTATGATGCGAGCTATGCGAATGTACAGCCTCACTCTGGTTCTCAAGCAAATAGTGCCGTATTTCTAGCATTGGTCAAAGGCGGTGATACCATTTTGGGGATGAGTTTAGCTGATGGGGGTCATTTAACTCACGGCGCCAAGCCAAACTTTTCTGGCAGGTTATATAACCCAATACAATATGGTTTGAATGCTGAGACGGGCTTGATTGACTATGATCAAGTTGAGGCTTTGGCGTTGGAGCATAAGCCGGCGATGATTATCGCTGGATTTTCGGCTTATTCAGGGATTATGGATTGGAAAAGATTTAGAGAAATAGCTGATAAAGTGAATGCTTACTTACTTGTAGATATGGCCCATGTCTCAGGATTAGTGGCAGCGGGTGTATATCCGAGTCCAATTCCTCATGCACATGTTGTCACGTCTACCACTCACAAGACTCTGCGTGGACCTCGCGGTGGAATTATCTTAACTAATGACGCTGAAATTGCGAAAAAATGTAACTCAGCGGTTTTTCCAGGTAGTCAGGGCGGACCTCTTTGTCATGTGATTGCGGCTAAAGCAGTGGCTTTTAAAGAGGCGGCGAGCGAAGATTTTGTCAACTACCAGAAACAGGTAGTAGCCAATGCAAAGGCAATGGCTGCCACTTTCATGGAGCGTGGTATTAGTATTGTCTCCAACGGTACTGAGAATCACCTCATGTTGGTAAGTCTGATTGGTAAGGAATATACCGGAGCAGATGCGGACCGAGCTATGGGCGAAGCATTTATTACTGTGAACAAAAATGCTGTTCCGAATGATCCTCGCTCTCCGTTCGTTACCTCTGGACTGCGTGTTGGTACCCCAGCTATTACCACTCGGGGATTTGGGATTGCAGAAACGGTTCAATTGACCCATTGGATGTGCGACATATTAGACAGCCTAGAAGCAGGGAATTCAAGTGAAGTCGTTGCACAAACTAAAGCCAAGGTGCTTGCGGTATGTCAGCGGTTCCCGGTTTATGGTTAAATTCAGGGAGTTCCACGGTTGGTTTGAACGAGGGCTAATTACTCTCATTGGAATGGTAGGGGACTATGACAGAGCAGGCTCCATTAATACGCTTGGCCGCTACTGCGGTGTTGTTGCGTAACTCCGACCAAGGTTTAGAAACCTTATTATTGAGACGCAATGCCAAGCTCGCCTTTGCTGGCGGCGCGTGGGTGTTTCCCGGTGGAGCAATTGATGAGCCTGAAATAGAAGCGGCCGACAGTGAGGAAAAAGCGGCTAGATTGGCGACGGTGAGAGAAGTGGAAGAGGAGTGTGGGCTCACAGTAGCTCCCCAAGATCTTGTCCATTTTTGCAATTGGACCACCCCAGAGGGAGAGGCAAGACGTTTTGCGACTTGGTTTTTCGCAGCTCAAGCTAAAAATAACTCAGAAGATGTATTGATTGACGGAGGGGAGATTCACGAATTTAAGTGGATAAAGCCCCAAGAAGCCATGGATCTGCATCATCTCGGGGAGCTGACATTGATGCCCCCTACATACCTATCCATGAGTTTAATTAGCCACTACAACACGGCAGAAGTTGCTTGTCAGTCTCTCGCTGAGCGCACGCCCTACTCTGTAACTCCTAGACTATGTCAGTTAGATGGCCAAATGATTTGTCTGTATCCGGGAGATGCGGGTTATTTAAGTAATGATCCAACCATTGACGGTCCGCGGCATCGAACATTTTTTACTTCCAAAGGGATGATCTATTCGCACTCAGGGGAGAACGTTGGAGTAGTGCCGATGGATCAGCCTTAGACTTCAGATAGACTTTAAATCAAAGTTCTTATGGTAGAATAAACCTCCAATTTTTCGAGCATCGCTATGTATTGTCCATTTTGTAATGCTGATGACACCAAAGTTGTCGATTCCCGGTTGGTTGCAGATGGCGGCCAAGTGCGTCGACGGCGAGAATGTGTAGTTTGTAGTGAACGTTTTACCACTTATGAGCTAGCGGAACTGGTAATGCCTAGAGTGATTAAAAGTGACGGTAGTCGTGAGCCTTTTGATGAAGATAAACTTCGTGCAGGCTTTCAACGCGCCCTTGAAAAACGACCGGTGTCTATTGAACAAATTGAAATTGCATTATCTCAGATTAAGCATTTCTTGCAGGTCACAGGTGAGCGAGAGATCTCTTCAAGGATTATTGGAGAGGAAGTCATGAGTCAACTTCATGAATTGGATGAAGTTGCTTATATCCGTTTTGCTTCAGTTTACCGCAGTTTTCAGGATTTGAATGAGTTTCAAGACGAGCTAAATCGCCTTAGTAGTGCGAAACCGATGCCGGTCAAAAAATAATGAGTTTTTCTATTAATGATAGAGAACTGATGACCAGAGCGTTAAGCTTGGCAGCCAAAGGGCGTTTTACTACATCGCCAAATCCAGCGGTTGGTTGTGTAATTAGTAGAGACGGAAGCGTCCTTGGTGAAGGTTATACTAGCCCACCAGGAGGCAATCATGCTGAAATTGAGGCTCTTAGTAAAATTAAAGATGCTTCTGATGCCTGTGCCCATGTCACTCTTGAACCATGCAGTCATCAGGGTAAAACAGGTCCCTGTGCTCAGGCGTTGATCGATGCGGGATTGACTCGGGTGATAATAGCTTGTGAAGACCCCAATCCACTGGTTGCGGGAAAAGGAATTGAATTACTTAAAGCAGCAGGCCTAGAGGTAGAGTGTGGATTATTTGAAGATCAAGCTAGAGATTTAAATAAAGGGTTTATCAAGCGTCACGAACAGGGTTTGCCCTGGGTATGTGTAAAGATGGCCGCAAGTATAGACGGTCGCACAGCGATGGCGAGTGGGCAGAGCCAATGGGTCACGACTCCTGCCGCAAGACAAGATGTCCAGCGCTTAAGAGCTGGAAGCTGTGCCATTATTACTGGTATTGGCACTCAGTTGATGGATGATCCCTCTCTTACTGTTCGAATATCAGAGCAAGAGTTAGGAATAGAGCATAGTTTGCGGCAGCCTTTGCGGGTCGTGGTTGATAGCCAGCTTAAAATGCAGAGTAGTGCGAGAATGTTTTCTCAGTCGGGTAACATATTAATCGCGACTTTGGATGGCGAAAACCAGAGAAAAAAATCTAACGCGTTGATCGATAAAGGTGCTGAGATCTGTTTTTTACCGGCCAATGGAGAACATGTGGATTTACATTCCTTGCTGTTAGAGTTGGCTGAGCGAGAGTGTAACAATGTTATGGTGGAGGCGGGTGCCGGCTTAGCCGGAGCTTTTGTGGGGGAGGGTTTACTTGATGAGCTTGTGTGCTATTGGGCGCCTAAATTATTCGGTAGTGAAGCGCGACCCATGTTTAACTTGCCGATTAGTACTATTGACGCGCACTTGGCTTTATCAATTAAAGACATCCGTCAAATTGGAGAGGATTTAAGAGTAACCATGTATCCCGATAAGGATTACTAAGAGTATCGTAAGTATTGATTGCAGATTTACAATAAGAGTGTATTTTACCAGCCTTCAGATAATAGTTAGGACAGAGTTTTATGTTTACAGGAATTATTGCCGCCATTGGTAGTGTTGTTGGTTTAGAGCCTCGAGATGGGGATGTGCGCCTGACGATTAATGCCGGAAATCTAGGCCTTTCAGACTTAAATCTAGGAGATAGCGTAGCTTGTAATGGCGCTTGCTTGACAGCAGTGGAGTTGACTCAGAATGGCTTTATTGCAGATGTATCTGTAGAAACTTTAAATCTTACTACGATCAACCATTGGCTAGTCGGCAGCCCCATAAATTTGGAGAAAGCGATGCAAGCGACTGATCGTTTTGGCGGCCATATTGTGTCTGGGCATGTGGATGGTGTCGGAGAAGTCTTGTCGCTGAAAGGTGATGCGAGATCTTGGCGTTTTCGCATTAAAGCCCCTGCTAATATTGCGAAATATATTGCCCATAAAGGATCCATCACTGTGGATGGAACTAGCCTGACCGTAAATTTGGTAGAGGGTTCAGAGTTTGAGTTAAACATTGTTCCTCACACAATGTCCCACACGGTGATGGGAACGTACAAGGAAGGAACCAAGGTTAATCTCGAAGTAGATTTGGTTTCGCGCTACTTGGAACGCCTTTTGCTGGGTGACAAAGCGGCTGATCAGCGCAATTAAGTTTATAGATACTCGTTTATTATTTGGAACAAAAACATATGAAATTGAATACAGTTGAAGAGTTATTGGAGGATATTCGTCAAGGTAAGATGATTATTCTAATGGACGATGAAGATCGAGAGAATGAAGGTGATCTTGTTATGGCTGCGCCTATGGTTCGTCCTCAAGATATAAATTTTATGGCAACTAATGCACGAGGGTTAATATGTTTGACCCTTAATCAAGAACGTTGTCAGCAACTTGACCTAGCAATGATGGTTAATAGTGACAGTAACAACTCAAGTCATGGAACACCTTTTACCTTGTCAATTGAGGCTGCAGAAGGAGTGACAACAGGTATCTCCGCGGCAGATAGGGCAAGAACTGTACAAGCAGCTGTAGCGAGCAACGCCAGACCTGATGATATTGTACAGCCAGGACATATATTTCCTCTTAAGGCCCAGGCCGGCGGCGTGTTAAGTCGTGCGGGGCATACTGAGGCAGGATGTGATCTAGCGAAAATTGCAGGTTTTGAGCCGGCAGCAGTTATCGTTGAAATAATGAATGAAGATGGCACGATGGCCCGTCGCGATGATCTAGAAAAGTTTGCTGAAAAACATCAGCTGAAGATTGGGACTATTGCGGATCTGATCCACTATCGACTTGTAACAGAGAAGACCACCCAGTGTATTAACGAGCGTCCCGTCAAAACTCATTACGGAGACTTTGTTCTTAAAACATATTTAGATCATGCACGAAATGAAAAGCACTTTGCTCTAGTGATGGGCGATGTTAGTGGGGACGAGCCGGTACTTGTGCGCGTGCACATAAATCGGTCGGCAAGGGATATCTTGGCGATTGAGTCCGAAGGGAAATTTAAGGCATGGTCCTTCCATGGTGCCCTAGAAAAAGTAGCTAGTGAAGGGCGTGGTGCCGTGGTGCTTTTGTATTATCCAGAGAGTGCAGAAGATATTGATCATGCTGTTGAAATGATCTTAAATCCTGGTGCTGCGGTGACGCAGCTAGCCAGTGATGTGGTATACCAGCAAGTGGGAACTGGTTCACAGATATTGATGGATCTTGGGATTCATAAAATGCGATTAATGAGTGCGCCTTACAGGTTTACTGCTATTTCTGGATTTGATTTGGAAGTCGTTGAATATGTCGACTGTGACTAATCAGAAGAAAATAGCAATGAGTTACAGTCAGTACACATAATAGGAATTCGACATGGGACAATATAGACCTGAAGAAGGCAATTTTGAAGTAAATGCGTCACGCATAGCAGTGATTGTGGCACGTTGGAATTCTGAGGTGACAGACGGACTGCTGGAGGGTGCAGTTCGTGCCTTAGGCCGACATGGTATTTCCGGAGAAGCAGTAGAAGTCTATAGAGTCCCTGGAGCCTTTGAGTTGCCTTTAGCGAGTCAGCGCGCAGCTCGAACAGGGCGATTTGATGCAGTTATTTCTCTAGGTTGTGTTATTCGCGGAGACACTCCGCATTTTGACTATGTTTGCTCAGAGACCACTCGCGGTATTGGTGAAGTAAGTTTGAAAGAAAATTTACCTGTAGCTTTTGGACTGCTAACCACTGATAACCTAAAGCAATCAATTGAGCGCTCTGGCAATAATGCAGAGAATAAAGGTGAAGAGGCAGCGCTAACAGTTCTTGAGATGATCACGTTGTTCAATCAGATGGATGGCGCATAGTTGATGTCGAAAGCAAGGGAGCGTCAAAAAGCACGTCGAATGTTAGTCCAAGCGTTGTATTCTTGGGAAATGAGTGGGGCTGACCTAGAGACCATAGAGGCAGAGTTTTATTCCAACAACAATATGACTAAGGTCGATGGAAAGTTGTTTCATAAAATACTCGTTGGTGTGCCTAAAAATTTAACAGAGATTGACGATACCTTTGGGCCACACTTAGACAGAGAAAATCAACAGTTAGACCCAGTTTCAAGAGCTATTTTAAGAGTTTCGACCTATGAACTACTTTACAGTATTGAAGTGCCCTATAAGGTAGTGATCAACGAGGGGGTTAATTTAGCCAAGACCTATGGTCCCACTGATGCATTTAAATTTATCAATGGCGTGCTAGATAAGATTGCTGCAGAAAAACGAGCAATTGAAGTTGGTTCTAATCAATTAAAATCACAAGTTTAGGCGCTGGCACTGTCAACCAAACTGCCTTCCAAGCGTGGTTACATGCGATGTTTCAGTAAAGATTTATAAATGAGAGGTGGGCTTCTTGCTTCAAACAATACCGAAAAAAGAAGACGAGTTTGAAATTATTGAGTCTTACTTTAAAGGTTTGACTGCTCAGGATGGGGTTTTTCTGGGAATCGGGGATGATGCTGCCATTCTTGATATTTCTGCGACGCCTAAACATCAACTGGTAGTTGCTACAGATACTTTGGTTGAAAATATCCATTTCCCCTCAAGTGCAGTCTCCTACCAGATAGCTCAGCGAGCTCTTTGTGTGAATTTAAGCGATATAGCGGCTATGGGTGCGATTCCGCGATGGTTTACATTGTCTTTGAGTTTGCCTCGCAAGCTTGCAAATAATTCTTGGTTAAAGGGCTTCAGTTCAGGACTTGCAGAGGTGGCAGATGAATTTAAATGCTCATTGATTGGTGGAGATACCACGTCCGGAGCCCTCTCAATTAGTATTACAATGTTAGGTGAAGTTCCTCCTGGATCAGCTATAACACGAGGCGGTGCTAATGATGGTGATTTTATATATGTGTCCGGTGCTTTAGGAGACGGTGCGGCAGCGTTATCTGTTATACAAGGCAATGAAATCAAGCATAAAATAGATAGTGAACGCTTACTTAGTAGATTTTATCGGCCAGAGCCAAAAATTGAGTTTGGTCAAAAATTGCGGGATGTAGCATCTGCATGTATCGATATATCTGACGGACTAGTCGCTGATTTGGAGCATATATGCAGATCTAGTGGTGTTAGTGCTAACGTAAACACTAGTGACGTCCCCATAAAAGATGATGTGAGATCTCAATGGGGCGGAAATTGTGTGAAGTGGGCTTTGTTTGGTGGGGACGACTATCACCTGTGCTTTACTGTTCCGGAGCATCTAACTGAAATAGTCGATAGTTGGAGTGCAGATGGATTGTCAGATTTGAAGAAGATTGGTCGTATGACTCGCTGTAACGACGGGGTTCCGCAAGTATTTTTAGATGGAGCGGCAGTAGTACAACAAAATAAGGGGTTCGATCATTTTGGCGGATAAACCAACTTTCTTAAGTGTGTTGAGGTCGCCCGTTTTGTTTCTGGCGTTTGGATTTGGTAGTGGCCTTTCCAGAGTTGCGCCCGGAACCATCGGGTCGCTAGTAGGATTGGCCATCTGGTTTTTAGTCGCTGACTTCACCTTTATTCCTTATGTTAGCTTTGTAGTTATTAGTATTTTGATTGGTGTTTATATTTGTCAAGCCGCCTCAGAGGAGCTTGGTGATCACGACCATGAGGGGATTGTCTGGGATGAGTTCGTAGGGCTGTGGATAGCAATGATTTGTCTGCCAGTGTCATGGTTGTCAGTCATTTTGGGTTTTGGTTTGTTTAGATTTTTCGATATCGTCAAACCATGGCCTATTAGTTGGATAGATAGAAATGTTTCAGGTGGCCTAGGAATTATGCTCGATGATATTTTTGCAGGAGTTGCAGCCGCTGCAAGTATTGCTCTGATTCAACAGTTCGGATCTGTGTGAATCTAATTTGATCCGTCACCTCGTCTTAACGGGTTAACTCAACAGGTAAATGGGATTTTTTAATGAAAAAGTTTGTTCCAGTTCTTTTAGTGCTAGGCGCAATTGCAATAACAGTACTGATGTTTTTGTCTCAACCTGAGCCGGTCAAAGCCCCAGCTCCCGAGGCTGCGCTTGCTGTTAAAACTCAAAGCCTTAAAAGTACCAGCGTGACCTTGGAGGTTGAATCTCAGGGTACAGTACAACCGCGTACGCGAACATCTCTCGTTTCGGAAGTATCAGGCACTGTTCTTGAAGTCTCTGAGCAGTTCATCGTTGGTGGCACATTTAATGCCGGGGATATTTTGATGAAACTTGATCCCACGGATTATGAAGTTGCTCTTCAGAGGGCTCAAGCTCAGCTTATCAGTGCGAATGCTATGCTTGAACTGGAGAAAGCCAGAGCTATTCAAGCGGTGAAAGAGTGGGAAATGACGGGTCGCCCTCAATCTGAAGCGCCAATTTTGGCTTTACGAAAGCCGTATTTAGCTGAAGCGGAAGCAAATATTCTGCAGGCTAAAGCGGAAGTAAAGCGAGCAAAGCTGAAACTACAAAAGACAAAAATTAGGGCTCCTTACGCAGGAATGGTTGCGTCTAAAGGCGCTGATGTAGGGCAATATGTGACCATGGGCTCGCGGCTTGGAGAAACGTTCGCTATTGATTTTGTAGAAGTTAGATTGCCTTTGACTGAAAGAGACCTTGCAAGAATGGATGCGTTGACGTTTAAAGGGATTCCTAGCGAGAGCATGGTCACCCTCAGCGGTTCGGTTAATGGAATGCAAACTAATTGGGTAGCTCAAGTGGTTAGGTCTGAAGGTGTGGTTAATGAAATCAACCGGTCCCAGTACCTTGTGGCACGGATGTCTGATCCCTACGGGATGAGTACCTCTGAAGGTCGTGATTCTCCTCCTTTACTGGTCGGCACTTTCGTGACAGCCAAGCTTAAGGGAAAAGTCTTGGAAGATGTATTTGAGCTTCCGCGCAGTGCCCTTTTGCAGGGGTCAAAAGTAGCGACTGTAGATTCCGAAACAAGAATGGGCATTATAAATGTGCAAGTCATTTTTAGTGATGATTCTTATTATTATGTGAGAGGCTTGGAAGAAGGAGTTCAGGTCGTTACTAGTGCTATAGGAACGCCTATTGAGGGCCTCAAATTACTATTGAGAAACCCCTCAAAGATGCAGAGTGAAGTGCGATGAACGTGAATTCTAAAGGCCTTATATCTTGGTTCAGCCACAATCCGGTAGCGGCAAATTTAGTAATGGTTTTAATTTTTTTTGCTGGCGCTATGTCCTTAGCCACGATTAGCAAAGAAATGTTTCCCCGTTCAGAACGTAACCTGATCAGCATAAGCGTGCCTTATCCTGGAGCTGCTCCAGTGGAAGTTGAAAAAGGAGTAATACTCCCTATGGAATCGGTTCTGGAAGGCCTTCAGGGGATCAAAAAGATTACCTCTGGCGCGGACCGAGACTATGGAAGGATATATCTTGAAATTGAAGCAAGTGAAGATATTAATGATGTTTTGACCCAGGTTGAAAATCGAATTGATAGTATCGTTGATCTACCAGATGATATGGAAAAACCAACGATTAAGAAGGTTGATAGTAATATTTGGGCAGTCGGAGTCGTGGTTTCTGGTGACCTAACCAAGCCAGAGAGAAAGGCACTGGGAGACCAAGTTTATGATGAGGTACTGGCACTCCCAGAAGTAAAAGATTTAAAGCTCTATGGAGCTGGAACTTATGAAATATCAATTGAAGTAAAGGAGGATAGGCTTCAAGAACTTAATCTAACGCTCAGTGAGGTAGCAAACGCGGTTAGAGTCTCTTCATTGGATTTACCTGCCGGAATTATTCGTTCGGAAGCAGGTAATGTGCTGATCAGAACTGAAGGTAAAGCATACGTAGGCCAAGACTTTGAAAATATTGTCCTGAGAAGTCAGGTGGATGGAACTCAACTTTTATTATCGGATGTCGCCGAAGTAAGGGACGGATTTACAGACACGATTTTTCTTAACCATTTCGATCGTGAAACCGCGGTCACCCTCGCAATATCTTCCCTTGAAGGGCAGAACGTGCTTGATATCAGCGAGGCGATTCATCGATACGTCGACAAAAAACGGGATACGCTTCCTAAAGGTTTGAGCATCACTACATTTAATGATCTAGCATACGACCTTCAAGGTCGTCTTGACATGATGTCAGAAAACCTTGTGTTAGGCGGGATTTTAGTTGCCCTGGTATTAGGATTATTTCTAAATTTAAAGGTCGCTTTCTGGGTTATTCTTGGGATTCCAGTCAGTTTTGCTGGTGCATTTTGGTTGATGCCAATGGGTGCTGTAACTGTCAATGTTCTAAGCCTCTTTGCATTTATAATGGTTCTGGGAATAGTGGTGGATGACGCTATTGTCATTGGTGAGAGTGTTTTCAGCGAGGCGAAATCAGACTTTCAGCATAAGCGGGACGCTGGTGAGATTCCAGATGGCGGATACGAAGCTTCAGTTGAGACTGTTGTTGCCGGTGCTCAGAGAGTGGCTATTCCCTCCACGATCGGGGTTCTCACTACCATGGCGGCGTTCTTTCCGATTATTTTCATTGGGGGAAGTTATGGCGGAATTACCGCTGCAATAGGTATTGTGGTTATTCTTTGCCTGACGTTTTCATTGATCGAATCGAAATTGATCCTTCCAGCTCACTTAGTTGGGCTTAAGTTTGGCCAACCTGCTAATGAAAGTTTATCTGTTGTAAGGGGTATTCAGAGCAAGGTTTCTCAAGGGCTCAAATACTTCATAGATAATATTTATGGGGTTTGGTTGAGACGAGCATTACGAAACCGATACATCACATTGGCAGGATTTTTAGGTGCGCTCATCATTGCTCTAGGCGCCGTTGGATCAGGGATTGCCCGTTTCGAATTCTTTCCGATGGTTCCCGGAGACGGTGTACAAGCTGAAATTATCATGCAAGATGGGGCCTCGGTGGAGAGCATGCTTGATACGATTGCCGTAGTCGAGGATGCGATCTTTGCCGTTGATGAAAAATATCGACTAGAAAATCCAGGTGAGACTGGGTTGGTTGAGAATGTCGCATTTTTTGTCATTAGTGATGTCACAGCTAACTTCAGAGTGGTGCTTACTCGGTCTGAATTTCGTACGTTAAGTGCTACGGAAATCGAGAGACTGTGGCGTGATGAAGTCGGGTTGCTTCCAGATGTAAGGAAGCAGAAATATTCCTCCGGACAAGGCCCCTCTGGCGCAAAGATCAGTTTGTCTCTGTCTGGTTCAGATCCCGAAGAGTTGACTCTTGCAGGTATGGACTTACAGCAGGAGCTCAGTACTTTCCCCGGGGTTTATGATATCTACAATTCACAGGGCTCAGGTAGCAAAGAAGTATTAATTAATTTGAAACCCTACGCGAGTCAAATAGGGATAACGCTTTCTGACGTTGCTAGGCAAGTTCGCCAAGCATTTTATGGAGAAGAGGCTCAGCGTATTCAAAGAGACTCGGATACAGTGAAAGTCATGGTCCGTTACCCCTATGATGAGCGGCGATCTATTTTGACCTTAGAAAACATGCATATTCGAGCGGGCAATGGAGAAGCTGTAGCAATAGGAGAGGTTGCGGAAATCTCTCTTGGAGTAGGCCTTACTGCTATTGATAGGCTCGATCGCAAGAGAACGGTCACAGTAACAGCTGAGGTAGAGGCTGATAAAATTCAAAGCGGCGATGTTGTAACGGATGTGACAACGAATTTTGTACCTCAGCTACTGGAGAGATACCCAAGTGTTAGTTTTAGATTGAGTGGGGGCACACAAGAGCAAAACGAATACTTTGGAAAAATGGCTGTAGGCTTTTTAGCAGCTTTGTTTATGATCTATGGATTGCTTGCAGTCCCCTTGCGGTCCTATATCCAGCCAGTTGTAATTATGTCAGTCATTCCCTTTGGTTTCATCGGAGCGGTGATAGGCCATATGGTATTCAGCGTCTCAATCAATATTCTCTCAGTCTTTGGTATCATCGCTTTGGCTGGGGTAGTGGTTAATGATAGTTTGATTTTAGTTGAATTTGCTAATCGCGGTAGGAAAGACAATTTGTCACTTGAGGACGCAATTGTCAGCGCGGGGAAAAAACGATTCCGGGCAATTCTGCTCACAACTCTGACGACCTTTGTCGGTTTGCTACCTTTACTCTTTGAGACTAGTGTTCAGGCCCAGTTTGTTATTCCAATGGCTTTATCTCTGAGCTTTGGCATACTATTCGCGTCTACAATTACGCTAGTCCTAATTCCTTGTTTATATTTTGTGGTGGAGACCAATCATCAATTTGTTAGTGCGATTTTCTTACTGTTACTTGGGATTGGTGTTACTTATACGTTAGCTTTTTTGGGTATATTGTCTCTATTAGCCGCTAACATATTGGCAGGATTACTGGTTATAGCTGTGATTGCAATTTCAGTCAGTAAATTACTTGGTTATTTTTCAGACGAAAAGCGACAATCAAGCTTGGCTTCAGTTAGCTAGCAAGTTTGAAAAACCCTGTATTACAGCCATGTTGGCTGTACAATGCGGTGCTCAGCCCTTTTAAATATTGGAGTTACTGTCAGTGCTTCGTTTTATCGAATCGTCAAAGTTGCCTACTCGTTGGGGTACTTTTGATATCCATGGCTTTGAAGACCCCTTCAAAGGAAAAGAGCATATCGCTATCACCATGGGCGACTGTGGCTCTGATGAGCCCCTGCTAATACGTATCCACTCAGAGTGCCTGACCGGCGATGCATTGGGCAGTCTTCGATGCGATTGTGGAGAACAATTAGATGAAGCTTTGAGGCGCATTTCTCAGCAGGGTCGCGGGGCGATTTTGTATCTTCGCCAAGAAGGTCGTGGTATCGGTTTAGTGAATAAAATTCGGGCTTATAATCTTCAGGATGCGGGAGCCGACACGGTGGAAGCCAATGAGAGACTTGGGTTTGGAGCTGACTTAAGAGACTACGCTATTTGTGCGCCAATGCTAAATCATCTTGGAGCAAAGAAGTTACATCTGATGACCAATAACCCGCGAAAAATTAAAGCCCTAGAAGATCTTGGTTTTGAGATTGCAGAGCGCAAGCCCATTCAGACAGATAGTAATCCTCACAATGCTCAATATTTGTCTACTAAAGCGGGCAAGTTGGGCCATTTTTTGAAGAGCAAAAGCGAGTGAGTCGTGGGCTTTCTAAGAGGATAATTCCGTGTCTTGATGTTGATAAAGGCCGAGTTGTTAAGGGTGTTCAGTTTGTTGATATTCGAGATGCTGGAGATCCAGTTGAGGTGGCGCGTCGTTACAATGAGCAGGGTGCCGATGAAATAACATTTCTTGATATCACTGCAAGTCATGAAGGACGAGATACCACACTGCATACTGTTGAGCGAATGGCTGGCCAGGTGTTTATCCCGTTGACAGTTGGTGGTGGAGTTCGTGAAATGTATGATATTCGCAATTTACTCAATGCGGGGGCAGATAAGGTCGCAATAAACTCTGCGGCAATCTCTAATCCTGAGTTTGTTGCTGAAGCAGCGCAACGTTTCGGTAGTCAATGCATTGTAGTCGCTATTGATGCCAAGCAAGTGGAAGGGAGTGAGTCGAGTCGTTGGGAGATCTTCACCCATGGAGGGCGAAAACCAACGGGAATAGATGCAATAGCTTGGGCTGAAAAGATGACTAATCTGGGTGCCGGTGAAATACTACTCACCAGTATGGATCGTGATGGTACTAAAAATGGATTTGATCTTGATCTTACAGCTTCTGTTAGTGACTCTGTTTCCGTGCCTGTGATTGCCTCCGGCGGTGTTGGAACGTTGCAACATTTAGCTGACGGAATTACATTGGGCAAAGCTGACGCAGTTTTAGCAGCTAGTATTTTCCATTTTGCCGAGTACACTATTCCCCAGGCAAAGCAATTTATGGTTGATCAAGGTATTAATGTAAGATTATGAGTGCTTAAGCAAAGCAGTCTATTTTGTCCTTTTTATAGTGAATCAATCAATTTTAAATAATCAGCAGAACACGAAAAAGGGTCTCAATGGAGACCCTTTTTTTCATGCCCGAAATATGATGACAATTGGTTGCTATGACTAACGCTGTCAACCGTGCACTTTAGCTACATCGGATTGATTCGCAGCCATGGTTTCATTAAGAATCCTAACGGACTGGATAGTTTGATTGGGGCTGCGAGAGCTGACAGGCATATGCATTCGCCATTTTGTGCCCCCATTGGCTGATGTTCGTCCCCTGGTTCACGAAGTAAAAAGTCTCCTTCAGAATAAACAGCTTGTTCGTCAGAAAAGCTACCCTTGAGTACTACTGTAAATTCGGTACCGTTGTGTCCGTGGTGCGGTGTTTTCCCGCCTGCACATATCCTATGCAAAGCGACTTCATATTTGTTTTGACCTGTATGGAATCTTGCGACATCAACAGAGGAGGACATCCGCCGCCAGTCAAGTGGACTCTTTGTTTCAGCTATCAGCTTCGCAACAGGGTAAGGAAACTCTGATTTTTCGTCACTTTTTCGAATCTTAGTACACTCCGGCAACGCATCTATCTTCGACATTACTGAGTCAAAGAGGTCTTCATCTATAATTTGAGGCTCAGCTTCACTCATCAATTTTGAAGCAACCTGATCTAAGCGCATTAACTCATTACGGCACTGGTCGCAAAAGTGTAGGTGCGCCGAAACGCAAATGGACTCCGCAGTCCCTAAATTTCCTGCGGAGAAATCTACTAACATAGCGCGACTGGGGTGATGTTTAATCGAACTCATAATATCTCTTCTCTAAATTCTGGGGCTACCAAAATCTGCATTTTCTGTAGTGCTAGACGCACTCTTGATTTAACGGTACCTAATGGCAATCCAAGTTCTTCAGATGCCTCAGCGTGTGACTTTCCTTCTAGATAAACTTTTCTGAGAATCTCGTCCTGCTCCTTAGGAAGCTGAGCGAGCGAAGCTTGGACCTTGTCCTCGCTACGCTTTTGTCGGAGCAAAGACACTGGTGTCTCTTCGTCTGGCTCGTGCCAAAAATCTTCATTCTCCAAAGGAAGATGTTGGGTGTTACTTTTTCTTCTCAACATATCAATCCGACAGTTTCGAGCGACGGTATAAATCCAAGTTGTGGCAGACGCCTTTTCTGGTTTATAACCTGCAGCTTTCTGCCAAACTTTGATCATTACCTCCTGAACCAAATCCTCGCTTAAACCCGGAAACCATCCTTCGTGACGGCTAGCCTCCGCGAAGCTCTTCAAAAGAGGCGCAAAATGAGCGAACAATTGCGCAAAGGCTTTCCGATCTCGGTTCTCACCGACGGATACAAGCAAAACAGACCATTGGTCTGTACGTTTTTCGCTGCTCACTACAGCAGGCCGAACGCTAGTTTCATCATTGTCATCGCTGTAATTAATTTTGATACCCAACATATTCTTCGGCTCCTCTCTATAATTGTTCTACGGTCCCAAATATTATTTGGATCAGCATAACTAAACGGGAGGTAGCCAGTGACTTTGTATTACACTATACGCTGATTATTAGCCTAGAACGAGTATGTCATCAGTAGTGGACTTCAGGTGTAAAATATTATTCGTAAATGAGAGTAGATATGAAGCAATTAGTGATTTTTACCACCGGTGGAACGATCGATAAAGTTTACTTTGATGCAGCCAGCGAATTTCAAGTAGGACATCCTGTGATAGGTGACCTACTAAAGCGGATGAATGTGGAATTTGAGGTCTTTGTGCACCAACTTATGCGAGTTGATAGTCTGGATATGACTGATGTAGACCGCAAAGCTATACAAGAGGCTGTCGAGAATTCTGATGCAGAGCATATTTTAATCACTCATGGAACTGACGGGATGGTTGAGACTGCGACATGGTTAGAGGATATTAGAGATAAGAAGATTATTTTGACCGGTGCTTTGCAGCCGGCTGCGTTCGCCGAAAATGACGCGGTTTTCAATATTGGTTGTGCCGTTGGGGCGATTCAAGCGATTTCAGCAGGGGTTTATATCGCGATGAATGGACAGATTTTTAGGGCTGATGAGGTTGTCAAAAATCGAGTTGAGAACAAATTTGAGTCAATTCCACTTTGATGACTTAGATTAAGCAATGTTAGGATCTATGATTTTCTTCGTTGTCAGTTCGAGAGGTTGTTTTCTGCTTAATCGGCTTGAATTTTATCTAGCTTTTTTATTTTGTGGCCAAAGACTCAACCTTTTGATTTATTGTTTTTTGTTTTCCGCTAAACTACTGCCCTTCTAGTCGTCAGTAAAGTCCCTAAGGAGCAAATCATCTCACAGGATAAATCGTCTATAGGTATAGGCATTGATTTTGGCACGAGCAATAGTGCTGCTGCGACTTTTGATGGGGAAAAAGTCAGCTTGATCGAACTTGGAGGCGATGCAGCCATAATGCCTTCCGCTAATTATTTAGATAAAGACTTTGTTACTGTCATTGGACAGCAGGCTATTGATGACTACATTACCGGTAATCGCGGACGAACCGTCGAGCTGAGTGCCGAGTTATTAGGAGAGGAAAGGACCAGCGCAGGCAGTAAAGATGGTCCAGCAGGAGAAGGAGATACAAGCAAGGTTTATGGACAGGCATTTAACGACGCTGGCTTGCCAGGCCGATTATTTAGGGGCACCAAGCGCCTACTGGGCCACAAGAGCAGCGATCGGACATTGATTTTTAACCGGCCCTTTAGGCTGGTTGCCTTAGTAACTCCAATTCTAGTAGGTATTCGTAAGGCTCTTCAGTCGAGTCTTAGCAATTTGGCTAAGCACAAGGTTGATCACGCATGTATCGGGCATCCTGTTAATTTTGAAGGTAATGAGAAACAAAGTAATAACATAGCTATGCACCGCCTCACTGAGGCCTATGGCTACGCCGGCATTCAAGAGCAGAAGTTTTGTCCTGAACCAACAGCAGCGGCAATTAGTTACCTACATAATTATCCTGGTGGCGGAGATCAGCGTATTCTTACCGTGGATTTTGGAGGAGGCACTCTTGACTTTAGTATTCTCAAGCGCAATAACAGGCATTTTAATGTAGAGGCCACTCATGGTATTGGTTTGGGAGGTGATCGAATTGATCAAACCATTTTTAGAGAACTCGTATTTCCGCTTCTTGGCAGAGGAGAGCGGTGGAGTAGGGTAGTTGATGGTCTAAACATCGACACTTTATTTCCATTTGGAGAATTTGAAGACTTACTGATCAACTGGCCTGTTAGCTACATGCTTAATCAGAATAAATTTACTGCCCCGGTGATGCAACGTATGACTCAGACTGATCCAGCTGCAGCCAAATTTAGGCGTCTTTATGATTTGATTAAGCAGAACTATAGCTATCAGGTTTTCGAGGCAATCAAGTTATTTAAAGCTCAACTTTCTATTCAAGAGACAGCAGTATTAGATATCCCTGAGTTGGATATAGATATTGAGCTGGAGCGCTGGGAGTTTGAAGTGATGATTTCTGATTTATTGTTTGAGTTAGAGCAGGCAATTAGCTTAATACTCGGGAAAATTAATTTGTGCGCGGATGATATTGATCTGGTTCTCAGAACAGGGGGTTCGTCCTTAATCCCGGCAGTAAAAGATATACTGGAAAATCAATTTTCGGGTAAGGTTGTGGAGCATGACCCCTTCACTAGTGTTGCGGCTGGATTAGCGATTGCGGATTATTATGATTACGGCCAATCGTAGGGATTTATCAGCTAATGCTACTTGCCAAAACGCCTATGACGTTGTTGCCAAACACGAATAGCTCTCCAAAAGTCAATTTTGCGGAATGCAGGCCAGAAAACCTCAGTAAAATAAAGCTCCGAATAGGCACTTTGCCATAATAAGAACCCTGATAGACGCTCTTCACCCGAGGTGCGAATTATAAGGTCAGGGTCAGGCATTCCTTCGGTGTAAAGGTGATTGGATAGCATATCCTCATCGATAGCATCTATTTCTATTTCACCGGCTTTGATTTGTTCCCCGATTTGCTTCACAGCATCGACTATTTCAGCGCGGCCGCCATAGCCAATTGCGATATTAAGTTGAAAGCTATCATGTTCCTCGGTCATAGCTTCTACTTTGCTGATTTCATCTTGCATTTCCTGAGAGAAGCCATCGCGTCTGCCAATAACTTTTATTTTTACATTCTCATCAGCAATGAGTGGGTCAGTCTGGAGTGTGCGAAATTTATTGAGAATAATGCTCATCAATTCTTCAACTTCTTCACTACTTCGTTTGTAGTTTTCGGTAGAAAAACCATAGAGAGTTACAATTTTAATATTGAGTTCTAGACACCATTTTAAAAAGTCTTGAAGTCTGTCAGAACCAGCCATATGGCCGGCTTTTCGAGTTGCCAGACCATTTGCCAGAGCAAAACGTCGATTGCCATCGACAATTAGACCTACATGCAATGGACGTTTGGTTGAATTCAGCTGACCGCGGAGGAATCTCTCATAGAGGCTGTATAAAAAAGGAGGGATGCGCATCAGTTATTAGTTCCAAAGTATTAGTTTTAGAGTAGACCTTAAACGACGCAATAGTGAACTCCAATCGTCTCTAAACTCAAATTATAGATGTTATTATGGCACGCCCCAGTAGTAAAAGAACTTCTGGGGCGATTAGGTTTCATACGACCTTGATTATATTGGTCCTTAGTCGTTTCCCTTGATCGCGAAATAGATACCAAGTGCAAAAAGGAAAATTTGCTCACTGGTAAATAACTTTGCAGTAATAAACCAGTCGGAATGTGCAATAAAGAAGGCTCCTCCCATAATAACTACCACAGCGCCTCCTGCGATTCTGGTAACTAGGTGTCCGAGAGAGCTACCTAGTAGTCCTCCGATGATAATGCCAATGCCTGCGGAAACCTCTCCGATAGCAACCATACTACTGACCAACTCCGGCGCTGGAATACCTATACTTCCGAACCAGTTAACCATCTTTTCAGGTGGTAGTGGGAACTTGCCGTAACCATGTAGAAAAAATGCAACACCAAGCGAGAGGCGCAATATCCAGGGTGCTAATCCAGAAAAGGGTTTGGCTATTGAATCTAGGGTAGAGTTTAGTTTCATGATTATTGTAGTCCTACAAAGATTAGAGTTTATTAAGAAGAGCGATGCAGAGATTGAATCTCACTAACCACCCTCTAAATGTCAGTGTAATATATTTTTGATCGATTATTCAGTTTGTAATGCAAATTGTGGGCTAATCTACATAAACGGAATTTTATTTTTTGGGCAGAGTAGTGGCAATAACAGTTTAGGGTCATTTTCTGATTATATAGCCCCGATTAAAGTAGTTACTAAGCTAAATTCTTGGCAGATTAATTCTACAGAATCGGTATAATGTCCCGCAATCCACTCATCAAATTAACAAGCTTTTGGCGAGCCATATTGAAAACAGAATTTCTTGGAAAGACCCTATCGGGCCCATTTACGATTCCTTCAGGAATTGTTACCACTGCGACTTCAATTATTCAGGCGATATTTGATCAGATGCCGCAAGTTGGGGTTATAACCACCAAAAGTGTTGGGCCCACTCCTCGTGCAGGAAATCGCGAACCGGTTTATAGCCAATATGCTCCAGGCTGTTTCGTCAATGCAGTAGGCTTAACAAATCCGGGCGCTGAAGCGGCTGCGGAATCAATGTCCAATCTCAGTATTCCAGAGGACCGGTTTTTATTAGTGTCGATCTTTGGTGGCAATGTTAAAGAGTTTGTAGAAGTGGCAAAACTTATGGCACCAGTTGCCAATGGCTTGGAGCTTAATCTTTCATGCCCTCACGCCAAGGGTTACGGGATGGCTATGGGGCAGGATCCCGATATGGTTCGAGAGGTGACTGCTGCGGTAAAGGCGGTGGTTGATATCCCTGTGATCCCCAAATTGACGCCAAATACCGCTAATATTGGAGAGATTGCTCTTGCTGCCGTGGCCGGAGGAGCTGATGCCCTCTGCGCTATAAATACTGTTGGTCCGGGTTATACTTCGTCTCATGGCCAGCCAGTGCTAACTAATGGCGCTGGTGGCATGTCAGGTAAAGGTGTTTTGCCGATCGCCCTGAAATGCATTCGTGAAATTGCTGCCGTTACGGATGTGCCTATCATTGGTTGCGGGGGTGTTAGTAGTGCAGCAGACGTAAGGGAATTCATAGATGCTGGCTCCACTATTGTGGGAGTGGGCTCCGCACTAACTGGGATGACGACAGACGACATAGGTAGTTATTTCAATCAACTTGAATCTGATATTTGTTTTGCTAGTAACAAGGCAGAAGGACATATTCGCTACGATATTGACATGGATTTTGAGCCTGTTGTTTTAGTTGAAAATAAGCGTGTATGCGAAGACATTTGCGTTCTGACTTTCGACAGAAAAATTAATATTCAGGCGGGCGAGTTTATTTTCCTTTGGATACCAGGCTTGGGAGAAAAACCCTTTTCCGCTCTTTCAGATGATCCTTTTCAGTTGGCTGTAATCGATGTTGGTATATTTACTCATGAACTAATGGACTTACCCGTCGGTTCGGAAGTATACGTACGAGGCCCTCATGGGATTCCTGTAGCTCCACCTGAAGATGCAAAAATTATGGCAGTTGCCGGAGGTACTGGTCTAGCAGCGGTTTATCAACTTGCCAGAGATTTTGGCAACGCCGAGATTTTTACAGGGGCTCGCACAGCAGAGCGACTTTATTACCTTGAAGAGTGCCAGAAAATAGCTCAGGTGCATGTTGCGACTGATGATGGCAGTCAAGGCTTTAAGGGTGTTGTAACTGAGTTACTCCGAGATCGTTTGAAAGGGATGGAACGGTCCGAGTTAGATATGCTGGTTTTTTATAACTGTGGACCATCTCCTATGGTACATGCTGCTGCTGCCGTTCAGAGGGAGTTCTGCAGAGATGATCAAATCTTTAGCGCGATTGATTACCTTACTAAGTGTGGTGTGGGGATCTGTGGAGCATGTGCTGCTCCAGATGGTCAGCGTATTTGTGTGGATGGACCCTTTTTACAAGCCGCTCCTGCTAAACCAATCAGTGTATGACTCTATTTTAAACATCATCTCTTCTCAAGACGATATCTTCCATCGGCACCTGAAAGTACTCTGCTAAGGCCTTTAGGCTATGAAATTTGAGTGATTTGGTTGTGCCGTTTATGTAACGACTTATAGTTGCCTGAGGAACACCTGTGACTCTCCCAAGTTCACTTTGGCTAATGTTATGTTTTTCCATTAATTGATCTAACACCCCGATAGCTCCTTGCTTTTTCAGTTTAGCGAGCGAGTAATGATAGACATTTTTTTGCAATAATCTATACGAATTCATATTTTTGCATAGTCGCTCACAAAATAAAGTACATGGAACCTATTGTCTCCAATAAAACGCGAATCATATGGGTAAACTTAGTTAAAAATAAGAAGCACCCAATTCATTTTAGTTTTATCTATTAGTGAGTATTTGGTAGAGAGAGGGGAGAAACAGGCACAAGCTATGTTCGGACGTTTAGTCGCAAGTATTTCACTGACTATCAGTGCCAGTTAGTCAAACGTGAAAATTACCATTTTGTGGTTTTTTGTAGGATAGTTTTCAAGTCCTGAAAGTGGAACTTTTACGAATTTTGGTTTAGAGCGGGATAAGAACTTTGGTTTGAAAATATGAGCATAGCCGTAGCCTTGAGCGGCTAAAAAGGACAGTATAGCGTCAGTTTTGGTCTTGTCTTTTTTGACATGAAATTCTAAAACTAACATCGGTTGATGTTTTTGCAGAGTTTCAGTTGCCCCTTGAAGAGCTTTTAGTTCATAACCTTCTACATCCATCTTAATAAAGCTGATAGGTCGTGGTGCTTTGTTTTGCAAGTATTCATCTAAAGCCATGACAGAAAACTCAGTATTTGCTTCTGAAGGATCTGTTATTTGCGCACCGCCTAAGTTCAAATCATTTACTTTTGCTGGCAACATGTCGGTTTGGTCACTAAGCCCAAGATTAACTGCAGTAATATTGTCTGCAAGTTCAGCGTTAATTGCCAATAACTGGAAGGTTTTATGGTTGGGTTCAAAGCTGATGACTTGTTCAAAAAGGCCGGAAAAAAAGACGGCATGATTACCTATATTGCCTCCAATATCTAAACAGATTTCCCGAGGGTTAGGTTCGGATATCAAAAAGGACTTTAGAGCTATTAGTTCGTTACGTTCAAAAATACCGTCGATCATTATTTTGCGCGATATAATGTCATGAGAAAAGCAGGCTACTTGGGGGTAATCCTTTACGTTTCTCTGAGCAGCTTTTTCTAGGCCAAATTTCAAAATTTGACGCATTACTATATTCATGTATCTATCATGGGCAATTTTTAAAGGTAACACAAGCTGAGGCGATCACAATATCTACTTTCTCTCCACCCTGAGGTAGAATAGCCAGCGATTCTGTTGGGTCAACTTGAATGATCAAGGTTGCTTGATACTCCAACACCCAAGATCAAGTTTAAAGCGAAATCATATAACGGTTTAATCTAATGGCATATGCAGTAAAAGAAATTTTCTACTCGTTACAGGGTGAAGGCGCGCATGCAGGAAGGCCGGCTATATTTTGTCGTTTTACTGGCTGCAATCTATGGAGTGGACACGAGAAACATCGGGCTGATGCTGTTTGCCAGTTCTGTGATACTGATTTCGTGGGCACAGATGGAGATGGTGGAGGTAGCTTTAAGAATGCTGTGGACCTAGCCAAAGCGGTTGTGAGCTATTGGCCTGACAGCATTACAGATGTTATTCACCCCTATGTTATTTGCACTGGGGGAGAGCCCTTGTTACAGCTGGATAAAGATCTAATAGAAGCTTTTCATAACGAAGGCGCAGAGGTAGCTATTGAGACGAATGGGACATTACCAGTACCCGAAGGTGTAGACTGGGTTTGTGTCAGTCCTAAATCAGGATCTACTGTAGTTGTGGAGGAGGGAGATGAAATTAAATTGGTTTATCCCCAAGTAGGTCATCAGCCCTCAGATTTTGTTCATTTGAATTTCGAGCATTTTTTCCTACAACCGATGTTCGATGAAGATGAAAATGAACATGTTAAGGCAACGATAGAGTACTGTTTAACTCACCCTAGATGGAGTCTGAGTTTACAATCCCATAAGCTCTTAGGGTTGCAATAGGGAATTAAAATTGTTGGTAGCCAATCGCAATTGTGCCCACAATGAAGCAGTAATAGGAAAAGTATCTTAACTGGGCCTTACGAACAAGTTTTATCATCCATTGGCAAGCAAAGAGACCAGTAATAAAGGCAGCTAAGAATCCAGCCCATAAAATACTAACCTGATCAGTGCTAATCTGTAATCCACCATCCATAAGGTCTTTGACTATCTTCCCCAGAATAAGAGGAACCACCATCAGGAATGAAAAACTGGCTGCCTTGCTGCGATCAATACCTAGTATGACAGACGTTGAAATCGTAGCGCCTGACCGTGAGATCCCGGGTAATATAGCAATTGCCTGGGCAACACCAATAATAATTGAGTGCCTTAATGAAACACCTGTAGTCGTATTTTTGGCTTTGTCCGCAATGATTAAAAGTATGCCAGTTACCCAAAGCATGACACCCACCAAGACTATTTGACGGTCGAATAGCACTTCGATTTCATTTGCAAAAAGGACACCCACTGCGGCCGCGGGTATCATGCTAATAAGAATCTTCAGTGAGAACTGAAATTCATCATTGTTTTTCCTCTTAAACAGACCCATAGCAATTCGAGCCACCTCCGCTCGAAATACCACGAGTGTTGCAAGAGCGGTTGCGAAATGCACAACAACAGTAAACATCATGCTTTCTTGGGGTATGCTAGTATCTCCTAGTAACGCCTTGCCGAGCTCTAGATGGCCGCTACTACTGACGGGTAAGAACTCGGTTAGCCCTTGAACTATACCTAATATTATTGCTTCTATAAGTGACAATTACATACTCCACACAACGAGTTCACCAAGGTGATTTACTAGATTAAATCATAGAAGTTTATTATACGAATAAATTATTTAGCTTTGGCGATTTCGATCCAATTTACTCATATCTCAAGGCGTCAATAGGGTCTAGGTTTGCCGCTTTGGCTGCAGGAATAATACCAAAGATTAACCCAATGCCAGCACTGAAGCCGAATGATAAAAAGATAGCCCACCCAGGCACTGTTGCTGACGGTAGACCCGTTAAGTTACTAATTAACGACCCTGCTCCAAACCCTAATAAAAGCCCTATCAAGCCACCCAATAGGCATAAAAAAACAGCCTCGATTAAAAACTGTAACAAAATATCAAAGCGCGTCGCGCCTAATGCCTTTTGGATGCCGATTTCTCTAGTACGTTCAGTAACTGACACCAACATAATATTCATTATGCCAATCCCCCCAACCAAAAGAGAGATACCTACAATACCGCCCAACACTAAAGTTGTACTTCCAACGATAGCATCAAACGTATCCAGCATTTGATCAGCCGTTGCTATTTCAAAGTCATCAGCCGCATCTTTACCTAACTTATGGCTCCTACGAAGTAGGTTCTTAATGTGTTGCTTAACTTGTTCTAGTTGAGATGACTCGTCCACTTGAAGGCTAATAGTAATGTTAGGTTCTTCTGCGCCGCCAAGAAGGGCGCGCGTAGTACTAAATGGCAGTAGAATAAAATCGTCTTGGTCAAAACCAAACAACTTCCCACGTTTTTCAGCTACACCTATAATTTTGAACCATTCACCAGAAACGCCAATGTGCTGACCAATTGGATCTCCTTTGATATCTATTTTTGAAATCACAGAAGGACCCAGTACAGCTACTCTGCGTCTGCTATTGTCATCACTACGATTGAAAAATCGACCGTCAGCAGGGTACACAGTATTTAGCTTTTGATAGGTGGAGGCGGTGCCTACTATCATTGAGCTAGATGATTCCCCTTGGTAAGTAATTATCGCATTAGAACCCCACATTCTAACTGTGGGGGTTACGTGACTAACGCCGGGAACTTTGTGTTTAATTTCGAGATAGTCATCATAAGTAAGCTTTGCGCGCACTCCCTGCAATCGTTCTTTTCTTGGTGTGTATGAATCTATGTTGATAACATTAGTGCCCATCCCATCAAATTGTTGCGTGATATTAGCACTAAATCCCTGAACAACAGAGACCACAGCAATAACGGACGCGACACCAATAATAATGCCCAAAGTGGTTAAAAAGCTGCGGAAACCATGGGCAAATATAGAGTGTGCAGCAGACCGAACACCCTCTGTTAACTTGAACTTTAAATTAGACATTTGCTGAATCCTGAGCACTTTTCTTGCGCAAAGATTTATTAGACTTGTCGGACACCAAGTGCCCATCTTTGAGAGTGATGACTCGATGACAGTGGTCAGCGATGTCCTGCTCATGAGTAACCACAATAAGGGTTTGCCCCTGATGATGGAGTTGATCAAAAAGTGCCATTATCTCAACTGTCGTTGCTGAGTCCAAGTTACCGGTAGGTTCATCAGCCAATAAAATAGCTGGATCGGTGACTAGAGCCCTAGCGATAGCGACACGTTGCCGTTGTCCGCCGGATAGCTGATTAGGTAAATGTAACATGCGGTCTTGCAATCCAACGGTTGTTAGGGCTCGTTCGGCGCGTTGTTTTCTCTCTTTCAGAGGGATCCCTCTGTAGATGAGTGGCTGCATTACATTTTGTAATGCAGACGATCTGGGCAATAAGTTAAAATTTTGAAAGATAAACCCAATTTCCTGGTTTCGAATATTTGCTAGATGAGTCTCATCTAAGCTTGCAATATCAGTGCCCTTGAGTTTGTACTCCCCTCTGGATGCATTATCTAAGCATCCTAACAGGTTCATAAGCGTGGATTTACCTGATCCAGAAGATCCTACAATGGCCATGTAGTCATTCAAGTGGATATCAAGGTCAATACCTTCCAGGGCGTAGAATTCCTCGGTACCCATTATGTAGCGCTTAGATAGATCCCTTAACTGAATGATTGTTTCTTTTGACACTTATCTGACCTTATCTTCAATTTCATCTACAGATTGACCGTCCTCAAGCTTACTTAGGACTCTGGCTGGTCCAGTAATCACCTTATCGCCCACTTCTAGGCCAGATATTATCTCTTGCAACCTATCGTTGGAAATTCCCAATTCCACTTCACGCTTAGCTGATTTACCATCAATTATCACAAAGACATGGCTAGTAACCTCTGTTGCACTGGTGACACTAATCGATACCGAACTGTTATCCTGATCAGTTTCTGTGTTTGATGCTTCTTGTTCAATGTCTTCAAATACGACGGCCTCGATGGGAACAGCGATAGTATCGCCCTTTATTTCAGTAAATATCTCAGCACGGCAACTCATGCCTGGGCGAATGTCTATATCTGATGCTGTGTCTAAAAGAATCTTTACGGTAAAACTCAGGCCCTGCCGATAGCTAGAGCGTTTGGCTGAAGTTGCAATACTCTGAACCTTACCTTTTAGAGCTTGATCAGGGTAGGCAACAGCAAAAACATCCGCATTTTGATCGATCTTAATATTAGCTATGTCAGCTTCGTCCACTAATACTTCAACGAGTATCGATGCAGGATCGGCAACGGTAATCAGATTCGATCCAGCAATATTGGTTGTGCCACTAATAGCTGTCTCACCCAACTTGATATCTACGGAGGTAGCTATGCCGGTAATTGGAGAACGAAAAACCGTCTTCTCAAGGCGTTCAAGCGCCTTATCAAGTGAGGCTTGCGCCTGTGTTAAGGACTCTTGACGCGACCGCAGATCAATTTTAGCTAATGCATATTGGTTATCAACCAGTTCAAAAGCATCCTGTCCGATCATTTCGCGCTGGTAAAGATTTTTATTTCGGCTCCATTTGGACGAAATATTCTTTAGCTCTTGTTTTTGCCTTTCGATGGCGATAGTTTGGAGGCGAACATAAGCTCGTTGCTGTTCCACATCTGCATTAAAGGTTCGAGGATCTAACCTCATTAAAACCTGATCTTTTGTTACAGAGTTACCTTCCTCGACTAACATTTCACTGACCTGACCGATGACTTCAGACCTTAGTTCGATTTGCTCTTTGTAAATTAGGGTTCCTGACGCCAATATAGAACTTTTAATGTCCTCAATTTTTGCCTCTTCAATATTGACTGATACTGAAGCACTGTTCCCTGCCTGTTTAAAGTAGGCTAGCGCTATCAATGCTAAAATAACACCAGCTATGATGAGTTTTTTCTTCATGGTAGTACTACTTCTCCCAAGTTTATTGTCGAGTGTCGCTCGAATTTTAGACGCACTGAATCAGTGCTTTGGATTCAATCTTTAATTTTACAAGACTATGAAGAGCGACCAAACACCATATATAGCCACTGAGGGTGCTACAGCCACGTAAAAAGCGCGATTAGTATTAATGCCCAACCATGACTTTAGTCCAACAGAGCATAGGTAAATAGACCATAAAGAAAATACAGTAATACTGTTCCATAAACCGAACCAATCACTTGATTTGTTGACCACAAAGCCGAATCCCGCTGGTGCGAGGTCCTCCATCCCAATCATACCCCCACTAGAGAATAGGATGACTAGAATGCCGAGCAAGGATGACGCGATAAGCGGTGTGCTGATCCACCAACTGAAGCCGTACCACCCAGTAAATGAAAGTTCATTAGGCTGAATAACTTTCGTCACCAAATTAAAATAAATCGCCATAACGGCATTAATAACAACAAGACCAATGACGGCACCAAGGGTTGTTGACCAAGTCATGCTGGTTTTACTCATGAACTGCGCAGACGCCTCGATCTCCGCATCGCTCATATCGCCTTGACTAAGTATTTGATCGACCAGCCAATCGAAATCGACTACTGAAAAATAGTACAAAAACATACCCGCGGAACAAGCAGAAACTAAGATAAAGGGACACCAAGCCCAATGTTTTTTGCCTTTAACAGAGTCAAAGCCTTCCATGGGAGATACTGAAATGTCTACGCATGCTTGAAACGCATTAGATACCATTGTAAAACTCCTTTTTAAATTGAATTTATGTCGATCTGGTTTTTTAGGCTTTTTTGAAGCCAAAGCCTCGACATAACTTGATCACAAGCTAAGGTTTCTTATGTGTAATGTCAACACAACACTGAACCTAGTTGTTGAACTTGCGAACAAATAGCGCTGTCACTTCGTCAAAAAAAGTCTCAGCATTTTAAATAGACCAATACACCTTTATTTTGGTTTAAATTCGACCAAGTAATACTATGTTGCGGTCAAATGGAATCCAACTTGTATATATCTGTTGCGGTCACGATTGCGTCAGCATATCCTCGATCACCTACAAAAATTACAAAGCAATGCACACTTGAGGGAGTTAAAGATGTCGAGCTCAAATACAGATAGTTCTGCAGGAATAACAACTGGTGGTCAACCAAAAGAAACACAAACTTTTGCATTTTTAGCAATGACTTGTTTGTTTTTTTTCTGGGGCTTTATCACGGTCCTTAACGATATTCTGATTCCTTTTTTAAAAGAGTCGTTTGATCTTAATTATACCCAAGCGATGTTGGTACAATTTTGCTTCTTCGGTGCTTATTTTATTGTATCTCCATTTGCGGGAAGACTCATCGATAAGGTCGGATTTCAAATGGGAATCGTGATCGGGTTGCTAACAACTGCAGCGGGTTGTTTACTGTTCTATCCGTCCGCAGATCTTCACGTGTATTCATTGTTTCTTTTCGCTTTTTTTGTGTTAGCTAGTGGGATAACGATTCTGCAGGTGGCTGCTAATCCTTATGTTGCCGCCTTAGGTCCAGAGAAGACGGCAGCGAGCCGGCTGAATTTGGCCCAGGCTGCAAATTCGCTAGGCACTACCGTTGGTCCTTTCGTAGGGGCAATGTTGATTTTAGGTGTTGTGGCTGCTGATGCATCAGCAGTGCAGATGCCTTACTTGATGATTGCTGCTGTTCTTGTTGTGGCAGCGTTTCTCTTTAGAGGGATTAAATTACCCAAGTTAGCTCACGTGGAAACAAGCGAAGATGTTGCAGGCGATAGTGTCTGGAATCATCGTTCCCTTGTACTTGGTGCGCTCGCTATCTTTATGTATGTTGGTGGTGAAGTATCCATCGGGAGTTTTTTGGTTAACTACTTCGCAGAGAGCTCTATAGCGGGAATGGAGATAGCTGAGGCGGGAGAGATGGTTGGTTACTACTGGGGAGCAGCTATGATCGGCCGTCTAGTTGGTGCCTTGTTAATGAACTATATTGCATCGACTAAGTATCTTGCCGCAAATGCGGTCATAGCCATTTTGATGATTGTTGTCAGTATGAACACCACTGGTGATGTAGCTATGTGGTCTATCCTGGCAGTTGGCTTCTTTAATTCGATTATGTTTCCAACTATTTTTACCCTCGCAGTTAAGGGTTTAGGGGCGATGACAAGTAAGGGCTCCGGGCTGGTTTGTCAGGGCATTGTTGGGGGTGCATTGATTCCCGTTGTTCAAGGCGTTACGGCTGACAGTATTGGCATTCAATTAAGCTTCATCGTCCCAATGCTCTGCTACGTTTACATCGGTTGGTATGCTTTGAAGGGTGCAGATCAGTCTTAAGAAAAGACTAACAGTGAGATACAAAAAATGGCAGCCCCGGGTCTTCGAGGTTGCCATTTTTTAAGAGTGAAAACTCAGGACATATTCCGTCAAATGCCACCAATATCAGCGCTTTTTTTAAATATTAGGTTGCCTTTCCTAAGATAAATGCTAGTACAAATCCATTACAGATTTCTTTCAGTATATTTCACTAAATAACGATAATTATGATGGCGGCATTTTATGAAGAAAATCGTGTTTTGGGTCTGTGTTCTTGCGCTTAACGCCTGTGGAGGCGGTGGAGGAGAAAAGCCAGATGCAGAGCCAGTAGCTCCGCCTGGCTACACCGTGTCTATTACATCCGAGGAAGGTGGGTCGGTCGATACATCAGGAGGTGAATATCAAAACGGCACTCTCTTAGAGGTGGCAGCAACCCCTGATGATGGCTTTATGTTTACTCAGTGGTCTGATGGTAGTCGGGAAAACCCGAGAGCGTTAACTGTGAATGCAGATGTTTCACTCAGAGCCAGATTTTTATCTGCAATAGACTTGAATCTAAGAGTCCATGTCATGCAGGACGACCCGTGGATTCATGGATCTGGTAACGCGATGCCACCATGGGTTTCTGGGGACGATATCTCTGAGACCCTAATGCCTGAGGTTAACGATATCTGGCAGCTGGCTGGCATTAGATGGTCGATAGAAAATATTATTCAAGAGCCGATAAATACTTATGACGGTTATCAGGATGATATTCAGTACATCGTTGACTCTCAAAGAGATGAGGAGGGTAGATCTGACCCTGAGAGATTACCCCGCCTATACAACTTAATGCAGTCTGATAACCTAAGCTCAGATGAAGAGCTCGACCATAACTTGTTCCATATTTATATCTTCCCGTTTATTGGTAATACTTCCCAGGGTAACGCGATGAGTTCATTTGGATGGCACTCGGTCGTTGGATCTTGGTCTAATAAGCATAACGACGGAGGTATCCCAGAAAAAACCCTCCTGATCGAAGCTCAGCAAAATTTCGTTCGAGGGTCGCTCGCCCGCACTATCGCTCATGAGCTTGGCCATGTTTTAAATCTCCGCCATGATTGTGAGCAATGCTTAATGTACGCTCAAGGTTACGATATCACCGATATTCAGATTCAAACTGCTCGAGAAGAAGGTGCAAGGAGAAGTTATCAAGAATCTGTAAGCATTGAGATTCTGTCACTCGGTGATAGTTACACTATTGGTGAAAGCGTCTGTGACACCTGCAGTTTTCCTGAACAATTAAAAAGTAGCCTCGCAGCAGAGCACACAGAGCAGGATGAGATCACATTAGATGTGATAGCTAGAACGGGTTGGACCACCACTAACTTAAAGAATGCAATTGTTTCTGAGGACCTCTCAAATGACTATGATCTAGTGACTCTCTTAATTGGAGTCAATAATCAGTTTCAAGGTAAACTCTTTAGCGTTTACGAAACAGAGTTCATTGAGCTAGTGACGTCTGCGATCTCCTTTGTTGGGGGCGATAAGAGTAAATTGATAATTGTTTCCATTCCTGATTACGCTTATACGCCTTTTGGTCAAAATAGAAACCCCCAAAATATAAGTGCTGAGATAGATGCATATAATAGTTTTGCAGAGAATTATGCTGTAGATAATGAACTTTCATATGCCTATATTACTGACATAACAAGAGAGGGATTAGAGGATCCAAGTTTAGTCGCATCTGACGGATTACATCCTTCAGAGCTTGCCTATAGCCGTTTTGTAGAGCGTTTAACGCCCATTGCGCTAGAAAAAATCAAATAATTAAATTTTTAAACAAAGAAATTTAATTATTTGATTGTACCAGTGGACTTTTACTGAGGAAACAAACGAAATTACACGTGAAATTCACTCATTTATGAGTTAAAGTCAGAGACTGAGTTCTCTAATATCAGAGATGGAAGAGAAAAACTTTATCGGAAGGGGTTCGAATTATGTCCAATTTAAGAAACTGTGACTTCATCAAGGCAGCTTCGCTGTTATTGGCTTTAATGTTTTCGGCTGGTTACGCGGCCGCGCAAGTCCAAACTGTGACTGGAAGTCTTTCGGTTGGTGAGATTTCTGCTGGCCAATCCACCGATTTAACGGTTGCTTACACCGCAACTGATGCAGATGGTGCAGATGCAGCAACCACTGGTCTAGGGCTCCGGTTACACTATGATAGTTCTGTCGTATCAGTGGGTGATATTGCAGATCTTTTGGATGAAGGTGCGTCAGGTAATCAAATTAAAGACGATACAGCTAACGATGATAATGACTCTTCCACTGATAAATATCTTCTTACAACTTGGTTTGATTTCGGAGGCGACTGGCCTGACGGCGAAACTCTGCCGGTTACTCTCTATACAGTTCCATTGACTGCGATAAGCGGTTTCAATGGCAGTACGCTTAATTTCACATATTCTTCGAAAGCTGCGGGTTTTGATTTTTCCGGCGAATCTGTAAGTATCAATAAAATTCCAGGCACGGTGTCTACGCTCTCGAGCTTGACAGCGTCCTACACTTTAAATGGTACGGATACGGACATTACTCTATCCCCCGCATTTGATTCAGCAACGACAGATTACTCTGCAACCGTTGCTTACCCAGTAACTTCAGCTTCTGTTATTCCAGTATTGACTGATAGCTACGCAACGATTAATAGTTACACCGCAAACGGTACAGCAGTGACTGACAACACGTTCGACCTCTCCGTCGGCAGTAATTCGGCAGATATTGTGGTGCTTGCTGAAGATGGAACTGGGACTACAACTTATTCTGTTAGTCTTTCACGAGCACTAGCAATGGCAATCTCGGTCGCTACGCCTGCCGTTATTACCACTGCAAACCAGGCCGCCTATGATGTTTCTGGAACCTGTAATTCAACAGGTGTTTCTGTTGTCGTCACTTTAACAGCAGGATCAGCGACTGCAACTGCTGAAGTAGCAGATTGCACTGACAGTGCTTGGACGACCTCTGTCGATGCCAGTGCTCTTGCTGATGGAACTATTGCGATCTCGGCTGTGGGTTCAACCTCGTTAGAGACGAGCACAGTAACTGCGTCTGTGAACAAAGACACCACAGGTCCTTCTGTTAGTGTCCCCGCTGATATTAGTGTGGCAGCTACAGATGCCAATGGAACATCCGCAACCGATGCAGCAATCTCTGCGTTTTTACTGGGTGCTACTGCAAGCGATGCGACTGATGATAATGTTTCGGTAACTAACGATGCTCCAGATATCTTCCTGATTGGTTCTACAACAGTGACATTCACCGCGGCTGACTCTCTGGGCAATGTCGGTAGCAACACCGCTATCGTAACGGTCTCAGATCAGACCGCCCCGGTTATTAATGCTCCGGCGACTCAGGTCATCTTAGGTACCGAAGCTGGTCTTGCTGCAACAGAAACGGCAATTGTTGACTTTTTTGCTTCAGTTACAGCAACAGATAACGTCGATGGTGCGTTGACTTCTGTCGATAATGATGGCCCTGACTTTTACCCATTTGGTGAGACCACAGTTACGTTCACGGTAAGTGATCAGGCGGGTAACCAAGGAACTGCACAAACAGTTGTTAATATTAGCCTTGACCCAACTCCACCAGAACTTACAGTGCCTGAATCAATCAGCATAAATGTTGATATGCCTGACAGTGTCTTAGCTTCTAGCTATCCAGCTATTGCGGAGTTTATTGCCGCGGCTGTAGCGACGGACAACAAAGACGATGATTCGACATTGATCATTACTAATGATGGCCCTGACGAATACGCGGTTGGAGAGACGGTAGTTACCTTCTCAGTTTCTGATGCTGCGGGTAATACAACGACTGAGTCGGCGAGTATTACATTAGTTGTTTTAGATACTGATGGCGATGGTCTGCCTGATTTCTACGAAACGGCTAACGGCTTAGATCCGAATGATGCGTCTGACGCCTCTGCTGATGCGGATGGTGATGGCATCAGTAACCTTGATGAGTATCTCGATGGCACAGACCCAAATCAGGATGAGTTACCGCCTGTGCTAACTATCCCAGCGGATATCAGCATGGCTGCCAAGGGTAGAATGACAGACGTTAGCTTAGGTGAAGCCACAGCCACTGATCAAAAAGACGGGGCGTTAACGCCAACCGCTAGTCAGACTGGACCATTCGAATCTGGCTCATATCAGATTACTTGGACAGTGTCTGATGCTGCTGGCAACGTCTCTACTGCGGTACAGCAATTAGAAATCATGCCTTTGGCTAACCTCACACCTTCTTCTGTTACTGTTGAAGGTGCGAGTGTTGAGGTGAGCGTGCAGTTAAGCGGTTCTGCGGCTGCGTACCCAGTAACAGTTCCGTTAACTATTAGCGGTTCAGCGACAGCTGAAGACTTCTCTATTGCCGAGTCGATCGTGATTAGCGAAGGGACCATGGGAATGGTAACCATGACAGTGGCGGCAGATAGCGAAGCTGAAACTGCTGAAGATGTCGTCATTACTCTGGGGGATATTACCAACGCAGTGGCCGGTTCCGCATCTGAACGAACTGTAACGATTACCGAAGATAATGTTGCTCCGGAGCTTACGCTGACAGTAACTCAAGGTAACAACATCGGTCGAATTGTTGCTGCTGACGGTGGTACGGTGACAGTTACGGCAACCTATAGCGATCTAAATTCAGCTGATACTCATACTCTGGCTTGGGCTGCGGCCGTTAGTGATTTGCCAAGTGTAGTAATCGATGGCGCGGTTGCCACGTTCGATCCAAGTACATTGGGTGACACTATGATTAGCACCGACGCTTCTGTTACAGACAGTGGTGCTGTGTCTCTAACTACTGATGCTTCAGCTAGTATAAAAGTTCTAGCAGCGGCGCCAGTTCTAGGTGATGCCGATAGCGATGGAGACGGAGTTTCGGATGCCGATGAAGGTTATGGTGATAGCGATAATGACGGTATCCCTGATTATCAGGACGATATAACAGAGTCTTACCTAGCGCCAATTGGTGATAGCGGTCAGGTTGTAGAGACTTCATTCGGAACAACTATCGCATTAGGTGATTTAGCACTGAGTGCTGGCGATAACGAAATAGGTGTTGACGAAGAAGATGTTGGCACAGCTGACGCCGACTATAGCTATTTGGGCGGTCTAGCTGACTTTGAGGTCTCAGGCGGTCAGGCGGGTGCGTCTTATAATGTTGTTATACCATTAAGTGTAGCTGTCCCAGCTAATGCATCTGTGAGAAAGTTCATTGACGCCAACGTAGGCTGGCAAGACTTCGTTCTTGACGCCAACAACGCTGTGAGTTCTGCAACCTCGGCTAGTGGAAGTTGTCCTCAACCAGGTAATGGGGATTACATTGATGGTTTGACAGTAGGCGCAAATTGCCTGCAGTTACTTATCGAAGACGGTGGTGCTAATGACGCTGATGGTATAGCAGATGGCACAGTCACTGACCCAAGTGGTATTGCCACTCTGTACTTTGGTCCTCCAAGTACCGACAGTACTATTAGTATTGATGTTACTGAGCTAAAAGCAGGCGGTTCCGAAACAGGCCAGATTACTGTGACGGCTGTTGATTCAGACGGCCGTTTGCTGGAAGGCATGAGTGTCACAGGAACTGCTAGTCTGTCCGATGCAACAGTTGGTAGCTTCACTGAAAGTGGCGAAGGTGTCTATACAGCTACATTGACACCTGGAAGTACTGGTGGTGAGTTAACAGTGACCGCTACTATTAGTGATGGAACTGACTCTGCATCGATTACATCAACAGCTATCACGGTGAAGAAGAAGTCCGGTGGTGGTTGTACTGTAGGTGATGGACAGTCAACAGATTCTTCATTGATATTATTGCTTCTAGCGAGCCTGATGCTCTTTGCACGACGTCGGTTTACTAAAGCGTAAACAATGTCTTAAAAGTAGTAAATAAAAAGGCCAATCAGTTATCTGATTGGCCTTTTTTCTAAGAGATGAGTCAAGAGCAGTTGGGTGTTTGGGTCGCACTATTTTGTATAGGATCTAGAATTAACCGAGAAATATTATTGAACCTAAAAGGAGCGTCAGTGATTCATACGCTTTTGCTGTGGGCCTTTGTAGCTCTAGCAACCTCACTGATGGTTCTGAACTTCGTTTAGCGTTTAGTCTTCATCATTTCACTGGCGTTTTGCAAACATGACCTCTAACTCTTCTAATGTCTTTCCTTTAGTTTCAGGTAACAGCCATGCAACTAACACCAGACCTATAATGGCAAACACACAGTATGAAAAGAAGGTTAATGCTGCACCGAAAACACTCAGTTCAACCGGAAAGAACAATTGCACACAAAAGCTCACTAAGCTATTAATCATGCCAACAAAAGAGATGGCTACACCCCGCAATTGATTAGGAAATATCTCTGCAAAGAGCGCCCACATTACTGGGCCCAAAGACATAGCAAATGAGGCAACAAAGCCAACAATACCCAAGAGAATAAGAACCGCATTCATTGTCGTAGAGGACTTAATAAACTGGCTCTCAAACTCTCTTGCAGCACTGGTGCCAATAGAGTTCGACAGAGCGGTTTTAAACTCAACATCACTTTGATAAACAACGCCAAGCATATTATCAAGATCGGAAGTATCAAAATGCTCTTCCACATTCTCGATCTGCTGAATTTCAAGCAAACCTTTAGGTGTTAGTTCATAGGTAGCCTGTGAGAAGCCATAAGTACACACTGCCATACTAATGGCAATACCTGACAAACCTACTAAGAGAAGAGGTTTTCGGCCCCAGCGATCAATCAGAGCGATGGCGACTAAGGTAAATACAACGTTAATAAGCCCGATCAATGCTGCCTGTGCAAAGGCAGCATCAGTGCCAATGCCGCTCTGTTCAAAAATTGTTGGTGCGTAAAAGAAAATAGCATTGATACCAGTGATTTGTTGAACTATGCCCACGATGATGCCAACAACTAGGGCAAGCCGCATTCTCGGTCCAAATATCCCTTTTACTCGATGCCATAGAGACTCACTTTCGACATCATGACCATCGCGGATTAATTGAATCTCAGTATCAATGGCATCACTAGGTAATAGTCTTCCCATGACTTCTCTAGCTTCTTCTTCTCGCCCCTTAGAGATTAACCAGCGAGGGCTGTCTGGGATTAAGAAGAGACCTAAAAAGAAAATTACAGCAGGAATAATCTCAACACCCAACATCCAACGCCAGATATTGGCATCCACACCCCAATCAGTTACCCAGCTAGCGTCGGATTCGCTGGCGCCCAAAATATAATAGTTGGCAAAGTAAGCCGCCGATAAACCGATAACAATATTAAGCTGGTTAATAGAGACCAATTTTCCTCTTAGTCGCGCCGGGGCAATTTCGGCAATATACATTGGAGCTATCATCAGAGAAGTAAATGCTAGGCCACCTATGGCGCGAGCGGTCACCAACATCATGTAAGAGGATGCGAATGCTGAAGCAAGGGCCGAAAGCAAATATAAAAAGGCAATCACTAATAAGACTTTTTTACGGCCTAAAGCATCACTTAAAGGACCGATCACCATCGTACCGAAGACTCCAGAGAGTGTCGGTGCAGCAACCACAAACCCCGACTGAATGGGGGTTAGATCAAACTCGACACTCACAAATCCAACGACGCCTGAAATTACCGAGGCATCAAAACCAAAGACAAAACCGCCGAGCGATACAACGGTTGCACAATAAAGTGCATAGAGAGTACGGTTTTCCATTACAGTTATTCCTTAGATGAACCCTAAATTATTGTTATTGCGCAAACTAAAAACACATTTTTATGTTTTCTATGTGCCGTTGAAATGCTCGACTGTCTTCCCAACTGACGACAGAGGGACGTAACTGGCCGGCGAGAATCTCACAGCTTACCTGTTCAATTTGATGATTAAAACCTTGATGCTCACGATCTTCAATAATGCGGTCAATACACTCATGCCCTTTGTAAAGCCTAGCCTCTCTAGCTGCCCAGTAGTCAGCAATAGTGATAGTGCCTTCAGTACCAATTAAGGTGAGGTAATTATTTAACTTACAACGAAATGAAGTGGTTAATTGAGCAGTGGTGGCATTCGAACCATAGGTGTTTAGTATTACCACATCATCTTCAACACCATTGCCCGCCCTGTGATGCCAAACTGACTGTGAACTGGGGTCTTTCTGTAGAAAAAGCCATGCCATTGCGATAGGGTAGATTCCCATTTCTAACAAGCAACCTCCGGCAAGCTGATTATTGTATTCGCGCAAATTGGGGTCATAGGGAAGGGGGAAGCCAAAATCAGCTTTAACATGGCACAGTTGACCTATTCGCCCCTCATCAACCCATCGCTTTGTTTTCTGAATCACGGGCATGAAGTAGGTCCACATACCCTCCATAAAATATCGGCCTTGCTGCTTAGCAACAGTAATCACATCCTCTAATTCAGCGCCTGTTACGGTCGCGGGTTTTTCACAGAGTACATGTTTGCCCGCATTCAACGCTGCAATAGATTGGTCTCTGTGGTGACTATGGGGTGTGGCAATGTATACTGCATCAATAGCTGGGTCCGCAAGCATCGCGGCATAACTGCCATAATAGTTAGGAACAGAAAATTCCTCAGCAAAGACCTTAGCGGGATCTACTTGGCGAGAGGCGATTCCTTGAAGTGAAGCATGGCCAGCACATTGAATATCTGTGGCAAAAGTTTGTGCAATACGACCTGCGCCTATAATCCCCCACTTTATGGTTTTCCTCTGAGAGTCAATCATGCCCTGCGTTCTTCAATAACAGTATTGGTAGAAAACTGATAACGCATGTTCCGATAAACGCAGGTATCAGTGATGTCTTCAGGAGTATTACTGGGGCAGCAACGATAGTTGGTCGATACGCGGTAGGGCCCATGAACGGGCATAACCCTATGCCAAAGATGCCCATGCACTAAGATTAGCGTACCTTTTTTTGGTCTGAGTACAACTTGGTCAGGCAAGTCTTCATTGATATCACCCACACTAATCACACCGCCTTTGTGGGTTCTGGGCACAACCAAGGTCTCACCACCGACATCCTGACCAATATCCATTGTGTACGCCAAGCGGTTTAAATTAAATTGTGACTTATCTTCTGGGGGGCAATCTTGATGCCATGCCTGCCCTTGAGAGCCTTGTTTGCTATACATCACCATGCTGTAAAGCGATGACCAGCCACTGCCCAAAATAGCGGATGTTAAATCTTTAAGTCGTGGGTCTTGTTCCGCTATATCAAATACATTGAGGCCGTCTAATTGGGGGAACCAAGGTATAACATCGGTATTAGACTTTTCTAAAAATTCAGCGTTGTGACGGTAATCTGGGTTATCACCAAACTGATTCAGAATAAGAGCATGGTATTGGTCCATCAGAGCCTGATCGAAGAAGTTATCAATTGACAGATAGCCTTGCTGCCAAAATTCTTTTGCGAGAGATTCGTTAGTCAAAATTTTAAGTACTCAGATTTTACTTGGGTGACCTGACTATACTGGATTGATCGCAAAATTTCTTACCACTGAAGCTGATATTTGTAGTTTAGCCTCTGAATGACACAACAGAAATAACATTATTTTCATCATCGTGGTTCAAAATCAGTTCATCTCGACCATCACTATCAACGTCATGAACCAGAAAGCCCGTTCTGCTCTCAGGAAGAGAAAGTGAAAGTTTGATTGCTCTCTTAGCAAACATAGCCTCGCCTGCTTCCCCTGGGTACACAAGTAGGGTTCCATCACCTTTTTGAACTAACAGGTCTTTTCGGCCATCTCCAGTAATGTCCGCACCAAGCACCGCGGGGACAAAGAGATCACCGCTACCAAAATCAAACCGTGCTGAGATTGTTTTTGTAACGCTGGGTTTAGTGGGAAATTTGCTGTCTTTCATTTTGTAGATTGAGACATCGACTGACACAGAACGGGTAATCAGAGCCTTAATAACAGTGCCTATACTGATGTCCACAGAGGTAATCACAAACTCTTGGTTGCCATCCCCTGACATATCCTGTCGTTCATTATCGAACTGAAAGCCATTTGTGCGGATCACCGATGAGGGATTTTCTGAAAACTTCAGTAGGTTTTGTCCACTGACCATGCCAAGATAAACCTCATACTCAGATTCCCAGCCAAAGATACCCTCGGACTTAATGCGCTTAACAATAAGATCGCTCACCCCATCATTATTGATGTCTACAATTTCATCCAAAAGCCTATTTTCACCCTCATTATTTTCAGCTTCTTCACCAATACTAATCTGCGCATATCCGCTTAACATATCCTTAAGATTGACGTCTAAATTAACAGGTACTCTAGAGAATTCCCCCAATGAGTTCTGCCGATGCACTTCAAAATAACCGTCTTGCCAAAAAGCAACATCATTAAGGCCATCATTATTCTCATCAACAAGCAAGGCTTCCTCGGCCCGGTAAGCAACATAGCGAGCTGTGTCTCGATAGCTCATACTCGGCCGTGGCCCCAACAGCTGGGGCGCTTGAAAACCGTTATTGGTTTGCAGTGCTACTTCCCAACCATCAAAATTAGGCATTAAAAAATCGTCAAATCCATCACCATTAATATCAGTAAACATCTCCATGACGGGGGAAGAGCCCCAGCTACGACCAGAGAACATCGGTGAAGTAGTAAGAAACGGTCTAAACAATGAAGTGTTTTCGTCGAGATAGAGTAGTTTAGATTCCTGCAACCCAACTAGTTGGATACCCTTGGGGGTTGTTATCGTGTCTACTAAATCCATCGAATCTTCAAGAGCCTTCGTCAAAATAAGATTCCACTCTGAGCCTCTGCGCTGAAATACCTTGATATGACGAACAGGTTCATTGTTGAGCTCCTGCATCTGTTTTTCCAGTTGATTGATCACGGGTGTTTCTATGATTAATAACTTGGCTTCAGCGGATGATCCGTTGGAGAAAGGGATGATATCTACATTATGTTTTGGGCTCACTGCGATAGTTTCAATATCGAACTCTAAAGCATTTAACTGGCAGGCAAAGATGAGGCTAAAAATACCAGAAAAATGAATAAGTCGTGCCATAAGGTTTTTAAAGCTGGGGTGTCTCATGATTTAAATTAGGCTCTATATTTTGGGTTATTCGATAAGTGTTTATGCTTCCCTGAGACTGTAACACTAAGACCCTTAGAAATAGTATACAACCTCTACATTTTATAATTGTGACTCATTTAGTTTAAAAAGATGTTCCAAAAAACCGGCACTTTGAGTGTGAAGAGTAATGAAAAAAGCTGAAGGTATTTATATAGTTGAAGGCATTGAGAAATATGGTGGCTACGGGTGGACTTGAACCACCGACCCCAGCATTATGAATGCTGTGCTCTAACCAGCTGAGCTACGTAGCCTTCGATTTTAAGTGAGCCAGAATGGCCGCTTAATCGGGAGGCGAGAAGTTACACTCGCAGTCGCTTATAGTCAAGTCTCAAAGCACCTTTTTTAGTATAATTTATTGCTCTAAATAAGGTACTGCAATAGGATAGACCCTCGGTTTTGCTGGACTATCCCAACTGGGGGTAAGTAGAGGATCTTTTTTGAGTCTTAATCGAAAAATAAATAATAATAAAGATACACATGATCACCTAAATTTGAAGATGGGGAGTAAATATTTTGCAAGGATCAGAGCCAAGTCAAGACCAAGCTGCGGTCTCTATTACTACACAACAATCGGGGTTCTACGAAGGTTTTAATCGGGTGGTTGCAGTCGTGCCAAAACTACTCATCGGCGCCCTTATTGTGTGGGTGGGTTTATCTCCCTCGGCTGCAGGAGAAGTTCTTTTAGAAGTACAAAATTGGTCTACGCAAAATTTTGGTGGCTGGTATGTCTACGTCACAGCGTTTTACACCATTGTTTGTTTAGTGCTTGGGCTGTGGCCTCGCACTGCACACGTAAAACTGGGTAAAGCTGACGAGACCCCTGAATTCAACATGTTTACATGGCTGTCGATGATGTTCGGTGCGGGGATTGGTATTGGTATGCTAACTTATTCTACCGCTGAGCCTATTTTTCATTTCGCCAACAACCCAGATACCATTAAAGGCCTCACCGATGGGTTAGATGAGAACAATGTTCGCAATGCCTACAAGTGGGCCATGCTGCACTACGGATTTACTCCTTGGGCTTGCTACGGCGTGGTTGGTATATCTCTTGGTTATTTGTCCTACAACCGCGGGTTGCCACTGACTATTCGCAGCGCTCTTCAGCCACTATTTGGCCGAGCTATGTCTGGTAATGCAGGGCATTTGGTCGACATCGTGGCAATATTGGCAACCATAGTAGGGCTGAGCGTCACCATTGGCTATGGAGTGTCTCAATTTGCTTCAGGACTATTTAATATCAGTGGTGCCGACTGGCTTGTCGGGGAGGGTGGTAAGCCAACTCTACTAGCCCAACTAGTTGGTTTAACACTCATTGTCAGTGCCTCTTGTCTGTCTGCCATGTCTGGATTACAGCGGGGGATAAAGTGGCTGTCCAATATTAACATGAGCTTGTCAGTGTTTTTAATCGCATTCTTTGTGTTGTTTGGCGCTACCTTTTTTGCTCTTCAAACCTTTGTCTACACCATTTGGGATTATTTGATTGCGCTACCAGCTATGTCTACAACTGTATGGATAGATAATGGCGCCGAGCCCTCAGGTGCATTGCAGAGTTGGCAAGGCGCATGGACGATATTTTACTGGGCATGGTGGATAGCATTCGCACCCTTTGTAGGACTATTTTTAGCCCGGGTATCCCGTGGAAGAACCATCAGAGAATATGTCATCGGAGCGATGATTATTCCGTCCCTCATTTGTCTAGTTTGGTTCACCTTTATTGGTGCCACGGCTATCGATCTAGAATTGTCTGGTGTAGCCCAAGGATCTATAGTGAACGCAGATATTTCTGCGCAGCTGTTCAAAACCATCAACTTGATTCTTTCTCCAGAACTTGCAGTGGCACTATCAGTGGTTATTGTGGTTTTACTGTTGACCTTTTTGGTCACCTCAGCAGACTCAGGAATTTTGATCATCAACACCTTGGCCTCAGGTGGTAACCAAAGCCAGAAGCAAGCTAAGCATGTGGTTATTTGGGGTGTGTTGTTCTCGGTACTGATTGGTGTTTTGTTAGCGGCTGGGGGAATGGACGCATTGCGTTCAGTTATGATTATTGGCGCTCTACCGTTTTCTATTGTTATGGCGCTCATGGCAATTTCGCTGGTTAAGACGCTATTAAATGAGCATCAATCAAGCGACTAAAGATCGATCAAACTTGAGTTACTTATATTATGGCATATATAATGCCAATTAAACCTGAAGATGACAACACGGAGTAAATAATGAGAGAAGCAGTTATCGTATCAACAGCACGCACAGCGCTAACCAAAGCGGCTCGCGGTGCCTTTAATAACACCCATGGCATCAAGCTAGCAGCGCATTCTATAGAGCATGCAATAGCACGTGCAGGCATAGACCCTGCTGAAGTTGATGATGTAATTCTGGGTAATGCTGCCCAGTCAGGCACTACCGGCTTTAATATAGCTCGCAACGCAGCATTAGCTGCAGGGTGCCCTGTTACTACATCGGGCACGAGTGTTAATCGCTTTTGTTCTTCAGGGTTACAAACCTTGGCCATGGGCGCTGGGCGCATTATTGCCGAGGGCGTAGACGTAATGGTCACCGGTGGTGTTGAAAGTATATCTTTGCCCGGTACCAGTGATGTTAAGGAATCTGTTGAGCCTGAGCTGTATGGCAAGTATCCAGGGCTCTGGTATCCGATGATCAAGACCGCAGATATTGTTGCTGATCGTTATGGCATCTCACGTGAAGCACAGGATGAATATTCATTGATTAGTCAGCAGCGAACAGCCGCCGGTCAAGAGGCAGGTGCCTTTGATGATGAAATCGTCCCCATGAATACCATCATGAAAGTTAAAAACAAAGAAACTGGCGAGATCACTGAGCACGCTGCAGTGGCTGACAAGGATGATTGTAATCGTCCTTCAACAACCATTGAGGGCTTAGCCAGTCTTAACCCAATTATGGGTGAAGATGCCTTTATTACTGCGGGTAATGCCTCTCAGCTGTCTGACGGCTCATCTGCACAGGTATTAATGGAAAGGTCAGAAGCAGAGCGACGCGGTTTAGATATTCTTGGAACCTTTCGTGGTTTTGCTGTGGGTGGTTGTGAGCCCGATGAAATGGGTATTGGACCAGTCGTTGCTGTGCCTAAATTACTCAAGGCAACGGGTTTATCAATGGATGACATCGATCTATGGGAGCTTAACGAAGCGTTCGCCTGTCAGGTTATCTACAGTCGCGATATTCTCGGCATCCCAATGGATAAGCTCAATGTTAACGGTGGGTCTATCTCTATCGGTCATCCCTTTGGAATGACTGGCTCACGTATGGTTGGCCACCTTCTAATTGAAGGCCGTCGCCGCAAAGCTAAGTACGGTGTTGTTACCATGTGTATTGGTGGTGGCATGGGCGCAGCTGGGTTGTTTGAGATTAACTCTTAATAGGATTGATCTAAAAGCAATTCACGTAATAAAAAAAAGCCCGGCTACGCAATTCGCAGTCGGGCTTTTTTGTATCCCTTGGCTGCATGATAGCGTCCAATAATCATTACGCGTTAGCTGATTCTACAATACGTTTCATGTCAGTCATGTAGCCGCGCAGTTCGTGGCCAATAATCTCTACATCGTGGTCGCGAATGGCATCGTTGACTTCAATTAGACGAATGTTGTCTACGGCATTTGAGGGATCGTTTAAACCACCGCCTAGGTCTTCGAGGGTTAATGCATTAGCATGTGCTTGCAAAAGTGGCACAGCGGCGTGGGTAAATAGGTAGTTGCCGTATTCAGCAGTATCAGAGATCACCACATTCATTTCGTACAATTTGTTACGAGCGATACAGTTGGCGATTAATGGTGTTTCGTGCAGTGACTCGTAGTAGGCAGACTCTTCAATGATGCCTGAGGCAACCATGGTGTCAAAGGCTAGCTCAACGCCAGCTTTGATCATGGCGACCAAATAAATGCCTTTGTCATAGTACTCTTGCTCGGTTATCTCAGTGTCACAATCTGCGGCTTGCTCAAAGGAAGTTTCTGCGGTCTGGGCGCGCCACTTTAAAAGATTGGCATCATCGTTGCCCCAATCAACCATCATAGTGCGAGAAAACTCACCTTCAATAATGTCGTCCATATGCTTTTGGAATAGTGGCGCCAAGAGACCTTTTAATTCTTCTGCCATATCGAATGCTTTAATTTTGGCAGGGTTGCTCAAACGGTCCATCATATTGGTAATGCCGCCGTGCTTGAGCCCTTCGGTGACTGTTTCCCAGCCGTATTGGATTAACTTGCGGGCATAGGCTGCATCAACACCCAAATTAAGTAATTGTTGGTGGCCCAAGATAGCGCCAGTTTGCAACATGCCACACAGAATAGTTTGCTCGCCCATTAAGTCAGACTTAACTTCGGCGATAAAAGAGGATTCGAGGACGCCGGCTCGGTCACCGCCGGTGGCTGAGGCGTAGGCCTTCGCAATGGTGTGGCCGTTACCCTGGGGGTCATTTTCAGGATGCACAGCAATGAGTGTAGGCACGCCGAAGCCACGCTTGTACTCTTCACGTACTTCAGTGCCAGGGCACTTGGGGGCAACCATAATCACGGTGAGGTCATCGCGAATCTGCATGCCTTCTTCAACAATATTAAAGCCATGGGAGTAAGCAAGGGTCGCACCCTCCTTCATTAGGGGCATGACCGCAGTCACTGCGGCAGTATGTTGCTTGTCAGGGGTTAAATTGAGCACTAAGTCAGCAGCAGGAACAAGCTCTTCTGCTGTGCCGACGGTAAATCCGTTTTCAGATGCCCACTGAAAGGACTGACGTTTTTCAGCAATGGCTTGCTCGCGCAGGGCGTAAGAAATGTTTAAGCCAGAGTCGCGCATATTGAGACCTTGGTTAAGCCCTTGGGCACCACAACCAATAATGACAATATTCCAGCCCTTAATGTATTCGCAACCCTCGGTAAATTCGCTGCGGTCCATGAATCGACACTTTCCTAGTTGACTCAGCTTATTGCTGAGGCTGAGAGTATTAAAATAATTTGCCATTGTTGTTCTCCAATTACCGCTGTGCGGGTAGCTTTAAATTCGATGCCAACTGTTTTATGTCGGTTCGGACGCGCAGTGTATCTAAATAAAGTTATTGCTGAAAACGATATGTATTCAATATAACGTTGCATATTTTGCAATAATGATGAGTATTCAGTATCATTTGGGCATGGATATCCGATCATTGACTCTTTTTCAGCACCTTGCCAACACCTTGCACTTTGGCAAGACCGCTGCTGCCTGCCATGTTAGCCCCTCAACGTTAAGCCGCGCGATTCAGCGGCTTGAGGAGCATTTAGGCAGCCAGCTATTGATACGTGACAATCGCTCTGTGATATTGACAGCTGAGGGGAAAAAGTTATTGGCCTACTCTGATCATCAAATTGAGCAATATGAATCACTCAAGTTGTCGCTAAATGAGGCACAACAACAGTTGTCAGGATCCTTGAATATTTATTGTTCAGTGACGGCGTCTTACGCCTATTTGCCACCGCTGCTTGAAAAGTTTAGACAGGCACACCCAAAGGTTGAGATTAACTTAGACACAGGTGATGCTGCGGATGGTATTGATCAAATTAGAGGCAAGCGCGTGGACTTAGCTATCGCCGCAAGACCAGATGATTTACCCACGAGCATTCATTTTCAAACCATTGCGTCAGTGCCCTTAGCCGTTGTGGTACCCACCATGAATTGTGCAGTTAAAAAGGCCCTTCAGTCTGATTCAATTGACTGGAAAACTGTGCCTATCATTATGCCCGAGCATGGTGTTGCCAGAAAACGCTTTGAGCAGTGGTTTCGACAGAAACACGCTGGGCGACCAAATGTCTATGCGCAGGTGTCCGGGCAGGAGGCGTTGGTGAGTATGGTTGCCCTAGGCTTTGGTATAGGTTTGTCGCCAATCGTAGTGGCCGATAATAGTCCGGTGAAAGATCTTGTAGACTTACTGCCCGATACTCAAATTCAACCCTTCGATTTAGGGCTTTGTTGTTTCAAGCGAAATTTAGGAGATCCCGTTGTGGCCGCATTTTTGTCCATGGCACCCAATGAGTCGCCTTAACAGCTTGCCACTTCATTAGTAAAGATACCTTTGTCAGGCACAACACATAAGTCAGAATCTTCAGGTCGTTTAATGTGGTCACCTTACTCTAGGGCACTAGTTACTTGCTAATTTTTAAGATTTTAATCACTCAAGATTTGCTTTTACTTTACCTTTGGCAGTCGCCGTGATGATGGATCCAATCACTACACAAATAGCACCTAGTATCGTGACTAGCATTAGAGGTTCTGCCGTGATTCCAGTAAAGGGGATTAATTGAACGGACGACAGAGTCACTAGCGGGGTTATTGCAATCACCGCGCTGACCCGTGATGCCTCTATATGCATTAATGCTTCAGAGAAACAGCCGTAGGCAATAAGTGTGTTAAATCCGCAAAAGAGCAGAAGAGACCATTGAAGTGAGGTTAGGTCCGGTAGGGTTTCAAAATTTGAAAAGGGTAAGAAAGCTAGAGCGCCAATCCAGTAAAATACCAGCATAGTTTCCTCCGCGTTGAAGTCCCGCAGCAGAAATTTTTGGATGATGGCATAACCGACCCATGTGACGGCTGCCAATATCAAAAGTATTAACCCCTCTCCATAACTATTAAGGGAAACAAAAACGTCATCGAAGCGTGGGCTAAAAAACAGGATTAAACCACCAATAAAGACAGCAAAGCCACACCATTGGAACGGTGTGAATTGTTCTTTAAAGATCCAAACACCGGCAAGTAGCAAGAGTACTGGTGCAAGTTGCATCATCACTTGAGCGGCTTCGGGGGAAGATCTTTCAAGACCAAAAATATACAAAGCATAGTTAGCGGTGAGCAGCAAGCCTGCGCATAGCAGTTGCAATGATAATTTTATGGAACAAAATTTATTCTTATTGACGAGCTTTTTGCGAGCTAACAGGTAGGGAGTAATAAGAACAGCGGCGATAAAAAAACGGAAAAATGTAGTAGTCATTGGGTCAAGAGTACTCATTAAACCCTTAAGAGCGATTGGCAAAACGCCCCACATGAATGCGGTGGATGCAGCCAAAAGAAGACCAAACTTCCATCGGCCGGATAGGTTGCTCATTGGGATGTCATCAGGAGATTAAACGTTAAAGCGGAAATGAATAACATCTCCGTCATTGACAATATACTCTTTCCCTTCCAGGCGCCATTTGCCTGCATCTTTAGCACCGTGCTCGCCATTACCCGCGATGTAGTCGTCATAGCCCACAATTTCTGCTCGAATGAAGCCTTTCTCAAAATCTGTATGAATTTTCCCCGCTGCATTTGGCGCTGTAGCACCTACGGGAATGGTCCAAGCGCGAACCTCTTTCTCTCCTGCAGTGAAATAGGTTTGAAGCCCAAGGAGGTTGTAGCCGGCTCGGATAACGCGATTTAATCCAGGTTCTTCCATACCGAGTTCCTGTAAAAACTCGTCTCGCTCGTCATCCTCAAGCTCACCAATTTCTGCCTCTAACTTATTACAGATGGGAACAACAACGGCGCCTTCTTGATCGGCAATTGCGATTACCGCATCAAGATATGGATTATTTTTGAATCCTTCTTCATCGACGTTGGCAATATACATGGTCGGCTTAAGTGTTAGTGGGCTTAAAGGCCGCAGAAGTTTTAGCTCATCGTCTGATAAAACAAAAGATCGAAGGGGCTTGGCTTCGTTTAGATGTGGAAGTATTTTTTCCAAGACTTTCTGCAACGCAATAGAGTCTTTGTCCTTTCCTTTTGCAGCTTTGGCTACGCGCAATAGTGCCTTCTCAACACTCTCAAGATCTGCCAAAGCTAATTCTGTGTTAATAACATCGATATCATCTGCTGGATTGATCTTTCCTTCCACATGGATAACATTTTCATCATCAAAGCATCGCACTACATGGGCAATTGCATCAGTCTCTCGGATATTAGCTAAGAATTGATTGCCTAAACCTTCCCCTTTGGAGGCTCCAGCGACCAAACCCGCGATATCAACAAATTCCATGCTAGTTGGAATAATCTTTTGAGGGTTAACAATCGCGGAAATTTTGTCTTGGCGAGGGTCGGGTATAGGCACTACACCAGTGTTTGGTTCTATGGTGCAGAATGGAAAGTTTTCTGCACTAATACCTGCTTTGGTCAGTGCATTAAATAGGGTTGATTTACCCACATTTGGGAGACCGACAATACCGCAGTTAAAACCCATAATAAAATCCTTGTGACTCTTTTTGCTAGTTGGGGTGTCCCAATTCTGTGTTAGTCAGTGCTATGTAACTTAGTCATGGCTCGTTCCCATTGTCCTGATACGGCCAAGGAAAGTGCGCATAGAGAGTCATCAATACTGATATTAATTAATTCTTGCTCACTTGGCGGCGCTTTTTTCAACACATAGTCGACGACTTGTCTGGCATTCCCCGGATGTCCAATACCAATTCTTAGCCTTGCGAAGTCACTATTGTTACCAAGGCACTTAATCGTATCTCGAAGACCATTATGACCGCCATGACCGCCACCTTTTTTAAAGCGCGCAATACCTGGACTTAAATCTAATTCATCATGGACTACCAAAATACGCTCGGTGGGGATTTGATAAAAACCCGCCAGAGCTCCTATGGACTTGCCACTGAGATTCATAAAAGTGCTAGGAATGAGAAGCCTAATGGATATGCCATCAAGATTAATCTTGGTAGTATCGCCAAAAAACTTAGTTTCGTGCTTAAACTGAGCGCTATGAGAATTAGCTAAGTTCAGAACCAAGTCGGCCCCAACATTATGTCGTGTCCGTTCGTATGCGGGGCCGGGGTTTCCCAGCCCTACAATTAACTCTACGGGCGTATCCAATGTCAGGGCCTTCTTGTGGGCAAGATTGAAGATTACTCTTCGCTTGCACCCTCTTCTGTATCACCTTCTGACTCTTCTGAAGATTCTGCATCCTCTGCATCATCTGCAGATTCCACATCTTCTTCAATTTCAATAGCCTTGGGCTTATTAATGGTAGCAACCGACAGGTCATGGTCATCGCCAAGGTTTAAGGCAACACTCTCAACACCCTTTGGTAACACAATATTCGAAATATGCACGATGTCACCAATATCAACTTCTGCCATATCTACTTCAATATATTCAGGGAGATTTTTAGGTAGACACAATATTTCGATATCCGTCATTGTATGAGCAACAATACCACCATTCAATTTAACGCCAGGAGCCACATCTTCATTAATGAAGTGTAATGGAACCTTTGTTTGAAGAACGGTTGTTTTGCTGACACGGAAGAAATCTAGGTGTAAGACAAGTTTCTTAGCAGGATGACGCTGGACATCTTTAATGATTACATCTTCAGACGAGCCATCAATATCCAAAGAGACAATGCTGGAATAGAAAGCTTCATTATCTAGCGCTTTAGCAACATCTTTGTGAGTCAGTACTATCTTGGCGGGATCTTTCTTTCCACCATAAACAATAGCGGGTACTTCTCCGGCCAGACGACGCAGGCGGCGGCTCGCACCTTTCCCTGTATCCTCGCGACCTTTCGCATGTAAAATAAAATCAGTAGACATAATAGTCTCCAAGTTATGCCATTACAGACCGCGACCAGACCTGTAATGGAGTTTAAAAACCTCTTTAAGAGGCGGTTACATCAAGCCCTGTTACAAAAACATGGCACTAATAGATTCTTTATTGCTAATACGGCGAATAGACTCGGCAAGCAATGGGCCGATTGGAAGTACTCGAATTTTTCCGCATTCCTTCGCTTCGTCATTGAGTGGGATACTATTGGTAACGACCAACTCATCCAGCTCTGAATTTGTAATATTGCTGATGGCCGCTCCCGATAGAACCGCATGGGTAGCGTAAGCGACCACTTTGCTAGCCCCTTGTTCTTTCAAAGCCTGTGCTGCTTTGCACAATGTTCCGGCGGTATCGACCATATCATCTACCAATACACAGGTGCGGTCGGCTACTTCACCAATTAGATTCATCACTTCACTTTCATTGGCAGAGGGGCGACGTTTGTCGATAATGGCTAAGTCACAACCTAACTGCTTAGCGACTGCTCTAGCTCTAACTACACCACCGATATCTGGAGATACGACCTGAAGATTCTTATGATTCTGACGGTCGATATGATCTAGTAAAACGGGAGCCCCATAGACATTATCAACAGTACAGTTGAAGAAGCCTTGAATTTGCTCAGCATGAAGATCTACTGTTAACACGTGATCTACGCCTGCATTAGACAACATATCTGCAACCACCTTGGCGCTGATTGGCACACGCACCGACCTTACTCTTCGGTCTTGGCGGGCATAACCAAAGTAAGGTACTACGGCAGTGATACGGCCAGCAGATGCTCGACGCAGGGCGTCAATCATGAGCACCAGTTCCATCAGATTTCTATTTGTCGGGGAGCAAATTGGCTGCACAATAAAAACATCATGCCCACGAACATTGTCGCGAATCTCAATATTGATTTCGCCGTCTGAAAATAGCCCTACATGAGCATTGCTCGGAGAGACACCCAAAGACTTTGCTATTTGATTACCTAACTCCGGATTTGCGTTTCCGGTGAACACCATTAATCTAGCCACGTCAGTTTTCCTATTGCTCGCGATATTTTGAAATGGCTGGGGCGGGAGGGATCGAACCTCCGATGACGGGATCAAAACCCGTTGCCTTAACCGCTTGGCGACGCCCCAGTAAAAAAATCATGCAACTGCTCGTGCACAGGAGAGCGATTCACGCCCTTCGCTACAAACCCAGTCCATTGTTTTGGCATTTTACTGAGCACTTGTTGAGCCTCAGATTTACTATCAAAACTACAGAATACGCTCGCACCTGTCCCTGTCATCAGTGGAGCAGAAAAACTTCCTGCCCATTGCAGTACACTTCCTACTGCTGGATAGAGTTTGGAAACTACATCTTGGCAGTCATTTCTATACTCTACCCCTGAAAGGGCGCGTATTTTGATTGGTGAAGAGTTCCTTGTCAATTGAGGATTAGAAAAAATTTCTCTCGTTGATACATGACAATTTGGTGTAATCACCAAAAACCATCTTTGAGGGAGTGTTAAAGGCGTCAATATGTCACCAATTCCCTCCGCGAATGCGCTTTCACCATGGACAAAAACCGGCACATCTGCGCCTAAAGTTTTACCAAGATCAGATAGCTGATTAGCTGTAAGTCCGCATTTCCAGAGGGCATTCAAGCCGACTAACGTTGTGGCTGCATTGCTACTGCCACCTCCAAGTCCTGCTCCCATTGGCAGGTTTTTGGTCAAATCAATAGTACAGCCAAGATCGCAGCCCGTTGATTTCTGCAGCAGAGTTGCAGCATGAAAAATTAAATTATTTTTTTCTTCAACACCGTCAATATTCCCATTTATTTTTATGTTTCCGGATCGGTTGTTACGAAAGACTAGTTTGTCGCCAAAATCTAGTAACTGAAATAGGGTCTGCAGATAGTGATAACCGTCTGACCGCTGTCCGGTAATATGCAAAAACAAATTGATCTTTGCCGGTGAGGGCAAGCTAAGAGTTGACATAGCAGCATCAGTATTGATCAATTTAGTTCTCTGGAAAAGACCAGTCCTTGATGATTAGTTTAAAGCTTTGTTCATCTTTTTGGCCGATTATTTTTCTTGGCAGATATCCTTGATCAAAAAGTTGGTAGCGCGAGAAGACTAACTGCCAGCCATGTTGATCGAAGTTAGACGCCGTACCGTCTGAATTGAGGACTAAATTATCAGGACTAAGATGATCAGGCGAAGGTACACCAGTCGCCCACCAGCTGAGTAACTGCACTGGCAGTGGCATCCCAGTAAGCTGGATTGCAAGTTGGTCAGGTGTTTGAAGGTAACTATTGTTGCCATACTGCATCTCAGCAACTTGTTGATTTCCGGTGATGACTGCCCTTCCCATAGCAAGTGGGCCGCTCAGGGAAATGGTGTAATCACCTTGATTTTGGGTCCACATAAAATTGGCGCTACCGCCTTGCCCAGCAGACTGGTAACCCACCTTTCCTTTGATCGACCAGTGATTGATTTGACTAACTTGCGCTCTATGATTGGACCAATTGCGGCCATCAATAATCTGAGTTGGCGCCGTACTGCAGCCACTTAAACCCGTTATTAGGCATAATAGACTTAGAGATAGGCTATATTTAAATCTCATGGTTCAATACTCGCATTAGCACCTAGTCGAAGCATTGTTTCCAGAATAATGGTGTGATTTGGATTTTCCTTCAGAGCGTAAAGCCACACATCCATCGCCTTTTCGTTGTATTCCAAAGCCCATAGAACCTCACCAAGATGGGAAGCTATCTCAGGATCAGAAACTATATCAAAAGCTCGTGTTAGATATTCAAGAGCTTCAACAGGTCGACCAAGTTTAAATAAGACCCAGCCAAGGCTGTCTATGATCGAAGGTTCATTGGGAGCTAGGCTGTATGCACGTAGAATCAGCTCGTAAGCCTCTTCCATACGATCGGTATGAAGTATCATGGTATAGCCCAGCGCATTAAGAACAGTGGCGTTATTTTCATCTTGCGCTAATAGAGATCTTAGGTCACTTTCGGCAAGAGCAAAGTTGTCTTGTTGCTCAGCAACCATAGATCGCGCGTATAACAATTCTGGATCATCGGGGTAACTCTCTAAACCTGTTGAGAGAATGATTAAGGCCTGCTTTGGTTGGCGCATCCGTAACAATAAGTTAGACTCAACCTGAAATAAGTTAACCGCTTTATTTGGTTGGCTTATCCGCAATCGCTGAAGATATTGACGGGCCTCATTAATGCTGCGGTGATCCGCTAACATGCCACTTAAACGAGAGGCTGCAACAATATAATTTCGACCATAACGGACTTGGGAGTAATGGTTTATAGCCTCAGAAATGTTTCTTTGGCGCTCAGCGATAACGCCTAAATGATATTGCGCATTAGCTCTTAAATTCTGTTGTGTCGAGGCCTGCCGGAGAAGATCCTTGGCTATTTCAAGCCTATCTTGGCTAAATTGCATGAGACCTAACACAAAATTAACTTCTTGATCCTTTTGATCTTCAGAGCGAAGTAACTCTAATTGAGCGATAGCCTTTTCTGGAGATTTTGCGGCTAAAAATCGAGCATATTGTGTTCTTAATTTGCGGTTTTGAGGGAATTTCTGCAGAGCATCTTTGAGGAGCTTAATAGCCTCTTGCCCCTGGCTTTTTTGATGCAAAATTTGAGCTAACAACAAAATGCCCTTTTGATCATCGGGTCTGCTGTTTAGAAAATCACGCACATAGCTTTCTGATTTATCCAACTGGCCGCTACTCTGAAGAAGAATAGCCGCAAGCAATTGAACAGATGGTTGCTTTTCGGGACTAAAAGTTAACTGCAATACTGGATTTAAAAGATCTGCGCGTTGTGCTTGAGAGTTTAGTGTTGAAGATATAATAAACAACAGTGCATCAAAGTCATCTTCATTCTCGTAAAGCCACTGCCCATGCTTGAGCGCACTAGCGGCTTCTCCTGTATTTAAATAAGCCTCGAGAGCAGCTCGATGTGCCTCGGGGTCTTGAGGTGCAAACTGCACCCACAGCAACGCCATTTCAAGCTGCACAGCTCGATCAGACAAATATTCAGCAATGCGGTGAGCTAAATCTATGATTTCCCTATCGCCTGTAATACGGGCCTGGCCACTGTAATAATGCAGGGCTACGTCAAATTGATTACGGCTCAGAGCTACATCGCCTACTAATAGATCATAAAGACTTTTAATAGGTATGGTTTTTAGTGGTAGCTCAATTGGATCTGCGACATCGATAATTGTCGCGGTGGGCTGGTCAGTTGAATCGATGATCTGATTTGCACAACTAGTGAGCAGCGCGCTGATTAGGATTAAGCGTAAATTGAGTATGGTTTTCATACTATTATTTTCAAGGATAATGCCTCGTAAGACAATTGCTATGGTAAAGGTTTTACATTATTTGTTTGTTTGTTGGCAATTGTTTTCCCCATAAACTGCAATACTAGTGGATAGTTGTGTAAAATTGCCTTACTAGAACACATATATGGTCAATCAAGAGTAAGTTTGTTTTGAAAAAGTCGGTTCGTCACTGAGTGCTATGACTACTTTAGCCTTCGGCATTAATCATAAATCCGCTTCCGTAGATTTACGCGGAAAGATTGCTTTTGCTCCTGAAATTGTGGTTCAGGCGCTTCAGGATGCAAGGTCGATTCTACATGTGCAAGAGATAGCCCTTTTGTCCACCTGTAATAGGACGGAACTCTACTTGCATGGAGACGTTACTGACACTCAATTACTTACTTGGTTGGCGATGGTTAAAGGTACAGAGATTGGGCAGTTAAAATCATGTTATTACTGCTATCGTGGGGAAGAGGCGGTCACCCATATGATGCGGGTTGCTAGTGGTTTAGATTCTTTAATACTCGGTGAGCCGCAGATCTTCGGCCAAATAAAGTCAGCTTATGCCGTAGGGCAAGAAGCGGGAACCGTATCTACGGTGCTCAACCAAGTATTTCAGCAAGTATTCTCCGCAGCAAAACGAGTGCGTTCTGAGACCGCGATTGGTAAAAATCCAGTTTCCGTTGCCTATGCGTCTGTTAATTTGGCAACTCAGATTTTTGCTAATCTAAATAATGCTCACGCCTTATTGATTGGTGCGGGGGAGACAATAGAGCTTGTAGCCAAGCATTTGCGTGATAAAAATATTGGTAAGATCACCGTGGCTAATAGAACCTTGAATCGTGCCCAAGAACTGGGAGAAGAGTATGCGGCGGATGCCATCTTACTCTCAGATATACCTGATTTTTTACCACAGGCAGATATCATTATCTCATCGACTGCCAGTCAGCTACCAATCTTAGGCAAAGGTGCAGTTGAGTCGGCATTAAAAAAACGCAAACACAAACCTTATTTTATGGTTGATATTGCTGTTCCGCGAGACATAGAGTCTGAAGTGGAAGAGTTAGCAGATGTCTATTTGTATACTGTGGATGACCTCGAAGAGGTGGTGCAGGACAATGTTCGAGCAAGAAGTTCTGCGGCGAATTTAGCGCAAGAAATCATTGATCAGGAAGTTTATAACTGGACTAAGGAATATCGTGCTCTAGCAGCTGTTGATACTATACGAGCGTTTCGCAGTAGCGTTGAAAAAATACGTGATGCAGAGATCGATAAAGCGATGCTGGCTTTGCAAAGGGGTCAAGATTCCACCGAGGTAATTAATTCTCTGGCGCGAAACTTGACTAATAAGCTACTTCATAAACCCACCACCAGATTAAAACAGGCCAGTGAAGAGGGTCGTGATGATGCTATTAACGCGACCAAAGAGTTATTTGATCTCAATAAGAATAAACGTTGATTGGTGTGGGTCAATCTTTTAGTCGTTCAATTTAACCTAGGTATTAAAACGCAATGAAAGCATCAATTTTGGCTAAACTTGATTTGCTTGCTGAGCGCTATGAGGAAGTAGGCGCTCTGCTCAGTGATTCTGAGATAATTAGTGATCAAGATAAGTTCCGAGGATTATCCAAGGAATATGCCGAGCTTGAACCTGTAGTTCAGACCTATGAGCGGTTTCAAGAAACAGTGACGGATATAGATGAAGCCAAGAATCTACTAAAAGACGCTGATCCTGATATGCGGGCTATGGCTAGCGAGGAAGTCACTGATGGAGAGGCTAAGCAAGAAGAATTGGAGCTTAATCTTCAGAGGTTGTTGTTACCTAAGGACCCTAATGATGGGAAGAATGTATTTCTAGAAATTCGTGCTGGCACCGGTGGAGACGAGGCGGCCATTTTTTCCGGTGACTTATTTCGAATGTACAGCAAGTTTGCTGAAAACAATCGCTGGAAGATAGAAGTTATTAGCGAAAACCAAGGTGACCATGGCGGATATAAAGAAATTATCGCTCGAGTGGTTGGTCAAGGGGTGTACTCTAAACTTAAATTTGAGTCTGGCGCCCATCGTGTTCAAAGAGTTCCTGACACCGAGTCTCAGGGGCGAATTCATACCTCTGCTTGCACCGTCGCTATTATGGCCGAAGCCGATGAAAAAGATGCGATTGAGATCAACAAGTCAGATCTCCGGGTAGACACATTTAGAGCCTCAGGATCGGGCGGCCAGCATGTCAATAAGACTGATTCTGCTATTCGTTTAACGCACATTCCTACAGGGTTGGTTGTTGAATGCCAAGACGAGCGTTCACAGCATAAAAATCGAGCCAAAGCGATGGCCGTTTTACAGGCGAGATTAACATCAGCACAAGATGAGGCTGTGGCTCAAGAGCAGTCGGACCAGCGTAAGAGCTTGGTGGGTAGCGGGGATCGTTCTGAACGCATTCGCACCTATAACTTCCCCCAAGGTCGAGTTACCGATCATCGTATTAACCTAACACTCTACAAATTGGGTGAGATCATGGAGGGTTCTCTCACTGAAATAGTTGAACCTTTGGTCAATGAATTTCAGGCTGAGCAGCTAGCCCAGTTGTCTGAGTAAGTTCTGATACTCAATGACTTTATCCGTTAAAACAGTTCTACAGCGAAGCACGCTACTTGAATGTGTAAGTGACACTCCGGCACTGGATGTTGAGTTGTTACTGGCTCATACTTTGGATGTTGACCGAACGTGGTTAAAGACGTGGCCCGAACATAAGCTAGAACTATCTCAGGAGGAGATATTTGAAGGGTTGTTTGCTCGGCGGCTAGACGGAGAGCCAATTGCTTTTATTATTGGTAGTCAGGGGTTTTGGACTCTAGACCTAAAAGTAACTCCTGAAACCCTTATTCCAAGACCAGAGACTGAATTACTCGTTGAGGCTTCTCTAGATTTGAATTTACCAAAAAATTGTCTTGCGCTTGATCTCGGTACCGGCACGGGGGCAATCGCTCTGGCTTTAGCGAGTGAACGCCCAAATTGGCAGTTGACAGCGGTGGACTCTCAACCGTCTGCGGTAGACCTAGCTGAACTGAACCGTCAGTACTGTCAGATTGATAACGTTACCATCTACCAAAGTGATTGGTTCAGCCGCCTACCACTGATTGGGCGAGCATCTAAATACCATTTAATCGTTAGTAACCCTCCTTACATTGAGATTAATGACCCTCATCTTAAGAAAGGTGATGTTAGGTTTGAGCCATCATCGGCTTTGGTATCTGGTGTTGATGGGTTAGATGACTTAAGGAAAGTCATCCATGGTAGCGCTGAGTATCTTGAGCCCACAGGGTGGCTGCTTGTAGAGCATGGTTACAAGCAGGCATCGGCGGTAAGAGATCTATTTGGGTTAGCAGGTTTTGGAGGTGTGAGAACTCTTGTTGATCTCAATGATCTTGACCGAATTACATTGGGTTACTTGGTTGAGATTGATTAAATAATTTGATTTCATTTTTAGATACTATATTCCAACGCGTTAAGAGGAATATAGCTGCTACACTTGCAGCAATAATAGTTCCTATCCAGAATCCATAAACACCTAGAGGTTCTCCCCAAGTGTCAGTTAATGCCATGGTATAAGCTATAGGAAAAGCGACAATCCAAAACGCAAATATCTGTATAGCCAGTGGAACTCGTGCATCTTTGTATCCCCTGAGAGCCCCGCTGGCAGACATTTGCAAACAATCAACAGCGCCAAGTGCGGCAGCGAAAAAGAATAGGTTGGCCGCTATTATCTGTACCTGGGGGTTGGCGCTAAACAGCGCTGCAATATCTTCACGAAACAAAATTTTCATAGAACTTGTAACTAAGCCGAGTATCAGAACTAATTTAAATCCGGCTAAACAAAATATTCTTGCTTCTATTGGGTTGCCACTGCCTTGAGCATGGGCGACTTTAATAGTTAATGCTTGAGCAATGCCTAGCGGGATCATAAAGGCAAGGGAGTCGATATTAATGGTTATAGCGTGAGCACCAACAACCTCCGCACCCAAGTGGGCAATCATAAAAGGAATAATGGCAAAAAAACTAAATTCTGCTGCAATATTTAGTGCAATAGGTATACCCAGACGAAGAGTCTCAGCAAGTGTTGAAAGATCCGGGGCGCTAAAATCATTATATAGGTTAACATTTTTCACTGTCTTTGATCGCTGACCATAAGCAGCCATGCAAGCGACTAAAAATGCCATAACAATCACTGTCGCCCAGGCAGCGCCAACACCACCTAGTTTAGGAATGCCAAACTTACCAAAGACTAAGACATAATCAAGAATACCATTGAGTAAAAAAGCGGCACTGTTAAAAACGAGTACTGGCCTAGTATCGCCCATGCCTTCAAATGTAGTACGAAAGGCAAAGAACGCTGGAAACATGAATCCAGTGATAAGAAAAGGGTAGAGATAACCTTTAGCTATTTGATAAACGTTGTCAGAAACATCTAGGTGGCCAAGCAGGGCGATTCCAATAAAGACACCACCAATCACTACAAAACCAATAGGTAAAGCTAACCATAACACTTGCTGGAATTGAAATCGGACCTTATCCAGCTGTCGAGCGCCCCAATAGTTACCAATAATGGGGCTGTTGGCAATCATAATACCGATAACCATTAGCGTTATCATGGACCAGATGCTGCCGCCTAGCTGTAATGCTGCGAGGGTGTCAGCATTCACCTGACCGGCCACATAAATATCTGTAACGGTCATACCTACCACGGCAATCTGACCCATAATCAATGGACCAGCAAGACGCATTAACGTCCGAGCATTGTCAATAAACCTCGGAGTCTGCGGTGTCGGAATGATTTCATTTGGTGTCGATGATAAGGACATAAGTTTTTCTTGTTTTAATTGCTCTTTATTTTCCTTTAACCGGCCAATCAAAGGAAGGAAAATTTCAAGTCACAATAATCTACTGGGATTGCAGTAAATTCGCCTCAATAGGCTCTCATATTCTTTTCAGCGAGACGAGGACAATTCTGCTACACTCCGCGCCTCCAAGAGACAGGGGAAAACTCAATCTTCCCCGTGCTCTATACTTATAAACAACATTGCGTGAAAAACTTTGACTGAAAAAACCGATACTACATCTGTTAAAACTGTGCCTGATGCTGGTAATGCGCCGAAAAAGAAACCTGCTGCAAATCGCAATCGTCGCAATTCTAGGTCTTGGGATGTGTCTCAATTTAAAGTAGAGCCTCAAGATGGGAAAGTCAGGTTCCATGATTTTGACCTGCCCGCAGAACTAATGCGCGGTATTAAAGATGCTGGGTTTGAATACTGCACGCCCATTCAGGCAGCATCCTTGCCTCACACTCTCAATGGCCACGACATTGTCGGGAAAGCGCAAACAGGCACCGGCAAAACTGCAGCATTTTTAGTGAATATTATAACTGATTTGTTGAATCACCCAGTTGAAGACGAACGATTTCTGGGAGAGGCAAGAACATTGATCCTCGCTCCGACTAGAGAGCTAGCTATTCAGATTGGCGATGATGCGACTCAGTTGTTGAAGCACACCAAACTGAGAGCTCACACTCTTGTGGGCGGTATGGACTATGGCAAGCAATTACAGAAGCTACAGAAGCATCACTGCGATATTTTAGTGGGTACCCCCGGCAGATTGTTAGACTTTGCGAACAATCGAGATATCTACCTTGATCGCGTAGAAGTACTAGTAATTGACGAGGCTGACCGCATGCTTGATATGGGGTTTATCCCTCAGGTTCGACGTTTAGTCAATTTGACTCCTAAGCGGGAAGATCGGCAATCATTATTATTTTCCGCAACATTCACTCCTGAGATACTTCGGCTGTCCGAGACTTGGACTGACAAACCAGTGACGGTTGAAATTGGTGCTGAACGAGTTGCAACCGATACGGTTGATCAGAAAATATTGATAACCACGGCTAAAGAAAAATTCACCCTGCTAAATAATATTCTGTTGGGTGATGATGTCGAAAATGTCATGGTTTTTGCGAATCGTCGTGATATCTGTCGTACCCTCCATGAAAAATTGAAAAAGCAGGGTTTCAAGGCAGGACTTCTATCGGGCGATGTCCCTCAAAATAGGCGCATGAGAGCGCTCGACTCATTCAAATCGGGTAGTTTGAAAGTCATGGTGGCGACGGATGTTGCTGGTCGAGGCATACATGTGGATGGCGTTAGTCATGTGATTAATTATACGCTTCCAGAGGAGCCCGAAGACTACGTACATCGTATTGGCCGCACGGGTCGCGCCGGTAAAAACGGCACCTCTATTAGTTTTGCCTGCGAGGACGATGCTTTTCTATTAGAGCCGATTGAGAAGTTACTGGATATGAAGCTATCTTGTACCATGCCTGAAGAACATCTTGTTCAGGCAGTGCCGGTACTTAAGTCACCGGCCAAAAAAAAGCCAGTTAGCAACCCTTCAGCGGACGAAACAAAATCAGACGGTCCAGAAACATAAGCGCTTTAGCTGAACTCACGGTGCTGCCTGCACCACAGTAAGCTACCAGCAACCACCGATGCCGGCAGCATCACCAGATTTATCATTGGTATTGCCGAGCCTAACATTGCGCTTAGCCCAAATCCCAAGGAATTGAATCGGTTGTCGCTAACTTTTTGGCGCAACACCAGAAATGAAATACCTTCGCTGTCCGCTGCGTAATCCAGATATTGCAAACACAGGCACCAAGCGGCCCAAGTGCCGGCGATTATTGGTGCTAATAAATTCAATACCGGAATAAAACTCAGTATGACAGTCACAATGCTGACAGCTAGGGTTCTTGGTAAAAAGTAGCCAATCAACTGTAGCTCTCTATTTAGACTTTTCCATGCACTGTGCCACCAATGGTCCTCGGCCATTGCAACGCTATGTTCATTAGCAATTTCTACAGCGATAACTCTTTGAGCAATAACACCATAAAACGGTGACCCAATAAGATTAGCCAAAATGGTAAAGGTAAACGCATAAATAGCGAGCGCCAAAAGCGCGAACAAAAACCAAATTACCCATGCGAGCCATTGCAACCACTCCGGCACCGATGTAGAAATAGTAGTGATCCAGTTTTGAAGCCAACTAGCTGCGAAACCAGCAACTGATACAAAAAGAATGATATTGACTAGCAAGGGAATTAGAACCAGCCAGCGTATATCTCTTCGCCATAGTATTCTCATGCCCTCAAGGATAAGGGAGGGTCCAACAGTTACGCCGCGTGCCATGATAGGATCCCTAAAAACTTTTCTTGTATCGTCAATTATATCTTTCCAATGGTTGCGCCCAATGCAGCTCCAAAACAAATATCCATAGTAACCGAAAAACCTACCTCACTGGTTTTAGAGGCAATCGCCGCACCAATAATACCCAAACTTATTCCAACAGCAATAGCCTTATTGCTAGATGTTTTAGAGATTTCAATCATATATCCCAACCTCAAAAGGATACTCGTCATTATGTATCATAAATACTCTAGATAATAATTGGCCACGCGGTTTTCAATATAGCTTGGATCTGACTGCCACGCCCTAGCATGTGTTTGGCATGGAGATTGCCAAAATTGCTTGGGCTCATTTGCCAAGGCATAGTTTCGCTTACCATGAGATAGGTCAATGAGCGTATCTTCTGAGCAATGAATAATAAACACAGGCCTTGGGGCAATATTACCGATGATGTCTTCAGGGTTGAGTTGCTCCATAGTTACTCCGGTGCGGGTTTCTAACAGCCAGGTTGTTACAGTCAACAACGGAAATATGGGTAAGCCGATATATTGCTCAATAATCTCGGCATAGAGATCTCGCAAATTAGACCACCCCGCTTCAAACACACCTGCACCTATGCGCGCATCTTTTTCCATTGCCATAATGGCGGTTGCGGCGCCCATTGAAGTTCCGAAGACGCCAATGCTTTCAATTCTCTTTTGTTGTTGTAGATAGTCGAGCGCAGCTTTTATGTCATTTTGTTCAAAATATCCCATGGACGAAAAAGAGCGAACATTTTGTCCGCTGTTGCGTAGATCAAGAGCTAGTAGATTGAAACCAGCTTGATGCATAGCCTTGAACCAGCGCATGCCTTCGTGTCTATCAGCGCCATGGCCGTGAACAAAAATAATCGCTTTGCTAGAATTCTCGGTAGGTATATACCAGGCACTTAAAACATTGCCATCATCGGATTGAAAAGAGATATTCTCAAAAGTAAGATCTAACTGCGAAGGATTACCGCAATAAATGAAATGCTCTTCACTACAGGTGTAGGAGGGGTGCATAACATTGGAAGAAAAGACCCAAGCCAAAACAAAAATACAGATACTTGCAATACCTAGCGCACTAGCGGCAGTAATTGCTATAGTTTTTTTGATGTTCCTCATGAGTATGCTCTTAGGTCTCAATGACAAATGTTTCCAAAGTGTGCCATAAATGACTGGTCAAGCTTTGTATTGGTTCACAGTTTACCCTCGTTAACCAGAATGACGCATGAGGCGCTGCTTTTGCCGGTTCCAGTCGCGTTCTTTACTATCCATGCGTTTGTCATACGATGCCTTGCCTTTGGCTAGGGCAATTTCACATTTGATCAGATGGTTCTTCCAATAAAGGGCAGTACAAACGGCAGTGTGACCTTTCTGATTAACCCCTTCCTCCAGTTTCTGCAGTTCTCGATGATTGAGCAATAATTTCCGCGTTCGCTTAGCATCAGTGACAAAGTGTGTTGAGGCTGATTGAAGAGGAGTGATATTAGTGCCGATTAACCAGGCCTCACCGTCCCGAATAAAGACGTAGGTGTCGGTAAGATTTACTTTACTTTCGCGCAGACTTTTAACTTCCCAACCGAGCAGTACCAGACCCGCCTCGAATTTTTCTTCGATAAAGTAGTCGTGCTTCACTTTTTTGTTGAGAGCTATCGTGTTTGATTGCTGCTTAGGCTTCTTTTTAGTCATGGCTTAATTATACGTTGCGCCCATGGTTTGTCATAAATTATTGCTATTTATGCTGACAAACTAAATACATAGGGCATTTATTAGGTTCTTGGTCGGGGAATGAGTACAATTTGGATTCGATAAATGGAGATAACTTTATGGCACTTCAACAAAAAGGAATGCATGGCACGTGGGCTAGTCGTTGGACATTTATTATGGCGGCAACAGGCTCAGCTGTCGGACTAGGGAATATGTGGAAATTTCCCTATGTTGCGGGGAGCAACGGTGGTGGGGCATTTGTACTTATTTACCTAGGATGTATTTTGTTGATTGGTGTGCCGGTGATGATGGCGGAGGTGTTGATAGGTCGTCATGGTCGGCAAAGCCCAATTAATTCCATGAATGAGGCCGTTGCTGACAGCAATACCAACTCAGCATGGCGCTCTGTGGGTTGGCTGGGTGTGCTGGCGGGTTTATTAATTCTGTCCTTTTATGCAGTGATTGCCGGCTGGGCGCTGGACTATATCTTATTAATATCTTCTGGTGATCTTCAAGGCATTAATGGAGCTGCAGCTGGTGCTGCTTTTGATAATCTGTTGTCCAACCCTGGACGACTTGTTATGTGGCAGACATTATTTATGGCCCTTTGTGTCATTGTTGTTATTGGCGGTGTTAAAAAAGGTCTGGGGATAGCGGTAGAAACGCTAATGCCACTGCTCTTTTTAATGATGTTAATGTTGTTAGTATTCGCCTTCCTGAAGGGAAATTTCGAAGCTGCAGTTAACTTCTTGTTCAGTTTTAATTTAGATGCTTTAACGTGGCGCGGTGTGCTAGAGGCTATGGGCCAAGCGTTTTTTACCCTGAGTATTGGTATGGGAGCAATCATGGCCTACGGTGCTTATATGCCGCAGGATGCCAATATTGGTAAAACGATCCTTATCGTTGCGTTTTTTGATAGTGCCGTGGCCATTATTTCTGGTTTGATTATCTTCTCCATTGTATTTGCAACACCAGGTATTGAACCGAGTGCCGGGCCAGGGTTAATGTTTATCAGCTTGCCCGTCGCGTTTGGGAGTATGCCTGGGGGTCTATTAATTGGTGCTGTGTTCTTTGTGCTGGTATCGATCGCGGCTTGGAGTTCGGCTATTTCATTACTTGAACCTTGTGTTGCTTGGTTAATGGAGGCAAAAAACATTGGTCGAGCCAAGGCAAATTTAGTGATCGCGGGTACTGCGTGGGTGTTGGGTTTAGGAAGTGTGTTTTCCTTTAATATTTGGTCCGAATATAAGCTAGCCGGATTTACCTATTTTGATTTTCTCGATTTTCTCACAGCCAACATTATGCTACCCATCGGTGGTTTATTGATTACTCTGTTCGTAGGCTATGTGATTAAACGCGAGGTGATCGACTTTGAGATGCAAGGCACCTCAGACAAAGTTATGGAAGTATGGCAATTCACGATTAGGTACATTGCTCCTTTTGCCATTAGTTTGGTATTCATAATGGGTGTTTATGACAAGTTTTTTGCATAATGGATAATTACTATTGAAAAGTATTAAGCGTTCAGCACTTGTTATGCATTCTGCTCAAGCAATGTATGACCTAGTCAATGATGTGTCTTGTTATCCTAGATTTATGGATGGCTGTCAGGGAGTTGAGGTTTTTGAACATACTACCTCGACTATGCTTGCGCGGCTGGATTTGAAAAAAGCGGGGATTGGCCTTAGTTTAATGACTCGAAATCATCTTCAGGCTCCCTCGCAAATAAATATGACCCTAGAAGATGGTCCATTTAAGCACTTCCGCGGAGATTGGTCATTTACACCGCTGTCTGACACAGCCTGTAAAGTCGAACTTGATATGGAGTTTGATTTTAGTAGTAAAACATTAAGTTTTGCTGCCTCTAGTTTATTCTCAGGTGTAGCAAATAATTTGGTCGATTCACTCTGCCAAAGGGCTGATGATGTCTATGGAAAAAGCAGTGGGTAATACCGTTAGTTCAATCAACATTGAGGTCGCTTACGCGATGCCCGAATCGCAGGTATTGCTCGATATCACGGTTCCTTTGGGCACTACAGCAGTGCAAGCCGTCGAGCAATCTGGCGTGCTACAAAAGTTCCCAGAAATTGATCTTGCTACCAGTAAATTGGGAATATTTGCTCGGGTATTAGGGACTCAAGGAACTCCGGAGCCCAATATGTATGAACTACGGGAGGGTGATAGGGTTGAGATTTATCGACCACTGATATTGGACCCCAAAGAAATTCGGCGACGTAGAGCAGAAACTGCTCGGAAGAAAAAAGACGTTTCAGAAAGCTAATTGGCCGTTTCTGTATAGTCACTCACTATTTCTTTCAGGACATCCTGATCATCAAAATAAATGGTGACGTGTCTTTTGGTTTCTATGCCAGTGGGTGAAAGGTGCCTGAACGGGTAATCCCATCGGTTTTGATTAAAGGTATCTGAAATCAATGGCGTTCCCAAAACGAATCGCACTTGAGCTTTTGTCATTTCAGGTTGAAGTGTATCAATCATGTCTTGATCAAGAATATTGCCCTGTTGGATATCAATTTTATGTACCCCCGGGAATTTGACCCAATTGCAACCGGACGAGAATAGAGATAGGAAAACTAGAGATAGTAAAATTATTCGCATAGCGGGGTTCCAGTTGAAGTCGAGAAGGTAGATAATAACTAAATACTTGAACATAAAGAAGAGTAAACAATGAATCATAATGATCAGGAGTTAAAAAAAGCCGGTCTTAAGGTTACATTACCCAGGGTAAAGATATTACAAATTCTGGAAAGCGCTCCTGAGTGGCATATGACAGCTGAAGATATCTATCAAGCTTTGCGAGATGCAGAGGAAGATGTTGGTATCGCAACTGTTTATCGCGTGTTAACACAGTTTGAAGCAGCAGGGTTGATAACAAGACATAGTTTTGACAATGGTCCTGCGGTGTATGAGTTAGATCGCGGTGATAGTCATGATCATATGGTATGCACAGAGACCGGAAGGGTAGTCGAGTTTTACAGTGCAGAAATTGAAGAGCTTCGCGAGAAAGTCGCGAGAGACAATGGGTTTAAAGTCGTTGGCCACAATTTGGTTCTGTATGTAAAACCACTCTAATATCCCAACCTTAGACTCGTCGTGTTATCTAAATGGAAGTTACTTTATTCCGATGCCTACACTTAAACAGATAGAAGATTTTCTGAACGCATGGGCCGATCTCATGTGGAGCACCCCGCTGGTGGTGCTGTTGGTTGGTGGCGGTTTATTTTTCATGATTTATTCGCGATTTAGACCCTACCGTTACTTCGCTCATGCCATTAACTTGCTACGCGGTAAGTACAGTGACCCAAACGATCCAGGTCACATTCCTCACTCCCAAGCATTGTCCACGGCGCTGTCGGGGACTTTAGGTTTAGGCAATATCGCTGGAGTAGCGATCGCTATAAGTATGGGCGGCCCAGGGGCGGTATTTTGGATGTGGGTGACTGCTATTGTGGGTGTTTCCACTAAGTTTTACACGGCATCTTTGGCGGTAATGTATCGAGGCCAGGATGCAGATGGAATGCTTCAAGGTGGCCCCATGTATGTGATTAGGGAGGGGATGGGTCGTCGTTGGTATCCTTTGGCAGTGTTATTTGCCTTAGCATGTACCATTGGTGCGTTGCCTCTTTTTCAGGCTAATCAATTTATTCAATTACTTCGAGATGTGGTGGCAATCCCAGCAGGGATAGCGACTGCTGAGAATCACTTTGCTTTTGATCTTGTTTCTAGTTCTGTGGTGGCTGTTCTAGTAGGTTTAGTTATTGCTGGTCGCATTGAGCGTATTGGTCGAATCACGGTGAGGTTAGTGCCGGCCATGGTGCTACTTTACCTATACATGACAATCACAGTGCTCTATACGTTTGCTGCAGATATTCCAGCAACGCTGATGTTGATTGTAACTGATGCGTTTACGGGTGAGGCGGTTGCGGGAGGTTCTATTGGTGCGGTCATTTTGATTGGTGTGCGTCGAGGTGCTTTTTCTAATGAAGCAGGTATTGGTACTGAATCTATGGCTCATGGAGCAGCGAAAACCCAAGAACCCATAAGAGAAGGTATTGTTGCTATGGTTGGCCCCGTGGTGGACACCTTAGTGGTCTGTACCTGCACGGCGTTGATTATATTACTAACTGGTGTTTGGCAAAGTGCGGAAGGCGCAGAGGGTGTAACGCTCACTGCGCGGGCAATTGAGCAGGTATTCCCAATTACAGGAATATACCTGCTACTGATTATGGTCGGTTTACTGAGCTTTAGCACTATGGTCACCATGTGGTTTTATGGTGCTAAGTGCACTGGATTCTTACTTGGGTCGCACCGACAGCACTACTACACGCCTATTTATTTGGCCTTATTACTCGGGGGTGCCGTGGTTTCGATGGATATCGTCAACGGGCTAATTTTGGCGACTTACGCGACGATGGCAATACCCACAATGATTTCTGCTTTGTATTTAGCGCCTAAGGTTAATCAGGCAGCAACTATTTACTTCGCGAAACTTCGACAGAAAGATTAATTCAAAGTAACTCTTCAATATTTTTAGAGATCGCTTCAGGTTTAGTCATTGGAGCAAAACGCTCTATCACTTGACCGTCACGATTGACTAAAAATTTGGTAAAGTTCCATTTGATACTGTCTGTAATAAGCCCTTTGGCTTGTTTTGTAAGATAGGCATACAGGGGGTGCTTGCCAGAACCATTCACTTCAATTTTGCCCATGACAGGGAAGCTAAGTCCGTGGTTTAGTTGACAGAATTCTTGTATATCTGCATTACTCCCTGGTTCTTGGGCACCAAACTGATTGCATGGCATGGCAACGATGACCAATCCTCGCTCGCTATATTTATCATGAAGTTCTTGTAGACCGTCGTATTGAGGGGTAAAGCCACACTTGCTGGCTGTATTAACAATTAAGACCACTTTTCCTTGATAGTCTCTTAAAGATTGTTGGTCTCCTGCGCTGGTTGGCACTGAAAAATCATAAATGGATTGAGTCTCTGACACAGTGAATATCCTTCTGTCTTGAAATGATGATTTGAATTATTTAAAAGAGTGCTCTGGTGCTGGGAAAGTTCCTGCGCGGACTTCATTACCAAAGGCGGTAATGGCGTCCTGAATACTGTTAGATTCCTTTAGGAAGTCCTTAGAAAACTTGGGTAATCGCTGTGAAATTCCTAACATGTCTTGCAGAACTAGTACCTGTCCATCAGTACCAGGCCCTGCGCCAATGCCGATGACAGGAATATTGAGGGCAGCACTTAAATCGACGCCGAGGGATGAAGGCACACATTCGACAACCATAAGATCAGCGCCAGCTTCTTCCAGAATTAACGCTTCTTTTATCATTTGGTCGGCAGCATAATCGTCTTTACCCTGTACTTTATAGCCACCGAGCTTGTGAACTGACTGCGGTGTAAGGCCAACGTGGCCACACACAGGAATACCTCGCTCACTTAGTAAATAAACAGTATCTGCCAACCACTCCCCACCTTCCAACTTAACCATTTGAGCGCCTGCTTGCATAATAATGGCAGCATTGTCGAGCGCGTTAACCTCTGTAGAGTAAGACATGAACGGCATATCACTGACTAAAAGAGAGCGTTTATTGCCCCGTTTAACGGCTGAAGTATGGTATGCCATTTCATCAATGGTGACAGGAATGGTGCTATCACAGCCTTGGATAACATTGCCTAATGAATCGCCTACCAATGAGACTTCAATGCTAGAGCTTTCGATTAAACGAGAAAAAGTGTAGTCATAAGCAGTTAGAACTGCGAACTTCTCGTCGTTTTCTTTCATTGCATTTAGGGTGCTTACGGAAATTGTCTTCATGCTGTAAATCTCGAATTACGCTTAATCTGGTCTCCCAAGGTACTAAGTTTCTCTTAGGAAGACAAGGAGGAGATGGCGAGTTTTTCATCTATTGGCTGGGGATTGTAGTAGTGCCGCCCTGATTGAGTCTGCAGTATGTGTCGGACTAAATTATGATAATCGCTTTCACTTTTAGCCAGATCAATCACTGAGGTGTTGACGATGAGTAGTGGAGTATCATCATAGTGATAGAAAAACTGGGTATAAGCATCATTTAGTTGCTGAAGATAGGACTCTTCAACAGGCTTTTCTATCTCATTACCTCGCTGTTGGAGTCTTTTATAAAGCGTGGCTGTTGGTGCCTGTAAGTAGATCACTAAGTCAGGTTTAGGTAGGTCAGTAATTATATTTTCATAGACTGTTTGATAGAGACGATATTCATCATCATCCAAAGTGACTCTGGCAAATAATGGATCTTTCTCAATGAGAAAATCAGAGATTCTGACCTGTTGAAAAATATCCCCTTGCCGCAAAGCTTGCAGTTTTTGCATTCGTTGGAACAAAAAGTGGAGCTGAAGCGGCAGTGCGTAGGTGCGACGATCTTTATAAAATCGCTCCAAGAACGGATTTGTCTCTGGTTCTTCTAGCAGAATGTCATAATTAAAACTGGCAGCAAGACGTTTAGCTAAGGTTGTTTTTCCCACACCGATAGGGCCTTCAACGGCTATGTAGCTAGGAATTGATATGGTCGAACGCTCTAAGTTTAGATTTAAAAATAGACTATCGTCCACAGCTAACCTCTATGTTGGTGAGGGCAAACCCCTACAGCTTCACGATACCTTGATCAGAACATTTTGCCAATAGATCAGTTATGCTTTTACCACTTGCAGAGGAAAAATTTGGTTTAACCTCTAGTAATGGAACTAACACGAAAGCTCGCTCTTCAATTCGCGGATGCGGGATGATCAGTCTGGTGTTGTGGATGCTTTGTTGTCCAAAGATCAATATATCCAAATCTAATGTTCGCGCTCCCCAGTACTCTTTACGTTCTCGACCATGTTCATTTTCAATTTGTTGAAGGTAGTCCAGCAATGCTAGGGGTGTAAGGCTCGTTTTCGCTTGAGCGACCGCATTAATAAAGTCTGGTTGGTCTTGCGGGCCTACTGGGCTTGTACGATAGAAGGAGGAAGTGTTTAGTTGATGTATCTCTGGATGATCAGAAATTTTTTCTAAAGCGGTTTGCATTTGCTTTTGTGGATCGCCCATCGAGCCAGAAAGATTGCTGCCGAGACCAATATAGACAGTTTTCATCAGTTGCCTGTCTGCTTTTTATTTTTTGGACCTCTATGTCGACGTCGCTTTTTCCCTGTTTTACCCATGGTTTCGGACATCTCAAGCTGTTCTTCTGGGCTAGCTTCTTGATATTTAGTCCACCAACTCCCCAAACCATCCAAATCTTCTCCAGCTTGTTCCCGTAGTAAAACGAAATCATACCCAGCGCGAAAGCGAGGATGCTCTGAAAGTCTTTTTGCCCTTTGACCCCCGCGTCTCGGCAGTTGCAGTTGGAGATCCCATATTTCCCGCATTGGAATGGTAAAGCGTTTCGGTATGGCGGTGACCGTAATTTGTTTGGCGATGACCTCGGAAGCTGCCTTACCTTGAGCATAGTTGGGCGAATGACCCTGAGTCCTATAGTGAGATGCCAGTTTTTCTACTGCGGGCCAAAGTAAAACTGCATATATAAATGCTGGTGTTACTCTCTTATTAGAGCTAATACGAAGATCGGTGTTGATAAATGCCTGCTCGAATAAATGGTTAGCATTAGAGCCCCCTTCATTAGCTAATCGGCTTGCTTGGGGAGCAATATAGTCAAACAATTGATATTCTCTAAGCAAGACATAGGTGGCTGCGCCATACCCACTCATAAATAATTTAAGAGTCTCATCAAAAAAACGTGGTGGTGACACTTGACTTAAGGCGGAGCACAGATTACGCATTGGCTTAGCTGTTTTGCTTTCAATGCTAAACTCTAATTTAGCGGCAAATCGTGCGACTCGTAATAAGCGCACAGGATCTTCTCGATAGCGTGTGGAGGGTATGCCAATCATTCTAATGGTTCGATTATCAATATCCCTCAAGCCATCAGTGAAGTCATGGATAGTGTTGTCGCTAGGGTCGTAATAAAGTGCATTTACGGTAAGGTCACGCCGGCTGGCATCTTCACTAACATTACCAAAAACATTATCTCTGGTTAGCATACCGCTGTGACTTTGCTGTCTGAGGCCTGAGCTCTTATCACTAGAGTCTAGTTCGCTCTTTTCGTTGGAACGAAACGTTGTTACTTCGATTAATTCTCGGCTAAATTGCACATGAACAATTTGGAACCGTCTTCCGATAATCCGGGAGCGACGAAATAATGCTTTGACCTCTGATGGTTCAGCGCTGGTAGCGACATCAAAATCTTTAGGGGTAATCTTAAGCAGAAGATCTCTAATTGAACCACCCACAACATAGGCTTCATATCCTGCACCTTGGAGCGTTTCAACCACTCTTCGTGCATTTTTACTAATCATGCTTGGTTTAAGAGAGTAGAGTCCAGCATCGACGACAGACGGGCTTAATTTATTATTTTTATTGTCAAACAAATTGGTGATGCGTTTAAGCATTGAGTGCGGACCGGTAGCGTTTTTGTGAGAGGTAGTTTATCAGAGGATAAGTTCTTGGGTGTGACTTATTAACCACTTCATTCCTTTGCTTCATTAATTCGAATATTAATCGACTTGATGCAAAAAGGGGATGCCGCAAGGCAACCCCTTTTAAATGAGCTTTTAGGCCGGAGCCCGTCAAACCCTGTCGCAATCTAACGATATTATTATTATTTATTGTTATTATTAACCACACATAAAGTCTGGTCTCTCCATTCTAGTTATAAATCCATCGACTTCAAGCATTTAGCCTATCTTTTTGTGCATAATTTACTAAAAATTATTTTTTGTTTCGGGTAATTCCTAACTTATTACGTCTCTCCCAAAGGCTCTTGCGACTGATACCGAGTTTTTCTGCTAGCACGGTTTCACTCATTTGGTCTTGATTTTCTGTAACAAATGCAGCGAAGTATTCTTCTAGTGACATAAAGTCTGAACCTTTTGAAGAATGAGATGTAACCTCAGGCAGGTTGTCTGTTTTGTCTTGGTTTTGCGCAGTATTTGAAAGTGCTCGCTTTACTGACTGGATTAATTCTTCGTGATCAAAAGGTTTAGAAATATAGTCAACTGCGCCCTGTCGCATAATGTCTACTGCCGACCTGAGGCTGGCATAGCTCGTCATTATGATGACAGGAACTGTTCCTGCCAAATTGATAAGTTCGGAGCCAGGGTTACCTGGGAGTCTGAGGTCACTAATAATTAGATTAAACTCTTTGATGTTATATCGACTCAGCGCTGCTTTTACACTCACCGCATCATCCACTGCATAGTTATGCCGCACTAATAGCTTAACCAGAGAGGTTCTTATGATCTCTTCATCTTCGACAACCAAAATTTTTGAAAGCGGATTGTTCATCGTCTTGCACTATTCATAGAAACTGAACTCACTTGGATATATTCTCATTGCTGATTTTCAGGTTTATTAAAAGTCAATGCAACGGTGGTGCCACAGGTATCATTCTCAGCAGGACTGTTTATTGTAATGTCGCCATCAAGTCCTTTTACAAGATTAAATACCACCCACAGACCCAAGCCTGTGCCTTTTCCTGGATCTTTAGACGTCACGAAGGGTTCAAAAAGTTGAGACTGAAGGTTTTGTGCGACCCCAGTTCCAGAATCATTAATGGTGACCCTTATCTTGTCATCCGCTTCAGTTGCCAGAATAGTTACCTCGCTATTTGCTGTTGAAGCGTCTCGACTGTTGCTGAGAAGGTTAAGAAAAACCTGTATTAGTTGATGGTAGTCTCCAAGGATCTCAAAATCAGATGGTATATTGGTTCTAAATTGAACCTGGTGTGCATTGTCCCCTAGAGTTAAAAGTTGGATTGTTTCTTCAGCAACTTCTTGCAAATTTACTCGCTGTAAATCTTTAACTATAGATTTCTCTCCGCGGGAAAAATCAATCAGAGATTCAACAATTCGATTGATGCGGCTGGTTTGTGACAGAATGTGCTCGGCAGTTTCAAGAACTTGCTGAGAATCACTTTCATGCTCAAGGTTTTGCGCCAAGCAGGCGATACCCGTCACTGGATTGCCGATTTCATGGGCGACACCAGCAGCAAGACGACCCACCGATGCTAGCCGTTCGTTGTTGATAGACTTCTGTATTAAAAGCACTGATTCAGTTTTTTCCTCTATAAGTAAAATGACTTCGTCATTGACATCATCAATTGGCACCCCTGTAGATTTCTGGAAGGTAAACCAGCGTCGATTTCCATTAAGTTCCATAGAGACATTGTCACGAATAAGATCGTCACTGGTAACAAAACTAGTAATTTCTTTATTCCAGGGCTTTGGTAGGTCAACGATTGAGCTGCCAAAGGCACTACTGTTATCAAGGCCGGTATATTCCGAAATTGCCTCATTCCATTTTAAAATTTCACCGTTTTGGTCAAGAGAAACAATACCAATGGGTAATTTATCCAAAATTTCTCGATGGTGAACTCTGAGTTTATTGAGTTCACTAGCGATCCCCGTTAATTGATTACCATGAACTGCAAGGACTGATTCAAGAACGAAAAGGTCTTCTGGTTGATTATTTAATGATTTTGGTGGCGGGAATGCCTGGTTCATAACTTTTTCTGTGGTAAGAACACCAAGACGCATATTAAGGGATGCGTTAATGGTATCCCTTATCCTTCTTAGAGCAGCTGGTCTTACTTCATCGGTATCTAATCCTAGCGCCTCTAGGGCATTTGCCACCTCAATATTGGCATCTTCGCCAAGCGCGAAAAATAATTTTTGAGTGAGGTCCTTGACAGTTTTTTGTCCCAGTTCCACACGGATAGGGATATAAACATTGTCAGCCATACAAATTGATGCATAGGTAGTTTCTTTCTCATTCATTTTGGTAAATAGAGAAAACAACGTACAAAGGGTAATGTTCAGTAATAATGCTTCGATGGCCCAAACTTCCCAAGCTTGCATACCAAACAGTAGTGACTTCCCAATGATGGGGATGTGCCACTGCCAATCTCCGAATATTAATGGAAGCGCTAATGAAATTAGCCAAAGAAACATGCCTCCAATGAGACCGGCAATAAACCCGTTATGATTAGCCTTGGGTAGGTACATCGCCGCTATTAGACCTGGGGTGAGTTGCGCTAGTCCCGAAAAGCCAACTAAATATAAATCGATAATACTTCGAGACTTGAGGCTCAGACTTAAAGTAACAAAAAACAACATTAGTCCGACTGCCAGAGCTAGATGAGTGCGCGTGATCCAATAAGATAAATTGATTTGTTGAGTTAAATTCTTATCGGGTAAAATCATGCTGTTTAATATCATACGACTGCCTAGTATCGTTAAGCTAGAACAAACTGCGATGGATAAAAGCAAAATACTGGCGAGGCTAAGGCTGGCAACTACAGACTGATCCATCATTAATGGCAGTGCGAAAAGATAGTTTTGAAATGATGAAGATGATTCTAGATTAAGTCCGCTCCAGAGCATTGGATACAAAGGAATACAGGCTAAAAGTATTAATAGCGGATATGCCCAGGAAGTCATATTGGCTTGGTGATCAGTAATGGTTTCAGTGACTAGAACATTAAAGTTCGTTGGAAACGATAGACCTGCCGCTAGGAAGATAATAAAGAGACTGTAGGAAGTGTCTAACCGTTTTATGGTCTCTTGTTGTCCTCTCAGTATCACCCATGAGTCCATAGCCTCAAGACCACCAAAACTATTACTAATACTGATCCACGCTGAAATCGCCAAAGCGACTAAGAGAAGTGCACCTGCGGTCGCTAAAATGAGCCTCAAATTAGTTTGAGCACCGGATTTAATCGTGTAATGGCATATCAACCCCACGACACCTAGCATAGTCACTAGTGTCATTATTTGCATATCACTATTAAAAATAATATTTATTACCGAGGAGGCAGCCAGCAGTTGAGCAAATATGAGTGGAACTATCGCCAGAATAGTTGCGGTCGTGGCTACAATAGCTACTTTCCTGCCCCTGTATCGAAACGTCAAGAAATCTACGCTGGTTGCTAATCTAGTGACATTACTTAGCCTGCGAATAGGAAAGAGAACTAGCGGGGCTATAACAAACACTAATGAAAATGCAAACAAGGCAATTATCATGCTGTAGCCATAACGGCCGGCCATTTCAATTGATCCCATGGCCATAAGTACTCCGGAACTAGCTAAAAGAGCTAGAGTCAGAATAATATTTTCACTTCTCTTCGTATTCCAAGAGGCGATAACTCTAAGGAGAATGTATCCCAAGATAATTATCGCGATGGTGTAGATGGCCAGTTGAGAATTCATTTTCTCACTCGTTCACGATTCAATGTATAGACTGAAAAAACCATAAGAGCCCAAACACTAAAAGGCCTAAACCAATGGCCACTGGGCTCCATTGCCCATTGAAAGGAAAGGGGGAAGACAACAATGCACAGCAAAAGTAGAGTTGCGACTAACCGATAATTAAACATAAGTATGACTTAAAAAAATTGGTGTATGGCTGACTCGATTGTTGATGGTATTGAAGGTTGCCTCGCAAAGCAAACCCAGCCATCGGGCACCGAGGACACTAAAATCCCTCGGGAGCAGTTAAGGTTAATTTAGCAGGTACTTGTTTTTGGTCCCAGTGATCAACAGCCCAGCTCAGAATATGGCGAGTTGTCAGCTGCCGTAGCTCATTTGGAGGCGACTGCTTTAACCAGTTAAGCGCAATCCATAGGTTAACTGCCTCCTGCCCATAGGGCAGCCCGGCAGCCAAATTTTGCTTACTCAATTTTTGACCAAACTCATTATTTGCAACTGGCAGGTGGGCGTATTGAGGTTGAGAATACCCAAGAATTTTTTGTAAATAGATCTGACGAGGCGTTGAGTCCAATAAGTCTGAGCCACGCATAATATGAGTAATGCCCTGAAAGTGATCGTCCACTGTCGCCGCTAATTGGTATGAGAAAAGGCCATCTCTCCGTCTGATGATAAAGTCGCCCACCTGCGTGTCTAGATGCTGGCTGTAGTGGCCGATAATTTGATCAGTAAACTCGATTGGTTTTTGCGAAGACTTTAAATGAAGCCTGGTCCCATTACCATGAGTACTTAGATTCAGAGGCCGACAATGACCATCATATATACCGTTAAGTTCATTAATGCGTTTTCGAGAGCATTCACAGTGATATGCAAAATCTTGTTTTTTTAAGTCTTCCACGATGTCGGCGTAGTTATCCAATCGGCTACTTTGATAGAGAACTTCGTCATCCCAGAGGAGATCATGGGCTTCTAACTGCTTTAGGATATGATCGCTTGCACCTTTCACTTCCCTGGGAGGATCGATGTCCTCCATTCGCACTAGCCATTTTCCGCCTTGCCGCTTAATATCAATATAGCTAGCCAAAGCGCACACAAGGGATCCAAAATGCAGAGGACCTGACGGGGAGGGAGCGAAGCGGCCAATAGGAATTGCTTCTGACATGATTTACGCCAACGAGCTTAGGAAAGGTAAAGCTGAGACTAGCTATACTGTGGTCTAGAATCAACCGCCGGTGAGCTGCTTTTCTTTAATTTCGTCCAAGGTTTTGCAGTCAACGCAAAGATCAGCCGTTGGACGAGCTTCTAATCTGCGGATACCTACTTCTATTCCGCATTGATCGCAAAAGCCATAGTCATCCTCTTCAACACGAATAAGAGTCTTATCAATCTTCTTAATTAACTTTCGTTCTCTATCACGGGTTCGGAGTTCCAAGCTGAACTCTTCTTCTTGTGTTGCACGATCCGCTGGGTCAGGAAAGTTAGCAGCTTCATCTTTCATGTGGGTAACGGTTCGATCAACTTCTTCCATTAACTCAAGACGCCAGGCTTTTAATATCTGTTTAAAATGCTCTCGCTGATTTTCATTCATGTACTCTTCTTTCTTTTTTTCCACGTATGGGCTCAAGCCGTGAAGAGTCACGGAGCTTGCCTTTACCGCCTTTGCTTTCTTGGTGGTTTTTGCCTTAGGTTTCGCTTTTTCTTTTGCTGTGGCCATGAATTAAATCCGATATTGATCTTGTGCTAAAAAAATTGAGCCGAGTTTATAGAGATTTTTTAATCATTTATCAAGGAATATTTTGTTATTTTAAATATCTATGGATTAAAGAGTAAGGATTGAAGACCTAATAATAGTAGACCATAGTTGCAATAAATATTGGAATACAGACACTTTTATCTTTTATATTGTTAAATTACTAAGCCGTTTAGATTGGATCTCATCACTATGCAATGTTCACCAACACTATTTTCTGGGTCTTTTGTTAGGCGCTATAAACGATTTTTTGCTGACATAATTGATGAAAAGGGGAATCTATTGACTGTCCATTGTCCGAACACGGGCTCTATGAAGAATTGCCAAGTAGAGGGGTCAGAATGTTGGTATTCGTTGTCAGACGACCCAAAGCGAAAGTTAAAGGGTACCCTAGAGATTGTGACCACTAGTCATGGCCAACTAGCAGGTATTAATACTTTGAATGCTAATCGTTTGGTCGGGAATGCATTAACGTGCAAGATTATTCCTGAATTCGCGTCTTATAACACAGTGTCTACAGAGGTTCGATATGGTTCTGAAAAAAGCCGTATTGATTTTTTACTCCATGATAGCGAAAACCATTTACCCGATTGTTATGTTGAAGTGAAAAGTGTGACTTTAGATATGGGTGATGGTCTTGCGATGTTTCCAGATTCTGTAACAGCCCGTGGCACTAAACATCTACGAGAGTTAATGACTGTCGCGGAGTCTGGTAAGCGAGCTGTTCTTTTGTTTTGTGTGCAGCTAAATAGGGCGACTCAGGTTGAGGTGGCCGCAGATATTGATCCTGTTTATGCTGAAACCTTGACTAAAGCCATTTCTAATGGGGTAGAAGTCATTGCTTGGAAGATAAAAATTGATCACGAAGGTATTGTTTTGGATCAGAAGATTGACTGCCTAACAGATCTTTCTTTGTTGGGTTAAATAGATTAGAGATTCTGTTTAAACGATTATTTTGATTTTTGAAAATATCGGAGTATAACCTTTGGTAAGCGACAACAAAAAGTAGTGCAGGATTGTTATGACTAAAACCCAAAAAATTGGAGAGGATATTTTAACCGGTTCAACAGAACACCATTTAGTAAGCGTGGGCGCGCACAATCAGCAGTCTATGTTGATTCATAAATTGGTTTTGGATCCTTTTTGTCGTTTGAGAGCTGACGCAGAAAAGCAGGGATTCGATCTTTGTATTTGTAGTGGTTTTAGATCATACGAGCGCCAATTAGCAATTTGGAATGGAAAACTATCGGGCAATCGGCCAGTTTATGATCAATCTGGTAATCTTTTAAAGTTGAACCAATTGAATGACTGGGAAAAGGTTCAAGCGGTATTGCGTTGGTCAGCCATGCCTGGAGCTTCTCGGCACCATTGGGGTACGGATATAGATATTTTTGATGCGAATGCCGTGACTGAGGGATATCAAATCCAGTTGACTCCCGAAGAATGTGAGGGACAGGGGCTGTTTGCACCAATGCATCAGTGGTTAACTGGGGTCTTCACTAATGGTGAACAGAATACATACGGCTTCTTTCAACCCTATGCCAAAGACAAAGGCGGTGTGGCACCTGAGCGGTGGCATCTCAGTTATAAGCCGATAGCAAAACCCTATTCAGAGCAACTGAGCAAGTCTATGATTAGACAGAAGCTCTCTAGGGACGCAAACTTAATGTACTTAGATGTTGTTCTAGATCATCTTGATGAAATATTTGAACGCTTTGTACAAATTTAAACTAGATATTAGTAGGTGCTTCTAACTATGGTAAAAGAAGATTCCGTATGGGCTCTGATGATTGAAGAGGCCAGAAATTTGGTTGATGCAGAGCCAGATATGATGTCATTTATGCAGCGTTCAATTCTCGACCATACTTGTTTTGACTCGGCTCTCAGCTATAACCTTTCTAATCAGCTAAAGGAGCAAGATCTGTCCTTCCCTAGTTACATCTCTATTATCCAAGATGCTATGGAAGCTGATCCTTTGATAGGAGTTAGCATGAGATTAGATATCATTGCGTGTTTTGAGCGTGATGCCGCCTGTGATAAATATCTCATGCCACTATTATTTTTTAAAGGTTTTCAAGCTCTGCAATTACAAAGAATCGCCCATTGGTATTGGAGCAATAACCGAAAGGCACTGGCCTATTTTTTACAGAGCAAGATGGCTGAAAATTTTGATGTTGACATTCATCCCGGTGCCAAAATAGGCTCAGGCATTATGGTAGATCACGCTGTAGGCTTGGTTGTTGGTGAAACTACTGTAATCGGTAACAATGTATCGATTTTGCATTCTGTAACTTTGGGAGGGAGCGGAAGTGTTGCCGCAAAGCGTTGTCCTAAAGTATGTGATGGAGTCATGATTTCAGCAGGAGCAAAGGTTATTGGCGACATCACCATTAGCGAAGGGGCAAAAATTGGCGCTGGAAGTCTGGTACTCCATTCAGTGGCCCCGCATGTTACCGTCGCTGGAGTGCCTGGTGTTGTAGTGGGAGCTCCTCTTGAAAAAATGCCCGCATTAGAAATGAATCAGAATTTAGATAATTGAACGGTATAAATCATGTCTCAGAAAGGTATTTTAGGTTTGCTCCATCGTCGAGTTATAAAAACGACGATCCACTCAGTGCAGGGCTTAAGTGCGGCGTTTAAGTCTCAAGAGGCTTTTCGTTGCGAAGTGGCTGCGCTGGTGGTTTTGGTACCAGCAGCATTCTGGGTCGCAACTGGCAGCCTGCAGTTATTGATGCTTTTGGGCGCTATTTTGATCGTCTTGATAGTCGAGCTTCTAAACACTGGCATTGAGATTGTTGTTGATCGAATCGGGTTGGAATTCAATGAATTATCAGGGCGCGCCAAAGATGTAGGTTCTGCAGCAGTTTTAATGTCTTTAATATTGTTTCTTTTAGTGTGGGGAGTGATCCTCTATGAAAATGTTTTTTTATAAAAACCACATTCTTTAAAGGCACACAGACGCAAGATGCATGATTTGCTTTTCTAATAATAGCTGTCGTTGTTCCGGAAAGCCTTCAAATATAAAGCAACCTTCTTCATGTGGGCTAAATCGTGCGATAGAGCTCAACTGGTCAATGGTGTAATCTTCAATTGAAATAGCAATCACATCACGATCAATTGATTGAGCTATGCTTTTTGACTTTTCTTTTAAATTAAAAATGTTTTCGTGATAACTAAATATTGGCAGCATTGGGATGTTGTCACTGCATACTGTCCAGTTAATTTCCAGATCAATGCCTAATTTCTTTGAAAGTTTCATAAGGAGTTGTTGCAAGGAGTATACGGCCATCAGACATACTAGGATATGCTGTTTGGACGCCTGGGTAGAGCGAATATAGAAGAAAATATTTCCACCGACTCCTTCAAGTCTTTGACCACCGTACAGTTCAAGGGTGCGCTCGGTACAAAGGTCTATGTTTTCAAATAGTAAGTCTAAATTTTCGTAGCTAAGTTGCTTGTTGAGGCTCTCACGATTTTTAATGGTGGCGCTCACAAGCGAGCAGTAGTATCCATTGTCAGAGGAATGGTCTACTTGTCGAGAGGCAGACAATAGTGGTTGGATTTTTTTCTCTAGGGCCTGCATTTCGTCGATCATGGGGTCGCTGCTGCCGGGCAACCGATTAGTTAACAACCTTAGCCGTCGGGAAAGTCCATGAGAGAATTGATAGCTAAGGTAGGTAGAGACTCCAGTGAATATAAGCCAGGCTAGCACCCATACTAGGAAAATCTGCGAATATGCATTATAGATGGGTTGGCTAATGACAGCTATTGTCAGAGTTCCAGCCAAGGCGTCCTCAAGTTCAATGCTATGTCTGAAATTCTCTAGTCTTTGTGGAGTTTTCTGAGATTGAGAGCTTTGAGCAATCAATGTATTTGCTACGTCATATAAACTAGCGCTGTAGATTGCTGGATCTTCAGTGGCGTTTCTCAGAGCGAACTGGATTCCGATAATATCATTGCTAAAAAGTGGGGTGCGGATACTTTCAGCCAGTTGTTTTAGAGTAGATTGGCTTTTGTCTTGTACTGCCTGATTTGAGAGTTTAGTGGTTTGGGACACAATAATAATCCAGCTGAGAAGCCCAAATACCAAACAAGCTAAAGCTATTAGCGCAGGTAATTTAACTCTTATTGAGTATTGGTGTCGCATTCTCAAACCTTGGGTAAATTATTTTCCCTGCATTCTATCCTATTCGCTCAGCTTTTATATAATGGTCACTGGAAAAATGATGGGATGCCATAATGTGAAACAAGTTTTGTTAATTAATGTTTACGGTGAAGATAGACCTGGGGTCACCAATGCGGTAGCTGAGGTATTGTCTCGATTTAAAGTGACAGTGCTAGATATAGGACAAGCGGTAATTCATGATCAGCTCAATATGGGTATTCTAGTAGCTGTACCGAAAGAGGGGAGTGTTAGTAAGATCAAATCTGAGGTCTTGGCGGTACTCCAAACCTTGGATATGCAAGGTCGGTTTTTAGTTGTTTCTGAGGAAAGTTACCATGATTGGGTAGAGCAGCAAGGGAAAGCTCGACATATCGTAACTCTTCTGGCGCGTAGTATTGACGCCTCCCATTTGAATGCAGTGACTAAAGTTACCGCTGACCAGGGCCTCAATATCGATAAAATAGTGCGATTATCCGGGCGAGTTCCTTTGGAGGGGGCTGAGCAAATGGGACAGGCTTGCGTGGAGTTCTCTGTGAGAGGTAATCCAAAGAGTGCCGAGGCTCTTCGGAGCTTGCTACTTGAGTTGGCTGGCCAGCACAATATAGATGTTGCCTATCAAGAGGACACAATTTTCCGTCGAAGCCGTCAGCTAGTTGTATTTGATATGGACTCGACACTGATCGATGCAGAAGTCATTGATGAGCTAGCTATTGAAGCTGGTGTTGGCGAAGAAGTTGCTGCTATTACCGAGGCGGCAATGCGCGGAGAGATAGACTTCACACAGAGCTTTACCCAGAGATTAGCTTTATTGGAAGGACTTAATGCGGAGGTGCTACAAACAGTAGCTGATCGTATACGGCTTAATGAAGGAGCTGAGTATTTGATCCATAGCCTTAAGCAGCTGGGTTACACCACAGCAATTGTTTCCGGTGGGTTTACTTTTTTTGGGCAACGATTAAAAAATATTCTGGGCGTTGATTATCTCTATGCTAATGAGCTGGAAATAGTGGACGGTATTGTCACAGGAAGGGTGACTGGAGATATTATTGATGGTCAACGTAAGGCTGATCTTTTACGTGAACTTGCACACCAGCAAGGGCTGAGTCTTGATCAAGTTATTGCAGTGGGCGATGGAGCTAATGACCTGCCAATGATTAGCATAGCAGGTTTGGGGATTGCTTTTAGAGCAAAACCGCTTGTCAAAGCGTCTGCTAAGCAAGCAATTTCTAATGTAGGCTTAGATGGCATTCTATACCTGCTTGGATATAGCGATAAAGACATTAACAAGTTGCACTGACACTAGACATACTAGAAAGTGAGGTTATGACTAAAAGATGTTAAATACATTGATACTTCGGGTATCATGCCTGTTTTTAGACTTTCAGGGATATTAAAAATGGCCAATTACTCTACTAACGAATTCCGTTCTGGATTAAAAGTAATGTTGGACGGAGATCCTTGTTCGATCCTAGAAAATGAATTCGTCAAGCCGGGAAAAGGCCAGGCTTTTAACCGTGTCAAATTGCGTAATTTAAAAACAGCGAGAGTTCTTGAGAAGACATTTAAGTCTGGAGAGTCTCTTGAGGGTGCAGATGTCATGGATACGGATATGCAATATCTTTATACCGATGGAGATTTCTGGTATTTCATGGAGCCTGATACTTACGAGCAGCATCAGGCCAATGAAAATGCTGTAGGCGATGCACTGCAGTGGTTGAGTGAACAGGATACCTGCATAGTGACTCTTTATAACGGCTCGCCTTTGTCCGTAACACCACCTAACCATGTTGAGCTAGAAATTATTGAGACCGACCCAGGATTGCGTGGTGATACAGCGCAAGGTGGGAGTAAACCAGCAAGGCTAGTGACTGGTGCCGTGGTTAAAGTTCCTCTATTTCTTGATCAGGGAGATGTTGTTAAGGTCGACACCCGTACGGGTGAATATCAAGGCCGTGTCAAATAACTCTGAGGCATTTATACATGCTCATACAAGCATGAAGGTCCTTAGCAATGGATGAATGGAAATCTGGGGCGTCCATTGGTGCCTTGAAACGTCGAGCTCAAATGATGGCATCGATACGTCGCTTTTTCTCTCAGCGTTTTGTACTTGAAGTTGAAGTTCCACTGTTAAGCTCTTCGACAGTCACCGATATCAATTTAGAAAGTATTTCCGCAGAAGTTTCTGGGAGCAAGGGTTACCTGCAGACATCTCCCGAGTATTTCATGAAACGTTTACTGGCTTCTGGCAGTGGCGATATTTATTCAATGAGTAAAGCTTTTCGAGATGGGGAGGTAGGTAAAAAGCACAATCCTGAGTTTACGATGCTTGAATGGTATCGTTGCGGCTGGGATGAACATCAGTTGATTGATGAGGTAATTGATTTAATCTCGTCCGTGATCTCTACACCTGAGAACGTAACCAGAGATATCACAAAAATAAGTTATACCGATTGTTTCGTCGATCATTTGGGTTTCGATCCTCAAGACGTTGATTTAAATCGATTGCGAGAAATTGCCGCTGGTTTGGCTTCTGGGAGTTGGTTTGAAGAGACTAGGGCAAACTGTTTAGATTTAATCTTTAGCCTCAAAGTGGAGCCTCAACTACCCCTAGGCATAGCGATTATCTATGATTATCCAGAATGCCAAGCGGCCTTAGCGCAGATTGGTGTAAACAGTACTGGGCAAAAAGTTAGTCGTCGCTTTGAGGTGTTTTTAAATCGAGTGGAAGTTGGAAATGGTTACCTAGAGTTAACTGACGCCGATGAGCAGCGATCGAGATTCAATAGAGATTGCATCAATAGAGAGAAAAGCAAAAAATCTCCGGTAAATATTGATACCAAGTTGTTGGCGGCGTTGGAAGCAGGACTTCCATCGTGTGCGGGAGTTGCAATCGGAGTTGATCGATTACTGATGAGTGAGTCAGAGTCTCGTTCGATTGACGAGGTGGTCAGTTTTTCCTGGTTGAGATGCTAGAGAGGATGGTTTTTAAGACGACGGAAAGTAGTGGTCCATGACTTTTGAAGGCTGATCAAAGTCAACATCTCCTACTTCAACCGCTGGGACCCCTGCGACGATTTTGTGTGGTGCAACCGCTTTAAGTACTACGCTTGATGCCGCCACCATTGCGCCTTCTCCTATTTCAATGTTGCCAAGAATTGTGGCTCCAGGGCCTATTAAAACTCCCCTGCGTATCTTTGGGTGTCGATCACCAATGTCTTTGCCTGTTCCTCCTAAGGTAACTGACTGCATAATTGATACTGAGTCTTCGACAACCGCGGTTTCTCCAATCACCAAGCCCGTTGCATGGTCAATCATTACACCGCTACCAATCACCGCGGCTGGATGGATATCAACAGCAAATGTCACTGAAATTCTATGTTGTAAAAGCAGAGCCATGGAAGTCTTGCCCTGAGCCCACAAGTGGTGTGCTGCACGATACGCTTGCAAAGATAAGAATCCTTTGAAATATAAAAAAGGCGAACTGTAGAGAGTGCACGCTGAATCTCGATCAACAGTGGCTTGAATGTCCCTGGCAACTTTATGTAGAACATCAGGATCAGAAAAAATGTCAGACATAATGGTTCGTAGCATTGAAGCAGGTGCAGCGATGCTCGCCAGTTTGTTGGCTAAGTGGTGGCTGAGTGCAGTATTTAGATTATCATGATTTAAAAGGGTGCTGACTAAATACTCTGCTAAAAGCGGTTCTTCAGTTGCTGTAGTTCCGGCCTCATCTAAAATATGGCGCCAGACTTTGTCTGATAGTAGGGTGATTTCGGGTTTCATGAGTCTATTTTCCGTTACTAGGAGGCATTATGCCAGCCCGTTCTGGCAATGGACCAGATATCTACGTATTTTGCTCCGGAGTTTAGCAGAGTGCGCGCTAAAGCATTGACTGTGGCCCCAGTTGTTACGACATCATCGACAATAGCCACAGATTTCCCACTAAAAGTTAGTTGAGCATCTCCTTGCACTTTATTATGTCCTATATACATGGTGAAAACATTGCACATATCCAACATCCTTTGTTTTTTAGTCTTTAGGTGTTGAGGACTGGAATGTTTAGGACGTATAAACAGGTTCTCATGTACTTTGGTGTGACTAAAATGGCTTGCTACTATTCGAGCTATTGAGGAGCTTTGGTTAAAACCTCGACTCATCAATTTCCTCCAGTGCAAAGGTACAGGAATAATAATGCCTGGTATACAGGTACCTTGATAGGCTTGTTCTATGGTATGCGCTAGTAGCCGCGAAAGTTCTTCAATTTCAGGACAAAAGGGATTTCTTTTGATATTCATAATCAGTTTATCAACGGCACCAATTTTATACTCTACGGCCGATATGCATCGACGAAATACGGGGGGTGTCTTTTGGCAGTCTGGACACAGCTTGTTAGGAGCAAAAGGGATGGAGCATCTGGGGCACTTGTTTAAAAGCCATGGTAGATTTGCAATGCATAGATTACACAAGCAATTATTATGGTGACTTACAGAGCCCTTACACAGCACACATGAACCTGGAAGGACAGTTGAAATAAAAACCTTTGATTTGCTTTTGACAGTTACTGGCACAGTAAACCTCCGTGTTTACCGCAAACTCTTCTAAAAAGAAGAAATAAATTTTAGCTCACATTTTCGGTGGGATCTGAATCTTCTTGGTCTTCGCTAGCTAATTTAGACGAGGGCTTAGAGCTATTATCCTGCGCATCATTTTCCGCCAACCCATACTCCTCGCTCAGGACTCCACCTGGTACTTTCGGGGCGTAATCCCGTGGAACTTCTACGTCCTCTATACCTACTAGCGGATTACCATCAGAATCTAGTAGAGATAGATCTGACCCACCTGATTTTAGCAACTGGCGACCAATCTCAGGACTAGCCAGACGTATTGCACTACTTGCTAAGTGCTCGTTAATCTCCCTATAGCTTTGGGCTACATTAGTTGTTAGGTGAGACACAGTAATAAAATGCTCAGATACTTCTTGTTGATACTTTTTAAGTTGCTGATCACTTTTATCTAGTTTTTTCTGCAACTCACGAGTATTGGAGTCGCCGTCATCAGAGGGACGGTAAAAAAAATGGTAAGCACCAGCCCCCGCAAAGAAGGAAACTACGCAAAATAATAGAGCGGTCATGATTGCCAACGGTTAAACCTCTTTTAAGTTGAGTTATGTCAGTCTAGGTTAAGCTGAACAGTACTCTAAGTATTTAGGATACATCTGAATCAAATTCCATTATACCGTAGATTTAAAATTTGTGGTGTTGAGGGATTTAAGTTGTAACAAATTACATTGCTCGTTAAAGTTCTCATTGGTCCTTAAAAACTTGAAAAAAATGTCATCACCCAGACAACGCTACTTAAAAGATGTTCAGCAAGAGGGTTTCCTCGCTGATCAATCTCAAGAATCTGCAGTAGCTGCTTTTGAAGCCTTATATCATGACCTTCGATTAAATCGCCGAAAAGATTCTGCTAGCTACGGGAAGAAATTGGTAAGAAGATTGTTCATGGCACCCATGGCACCTATTAAAGGCCTTTATTTGTGGGGTGGAGTTGGACGCGGTAAAACTTATCTAATGGATAATTTTTACGAAAGCCTTCCTTTTGACAACAAGATGAGAATTCATTTTCACCGATTTATGCGGCGAGTCCATCATGATTTGGCTACTTTTAGAGGTGAAAAAAATCCTTTACGCCAAGTGGCAAGAAAGATAGCAGATGAAACCTGTATTATTTGTTTTGATGAGTTCTTTGTCAGTGATATTGCAGATGCGATGATTCTTGCTAATTTGTTGAAAGAGCTGTTTGCATTAAATGTGTGTTTGGTGACTACCTCCAATATCACTCCTGATCTTTTGTATAGAGAGGGTCTTCAACGGCAGCAATTTTTACCAGCGATTGCTCTTATTAAGCAACACTGCCATGTTATTAATGTAGATGGTGGCGTCGACTATCGATTGCGTGCTCTTGAAAAAGCTCCTCTTTATTGCACCCCCCTTGACGCTAAGGCGCAAGAAGACATAGATGCGATTTTTAATCGGTTAGTACCTGTAGAGGGTGAAATTAGAGCAGCAGTGAAGCTTGAGGTGGAAGGGCGCCCAATTCCAGCTATAAAGGTTTGCGAAGATGTTGTTTGGTTTGAATTTAGCGACTTATGCCAAGGCCCTCGCAGTCAGAATGATTATATTGAGATAGCTAAAGAATTCCATGCGGTAATTATTAGCAATGTCCCAACTATGGGGCTAACTAATAATGACGCTACCCGGCGCTTCATCAATCTTGTTGATGAGTTTTATGATCGTAATGTTAAAATCGCCATATCAGCAGCGCAACCCCTGCAGAGCCTCTATTCTGGAGGAAGATTGAGCTTCGAATTTGAGCGTACTCAGAGCAGACTTTTAGAGATGCAGAGTCATGAATATCTAGCTAGACCTCATCGGCCCTAAATATAGGTTAAAAAAAGTTAGACTTTGCGTGAAACAGCCCTTGTATTAGGCCTCACTGATCATTACAATTCGCACCCTTTTTGGGGTTGTCCCAAAGTTAGGTAGGAAAAAATGAAAACATACAGTGCAAAAGCAGAAACAGTAGAACGCGATTGGTTTGTTATTGACGCCGATGGGAAAACTCTTGGTCGTCTTGCAACTGAGGTTGCTTCCCGTCTCAGAGGTAAGCATAAGCCTGAATTCACACCGCATGTGGATACGGGAGACTATATTGTTGTAGTTAATGCTGAGAAGATTGGCGTAACAGGTAACAAAGCTAAGGGTAAGATCTATTACTCACACACTGGTTATCCAGGTGGAATAAAAGATATTAATTTTGAGCAGTTGATTGATAAAGCGCCTGAGCGTGTCATTCAGTCAGCAGTGAAGGGCATGTTGCCCCGCGGTCCATTGGGCCGAGAAATGTTTAGAAAGTTGAAGGTTTATGCCGGTGCAGAACATCCGCACACAGCGCAGCAGCCTCAAACACTCGAACTGTAACGGAAACAGATTATGGCAGATACTCAATTTTATGGCACTGGAAGACGCAAGACATCGGCAGCGCGCGTTTTTATGACTTCAGGAAAAGGCGATATTAAAATCAATGATCGTAGCATTGATGTTTATTTTGGTCGTGAAGTGGCGCGGATGATTGTTCGTCAGCCTTTTGAAGTGGTTGATATGGTTGAAAAATTTGATCTCAATATCACCGTTGCTGGAGGCGGAAACTTTGGTCAAGCAGGTGCTATTAGGCACGGCATCGCGCGAGCTTTAGTTAGTTATGATGAAAACCTTCGCTCTCCATTGAGAAAAGCTGGGTTTTTAACGCGAGATGCGAGACAAGTAGAGCGTAAGAAAGTGGGTCTGCATAAAGCGCGTAAGCGTCCACAATTCTCTAAGCGATAAACCTAAGTTGTCCAAAAAGCCCGACCCATTGGTCGGGCTTTTTTTTACCTAATAAAATCAGCCACTTAAGCTAGCTCCTAGGTCACTCATTGTTGCTTAAAATAAACAAATCCGGTACCATGCGCATGGCTAAATTGTCGCGGGTTAACCGATACAAATTCCGCCAAATTTTTGTTACTTTCTATTAAATAAAACGTCAATTCTGACTTGAGGAATCGCCATGAATGGTGAAGTTGTCAATGAGAGCCGCCGTAAATTTTTGTTAGGTGCTACCACCGTCGTTGGAGGCGCAGGTGTAGTTGGCGCTGCGGTTCCTTTTGTTGCTTCTTGGCAGCCGAGCGCAAAAGCTAAGGCTGCAGGAGCTCCTGTAAAGGTTAATATTTCAAAACTTGAGCCCGGTGCTCGTATGGTTGTCGAGTGGAGAGGTAAGCCGGTTTATATCGTTCGTCGAACCGAAGAGTCTCTTGCGGCGATTAATGCCCTTGACACAAATATTCTACGAGATGCTGATTCTGTGGAAGCAAAACAACCTGCTTACGTAGATGGAAGTGCAAGAACCCTATCGGGTAAAGAAGAATATTTGATTTTGGTTGGCTTGTGCACTCACTTAGGGTGTGCTCCTCTATACCGACCTGATGTAGGTGCAGCGGATCTAGGTGGTGATGCTTGGTTAGGCGGTTTTTTCTGTCCGTGTCATGGATCTAAGTTCGATCTCTCAGGCCGCGTTTTTGCTGGCGTGCCAGCCCCTAAGAATCTGGAAATTCCACCCCATAGTTATGAGTCAGATAGTGTTGTTGTAATCGGCATTGATACGGAGGTTGCTTAGCCATGAATGAAGAAAAAGGTTTCGCTGCTTGGTTTAATTCAAGAATGCCAACACTCAAGCGTGAGTGGAACAGGCACATGGCAGAGTACTATGCGCCAAAGAATTTTAATTTTTGGTATTACTTTGGTGTGCTCTCAATAGTCGTTTTGGTGATTCAGTTAATCACCGGAATCTGGCTATTAATGAGTTATCAGGGTTCTGCAGAGCAAGCGTTTGCGTCTGTGGAATATATCATGCGAGATGTTGATCTCGGCTGGATTATTCGATACGCGCACTCTACAGGTGCTTCTGCATTTTTCATTGTTGTGTATATGCACATGTTTAGAGGGCTTATGTATGGGTCGTACAAAGCACCTCGTGAGTTGGTATGGATCTTTGGAATGACAATTTACGTGGCTTTGATGGCTGAAGCTTTTATGGGGTATGTGTTGCCATGGGGTCAAATGTCCTATTGGGGTGCTCAGGTAATTATTAATTTGTTTGGTACGATCCCTGTGATAGGCGAAGATCTTGTGCAGTGGATTAGAGGAGATTACCTACTCTCTGGGATTACCTTAAACAGATTCATGTCGCTTCACGCTGTGGCCATTCCCATCATCTTGATTGCGTTAGTGGTTATGCATATTATAGCTTTACACGATGTGGGATCTAATAATCCTGACGGAGTAAGCATTAAGAAGTATAAAGATGAGAATGGTAATCCGATAGATGGTATTCCTTTCTTCCCTTACTTTGTTATTCACGATTTGGTGCCCATCGTTGTGTTCCTCTTCGTGTTCTGCGGCATCCTTTTCTTCATGCCTGAAATGGGAGGGTTCTTCCTAGAGTATGCGAATTTTGAGATAGCCAATGGATTAAAAACCCCTGAGCATATTGCGCCAGTTTGGTACTTTACACCTTTTTACTCAATGCTACGGGCAGTGCCAAATGCCTTTGGTGGGTTTATGGTGATGGCTGCAGCGATTGCAATTCTTTTTGTATTGCCATGGCTTGATAGAAGCCCAGTAAGATCGATTAGATATAAAGGCCAATTTAGTCGTGTTGCACTCATGGTTCTAGCCGCTATATTCATTATCCTTGGATACTTGGGTGTTAAAGCGCCGACCCCGGCTAGAACGCTTCTCTCGCAACTTTGCACTGTTCTATATTTTAGTTACTTTATTGGTATTTATTTCTGGACTAGGATTGAAAAGACCAAACCAGAGCCTGATCGCATTACGATGGATGGAGGCCTCGGATTTTGGAGAACTCTCGGAGCAGTTTTGGTGGTTACGTTAATGGTTGTATTGCCTATCAAAGCAGTGGGTGCTGAGAGTGGAAAGTCATGCGGTACTATTGATTGTGATGTTTTTGAAGCGCAGTTAAGTGACAAGGCGTCTCTGCAGAATGGCGCTAAGCTGGCGGTCAACTACTGCATGGGATGTCATTCTTTTAAATACTCTCGCTGGGAAAGAGTCGCTGATGACTTAAATATCCCACATGAGATGATGCTTGATAATATGGTGTTCACTGGTCAAAAAATTGGTGAATTAATGACGATTTCCATGCCAGCCGATGAGTCAAAAGGTTGGTTTGGCGCTGAACCACCTGATTTAACATTAGTCGCAAGGTCGCGTTCTCCTGAGTGGCTTTATACTTACTTGCGAAATTTTTATGCAGATGAGTCTAGACCGCTTGGAGTCAATAACAGGGTATACAAAGATGTGGGTATGCCCCATGCATTGATTGATTTGCAAGGATTACCTGAATGCCAACCCGGACCAGTATTGTCAGAGTTTGGTGGCATTAAGCGGGATATTTTAACCGGTGAAGACATCTTTGATGATCCCTGCGGTCGGTTCAAGATTAATAAAATTGGAACTATGACTCCTGAAGAGTTTGATGTTGCAATGTTTGATTTGGTTAACTTCTTGGCCTATGTGGGAGAACCAATGGCTGAGCAACGCAAGCATATCGGAAAACTGGTACTTTTATTTCTGTTATTATTGTTAGTTCCTGTTGTTCTTCTCAATAGAGAGTACTGGAAAGGTATCCACTAGGAAGCAACGTTTACGTTCGTTCACGCACGTAAGCCGATAGTTTTTATTTTGGGGGTGATAGTCATCCTCTGCTAATTAATTTATAACCACCAAATGTGAGGTGAGTGTGCGACGTTCTTCAATGACATTATTTTCTGATCCAACGTGCCAATATAGCCATCGTGTTCGTATTGTTTTGGCGGAAAAAGGGGTTACAGTTGATATCGAAGATATCGATCCAAAGTCTGTAACTGAAGAAATTCTCGAAGCAAATCCTTATGGGACTCTGCCAACTTTGGTAGATAGAGACTTGGCCCTTTATGAGTCAAATGTAGTGATGGAATACCTTGATGAGCGTTTCCCCCATCCGCCTCTTCTTCCCGTATATCCAGTTGCAAGAGCTGAAAGCCGCTTATGGATCTATAGAATCGAACGAGATTGGTGTGTACTAATTGATCAGATTAAAGCAAGCCCTGACAGCAAAAAGGCAGATGCTGCGCGTAAGGAATTCCGAGAGTCATTGGTTACCATTGCGGGTATTTTTGAAGAGATGCCATACTTTATGAGCGAAGAGTTTACCTTGGTCGATTGCTGCCTAGCTCCAATGTTATGGCGACTACCTGAGTTGGGAATTTCTTTGCCTAATAATCGCCACGTCAAGCCTTTGCATGAATATATGGAGCGGTTGTTTGAACGGCCCTCTTTCCAGGAGAGTTTGACTGATCTTGAGAGAGAAGTTCGTGAATGATTTTGCGGATTAAATATGCAATCTAATCGTCCCTATCTCTTAAAGGCATTTTTTGACTGGATAGTCGACAACCAGTGTACCCCTTACGTTATCGTTGATGCGAACTATATCGGGGTTGAAGTACCTCAGGAGTTTGTCAATGATGGGCAGATTGTTTTGAATATAGCGCCACGAGCGGTAACAAACTTCGAAATGAATAGTGAAGCGGTCTATTTCTCGACCCGCTTTGGTGGAATGCCTGTAGATCTCTACTTACCATTATTTTCTATCACCGGAATTTACGCTCAAGAGAATGGTAAAGGGATGATGTTTGAGCCCGATGAGACTGAAGAGCCGCCGCCACCGCTAAAAAACAGTAAACCTAATCAACAATCTAATATTGATGACCAAAAGACTTCGGCTAAACCTAAGCCTTCTCTTAGGGTAGTGAAGTAGATTATCCGCAGACATATCTGACTGGGAGTTTTACATGTCAAATCCTATAGCCATTCTATCTGCCATGCGCACCCCTATGGGTGGGATGATGGGCAGTCTGTCCTCTTTATCGGCTTCTGATCTTGGTGGCGTAGCAATTAGCTCTGCTATAACTAAGAGTGGATTGAATGCCTCTGATATTGATGAGGTTATAATGGGTTCTGTCTTGACTGCAGGGCAACGTCAAGCACCGGCTCGACAAGCAGCCCTCGCAGCGGGACTTCCAGTATCTACTTCCTGTACTACTGTTAACAAAGTCTGTGGGTCAGCAATGAAATCCGTAATGCTTGGCGGTAATGCGCTAAGGTCCGGGCAGGCGTCAGTTGTTGTGGCTGGGGGGATGGAAAGTATGAGTGGAGCTCCTTATTTATTACCTCAAGCCCGCCAGGGATATCGATTTGGGCATGCTCAGATGTTGGACCATATGCAATATGATGGTTTGCAAGATGCCTACCAAGGTGTTGCTATGGGTAATTATGCAGAGACATGTGCTTCAAAATATCAATTTAGTCGTGAAATGCAGGATGCATTTGCGATTGAATCTTTAAGACGAGCGAAGGAAGCAATCGATAAAGCCTATTTTGCTAATGAAGTTGCTCCAGTTACCGTAACCTCGCGTCGTGGAGATGTTATTGTCGACATTGACGAGCAACCAGGAAATGCTAAGCCAGAAAAAATACCTCAATTGAGACCCGCATTCCAAAAAGATGGCTCCGTCACTGCGGCAAACGCTAGCTCTATCTCAGATGGGGCTGCTGCTTTGACCTTAATGATGGCGGATGAGGCAGAAGCTAGAGGATTGAAACCTATTGCCCTGATTCATGGTTATGATGAGTCGGCACAAGAGCCAGAGTGGTTTACCACTGCTCCGGTGACAGCTGTTCAGAATACTTTAAAGCGGGTGGGCTGGAGTATAGACGAAGTGGATCTCTGGGAAATCAATGAGGCATTTGCCGTGGTTGCTATGGCTGCGATGCATGAGTTGGGTATCCCACACAGTAAGTTAAATGTTCATGGAGGAGCCTGTGCACTGGGTCACCCTATTGGCGCCAGCGGAGCTCGTATATTGGTGACTTTAATACATGCTATGCAAAGAAGAGGTGACAAAAAAGGCATGGCGAGTCTGTGTATCGGTGGTGGAGAGGCTACCGCGATGGCGATTGAGCTTGTAGGATAATAATTAAGACTTGGTCACGTACTCTAAGCATTTAACAACTTTTCGTACGCCGCTCGTGTTGCGGGCTACATCTGCCGCAAGATCTCCCGTGGCTTGTGTGACCGTACCAAGCAAATAGACAACGCTATCCTCCGTAATCAGTATTAAATCTGAGTAATCAACGTCTTTATTAAATGCCAACTTTGTTTTGATTTTTCCGCTGATGATGGTGTCATTTGTACGCGACACAATAGAAGTCTTACCTCGAATTTGAAGTTCATTGTAGACTTGACGAACCCCGCGATACTCCCGCGCGACATCTCCTGCGAGTGATTTCATTTCAGCGCTAGAAACTTCCCCTGTTAATAATACTAACGCATTAAATACTGAGACATTAATATGTGATTTTTTTAGCTGAGGATCGGCCTTTTTAATATTGACCCCTATAAAAGTTCTCATTTTAGGATCATCAATGTCCGCTCCTAGAGTTCTCCCAGATCCGTCAGGTTGTATTGGTTCTTTAGTGACCTCGTTTACTATTGAGGTACAACCACCCAGTACAAGAATCAAACCAAAGGTTAAAGCAAAATTGCGCATTTACATCCCTCCAAGGATTTTGTCGTCTATTAAGGCAGACACACATTGTATTATTTCTATTTGAGCTAATACTGCTAGCTGGCCTGAAAACTCAGCTGTACTAATTTGAACGTCATTGTAACCGATAGTTCCAACTAATTTGTCGTCATTTTGACCAGACAGTAGCACTATAGTCATACCTCTTTCGATGGCAGCTTCAACAGCTGTGATGAGCTGTGGAGCATTGTCACCAGCACTTGTGACTACCAATAGATCGGTACTTTGTGCGTGGATACTCAGTAGGGTAGACAACTGGCTCATGTTGGGACTTGCAGCACTGAGCTGGTTAATATTTAAGGCAGGAAAACCAGGCCTTTCAATCTCAAATCCTGATGTTAAATAGTTGGTTAAAAGTTCGGCAGCTAAGACTCCAGACTTATCCCCGCAGCTAAAAATAGTCCCTCCGGCTAACAGTGTGGAGCTAATACTTTCTGCAGCACGAGCAATAGATCCGGAAAAGAGATCTCCAACAACCATAGTGGTTTCGATCATTTTTTGAAACTGACTAAATATTTTTTGTTCCATAATTTCCAAAACATCCACGCCTAACGTATTTTTCTCCAGAGATGAACTCTTGCCAGTTAGTCATTCAATGAAGATATTTTTAATCCAGTTTACACTAAACTGAGAGCTGCTTCTTGAATCCCCCGTCAATGCGATCACATCAAATCTGGCCTGCGTATCGTTGCTCATTTTGTGGCTCTGCATATAGATTGTGGCAGCGGCTTTTATCTTTTTTCGCTTTAGCTGAGTAATAGACTCTTCTGCACTACCAAATCGGTTTGACTGTCGAAACCGCACCTCCACAAACACTAACTGTTCTTTGTCCTGCATTATTATATCGATCTCACCGCGGCGAGTGGTGAAGTTACGATTTACAGGGATAAGGCCATTTGCCAATAGATAATCATGGGCAAATTGTTCTGCCGCTGCGCCTATTTTTAAAGATGTTTCTTTCCTAGAATGTCTGTCATTGAAATCCATTTCTCTGACCTCTATATCATTTTAAATTGTTAGACTATGGTTGAACGTTTCTTACCTTGCCTTGTTGAAACTCTCCCCACTGAACTTGGCGCCTAATAATTCCGCCTGAAAGACTGAGTATTCCAGTCGAACCAAACAGAGGGACCTGTGAATTTTTTTGAAGGCTACTTAAATTACGATGAATTAAAAAAGAGTCATGCCCCCTCGCATAAAGCTGTCTATATGCGGTGTGCATCGTTTGGTCAGAGTTTAGTTCAGAGGTTAATTGCCCCGGGAGAGACCATGGCATAGCTGTAAACTGGATCCCACCAAGATCTCGATCTAAGCCTGATTGAGAAACCCCGTTATATATTTCTGAGCTTGAATACACAGGCAAGTCAGCGGCCCACAAGAAGTCTAATGCAGGTTTTATCTGTCTCACTCTCTCTGGGTAGCCCAGCACCACAACAAAATCAATGTCTTGCCGTCGTCTAGGGGTATAGATAACACGGCTATTAACAAAACGCCTTAATTGGATACCACGACTTTCACTTAAATCAATTTGCAGAGGTTTTTTAAGGAATTTAGTGAAATCTTTAACTGAATCGGGGTATGCAACTTGATCAACGAGAACACCATTTTTATCTAGCCAATGGGAGCTAAAGGCTGCCATAGCTTGCTGTCCCCAGTTATTCTCAGGAGCGATAAAAAGAGCTCTGCGGTAGCCTTTTCTCCATGCCTCATTAGCGATTTGTCTTATTTCATCCTGTTGCGAATTACCAAACTGAAACAGATTTGGATTCTGTACGATATCGCCATTGTCTATTCGGTTTAAACTTATTGTTGGTACTTCTAGTAAGGACATCTTGTTTAGTGCTTCAGTTTCAGATTGGCGAATTCCGCCGATAATTATATCAGCGCCTTCTGCCACTGCGTTTCCATAGGCTTGCTCAATAGTATGTATGGATGTGTCATGAATTCTTACATTTGGCGGTTTTGTTTTGTCTTGTTGGTATAGCTCGTAATATGCTTCCATAAAGCCATCTAAAAAGGTTTGGCTAGGTCCTTTGTAGTCTCCCTGCAACGGAAGCAAAATAGCTACTTGGGAAGAGTAAACTGCATTACTTTGCCTCTGCTTGAACCAATCGGGAGGAATAATGGCAGCGGGGTGATTCTCATTATTATTTTTCCAGCTAATAAATTCTAAAAACTGAGTTTCTAGATTATTTTGATATTGTCTGCTATTGGCAGCAAGCTCACACCATCCAGCAATGATTGGGTCGGAGTCCAATGAGTACTGATTCAAAGTGTTAAAGGGTTGTCTGGCGAGCTGACGCCAAATTTTATTGTGGACATTTGATATATCAGATTTGTTCTCTAACAGGGTTGCTAATGCTATTGAGTTACGGAGACTAGCAATTGAATCCCCTAGTTCAGTGTAAACATCTGCTTTAATACTCAATAGGCGACGTTGATACTGGCGGCCTAAATAAGGTTGGAGTTCCAAGAATCGTGGGTCTTCAATGTTTGACAAGGCTGCGGCTGGATTATCATCTTGGAGATGTAACTCAACACCTAAAAAGGTATATTCAATAAATAGTTGATCGGTGAGCAGGACACTATTAACCAGAGCCAGTGTTTCTTTACTTCGCTGCAAGCTACCACTTTTGGCAAATAATATAGCCACATCGAGCATTTCTTTGCCTTGTTGATTTAGTAATTGCGCCTGCGCAAATAATAGTTCTGTTTGCTCTAATGCAGTAAGATCCTCTGTGTTAGAAATATAGGTGACAGGAACTCTGCCACTATCTGTGGTCGCAGTTGGCGCACAACCGCCAATAAAGGCTAAGATGCACCCTATACCAAGAATCTTTAAAAGAAATTGTTTGCCCATGAATTCAAATCAATCCGGTACGTTATATATAGTTGCCACGCCCATCGGCAATTTAACCGACATGGTACCTCGCGCAGTCTCCACTCTCCAGTCTGTTAGTGTAATTGCCTGCGAAGATACTCGCCACAGTAAAAAACTACTAGAGTACTTTAATATAGATACTCCCTGCATTGCTTATCATGATCACTCTGATCAAAAAAGCACTGAAAAAATTCTCAATCGACTTGAAGTTGGCGAAAGTGTGGCACTGATTTCTGATGCCGGTACTCCTCTGATTTCAGATCCAGGGTATCGCTTAGTTGCTCGCGCGCGCAATGAGGGTGTGGAGGTGATTCCTATTCCCGGTGCCTGCGCTGCTATTTCTGCGCTAAGTGTTTCGGGATTACCCACCGACAAATTTCGTTTCATTGGTTTTCTTCCTGCGAAATCAACTCAGCGTCAGAAAGTACTTCAAACCCTTAAGTGTGTAACAGATACCCTTGTTTGTTATGAGGCTCCCCATCGTATTCTGGCAACCTTGCAAGATTTATCCGATGTATTTGGTTGTGATCGGACTGGGTTTGTGGCCAGAGAAATTAGTAAGACCTTTGAGACTTACCTTCATGGCACCCTCGGTGAATTACTGGAACAGATCAAAGCTGATAGTAATCAACAACGAGGAGAAATCGTTGTTGTCATTGGAGGTAATGTTACCGCAGGCGAGGGTCTCCCGAATGATGCTGAAAAGATTATAAAAATATTGATGAAAGATTCACCCATCACTAAAGCAGCATCCCTCACCGCTAAAATTACCGGTGGCGACAAAAAACAGCTTTATCAACTGGCTCTAACACTGCAAAACAAATAATCCCCAACCTATTACTGATGAACTATTTATGACTATAAAGAGTGCTTTTCCTCATACCTCCCAACCCATACGCATTACCCAAGACATGTGTGATCAAAATGGTCACATGAATGTTTTGTATTATTCAAAAATATTTGGAGAGTCTATTGAAGACTACTATATCGCTGAACTAGGTTTCTCAAAAGAATACTTTGATTCTGGATTTTCATCATTCACCCTTGAAGACAACATTAAATATATTAATGAATGCCTGTTAGATGAAGTTGTTGTAACCCGATATAGATTGCATAGAGTTAACAGAAAACTAATCCATCTTACCGCCGTTATGCTCAATGAAAAAGACCAACTATGCGCCATTTACGAAACCGTACTGGGTCATATTGATATGACCACAAGAAAAACCGCCGAAATGACAGGTGCTTTTTTTGACAACTTGCATCGTATTATGCGCCAGCACACAAAAGTGAATATTGAGATTCCGTTGAGACTTCAGATTAAAGAATTATGACTGGAGTACAATAATAGCACTTAACATTTTGCTCATTCTTGACTGAGCTGTAACATGCGCAACAGAATCTAATAAAAAGCGGAGAAATATCTTGGAAGCATTTGTAAATTATCTTAACAGCATTATATGGAGTTCGGCTCTTATCTATCTCTGTCTTGGAACTGGCCTCTATTTTTCTATTCGTACTCGCTTTCTTCAGATTCGTCATTTTCGCCATATGATAAAACTGATGTTCCAAGGGAAAAGCTCCGATGCTGGCGTCTCTTCCTTCCAGGCTCTAGCAATTTCGTTATCCGGTCGTGTTGGTACAGGTAATATTGCAGGTGTCGCAACGGCGATTGCCATGGGTGGTCCAGGTGCAGTTTTCTGGATGTGGTTGGTGGCATTTCTCGGTGCATCCACAGCCTATGTAGAGGCAACACTGGCGCAAATATACAAAGAAAAAGATGAAAAAGGCATGTACCGCGGCGGGCCAGCATATTTCATCGAGAAAGCCATGGGTCAAAAGTGGTATGCCTGGTTATTTGCCGCCTGTACTATTATTGCGGTTGGTTTCTGTCTGCCGGGCATTCAAGCCAACAGTATTGTCGCAGCCGTTGAAAATGCTTGGGGTGTACCCCCTATTGTTGGGGCGTCTGTAATCGCTATCGGCGTGGCTTTGATTGTGTTTGGGGGTGTTCGCCGCATCGCCAGCTTCACCCAGGTCGTCGTTCCTGTCATGGCACTTGGTTATATTTTGATTGCCTTGGTAGTAATGGCGGCTAATTATGAGAACATCCCCGCGATGTTCAGCTTGATCATCAATAGTGCTTTTGGCCTAGAAGCAGGTTATGGCGCGATTATAGGCATGGCAATCCAGTGGGGAGTCAAGCGAGGCATTTACTCCAATGAAGCGGGTCAGGGCACAGCTCCTCACGCTGCAGCCGCGGCAGAAGTTTCACATCCAGCTAAACAGGGGTTGGTGCAGGCTTTCTCGGTTTATATTGATACGTTGTTTGTCTGCACAGCCACAGCATTTATGATCCTGCTCACTGGTCTCTATAATGTACAGGGACCCGACGGAGTTATGTTGTATACAGGGTTGGCCGGCGTAGAAGCGGGACCTATCTATGTTCAAAGCGCTTTTGAAACCATACTGCCAGGTTTGGGTGCTAGTCTATTGGCAGTTTCTCTGTTCTTCTTCGCATTCACAACTATCTTGGCTTACTACTACATTGCGGAAACAAATGTCACTTATATCAATCGTGCGGTGCACCGCCCTTGGTTAATGGTATTTTTAAAATGGTTGGTGCTGACATCTGTCATGTATGGCGGCATCAAGTCCGCTGACCTAGCGTGGGCACTTGGTGATGTTGGTGTGGGTGCTATGGCATGGTTGAATATTGTAGCGATCTTGATTTTGCAACGGCCGGCATTATCAGCACTTAAAGACTACGAGACACAGCTTAAAGACGGAGTTGATCCTACGTTTGATGCAGAAGCCGCAGGCATCGACAACGCTGAATTTTGGGTTAAACGCCACGATGTGTAGTTTAGATCCAATTTTCAAATAAGTATCAAGTATCCAGTAGTGCTTTTTGTTAAGGTGTACGCTAGCGATTTTGATAGTTTTGCCTTAATCCTTATTATTCCTCAGCATATTGTGAGGACGTCTTACAATCGTCTACGCGGTCAGAACTTGTAACCATCTAGGAAAGATCGCCACCTAATTTTTCCCTAGCTAGACATTTTTGCATAGCTGGTCTAGGATTCAAGTAGGGGTGATTGTATGAAATGGATTCCACTTTTTTTAATTGTAGTTGCTATACCTAGTTTTTCTGATACGACTCGAACCGACAACATCAAAAACTTTAATGCAGCTCAAAAATGCTATAATAACGCTAGTCTTTACGGTCAAAAAAGAATTACCTGCGCCCAAGATGCACTAAATGCTGGATTATTGATCTTCGAAGATTCAAACCCAAATATTATTTTTCTTACACATAACTTAGCGATGTCCCATCCTCGATTATCTGGAGAACGTTATGAGTTTTTGCAGCGAGCTCTTAAATTGTCTGAAGAATTGCACGGAGATGAATCAATTGAGCTAATTGATTTGCTGATGGATTTAGCAAATGAAGAACATGAAAATAGATATATTAATAAGAATTATAAAAGAGCATCAGATATTTATGGTCATGAGGTAGGGAGAGAATCCTTGGGTTATGCTGAATTTTGCCTTCAAATTTCAGAAGAGGCGGTGTCATATTTAAATACTAAAGGAAGACTTCGCACGTCTAGTAGATATGCTGAGCTGGCAAGTGAAATTTTTTTAGAGCAATTAGGACGTTCATCTGATGGCTATGGAAAGGCCAATTTAAGGTTGGCGAAAAACCAATTGGCTATTAGAAAGCACAGAAAAGCAATTCCTTACCTGAAAAATGCTCTTGATAGTCCTATTGTTTCTAAATATGCTCGAGGATTCTTGGTAACAGTATATGATCGGCTCAATGAGCCGGCGTTGGCCGCGTCTTACAGTGTCTCAATTGATTCACGAACTAGCGGAAATAAAAATACACCTTACGAAGTGATCTTTAAAAATATTCCTGGCCATATTGGTAGGAATGGGTGGGCCGAGGTGGTATACACTATTACCAAATTAGGTTTGACGGATGATGTAAAAGTCGTTGATGGGTCTGGTAGGTTAGCAAAAAAAGCGTTACAAAAGGCTGTATCAGAATGGCGTTTTACGCCAGCTTATATCGACGGTAAGGCAGTGGATACGACGGGTGTAATTGCGGAATATCGCTGGAAGGTTCATCAGCGTTAAAAGGTTAGACAATAATTGTACCGCCATAAATAGGCCTTCTGGCTAAGGATGGCTAATGAGTGATGAGTTAGGTGGGCTTCTATTCCCAGAAGACCTTACGCAACTTCAAGACAGAGTAGCCGTGATAACTAAGTTAATAGAAGAAGGGGATAGGTCATTTATCGATTTAGAGGGTGGTCAAAAGTTAAGGCTTGAGTGGCCACCCACCTAACTCTTTCCAGCGATTAATAATGCCGCAGAACAACTCAGCAGTTTTAATGGTGTCATAAAGCGCACTGTGCGCGTCGTTATTATTGAAGTCGATACCTGCAACTTGGCAGGCTTTAGCCAAAACAGTTTGTCCATAGGCAAGACCAGCTAGGCCAGAGGTATCAAAGCATGAGAATGGATGGAATGGGTTACGTTTGATATTAGCGCGATTGACTGCAGCGTTAATAAATCCTAAATCAAAATGGGCATTGTGAGCTACCATTACAGCGCGAGTGCAACCAGTAATGGATACTTCACGTCGAATGGGTTGGAAAATCTCGCGCAGAGCTTCGCCTTCTTCTTCGGGCATACGCTCTGGGTCATAGATATCAATGCCGGTAAATTCTAGGGCAGACTCTTCAATAACCGCGCCAGGAAAAGGTTCGATATTCTTACTATAGCTTTCTTTAATTTGTAAATAGCCCTGACTGTCCATTTCTAACAAAACTGCAGCCACTTCAAGTAGTGCGTTTCTATGAGAGTCAAAACCGCCGGTTTCAACGTCAATAACCACTGGCAAAAACCCACGAAAGCGTTGCGCCATAAAAGTGTCAGAGCTTTCTTGGAGATTCTCCATCATTCAGATAGCTTCCATTTTAATGTGGTGCCTGCACCCAATGGCACTAGCACGGTATCTTCAAAAGGAAGGCTCTCCGGAAGTAGCCATGACTGACGGTTAAGTACAATATGTTTTTCGTTATGGGGAAGACCATAGAAATCCGGGCCATTGATACTAGCGAAGGCTTCTAATTTATCCATTGCACCCGCTTGATCAAATACTTCAGCATATAGTTCGATGGCTGCGTGATGACTGAAGCAGCCGGCACAACCGCAGGCACTTTCTTTTGCACCCTTAGTATGAGGTGCTGAGTCGGTACCCAAAAAGAATTTGTGGTTGCCACTGGTAGCCGCACTAATCAGCGCCTGTTGGTGAATGTCTCTCTTTAATATAGGCAAGCAAAATAGGTGGGGACGAATGCCGCCCACTAGCATATGGTTTCGATTGTAGAGTAAATGCTGTGGAGTAATTGTCGCACCAACATTGTCACTCGCATTCATTACAAAATCAGCAGCCTGCTCAGTAGTAATGTGTTCTAAAATAATTTTAAGATTCGGATATTGGTCTACCAAAGATCGCAAATGACGTTCGATAAATACTACCTCGCGATCAAATATATCAATGTCTGGTGAGGTAACTTCACCGTGCATTTGCAACACCATACCGACTTCTTCCATGGCTGCGAACACTGAGTGCATATTATTAAGGTCTGTCACGCCAGAATCAGAGTTGGTGGTGGCGCCAGCAGGGTAATATTTGCACCCATGCACATAACCACTCTCAGCTGCGGCATAAATTTCATCGGGGCTGGTGTTGTCGGTAAGATAGAGCACCATTAACGGCTCCCAATCTGAATCTTTCGGCCGCTGCGCAAGAATACGTTCGCGATAACTACTAGCTAGGGCAACTTTGGTGACCGGAGGGGTAAGGTTAGGCATTATAATACCGCGGCCAAATCCTCTTGCTGCGGAGGGAACCGAGGTCTCTAATGCCTGATTATCTCGCAGATGAAGATGCCAGTCATCGGGTCGGATGATTGTGATTGAATCCATTAAATAGAGCTCCGTTGTTAACATATGAATGCTACCGCAAACAATAGCTTCATAATAGGTTTTGTGGAAAACTAACCTCAAACAATAAACGATTAGTCATCATATGAACATAACATTGCTAGTTAATCGTGATTTAGCCAGCCATTTGGCGCTTAGTTATCTTACTCGGATACTTGAGGGACAAAATATCTCGATATTCATTTCAGAAAAGGTGGGTACTGATAAACGACGACCTGAACCACTAATTGAGTTAGCAAACTTTGAAAATGATTTACTCAACGATGGTCGACCCACCTTTTTAGCGTTAGCCCAGTCTATGGGATGCACCTTAGAGAATTTCATTGACTGTGATAATCAGGTTAATACTCCAAAAGCAGTGGCAAAAATAGCGGCTACTGAACCGGATCTTATTATTTCGGTGCGTTTTGGTTTAATTCTTCATGACCAAGTCATTAATCTTCCCAAACATGGGGTGATTAATCTGCATTCAGGTCTCTTACCTGACTATCGCGGGGTTATGGCAAGCTTCAGAGCGATGCTCAATGAGGACTCTTTAATCGGAACAACCCTTCACAGGATTAGCGATTGCACCATAGATAGTGGCGCAATCATTGCGAAGGCGTCAATTCCACTAAATATGGCGCTTTCCTACACGCTGAATGTTTTGAATCTGTACCGTGATGGCTGTCTGGAGATTGGTTCCGCGGTGGATGAGTTGGTACGAAAAGGCCAGGTAACGACGACTCTTCCAAATGGTGAAGGGCACTATTATGGCTTTCCAGATAAATCAGATTTACACAGATTTTTTACGCAAAATTTACGGCTATTCGACTCTGCTGAAATCTCTTTGATCAATAAGTTATATACCCAAACGTAGACAAACAGTGAATCCAACCGCCGGTTCAGGTAAAATCCGCGATCTTTACTATTCATACAAGGTTGAAATCAGGTGTCATCAGTTAACAAAGTAGTTTTAGCATACTCAGGTGGGTTAGATACTTCGGTTATAGTGAAGTGGCTGCAAGAGGAATATCAGTGCGAAGTCGTCACTTTTACCGCGGACATTGGTCAGGGTGAAGAAGTTGAGCCAGCTCGCGCAAAAGCTGAAGCCCTTGGGGTCCAGGAGATCTATATAGAAGATCTGCGTGAAGAGTATGCCCGAGATTATGTATTCCCCATGTTTCGCGCGAACACTATTTATGAGGGCGAGTATTTATTGGGTACCTCGATTGCACGACCCTTGATAGCTAAGCGGATGATTGAAATCGCTAATGAAACCGGGGCTGAGGCAATTTCCCATGGGGCAACGGGAAAAGGTAATGATCAAGTTCGTTTTGAATTGGGAGCCTATGCGCTTAAGCCAGGTATTACAGTCATCGCACCATGGCGTGAATGGGATCTAAATTCTCGAGATAAATTAATGGAGTACTGTGAGACTCATAACATCTCCGTAGAAATGAAGCGTGGTAAAAAATCACCTTTTTCCATGGATGCGAACTTACTTCACATCTCCTATGAGGGTGGTAATTTAGAGGATCCTTGGTCAGAAGCTGAAGAGGATATGTGGCGCTGGACCGTTTCGCCAGAAAATGCACCTGATGAAGCAACGTTCATGACCATTAGCTATGAGAAGGGCGATATTGTTGCTATTGATGGCGTATCAATGTCCCCGGCAACGGTTATCGAACACTTAAACCAGATTGCTGGTGCTAATGGTGTTGGTCGATTAGATATCGTTGAGAATCGTTATGTAGGCATGAAATCTCGGGGATGCTACGAGACTCCAGCGGGTACTGTAATGATGAAAGCCCATCGTGCCATCGAATCTCTGACTCTGGATCGGGAGGTTGCTCACCTTAAAGATGAGTTGATGCCACGTTATGCCAAACTTATATATAACGGATACTGGTGGGCTCCAGAACGTTTGATGCTACAAACTGCGATTGATCAAAGTCAGGAGGTAGTAAACGGCGATGTGCGGGTAAAGCTCTATAAGGGTAGTGTCAGTGTGGTTGGTCGCCAATCTGCGTCTGACAGTCTGTTTGATGAGACTATTGCCACTTTCGATGATGATGGTGGGGCCTACAATCAAGCGGATGCTGAAGGCTTTATTAAACTTAATGCGCTGCGCTTAAGGATTGCAGCCAACCGCGGTCGTGATCTTCAGAAATAGACTCTGTTGCCAATAAAAAATCCGCTCCCAGTGAGCGGATTTTTTATGGATTCAAGATTAACTAGTTTCGCATATGCACGTCCATCTGCGGGAAGGGGATTTCCACTCCGTGAGCGGCAAGGCTGTTGTAAATAGACGTTAGATAGGTGGAAGTGACTAGCCCTGGTCGCTTAACTAGGTCACCTTCGGTCCATACTGATAGTGAACACTCTATACCCGAATTAGCTAATTCACGTATTAAGATATCTGGCATAAGGTTGTCTCGGTGAATGGTGAGCGGGACCTGATCTGCGGCCTCAAGTCCAGCTTTCCGCACCAGTTCTAGATCGCTACCATAAGCAACACTAAAGTGGATATTAAAGCGCCTGACATCATCATTGAGGGTCCAATTGTTGACTTGATTAGTAATAAAGTCTGAATTGGGGACGAGAATGTCAGCGTTATCCAGAGTACGGATTAGCGTGCTACGAATATTGACCTCGCGTACCTCTCCCAATAAACCATTGGGTAGCTCAATGAAATCTCCGACTCGCAGAGATTTTTCGAACAGAATGATAATACCGCTAACAAAATTATTAACAATAGACTGAAGACCAAACCCAATACCAACACCTAAAGCTCCGACGACAATGGCTAACTTATCAAAGCTAAAACCCAGCTCCGACAGGGCCATCACCATACCTAATGCATAAATTAAATATTTGAGGACTCTATTTACAACATAGATATTTTGATCTTGAGCGCGAGTGCGCTCACCTGCAAGCGTGGCTGCGCGAGTCAGTATTTTTGAAATAAAGAATGTAAGGACAATAATACCCATTGCTGATGCAAGATCTGCAAGCTGCAGTGTATAGTCTCCGACCTGAATGATCGGCAGGGTTAACCAGTATTCGATTTTATCCATTACAACTCTCTACTCCTTGGCAAACATTAGGTCGATGTGCGACAAACCTACCCTAAGTATATGGCAAATTACCTATTCGCCTATTAATAGTTTTAGTCGCTAGTGACCCTGCAACTGCGCTAAACTGCTCCCATGAAATTAACTATTGAAGATATCCAGCAAGCCCATGAACGGATAAAGCCCTACATCCACTGCACACCTATTTTGCAGAGTGCCCAACTCAATAAAATATTTGGTTGTGAGCTGTTCTTCAAAGCTGACAATTTTCAGAAAGTAGGGGCATTTAAAGCTCGTGGAGCCTGCAATGCAGTGTTTTCCATGGACCAAGATAGTCTCAGCAAAGGCGTGATCACTCATTCTTCAGGCAATCATGGTGCTGCTCTGGCTTGGGCCGCCGCCCTGCGACAAACGCCCTGTACTGTGGTTATGCCTGAGAATGCCCCTCAAGCTAAAAAAGATGCGGTAATTAGTTATGGTGCGACGGTAGTTTACTGTGAGCCGACGATGGCTGCCCGAGAAGCGACTGTAACCAACCTAATGGCTCAGTCTGGAGCTAGCTTGGTGCATCCCTACGATGATAATAGAATTATCGTAGGTCAAGGTACCGCCGCTCTGGAAACCTTGTCTCAAATTGAACAGCCCATTGATATGCTCATGGCGCCGGTTGGTGGCGGTGGTTTGCTTGGTGGCTCAGCAGTGGTGGTTAAGCAATCTTCAGAAAGTGGGTCGACTCTGGTTGTCGGAGCAGAACCTGAAATGGCTAATGATGCTTGGCAGGGATACAAGTCTGGAGTAAGGGTCGCTAAATTTGCCCCTAACACTATCGCCGATGGCTTGCGTGCCACACTGGGAGTGCGTAATTTTGAGATTATAACCGAGCAGGTTGATGATATCTTATTGGCATCCGAGGCGCGGATTGTGGAGGCAATGAAACTCATTTGGAGTCGTTTAAAAATTATCGTTGAGCCTTCAGCAGCAGTACCGCTGGCAGCTATTATGGATCAGCCGGAAGGTTTTCATGGTAAACGAGTTGCTATTATACTCAGTGGCGGCAACCTAGATTTGGATGATCTGCCGTGGTAATTGTTAGCAAAGATATTATTAGTACAAATGGTCAAAAATACCGATCTATTCCCTGACGAGAGACTGACTATTTAACTGCAGAAGTGCGGTTGAAGTTTTTGTACCTGAACCGTAATATGCTCTGCATTAATCGCGTAGCAAAAAGACAAAAGAGTTCGTGCGCCCCACCAAAATATTAACTTTAATACTCAACTATAAGGAAGAAATATGTTCAGTCACGTAATGATCGGTGCGAACAACATCGATGAATCCAAATCTTTTTACGACGCCGTCTTAGGTGCTATTGGCCACAAACCAGGGGTTATGGACCCCAAGGGTCGTTGCTTTTATTTCGCTGATGGTAGTATTTTTATGTTGAGTAAACCAATCGATGGTGAGCCTGCGACCCATGGCAACGGAAGTACTTTGGGTTTTGCTGTGGACAGCCCCGAAGCCGCTGATGCTTGGCATGCTGCTGGCATAGCCAATGGTGGAATCACCTGCGAAGATCCTCCAGGAGTACGCGAGGGGAGCCCAATGAGTATGTATTTGGCTTATTTACGTGATCCGTCAGGCAACAAAATCTGTGCCTTGTACAGAATGCCCTAATCAGCCGTGAAATCATTTGCACGCTCGATTTCAGTACTCTTCTGATTCGAGCGTGATACTCTGCGAACTAAATCATTACGACCTCTTACCATGACTACTCAGCCTCTTTTTCATCTAGCATTTCCCGTTATTGATTTGGAAGAAGCACGTACTTTCTATGTCGATATTCTTGGTTGCGTCTCCGGTCGAGAGTCTGACCGTTGGATTGATTTTGATTTCTTTGGGCATCAGTTAGTTGCCCATCTGGTTGACCCAAAAGATCATCCTGCTGCTGTGACTAACCCAGTAGACGGTCATGCTGTGCCAGCTTCTCATTTTGGCTTGATTCTAGGCTGGGAGTTATATCAAGAATTCGTTGATAGATTGAGAAAAGCTAATGTTGATTTTGTGATTGAGCCCTATTTGAGATTTGAGGGCCTTCGGGGAGAGCAGGCGACCTTATTTATTCGGGACCCCAGTAACAATTATCTGGAGTTTAAAGCTTTCCGTGATATTAATATGTTGTTTGACAAGGATATAGAAAGTTATTAAATACTAATTTATATGACCTGTCGTTCTGACCCGCTTAGCGCCTTTGACAGGCTTAGACTTGTGGGAATCTGCCCGAGTCTTTGCCATATTATCAAGCATGTTTTTTAAGGCAATAAGCACGCCAGCGACGAGAAATGCACCTGGCGGTAAAACAAATATTAGAAAGCTATAATTTTCACCGAAGGGTTTTACAAGCCAATTCATCGCACTGGGGCCGAACAAAAGATGCATATCCACTAAGAGTGTGCCCTGTCCAAGTAGCTCTCTTAAAGCACCTAAAGCGACTAATACCAGCAAGAATCCCAGACCCATCATAAAACCATCTAGAGCAGCCAACCCCACTGAGTTTTTACTAGCAAAACCCTCAGCTCTGCCAAGAATCGCACAATTTGTGACGATTAAGGGTACAAAAATACCAAGAATCTGATACAACTCGTAAGTGTAAGCCTTCATGAGCATCTCGGTGCAGGTCACAAATGAAGCTATAACCATTACAAATACAGGAAGACGCACGGCATCACTAACGTGATTGCGAATAAGGGAGACTATGGTATTTGAGCCCACCAAGACCAGAAGAGTGGCGAGGCCTAAACCTAGCGCGTTGGCGACAGTAGAGGTTACAGCAAGTAGCGGGCATAGACCTAGCAGTTGTACCAGCGCTGGATTGTTGTGCCACAATCCGTTGGTTGTTATTTCTTTGAACCCCTGACTCATTGTTTGTCCTGTGTCTTAGGTGTCTGTTTTAAGGCGAAAAGTCTGTCGTTGTCTTGATCGAAATATGTCAGTGTATTAACCAACTGATTAATGACGGCTCTTGGCGTAATGGTGGCTCCTGTAAATTGATCAAAATCACCGCCTGCTTTTTTAACCGCCCACTTTTGAGGTGGTGTATTACTTAGAGATCGGCCGTTAAAATCTAGAATCCACGAATTTTTACGTAGTTCTACCTTATCGCCTAGACCTGGAGTTTCTCGATGCTTTACAACTCGCACCCCAGCAACACTGCCATCAAGGTTTACACCAACAAGCATAGCAATATCGCCACTATATCCCTCATGACTGATGGTGGGAATAATTACTGCAACGGGTTCGTTGTTATATCGGGCAATATGGACATTACCACCTTTCTCGAGTCCAAGTAGCGACCAGAATTGCTGAGGGACAGGTTGAGTATCAAGTAGCATGTCATTGTCGTGTCGCTCTGACGGGATTACCTCTAACAGAGCACTTTGTGCTGCAAGTCTCTCCGCTTGTGCAATCCGATCATCAGTTAGGTCATTGACTAATGACAGCAAAAGGGCTGTTATCAAAGCAAATAGGGCAAGAGCAAGGGCATTATCTCGAATGGACGATAGAATCATTCGTCTTCCTCTTTTGCTGTAGCTTTGCGGCGTTGATTATGGCCATAAGTTCTCGGTACCGTGTAGTTATCGATAAAGGGCGCGGCAAAATTACCTAAAAGTACCGCAAATGCCACTGCATCAGGATAGCTTCCCCAGGCGCGTATCACATAAACCAGTAGCCCAATTAACGCGCCATATAAAAGTCTTCCACGATTGCTGACGGCCGAGGAAACAGGGTCAGTCACGATAAAAAAGGCGCCAAACATGGAGGCGCCACTAAATAGATGCATTAATGGAGAGCCGGGGCTGTTCGAGCTACCGCCATCCCAAAACAGCATAGACATAGTCGCCAATGTGACGAGCATAGCAACTGGGCCATGCCAAGTGAAAATACGTGCCTTCAGCAAGCCTAAACCGCCGAGTAGAAACGCGACATTAGCCCATTCCCAACCGACACCAGCGAAACTAGCACTGCTAAAAAGGGTATTGTCTTGATAAATCTGATCGACCAATAACCCGTTACTATGTTTGAAAAGGTCAAGCGGTGTAGCACCGGTAACTCCGTCCATGGGACTAAATCCGGCAAATACTATTGTCAGTGATTCAAAAAGCCCTGGATGGCTGACACCTTCGGGAAGTAGTGATACTGGCGTCACCCAGGTAGTCATCTCGATAGGGAAAGAAATCAATACAACAACATAACCAACCATCGCTGGATTAAAAGGATTAGAGCCAAGACCGCCGTATAACTGCTTGGCAACCACTATTGAAAATACTGTTGCCACAATCACTAACCACCATGGCACCAAAGGTGGCAAGGACAGACCGAGCAGAACTCCAGTAACCACGGCGCTATAATCCTGTAAATAAAACCCGATAGGTCGCTGTCGTATTTTAAGTATAAGGGCTTCTGCACTAATAGCAGCAAGGACTGCGAGGAAAAGATTAATCAGAATACCCCAGCCAAATTGGTAGCTGAGTACAAGAAGACCAGGTAGTGTGGCGATTAGCACTAGTTGCATTATTCGACCAGTGCTCTGACGATTGTGACCATGGGGTGAGGTTATTTGCTTAAAAGTCACTACCGAATTAACTCCTCAAGTCGCCGTTTTGTTTGCTCAACTTTTTGCCGAGCACCTTCGACACTAGCATGTTGCTGAGCCTGCTGTTCTGCACTACCACTTTTATTAGCTTCCGCCAATCGTTCTTGAGCCTCGTCAAGGCGCATTTTTGCAGCCATTAAGCTTCGTTCTAATTTTGCTTTTTGCTGATCGGGTGACGCCTGTCGGGCCTTAGCACGCAGATTAGCTGCGTTAATAATATCAGCTGCCGATGAGCTAGATGTCTTTGCTTTCTCAGTGGCGACACGCCGAGCTTCGCGTTTAACTTCTCTTGCTTGTTCCGCTTTATTTAGTCTCACTTGGCGGAATTCGAAGCGCTCTCGCGCTTTCGCGGCGCTAATTTTAGCGTTGCGCGAATTAATAATATTACCCTTACTACTGCGGTAGTATTGCACCAAAGGGATATTACTGGGACAAACATAGGAACAGGCGCCGCACTCTATACAGTCAAACAAATTATGCGCTTGCAGACGTTCGTGATCTTCAGATTGCGCATACCAATAGAGTTGCTGTGGTAATAGGGATGCTGGACAGGCCTCCGCACAGAGACCACAACGTATACAAGGTTGTTGAGGATCTTCCTCAGGTATTTCGGAGTGGCTCGGAGCAAGAATGCAGGTAGTGGTTTTTACAACAGGTAGTTCACTGGAACTGAGGCTAAAGCCCATCATTGGGCCACCCATGATTAAACGACTGCAATTTTTTCGTATAAACTTGTTTTTTTCCAGGATATGGCTAACTGGAGTACCTATAAGGACTTCATAGTTTCGATTAATCCCACAGGCATCTCCAGTAACTGTCATTATTCTTGAAATCAATGGTTGACCATCAATTACCGCGCGTTTGATGGCAAAAGCTGTCCCACTGTTCACGCATACCATACCAATGTCTGATGGTAATTGACCGCTGGGTATTTCTTGGCCTGTCAGGATATAAACAAGTTGTTTTTCACCTCCCGATGGATATTTAGTTGGGACAACTACAACTTCAATAGCCGTGCTTTTGCAAGCTTCACGAAGCGCATCTATCGCCTCAGGTTTATTACTTTCAATACCAATTAAAATCCTCCTCGGCATATCAAGCACATGACTAATGACGCCAATCCCTTGAATGATCTCTGCTGCGCGTTCACGGATCAAGATGTCATCGGCAGTAATATAGGGCTCACATTCAGTCGCATTGATAATCAGGGTGTTAACTGGCTTGGTACGACCGTTATCAAGTTTTGCAGCTGATGGGAAGCCAGCGCCGCCAAGTCCGGTAACTCCCGCATCAGCAATCAGATGACTCACTTCTTGAGGGCTGAGTTGTTTATAGTCAGTATGGCCATATAGGTCTATCCAGCGTTCTTCACTATCACTGATAATTTCAATGCAGAGTGCTGACATCCCTGATGGATGGGCTACAGGACGATCTTCAATAGCGCTTATGACGCCTGACGTGGGAGCGTGCACAGGTGCGCTTAGATCACCGCTAGCAGACGCAATTTTTTGACCTTTAAGAACGACATCTCCAATTGCTACGCAGGGCTTAGCGGCATCACCTATATGTTGAATAAGCGGCAAAATCAGCTTCTCAGGGATGGCCAGGTGGCCGATGCCTAATTTGAGAGACTGTACTTTATTCTCTGGGGGATGGACACCACCAGGAGTTTCCCATAGCTGTCTCATGTCAGTGTCTCATGTACAGTAGATGAAGACGTGGCTATTAACTGGTGTTGATTTTTGGGGATTGACCAACGCCATTGATCAATGTCTTCTTCAATGGGCAGCATATCGATGCAATCAACAGGACAGGGTTCAACACAGAGGTCGCAACCGGTGCATTCTTGCGTTATCACTGTGTGCATTAGTTTGGCAGCTCCTAATATTGCATCAACAGGACAGGCCTGAATACACTTGGTACAACCAATACATTCATCTTCTCGGATAAATGCAACAGTCCTTATCTCTTCCTCTCCATGCTCCTCATCTAATGACGGTGCAGCTACATCCAATAATTTAGCAATGGCGTTAATGGTCGATTGGCCTCCAGGTGGACATTTATTAATAGCATCTCCATCAGCTATTGATTGAGCATAGGGCTTACAGCCGGGGAAACCGCATTGACCGCATTGAGTTTGAGGCAGTAATTCATCAAGCTGCTCGACAATAGGGTCGCTCTCCACTTTAAATTTCTCAGCTGCATAACCCAATAGACCACCAAATAAGACGCCTAGACCTACTAAAGATACTAGCGCGGCGAGTATGATATTTTCAGTGAGTAACTCAATCATCTAGACCAACCCACTAAATCCCATGAATGCCAACGACATTAAACCTGCTGTAATCATAGCGATTGCAGCGCCTTCAAAAGGCGGCGGGATGTTAGCGGCGGCGAGACGTTCACGCATTGCTGAAAAGAAAATCAAAACTAACGAGAACCCAATACCCGCACCAAAGCCATAGAGGGACGATTGCATAAAATTGAGGTCTTTATTGGCATTTTGCAAGGCCACTCCCAAGACGGCACAGTTAGTTGTGATAAGGGGCAGAAAGACACCTAGTACGCGATACAGTAAAGGGCTGGTTTTTTCGATGAACATTTTAGTAAATTGAACCACTGCAGCAATGACCAAAATAAACCCGATAGTGCGCAAATAGATCAACCCAAGTGGCATTAATATAAGCTCGTTAACGATATAGCTAGCCATTGCAGTGAGAGTCAGCACAAAGGTGGTTGCTGCTGACATACCGATAGCAGATTCGAGTTTTTTGGATACACCCATAAATGGGCAGAGTCCGAGGAACTGCACGAGAACATAGTTATTGATCAGAATAGAGCTGACCAGAATGATAGCGAATTCTTGCATGCGCTTATTATAGTGGCTGTGACCAGCCACCATTATCAAGTAATCATTCCATGCTATACAACCGTTATAACACCAGAAAGGATGAGTTTTACAATAAACTCACTAAGGATAGAGAAATGGCCGCCTAGGCAAGCTCTTCTTTGCTAGCTTCGACCATTGCATCAACCTGTTCTTTATCAATGCGTTGCATTAAAGGTTGAAAAGAATTGATACGATGTCCAAGTAAGGGCGAACTTGCGCTGTCCCAAGTCAAAGAATCATTGAGGAATGATTCTCCAGCCTCGGCCATTGTGGGTAATACCGGCTTCAGGTAAGTCAATATGACCCTAAACAAATTAATGCCAAGAGAGCAAATATCTTGTACTTTCTGGGCTTGGCTCTCATCTTTATTTAGCTTCCATGGCTCTTGAGCTGCTATGTATTCATTTGCAGCATCGGCTTGCGCAATGATTTCACGGATCGCTTTACCAAAATCGAGATTTTCGTAATGTTTCGCGATAGTATCCGCTGCGCCACTAACCTGATTCCAGAGAACTTGATCATCAATGTTAGTTGAGAGTACCCCATCATTTCCTTTGGTGATGAATTTGGCACATCGACTGGCGATATTCACCACTTTACCCACTAAATCACTATTTACCTTCTGGATAAAATCTTCCAAATTAAGATCAATATCTTCAACCGTCCCAGATAGTTTAGAGGCATAGTAATAACGTAAATACTCCGGATTTAAATGATCCAAATAACAACGAGCATTGATAAAAGTACCTCTAGATTTCGACATCTTTTTACCATTGACAGTCACAAAGCCATGAACACAGACTTTAGTGGGCCTGCGGTAGTTGGCACTTTTGAGCATTGCAGGCCAAAAAAGAGCGTGGAAATTAACGATATCTTTACCAATAAAATGGTAAAGCTCAGTAGTGCTATCCTCTCTCCAAAAATAATCAAAATCTAGGTCTGTTTTATCACAGAGATTCTTAAAGCTCGCCATATAGCCAATAGGAGCATCTAGCCAGACATAAAAGTATTTACCTGGCGCGTCCGGAATTTCGAAGCCAAAGTAGGGGGCATCTCGGCTAATATCCCACTCTTGCAGGCCGCTGTCTAACCACTCCGACAATTTATTGGCGACTTCCTTTTGTACAGCGCTAGTATGAATCCAATCTTTAAGGAACTGGGTGAATTCTGGTAACTTAAAGAAGTAGTGAATCGACTCTTTTTCAATGGGAGTTGCCCCAGATATTACCGACACGGCGTCAATTAAATCAATCGGGGCGTAGGTGGCTCCGCAGGCCTCACAATTATCGCCGTATTGATCTTCAGCTTTACAATTAGGGCACGTGCCTTTGACATAACGATCCGCCAAGAAGAGGTTCTTTTCTGGATCGAATGCTTGACTGATAGATCTTTGAGCGATGTGATGGTTCGACTTTAGACGATTATAAATGAGCTCAGAAAACGCCTTATTCTCATCAGAATGGGTAGAGTGATAGTTATCTACGCCAATATAAAAATCCTCAAAATCTGCTTTGTGAATTGTTAACATATCGTTGATATGTTGTTCAGGGCTTATCCCCTTTTCCTCGGCTTTAAGCATAATGGCAGTGCCATGAGCATCATCAGCAGAAACGTAGTAACATTCATGGCCACGCATTTTTTGGAAGCGCACCCATACATCGGTTTGTGTGTACTCTAAGATGTGGCCTAAGTGCAAAGCAGCATTGGCGTAGGGCAGGGCATTGGTGACCAGAATTTGGCGTTTCGACGACATTCTATAAATCTTTTAGCAACAGTTGGAAGGACGCGAGTATAGCGGTTTTACGTTAACTTTTCACCGGCAATTCGGGCAATTACCTTGGAGATGGGTTGGTCATTTATAAACAGTAATAGGTTGGAGTATTTTAGTGTTAAGCAAAGTAAAGAAAATCATTGCAGTTGCTTCAGGAAAAGGGGGTGTTGGTAAATCTACCACCGCCGTCAATTTGGCTATAGGTCTTCATCAAGAGGGTCAGAGGGTAGGTCTTCTCGATGCGGATATTTATGGCCCTAGCATCGCTATGATGCTAGGGGTGCCGGACAATACCCGTCCTCAGGCAGTGGACGAGAAATACTTTAAGCCCGTGGAAGCTCATGGGTTGTTAACCATGTCGATGGCGTATTTAGTGACAGACAAAACGCCAATGGCATGGAGGGGCCCTATGGCAGCGGGAGCTCTCCAGCAGCTATTGCAACAAACCGCTTGGGGTGACCTTGATATTTTGGTGGTGGATATGCCACCAGGAACTGGAGACATCCAACTGACTTTGTCTCAGAAGGCTCAGGTAGCAGGAGCGATTATAGTCACTACACCGCAAGACATTGCTCTGCTGGATGCGCAGAAAGGCATTGAGATGTTCCTGAAGGTCAATGTTCCGGTTTTGGGAATTGTGGAAAACATGGCGGTACATATATGCAGTGCATGTGGCCATGGTGAACATATCTTTGGTGACGGTGGTGGCGCTAAAGTTGCTGTTGATTATGATACCAAACTGCTGGGTAGCTTGCCTCTTGATCTTTCGATTAGGGAACAGGGGGATTTAGGAGTCCCGGCTACTAAAGCTTTTCCGGATGCGGCAATAGCACAACAATACAGAGATATTGCAACTGTGGTGATTGATGAATTACAAGAGCTGTCTAGTAACAGCGGGCCAGAAATAATTTTTGAGTAATTGTTAAAATGTATGGCCGCTAAACTTGCCGAAACATGGGAGATGGGTATCATACTGCCTGCGTTTTTAAGATGACCTCAACCGGTCAAAATACTGTTTAATAAAGAGAAAATTTCATGAGTATTAAATCAGATAATTGGATTCGTCGAATGGCGGAACAAAACAATATGATCACGCCTTTTGAATCGGGACAGGTGCGTTATTCCGGAGAAGATAGGGTTATTTCTTATGGAACTTCTAGCTATGGGTACGATGTTCGCTGTGCCAATGAATTTAAGATTTTCACCAACATTCACTCCAAAACCGTAGATCCTAAAAACTTCGATGAAGACTCTTTTGTCGATGTGACTGCCGATTACTGCGTTATACCCCCTAACTCTTTTGCTCTTGCAAGAACGGTTGAGTATTTTAAAATTCCGCGCTCAGTTCTTACTATCTGTTTGGGTAAGTCGACCTATGCCCGTTGTGGGATTATCGTCAATGTCACTCCCTTGGAACCAGAATGGGAAGGGCACGTTACCCTAGAATTTTCCAATACTACTAACCTTCCGGCTAAGATTTATGCCAACGAGGGAGTAGCTCAAATGTTATTTTTCGAATCCGATGAGGTTTGCGCAACGTCTTACGCAGATCGTGGTGGGAAATATCAGGGACAGACCGGCGTCACCTTACCTAAAACATAGATTCCAGGAGCAGGTTTTGTTACTAATCGCCGCCATTGGGGTCTAGCAATGAATTCTTTAACAGGATAGCTTGCTGTTGAAGGCGCTGAGTGTTTTCAGGCCCGCTACGTATCAACTGTTTCTGCAATGGTGTTAACGACTCAAGCTCCGGGTCCGCAAATTTGTAAATAACAGAGTCACGGGTCAGTTGTATGGGTTCGACAATCACTGGTGTGTTGATAACTTGGTCTAAGGCGGTCAAAATAATGCCATCCATTTGGCGAGGTTGGTAACCTAACTCAGAAAAGGCACTCTCAAGCAATGGCCTAGAAAAATGGAACATCTGGGCGACTAATTTCATATCAATTGACGTTAATATTTGGACTGTTGCATTGTAACGCTCATAGTTCCCTGCATTCAGCCAAATAATGTCGCCATCGCGATGTGTTGCGAACTTACTTTCAGGAGAGCTCAAAGGAAAGATTTTTCCGAGAATCACTCCTCTTGAGAGTCCGTCGAGATAACTAGCAGAACGTCTTAGTAAATCATCAGTGGACAACCAAGTTTGTAGCCCTTCCTTACTGCTCATTATTGAGATTCTATCGCGAACAAACTGGTCGCTTTCATCCAGTCGCGGGAGAGCGGATTTTTCTTCTGTAGTTTCTACCTTTTCGTCGATTAATTCATTAGAGCTAGGTATTGTTGCTTCAGGTACCACGGGGGTTTCAGGCAGAGCAATGATTTTTTGCTCAGGAATCGATAAAATTTCTGAATCCAATAAATCATCTTTTTGGGCCTGGTACAGGACTCCTCCAATGATAATAATTGACGCAAGCGTGCCTATAACGAGTATAAAGTTGCTTGTATTAGCCGATGTTTTTGGTCTAGTCATAACGATTTCTCTTCGATCGTTTTTGTAGTAGCTATTTTCTTTCCACCAACTTGTCCGCTGCTAATATCAAGTTGATGACTATCACCTTTTTCGGAGTGAACTAGTTTTACAACTAAGTAATCCCAGTCCGCCGCCATCCAAATGACAGTTTCGCGCTTTTTATCCTTGCTGACAACTCTTCGTACTTTGGTCGTATTTAATGGACCTAATACTGTCATCAAGATCTCTGATTTTATCACTTCATAATCATAGGTTTTTACTTTTCCTCGGGACATTACGGGGTACGAAAATACTTTTTTCCCAGCCTTAAGATCTCGACGTAACTGCACTTTATGGGTAACCATATCAAGGGAACCCATCGGCAATGTGACTAACCTTGAGTCGCCATTTTTAGTGTAGGTAACTTGGTTACTGCCCCAATGGAAGATTTGATCTTCTTTTCGAGATACTCCCAATAGTGATCTTCTGTAGAGATATTTTTGAGGAACTATTTCGTTACTGTCATTTATTAAGAATTTAGCCTCTTCAGTTATTTTTCCAAACAGACTTTTGGCTTCTGATTTTTCGACGAAGAGTTTGTTACCTAGATATTCCAGACTATAGTTAGCCTTTATATCTATGCCATTATATTTGGCCGTATAACTCGCACTATAATCGATTACTTCCGAGCTATTGACTACGGTAGAGTGAGTGAGACTTACAAAAAGTGTTAACAAAAATGCAGATTCTATTAGTAAAAATAGAAAATATTGAGTTGCTAACATTCCAAACCTGGTCATTTTTTTCCTAAGAATAGTCGAGATAATTTTGCCTTAAAGACTTAGAGTATAAAAACTGATTAATGTTCAGTCTGCGAAGTAAATAAGAGACCCGATTTATCTATTTGCACTCCATCAAAAAAAACGATGCCATCCTTCATGTTTAATCGGCCCTCACAGAACCATTGAGCGACGGTAGGGTAAATTTGGTGTTCCATGGTCAGTACTCGAGCAGCAAGAGCGTCTGAAGTATCATTCTCCAGCACCGCTACCTGGGCTCGAAGGATCGAGGGACCCCCGTCTAATTCTGGCGTGACGAAATGTACTGTAGCACCTGCGGTTCTATCACCAGCCTCGATAGCCCTTTGATGGGTATTTAACCCAGGGTAAGCTGGCAAAAGAGAGGGGTGTATGTTGATCAATTTCCCAACAAATTGATTCACGAACTCTTCAGTAAGGATACGCATAAATCCAGCCAGTATAATCAAGTCAGGTGTGAACCCTTCGATAACTTCGGCCAGATGCTGATCAAATGCTTGCCGAGTCTCGAAGGCATTATGATCAATGACTATGCTAGGAATATTAGCATCTGCAGCCCGGTCTAGACCTTTGACACTATACTTGTTACTGATAACTGCAGTGATCTGAGCATCGATCTTATTTTCTTCACAGGCATTAATAATTGATTGCAGGTTAGATCCGCTGCCAGAAATCAGCACCACGATCTTAGAAGTAGGCTTTTGGCCTTCAGTCATTGGTTAGTCCGAGTAGTTGAACTTGTTCGTCTCCAGAGTTCATTGGTTCAATGGTGCCCAGGATAAAGGCAGTTTCACCATTACCAGTCAAATTTGTTATGGCAAGTTCCGCGGAAGCAGCAGGGACACAGATCACCATTCCAACGCCACAGTTGAGGGTTCGATACATTTCATGTTCATCGATATTCCCGCCCTTTTGAAGCCAATCGAAGATAGCAGGTCGTTTCCATGCGGTTACATCGATAACTGCTTTAGCACTCTCCGGCAGTACTCTGGGTATATTTTCCAGTAGGCCTCCACCAGTAATATGAGCGAGGGCGTGCACAGACGATTCTTCTATTAGAGTTAATAGTGATTTTACATAAATCTTGGTTGGCGCCATCAGCAGATCAATCAATGGGTGACCTTCAAGCTCTGTTTTTGCGGGATCGGTGTTAGTCACTTCGAGCACTTTTCTGATTAAGGAATAGCCGTTAGAGTGAGGTCCGCTTGAAGCAAGGCCGATGAGAGTATCCCCCACTGCCACTTTACTGCCATCAATAAGTTCAGATTTTTCAGCAATGCCTACACAAAAACCGGCTAGGTCATAATCTTGATCTTCGTACATTCCTGGCATTTCCGCCGTTTCGCCACCAATGAGAGAGCAACCTGATAGTTCACAGCCATCAGCGATACCATTAACGACGGCCGCAGCGGTATCGATATCAAGTTTTCCAGTTGCATAATAGTCAAGAAAGAATAAGGGTTCAGCGCCACAGACGATAAGATCGTTAACACACATAGCGACAAGATCAATACCGACGGTATCGTGTTTTCCGTGATCCAGAGCGAGGCGCAGTTTAGTTCCAACACCATCGGTTCCAGAGACTAGTACTGGTTCCTTATAGCCGGTAGGCAACTCAAACAGCGCGCCAAAACCGCCCAAACCAGCCATTACCTCAGAACGACGCGTACGTTTTGCGGCCCCTTTGATTTTTTCTATCAGTGCGTTACCAGCATCAATGTCAACGCCTGCATCTTTGTAGCTCAAAGATTGATTCTTTTCGGTCATGGGAAAACGTCCTTAGAGTGAACCATTATTTTAACGCGGCTAGTAAACTGGCGCTATTTTTTAATTGAAGTTATTTAAAATAAGCGATATTTTTTTGATTCAGTCTAATCTTCATAAACCGCTGTTACAATGGTGCCTGAGAAATAGGAGTAAGAATGTTGCCTCGCCTTTTACTAGTATTGTCCTTAATTTGTCACTTCAGCATTGCTGAAGAGGTCGATGGCCTTTACGTCAGCCTAGTGCCGGTTGCAGATCAATCCGCCATATCTAAAGATCAGGGTGTAGAAGAGGCGCTAAATAATGTATTGATCAAGTTAACAGGTAACAGTGAAATCATTAGCTCAGTCCGCCTAATTCCTTTTTTGGATAGTGCTAGTGATTATATTGATGCTCTAAGCTTTCAAGATTTACCGTCAAATTTGGAGGAGTCGCTTGATGGGCGCAACATCGGGCTAGAGGTGAATTTTTCTCGGCCAGCCATAGACCAACTTATCCGTCGCGCTCAATTACCAGTATTGCCATCTAATAGGCCGAAATTACTGGTTTGGATTGTAAAGGATGACGTCACCACAGGGCGCGAATTCTTAAGTCAAGATTTTATGAGTAGCGAGTTCTCTAATAGTATTGGGCAGAAGGTACTTGCGGATTTTTCAGTAGCAATGGAATCTCGAGGTATTCCCTACATGCTCCCTACATTTGACCTTGAGGATCAGTTAGCATTATCTATTGATCAAGCTTGGAATCTCAGCGCAGATGATATTGAGTTGGCGTCAGAAAGATATAGAGCAGATGGTTGGATCGCACTGCGCTTTTATAGAACCAGTACAGGAGAAATAAGGGGTGCTTGGTTGTACCAGGCTGGAGGCAGGCGCGAGTTAGGTGATTTTAATACTCAGGATAATGAACCTTTTATTGCTCGAGAAGTTGACAGTTTATTAGATTCCTTAACACGTTCATTCAGTTATATTCCGCAGACTAACGCCAATGCACTCTTAGTTGAGATTGGTAATGTTGAGTCCATTAGTAATTATGAAAGTGTCATTGAGCAATTTGAAAAATTGGAGTTAGTAGAGTCTTTTGATCTCTTCTCAATAAGCGGCAGCAGAATTCGTTTTAGTGTTGCAGCTGAAGGTGGGGCAGAATTGCTACATAAAGCGCTTGTTAGAAGTGGCCGGTTTCGCGACAAGGGTGGAGTTGCTCCAATAGATGCAAAATATCTCGTCTTTGATTGGATCAGTCAATGAAATCTTTTAGGCAATTAAGCTTAGCTATCGCTCTAGATGACCAAGCAACTTTTGATAATTTCTATGCGCCAAATGGTACGCCGCAGCATATGGCTACATTCTTATTGAAAGACGAGGGTAGGAAGTTTGCCTACTTGTCCGGCGCTAGTGGCACCGGATTGTCTCATCTTCTTCAGGCGATCTGTCAGTCGACATCTCTAGGGCGAAATTCCGGTGCACTTTACTTGCCTCTTGAGGAGTTGTCCCAATATCCACCTGAGCAGGTATTAGAGGGCTTAGAGAGCGCACCTTTGGTGTGTATAGACGATTTACAGTTAGTTTCGGGCCGCGAAGATTGGTATGTTCCACTCTTCAACTTGTTTAATAATTGCCGTGATACAGGGTGTCGTCTAATGATTGCCTCGCACCTACCTGCAGATCAGCTCGATATTAAATTAGAGGATTTACTGTCACGACTAAAATCTGGTGTCTCATTACATCTCCAAAACTACAAAGACGCAGATCAAAGACGTCTATTGCAATACCGATCTAATAGGCGTGGACTCTATCTCTCGGATGAAGTTGCGTTGTTTCTATTAAACCGCTTGCCGCGAGACACTCATGCGTTGATGGAGGCTCTCGATATTTTGGATAAAGCCTCACTAAGAGAACAACGACGTCTAACAACACCTTTTGTGAAGGAAGCTCTAGGGCTTTAATGGCTCTAAACACCCCCTATTATTTGAGTAATGGCTCCTCGCTCATACAACCTCATGAAGGCTTCGGTAACGGTGGGATCAAATTGATTACCCTTTTTTAACTTCAAATAATCTACCGCTTCTTCAACTGGCCAAGGATTCTTATAGCAACGTTCATTGATGAGAGCATCGAACACGTCAACCAAGCCAACAATCCGGGAAGGTAAGGGAATGTCGTCACCCAACTTTCCTTCTGGATAGCCCGACCCATCCCAATGTTCATGGTGGCTAAGAGCAATATCTTTGGCGACTCCCATCCGATCAATTTTCCCAAGAATAGAGGCTCCTATGACGGTGTGGGTGCGCATGATATCGAATTCTTGATCTGACAACTTGCCTGGTTTTTGTAATATATTATCCGGAATCCCCATTTTGCCAACATCATGTAGTCTTGAAGCCTGACCCCATGCGCGGGCTGTCGATTCAGATAAGCCCATTTCTAAAGCAATAATTTCCGTATAACGAGCCATTCTATTGATGTGTGCGGCGGTGTCTCTATCCTTGAATTCGGCAATGTCTGCCATTGTATTGATTAGCTGTTGGTAATCATCTTCATGTTGGTTATGGAGTCTAAAGCTTTCAAGCATACTGGCACATTGGGTTACAAATACCTCCATGATGGCCAAGTCATGTTCTGATAGGTCTGGTTCGGATTCCAAGTAAACAAGTGCAACAACATTATCGTCGATCATCAAAGGTATAAAGTTTTTGTGCCCTGTATGCTTTGTGGATTGGTGTTTTCCCAAGCGCAAGGCCTCATGTGCTTTAAAAAGATTAAGCGGGTCGTCCTTATCTATTCGAAAATAAGAAAAATCCCCCTCAGCACATTCGATTTTTCCAACATTATCAGTGATGCTGGCAATTAAGAGTCCGAGAGACAAAACCCCCGAGTGGCCATTTATTCTGCATAATACTTTTAACTGACTTAATAGCGATTTAAAAAATTTTGATTCTGACTGCCGGCCTGCATGATAAAGTTTTGGAGTTTGAACAAGTACTCGTTGTAGTCCCTTGGAATAGCGCTCCAATCGATAAATATCATGATAGCCTTTGAGAGCGAGGCGCAATTGTACATATAAATTTTGACTAGTCAGATTGGTTTTGGGCAAGTAGTTATCAATATCATAATTATCAATCACATAACGTTCAGGAGCGAGGCCCGGTTGGCCAGTACTAACAATAATTCGAGACACCTTATTATTTAGCTCATTCCTAATGTATTCAATTAAATCTAGTCCTGAGGTATCAGTCTCCATCACAATATCAATAATCATTACTGCAATATCAGTGTGTTGCTCAATGAGATATCTAGCCTGCGAACTACTATTAGCAATTATAATGTCTAGTTTTAAGCTCTTGTACTCAAAACTTCGAAGACTCAACTGGGTAACAGCTATGATGTCAGGATCGTCATCGACCAATAAAACTTTCCAACGAGAATAGGTAGAATCTTCAATAGGGTCTTTCTCAATACTTTTTTGGGGCACTAGACGCAAGGTTTTATTCCTTTAGAGTTCTTTTAAATATATCTAACCAGCCTTATGATTAAATTTGTAGTGGGAACTGAACGTTAAATTCTGCTCCCTGATCTACATCAGCGTTACAGGTTATCTTGCCTTGGAGATCTTCAGTCACAATCGAGTGGCAAATATAAAGACCTAATCCGGAGCCACCAGTCCTTTGAGACCTAAAAAATGGTTCAAATATTTTGTCAGAAATAGATGGGCTTATCCCAACGCCATCATCTCTATAACGCAGTGCAATAGCACTCTCAGATTCGAGGAATCGCCATTCTATGCGAATAATGCCCCCATAGTGCGGGTAACCATGGCCAAGACTATTAATTACAAGGTTGGTAATTAATTGTTCTATGAGGCTAGGGTTACCGTTTAGGGCCACAGAAAGTGGACATTCTATTTCTACAAGAACCGACTTTACTTTCAGTTGATGGCTTAAATTATAAATCGTATCTTCAGTAATTTTTTTAAGGCTAAAATCTCTAGACCCCTGACTGTGACGGTCGATTGAACTTTGCTTAAAGCTCTCCATTAAACGGCCTGCTCTGGACAAATTTTTGGATGCTAGCAGTGCTGTTTCCTGAAGGGTCGTCGCGTGAAATTTAATTGCTTCGATATTGGCATTTTCAGACCCTAATTCATAGGTAACAAGGCTAACAGCATCTTGCATTTGGCTTACCGCACTAACGGCGATACCCACTGGGGTGCTCAATTCGTGAGAAAATCCAGACACCATACGCCCTAGAGATGCAATTTTTTGGCTTTTGACTAATTCTTTTTCGGTCTTCGAAAGTCTGGCTAAGTTTTCTCCTAAGGAATTTTTTTGGTGTTTTAAATTTTCTAATTGATCAACAATAGTGCGCATCATTGGCCTAAAAATAAACAGTCCTATTAGTATCAAAGCAATGAGACTCAAAATCCAAAGGAATACTTCAATTCGTCTTGTGCGCTCATACTCCTTTTTTGAGAGCACAACGTGCGATCCAACAATTCTTTTCATTAATTGTGTGAGGCTTTCAGTAAGGTTAAGAAAATTTGAGCTTAAAATGGGTTGTCTACTTATCTGTTCATTTGCGCTCGTTGAGAGGGTTCTTGTCAAGTCGATATAGTCAGAGATTTGACGATTAAGTCGTATGGAATCTATTTCTATTTCATCGACTTTAATTTGTACCCCAAGATTTTTGGATTGTTCCTTATCCAAAGATGACTGATGATTACTTGTCAAGGCGGTTAAAGAGTCTAAAAGTTTCTTACGGTAGTTTTGTTGTTGCTTATTACTTTCAGAACCAATTAGGAGGAGGTGATAGAGCTCTATTTCTTTTAACAAAACCTGTGTTTTACCAGCTTCGACAATAACATTTGAATAATACTGTTGTTCAGAGATTGCTCTGTAAAGGTAAAGCATTGAGGCGGTAGTTGTTACAGCTAACAATCCAAGAGCAACAACATAACGAGCAGTCAGGTTTTTTAGGCTTAGATTGTCTGGGTGGGATTTAAACATTCCATGTTCTCTATTATATAAACATCCTGTTTATTCTTATGTGCCATAATATTATATTCTAGCTTAATTCTAAGTCTTACTAGTTGTAGCTTAACAATCAATAGCTGTAAAGCTAACAACGACATATCGTCGATGATCCTATACGAACTTTGGGGCCTTGGGAGTCTAAGAGGGGCACTGATCACAGTATAGATACACGCCCTTGGGGTCGTTCAGTGTTTCCATCATCCTTATAGGTCCAAAAATTTTGTCAGTATAATAATGAAGACTTTTAGGAATCAGACTTCCCAGTTTAGGGGTTATACCGATTGCACCTAAAAAGCGAGCTACATTGTTATTTATTTCGGTTATCAAGGTTTCAAAAGGCGTCATTTCTTTACGCGGATAATCGATGGTATAGTCTTGGATTTCTGCAAGCATGGCTGCAACTTCGATAGCATCTTTGAGGTCACCAATTTCATCAATTAAGCCGTTATCTATAGCCTGAGTTCCCGTCCATACTCTTCCTTGAGCTATTTCATGGATTTTATCTGGAGTCGAGTCGCGACCCGATGCAACTAGGGCCAAAAATCGTGTATAAATATTATCTACCCCTGATTGAATAATTGCCTGTGCCGGTTTACTCAAGGGACGATCGATTTGCATCATGGACGATATATCGTTGGTACCAACACCGTCAGAATAGACACCTAGTTTCGCCAGGGATCGATCAATAGTTGGAATTACTCCCCAAACCCCGATTGATCCAGTAATGCTAGTTGACATGGCTAATACTCTATCGGTCTCAGCGGCAATCCAATAGCCCCCCGATGCAGCAACACTTCCCATGGAAACCACGACTGGAACTCCCTCCGCGCGAGTGACGTTGATGGAATCGCGTATAATTTCGGATGCAAAAGCGCTGCCGCCGCCGCTATCTATCCGCAACACGATTGCTTTCACTTTTTCATCTTCACGTAAATTTGAAAAGATCCCTGCTAGGGTATCACCCCCGATGGAGCCCTCTGGTTGTTCGCCATCCATAATTGAGCCGCTTGCCACAACCACAGCTATCTGATTTTCGTTTTCAGGATTTTGATTGGCTCTAACTCGAATGTTTTTTAAATAGCTAACCATATCAATGCTATCAAATTCGTCAGTTTCTCCTGGGATAGTGTCATTAAGGTAATCATTGATCTCAGTTCGTGTTGCAATGGTATCGATCAAGCCGGCATTTTTTGCTAGTAGCGCTGTGTCTCCACCGTTTTCGGCTAACGCAAGATGAAGATTATTAGTGTAATTATTAATAGTACCAGTCTCGAGGGAGCGTAGATCTTCAATCTCTGAACTATAAAAGCTCCACAAGTCATCTAATAAAATGCGAGTTTCCTCTCGTACTTGGGGTGACATGCTGTTTCCCATAAGCGGTTCTACTGCACTCTTGTACTGGCCGGCCCTAAAAATATTCACGGTGATGTCTAGTTTATCCAGAGCTTCTTTAAAGTAACTACGATAGGAAGAAAAACCGTTAATAATGACTCCACCAAGGGGGTTGAGAATAATTTCATTGGCGTGAGCAGCCAGAAAATACTGAGACTGGCTATAGTAATCTCCTACCGCAATGATTGGTTTTTCGGTTTTGAAACGCTGAAGAGCGAAGCCAATTTCTTCCAATTTGCTTAGGCCACCACCTACCATATAGTCTGTATCAAGCAATAAGTGTGTAATTCTTACGTCATCACGGGCGGTGTCAATTGCTTCAATTACATCCCTAACAAGCGTCTCGGAATTTTGCTGTCCAGTTTGAGAAAAAATTTGGTTTAAAGGGTCGGTATAGGTTTTCTGGTCCACAAGGACACCTTGGGGAGCAAGGTAGAGAGCGCCTTTCTCTGGAACCGGCGGCACAGCATCACCAAAGGTTCCGGCCAGAATAGAAATGAAGAAAACCAAAATAACGAAGCTGAAAAAATACCTGACACCGGTCAAAATCTTACCGATGAAAGTAAATATACGTCTAAAAATGCCTGGTTTTTTGTCCGTCATTTAAAAATCCTTTTTGATCACATGAAATTGTTACAGATTATTTTTTTGTCGCAGACGCGCATTGATCGTCGCGGCAGAAAATAATATTACAACTAATATTAGCTCTATAAAGTCCAAATTTTGAGGCTCCGGTCCGCTGACTTTCCAAATTGCAGCAACAAAAAACGGAAGCATTACAAAGCATACCCATATCAAGGTTCGTATTCCACCTTCAATAATACCTGGGATAAAGACAATCAGAGGCAGCAAGGTAAAAGGATAGGCTATTATAGGCTCACCTTTAACCCACAGGTTTATCGTCAGTATGAGTAATAAAATAAAAAAGCTTGCTCGAGTGGCCAACTTTGCGCTGGCTATTTTTTGTTCAACTGTCAATTTAGACTACCTATCTTTTGAGTAAATCGAGTTATGTTTTCTTAGCTAGTAATCTACTGGCCAAAATTGCTAGACGATTCCCTTGCGCCCGACAGATTTTAATTTCATCTTCACTTAGGGCTTCACTTTCAACATGGCTAGAGCCATAGGGCGTTCCCCCTCTCGAGGTAGAGGATAGAGCTGCTTCAGAGTAGGGTATGCCAGCGAGGATCATACCCTGATGCAAAAGAGGTATCATCATTGAAAGTAGCGTTGATTCTTGACCTCCGTGCAGACTTGATGAAGAGGTAAAGACACCTGCTGGTTTATCAATTAATGCACCGCTTAACCAAAGGCCTGCAGTTCCGTCAATAAAGTATTTTAATGGTGCAGCTATGTTGCCAAATCGAGTTGGACTGCCCAATAACAAGCCCGAACAGTTAGAGAGGTCCTCTTCACTGCAATAAATGTCACCACTTTCTGGAATCTCATCTTCCGTAGCTTCGCATACAGTTGAGATGCCTGGAACAGTTCTTAAACGTGCCTCAAGACCTGCTGCTTCGACCCCATTGGCTATTTGCTCTGCAAGCATTTTGACATGGCCATTTCGGCTGTAATACAAAACAAGGATATAAGGTTTTTCTGTCATAGTTGCCTTCAAAGAATTTTATGGACATTTACAGGGGGCCTTCCAATCACAGCCTTATTATTGTGCACCACGATGGGTCTTTCCATCAGCTTAGGGTATTCGATCATGGCGTTTACCAGATCCTCATCGGTTGTATTGTCGTTATCCAAATGCAGTCGCTTAAAGTCAGGCTCATTACGCCGAATTAACTGACTTGGAGTGATGCCAAGCATTTTCAGCAATGACAATAGTGTTGCTCGGTCAATAGGCGTTTCTAAATAGAGTATAACGTCCGTCTCAACGTTGTGTTCGCGCAATATCTCTAAAGTCTGTCGTGACTTGGAGCATCGTGGGTTGTGATAAATTAAGGCCATATTGGAGTTCTCATTAATCTTGTGCATGCGAACATTGTAAGGGCAATTAAACCAAACGAAAAGAAAGCATTGCGCCAGAATTTTTGTTGCCTATAACCTTGGTTTAGATACAATTTTTAGTTCATCCAAATCGCAAAAAATAAGTTATGCTACGTGCCTTCAATTGTACGATAACGAGTTGAGTTGGGATTTAGTAACAAGAGGTCAGAATGTTTAAGAAAGTATGTTTAGTAATGTGTTTTTTGGTGGGGTGCTCTGGGGATAATAGTGAGTCGATGGTGGGTTTAGCTGATTCTCAATATCCTCTTTTAGAGGGCGGGACAATAGATGTTAAAGCTCATGATAAACTCCTGATCATCAATTATTGGGCTATTTGGTGCGCCCCTTGTCGTAAAGAAATTCCGGAGTTGAATGAGCTGGCTACCCACTATGCTGACAGGCTTACGGTAGTTGGGGTAAATTTCGATGGATCTCAAGATGATGTCCTGCGCAGTGAAATAACTAAGTTAGGAATTAAGTTTCCAAGTTTGATTCAAGATCCTCGTGAAACCTGGGGGTTAGAACCTGTATCAATACTGCCAGAGACTCTAATTATCAGTGGTGAAGGAAAAGTGCTACATAGATTGATTGGCCCGCAAACATTGGCGTCTATTGAGAAGCTGTTGTAGTGGATTCCCCTGCAGGGGTATAGTTGATGGGATAATTTCGTCATAAGATGGATAAATTAAAATTACACTACGCTTGATGAGAGGCAATTATGAAAGATTTACGAAAATTCTACATTGATGGTCAGTGGATCGATCCAGTCCAAAGTAATGATCTTGATGTTGAAAATCCGGCGAGTGAAGAGTTGGTAGCCACCATCTCTCTGGGAGCCGAAGCAGATGTAAATCATGCGGTAGCAGCCGCCAGGCGCGCTTTTCCAGGTTACTCACAGATGCCCGTTGATGAGCGTATTTCACTGATGGAGAAGCTGCTCCAAATTTACGTTGATCGCTACGATGAAATGGCAGTTGCCATTTCTATAGAGATGGGTGCGCCAATCTCTTTCGCTACTGCTGCCCAGGCAGATACCGGCCGTGGACATATCAACTCTGCTATAGAAGCATTAAAACAATTTGAGTTTGAACGCCAAGTGGGTAATACCCGCATCGTCAAAGAAGCTATAGGTGTTTGTGGTTTTATCACGCCTTGGAACTGGCCTATTAATCAGATAAGTTGCAAAGTCGCGCCAGCACTTGCGACAGGTTGCACAATGGTGCTTAAGCCCAGTGAAATCGCGCCTATTTCGGGGTACTTATTCACTGAAATGATGCACCAAGCAGGTTTTCCTGCGGGGGTTTACAACATGGTTAATGGTGATGGGCCTAATGTTGGTGCTGTCATAGCTGGGCACTCTGAGGTAGACATGGTTTCGTTTACAGGATCGACACGTGCAGGAATTCTTGTTGCCAAGGCCGCGGCTGATACTGTTAAGCGTGTAACTCAGGAATTAGGCGGTAAGTCACCCAATATTATCTTTGAAGATGCCGATCTAGAGACTGCAGTGACAGCGGGTGTCAATCATATGATGGGTAATACTGGTCAGTCCTGTAATGCACCGTCTCGAATGCTAGTGCATTCATCTGTTTATGACAAAGCCGTAGTTATGGCAAAGGAAGCAGCTGGTAATGTTGCTGTAGATCAACCGACTAAAGAGGGGCAGCACTTGGGGCCACTTTCAAGTCGCGTGCAGTTTGATAAGGTCCAAGGTCTGATTGAAAAAGGGATTGAAGAAGGCGCGACACTGGTTGCCGGCGGTCCTGGCAAGCCCAAGGGTTTGGAAACGGGCTATTTTGTCAGGCCAACTGTTTTTGCGAATGTCACTAATGAGATGACGATTGCCCAAGAAGAAATCTTTGGTCCTGTTCTAAGTATGATCCCTTTTGAAACCGAAGAGCAGGCTATCCAAATCGCTAATGACACGCCTTATGGGCTTGCTGCTTATTTCAGCACCACAAGTGAGGAGAGGGCTGCTCGGGTTGCATCACAGTTACGCGCGGGAATGGTGAGTATTAATAGCGCTTCCCAAGATTACACGGCACCCTTTGGCGGTTATAAGCAATCGGGTAATGGTCGAGAGTGGGGTGAGTTTGGTTTTGATGATTTCTTAGAAATTAAAGGAATTACTGTTTAAAGCTGTCTGAGTGGGAAGTAAATAGGAAATGCACTTTTACCTTACGTTCACACTGGTAGCTTCCTAATGTGAAAATAAATCTATCATTGATTGCCCTGTTTAATTGCAGCGTCACCTGCTTTTCGAGATAAAAGATAAATTAACCCCCCAACGGCAATAATCAAGATGCCCATGCCTCCTTCTTGGGGTTTCGATATCAAGACATAGGTGAGCGTCCATACAGTGACTCCTAGATATATTGCTGGGGCTAAAGGATAGGCGAAAGTGCGGTATGCGCCTTCAATATTCAATTTCTTGTAGCGTAATATAAATACTCCGATCACCGAGAATAGTGTGTTGATCCCTAGGACAAAACTGGAAAACACCAGCACTGATTCAAAGGTTGCGCTGACGATAAAAACACTGGCTAATGAGCTCTGAAAGATAATTGCCGTTGTTGGTATGTCATTCTTATTGACCTTACTTAACCACCTAAAAATCCGGAAGTCTTGACCAATAACTTGAAGGACTCGAGGCCCAGCCATTGTCATTGCACTGACGGTTGAAATAAGCAACAACGCCAAGACAGCACCCATTGTTTTTCCCGCGGTGTCACCCAGTGCATAATCTGCAACGACCACTCCAATCTCTAGTTTACCCTCCAAGCTTGATATGGGTGCGGCGCTTAAAAACGTGAAATTTAACAGTAGATAAATCAACATTACTGTTACCGTTCCGATCAGTAATACGACAGGTAAGTTTCGTTGTGGGCTATCCAATTCGCTGATAACGTAGGTCACAGCGTTCCAACCGGTATAGGCATAGTTAACGTAGATGAGCGATACAGCAAATGCGCCACTAAAAAGTAACTTCTCATCGCCTAAATTAGGCATCAAGCTAATTGATTGGGGAGCTTTCCCCCAGATAAAAATAACAACACAAAACAAAAGAATTAAGAGTATTTTCAGTGCGGTAAAGATTAACTGCACATTGCTGCTCGCTCTACGAGAAAAGCAATGGATCATTGTAAGTGCCACCACTAGCGACACTGCGGAAAAGGTTCTAGGTATTTCAGGAAATACCGCTGATAAGTATGCGCCAAAGGTCATAGCAGCAAGAGCGACGGGAGCAGCAAAGCCCACGGTTGCCGATACCCATCCGGAAATGAATCCAGCGCAGGGATGGTAGAGTCGTCCGAGGAAGTTATACTCACCGCCAGATCGTGGCAAATTGGCACCTAATTCGGCATAGGATAAAGCGCCGCAAAGCGCGGTTAAGCCACCCACAAACCAAAGCATCATTAAAACAAAGTATGACTGAATGCCAAGTAGTTGAAAGCCCAGGCTAGTGAACACACCAGTGCCTACCATATTGGCAACGACTACAGAGATTCCGGTCAATTTAGAAAATTTTTGCATGAATATCCAGATGACTTATACTTTTTGCAAGCACTGTACCCCAGCTTGTAGTTGAGTGCAGTAAATACCAGTAAGCATTGATTTGGCACGCTTTATGCCATAAAATCCGTGACATCGATTCTCTGCTGCTGAAAGGGTTGGGATAAAAGAATTCGAGTTGTATAAGCGCCGCTGATTTTGGCTGAATTGGTGGGGACTAAATAATAAATAAAAAATAAAGGTACACGGGGTGGCAGTAATGAAGCACATTGTGATGGCAGCTTTAGTCTTTGTAAATTGTATGGTAACTGCTGAGCCAGTTAAGAATGTTTATTTTGGTGATACGCATTTACACAGCTCTTACTCTTTTGATGCGTTTTTAAATAATAACCATAGCGCAGACCCTGATACAGCCTATCGCTGGGCGAAAGGCCAGCCAGTCATACATCCTTATAATAGAGCCAGAGTCCAGATTGATACGCCGTTGGATTTTCTGGTGGTGTCAGATCATGCTGAAATGCTTGGAGTTATGCGTGCCGTTCATGAAGGAACTTTTATCAAGGAAGACATTGGTTGGATGGGTAATATTAAACGCTGGTATTCATTTTGGTTGATGAATAGAGCAATTGATTCGAACACAGGGTTGGAGTTTTTCAGTCAATTCCTTCCTCAAAATCCGACTATTGAAGGTCATGGTGATCCAGTCAAACATCCTGGTAATAATATATCTGATTTAGCGATATTTGGTGATACATCCAAAACATCTACTTTAGCGTGGCATGATATTGTTGATACCGCAGAGCGGCATAATGACCCCGGAACTTTTACGAGCCTGCTAGGGTGGGAGTGGAGTTCTATCCCTATGGGTGCCAATCTCCACAGAATAGTGATAAGTCCCGATGGAGCCGAAAAAGGAAAACAGTTTCTTCCCTATGGTTCAGATCAAAGTCAGTATCCAGAGGATCTATGGCAGTGGTTAGATGAAACTCAGCAACAAACTGGAGCTAGGTTTTTGGCTATTCCCCATAATTCTAATATTTCCAAGGGTTATATGTTCGATGATGTAACCTTGCGTGGAGAGCCCATTACAGCTGAGTATGCTCGCCGGAGAATGCAGTGGGAGCCTGTTGTTGAGGTAACTCAAATCAAGGGAGATAGTGAAACGCGAAGTGATTTTTCTCCTCAAGATGAATTTGCCGATTTTGAAAATTATGATTACTACATTCAAGTAGGGCAAAAAAATGATTATCAAGCTTCTGCGGCAGATTATATTAGGCCCGCACTTAAAAAAGGCCTGTCTATCGGGCAGCAAGTTGGCGTGAATCCTTATAAATTTGGATTGATCGGATCAACCGATGCCCATACAGGTCTATCAACTTCAGAAGAGGACAACTTTTGGGGCAAAATGGCATCTGATTCGACACCCGAGACCAAAGAGCGTCTAGGCGCAAAAATAAGGAGTAATGGGTGGAATATGTCAGCATCAGGGATTGCCGCTGTCTGGGCTGAAGAAAACACACGCGAAGCGATTTATGCGGCATTTAAACGTAAGGAAGTTTATGCCACCTCAGGTCCTCGTCTGCGAGTTCAAATGTTTGCGGGATGGGATTTCCCTGAAGGGGCGGAGAGTAGTGAGAGTTTCGCTCTGATTGGCAGCCAGTACGGCGTGCCAATGGGTGGTGATTTAACTGGAAGGGATAATGCTGGTAAAGCTCCGGTGTTTTTACTGCGTGCAGTAAAGGATCCCATAGGGGCCAATTTAGATCGATTACAGGTAGTGAAAGGATGGATTGATGCTGCCGGTCAGCAGCAGGAGAAGGTGTACAACGTGGCTTGGTCTGGCGAACGACAATTAGATGCCAGCGGCAATTTGCCCTCTGTAGGTAATACAGTAGATATGAGCTCAGGTCGTTATGATAATTTGATTGGGCAATCTGAATTCTCTCTTCGATGGGCTGATCCAGATTTTAGTCCCCAGCAACCTGCTTTTTATTATGTTCGGGTGTTGCAAATTCCAACACCAAGAAATGGGTTGCTCGACAGTTTGGCGCTGGAGTTGGAAGCGCCTCCTAGAGGAGCAAAAACTATTCAGGAGCGGGCGTACTCGTCGCCTATCTGGTATCAACCCCAATAGTTTTATTTCGTAGCACTATTTTTGGAGTATATTTTGCATAAATCTCATTATTTAATTGTCAGTGCGTTATTGTTTTGCGCTCTGCCAGCCACCGCTTCCAATGAAACCCAGGTACTTTTTGGCGATACTCATCTGCACTCGGCTTATTCTTTTGATGCATTTCTCAATGACAATGATTCTGCTTTTCCCGATGATGCTTATCGTTGGGCTAGGGGTCTTCCTGTCATACACCCTACCAATCGAGTTAGAGTGCAGATCGATACGCCCTTAGACTTTTTGGTGGTATCGGATCATGCGGAGACTCTTGGTGTTCTAACTGAATTGCACTCCGATCGCAGTTTGTTGTCAGATTTGGGTCTTTGGGGAAACTTCAAACGTTGGGTTACGCTGGAAATCGCTGACTATTTGATTGATAGTGGCCGTGCTGAAATGATTTTCACATACGCATTGCCGAAGCCCTCAATTGGTGCCGGACATGATCCAGTAGCTGATGAGAATGGTGCTGTAGCAGATGTTGGCTTTGGCGATACCACAGCCATTCGAGGGCATGTTTGGTCAGATATTGTAGGTGCGGCTGAGCGTCATAATCGTCCAGGAACTTTTACCAGTCTAATAGGCTGGGAGTGGACATCAACGCCGACGGGCGCTAATTTACATCGAGTTGTATTTACTCCTGATGGTGCCGACAAAGCCTCTCAATTTTTACCTTTTGGCTCAGATGAAAGCCAGTACCCACAAGATCTTTGGCGTTGGCTAAAAGAAACTGGTGAGCGAACGGGTACTCGTTTTCTGTCGATACCTCATAACTCTAATTTATCCAAAGGTTATATGTTCGATGATGTAACTTTAGATGGGAGTGCTATTACCGCGGAGTATGCAACTACACGAATGGCCTTTGAGCCAGTAGTAGAAGTCACTCAGGTGAAAGGTGATAGCGAGTCTTTGCCAAGTAGTCCCGATGATGAATTTGCTGACTTTGAAACCTATCAATACTATTTACAGGCATACGGCACAGAGTATCAGCCAGAACCAGGTGACTACGTGCGCTCTGCTCTAACGTCAGGGCTGTCTATTGCTGAAAAGGTGGGTGTAAACCCATATAAGTTCGGCATGATTGGATCAACTGATTCTCATACTGGATTATCTTCGGCAGAAGAGAGAAATTTTTGGGGAAAATACCCCAATGACTCCACGCCTGAGACGAAGGATCAGTCAATTATAGGTGTTACTGACAACAGCGGATGGTCTATGTCCGCTGCAGGTCTAGCGGCAGTTTGGGCTGAAGAAAATACACGAGAAGGGATCTACGAAGCATTTAAACGCAAGGAAGTCTACGCTACGACCGGTCCAAGATTAAGACTACAAATGTTTGCTAGTTGGGCATTTCCAAAAAATGCAGAAAATAGTAACAATATTGCTGAGGTTGGCTATGCTCATGGTGTGCCTATGGGTGGCGACTTATTGCGCAATGAAAGCGCGCGCGCACCGCAATTTTTACTTCGAGCAGTGAAAGATCCCGTTGGGGCAAATTTGGATCGAGTTCAGATTGTGAAGGGTTGGCTCGACCAAGCGGGTAAACAGCAAGAGAAGGTTTACAACGTTGTATGGTCCGATGGTCGGGCTCTTGATAACGATGGGAGATTACCGGATGTTGGGAATACGGTAGATTTAAATACTGGGCGCCATACCAACACCATTGGTACCAATGAATTATCGGTGCTTTGGGAGGATCCAGATTTTAGTCCTGATCAGCGAGCATTTTACTACACCCGTGTTTTGCAAATACCCACCGCAAGACACTCTCTGTATGACTCCATTGCTCTGCAGGCCATGGATCTAGATAATGGGCCCAAAACTATCCAAGAGAGAGCATACAGCTCACCAATCTGGTATACACCTTGACTATCAAAAAACTTAAATAGCTTAGTTGGCATTGATGTTTATGAATTTATCTTTGAGAACCGCCGCAAAAGAGCCTTTATTCCAATTTATTGTTATTGGATTGTTATTAATCGTAGGGGAACGGTTGGTTAATTCCAGCAACTATAGTGGTGAATATCAGATTGTTGTTGATGATCAAGTGCTGGCTCAGTTCATGCAGCAGCAGGCAAAAAAATTTAAGCCAGATCAAGCTTTAGCAGCTCTTACTGCTCTGAGTGGAGATGATCGTCAACGACTAATTGATGATTATGTTCGTGGCGAGGTCCTTTACAGAGAGGCACTTGCGTTAGATTTAGATCGCAACGATTCAATCATTCGGCGACGTCTCATGCAGAAAATGGACTACCTTGCTCAGGGTTTTTATGACGAAGTAGCTCCGCTGAATGAAGAGGATTTAAAACGTTTCTACGCTGAGCATAAAGGTGAGTACAAGAAATCAGCAACGGCTACCTTCACTCACGTTTTTATCAGTAAAGAAAATCGCGGGTCCGAGGAGAGCAAAATCGCAGCGGATACATTGTTGAAGAGTTTGAACCAAGATTCGATCCCTTTTGATAAAGCCGGACTTTATGGTGAGCGATTTTTATACAATCGCAATTATGTCAAACGTGATACTCAAGAAATTGCTAGCCATTTTGGCCCCGATTTTAACCAACAATTATTTGACTTAGAACCATCTCTGCAGGGAAATTGGCAAGGGCCAATAGAATCAAATTATGGATGGCATTTGGTATTGCTTACAAGAAAGGTTGAGGCCTATATTCCCCCGCTAACTGATATAGGTGGTGTGGTTTTAGCTGATGCTCAACGTCAGCAACAACATGAGCTAAAGCGGATGGCTATTAGCAAATTGATGGCTAAGTATCAGGTTATAGATCCGGATAATCCAGAATGAGATTAGGATTATTTATTCTGCTATCGCTCATTGTAACGTCTGCAGAGTTAAATGCTGACGAGGCCCGACCGGTCTATGTTGAGATCAACCAGACTTCGACAACCGACTACTTGGTAAAGTGGAAAATCCCACCGGTAATGGCGGCAGGACAAGAACCGCGAATAGTTATGGACCATCCAGAATGCCAGCCTCAGAGTGATAATTCAGCGCTGGGTCTGCTTGGTCGAATGAGCTATCGGTGTGGACAGTCAGACTTAACCTTTGATTTGAAGTTGGTATATCCTGTTGGGAATCCAGCTCTTACTTCCCTTATAGTTTATAAAAGTTTAAACAATGAACCGCAGCAAGTGTTTTCAGGGCCGGAAATCACTAAAGTTACATTAGGTGCTGCCAGCAGCCCTGTTGAAGTGTCGAAGCAGTACCTTGTTGCAGGTGTTGAGCATATTTTGATTGGCTTTGATCATCTACTGTTTGTTCTATGCTTAATCATTATTGCTGGTGGATTCAAAAGATTGGTATTTACTGTGACAGGGTTCACTCTGGCTCACTCTGTCACTCTCAGCTTGGCAACACTGAATATTGTTCAAATTCGCACGGAATTGGTTGAAATGCTCATTGCGTTGAGCATTTTGTTACTTGCCGTGGAAATTGTTAAGCACAGGCGACCCAATGGGCATACTAGTTTCACGTGGCGTTATCCTGTGGCCGTATCATCGGTGTTTGGGTTGTTACATGGTTTTGGATTTGCCGTCGTGCTTCAAGACCTCGGATTACCGCAGTCAATGAAGCTTCATGCGTTGTTGTTTTTTAATATTGGTGTGGAAGTTGGCCAGTTACTATTTATTTGCGCTGTTGTCGCTCTAGCCTATATATCTACAAAGTTTATCTCTTCAGTGGATAGTAACCGACAGATGATTACCCAATTCGGTGTTTATTTAATTGGTAGTTGCAGCGCATATTGGTTTTTGACTCGCGCTATGGTGATGTTGTAAATTTTCCGTTAACCTAAATCATACATTACTTGATATGACTAAGGTGCTTTGCAATCACTTTCAAAGTCGGTTTAAATAATTTCGGCGTAGTTGCAATAATATGGCCACTGTCCATGAAGGATTCGCCGCCTTGGAAGTCGCTCACCATGCCTCCGGCTTCGCGCACAATTAAGACGCCTGCGGCTATATCCCAAGGCTTAAGGTACATCTCCCAAAATACATCCATTCTGCCTGCAGCGACATAAGCTAAGTCCAGAGATGCAACACCCAATCGTCTTACTCCCGAAGAGTTATCTGCAAATTCATGCATGCAGGCTAAATAGTGATGCATTTCAGCAAATGAGGGATCACTAAAGGGTATTCCTGTTGCGTAGAGCGCGCCAGCTTCTTCTAATCGACCTGATACTCTAATGCGCCGGCCATTGAGTCTAGCGCCATCTCCTCGGCTTGCAGTGAACTCTTCGCGCTTGAAGGGCTCGACAATCACAGCATGTTCGAGGCGGCCTTTAACTCGACAAGCAATAGAGACTGCTACATGAGGAATACCGCGAACAAAGTTAGTGGTGCCATCTAAGGGATCAATTATCCATTGAACATCGCTAGCGCTGTTGCCACTCGAGCCGCCTTCTTCGCCCAAAAAAGAATGCTCTGGATACGCTTTTTTAATTTGCTCGATAATCATTTCTTCAGAGCGTCGATCAACCTCAGTGACAAAGTCATGACGACCTTTCTCATCTACTTTGACCAGCTCTAAATTGTCAGCCGCTTTAACAATCATTTCTCCTGCCTGACGAGCAGCGCGTAAAGCGATATTGACCATCGGTTGCATAAAGAGTATTCCAAGTGAAGTTTCAACGGCGCGCATTGTACCAGAGAACCTGGATTCTGATACACTCGCCGACCTATTTTTCATCTAATGAAAAATGATGGTTAATAACCCCATAGTGAGGTAGTTTGTGTCAACTGTTGAGCGACAAGCAAAAATTCGAATGATTTTGGTTAATACCTCCCACCCAGGCAACATTGGGGGTGCTGCAAGAGCCATGAAAAATATGGGATTAACTGAGCTCTATTTGGTCCAACCGAAAGAATATCCAGCGCCACGAGCAGTATGGCGAGCTGCTGGCGCACGAGATGTACTGGCTAATGCAAGGATAGTTGAATCTGTGGATGAGGCTATTAAGGGCTGCGGGTTAGTTGTTGGTACTAGTGCTAGAGAGAGGCGGATTCCTTGGCCATTAATCAATCCAAGAGAATGCGGTATGAAAATTTGGCAGGAATCTGAGCATCATGATATTGGATTGTTGTTTGGGCGTGAAGACCGCGGTCTCACCAATAGTGAGTTACAGAAATGTCACTATCATGTTCATATTCCATCAAATCCAGAGTATAGCTCGTTGAATCTAGCAACCGCGGTGCAGGTTCTGGCCTACGAAATTAGGATGGCGAGTCTAAGTGATGCTGAAGGTGTATTGCCAGCTATGGATGATTGGGATCAACCATTAGCTACTGCTGACGAGTTGGAGTCTTTTCATGAGCATCTCGCTGAAACAATGGAAGAATTAAACTTCTATGACCCTAGCAATCCCAAGCAACTAATTACCCGCATGCGCCGACTTTTTAATCGCACCAGAATGGATAAAATGGAAGTTTCTATGTTGCGTGGTCTGTTGTCTGCGACCCGCCGTACAAGGGCTAAGTAGCCGATTTATCATTCTGATATTAGTTGACTAAAATAGTCAAGTATTAGATAATCCCGACCTAAATTAAAGAGTGAATTGAAAATCTGTAGGGCGGATTCCAATGAGACTAACAACTAAAGGTCGATATGCAGTGACAGCCATGCTTGATGTGGCCCTGCACGCGCAAGAAAAGCCAGTCTCTTTGGCAGAGATTTCAGATCGGCAATCGATTTCTCTCTCTTATTTGGAACAGCTTTTTTCGCGCTTGCGTCAAGCTGGATTGGTGGCAAGTGTCAGAGGTCCCGGGGGCGGCTATAAGTTAGTCGACTCCAGAGCTCAGATATATGTGGCAGAGATAATCGATGCGGTGAACGAGTCAGTTGATACGACTAACTGTCAGGGCAAAGGCAACTGCCAGAGAGGCAGTATCTGTTTGACTCATCATCTCTGGGATGACCTAAGTCACCAAATCCATGGATTTTTGAGTAGTATTTCGCTGGCCGACTTAATGTCCAAGCGTAATGTTCAGAATATAGCGCAACGGCAAGTAGCTCAGCTCTTGACGTTGGATGAAAACGTGCGGGCAGACGCCTGTTAATTTTGGAGTAGTAAATGAATCTTCCGATTTACCTAGATTATGCCTCAACAACGCCGGTAGACCCTGTAGTTGCGGAAAAAATGATGGAGTTTATGACCCCTGCAGGACACTTTGGTAATCCAGCGTCTCGGTCACATATGTTTGGCTGGCAAGCAGAGGCAGCGGTAGAAGATGCTCGGCAAGACGTTGCTAATCTAATAGGTGCAGATCCCCGCGAAATTGTTTGGACATCTGGAGCTACTGAGGCTAACAATTTGGCGATCAAAGGTTGTGCGCATTTTAACCAGCGTAAAGGAAAGCACATCATTACCTCACGTATTGAGCATAAAGCTGTTTTGGATACTTGTCGTCAGCTGGAGAGGGAAGGATATGAAGTGACCTACCTGGACCCTGACAGCAGTGGTCTAATTCAACCTGAGATGGTGTCTGAGGCAATGCGTGATGACACGACTATTGTCTCTATCATGCATGTTAACAACGAGCTGGGAACGCTGAACGACATCGGCGCAATTGGCAAGCTATGTCGTGAGCGCAAAATAATGTTTCACGTGGATGCTGCACAAAGTGCAGGTAAGACGGCTATTGATGTTGAAGAAATGTTCGTTGATATGATGTCTTTTTCTGCCCACAAAATCTATGGCCCGAAAGGCATAGGTGCCTTGTATGTAAGGCGCAAGCCACGGGTAAGAATCGAAGCTCAGATGCATGGCGGTGGACATGAGCGAGGTATGCGCTCAGGTACTCTTCCTACTCATCAGATTGTTGGTATGGGTCAAGCATTTAAGATTGGTTTTGAGACGTTAGAAGCGGAGAAGGCACGAATTGAAGCTCTACGAACACGATTATGGGAAGGCGTCACAGATATGGAAGAGGTGCATCTAAATGGTTCTGAGAATCAGCATATTCCTGGTATCGTCAATATTAGTTTCGCATTTGTTGAAGGTGAATCGTTGATGATGGCATTGCGAGATCTTGCGGTCTCCTCGGGATCTGCCTGCACATCGGCGAGTCTTGAACCATCCTATGTTCTTAGGGCTCTTGGTCTTAATGACGAAATGGCCCATAGTTCGATCCGTTTCAGTATCGGTCGATACACCACCGAAGCGGATATCGATGCAGCAATTGCTCAGGTTAGAATTGCGGTAGAAAAATTACGTTTGCTCTCACCGTTGTGGGATATGTTTAAAGCCGGTATCGATTTAAATACGGTACAATGGTCAGCACACTAAACACTCAAATTATTTGAGTTTAAGTTTTAATGTAGATAATAGGAGTCATTACTGTGGCTTACAGCGAAAAAGTTATAGATCATTACGAAAACCCTCGAAATGTTGGACAGCTTGATGAAAGCTCAAAAAATGTCGGCACTGGCATGGTCGGAGCACCTGCATGTGGTGATGTAATGAGATTACAAATTCAGGTCAATGATGAAGGCATTATTGAAGATGCCAAATTTAAGACATATGGCTGTGGATCGGCAATCGCATCTAGTTCTCTGTTAACAGAGTGGGTTAAAGGGAAGCATCTGGATGCGGCTGAACAAATCAAAAATACTGAAATAGCTGAAGAACTAGCTCTTCCTCCAGTAAAAATTCATTGCTCAGTGCTCGCTGAGGACGCTATTAAAACAGCGGTACAGAACGTAAGAGAAAAGCAGGGGAGTTAATCTTTCGATGGCAATAACCATGACATCAGCTGCTCAGCAGCATGTTCGCAAGCATTTAGAGCACCGGGCTAAAGGCGTTGGAGTGCGATTGGGTGTTCGTACTACTGGATGTTCTGGATTGTCCTATGTCCTAGAGTTTGTTGATGATGCTTTAGCAGGTGATGAAGTCTTCGAATTTGACGAAGTTAAGTTAGTAATTGATCCCAAAAGCTTGTTGTATCTCGATGGCACTGAGTTGGACTATGTCAAAGAGGGATTAAATGAAGGATTTGAGTTTAGAAACCCCAATGTGAAGGACGAATGTGGTTGTGGGGAAAGTTTTCACGTCTAGTCCTAAGACCTTTCAATGCAAAAACTCAGAGTGATGGCCCATTGAACTTTTCTAGCAATTTCTTTGAAATCTTCTCTATTCCGTCCGGATGGCACGTCGATCTTGCGGATTTAGATGTTCGTTATCGAGCTCTCCAACAGGAATTTCATCCCGATCGGTACGCTACTAAATCCGATGTTGAAAAGCGCCTCGCAGTGCAAACAGCATCCTTAATCAATCAAGCCTTTGAAACACTAAAGACGCCGCTAAAACGTGCTCAATATTTACTTGAGTTAAATGACATTGATATTGATAAAGATACTCATATAACAACTGATAGCCAATTTTTAATGCAGCAGATTGAGCTTCGAGAGACCCTAGCTGGAGTGGTAGGCAAGACTGATCCCTGGGCAGAACTGGAGAAGCTTAGAACACATGTTGAAGCAATTTATCAAAACCTACAGAGTGAGTTTTTTGAGGGTCTGTCAGCGAAAATATTTGATAGTGCTCTTACTGCGGTAGCCAAAATGCAATTTTTTTCCAAGTTACTTAATGAAATAGAACAGCTAGAAGCTGATTTAGAGGGCTCATAGCTAATGGTCCTATTGCAAATTTCAGAGCCAGGTCAATCACCTCAGCCCCATCAGCGTAAACATGCCGTGGGAATTGATTTAGGTACAACAAACTCCTTAGTGGCCTTAGTGCGCAGTGGTATGCCAGAGACCTTAGCTGATCAAGAAGGCCATCATTTAATGCCATCGATTGTGCACTATACAGATGAGGGTGCCAGTGCGGTGGGTTATGAGGCAGCTGAGTTCAATATTAGCGATCCACTTAACACTATATCTTCGGCTAAACGATTATTGGGCCGAGGTGTTAGTGACGTTATGAAGCTTGGAGATCAGCTTCCCTACGAATTTCAGGGGGAAGAGGCGGGAATGCCAAAGATCAAGACTGCGAGCGGTTTGGTTAGCCCAATACAGGTCTCAGCAGAAATCCTACGAAACCTGGTCACTCGCGCTGAGGCGTCCTTGGACGCCATGTTAGATGGCGCTGTCATCACTGTTCCTGCCTACTTTGATGAAGCCCAAAGGCAGGCCACAAAAGATGCGGCAACCCTAGCAGGTATTAAGGTATTGCGACTGCTCAGCGAGCCGACAGCTGCAGCAATAGCCTATGGTTTGGATGAAGCGAAAGAGGGTGTAATCGCAATCTATGATTTAGGTGGCGGCACTTTTGATATCAGCGTTTTGCGGCTCTCTCGAGGTGTCTTTGAGGTTCTCGCGACTGGTGGTGACTCGGCCTTAGGTGGAGATGATTTTGATTATGCTATTGCCCAGTGGCTGTGCGCTGAAATTGGCATGGGTGATTCCCTTAATCCGATGGAGCAGAGGATCCTCTTAGAGACAGCCAAGGCAGCAAAAGAGGAGTTGACTGAGTCAGATGAGGTGCAACTCGAGGTGTTGGACTGGAAAGGTGCTCTATCTCGAGAAATAATGGATACGCTAATTGAAGATTTAGTTGCTAAAACTGTACGGGCTTGTCGTCGAGCACTGCGTGATGCAGGTGTAAATGTGGGCGAAATTGATAATGTTGTCTTGGTGGGTGGGTCCACCAGAACGCCATTAGTGAGAAAGCAAGTAGCTAATTATTTTGAAGTTGAGCCTATGTGTAGCCTCGACCCTGATTGTGTTGTGGCCATGGGGGCAGCGGTTCAAGCGGATGTTTTAGTTGGCAATAAGTCTGGTGATGAAATGTTGTTATTAGACGTTATACCGTTGTCTCTAGGTATAGAGACAATGGGTGGTTTAATTGAGAAGATTATTCATCGCAACACTACGATTCCTGTGGCTAAGGCCCAAGAATTTACAACTTACATAGACGGTCAGACCGCCATGGCTATACATGTTTTGCAGGGTGAGCGAGAGCTGGTTGATGACTGTCGCTCACTGGCTAGATTTGAATTGCGTGGTATTCCCCCTATGGTTGCCGGAGCCGCTAAGATTAGAGTAACTTATCAGGTTGACGCTGATGGGTTATTAAATGTCACCGCACGCGAGTTAACCAGTAATGTAGAGTCAAGAATCGAAGTTAAGCCGTCCTATGGCTTAGCTGAAGATGAAATAACGCAGATGCTTCAAGATTCATTCAGTTATGCTCGGGAAGATATGCAAGCTAGAGCTCTGCGCGAGCAGCAGGTAGAAGCAGACAGAATGATTGAAGATTTAGAAGCCGCCATAAACAAAGATGCTGAGGCGCTTCTGAGTGATGAAGAGATCCAGTGCTTGAAAATTGGAATTGAAGAATTACAGCAACTGCGTATTGATACATTAGAGCACCGAGTTTTAGCCCGCCAAATTGAGGCCTTGGGTAAATTAAGTGAAAGCTTTGCGGCGAGGCGAATGGATGCGTCGATTAAGAATGCACTGGCAGGGCAGAGTCTTGACGACATAGAAAGAAGTTAGCGTAGTGAGAACTTTTATAGGAATTAGACAATAATGGCTCGAATAGTTTTTTTACCTCATAAAGAGATTTGTCCCGAAGGTGCAGTGATTGAAGCTGACAAGGGAGAGTCTGTTTGTGAAGCAGCGTTGAGGAATGGACTGGACATCGAGCATGCTTGCGAAATGTCCTGCGCATGCACTACATGTCATATCTATGTTCGTGAAGGATTTGAGTCACTACCCGAGGCTGATGACCTGGAGGAGGATTATCTAGATAAGGCATGGGGTGTTGATCCTGACTCCCGTTTGAGTTGCCAAGTGTTAGTTGAAAATGAAGACTTGGTAGTTGAAATTCCTATGTATACCATCAACATGGTTTCAGAAAGGCACTAACTAGCTAGAGGCAGTAATGGGACAGTTAAAACTTCTTAGATCCTCGTTTTATCAGAAGCCATTGTTGTGCTTATTATGTGCATTCTGTGCATCCTGTGTAATTTCTATAGACCCTGTTAATACCTATTCAGATAAGCAGACGATTTCAGTTAAAACAAGTCCGATTAGACACACTGTCGTGTCCGATGGCCATCCAATAGCCCTGTGGGAAAAACCCTATCAAGATGCAGAAGGAATTATTCTTTTTGTTCATGGAAGAACCTGGAGTGGGTTACCCGATTTTGATTTACAGGTCGAGGGGGAAGACCTGTCATTGATGGATGGCATGCTTGAAGAGGGCTATGGCTCATATGCAGTGGATCTGCGCGGTTATGGTGAGACACCAAGAGATTCGAGCCAGTGGCTGTCACCTACCAAGGCTGCCAATGATGTGATTGCCGTGCTAGCTTGGATATCAGAGCGTCATAACAAGCAACCCATTCATGTCTTTGGTTGGTCCTATGGGTCCGTTATATCCTTGCTGGCTAGCCAAACAGATCACAGCAATATTGCAAGTTTAACTTTATTTGGCTTTTGGCTTGATTTAGATTCAGACATTCCAAAAGATACCGATGGTAAAGTGCTCGAGCGGCGTATTAATACTGCAGAAGCAGCTGCAAGTGACTTCATCGTCCCCGGGAGTATCAGTCAGAGAGCTATTGATGGTTATGTTAAGGCCGCCTTAGCTGCAGACCCTGTGAGAGTTGACTGGCGTAATGAATATGAATTTTTGACTATCGATCCCAGTCGTATCGACGTCCCCGTTTTGCTGATGCAGGGTGAATTTGATCCCATAGCACCTACAGAACTTCAGGCGAAATTATTTGCGCGTCTGAAGACCCCAGATAAGAGTTGGGTAGTCGTTTCAGGGGGTGACCATGCTGCATTCATGGAAACACCCAGGCCATACTTTATTCGTGCCTTTAGCGATTTCATCGATCGATTTAATCCCTAACCTTAAAATAGAGACGTGCTTAACAGTACAGAAAATGAGGTAAAAATAATGCTTAAATGGACCGACGTTTACGATATCGCTATAGAGCTTTTAGAGAGTCATCCCGATGTTGATCCTCAGTATGTTAACTTTGTGGATTTACGAGATTGGGTGATGGCACTAGAAGACTTTTCAGATGATCCTGAGCGCTGTGGTGAGAAAATTCTAGAAGCGATTCAAATGACTTGGATTGAAGAGCTAGACTAGTTTTTATTTCCCCAGACTTCATCTATATTTTGGACATATGAATCGTGGTTAGGCCATCCCGCGATATTCGACTACAAAGGACGCACTCATGCCAGATAAATCAGTTGTGACAGCGTCCATAGATAGGTAGAATTCGCGCACTTTTAATCCCACGACTAAAACATTATTCACTTGGAGAATTTTCATGGCGTCTGAACGTACACTATCTATCATCAAGCCTGATGCAGTAGCAAAAAATGTTGTTGGCCAAATATTGAGCCGTTTTGAATCAGCTGGTTTAACTATCGTTGCGTGCAAAATGATGCACTTGAGCCGTGAACAAGCCGAGGGCTTTTATGCGGAGCATAGTGAGAGAGGCTTTTTCGGTGATTTAGTTGATTTTATGACCTCAGGGCCTGTTTCAGTTCAGGTGTTAGAGGGTGACAATGCAATTATGGCAAATCGAGACCTCATGGGCGCAACTAATCCACAAGAAGCTGCTGCTGGTACAATCAGAGCAGATTTTGCTCAATCAATTGATGCTAATGCAGTTCATGGTTCTGATTCTGCAGCATCAGCATCTCGAGAGATTGCTTACTTTTTTAACGACGAAGAAATTTGCTCCCGTTAGAGACTAAAATAATAGGACGTCTATGTCCCAAGAACTAGCAGATACAATGCTTGACGATCAGCCCCAGAAGGAGAAAATCAATCTTTTGGGGCTTTCTGCATCTCGACTTTCTGAGTTTTTCGAGGAAATTGGAGAGAAAAAGTTTCGAGCAACACAAATTATCAAATGGATTCACCAAGAGGGCGAGTGTGATTTCCAAAAGATGACCAACCTCTCAAAAGACCTGCGTAATAAACTTGACGAGATCGCCGAGGTTAAGCTCCCTGAGGTGGTTAGCTGTCAGGAGTCTGTTGACGGTACATGCAAATGGCTAATCCGAGTTGACGGTGGTAGCTGTATTGAAATGGTATACATTCCTGAGAGAGAGAGGGGTACTCTATGTGTGTCCTCTCAGATAGGTTGCGCTCTTGATTGTAGTTTTTGTGCCACAGGTAAGCAGGGATTTAATCGCGATCTCACCTCTGCAGAAATCATTGGGCAGTTGTGGATAGCCGCTGACTCCTTTGATCAATTCAGCCCTAAGGCAAAACGTCGTGTCTCCAATGTTGTGATGATGGGGATGGGTGAGCCTTTGATGAATTTTGACAATGTGGTTGATGCCATGAGCATCATGCTGGAAGACAATGCTTATGGCCTGTCCAAACGGCGAGTTACTTTAAGCACTTCTGGTGTAATCCCAGAGCTCGATAAGCTAGGGGATGTGAGCGATGTTTCTCTAGCGATTTCTTTACATGCACCCAATGATGAATTACGCAATGAGTTGGTGCCGATAAACCGCAAATATCCGTTGGCTACATTTATTCAAAGTGCAAAAAACTATATTGAAAAAATGCCAGATAACCGCCGAAAAGTCACCGTAGAATATACCTTAATGGATCAAGTTAACGACAGATCGATTCACGCTCGCGAGTTAGCAGTCCTGCTAAAAGATTTACCCTGTAAAATTAACTTGATTCCATTTAATCCTTTCGCTGGGTCCGGGTACAAAACAGTTACTAATACTGCGCTTAATAGGTTCCGAGACATTCTAATGGCTGAGGGTTACACTGTAACGGTCAGAACTACACGTGGGGATGATATCGCAGCTGCCTGTGGTCAGTTGGCAGGAGAAGTTAATGATCGAACCAAGAGACAAGAACGTTATAAAAAGAAATTAAACGATGTTCAACCACTGAATATTATGGAGTAAAAGTTTCAAATTGGTTAAAAACATTAGGAATCAAAGTTTTATTGTTAAAGTGTCTGGTAAAAGGAATTACTAATGAAATTTATTGGCAAGAGAGGACGTTTGGTAATTGCATTAACACTGGGGCTGCTATTGCAGGGATGTGCATCACCAACGACAAAATCTTCTGCTGGAGGGCCTGATGCAAAGGCAGCGTACCAACAGCATGTGAATCTAGCGAAGCAATATATTGGGCTTAAGAACCGTGAGTTAGCTAGAATACACTTAAGTAAAGCTGAGAGATTTCAGAACGCAGTTGATAAGGCTCGATTGTCAGAGCTCTATAATGGTTATGCGCTTTTATATCAGAGCGAACTAGAGATGGAGTTGGCAGAAAAATATTATCGGAAGGCACTGGTTAGTGATGCTACTGACTCAGTTGCAAGATATAATTTTTCTTCCTTTTTATATAATCAGGAACGTTTTGAGGAAGCCTTAGAGCAAATAGTCCTTGTTTCTGAGGATTTGGACTATCGGCGTCGACCGCAAGCGTTTTATATTACTGGTTTAGTACAAATTAGGCTTGGTGATGCTGTTGGTGCTTTAAAGTCATTTGAGAGGGCAACTCAACTGGCCGCTCAATTTGCGCTGCCTTACCTAGAGATTGCCAAGATCTATTTTGATCAAAAAAATGATGAGTTAGCCAAACAATCTGTACTGCATTACATAGGGTTAGCTGGAGAGACTGCTGAGGGTCTCTGGTTGTTAGTACAAACTGAGTTGCGCATGGGGAATAGTCAGGCAGTTCTGGAAAATGGAACAAAATTGAAAATTTTGTTCCCTGGTTCAGATGAAGTTGTTAAGTACGAAGGCTTATTGAAGTAATTATTGGTTCCTGGGTTTTTGGAAACATAAAGTGAGAGAGTTGTGAGTTTTAGCGAATCACCAATTGTGCGGCGAAAATCTCGACAGATAATGGTCGGCGACGTACCAGTGGGCGGGGATGCGCCTATCTCTGTGCAGAGTATGACTAATACACCAACCTCTGATGTAGAGGCTACGGTTGCACAGATAGAGAGCATTCAACAAGCTGGAGCTGATATCGTTAGAGTTTCAGTTCCGTCCTTAGCTGAGGCAGAGGCCTTTGGAGAAATCAGGAAAAGGGTAACCTTACCCCTTGTCGCAGATATTCATTTCGATCACAAAATTGCGCTGCGCGTCGCTGACTTAGGGGTAGATTGCCTGCGCATTAATCCAGGTAATATTAGTCGCGAAGACCGGTTAAGAGAAGTTATCACCAAAGCCAAAGACCTTAACATTCCTATCCGCATTGGCGTCAACGCTGGATCATTAGGTAAAGATTTATTGCGCAAATACAGTGAACCAACAGCTGAAGCCATGGTTGAATCTGCTATGCGCAATGTCGAACGCTTAGATAAATATGACTTCCAGAATTTTAAAGTGAGCGTCAAAGCTTCAGAAATATTTATGGCCCAGGCGGCCTATCGTGATTTAGCCAAGCGCATTGAGCAACCATTGCATCTAGGCATTACTGAGGCAGGTGGCTTACGTTCGGGCACCGTAAAATCTGCAATAGGGCTAGGAGCTTTATTGCTGGAAGGTATTGGCGATACAGTGAGAATCTCTCTTGCGGCAGATCCAGCAGAAGAAGCGAGAGTAGCATGGTCGATGCTGCGGAGCTTGAGGTTGAGGACTAAGGGAATTAATTTTATTGCCTGTCCCAGTTGCTCACGGCAAAATTTTGACGTGATATCAACTGTTAATGAACTTGAGGCTCGTTTAGAAGATATTACTGTTCCAATGGATGTATCGATTATTGGATGTATCGTCAACGGACCGGGAGAAGCGAAAACCTCTGATTTTGGTCTAACTGGGGGTACGCCCGCTAATCTGGTTTACCTTGATGGTGTTCCTGATCATAAGATAAGTCAGGAACGGTTGGTCGACCAGTTGGAAGCTGAAATTAGAGCGAAGGCTGCAACTAAGCAAGCTCAGCTTGCAGTTGAAGCTGAGCAGATTATCGCAAAAGGTTGAAAAAGAGGCTTCCTATGAAAATTCAATCCTTACGTGGCATGCACGACCTTCTTCCCGATCAGTCGGGGACTTGGCAATATCTGGAAAAAACCGTTGCAGACATATTAGCGCGTTATAGTTATAGAGAGATTCGCTTTCCCATTGTTGAGCAAACTGAATTATTTAAACGGTCAGTTGGAGAAGCCACTGACATTGTTGAGAAAGAGATGTATACCTTTGAAGATCGCAATGGCGATCAGCTGAGTTTAAGGCCTGAAGGCACCGCAGGATGTGTTCGAGCCTGTACTCAAAATGGACTGTTACACAACCAAACTCAGCGACTCTGGTATGCAGGCCCCATGTTTCGCCACGAGCGACCACAAAAGGGCCGTCAGCGACAATTTCACCAGATTGGTGTTGAGGCTTTTGGACTAACAGGGCCAGATATTGATGCAGAATTACTATTGCTTACCGCTAGGCTTTGGAAGACTCTAAAAATTGACCATGTAGTAACCTTGCAGATAAATTCTTTGGGAACTTCGGAAGATCGTAAGATATATCGGGCTGCATTAGTTGAATATCTGACTAAGCACCATGATGAACTCGACGAAGATAGTCAGCGGCGCTTGCAGACTAACCCTATGCGTATACTCGATAGTAAAAACCCCGATGTCCAAAAAGTGTTGCAACAAGCACCTTCATTGAGTGATTTTATTGATGATGAGTCTCGCCAGCATTTTGATGCGCTTTGTGATGTTCTGACCGCTTCTAATATTAGCTATGAAATTAATCCAAAACTGGTTCGTGGACTAGATTATTACTCCAAGACCGTATTTGAGTGGGTGACCAGTAGTCTTGGTGCTCAGGGCACGATTTGTGCTGGTGGGCGCTATGATGGATTAGTTGAACAGCTTGGCGGCAAACCTTGTCCTGGAGTTGGCTTTGCTATGGGTATGGAGAGACTCGTGTTACTACTTGACGAGTTAAACGCTGTCCCTGATAGTGTCGGCCAGACCGTTGATGTCTACATTGTCGCCGTGGGCGATACAATGAAAGAGTCAGTTGTTTTAAGTGATACATTGCGAAGTGAGTGTCCTAATATTCGCATTGAGAGTCACTGCGGCGGCGGTAGCTTCAAATCGCAAATAAAGAAGGCAGATAAAAGTGGTGCTGCCATAGCGTTGATTTTGGGAGAAGAAGAAGTTGCTAGCGCAACGGCGGGGGTAAAGTACCTGCGCCGAGAACAACCACAAGAAACAGTTGTCCAAGGTAACCTTGGCAACTTATTAAATACATTTTTTACTGATTGAGGCACACCCGTGGCAGAAGAACGTACCGAAGAAGAACAAATTGAAGCGCTAAAAGCTTGGTGGGATGAAAACGGGATTAAAACGATTACAGCTATTGTTTTAGTTGTTGGTGGCTATTTTGGTTGGCAATACTGGGAACAAAGTGCAGCCGCACAATCAGAGCAAGCGGCCGCTTTGTGGCAAGAAACTACAGATGTAATGGCTACTGCGCAACAAGGCCAATCTTTGAGTCAGGCGCAACAAAAGATTGTTAATGACAATGCGGATTTACTTAAAGCGAACCATGCTGGGACTGCTTATGCGCACTTTGGTGCTGCATTAAAAGCTAAGTTGGCTGTTGAAAAAGGTGATTTAGATGCCGCAGCGACAGAATTGCAATGGTCTTTGGATGAGGGTTCTGACACAGCGACAGAGACTATTATGCTTTTAAGGCTTGCTAGAGTGGAAGCTGCACGGGGGAATACTGAGCAGGCTTTAGAAATGTTGCAGGGAGTAGACCCTGGGGCGCATAAATCTGCGTACGAAGAGGCCAAGGGTGATTTTTATATGCAGCTGAACAATCCTGATGCAGCCTACACAGCCTATGATTCAGCTATTTTGTCTAATCAGTCAGGCGATGCAATTGTCAGAAATGTTCTAGAACTAAAAATTGGACAAGTACGACCTGCAGAGGCCCCAACTCAGGAGTCTCCAACAGAGGAGACTATAATGGGTACTGAAATGGGCAGCGAGGGTAACGAATGAAAAAGTTAAGTCTGTTATTTGGAGTGCTACTGTTATCAGGCTGTAGTTGGTTTAGTGACGAGGAGGATGCTGCTATTACTCCCGCAGAGCTAGTGGATTTCAATTCAGAGGTTTCTGTTAAACGCAGCTGGTCGAAAAAAGTTGGCTCAGGGACTAAAAACTATTTGGTTAGCCTGCGCCCAACTGCGAGTAGCGATACTATTTTTGCCGCTGATTATGAAGGTCAGGTAATGGCTTTAAATCCCAGTAATGGCCAAACAAATTGGCAGGTAGACCTAGAGACTATGATCTCTGGTGGTGTTGGCTACGGTGCAAGCATGGTTATGGTGGGCACAATCGAAGGTGTTGTGTATGCCCTAGATGCCAGTGATGGATCCGTGATTTGGACTTCTCAGGTAAGCTCCGAAGTGCTATCTAGCCCAAAAACAAACGGAAAAATAGTAGTTGTTCACAGTATCGACAACCAGATGGTCGCTTTAGATGCCGAAACGGGGGAAGAACTGTGGAAGCATGATGGCGATGCTCCTATTCTCAGTGTCCGTGGTACTAGTGAATCGATTGTCACCAGTAACATGGTTATTTCCGGGTTCGACTCTGGTAAGTTAATTGCTTTCAATGGAGATAACGGTTCAATTATTTGGGAAACAAGAGTAGCTCTACCCAAAGGTAAAACAGAATTGGAGCGAATGGTTGATATTGATGGCGAACCCTTATTGGTGGGTGATGTTATCTATGCGGCGTCTTATCAAGGCCGAATTGGTGCTGTTTCTCGAGGTACGGGCAGAAACCTTTGGTCTCAAGACACATCATCTCACCATGCACCAGCCCATAGAGCAGGGCAAATTTTTGTCTCAGGTGGAGAGGATGCTATCCAAGCATTCCGCGCAGGTAATGGGCAGGCGATTTGGACTAATGATCAGTTATTTTTGCGCCGGATTACAGGGCCTGCAGTGCTCGGTGGGACTATCGCAGTCGCTGATGCAGAAGGGTACCTTCATTTACTAGATCCAGCAGATGGTCATTTCGTTGGAAGAATCAAAGTTGATGGCAGCGGCGTTGGTGCGCCCTTGTTATCGGTAGGTGATAGTCTCATTGTGCAAGCAAACAATGGTTCTTTGAGTGCCTATAAAATTCAGTAGCGAAAAATCCTCGTATATGAAGTAGAATGCCGCACTTGAAACCTGCGGCATTTTTTATTCCATGATTCCAGTTATTGCCCTTGTGGGCCGCCCCAATGTAGGGAAATCGACTCTCTTTAATCGACTCACTCGAAGTCGAGACGCGCTCGTGGCCAATTATTCAGGTTTAACCAGAGACCGTAAATATGGTGACGGAGAAATGTTTGATCGCCGATTTATGGTAATAGATACCGGGGGTATCAGCGGAGAAGAAGAGGGAATCGATGCTGAGATGGCCGATCAGTCATTACTGGCCATGGATGAAGCCGATATCGTTCTATTTATCGTTGATTGTCGCTCGGGGGTTACCTCTGCAGACTATATGATCGCGGAAAAGCTAAGACGAAAAAATCGTAAAGTCTATTTAGTTGCCAACAAAATTGACGGGTTAGATCCCGCTGCAGCCTTAGCAGATTTCTACCAGATGGGTTTTTTGGGTATGTTTCCTACAACGGCCACCCATGGGCGTGGGGTGCGATCAATGATGGAGGAGGTTCTAGAACCTTATCCAGAATATGTTGAACCCGAAGATGATGGGTCCAATAGCATTAAAATCGGTGTGGTAGGGCGTCCAAATGTTGGTAAATCTACCCTGGTGAATCGCCTTTTAGGGGAAGACCGGGTAGTAGTTTACGATGAGCCAGGAACGACTCGAGATAGCGTTTACATTGAATATGAAAGACGAGGCCAGAACTACACTCTGATTGATACAGCAGGTATTCGCAAACGCAAAAATGTGAAACTCGCTATTGAGAAGTTCTCAATTGTTAAAACACTGCAAGCTATTGATGATGCAAATGTTGTGGTTCTAATGGTGGATGCTCGGGAAGGTCTAGTAGATCAAGATCTACATTTAATGGGTTCTGTCATTGATGCAGGGCGCGGATTGGTCATTGGTATCAATAAATGGGATGGACTAGATCCTGATAAGCGCGAGCATATAAAAGCAGAAATCAAACGGCGACTCCAGTTTGCAGAGTTTGCCGATGTACATTTCATATCCGCACTGCATGGTACTGGTGTTGGTAATCTTTATGATTCCATTGGCAAGGCTTATACCGCGGCTACAGACACGTTGAGTGCGTCTCGCTTAACTAAAGTGCTTGAAGGAGCAGTTGAAGAGCACCAACCGCCTATGGTGCACGGCCGCAGAGTAAAACTTCGATTTGCCCATGCGGGAGGTCGCAATCCACCAGTAATCATTATCCATGGTAATCAAACAGATTCCGTTCCTGCTCAATATACGCGTTATTTAGAGAAAATTTTCCGTCGAGAGTTAGGTCTTCATGGAACTCCCGTTCGAGTCGAGTATCGCACTGGTGATAACCCCTATAAAAACAAAGGCGTAACAACCAGTGATCGAAAAGGAATGAAGCGCAAAAAGATTGTCAAATACAGTAAAAGAAATGACTAGATTTAGAGTCGTATTACTAATGCTCTGAGCGATCGTTTTTCGTCGTTTTGGTCACGGCAAAATGAATCTCACCGTCGGCAACCCGCCCCTTCAGGTTTTCGCCTAAACTAACAGAACTTACACTTTTTATTACCACATTTTTATCATCTCGAATAACAGAGAAACCTCTGCTCAATATTTTTAATGGACTAACTGCATCCAACAGATGAATCGTTTGTTCAGCATGTCTCATTTTAGCGTTAAGTTGTTGGCTAACCGATTTTGATAGTTGGCCCATTGCATCTTTAACCTTTTGGCCATACTCCGTTAATAAAGATTTTGGGTGTTGCCGCAGAAGGCGATCACGCTTAAGAATAATTTGGTGTTGATGCTGCTCGATCCTACTTCGCACAGCTCGTTTTAATCGAATATCTAAATGATCAAGATGCTGAGCCTGCTCCTGCAATTTTCGACCAGGGTGTCGCAGCCTCTTATGCAAATTAACCACATTTTGATCGTATTTCTGAAGGCGCCTATGTACTGTGTTGATAAGAGAGGCTTCAAGCCCTTTAAATTGCGCATGCATTTCAGAACCATCTGGGCTAATAAGCTCTGCAGCTGCTGAGGGGGTAGGCGCACGAAGATCCGCGACAAAATCCGCAATAGTGAAGTCAATTTCATGCCCCACAGCGCTAATAGTGGGTATTTGACTGCTGAAAATGGCACGAGCAACAGCCTCTTCATTAAAAGGCCATAAATCCTCTAGAGAACCGCCACCGCGCCCGATGATTAAGGCATCACACTGATTGTGTTGATTTGCCATGGCTATGGCGTCCACTATCTGGCCTGCGGCCTGATCACCCTGCACTGCAGTTGGGAAAATACTGGCCTTAATGGCGGGGAAACGACGCTTTAAAACTGACAGAACATCTTTAACTGCGGCACCCGTGGGTGAGGTTATGACACCTACATGATTTACTGCTTGCGGCATACTCTTTTTGTGAGCTGAGTCGAAAAGCCCCTCACTAGCCAGGGACGCCTTTAATTGATC
>SHBP01000020.1 GCA_004211905.1 SAR92 clade bacterium
AGGACACAATGGAAGCTAAGGCTGCTGGGATTCTTAACAGTGCCGCAGTGACGATTGCCTTGCAATGGTTAGAAGTGCATCACATAAATTTGCAAGACAGGAGCTAAACGCTTAGCTAAACTAGGAGTGGATTAGCAATGCTTATCAGGATATGACAAGTGCCAAATTTTGAGTTACGTAAACAACGATTGGATTTGTCGCGATTGCATGATGAATGCGAGCGCAATTATCAACGCCTGCAGAAAGTCTCTTTTGATTCAGCCAAAATGGGCTCGCTAGCCCATCTTAATTTTCCGCAAAAACCGAATGCCGGGTTGTCAATTGAAGTCATAGAGGTTACAAAATATACCAGTACATTAAATATTAAAGCGGACCAAGTGGGACCACATTGGATGCCACAGATTGAAATAAAGGCGAGAGTTTACCGCGATGCAAAAATGCTCGAGGTGATTGAATGGTGTACTGATCGCACTATCCCTTGGGAGCTCTCTGAGGAAAAAGGTATGCAAGCTCGGGATGAAAAATGGCAATGGAATATCTTTCTTAGTGAGCTGTTGATCTACGGTTTGCGTCACGGTTCGGCTCTAGCAAAAGCCTAATCGACATGACAAGTTTGAGAATTATACAGATCACTGATCTCCATCTTGGGGCTACTCCAGATTCAATACTCGCTGGAATTAAGCCCCTTGACAGTTTTTTGGCAGTGTTGGATGCGCTTGATCAAGACGGGCATGGGGATGACCTGCTGCTTTTGTCAGGAGACCTATCAGGAGAATCCAGCGCGAGTGCCTACAGTATGCTCAACAGGATACTAAGAGATCGAGATAAGAATGTAATTTGGTTGCCAGGCAATCATGATGATTTATCCTTGATGGAGGAGTATTTAATTGATTACCCTTTGCGGTCTATCAGTGAGATTGGCAGTTGGGGGATTTTAACTTTAGATAGCTCACAGGCAGGCACGCCTATCGGTCGTATTAGTGATGAGCAGTTACAAAAGGTCAGCGAGGGTCTTACCCAGCTTTCCGGTAAATCGATCTTAGTCTCAATGCACCATTGCCCGATTACTTTAGGCTGTCAGTGGTTGGATAAGCAAAGGATTACTAACTCACAGGATCTCTATGATTTACTATCACCCCATACCAATGTAAAGGCGGTAGTAACTGGTCATGTGCACCAACAGTTTGACGGATTGTGGGGTAATATTCCTCTTTACACATCCCCGTCCAGCTCCATTCAGTTCAAACCACAGAGTGAAAATTTTTCCATCTCAAATCAGCCCCCTGCGTATCGTTGGCTCACCTTGGAAAGGGATGGCTCAGTAAATACCGGGGTCAAATTTCTTTCTAATTTCAATCAGCACCCAGATACTAAAAATACTGGCTACTAATACAAAATCATTCACTGACATCTCCTGATCTTTGGCTATAATGCTGTTTAAATTTAAGATTAGCGGTTTATGCCAACACTACTTTATTTGCATGGTTTTAACAGTTCGTCACAGTCAAAAAAGGCACTGCAGACCAAACATTGGATTGCATCAAATGCACCCAACGTAAAATTTATATGCCCAGATTTACCACCTTTTGCCAATCAAGCGATAAAGATGCTTAAATCAGTAGTAGAGGCTCATTTGTCCGAGCCGGTCTGTATTGTTGGCAGTTCAATGGGTGGTTTTTTTGCGACTTGCCTGATAGAGCAGTACAACCTGCGAGGCGTATTGGTCAATCCTGCTGTGAGTCCCGCGAGAGGTTTAGAAAAATGGCTTGGACAGAATACAAACTATATTAATGGTGAGAAATGGGTGTTTGAAAACCACCATATTGAAGAGTTTCAACGACTAGACCCCACTGAGATCCAGCGACAGAGTAATTACTTGGTTTTTCTTCAAACAGGTGATGAAGTTCTAGATTACCGCGATGCTGAGACTCGTTATACTGGAGCTAAGATAGTGATAGAACAGGGGGGTGATCACAGTTTTTTGAATTATGATAACCACCTACTCGACATTTATCGGTTTCTGCTTGCAGATACCAAAACAAACTAAAATAAGGGTGCCATGAGCAACTACGACGCCAAAGATATAGAAGTCCTCACTGGTTTAGACCCAGTCCGAAAGCGGCCAGGAATGTATACCGACACTAGCAGGCCTAACCATCTTGCTCAAGAGGTGATTGATAATAGTGTCGATGAAGCACTTGCAGGCCATGCTAAACGCATTGATGTCACCCTGCATAAAGATGGTTCTCTTTCGGTATGTGATGATGGGCGTGGAATGCCTGTGGACATACATCCTGAGCAGGGACTTCCAGGCGTAGAGGTCATTTTGTCCACGCTCCATGCGGGCGGCAAATTCTCTAATGATAACTATCAGTTTTCTGGAGGGTTACACGGTGTGGGTGTATCCGTGGTCAATGCTTTGTCCAACACTCTTGAAGTCACAGTGAAGCGTGATGGCAAAGTACATCAGATGTTTTTTGCCGATGGTGATAAGACCACAGACTTGAAGGTAATTGATACCTGCGGCCAGCGTAATACAGGAACGATCCTACGCTTTTGGCCAAATGCGAACTACTTTGACTCCATTAGGTTCTCGGTATCAAGACTTCGACATGTCTTGAGGGCTAAGGCGGTTCTTTGCGGCGGTTTAACTGTGAGCTTTCACGATGAGAACACTAAAGATAGTGAAGAGTGGTATTACGAAGATGGACTGAAAGACTATTTATCCGGCGCCCTTCAAGGTTGGGAAGTTCTCCCCGCAGAGCCATTTATTGGAAACTTTTCAGCAGAGAATGAAGCCGCAGAGTGGGCGGTCCAATGGATGCCTGAGGGTGGCGAACTAGTTCAAGAAAGCTACGTTAACCTCATACCAACACCCCAAGGTGGAACCCATGTTAATGGTATGCGAACAGGTCTTTTGGAGGCTATGCGAGAATTTTGTGAATTTCGAAACCTCCTGCCTCGAGGCATTAAATTAGCTCCCGATGATATATGGGATCGCTGCAGTTTCGTTTTGTCATCAAAGTTAGCTGATCCGCAGTTCTCTGGTCAAACCAAAGATCGGTTATCTTCTAGAGAGGTTGCAGCTTTTGTATCGGGAATAGTTAAAGACGCCTTCAGTCTCTGGCTTAACCAGCATACTGAAGAAGCGGAGAAACTCGCAGAACTCTGTATTTTTGCGGCCCAAAGGCGCATGCGTGCCAGCAAAAAAGTGGTGCGTAAAAAAATTACTCAGGGCCCAGCACTCCCTGGTAAATTAGCAGATTGCTCCAGTGGTGAGCCAGAACTATGCGAAATATTTTTAGTAGAGGGTGATTCGGCGGGGGGCTCGGCTAAGCAGGCTCGAAACAGAGAGAATCAAGCAATAATGCCTTTACGCGGTAAAATTTTAAATACATGGGAAGTCGACTCCCAAGAAATTTTAGGGTCTCAGGAAGTCCATGATATTTCTATCGCCCTTGGTGTTGATCCCGCTATTGACGACTTGGAATCTTTACGTTATCACAAGATTTGTATCTTAGCGGATGCGGATTCTGATGGGCTGCACATTGCCACCCTACTCTGTGCCCTTTTTGTTCGGCATTTTAGACCGTTGGTCAGCCAAGGCCATATTTATGTCGCCATGCCACCACTATTTAGAATTGATGTAGGTAAAGATGTTTACTACGCATTAGATGAAGCTGAGAAGCAGGGAATTCTCGATAGAATCCAAGCTGAGAAAAAACGAGGAAAGGTCAATGTCCAACGATTCAAAGGTCTTGGAGAAATGAATCCACTGCAACTGCGAGAAACCACAATGGATCCTGATACTCGACGATTAGTGCAGTTAACTTTGGAGCACGGTGATGATACCAATGGCGTTATGGATATGTTGTTATCAAAAAAACGCGCTCCAGACCGTCGCAGTTGGTTGGAAAGCAAAGGCAACTTGGCGAATACTAATAATATTTAAATTTTCTAAAATACGAGAAAACTGATGAGTGATGTCGTAACTTTCAATGAGCAAGGCCTTGAAAGCAGGCCTGTAAGTAACTATGCCGAGGAAGCCTACCTGGATTACTCCATGTACGTGATTCTCGATCGTGCACTGCCTCATATCGGCGATGGACTAAAGCCGGTTCAACGCAGAATAGTATATGCTATGAGTGAGTTGGGTCTAAAAGCTAGCGCTAAGTATAAAAAGTCAGCGCGAACCGTTGGTGATGTGATTGGCAAGTTTCACCCTCACGGCGATAGTGCAGCTTATGAAGCAATGGTACTCATGGCGCAGTCCTTTTCCTATCGTTATCCGCTGGTGGATGGCCAGGGCAATTGGGGATCCGCAGATGACCCTAAATCCTTTGCTGCGATGCGCTATACCGAGTCAAAGCTCTCTGCCTATGCGGATGTACTCTTGTCAGAATTGGGGCAAGGCACAGCCAACTGGCGGCCTAATTTTGATGCCACCATGGATGAACCTGAAATTCTTCCAGCTCGGGTTCCCAATGTGCTGTTGAATGGTACAACAGGTATTGCTGTGGGAATGGCAACTGACATACCTCCTCATAACCTCAATGAAGTAGTTAAGGCCTGTTTGCATCTTTTGGATAATCCTAAAGCGACAGTTCCTGAGTTAATGGAGCATATTAAAGCGCCAGACTTCCCAACCGACGGTGAAATTATTACGCCCCAAGCGGATATATTAAACACCTACGAGACTGGTCGTGGCTCGGTCAAAATGCGTGGTATTTGGCACAAAGAAGATGGAGATATTATTGTTACTGCGCTCCCATTTCAAGCATCTGGTTCAAAGATCCTTGAACAGATAGCGGGACAGATGCGTAACAAAAAACTGCCGATGGTGGAGGACCTGAGGGATGAGTCTGACCACGAGAATCCCACTCGATTAGTCATTTCTCCACGATCAAACCGTGTTGATATCGATGCATTAATGGATCATCTTTTTGCCACCACCGACCTAGAGCGTAGCTACCGAATTAATTTAAACATCATTGGTATCAATGGTAAGCCGACGGTTATGAATCTGCGCGAAATTCTTAAAGAGTGGTTACGTTTTCGCATTGACGTTACCCGCAGACGACTTGAGTATCGTTTAGAGAAGGTGGATAAGCGGTTACATCTCTTGGATGGTTTATTAATAGCGTTTTTGAATATTGATGAAGTGATTAATATTATTCGCACAGAAGATGAACCAAAGCCTGCCCTAATTGCGCGCTTTGGATTATCAGATATACAGACTGAATACATCTTAGATACCAAATTGCGCCAATTGGCTCGCCTAGAAGAGTTTAAAATTCGTGGTGAACAAGATGAATTGGCTACTGAAAAGGCTGAACTCGAGTTGTTATTAGGTTCAGATAATCGTTTGAAAACACTGGTCAAAAACGAACTTAAAAGCACCGCTGAAGAATACGGCGATGCCCGTCGTTCACCACTCCATGAGCGACAAGAAGCAACGGCATTTAACGAAAAAGACTTGTTAACCGCAGAGCCAATTACAGTGGTGCTCTCAGATAAGGGTTGGATTAGAGCGGGCAAAGGTCATGAAATCGATCCCACAACACTCAATTATAAATCAGGGGACAAATTCCTCTCCTCAGCCCTTGGGCGCAGCAACCAAAATGTATTTTTGCAAGACTCTACCGGTCGTTATTATTCGTTGGCGGGACATACACTGCCCTCTGCTAGAGGTCAGGGCGAACCCGCCACAGGGCGATTAAATTTGCCTGCCGGCGCACTGTTTACCGATGTTTTGATGGGTGCAGATGAGCAGAAAGTTCTAATGGGCACTGATGCGGGTTATGGTTTTATTACAAAAATTGGCGACCTATTTACAAAAAATAAAGCCGGTAAAGCCGTGGTGAGTATTCCCAAAGGTGGACGAATCTTAGAACCCAAGCTGGTTGACCAAATGGACGCAAATATAGCCGCGGTGAGTAATGAAGGGCGTATGCTAGTTTTCCCAATTACTGATATACCTGAGTTGGCTCGCGGTAAGGGTAACAAAATCATCAATATACCCAGCTCACGTCTGCAAAGTCGTGAAGAATTTGTTGTCGACTACGCCGTGATCGCCGAAGGGAAGTCTTTAGTCGTTCACTCAGGCAAACGTTATTTGGTCATGAAGCCTAAAGACTTAGAGCACTACCGTGGCGAGCGTGGCAGACGAGGGCATAAGTTGCCAAGAGGATTCCAGAAGGTTGATCGGCTAGATATAGATTGCGATAGTTAAATAGATCTAATCTAATTCCGTTTTCTGGCCCAATAATTGAAATCCTTTGAGAAGGTTAAGGGCTTCATAAAGTTGGTTGTCATCGATCGCTGGTATTTGTTCTTTCCCAGGTTCTTTGGAGTCGTCTGACAAAGTGCCGTCCGATTCAAGGTGCCCATCAAGGTTCTCTTCTCTCACCCGATTAGTGATTTTATAAGGTCTAATTTCCGCGGGTTCGATGACAATATCCGGAGCAATGCCTTCGGCCTGTATAGAACGGCCGTTGGGAGTAAAGTATCTTGCGGTGGTAAGTTTTACTGCGCGGCCATCACCAAGAGGCAAAACTGATTGCACCGAACCTTTGCCAAAGCTCTGGGTTCCCACTATGGCGGCACGGCCATTGTCTTGCAATGCACCAGCAACAATTTCAGAAGCAGAGGCGCTGCCACCATTAATGAGTACAACTATGGGCACACCTTCAAGAATATCACCATTTTCAGCTTCAAACCGGCGATTGGAGCTAGGCATCCGACCCTCTGTATAGACCAATGTGCCGGCATTAATTAGGGCATCTGCAACGGTAACTGAGGCAGGCACAAGCCCGCCAGGATTGTTACGCAAGTCAATAATGAGGCCCTTCAGCGCTGCAGGGGAAGCACTTTTTAGGCTCTCCACTTCGGTGACAAAGTCATCGCCCGAAGTGATTTGAAACTGTGCGATTCGCACATAACCATACCCCGGTTCTAGCATTTCACTGCGCACAGCGCTGATTTGAATAATGTCCCTTACAAGATTGAAGCTTAACGGCCCCTCTTGACCTTCGCGATAGATGGTCAATTTAATACTGGTCCCCTTCTCACCTCGTAGTTTGTCGATGGCTTTTTGCAAGCCTATGCCTCGGATGGGTGAGCCATTCATTTCAATAATTAAATCGCCTGCCTTAATACCCGCTTTGGCGGCGGGGCTACCATCAATTGGTGATATGACCTTTATCAGCCCAGAATCTGCACCGACTTCCATACCTAGGCCGCCGTATTCACCGGAGGCGCTCTCTTGAAGATCACCGTAGTCTTCTTTTCTTAGGTAGGTTGAATGAGGATCCAACCCTGTTAGTAGGCCTTCAATAGCATTCTCTAAAAGCTCTGTGTCGGTAACCTCTTCAACGTAGCCAAGACGTACCTGCTCAAACACCTGGGTGAAGGTTCTTAACTCTCTCAGAGGTAAGCGACCCTCGGTGTTAATAGCAGGTGATTGAGATCCCTCAGGCTCCACATTTGCCTCTGTCTGCATTACTGGTAAAAGCAGCAGAACTAAAGTTAATTTCTTTAACATAACTTCATTCCTTTCTTTATTTCTGGCTCAACCACAATTTAGGATTGGCAGGTTTACCTTGGCTTCGCACTTCAAAATATAGGGCTGATCTTGTCAATCCACCAGTATTACCGACTCTAGCGATTTGCTCGTTGGACTGCACCCAGTCCCCAGTATCTTTTAATAACTCTTCATTGTGACCATACAGAGTCATGTATCCGTCCCCATGATCTACAATCAAGAGTAGCCCAAATCCACGCAGATAATTAGAAAACACCACGCGGCCTTGATGAATCGCTTTTACGGGAGTGCCTGCCTTCACGTCAATCAACCAGCCTTTCCAGCGCATTGGACCACTTTGCCTTGAGCCATAACGTTTTAATAGCTTTCCCGTAGCAGGCCAGCTTAACTTGCCCTTACGAGAAGCAAAAGGTTGTAAGTTGGTTGGCAGAACAAGATCAGCGACGGCTTCTTCCACTGCATTGAGAATATCTTCTAAATTTGCCCGTTGCGTTTGAAGCCTATTTAGGCGTTTGGCATCATCAGCTAGAGATAGCTGTAGTTTTTTAAGGGTATTTGCTCGCTCGCTAATACGAAGTTTTAGTGATTTATTCTTGAGAGATAATGCTTTATTTGAAGCAATTAATTCTAGTTTATTTTTATTGATCGCTTGAATGACCTCAGAGAGTTTGTCGACATCAGCTGAATACTCATCAATTTTTTCAGCACGGGCCGATAAAAAATAGTCGTAGTATTTAAACATACGCGCCATTTTTTTTGGATCTTCCTGATTGAGTAGTAGCTTCACAGGTTCTTGGTCACCGAGCTTGTGGGCAGACTGAAGTTGCTCGATAATTGCGTCATTCTGCTGATTAATCCTCTGTTGCAACTCGTTTTTTTCGGCTGCTTTACCCTTAAGTTCGGTCTCCTTTCTAGTAATTTTTACATGCAGAGATCGAATATTGGCAGCAAGATTACTTGCTTCGACCTCCACAGCTTTCAGGCTAATTTCTAACTCGGCCTTTTCTTTGTTTTGGGCACTTAAGGATCGCTGTAATTCAGCGATGGTCCTTTTAAGGCCGTCTAATTTTTTTTGATTATCATCGGCGTTAGCCGTCAATGTAAAGCACAGCAGCGTTACCGTAATCAGAAGTGCTTTTTGAAGCCAAAATAAACTTGGTTTGAATCTAAGACGTTTTACTGAGCGAGGCACCTCGGTATTAGACATTAATACGCAATGAGCGATCGACCAGTCATTTCGGCCGGTTGAGCTAAACCCATCAGTGCCAACATCGTGGGGGCAACATCTGCAAGAGAACCACCTTCTGTCAGTGTTATTTCTCGATCACCCACATACACCAGTGGTACTGGTAAACAGGTATGCTGGGTATGAGGTTGATTGCTCTTGGCATCGAACATAATTTCAACATTACCGTGATCGGCAGTAATTAGAGCTTCTCCGCCGACTTTGAGCAAACTCTCAATAACCTGCTGCAAACAGCTGTAAACAGCTTCAACAGATTTCATGGCAGCGGCGTAGTCACCAGTATGGCCGACCATATCGCAGTTAGCATAGTTACAAATAATCGTATCAAATTGATTGGACTCGATTGCTTCAATTATTTGCTTAGTAACCTCGGGCGCACTCATCTCTGGCTGCAAATCATAGGTGCTGACCTTGGGTGATGGCAGTAAAGAACGTTCCTCGCCTTCGTAAACAGCTTCGCGACCACCGCTCATGAAGAAAGTGACGTGAGCATACTTTTCGGTTTCTGCAATACGCAATTGACGCTTCTTATTATTCGCTAGAAACTCACCAAGAGAGTTAATCACCGGAGTTGGCGGAAAGGCGCAAGGACAATCTAGGTTGTCCTCATATTCAGTCGACATCACAAAGCAACTTAGTTTAGGCATGACCGAACGCTCAAATCCATCAAAGTCTTTATCAACCATAGCATGGCTTAACTGACGGGCACGATCTGGGCGAAAATTCATAAAAATAACTGCATCACCATCTTCAATTTTTGTTGGAGATTCGCCCTGTGCACAAATACAGGTAGCACTCACAAATTCATCATCTTCATTTCTTGCATAGGCATCCTCAAGCGCAGCTATTGAGTCTTTGGCGCAGTAGTTGCCCACACCTTCCGTAATTAAACGATAAGCTTGGCTTGTGCGATCCCAACGATTGTCTCTGTCCATGGCGTAGAAGCGACCAACAATAGAGGCTATTTTGGCAACACCTGTGGATTCACATAACTCCTGAGTCTTAAGTAGAGATGGCCCTGCACTGCGCGGCGGGCAGTCACGCCCATCAAGAAAGGCATGAACATAGACTCGTTCAGCGCCGCGGGCAGCAGCTAGAGAGACCATCGCGTTGATATGGTCCTCATGGGCATGGACACCTCCAGGAGAGAGAAGACCAAATATATGGACAGCTTTATTCTGTGAAACACAGTGGTCAATGGCATCGCAATACACTTGATTAGTCGAAAAAGTACCTTCATCAATAGCTTTGTTGATTAGGGTAAAATTTTGATATATCACCCTTCCAGCACCGATGGTCATATGACCCACTTCTGAATTTCCCATTTGACCTTCGGGCAACCCTACCGCCAGACCAGAGGTCTCAATAAAAGTACCCGGATGATTGGATTTCCAAAGCTCTTCCCACAAAGGCGTAGTTGCGTTTGCAACGGCGTTATATTGCTTGTTGTCGCTATGGCCGCAGCCATCTAAAACGATAAGTACCAGTGGTTTTCGCTGAAAATCCATTACATTCCTTTTTTACGTGTTCTTTAGTAGTTGATTTTAAAGCTAATTTGGCTTCTTAGCCATTGATTAGATAAATAAAGCACAGTTTGTCTTTTAGCGGGGTATCAGAAGCAGGCAAAGTTATTGTTCGAGCAACTCCCAGCGCTCATAGCAACGACTCAGTTGGGTCTGACACTCCGCCAGTTGGTTTTCGGTCTCTGTTATAAGCGTACGATCAGATGTATAAAAATCAGCTTTACTCATTTTTATGGAAATTTCGCTAATTTGGATCTCAAGACCTTCAATTTTTCCTGGCAGGCTATCCAACTCTCTTTGGTCTTTATAGGATAGTTTGTTAGCTGACGGCGTTGTTCTAGCTTTGCCTTTTTTAACAGCTCCGGGGTTTGAAGGTGTTTCATTTTTACGCTGGCGTAGCCAATCATCATAGCCGCCCACATACTGATTGATGACGCCGTTGCCCTCGAAAACGAGGGTGCTAGTGACGACGTTATTGAGGAACGCTCGATCATGACTAACCAAAATAATGGTGCCCTTGTAGTCAATAAGTAGTTCTTCTAGCAAATCTAAAGTATCAATATCTAGATCATTGGTTGGCTCATCTAGAACTAAGATATTTGAGGGAGCAGTAAACAACTTTGCCAGTAAGAGGCGGTTTCGCTCTCCACCTGATAATGCCTTTACTGGCTGACGGCACCGGTCCGGTGCGAATAAGAAATCTTGTAAATAGCTAATTACATGACGGCTCTTGCCGCCAATTTCTAGCATGTCACGGCCGCCAGATACATTGTCTTGCACTGATTTCTCTTCATCTAACGCTGAGCGGTATTGGTCAAAATAGGCCACGCTAAGGCTGGTACCAGTTTTAATAATGCCAGATTGAGGAGTTAGTTCACCCAACAGTAATTTAATAAGAGTTGTCTTGCCAACACCATTACGGCCAATTAGACCGACTTTATCGCCGCGCTGAATCAGCGTAGAAAAGTTGCGCACGACAGTATCACTACTAAAAGCAAATGAAATGTCATTGGCTTCAGCGACGACCTTGCCAGACTTCTCAGCCTGGTGAATATCCATTTTGGCAGTACCCAAGCGTTTGCGACGTTCCGAAAATTCTTTGCGCATGGCTTCAAGTGATCTAACACGACCCTCATTGCGGGTCCGACGGGCTTTAATACCCTGTCTAATCCAAATTTCTTCTTGAGAAAGTCGCTTGTCAAAGAGAGCGTTTTGGCGATCTTCAACCTCGAGATTTTCTTCCTTGCGGGTTAAGTACGTACTGTAGTTGCAATTGTATTCGGCCAACTTACCCCGATCGATCTCTATAAATCGGTTAGCTAGGTTATCCATAAAGCGTCGGTCGTGGCTGATAAATAGAAGAGAACCTTCCCATTTCAGCAAAAACTGCTCTACCCATTGAATAGCTTCAATATCGAGATGATTCGTCGGTTCATCGAGCAGCAGCAAGTCTGGATTAGATACTAGAGCCCTGGCCAAAAGAACTCGCCGCTTGTATCCGCCGGACAAACTTTGAATGTCGACATCTGGATCCAATTCCATTTTAGTAATAATTGATTCAACCCGTTGATTAATATCCCATCCATTGATTCGCTCTAATTCTGCCTGGCATTCCTCGAGTTGGCTGAATATTTTAGGACTCGAATCATGCGTTAACTGTTGGGTTAGATGATGAAATTGCTGCACTAACTTGCCCTCTTTACCGAGGCCCTCAGCAATAACGTCAAAGACAGAGCCTTGAGTATTTTGCGGTACAGACTGCTCTAGCTGCGCCACCTTTACCCCGCTAGCGCGCTTAATAGATCCTTCATCGGCAATAATCTGGCCGTCAATAATTTTGAGCAGTGTAGATTTACCCGCACCATTTCTGCCAATCAGACAAACACGCTCCCCAGGTTCAATAGTTAAATTGATGTGGTCAATGAGAGGCGGTTGGCCATAGCTTAAAAAGACATCTTGTAATGTAATTAGAGGCATAGGGGCTATTGTTCGCCTGCTTGAGGTTGCACGGGCATATCTGCACCAAAGGGTTTACTAATAATAATGAGCTGAGGGAGTAATGTCATGGAGCCAAGTAATGCGGCTAACATAGCAAGACCAGTTAGCAAGCCAAAGTAAACCGAGGGAATAAAATTAGACAGGGCCAAAATTGAGAATCCTGCAATAATCGTAATCGAGGTATAAAATAGAGCTTGCCCTATGCTCGCATGGGCACGGTGCATGGCACCTATATAGTTACTATCAAGACTAAATTCGCGTTTGAATCGCGTTAAATAATGGATCGCATGATCAACCCCAATGCCCACTGTAATAGCAGCAATGGTGATGGTCATCATATCCAGTGGTATACCGAAAATACCCATGCTGCCAAGCACAATTCCGGCGGCTAAAAAGTTGGGTAATATTGCAATAATTGAGATTTTCACAGACTGAAAAAGAACCAAAAACATTATCATAATACCGATAAACACAGCGCCTAGGGTGACTATTTGAGACTTGTAGAGGCTCTGAAGCATATTATTGTAAAGCACTAAGATACCTGTAAACCGAATATTTTCAGGGGCGATACCCACTTCATCAATCGCATACTGGTGTATTTTTTCAAGAAGCTCAGCACGACGTAACTGGCCACCTGTTTCCATAGCTCGAAGCTGGATGCGAGCCTCATCTATATCTTCTAATAGGTAGGGGGCAACCATTTGCTGGTAGATTTCGTCACTTAGACTCTGACGCATGATAGCAATTTCAAGATCATTGAGATCGCGGTTACTGAGATCCCTGGCGATGGCGTAAAGTTGTACCAGAGAGTTGACTTTGCCAACCTCTGGTTGAGCATCAATAAAGGTCTGGAGTTTTTCTAAATCAGCAAGGCCAGCGGAGGAAAACCAGTAGCTTTCTGCCAAACTAGAGGCATCATCCTGAGCAAGTTCCTCCTCCATATCGCCGTATTCATCTTCAAAAGCATAGTCATCGTCTAGAGAATAGTCATCGTCAGTTGATTCGAATTCCTCTACGTCATTTATTGTTGGCTCGTCAAAGACAGGGGCTTGGATGATGATGTCTAGAGGTGTTGTTCCACCCAAAGCTGTATCAATAGTTTCCATGCCGCGATAGATCTCAGTATCTGATCTAAAATAGTCGATAAACCGATTTTCAACTTCAAGTTTGCTGATTCCATAGGCAGATAGTGCCGCCAGACTCAAAGCAGTTAGCAGAATAAGGGTTCCATAGTGCTCTGTTAGCCAGGCGAACTTTGCAGTAAATGCTGATGAATTATCTTGAAGACTTGTGTGAGGCCCTTTGCCTAGCAAAACCATTCCAGCCGGAATTATGATAAAAGCTATGACTAAAGCTAGGCTGATGCCCATTGTCATCATCCAGCCGAAATCTATCACTGGGCGGATATCACTCACCACCAACGATGTGAAGGCGACGATAGTTGTAAGTACTGTGTAGAGACAAGGTTTCGCCATGGAAATGACAGTTTGGCTAACCAACTTGTGTTGGTTAGATTCTGGATTGTTAGATTGCAATTCGCGATAGCGCACAATCAAATGAATGGTTAATGCAAGAGTAATAATCAAAAGTAGAAGAACGAAGTTGGAAGAGATAACAGTTAGTCGCCAGTCAATCCAACTTAAAAATCCTAAGATAATGACCAAGCAGAGCGCGCAGGTAATCAGTGGCAGGACAACAAAGCGGATTCGACGAAATATGAGAGCCAAAGTGGCGATAATAAAAACTAGAATTCCAGCGCCAAAAACAGTGAGATCACTTTTTATGAACGTGATCATATCTGCAGTGATCATATCGGGGCCACCTAAAAAGATAGTTGCTCTATGACGATAATCTTCGATTAGTTCGCGTATCTGGGCCACTCGCTTGTGATCAACCTCAGCTTTGGCTGTGCGGTAATTTAGAAACTCAGCGCTCACCTCTTGCAGTTGTATTTTTTGTTGGGCACTGAGGCCATCGGTATCTCGAAGCAGCCGTAGGCTATCTCTCTTGGATACGAGCTGTAAGTAAGTTTCATCAAGATTCAAGGTAGCCATCATGCCAGTAGTGTTTCCGTCGGCACTCAGAATAACGTCTTTGTAAATAGGACTACTGAGAAATTCAGTTTTAGCTAGCTGTTTGTCCACACCCTCAGACATCAAAGTATTGAGCTCACCAGTGAGGTCTGTAATGTCAATTTTTGGACTATAGAGTAATGGAACATCGAGCATTGATAGCACTGACTCTATACCTTCGATTTGAAGTAGGTCTTTGCGCAGTGCAGCGAGGGTATCTAAGTTATTTTGATCAAAAAGGACACCTTGAGAAGGTGAAAAAGTCACAATCAAAAAGTTGTCACTGCCATAGCGTTGCACGACTTCACGGGAAAAGTTTAGATCATCATCGTGCTCTAAGGTTAAAGAATCCGCGGATGCATCCAGCTTAAAGTTTGGCAATCCCAATGCCATGATAATTGCCAAGACAAAAACTACGATAATGGCAGTCCAAGGATTTTGCAAAATGATCTTGTCGTACAGCTTAAACAACGAAGGTTGCATGATTACAGATAACCTCAAAAGAGAATCAAAAACAGATTTGCTATTATGCGGTTTTGTTAGGTGGAATTATAGTTTGCTACTGTGACAAAGTGCCTCTTATGGGGAAAAATCATTAATCTTACTATCATCTATTTTGCATCGTGGATGCGTATGTTCATCTAAATGTTAAAAAAATAAGAATTTAACGTTCAGATAGGCGGTAAATCGTTTCAATACAACAAAGTTTTGATTACAAATAGACTAAAATAAAAACAACAAAGAGGTGTTTAAAATGACAAGATCTAAAAGTGTCCTGGGCATTGTGGCGTCACTGATTATTGCTGTGCTAATACTGACAGCGGGGAGCCAGGGTAGCGTTTCTCTTGGTGGTTATCCTCTTTTCGCTTTGTGTGGATCGATTGGATTCGCTCTCCATTGGGCAGTGTTCGTTCCATCTTACGCCTTCAAGACCGAGCATTACTTTGATTTGACAGGCTCACTCTCCTACATTACCACCGTGGCTGCTGCGATTGTTCTTAACCCCTCTCTTGACCTGAGGGACCTGATTATTTGTGCCATGATTACGGTTTGGGCACTTAGATTAGGGTCCTTTCTATTTTGGCGTATAAAGAAAGATGGTCAAGACAAGCGTTTCATCGTTATGAAAACTAAATTCACTTGGTTTTTAATGACTTGGACTATCGGCGGTCTTTGGGTTTTGGTGACTATGGCGGCTGGATTGGCTGCGTTGACGTCTAATATAACAGCAGAGTTGGGGTTGATCAGTTATTTAGGGATAGCACTTTGGCTGTTTGGGTTTATCGTGGAGGTCACTGCAGACAATCAGAAAACTGAGTTTCGCAAAAATCCAGACAATAGGAATCGGTTCATCACAACTGGTGTTTGGTCATGGTCACAACATGCTAACTATTTTGGAGAAATTACCCTTTGGTTTGGTTTGGCATTGGTCGCCCTCCCAGTGCTGTCAGGATGGCAATTGGCAACGCTGATCTCACCTGTTTTTGTGTATTTTTTATTGACTAAAGTCAGCGGGATACCTCTTCTAGATCGACTGGCCAAGCAAAAATGGGGTACCAATTCAGATTACTTGAGCTATACTCAGGCGACGTCTAAATTATTGTTGTGGCCACCAAAAACGTAGTTATTCCAGCAGATCAGATTTCCATCAAATGCTGTGAGGACATTTGTTGGGCAAAAACTGACTGGAGAAAATTATGCAGGGTGTGATTCTTGATTTCGATAGCGTAGGGCCATCAGATCTTGATTTATCAAAGCTCTATGATTTACCTGTTAAATGGAAAATCTATTCTCATTGCTTGCCGGAACAGGTAACAGAGAGAATCACTGATGCGGACATCGTTCTTATCAATAAAGCGCCTCTTTTAGCGCCACAAATTGAGCAGGCAAAACGTTTAAAGCTTATTTCGATTTTTGCCACAGGAACCAATATTATCGATCTTAAAGCCGCCCGTAAGCGCGACATCGTAGTCAGCAACGCCGTTAGTTATGGCACTGGGTCTGTAGTGCAGCATGTTTGGTCACTTATATTATCGTTGACTACCAAGCTTGATGAATACCGCAAGGCAGCAATGGATGGAAGTTGGGAAGACAGTCACTTCTTTTGTGTGATGGATTTTTCTGTACGAGAGTTACAGGGCAAGACCCTAGGTATTGTTGGTGCTGGAGAACTGGGAATGGGCGTGGCAAAGATAGCAGAAGCTTTTGGAATGGATGTTATATTTGCGGCGTTACCCGGACGCAAACACGCTACGCAGTCAAACAGAATACCTTTTAAAGAGTTGTTGGCTAAAGCAGATATATTGAGTCTTCACTGCCCTCTGACGGAACAGACTACTAAACTTATCGGTGCTGAAGAACTTGCATTAATGAAGCGTTCGTCAATTTTAATTAATACCTCCCGAGGCGCTTTGGTGGACGAAGCGGCTCTGAAGAATGCCTTGCAACAAGGTGAAATTGCGGGAGCTGCCTCTGATGTTTTAAGTGTAGAGCCGCCAGTCGATGGAAATGTTTTGCTCGACACAGCTATACCTAATTTTATTCTGACCCCCCATGTAGCTTGGATTGCTAAAGAAGCAAGACAGCGATTAATTGAGCAAGTCGCGGGAAATGTGGAGGCGTTTCTGGAGGGAAATCCTAGAAACCAAGTACTTTAGACCCACTTTTCAGAAAGGTGAAGAGCTAAGATTCGAAATCACTAGCCAGCTTTTTCGGAACCATGATTTTTTTTAATTGAACGTAATCAGGAAGACCATTTTTATAGGGAGGGTAGTCTTCCCCTTCGACCAATGGTTGCAAATATTCACGAGCTTTTTGTGTTATTCCAAACCCATCCTTAGTGATAAACGACCGCGGCATTTTCTTTTCCATATTAGCAACTTTAATCAAAGATGCTTCACCAAGGGACCAGCTATAATTTTTCCCTGAACCTCGCTCAATCGAAACCATCACCGAGCTTTTGCCTTGAACGGCCAGATCTATAGCTGCTCGGCCTACCGCATATGCCTGATCAACATCCGTCTTTGACGCGATATGACGAGCAGAGCGCTGCAAATAGTCCGCAAGGGCCCAATGATATTTATGACCCGTAGACTGCTTGATCATACTTGCTAATGTTGGGGCAACACCGCCAAGCTGTTGGTGGCCAAAAGCATCTCTATTTAAAGAACCAGAGATGTGTGCGCCATCACTGTATTGCGTGCCCTCAGAAGCAACAACAACGCAGTAGCCCTTATCTTGGATTGTTTGTTCAACTTTGGCGATAAAGATCTCACGAGAGAATGGAATTTCGGGGAATAAAATAATATGGGGTGGGTCCCCTGCTTTCTCAGCTGCCAGACCGCCCGAAGCTGCAATCCAGCCTGCATGGCGACCCATAACTTCTAAAATAAATACCTTAGTGGAGGAGGCACACATAGATGCGATATCCAAGCTAGCTTCTCTAGTTGAAGTAGCTACATATTTTGCTACTGACCCGAATCCTGGACTGCAGTCAGTCAAAGGCAGGTCGTTGTCTATTGTTTTTGGAATATGGATCGCTTGAATCGGATAGCCCATTTTTTCTGAGATCTGGGATACCTTCAGACAGGTATCGGCGGAGTCACCTCCTCCGTTATAAAAAAAGTAGCCTATGTTATGGGCCTTGAAGACATTGATAAGACGCTCATATTCAGCGGGACTTTCATCATAATCCTTCATTTTATATCGGCATGAGCCAAACGCACCGCCAGGGGTGTGTTTGAGAGCCTTTATGGCAGATAAAGACTCCTTGCTTGTGTCCACGAGCTCTTCTTGCAAAGCCCCGACGATACCATTTAAGCCTGCATATAATTTACCAATAGATGCCGTGTTTTCACGCGCAGCTTCAATGACACCAGCGGCAGTAGCATTGATTACGGCTGTAACGCCGCCGGATTGTGCATAAAACGCATTCTTTCTACCCATGACATTACACTCTTAAAAGCCCACTTTCCTTGAGCTTTCATTTTAGTCTCTCCCACGCTAAGGTGAAAGGCGAAACTAAACCGATTTACGTTATAGTGAACATTAGAACTCGGTTTAATGTATAGAAAGGCCACTTTAATGCATATTCATATTCTAGGTATCTGCGGCACGTTCATGGGAAGTCTTGCCCTATTAGCCAAACATGCTGGTCACCAGGTATCTGGTTCTGACGCTAATGTGTACCCTCCGATGAGTACTCAGCTTGAAGAAAATGGTATCCAACTAATCGAGGGTTTTAATCCTGAGCAGCTCAAACCAGCCCCGGATCTTGTTGTTGTTGGGAATGCCATGTCTCGAGGAAACCCCTGTGTGGAATATATGCTCGACAATAGCCTGCCTTATACCTCAGGCCCTCAATGGCTGGGTGAAAATATATTAAGAGATAAACATGTGCTGGCTGTTGCCGGCACGCATGGGAAAACGACCACTAGTAGCATGCTGGCGAAAATTTTGGAGAATTCAGGATTAAGCCCAGGCTTTCTAATCGGTGGGATTCCACAAGACATGGGTGTTTCTGCCCGCTTGGGAGATTCAAAGTACTTTGTGGTAGAGGCGGATGAATACGACAGTGCTTTCTTTGATAAACGCTCAAAATTCATACATTACTTCTCAAATACTCTAATTATTAATAACTTAGAGTTTGACCATGCGGATATTTTTGAGGATTTAGCGGCAATTCAGAAGCAGTTCCATCATTTAGTGAGAACAGTGCCTGGTGCGGGTGACATTATTATGCCCTCGTCAGATGACAATATTAATCAAGTGATAGCTCAAGGATGTTGGAGCCGCCAACATCATTTTGGAATTAAATCTGATGACAATTGGCAATATCGACTTATTGAGGAGGACGGGTCACGATTTGAGATTATTTTTTCTGATGATCAAGGAGTTACAAAAGAAAGCGGACAAGTGGGTTGGTCCCACTCTGGGCTCCATAATGTTAAAAATGCGCTGGCGGCGGTTATAGCCGCTTACCAAGTAGGGATTAATGTAAGTCAGTCTTGTGAGGTATTAAGCAATTTTATTGGTGTAAAGCGCCGCATGGAAGTGATATATGAAAGTCAGGGAGTGACCATTTATGATGACTTTGCACACCATCCAACAGCTATTAAAAGTACCTTGGAGGGACTTCGCGCCAAAGTTGGGGATGACTTCATTTTGGCAATTATTGAACCGCGCTCAGCGACAATGAAAATGGGGGTACATCAGCAAACCTTGGCTTCGTCGGTAAAAAGCGCAGACCAAGTCTTGTGGTATCAAAATGCAGCCATTGACTGGGATATGGCTAGTTTGTCTGATGCAATTGAAATCCCCTCCATGATAATTAATAAGCTCGACGATCTAATTGAAGCTGCGGTGAATTTAGCTCATAGCAATGTTCATATTGTGATAATGAGTAATGGTGGTTTTGAAGGCTTCCATAACAAGCTAAGCGATGCTATCAAATCGCTTTAACTCTCAAGCATAAAGGTGACTGGCCCATCATTCACTAAGCAAACCTGCATGTCGGCGCCAAAGCGACCATTCTGAACTTTTAAGTGTTGCTGTGATGCGTGACTTACAAAGTGGTTATACAGATTTTCAGCTTGCTCAGGGGGAGCTGCTGAAGAAAAGCTGGGCCGGAGACCTTTTTTTGTATCTGCAGCAAGAGTAAATTGAGAAACTATCAGTAATCCACCGTTAATATCACTCAGCGACAGGTTCATTTTTCCCTCTGGATCAGAAAACATACGGTAGTTTAAAACTTTCCGCAGTAGTTTATCAGCGCTACCCATTGCGTCATGCTTTTGGACTCCTAGAAGCAATAGAATGCCTTGGTCAATTTCACCCACAGTTTCGTGGTCGATGACCACTGATGCGCTGGAGACTCGCTGAATTAGACCTAGCATTTAGACTACTCTTCGCTATTTAAATGATGGGCTAGTCTCTCAGTTGCCCTGATAAGAGCATCAACTGTCCCAGGCTCGCTAGATGAGTGCCCAGCATCAACTATGACCTCAAGTCTTGCTTCTGGCCAAGCGTTACTTAGAGCAAAAGCTTGGTTAACCGGGCAGACCATGTCATATCGACCATGCACAATAGTTGATGGAATATCTTTGAGTTTGTAAGCATTATCAATGATTTGATTAGGCTCTAAAAATGCCTTGTTGATAAAATAGTGGGCCTCTATTCTTGCCATTGCAATGGCTAAATGGGGGTTCGCGAAATGTGCAACAAAGTCTTCGTCAGGCTTTAGCGTTGCGCAGCGCCCTTCTAAAATAGACCAGGCTTTAGCGGCGGCCATGCGCTCTAATTCGTTATCGCCGGTTAGTCTTCGATAAAAAGCTCCAAGTAGGTCATCTCTCTCTTCTTCAGGAATAACCTGAATATAGTCTTTCCAGTAGTCAGGAAAAACATGTTCCACACCATGTTGATAGAACCAAGCAATATCCTGGTCGCGGCACAGGAAAATACCTCGAAGTATTAAACCCATAACTAGGTCAGGATAGGTCTGAGCATAAACCAAGCTCAAAGTAGAGCCCCAGGATCCTCCGAAGACAACCCACCGGTCTATTTGAAGTGTCTGTCGTATGACTTCGATATCTGCAATTAAAGCGGTTGTATTGTTGTTTTCTAGGAGTGCATGGGGCGTGGATTGACCAGAACCGCGTTGATCGAATAGAACAATGCGGTATTTATCAGGGTCAAAGAAGCAGCGGTCAGTAGCTCGAGTTCCTCCGCCAGGGCCG
>SHBP01000021.1 GCA_004211905.1 SAR92 clade bacterium
TATCGACCATGGCACTATCGTGCAAAATACGAGTATGAAGGCACTATTAAAGGAATTAAACCGTGAGACTTTTGTGTTGGATATCCGCGAAGAACTCCAGGCTTGCCCTGTTGTAGCTGATTACCCGATTACACTGGTTGAGAATCATAGTATTGAGGTTGAAGTGTTGAAGAGTCAGTCGATCAATCGCCTGTTTGCCTCATTAAGTGAGCAGGATATTCATGTTATTAGTATGCGTAACAAAACTAATCGTTTAGAAGAGTTGTTTTTTGATATGGTTGAGAAGAATTTGATCGATGGTGATGGGGAGAAGAACGATGAATAGCCATCAGAAATGGGTTGCCTTTGATACTATTTTGCGTCGAGAAATTAGACGGTTCATGCGTATTTGGCCCCAGACCTTGCTGCCTCCGGTGATAACCATTGTTTTATATTTCGTTATTTTTGGTCAGCTGATAGGGTCGCGAATTGGCACCATGTCAGGTTTGCCCTATATTCAGTTTGTTGCACCAGGCTTAATTATGATGTCGGTGATTACGAACTCATACTCCAACGTAGTATCGTCGTTTTTCGGCTCCAAGTTTCAGCGTAATATTGAAGAATTGTTGGTATCACCTACACCTAACTGGATTATTCTACTGGGTTATGTTGCAGGTGGTATGTGTCGTGGATTGGGCGTGGGTTCCATCGTGACGTTGTTGTCTCTCTATTTTGCGGACTTTAGTATTCACAGCTTGCCTGTGACCATTGGCATTGTATTGATGACATCCCTGATGTTCTCTCTTGCAGGACTGATTAACGCAATATTTGCTGCTAACTTTGATGATATCTCTATTATTCCTACCTTTGTACTAACTCCTCTTACTTATCTTGGTGGGGTCTTTTATTCTATTGAGTTATTGAGTGATTTTTGGCGTAATTTGTCGATGATCAATCCGGTTTTATATATGGTGAATGCCTTTAGATATGGGCTAGCAGGGATTACTGATATTAATATTGTGTGGTCATTTTCTATGGTTGGACTGTTTTCCCTTGTGTTGTTTTTTAGCGCTCTACGCCTATTGGAAAAGGGCTCAAGGCTGCGCAGCTGATGGCTAATTATTCCGATACAGGACTGGGAAAGCATACCGCTTACAGTGAACAATACGATGCATCGCTGTTGCAGCCAATTTCGCGCTCCAAGGCTCGGCAACAAGAATCTGGGGGAGAGTTACCGTTTGTTGGTAGTGATTTTTGGACGGCGTTTGAAATATCTTGGCTGAATTCTGATGGCTTGCCGCAGGTAGCAATTGGGGAGTTTTCCTTCCCCTGTACTAGTGACTCAATTATTGAATCTAAATCCTTTAAGTTGTATCTAAATTCGCTAATACAAACAAAATACCCATCCAAACAAGCTGTTACTGACTTGCTAACGGTTGATTTGTCTCATGCTTGCGGGGAAGACGTTGGGGTGGTTCTTTATGACCTCGCAGAATATGCGGGCTTCCACGCGATTTCAGAGCCTCAAGGTATCTGCTTAGATCAGCGTGGGGTCAGTATTGATACCTATGAACCTGATAACAAGTTTTTGATAGCCAACAAGCGAGAAGTAATAACAGAGACCCTCTATTCTCATTTGCTGAAGACAAATTGCCCAGTCACTGATCAACCTGATTGGGCATCAGTTTATGTCAGTTACTCTGGCCCCAGAATTGATAAGGATGGTTTGTTGAAATATATTGTGTCTTATCGCCAACACCAAGATTTTCATGAGCAGTGCGTTGAGCAGATTTTTACCGATATAATGCAGTGCTGTAGCCCTTTTGAGCTGAGTGTTTATGCACGTTATATGCGTAGGGGAGGACTTGATATAAACCCCTTTAGAAGCACCACATCGACAGTCCCGCCGGTTTGGCGTCAGGTTCGGCAATAAAGAGCTTTTAAGCTAGGCTGGTTTTCAGAAATTCGATTAACAGATTAATTGCTTGGTCTTCCTTTTTGCTGCGATCGCAGATCAGATTGATACCAACTCTACCAAGATCGGGAAATCTAGATGAATCGGGAATCACTTTCAGGTTACTGGGAACAGTGCTCTTAGCCAGAACAGTGACTCCAAGGTCCTCTTGAATGGCGTATTGAATACCCGTTAAATCTGGGTTGGTGTAGACGATCTGCCAAGGTAACTCAGATTGATCTAGGCGTTGAATTGCTCGCTGACGGTAGATGCAACCCTCGGCAGCAACAATTAAAGGCATAATTTCCACTTTTAGTGGATTTCGATCGCTGTTAGCTACCCATACGAGGTCATCGGTTTTAACCAAATCTGAGTCTGCATCGGCTATTTCATCCCCAAGAGCTAAAATCAGGTCATGCTTTGCTTTGCCTGCTTTGGTCAGCAGATGTTTGCTCAACTCACAATTTACTTCTAGAGTGACATTTGGGTAGGCTTTTGCAAAGCGACTAACAATTCTTGGAAGCAGCACTGTTGCAAATTCGCTAGGAATACCAAGCCGAATCTTGCCCGCTACAGCACTTTTTGAAAGTTGACTAATGGCTAAATCATTTAGAGACAGTATTTGATTAGCATAGTCATAGAGTGATTCACCTGACTCTGATAAATCAAGATGCTTTCCTGCGCGAATAAATAACCGCTCACCGACTAAGTCCTCAAGTCGTTTGATTTTGAGTGTTACGGCGGGCTGTGATCTGCCCAGCAATTCGCCAGCTTTAGTAAAGCTGCCAAGTTGTGCCACCGAGACGAAAGCACGCAATAGATCCATCGATAAATTCTTCATAAATTCATCCTTACATTGGTATTTATATTATAAATACTAACATTATAGGTATTAATTTAACATATTAATGTAATCCTATTATCATAAATTATTGATATCCCACTTACGCTCTGTGGAGACGACAAAATCCATGTCAGATAGCGCAAAAAATCAAAAAACTCAGTTCTACGACTACCATATTTCTGCCGGCGGGAAAATGGTGCCTTTCGCGGGTTATCTGATGCCGGTTCAGTACCCTGCTGGCATTATGCAAGAGCATCTTCATACGAGAAATAACGCAGGGTTGTTTGATGTGTCTCATATGGGACAGGTTTTAGTCACGGGGGTTGGAGTGGCCACGGCATTGGAAAAGCTGATGCCAGTAGACCTTGATGCGCTGGCTATTAACCAGCAGACATATGCGACATTTACATTGCCAGATGGTGGGATTCTTGATGATCTCATTGTTACTCGGTGGGCGGAGGATACCTATTTTTTGGTCGTTAATGCAGCCTGTAAAGACCAGGATATTGCGCATCTAAAAAGCTATTTAAGCGACTTTACAATTACTCATCTAGATCAACACAGCCTGATTGCTCTTCAAGGTGCGAAAGCTAAGGATATTATGCTGAAACTTGCGCCGAGCACGTCTGATTTGATTTTTATGCATGGATGCCCTGTGCAAATTGATGGCATTGAATGTTATGTGACTCGTTCTGGCTATACCGGCGAAGATGGTTTTGAAATTTCAGTATCCAACGATCATGCCTTGGCAGTGGCCGATAGACTGTTGGCTTTTGACGACTGCAAGTGGATAGGTTTGGGTGCGCGGGATTCCTTAAGATTGGAAGCGGGTTTATGCCTTTATGGTCATGACATGGATCAAAACACATCCCCTATTGAAGCTGGTATTACTTGGAGTATCAGTCACTCTCGTCGCGCTGGTGGTGCTAAGGAAGGTGGTTTCTTAGGCGCAGAAAAAATCCTTAAGCATTTAGCCGATGGTGCTCCAAAAAAGCGAGTAGGTTTTTTGGTTGAAGGCAGGGCTCCAGTGCGAGAGGGTGCTGAGATAGCCGACAACGATGGCAACATAGTAGGTGTTATCACTAGCGGCGGATTTGGGCCGACATTACAAGCCCCAGTAGCCATGGGTTATGTTACATCCGCTCTGGCTGCAGTGGGAACTCAGTTAAACGCAATCGTTAGAGGCAAGCTTAGGCCGATGACAGTCACAAAAATGCCCTTGATCCCACAGCGATATCACCGCGGTTAGTAATTCGCTATAAGGAGTTGAGAATGACCCAGAAGTTTTACACTAAAGACCATGAATGGTTGAGCATTGAAGAGAACATTGTAACCATTGGCGTGACGGACTTTGCCCAAGAGCAGCTTGGGGATGTAGTATTTATTGAGCTGCCAGAGGTTGGAGCTGATTTGATTGAGGGTGATGAAGCTGCAGTAATCGAATCTGTTAAGGCCGCAGGTGAAATTGCGGTACCAATTAATGGCACGGTAGTCGCGATCAATGAAGATTTGGTTGATCAACCTGAGCTACTTAATACTGCACCAGAGGATGAAGGTTGGATATTTCGCGTGTCTCCCAGCGATGGTTTAGAGACCGCCAGTTTTATGGATGCTGAGCAATATCAAAAATACATTGATAGCGGCGAATAATGAGCAACGCTCAGGGAGATAATCTAATGCTTAAAAAGAAACGAAGTCTTGGAGATTTAGAGAATTCTGCTGAGTTTGTCTCTCGCCACGTGGGACCAAATTCAGCAGATCAGGCTGCTATGCTTAAAACTCTGGGTTGTGTGACACTCGAACAGTTGACCCAGCAGGTTGTCCCCAAAGCGATCGCTATGACCGACGATTTGGATATTGATGATGGCTGCACTGAAGCGCAGGCTATTGCTGAGTTAAGGCAGATTGCTCAGCAAAATAAAGTATGTCGAAGTTTTATAGGGCAGGGCTATTACGGCACAATTACACCAAATGTGATCCAGCGGAATATTTTAGAGAACCCGGCGTGGTACACGGCTTATACGCCGTATCAGCCAGAGATTTCCCAAGGCCGTTTGGAAGCGCTAATTAACTTTCAAACAATGATCACCGACCTCACAGGCATGGAAATGGCTAATGCTTCCATGTTGGACGAAGGCACCGCTGCGGCAGAAGCTATGGCTTTGTGCCAGCGAATGTCAAAATCAAAATCCCTACGATTTTTTGTTGATAATGATTGTTTGCCCCAGACCATTGAGGTGGTTACAACCCGCGCAGAACCATTAGGCATTGAGGTTGAAGTTGGTGACCCAGATAGTTTCTCCGGTGAGGCTTTTGGTATCTTGTTGCAGTATCCCGGTGTTAGTGGAGAGGTAAGCGACTATCGGTCGGTGATAGAGAAAGTGCAGTCCCAGCGTGGCCTGGTAGTGATGGCAGCTGATATTCTTAGTTTAGTGATGCTAGAGTCTCCTGGCTCCTTGGGGGCTGATGTTGCAATTGGGTCAAGTCAGCGTTTTGGTGTTCCTTTGGGTTTCGGTGGGCCTCATGCCGGTTATATGGCGACACGCGAGGCCTATAAACGTAACCTTCCAGGTCGCCTGGTGGGTGTGTCTCAAGATTCAGCAGGAGCCCCAGCTTATCGCTTAGCGCTGCAGACCCGTGAACAACACATACGCAGAGAGAAGGCGACGTCGAATATTTGTACCGCGCAGGTATTACTTGCGGTCATTGCGGGTATGTACGCGGTGTATCACGGGCCTAAAGGTTTGTTAACTATTGCTCACCGAGTGCATACACTCACCTCTATTCTGGCTGAGGGGTTACGGCAATGTAATGTCAAAATTCAAAATAATCATTGGTTCGACACACTCACACTAACAGTCGGAGAGCGTGTAAAAGCAGTTCTTCAAACTGCTGCACAAAAACAGTTTAACCTCCGTTTAATCGATGAGGAAACAGTGGGAATCTCGATCGATGAAACAACCACGGCAGCAGATATTGCAACACTTTGGGATATCTTGATCGGGCCACATGATTTGGATGTGGATGTGATAGCCCAAGATATTGGAGAAAACCTACCGAGCGGTCTAATAAGAACGACTGACTTTTTGAGTCACCCCACGTTTAGTCTTTATCACTCTGAAACGGAGATGCTGAGATATTTGCGCAAGCTAGCTGACAAAGATATTGCCTTGGATCGTGCGATGATTCCTTTAGGTTCTTGCACTATGAAGTTAAATGCGACGGCGGAAATGTTGCCGATCACATGGCCTGAATTTTCAAACATGCATCCCTTCGCGCCTTCGGATCAAACTAAAGGCTACTCGATAATGATAGAGCAGCTTGAGGAAATGCTATGCGCAGCCACTGGATATGATGCGATGTCGTTACAGCCTAACGCAGGCTCTCAGGGAGAATATGCCGGCTTGCTGGCGATTCGGGGGTATCACGAAAGTAGAGGCGACAGCCACCGTAACGTATGTCTGATCCCAAGTTCAGCTCATGGTACCAATCCTGCATCAGCGCAAATGTGTGGTATGAGTGTAGTGGTGGTTAAGTGTGATGATCAGGGAAATGTGGATGTGGATGACCTTCAATCTAAGGCGCTACTCCACAGTGCAAACCTCTCAGCAATTATGGTTACCTATCCTTCTACTCATGGAGTATTTGAAGAGCGCATCAAAGAGATATGCGAAATCGTTCATCAGCATGGTGGGCAGGTATATATCGACGGGGCAAATCTCAACGCTATGGTTGGTGTTTGTCAGCCAGGTAAATTTGGGGGTGATGTTTCCCATCTTAATTTGCATAAAACCTTCTGCATTCCCCACGGTGGTGGAGGACCGGGCGTTGGCCCTATAGGTGTTGGTGCGCATCTAGCACCATTTTTACCTAAAGAGTCCAGCGACGGAGCGCGCCAGGGTGCTCAGGTATCTTCAGCCCCTTTTGGAAGCGCAAGCATTTTACCCATCACATGGATGTATATCCGAATGATGGGGCGATATGGACTAAAACAGGCGACAGAAGTTGCTATTTTAAATGCCAACTACATTGCCAGACGACTTCAAGACCATTATCAGATTCTTTATACAGGTAGTCAGGGCCGGATAGCCCATGAATGTATTCTAGACCTGCGAATGATAAAAGATGAGGTTGGGATATCTGTTGATGATATAGCCAAAAGACTAATAGATTTTGGTTTTCATGCTCCAACTATGTCTTTTCCTGTGGCTGGAACATTGATGATCGAACCTACTGAGAGTGAATCTAGAGCTGAGCTAGATCGTTTTTGTGATGCCATGATCACCATTAGATCAGAAATCAGTCAAGTGGCTGAAGGTATCTTTAGCGCTGAAGATAATCCTCTAGTAGGCGCGCCTCACACTGCAGCTATGGTCAGTGCAGATGAGTGGGGTCATGCGTATACACGAAGTCAGGCTGCCTATCCAGTGGAGTCGTTAAGGGATAGCAAATATTGGCCGCCAGTTGGACGGTTAGATCATGTCTATGGCGATCGGAATTTAGTATGCTCCTGTCCGTCTATATCCGATTACGAGTAAGGATAGGATTTTGAGGGTTGTCTAATTCTCTTGTTTGATCATATCGATCACGCTGTACGCAATGACAGGTTTAGAGAACCCCTTCACCGCTATTTCGCCTCGGTTAGTACAGTCAATACTATGCTTAACCAACTCGTAGGTACTCAAGGAAATTAATATTTCCTCATCGCAGGCAGCCGACTCCAGTCGGCTAGCCAAGTTCACCGAACGGCCGAGTAATGTGTAATTAAGATGGTGCTCAGTGCCAAAGTTACCCACCTTGCATAACCCAGTGTTAATTCCCATTCTAAGTAAAGGTGGTTTTTCAATTCCCTGATCTATCCATCGTTGTTGCAGTTTTCTCATGGCCTTACGCATCGCAATGGCCATCGATACACAGCTTATAGCATCATTTTGAACGCCGCGGCTTACTGGGTCGCCAAAAAAAACCATGATTGAATCCCCCATAATTTTATCAATCGTTCCGCCAAACCGAACAGCAATTCCAGACATTTCCGTGAGATAAGTGTTCAAAAATTCCGTAAGTTCATCTCCATTAAGTTGTTCAGCAAGTCCTGTAAATCCGGCCATATCAGAAAAGAATATCGTGATTTCCTTCTGCTGAGGTTCATCCACGATTCTTTTGCCAGAGAGAATTTCGCGCCTTATGCTCGGAGAAAGATATTTAGAAAGATGGAATGATTGATTACAGAGGCGTGTGTTAGTTTGAGTTTCTATCTCTACTTTTGTTGCTAACTCCTTATTTCGGGAGTGAAACAGGTGTACAACGATAAAACAGTAGATTGATACAAGCACTAAAATAACTCCGGTTGTAGAGTCAGTTAAGGTAATAGAGTGGGGCGTCAGATAGCCAAAAAAGCATCCGATTACAAAGAGCAATAAGGAAATTGGTAAATAGCTACGGCTTTGCCCTATCAATGCTAGCCCATATAAAAGACTAATTACTGTAGTAATTGTAAAGTCAAAACTAGTATGGCCAATCAGGGACCCAGCAACAAAACTATCTCCAGCTATTAGTCCTATATTTTTTGCACTATTGAATTTATTTTGATCAGACAAATAAATCGTGATGCTTGCGTATAAAAATAAGGCACAAAAAAATATTGCAAAGAAATGGCCATAATCAAATAAGTTGGGCTCATTTATAATGGTCAGCAGAGCAATTAGGAACACCATTAGCCTAAAAGAGTTTGCCTGTAACGATGAATTTTGTATTTTTTTATCTATACCCATTTGCATACTTTAGCATCATAGTTCAACTTTCGCCTCATTGATTTTTTAGATTGACTGCCTTCGTTGCTTTTAGCCTCTTTGTTGTGTAAAGTTCCCGCGCCTTAGTCAGGCTGAAAGCTAAGGCAATAATCAGGCCGTGCTTCTGGATTTTTTCAGTAACATAAAAACGGCAAGAGTTTACGGTGAGGTGTCCGAATGGCTGAAAAAATACAGAGTATTTTAGGCGCCCATAGGTCGATCTCGCAGAGACAAGAGGCATGCTTTAGTATGGCTCGCAGCAACGAGCACGTCGTGCTCCTGAATAGTTTCAAGAACAGTAAAACGGCAACAGTATACGGTGAGGTGTCCGAGTGGCTGAAGGAGCACGCCTGGAAAGTGTGTAAGCGTTAATAGCGTTTCGAGGGTTCGAATCCCTCTCTCACCGCCATATCTTTTCTTATAAGTCTCAAAATCACTTCTCTCAGTGGCAAAGGGGCTATAGTAAGATCGAATATTAGGGCTTCTAGCTATTTCCCATAGCGTCCAATATCTCCAAGAGTAAGTTAAGAATATCGAGATAAATACTAATCGCAATCTGAAGTGCTGTAGACCAGTCATTGACCCCTAAATCGCCAATTTGCTTGAGCCGGTTAAAATCATATACAAGATATAATGAGAACAATATAGCCCCAGCAATTGCTTTTGCTCTGATCATTGCAGTAGTCATGCCGAAAAATAACCTAACCAGTCCTATTAGTATCAGCGCACAAAGACCGAAAAAGAGAAAGCTTCTCATAAAGCTAAAGTCTATACCTGAATACATACCTACAATAGCCGCGGCTACAGTAATAAAACACGTTAAAAGAATTGCTCGAAGCCCATCATTCTCGTCCATCTCAAGCATAATGACGCCCAACAACGGAGAAAAAGAGATGCTAGTTATGGTCATTAAAGACAAGCCCATCGCCGTATTTATCCGAGCAAAAATTATCATACCAAACATGCTTAACATCCAAACTAAAAAGATCTTGGCCATAAGAGCCTGTTGCTTGGTTGGTTCTTCTTCCTTTTCGGTGTTACTTGTGTCGCTTGTTACCAAAGAGGAGTCGTTCTTCTCATCCTCATTGATAGGATCTGGATTAATAGGGATAAGATCCAATTCTCCTCGACTATTCTTTTTACCTATAAACTCTAAGCCTAAGAACGGAACTCCTTGAATATAGGACTCTTTGGCCTTTTTTAAAAAATAAAAGCATCCAACAAATATGATGCCTAATTGAATTGAAAGAATTAGCAGTGTCTTGAAATACAGAGAAGTTTCCATCCTAATTTCGCCCTGATTAGTTATTATTTAAAATCAAAGATCTAACCTGACTATACATTAATAAATGACAATAATGTAACGGTAGAAAGCTAATGACTGTTCAAAAAGCGCACTAATATATTTAAAAGTATCAAAAACTTCTCACCCGATCTCGCACTGATTTGACTGGATGGAGTATTCAGTCTTTTTTGGAACCGATGAAGAGCAGTATAGAATCGTTGAAAGATGATGCCTATACAGATTACTGATCATTAAAAAAGTGCATTGTCAACGGCCACGATTGAGTTAGGTTGTAGGTATGGCCCATTTCACTGCCCCGGCAATCAAGAATCGGAGGGAAAGTATTGCCTCCCTCACACAAAGACCAGCCACGACACTCAAGACTAGTTGCAATATTTTGATCAACAGGTGCTGGAGGGTTAGAAATATCACAACCGAGTGCGTTCCCCCAACTTTCCGCGATTGCACTGGCCCCAGTGTAGTAGTACTGCTCACCGTTCGATGTGGTGGTGAACGATTTGTCATTCCAGTCACCCGGTGGAACAGTGGTATCGCGCATGCCGGTTATTAAAATAGCCGGCAAACCATTAACCCTTTTAGGCTCTTTTAAATATCCCCGATGAGGCAGTCCAATAATTGGCGCAATTGCACGAAATGTTTGAGCAGTTCGCTCATCTTGCCCCAACTCCCAAACAAACATTCCACCATTTGAGCCTCCCGTGGCAAATATGTGTTCATTATCAATGCAAAGGTTTTCCTTTGCTTCAGCCACCAATCTAGCAACAAAACTGATATCGTCGTCTAGGCAATGGGTCCAAGAGCAACTATTCTCAGCGACACTCTGACAGGATGGGTAGGTATAGTTAGGGGTTACATTGGCATTACAAATTGCGTCTGAGTCATTTGGCACCGCTGAGTTAATCCCATCTCCATCTAAGCCCGTTGTGGACCCGCTAAAGGACCAAGAGGAATAGAAACCTCCTGGCTCCTGAGAACCAAGGCCAAGAGGAGAAATCATTATGTAGTTGTGTTCATTAAGTTCACTCTGGACAGTTTCATTGTCAAGAAACTCATTTTGGTCTCCACCCCAGCCATGAAAACCAATTATTAAAGGCGATGTTTCATTGCTTTTGTAGTTGGTAGGAATATGAACTCGGAATTGTCTCTCAACGCCATAGTGGTCTATCGTCCTAGTGCCAGAACTCCAAGTCGTCTGAGGGCATTCTAGGTTGCCTAGGGTGGGGTTTAGAGATTTTAAATGGGCCTCAATAGCTTCTGCATTAGCCCTAACGGCATTACTTGCCGTTACTCCTTGAATAAGTGTTTCTCCTTCTAGGCCGAATAGATAACGTAAGATAAGCAACCCGTCCGTCAGCGCATCAATTTGACCATTACCGTCGATATCAACAAGATCACCTAACATAGCAATACGCGATTCAATATCTGTTGAAGAGCTGTAAGTCGCATTAGAGGACACCGCTCCTGTCACCAATGCGATTCCCTCTAATTCAAACATTCGTCTTAGTAGCAGAAGACCATCAGTTAGGGCGTCATACTGACCATTTCCATCGATATCTAAAGAACTTGAAGGGATCGTCCCTGCTAAGAATTCATCTAGAGCTGTTACACCATCATTATCCAAATCACTTAAGGCATCTGATGGATCATTTGGATCCAGACCATACACAGTTTCCCAAGCATCTGGGAGCCCATCACTATCTGTATCTGCGGAGTAAAGCGCATTCTTAGGAAACACATCATCGACATCTAAGACATCATCATTGTCATCATCGGGATCACAAGCATCACCTAAGTCATCACCATCAGTATCAATCTGATCTGGATTAGGCGCCGAGATGCAGTTGTCCAATGCATCATCTACACTATCCGAATCAGTATCAATAAAAGTGCCAAGGGAAGTTATACCGGCCAAGCAATCTAATCTTGGAAAAGTTCTACCTGTATCATCTTGCACTAAAACATCGCTGGTTTTGAGCGCACTCTCGATTTGATCAGCGGTTAACTCAGGGTGATATTCGGTCATTAGAGCAGCACATGATGCTACCAAGGGTGTAGCCATTGAAGTCCCAGAGTAAATAGTGGTGCCACCACCGTTGCGCGTTGCCGTAATCGGACTACCGGGGGCAAAAATATCTAGCGAGATACTGGAGTTGCTAAAGCAGGCCATTTGGTCTGCCACTGGATTAGCATCGGTACAGTAGTCATCGTTCCAATATGTCGGGCTTGTGTCCCATACTGCCCCCACAGCGATAGCTGTAGATATGCATGCTGGCGCAGAAATGGAATTTGTAGAGGCTTCGTTTCCGCTAGAAACAAAACTGAGTGTACCCCGATCCCTTAATATTTTAATGGCGGAATTAAATGCTCTGGTGTATGCATAGGTTGAATCACAGTCACTGCTAAATAATTGATCTGTACCTAGGCTCATATTAACGATGTCTACATTTGGTAATTCGTTTATCACATAATCTAAACCGGCTATAACAATTGATGCTGCACTATAGCTATTTGAGCTATCAAGCACTTTAATCGCATGAACTCTTACCCCCGGAGACCCGCCTTCTGGCGCTGTGTTGCCTTGAGAAGCTATGATCCCAGCGACGTGCGTCCCATGACCATTATCATCCTCTGCGCTATTTGCTCCGTTGGGACAACTATCAGCAAAGCATTTTTGGGTAAGAAGGGCCCCTTGAAGGTCCACATGGTCAGTATCAATACCAGTATCGAGAACAGCTACTTCAACATTTTGACCAGTTAAGTTATAGGTCTGTTTGATTGAATCTATATTCACCTGGGGAATCGCTTGATATAAAGAGCCATGGCCGCCTGTGTCCAATCCAATTCGAGCAACAGATACATCCTCGGCTAGTTGCACAAGGCCTTGTAACGAGACATCTGCAGCAACAGCATTAATTGACCTAAATCGGCGTCTGAGTTTAAAGTCAGTTGCAGAATCGATGATAGACAAGACTTTGTCTGTGTTAAGTGTTACTCGGGCATTACGCGCTGTTAATGAGTCGTTTATATGCTGATTAGGGGACTCAGCACTCGGAAGTATCAGTACCTTGAACTTCAATTCGCCTAATTTAACGGTTTCGTCACTGATTATCTCTAGTAGATCAGGATCAAGTTTGTTGCTAGCTTTTAGGAGTATTAGTGAAGGTTCGTCAGCCATTGTTGCACTAGCGCTCAAGGCGGCAAAAACGAGTAGAATGGGAAGTAACAGTCCTTTCATATCTATTTGATGCAGGTTACCTATCAGTTGGGCCGCCTAATCTTAGCTGAATACCTCACCCAGTTAAATGGGGCGAGAGCTTGTATGCAGTCGTGCGTTTTTATATTTTAAGCTGGTATTTTACCGATCAAAATATCCTTGAGCATAATCCAGTCGCAAAGTTTGGCCCATAGAGGGTTTGAAAATGCGGCTGGAGTATTTTTTTCAAAAAAGTAGTGACCACTCCATGCAAACGGATAAACCACGAGTGGGCTGAGCACAAGCAGCAACCAGATCTCAAAATAAACTACCAATATCACATAGCTTATTGTGCAGCACTGACCAATAACATGGAGTCTTCTGTTTGATTTGTTTTGATGCAACGTTAGATAATGTTGATAGTATTGCGAAAAGCTCATTTTTCAAAAAGGTCCTTTGCGGCTATTTCTTTATCTAACATTTCAATAAGCTGATCGCGGCTATAGCTATGGGGTCCCCATTGATTCAATTCAACTAATTGACGTACCTTGGTACTGATAGTGAATTCCTGCTCGGGTTGACTCGGTGTTACAACATAGCGGCGCAATGGTTTCTCGTCGAACAATGCATGCATGTAGGCAGCTGATACTTCATCTGGTTTTTTTAACGATAATTCGTAGGCGGCAGTCTGGTCGTATTGTTTTTGCATTGCATCGGTTATTTCCCCGCCGGCAGCTTTGATTTGAGCAAACGCACGTAACATTGTGCTGCGCCTAATCCAAGATTGATAGTTGCCTGGTTCAATTACACTGACTGATACTCCAGTTGATGCCAGCTCTTCCGCAAGCCCATCTGTAAAGGCTTCAACCCAATGCTTACTGCCACTGTAGGAATTAAATTGGCTGGTAGTAATAGTGCCGGCAACAGAGCCTGTTGTTGCTATCCTGCCAGTAGATTCAATGACTAAGGGTGCAAATGCCTTAGTAACGCGATAGACGCCCTCCACATTGACTTGATAAAGCATGTTGTGGTCTGCAATTGGAGTTGATAACACGGGGCCACCACCACCTATACCGGCATTGTTGATCAGCCCATAAAGTCCGGTTCCTGATTCTTTGATCCTGCTTACGGCAGCATCAATCTGATCTTGTTTGGTAACATCTAGCCTAACTGCGGTAACGTTTTTAATCGCATTTAGATCAGCCATTTCGCTGTCAGTTCTTGCACCTGCGTAAACATGATGACCATGTTTAGCGAGTGTCTCGGCTAAGTTTCTACCAATGCCAGTTGTCGCACCAGTCACTAGAATCGATTTCACTTGGGTGTCTTGCGTCTCCGCAGCATTTATCTGGGCAGGCAAGACAATTAGGCTTGCAACGAACATGCATATTAAAATTTGTACTCTAAACATTGTTTTTCCTTTTAGATCTTCAATGAGCAGTAATCGCAAGACTAATTTCTATCTCGTTACTTAGCGATACCGCTGCTGGATGGGCATAACTATTTGACTCTCTCGCGGCTATCATATTGAGTTTTATCATCGAAGCCAACCTCTTGAGCAAGGTATTGAATTCATAGTTGGTTAGGATAATTTTCAATATTTGTCTCCATTAAGGTTACCTGATGCTGAACTATGCACTATAGTACATAGACTACTAATCATATTTGTATGGAGAACTGTTATGTTGAAACAAATTTTAATTGTCCCTATTGTCGCTCTTTTAGCGAGTTTTAGCTTTGCTGATCATCATGAGGAAGTTGATGCTGGGCCAAGCGCTGAGGGAGCTGATAATCTTCGTGCAGAATATCAATTTTGCACGCTGAATAAAGGTAAAACTCTGAGAGATGTAGAGAAACATGCGCAAAAATATGGTGACTTCGCAGGGGAGCGTGGCGTCAAATATAACCAGAGCCTTTTGATACCAGTGCATACAGGCTCTGGTATGGGTGATTTTACTCATGCAATTGTAGGGCACTGGCCTAACGGTTCAGAAATGTACAAAGATTGGGGCGTTTATTTGAATGATTTTCAAGAGGCATATCCAAATCTCAAGTCACCTCAAACTTGTTCTGAAAGCTATGCAACATTTCAGTTAAAGGTCGTTCAAGCATTTAATGACACGATGGAACTGGATATGAAACGACCTGTTCAATATGCAGACTGCTCGTTAAATGAAGGTAAAACCATTGAGGATGCTGTGGCTGCAGAACGGGCGGCAGCCGAGCTAGTTGCTTCGGTTGGATTAAGTGGTTATTCGGTGAATTATATCTTCCCATATTTGGGTCAAAGAGATCCGGATTATGATTTCATTAGCCTGTTTTATTTCCAGAATTATACTGCCAGAGGTGACATGGCATTTAATTACTACAAGGTTGCTGAAGAAGCCGATGCAATAACAGGTGAGGTATACAGCTGCGTTAATCCCAGAAGTTTTGCTGTAAAAAACTTTTATACTAATTGGGAAAACAACTAAAGCTATTCTGATATTGAAAAATATCGCACGTTAAATAAAGCGTGAATTGATCTACGTTTTATCAAGCTGTTTTTTTAAAGGAATCTTTGAACAATTTACTAAAAGGGAAACAATATGAAAAATTTTATATACCTTGGCCTTTTGATGGGGTCCTGTCTATTTGCCTTAAGTAGTTTTGCTGAGCATCATGAAGAGTCGGATGCTGTTGTTATTGGCGATGTAGAGATGACTGAGGTCGCTCACAGTGATGGTTTTAATCAGATGAAACAGATGCTAGGTAAATGGGAAGGAAAATTAACCCAATTTACTGGAGCGGTAATAAACACTTCGTCAGAGTTTAAATTAGTTTCAGGTGGCAATCTCATTACTGAAACATTAATTGAAGATGGTGTAGAGATGTTAACGACCTACTCGGACAATAAAGATGGAGAATTGGTTGTTAAGCATTACTGTGCATTGGGTACCCAGCCCGTATTCAAAGCTTCGAAAGTGTCCAGTGATATGGTGGCTGTTTCGCTTGATGAGTCTCAAGGTGGTTATCATCCGGAGCACCATAGCTATGTGAGCTCCATGAAATGGATGGTCGATGCGGATAATAAAGATTTGGCGGTTGTCGGTTCTACGCTTTATATCGATGGCGAATTAGTTGAACAACAGTCGGTGATTAGTCGGGTGAACTAGTTGTTATGAATTGGTCTGCGCTTTAGGTTGGCCATATTTCTCATGCTTTTTTAGCCAAAGAGACGTTTGATTAAGTTAACAAGTGGTACAAAAAAGGGTTGCATAGTTTGCAGCCCTTTTTTTGCTTTAAATTGCTGGGCTGTGACCTTGTTTGGTTGGGCTGTATCTCCGCCGAACTACTTTGGCAACGATAAGCCCCATAATTATATAAAGAGGCGCAGTTAGCATAGCCATGATTGCCTCTCCAGAAGCCAAATCTACTGAGCCATCAGGTAATAATTGACCAACACCCGTTTGGTATGGGATGACGTAGTACTTAATTAACAATAACGGCATGAGACATCCATAAACGATCAAAAAGCCTGGCGCCCACAGGGTAACCCTTGTTTTCTGCAAGTCACAATCTATCTCAGGTGTACGATGCAAGTTCTCTCGGTACTCTCTCTCTTCAGGACTCACGGCCCCTTTCAAGGACAAACCTATGATCGCCATTAAACTCAGAGCTGTACCGATCAGTGCAGGATTAAAATAACTCGGCAGATCAATTATTCCCACATATTGAAGAGCCGAGGGGATAACGTTACCAAAAAAGCCCAAAACAATTCCCCAAAAAGCGGCTTTTGCGGTAATGGTTTTACTCCAAATACTCATAAAGCCTACTGGACCCCAAGAGGAAGCGAATACGGTACCAATAAATATCATTAGCCAAAATACGTTAGGTGGAAAAATGAAACACAGTAGTAAAACTGCGATACCGGTAACAAACATAGCAATGCGTGAATAACGAAGAGTTAGTTCTTTTTTGCGAGCAACAATGTCATTGCTGATGCTAAAGCCAACAAGAGATAAAAAGGTGGATGCGGAAGATAGGGCGGCAGCCATAATTCCTGCGAGTAAAAGAGCGCCCAAAAAGCCTGGGACCAAATTTTTAGCTGCCCATATCACCACAGTTTCTGACGGCGAAATATTTGGATTAGCCACATTAATCAAACCACCTATTCCATAGATTAGTATTTGCATCAGGGCGACGGCGAGGCATGCGTAGACTGCTGCGCGAATGACTACATGCTCATCTCGAGCCATCAAGTGTCTGCTGGATTGCCATGGACCAACCGCGTAAACAAATCCCCAAGACATATCTACAACCAGCGTCCAAATGAGATAATCCTTTGGTGTTGGCCACTCTGTGCCAGCTCCAACAGTGCCATGCCATGAGGCTATATCAGGCTTGCTTTCCACCGCCGTTAGATCTTCAATTCCCTGTGCTATACCGCCCAAACCGTCGATAATATAAAAAACAAAAAATACGGTTGCACAACAAAACAGCAAAAACATAAGGGTATCAGTGAGAATGACTCCTTTTGACCCTGAGTACATCGTAAATAAGGTATAACTAAGCCAAGCAAGAATAACCCCTTGGAAATAGCTCAAATCGGTGAGTTCAGTGAGTAATATAGCGGCGCCTTGAGTGACGACCACAAGGTAACCTCCCAGACCTACAATAATGGTCATGCCTGCGGCCTGTTGCACGCGATGGCTATTGAATCGTTGACCGAAAAAATCAGCCATGGTGGCTGCTCGACTGCGACGTAAAAATGTTCCAAAGAACAGGGCTCCGTAGACGTACCCTATGACAGCAACACCTGGCATTAAAATGTAGGGGCCTAATTGTCCGTCATAGGTGAAGCCAGCTTCGCCAAGAAAAATGGAAGTGCTAAATACACTCGCAACCAACGTGCCGACAATCAATAAGGTAGGCGCTTGTCGACCGGCGACGAAATAATCGTCTAGTTTTTTAACGCTGCGACCAGCATAGACACCGGCTGCGATAAAAATGGCCACACTGACAACGATGGCAAGTGTAAAAATATCCAAGCTAGCTCTCCGTAGCAAAAAAAAATTTAGACAAAATTGAGTTATACAATACCACCGTAGTTTAATCGTTGCGTCCTATGGGGAAAAACTTTTGTTTTCTAGCCGCCCTCTATGGAATTTCTGTTTGTTTCTATATAAGGGCCAAAAAGCAAACACAGCGTAAAAGGTTTGATGTAGTATAGACCTATTCAAAAGTTTATAGTCGTGATAATGACGGCTTAAAAAATATCACTATTACTAAGACGGTAACTTCTATGGCCCCTCAGTTTGATCATGCTGTGATTTTCGTCTCAGATCTTGAGAAGGCTATTGCTGATTTTGTAGGTCTTGGTTTTGATGTTGTTCGAGGCGGTAGCCATGGTTCTACGGAAAACGCTCTAATTATTTTCGCAAATCAAACCTATCTTGAACTTCTCGGAGTGAAGCCAGGTTGGTCTGGCCGGCTTATGAAAATGATGGGTATTCTTGCCATTCTGGAGTGGCTGTCGGCACGAAGAGGCACCATATTTTTTAGACTCATACGCTGGATTAGTGGTGAGTTAGGGCCGGTGGATTGGTGCGTGCGTGTTGATAATCTTACTACGATGACATCAGAATGGAGTGCGCAGGGTCTTGATGTGCTTAAGACTAAGGAGTTTTCTAGGAAGCGCCCGGATGGAAAAATTGCTCGTTGGTACTTAGGTGGCACAAAAAATGGTTACCTACCAATATTACTAGAAGATATTACTCCGATGGTTGAACGTATGCCCTTGTTAGCTGCGGGCCGACATCCTAATGGTGCCACTGAATTGTTACAGATAGGGCTTCGTGAAAATGACACAACATTCGCGGGTAATGTTTTAAAGAAGTTCATAACGCCATACTCAAGCTCTAACAGTAAAAATAATGATGTGATCAATATAGGGGGTGTTGAGGTGAATTTTGGTGGGATCAACATGGCGACTAAAATGTCACTGACATTGTCGTATTCGGGTGGAGAAAGCCAGAACTTAGACCTAGATAAAACTCATGGTGTAGCAATTAAAATGGTCCCACGTACGTAACCGTTCTGTTAGTGATTCATCACTTTTGACTCGTTTGCCAATGTTCGTTTATATAGACCGATGCGCGGTGTTTAGGTTGAATGGTACTTCCTTTGATGATGTCAGCGCCACGTTCAGCAAGCATCATGGTTGGCGCATTCAGATTGCCGTTGGGTATTGTGGGGAAGACTGAAGAATCGACAATTCTGAGCCTTGAAAGGCCATGGACTTTGAGGTCTGGATCTACAACCGACATTGGGTCAACCCCCATTTTACAGGAACAAGAAGGGTGATAAGCGCTATCTACCGCGTCTCTCACAAAGGCATCAATTTGATCGTTATCTTGGACATCATCTTTAGGTTGAATAACTTCACCCCGATACTGGTTCATAGCGGTCTGGCTCATAATTTCTCGAGTTAAACGTACACAATCCCGGAAGCCTTGTTTATCTTTCTCAGTCTCAAGATAATTAAATAGAATGTCAGGATGTTTTTTAATATCTTTCGAAGTCACTCGCACATGACCGCGACTTGTTGGCTTGTTATGCCCTACATGGACCTGGAAACCATGTCCTTTGAACGCTACTGTACCATCATAAGTGATGGCACCAGGCAGGAAGTGATATTGAATATCAGGCCACTTAACGTCGGCTTTTGATCTGATGAAGGCACAGGCTTCAAAGTGATTGCTGCGGCCTAGCCCCGTTTTGAACAGCAGCCACCTAGCACCGATCAGTGCTTTTTTAAACAGGCCTAATTCACTGTTGAGAGTAATCGGTTCTTTGCAGCGGTATTGAAAATTGAATTCGAGATGATCTTGCAAATTTTGCCCAACACCAGGTGACTCATGAATCACCTCTATTGATGCAGCCTCTAATACATCTCTCGGACCGACGCCGGAAACCTGAAGTAGTTGAGGTGTTCCTATGGACCCCGCGCAGAGGATGACTTCTTTATTTGCTGTAAACTTTTTGATATCACCTCTGATGTCACATTCAACCCCCGTTGCAGTTTTACCGTCAAACAATACCTTAGTGACTAAAGTATGTTTTACAACGGTTAAGTTGGGTCTTTTTTTCGCTTTTTTTAGGTAGGCATGACCTGTAGAAGCGCGTATGCCTTTGTCAACGTTCATGAACTTTTGACCAAACCCTTCTTGTCGAAAGCCGTTATAGTCCTCAGTTTCGGTGTATCCTGCTTCGACACCAGCATTAATAAAAGCGCGATATAGAGGGTTACGCATGTTATTGCCACCACTCACAGCAACAGGCCCATCATTGCCGGTGTATTCACTGGACAAACATTGATGATTCTCGAGTTTTTTGAAATAGGGTAGGCAGTTCTGGTAATTCCAGCCAGTCGCCCCACTAGATTCCCACTCATCATAATCCAACGGATTTCCCCTTACATAAACCATTCCATTGATCGATGAGGAACCGCCGAGTACCTTGCCACGCGGGCAGTTCATGCGGCGATTATTGACGTGAGGCTCTCTAATCGACTCAAAACCCCAGTTGTATTTTTTTGTATTCATTGGAATTCCGAGTGCAGTGGGCATTCGTAAAAATATACTGTGATCGCTGCCGCCATATTCAAGAAGTAATACGGTACAAGTTGAGTCTTCACTGAGTCTTGAAGCAACAATTGCGCCAGCTGATCCAGCTCCA
>SHBP01000022.1 GCA_004211905.1 SAR92 clade bacterium
CGGGAGTCTGCCGGTATAACGCCATAAATTTCTTCACTTTTATAAAGGGGCTCTATGGCTTCCATTAGCTCGCCATTCACTGGCTTAGTCCGATTGAGGCGCGCTACAGCTCTACGAGCAAGATCTAAAGCATGATGGTCGTTATTGGCAAGATGATCTGCGACTCCCGAGGTTCGTGCGTGGACATCAGCGCCACCCAACTCTTCAGCAGTGACAACTTCCCCGGTAGCGGCTTTCACTAAAGGTGGTCCAGCAAGAAAAATAGTGCCTTGGTCTTTAACTATAATCGATTCATCAGCCATTGCCGGCACGTATGCCCCACCAGCAGTGCAGGAGCCCATGACCGCCGCTATTTGCGGGATATTTCGGGCTGACATGTTGGCTTGGTTGAAAAAAATTCGACCAAAATGCTCTCGATCAGGAAATACTTCATCTTGACGGGGTAAATTAGCGCCACCTGAGTCGACTAAATAAATGCACGGTAGATTGTTTTCAGCGGCAATAGTTTGGGCGCGTAAGTGCTTTTTAACCGTAAGAGGATAGTAGCTTCCCCCTTTTACAGTAGCGTCATTAGCTACTATTACGCACTCTTGGCCACTAACTCGACCTATACCGGTAATGATCCCCGCTGCCGGCACGTCGTCGTCATATACGTTGTGAGCTGCTAAAGGCGATAGCTCTAAGAAGGGAGAACCGGGGTCAAGGAGCCCTTGAACACGTTCTCTGGGTAATAATTTACCGCGGTTTACGTGACGTTCACGGGCTTTTTTACCGCCACCTAAGTAAATTTTATCAAGAGTCAGGCATAGGTCGTCTACCTGACCCTTCATTTTCTCTGTATTTGCAGTAAAGTCGGCACTATTGGTATTTATTTTACTTTTAATAATGGCCATTGGTTACCTCCTAGACGCTCTCGTTAAATAGTTCGCGACCGATGAGCATTCTGCGCACTTCAGAGGTACCAGCTCCAATCTCATAGAGCTTGGCATCTCTGAGTAATCTCCCGGTAGAGTATTCATTAGTGTACCCATTACCGCCCAGAGCCTGAATTGCTTGCAGGGCCATCTGTGTGGCTTTCTCAGCGGTAAACATAATTACTGCTGCGGCATCTTTACGAGAGTCTTGGCCGAGATCACAAGCCTTAGCGACTGCATAAAGATAAGCACGAGACGCATTCAAGTCCGCATACATGTCAGCGATCTTACCTTGCATGAGCTGGAATTCCCCAATGGGTTGACCAAACTGTTTGCGGTCGTGAATGTAGGGTAGAACGACATCTAGACAGGCCTGCATGATGCCTACAGGGCCACCGGAGAGCACGGTGCGTTCATAATCCAAGCCTGACATAAGAACGGCTACACCGCGACCTTCGCCACCGAGTACGTTCTCTGCGGGCACTTGGCAGTCATTAAAAACCAACTCGCAGGTGTTTGAACCCCTCATTCCTAATTTATCGAGCTTTTGATGGCGGGAAAAGCCGGGATAGTCACGTTCAACAATAAATGCTGTAATTCCCCGAGATCCTGCAGAGGTATCGGTTTTGGCGTATATGACATAGGTGTTTGCATCTGGACCGTTAGTAATCCACATCTTATTACCGTTAAGAATATAATGATCATTCTGCTTTTGAGCCCTAAGTTTCATGCTGACTACGTCGGATCCAGCACCTGGTTCGCTCATCGCTAGAGCCCCTATATGCTCACCTGAGCAGAGTTTAGGGAGGTATTTTTGCTTCTGCTGTTCTGTGCCGTTCTTATACAATTGATTAACGCAGAGGTTAGAATGAGCACCGTAAGACAGACCAACAGAGGCTGATGCACGAGATATTTCTTCCATGGCAACACTGTGGGCAAGGTATCCCATACCCGTGCCCCCGTATTGCTCTTCCACTGTTAACCCCAAGAGCCCCATATCGCCGAATTTGCGCCACAGATCCATGGGAAATTCGTTACTCTTATCTATATTGTCAGCACGTGGGCTAATTTCTTGAGTGCAGAACTGGAACACGCTATCACGAAGCATGTCTATGTCTTCACCTAGGTTAAAGTTCAGTGTCGGGTAGGGGGTATTCATAGGTTAGTTCTGTCCATTAGTTTTGAGAGCAATAACACAGTTGGCTTCAGCATCATTGAGGTCTTTCAATAGCTTACTAATATCATCAAGCTGCTGGTTGAGTTTAGTGCGTTGAACGCGAATTGCGTCGATCAAAGTGTTTAGTTGATTAATATTAGTCTTACCAGGCTCGTACATATCTATAATTTGACGAGAGTCCTCTAGAGATAATCCAAGTCTTTTACCTCGAAGAATCAGGCGTAATCGAGTTCTATCAGAAGGGGTATAGACTCTTGATTGGCCCCGACGCGAAGGGCTCAAAAGGCCTAAATCCTCATAATGACGGATAGTACGGGTTGTGATGTCGAATTCTTTACATAGATCACTAATACTGTATTCGACTGTAACGGTTGAGGAGTGCATTGAAGAGTTTCTCCTTTCGCTCCAAGCTAGCTGTGTATATTAAATGGATATAACGTTTACGTCAACGTAAACTTTGAAGCAAGAAAAAAGTGCCTCTTAGATAAATGTTAAAGATTAATTAAATGATATAACTATTTGATTTACATACTAAACTGAAGTGTAACTGCCCCGGTAGAATACTAGAGGCTGACTACCTCTGTCCTCAAATTTTATTACCTTCCCTACTAATATTATATGATCACCACCCTCGTAGTGATGCTCGACGCTACACTCAAAACATGCGCTGAAGTCTGGAAGTATTGGGACGTTATTAAGTCCACTAGTACATTGCAAATTCGAAAACTTATCCTCTCCGCTAAGAGCAAACTGATCAGAAATAGCCTGCTGTTCATGGGTTAGCACATGAATGGCATAAGATTTGGCTTTGATAAAATCACTAAAACAGTTTGATTTCTTATCTATGCTCCAAAGGACAAGCGCTGGATTTAGAGAGACTGAATTGAAGCTGTTTACGGTCATACCTATATTTTGCCCATTTTCCCCTACAGCTGTAACTACTGTTACTCCAGTAGCAAAGCTCCCCAATGCATTTCTAAGGGCAACGGATTGGGAGGTGGGCGGCGTATTAACTTGCTTTTTTTCAGATGGCATAAACTTTGACAATCGATTAGTTGTGTTTTAAGGGCGGAATCATCGTTGTATTGTGCTTGTGTTGCAAGAATTATTGCGTGCCCCGTTAGATATTTGGTCAATTTAAGGTTTTTTAATTAGCTATTTGCAATCACTGATGCCAGATAAAGCCGCCCCATTTGTGTATGCCTGATGTTTTACCCTTGTATTTTTTACTGTTGCTTGGGTGCTCTACTGCAAGCAAATATTTGTCAAACTTTAACCACACTAGCGCCGGTCATTAAATAATTTAAACCACCACAAATAGCGGCAATTTGTGCATCAATACATTGGCTTGGTGTCGCTGATGAGCTGTCAGGATAAACCTCGGTGGTGGTAACATAGTCAGCAGTGGTAAAACCTCCACATAAAAATAGTTTGCGTTTGTTATAATTGATGACGCCTTTTTGAGCGACATCAGCGCCAATGATTTTATTCTGTTCATCGGGTGGGGCAATGTGGGTCACTGATTCAACAGAATCAATTATTGCTTTTTGGAATGCTGGCTTCGGACGGGATGAGTCATCAACAGTATAAAATCCATCAGGGATATCCCAAACTGGCTGAAATACCGCGTCTCGGGCGGCTAATGCTGGACGGAATTCAGAATTATCTGTATCGGTTGTTTCGTGTAAGTCAAAATGAGCAAGCAGATTAAATTGCTGAGCATTAACATAGGCCATTATCTGAGTAGCTTCTGCTGACAAACTGTTGGGCATAAATGAACGATTAGGGTCAATTGCATCGGGGTTCCAACGATTAATGGTTTCATAACCCCAAGGACTGATGCACGGTGCGACAACTAAATTAAAAGATGATTCATAGTCTTTGGCCTTGCCAGTTAAAAACCCTAGGGCTCCTTGAACACCGCTAGTTTCATATCCGTGCACGCCCCCAGTAACCAACACGGTTGGCGAATTGGCTTGCCAGTTTTTGGTCTTCGCTATGTATAGTGGGTAGCGATTTTGGTCGTAAGGCAAATGACCATATTGGACTAGCTCGAAATCATCTCGCAAAGAGTCAATAGTGACCAAAACTTCATCAGCATACCGTCGTTTAATCGATTGTTGATTTAGCCATAGGGTTATCTCTTTGGTACCCCAAGGCTTACCTTCTGTTCCAATTGGGTATTCATTGGCCATCTGCATACGTCCTTAAAATGGATTAGAGATTATTTGGTTTTAAAGGCTTTCTAAATAGTTAGTTTTACGCCGATTTTCGATTAACCATGATAATTAAGATGAGGATTCTAGTCTAATATCAAACTAGACTTCTAGGGTGGCTTGGTGAGGTCTCAGCAGTAGCGGCGGTATATCCAAAAAAAGATGAGATATAAACTGATTATTTCAGCCACAATTAGTTGCTGATTACTGGGTGCTGTGGCAAAATTCACGCCCTTCGAAGAGGTGGGGTCTTACCAGCTCCTATTTTGCACAAAAAAGTGCTGCGTTTTCGAGGATCTCTATGCGAGAGTGGCGGAATTGGTAGACGCGCTGGATTTAGGTTCCAGTGGGGTAACCCGTGAGAGTTCGAGTCTCTCCTTTCGCACCAAATTTTAATGTTTTTACCATGAGGATATTCCATGCAGGTGTCTATTGAGTCGAGCACAGGTCTAGAGCGGCAAGTTAAAATTGGCGTGCCTGCCGAAAAAGTTGACCAAGAAGTCATTGCTCGCTTGCAGAAAGCGACTAAGACAGTGACGATCAAAGGCTTTCGTAAAGGTAAAGTGCCTTTGAAGGTCGTGAAGCAGCACTATGGTAAAGGTGTACGTCAAGAGGTTATTGGCGAAGTGATCAATTCAAGCTTTTATGAAGCGATCCAAAAAGAAGAATTGCGGCCTGTTGGTCAGCCTCGCATCGATGAGGTTACTGATAAGGAAGGGCAAGATTTAGAGTTCATGGCTGTCTTCGAGGTTTTTCCAGAGGTTAAGCTCAAGGATATGTCAAAAGTTAAGATTGCTCGTCCCGTCGCTGATGTCACTGCGAAGGATGTTAAGAAGATGATTGAGCAACTTCGTGACCAACAATCTACGTTTAAAAAGTCAAAAAAGAAGGCGGCAAAGGGTGATCAACTTAATATTGATTATGTAGGGACGATTAAAGGAAAAGAGTTCGATGGAGGTAGTGCAGAAGGGCAAGACCTAGTATTGGGTTCTGACTCTATGATACCTGGGTTCGAAAAAGGCTTAGAAGGGCTCACAGGGGGTGAAGAGGCCGTTTTAAAACTCTCGTTTCCCAAAGATTACCATGCAGATGACCTTAAGGGCGCCAAAGTAGAATTCGCTGTAAAGGTTAATTCAGTATCAGCTAAGAAATTACCGAAACTTGATGATGAATTCTTCAAGCTCTTTGGTGTTGAAGAAGGTGGTGAAGAGAAGTTTCGGGAAGAAGTACAAGCAAATATGGAGCGTGAGCTAAAAAATGCTGTGCGTACCAAGGTAAAAAACAGGGTAATGAACCAATTATTTGATTTGAATTCTGTGGAATTGCCAGAAGCATTGGTCGCTAATGAAATTACTCAGCTCAAACAGCAGATGGTCCAGCAGTTTGGTGGTGGTCAGCAAATAGACTTAAGTATGTTGCCAGATGATATGTTTAAGGACAAAGCTGAACGTCGCGCAGCGCTCGGGCTAATTGTTTCTGAGGTCGTAAAGGTTGAGGAACTTACGCCAGACGAAGAGCAAGTGAGAATTCGAGTTGATGAGATTGCTTCAACCTATGAGCAACCGCAAGAAGTGGTAGATTACTATTACAGCAAGCCGGAGTTGCTGAGCTCAGTTGAAGCGCTAGTGCTAGAAGATCAAGTGACTGAATTGGTTCTATCAAAGGCAAAAGTCAAGGAAGAAAGCCTTCCTTACGAGGAAGTCATAAAACCTGATCCTGAACCTGGGGTAGATGCTTAAACCTCTGTTTCGGGCTCGATTTTGGTTGGTCGAGCGATTAGATCTGATGGTGACTAGATTGTCGTATATGGAGCAGGTAAGAGAAGTCGTGCAGAAAAAAGTGAGGCAAAAATGAATTTCCAACAGATACAAGGTGTTAGTCAAGACGTTGAAGCCAGTGGTCTTGTGCCCATGGTTGTAGAGCAAACCTCAAGAGGTGAGCGAGCCTACGACATTTACTCACGGCTTTTGAAAGAGAGAGTTATCTTTTTGGTCGGCCAGGTAGAGGATCACATGGCTAATCTCATTGTCGCTCAGATGTTGTTCTTGGAATCGGAGAATCCTGACAAGGATATCCACCTATACATCAACTCGCCAGGTGGTTCTGTGACTGCGGGTCTGTCAATCTATGACACCATGCAATTCATCAAACCTGATGTCAGTACAATGTGTATTGGTCAGGCAGCGTCAATGGGTGCATTTTTGCTGGCAGCAGGGGCTCCAGAGAAGAGATTCTGTCTTCCAAATGCAAGAACAATGATTCATCAGCCAAGCGGTGGTGCTCAAGGGCAAGCTACCGATATTCATATACAATCTCAAGAAATTTTAAAGATCAAAGATAAGCTGAATGGCTTAATGGCTCATCATACCGGCCAAGCTGTCGACAAAGTTACTGAAGATACTGAGCGTGATAATTTTATGAGCGCAGAGGAGTCGAAAGAGTATGGGCTTGTAGATCAGGTCCTAGACAAAAGAATATAGAATAGGTAGTCTTTCTTAGAAGATTTATTGTGGTGGCAAGGTTTTGGCGCCATTAGTGGGAGAGGATAATGAGTGATAGCGGAAGTTTAGGTGATGGCGGTAAGCTTCTTTTTTGTTCTTTTTGTGGAAAGAACCAAAATGAAGTTCGGCGATTAATTGCTGGGCCATCGGTATATATTTGTGACGAGTGCGTAGACCTTTGTAATGACATAATTTCAGAGGAATCGCAGGCTGTTGAGTCCGAAAGTGCAACTGAAAAACTCCCGGTACCCACTGAAATCAAAAACATTCTTGATGAATATGTTATTGGTCAGGAACGTGCAAAGCGAATTCTATCCGTGGCGGTTTATAACCACTATAAGAGATTGCAAGTGAGCGAGCAATCTAACTCTGACAAAACAGATGTAGAGTTAGGTAAGAGCAACATTCTTCTTATTGGTCCCACTGGAAGTGGTAAAACACTCTTGGCGGAGACTATGGCTCGGCTCCTCGATGTTCCCTTCACGATTGCTGATGCAACAACTCTTACAGAAGCGGGCTATGTAGGTGAAGATGTCGAAAATATCATTCAGAAACTTTTACAGAAATGTGATTACGATGTCGACAAAGCCCAGCGCGGTATTGTCTACATTGATGAGATTGATAAGATTTCGAGAAAATCTGATAATCCCTCGATTACGCGCGATGTTTCAGGAGAGGGAGTTCAGCAGGCTTTATTGAAACTCATCGAAGGCACCGTTGCTTCAGTCCCTCCTCAAGGGGGCCGGAAGCATCCTCAGCAAGAGTTTTTACAGGTAGATACTGCAAATATTTTATTTGTCTGCGGTGGTGCATTTTCGGGTTTGGAAAAAGTAATCCGTGATCGGTCCGAAAAAGGCGGTATTGGTTTTAGTGCTCAAGTAAATAGTAAGGATTCCCAAAAGTCGATTGGTGAGACTTTACTCGACGTGGAGCCGAGCGATTTAATTGGCTATGGTTTAATTCCAGAGTTTATTGGTCGTTTACCTGTTGTGGCTACTCTTCAAGAACTGGATAGAGAAGCCCTTGTGAGTATTTTGGTTCAACCAAAAAATGCGCTCTTTAAACAGTACCAAGCATTATTTGCGATGGAAAATGTTGACTTGGATATTCGTGATGATGCCCTAGATGCTATTGCCGAGAAAGCGATCGAGCGTAAAACAGGTGCTCGGGGGCTACGCTCCATTTTGGAGACCACTCTTCTTGATACTATGTACAAGATCCCCTCAGAGCAAGATGTTATTAAAGTGGTAGTAGATGCTTCAGTGATTAATGGCGAGAATGAGCCAATGCTAGTGTATGAGAAGTCGGAGCAAAAAAAAGTAGCTTCTGACGAAGTATGAAGAAAGGCGACGTGAGTCGCCTTTTTTATTAAGTATAAAAAAGCCTCTTAATATTGATAATCAGATTGGAAAATCAGTTGTTATTTGATTTTTCGTCCCAATATAAATGAAAGATCGATCTACATACGTGATCAAGTAACTTTAAAAATACTGAGGTAATAATGGTTTCATCGAAGTCTGAGGCTAACATGTCTGTTCTCCCCCTTTTACCGTTGCGAGATGTTGTTGTATATCCGCATATGGTGGTTCCGTTGTTCGTCGGTCGAGAGAAATCTATTCTCGCTTTAGAAAGCGCTATGGAGGCCGACAAGCAGATTGTTCTCGTAGCTCAAAAAGATCCATCCGAAGATGACCCAGGTGTTGATGATGTCTATCAGGTTGGAACTCTTGCAACCATATTGCAGATGCTAAAGCTTCCTGACGGGACGCTCAAGGTCCTCGTTGAAGGCTTGGGTAGAGTGAGTATTTTAAATGCATTTCAAGAAGATGATTTTATCAAAGCTTCTGCGCAAGAGCTTTCGAGTAATGATCTACTAGAAGATGAGTCTGATGCTCTTATGCGCTCAACTACTAACCTGTTTGAACAGTACGTCAATCTAAGCAAGAAGATCCCCTCTGAGGTAATAGCGACTGTTACTGCGATAGAGGATGGCAATAGGTTGGCTGATACCGTTGCGTCGCACATGTCATTATCTCTTGAGCAAAAGCAGGAAGTGCTCGAGATAGCTGATTTGACCCAGAGGCTTGAGCACTTGATGAGTTCCATGGAGGCCGAAATTGATCTTTTCCAAGTAGAGCAACGCATTCGCGGACGAGTTAAAAAGCAGATGGAAAAGAGTCAGCGAGAGTACTATTTGAATGAACAAATGAAAGCGATACAGAAGGAGCTTGGTGATACTGAAGAGGGCGTATCAGAGCTTGATCAACTCGAAACTAAAATTAATCAAATAGGAATGCCTAAGGCTGCGCTTGAAAAAGCAAAATCTGAACTAAATAAACTTAAGATGATGTCTCCAATGTCAGCGGAGGCCTCAGTATTGAGGAATTATATTGACTGGATGACGAGTGTGCCGTGGAAGAAGCGAACACGCATCAAACATAATTTGAACAATGCTGAAGAAACGCTCGATCAAGATCACCATGGTTTAGAAGAAGTTAAAGAGCGAATTCTTGAGTTTTTGGCAGTACAAAAACGCGTAAAGAAACTAAAAGGCCCCGTTCTTTGCCTAGTGGGTCCGCCCGGAGTGGGCAAAACATCCTTGGGAGAGTCTATCGCAAGAGCCACAGGCAGAAAGTTTGTCCGGATGAGCCTAGGCGGAGTCAGGGATGAGGCCGAGATTCGAGGACACCGAAGAACTTATATCGGTTCTTTACCAGGCAAGTTGATTCAAAAACTCTCAAAGGTTGGGGTAAAGAATCCGTTATTTCTTCTTGATGAAATAGATAAGATGGGAATGGATCAGAGAGGAGATCCAGCATCAGCTCTGCTTGAGGTTCTCGACCCAGAGCAAAACCATACGTTTAATGATCACTATTTAGAGGTTGATTATGATCTGTCAGATGTAATGTTTATTTGCACAGCCAATTCGATGAATATACCGGGCCCGCTATTGGACAGGATGGAGGTTATCCGAATTCCCGGCTATACCGAGGACGAGAAAGTGAAAATAGCAGAAAAGTACCTTGTTCCAAAGCAACTGAAAGCCAATGGCTTAAAAGACTCAGAGCTTGAAATTACTGAAGATGCCTTGAAAGACACTATTCGTTACTACACCAAAGAGTCTGGTGTGCGCGGGCTAGAGCGGGATATAGCGAAAATTTGTCGAAAGACGGTGACCAAACATGTGCGTGTTAAGGACGCGATGATTGACCGGGTGGATTCTGGTGAGCTAGAAGAAATGCTGGGTGTCCGCCGGTTTGATTTTGGTCGAGCCGAGGCTGAGAATCAAATAGGGCAGGTTACTGGCCTAGCGTGGACTCAAGTAGGGGGTGAGTTGCTTACAATAGAGACCTCTGCTATTCCGGGTACGGGCAAAGTGATTAAGACTGGCTCTCTGGGAGATGTAATGCAGGAATCAATTCAAGCGGCGTTAACAGTGGTTCGCAGTCGAGCTCAGGCTCTGGGCATACGCCGTGACTTTTACCAAACCAACGACTTGCACATCCACGTTCCAGAAGGCGCTACCCCGAAGGATGGGCCTTCTGCCGGTGTCGGTATGTGCACGGCTTTGGTCTCGGTTTTATCAGGGATTGCAGTGAAAGCCGATGTTGCCATGACAGGCGAGATTACTCTGCGAGGGCAGGTGCTAAAAATTGGTGGCTTGAAAGAAAAGCTATTGGCGGCGCATCGTGGAGGCATCAGAACGGTGATTATTCCTCATGACAATGCGAGTGATTTAAAAGAGATACCAGAGAATATTAAAGCGGATTTAAAAATTTGTCCGGTCAAATGGATTGACGAAGTTCTAGAGATCGCTCTAGAGGTACAGCCAAAACCTCTAAGTGAGTCAGAGTTTGTAGAAACTAGTGGTCCAAATAATACAGATTTGGCCAATCAGAGGCCAAGTACCCACTAGGTTTGAACTATTTACAGTAATTTTAAAGAGACTGCTTGACCCGATGCGGTTGCTATTGGTATAAAGTACATAGGGACTGCAACTTGGCTTGTTACTGGCGTTGCCACAAGGAACTGAGTGCGCCTAACTAACGAATATCACTTCTAGAAAAAAAAAGGGGAATACCGTGAATAAATCTGATTTAATTGATGCTATCGCTGCTGGCGCAGACATTTCTAAAGCTTCTGCTGGACGCGCACTAGATTCTGCTATTGGTGCAATTACTGGCGCATTACAAAATGGCGACCAAGTTTCTTTGGTTGGCTTCGGAACATACTCAGTCAAGCACCGTGCAGCGCGTGCTGGACGTAATCCTCAGACTGGTGCTGAAATCCAGATTGCGGCGGCAAATGTACCAAGCTTCAAGGCTGGAAAGGCCTTAAAAGACGCGGTAAATTAATACTCGTCTGGGAAATTCTTGATGAATATCCCAGATCTGAAAGGCGCATCTTTGATGCGCCTTTTTTAATACTAGGGAAAATGGAATGTTAGATAGCTTTAGAACTAATATGCGCAGTCTTGCGCTCGGCATTGTAATAGTCATAGGCTTTATATTTGCTTTTTCAGGAACGGGGACGATGTTCTTGACTGGAAATTCAGGCGATGCAGCAGTTGTAGTTGGAGGCGAAATTGTTAGAGAGATTGATGTATTGCGGTCTATCAGTCGGCAAAAACAACGCATTCTTTCTGAAAACGAAGGGTTAGACCCTTCTGTGCTGGATGATAGTTTGATCCGGCCTAGCGCTGTAGAGCAACTCATTAGTCGTCAGTTATTAGTGCAAGCCTCTGGCGACCGTCGCATGACGGTGTCTCCAAGAGAGGTTGACCAATATATCTTAGCCATTGAAAGCTTCCAAACGAATGGTGTCTTTGATCAAGATCTCTACAAGTTTGCCATTTCAAACCAGGGTTATACCAGTTCTGAATTCAAGCAACAGGTTAAGAATGACATGCTTATTCAGCAGTTAGTTCAGGGGTTAACGGATACAGCGTTCACTACTGATGGTGAGTTGGCAGCCTTAGCCGCCGTGACTGAGCAACAGAGAAACTATTATTATCTAACCGTACCTGCGGATGAAATTAGATCATCGATTACCCTGTCTGAAGCTCAAGTTAACGAATTTTATGAAGCGAATAAGGCTTCTTACCAAACTGAGCCAAAAGTTAGTGTGGATTATATCGAACTTAGTTCCGACCTACTTGCTGACCCGACGCTTATTACTGAAGAATTAGTCACTGCTCGATTTGAAGAAGAGATTCTATCCCGTGATATGGCTGAATCACGACAGGCGGCTCATATTCTTTTGGAAGATCCTACGGATGAATTAGTTGCCGAGATTCAGGCAAAATTAGATGAAGGTCAAGATTTTGCTCGACTTGCGAGTGAGTATTCTGCTGATTTTGGTTCAGCTGAGACAGGCGGTGATCTAGGTTATACCTCCGGTGATACATTTCCAGAAGAGTTTGAAAAGGCGTTAAAAAGTTTGAGTGTAGGGTCTGTGTCGAATCCCGTGAAAACCGATTCAGGTACCCATTTTATCAAATTATTGGATATTCAACAGCAGAGCTTTGTCTTAGCGGAAGAAACTCCTCGTATTAGGCGAGATCTGATGATGGAGGCAACGACCGACACACTGGTGGCTAAGCTCGAATTACTTAAAGAATTAAGCTTCAATGCCGAGTCTCTCGCTGAAGTTGCAGAGGATGTTGGGCTAGAGATGGTGACATCAGAAGCCTTTACTCAGGCTGGAGGTGAGGGTATCACTGCAATCCCTAGTGTGATTAGGGCAGCGTTTAGTGCGGAGGTGGTTGAGGACAAGTTCGCGAGTGAAGTTATAGATCTTGGTAGTGACCGTTATGTGGTAGTAAAGCTTAATGAGTACTATGAAGCTCGCCAACAAGAGCTTGCGGAAGTGCGCGACCTTCTTGAAGTTACTTACACACAGCAGTTAGTCGAGAAAACTCTTGCTGATAAGGGTGCAGCTCTAGCAGCGAGAGTTGAGGCGGGGGAAACCATAGAGATTGTTGCAAAGAGTGAAGGCCTTGATTGGCAAGTTGGAATGTCAATGACCAGGCGCAGTAGAGACGTCAATTCTGAGATTAATGCAAAGATGTTTAGTTTGCCGGTTCCTAAGGGGGATAGTTTTGTACAAACGTTCTCTACCTCGTCAGGAGATCTTATAGTTAGCTCACTAGTCAAAGTAACTCCCGGAGACGTATCAGTGCTCTCTAATTCCGAGAAGGCTAGTCTGGCTTCTGCAACTCTCTCAATAAATGGTAATCGAGATATACAGGCTTTTGAAGCCATGGTAAGAGCAGATACCGAGATTGTTCAGTAGATTCAAAATTTGAGTTTAAGTCCAGATCAAAGAGACGGTGTTGCCGTCTCTTTTTTTGTTTAATGATAAAGCGACGCTAGATAATTCGAGGGTTGATGAAGAGAGTTAATTTTTGCCCTGGTTGCAGATACTCTTCACGGCTAATTTTATTCCAACGTGTAATGTCACTTATGAGCAAGGAGAACTTTTTAGCAATCAAATACAAGGAGTCACCAGATTTAACGGTATAGAAAAGACGTCTTAATTTTGTGCTTTTTGTAGAGGCGCTGGGTACAAGAATATCGAGAGCCTGACCAATTCTAATTAATTCACTGTTCAGTCCATTTTGCGCGCGCAGATCTCGAACTGATGTCCCGTATTTTACAGCTAATGATGACAAGGTATCGCCTGAGGTTACGATATGGCTTATGGTCTTGTAGCGCATAATTTTAGGAACGACCATGGCTTCTCCATCTCCTTCAGGAATATAGAGAGTATTCCCGATAGTAAGGCGGTCACCTAAGAGACCATTTCTTTTCTTGATTGAACTGACAGGCACATTAAAACGCAGTGCTATGTGAGACAAAGTGTCCCCGCTAGCAATAATATATTCTTTGTGAGGAATCCATGTTCGTGGGTTTGTTGTATTAATGAAATGACGAAAATCTTTGGCATTAGCGCGGGGTAATAGGATTTGATAACTACCCTCTGGAGGCGTAATAGATCGCCGATACGCAGCGTTAAGTTGCGTAAATAGGGATGGAGACACACCGCTGACATCTATAATTGTCGATAAAGCTATTTGATGATTGACTTGCACAGAAGTGAAATAGGGCTCAAAAGGAATTTCGGGCAGGGTGACATTGTATTTTTTCGGATCACTAATAATTGAAGCTAAGGCTAATAACTGAGGAACATAATTTCTTGTTTCTCGGGGTAATTTCACATTCCAAAAGTCCGTTGGTTTACCTTCTCTCAAATTACGGCGAATAGACTTACTGACGAAACCCTCTCCAGAGTTATATGCTGCGAGAGCTAGTAGCCAGTCGCCGTCAAATCGACGGTGTAGATAAGACAAATAAGTTATTGCAGCCTCAGTAGACTGAACAACATCACGTCTGCCGTCATACCAGCGGTCGCGCTCTAGACCGAACTGACGAGCAGTGGATGGAATGAATTGCCATAAGCCAGCCGCATGGCTAGGGCTATAGGCAAGTGGATCGTAAGTGCTTTCAATAATCGGGAGGAAGACAAGTTCTAGAGGTAGTCCAGCCGTGTCTAGCTGGTCAGCGACATAAAAAATAAAGGGCTCGGCCCTTTTAAACACAATACGTAAGTAGTTTGGATTTTCAAGATACCAGTCACGCTGTTTTTGAACCTTAAGCGGTAAATCTGATAGATCCAATTGGTAGCCATCTCTAATTTTCTGCCAAAATTCGGGTTCCTCGGGAGCTTTTTCGACAACCTGTTGCACAGCGATAGGCTCTGGATTATCGTCAGGAACAATAGGTTGGAGATTTTCAGAAATTGTTTTTTCTGATGAGGCAAAATCTTCGGCGTCTTTACTTTGTGAGGTTTGAGTTTGTATTGGTATTGAACCAGAAAGACCAGAGCATGCAGATAGACTGATCAAAACTACTGCACTGATACTAACAAGAATTGGGTTTTTAAGCGTAATCAATTGAAGTGGCCATTTTTAGTGCAAGTTTCAGCGCGAGATTGTAGCGATGTTAGTACTATTAAACAATGAAATAGAGCGACAGTCCAAGCTGGCTTTATACGCGGTTTCTATGGGAAATTGCCATTACTTCTAGTAAGAAACATGTACAGTGGTGTTTATGTAGAGCAACCGCCATAATATCTACAGGCTAGAGTTATCATAATCAGCTCATTTATTGATATAGACTATGAGAATATAAAATATTGTTAGATAAACGCTCAATTAAAGGGTTAGCATCCACTGCCAAAGATCTTGATCAGTGGGCGAAGACTGATTTTGCTTCTTATATTTTACGGGAAGAACAGCGTATATTCTCAACAAAGTATGCCAGTTTGCCAGGGTATAGATTTATGCACTTAGGCCTGACATCAGACAAAGATGTTGGACAAAGTTTTTCCCAAATTCATAGGTTTAATATTCAATCATCAACTGGATCTACAGGTGCTTCCGCTATCTCCGATCTATCGGAACTTCCGTTGCCTTCGGATGTTGTTGATGTGGTTTTACTGCAACATACCTTAGAGTTTTCAGTGTCTCCGCAGTCTGTTTTGGCAGAAGCATGCAGAGTGGTAGCCCCAGGAGGTCACTTGCTAATTTGTGTAATGAATCCGTTGGGTCCCTTAGGGTTGACAAAGTTGCCACTACAATTTTTGCGCAGTTACCCTTGGTATCAGTTTCATAGTTTGCGCGCGGGGCGATTGCTCGACTGGCTAAGTTTATTAAATTTTGAGGTGGCAGAAATTAACCATGGGGCTTATCGTTGGCCTTTCCGTTATGGTAGCAGTGAAAAAAACCTTGAAGCCGATCCAAATCAACGACCTAAAAAGACCTGGGATCAGTTCTGCCAAAGCATTACCTTTCCATTGGGTAATTTTTACATGATCCATGGAGTCAAAAGAGTAGGCCGTGGCGTTGTAAGTTCCTCTCTTAATTGGAAGTCAGCTGCTCGAGGACATATTCCCAGATCTGCGAGCCATTCGATTGGATCAAAGAAAAGCAAACGATAGGTACATACTAAGTTGAAGCGATAAAAATACAGGATAATTTATGAGTCATGTTCAAATTTTTACTGATGGAGCCTGCAGAGGAAATCCTGGGCCAGGTGGCTGGGGTGCCTTGTTGAGATTTGGTAGCGAAGAAAAAACTTTATTTGGTGGCGAGCAAGACACCACTAATAATCGAATGGAATTGACCGCAGTTATAGAAGCTCTAGGAGCATTGAAACGCCCCTGTGACGTCACTCTAACCTCGGACTCGACCTATGTTTTGAAAGGGATTCAAGAGTGGATGCCTAATTGGAAAAAGCGAGGATGGAAAACGGCAAGTAAAAAGCCTGTGAAAAACGTTGATTTGTGGAAAAAACTCGATGTATTGATTGTAGAACATAAGATAGACTGGCGATGGGTTAAAGGCCACAGCGGCCACCCAGAGAATGAATTAGCTGATCAATTAGCTAATCAAGGCATTGATGAACTTTAGCCTTAAGGTAAATCATAAACCGCAGACAAATAATCATTTATAGTTGTGTAGCCAATGAGACAAATTGTTTTAGATACTGAGACCACTGGTTTAGAAACCTCCCAAGATCATCGAATTATTGAGATCGGTTGTGTCGAAATGGTTAATAGAAAATTGACTGGACGACATTATCATCAGTACATCAACCCCGAGCGTAAGGTTGATGAAGGTGCTATGGAGGTTCATGGAATAACTGATGAGTATCTTCAAGATAAGCCTGTATTTTCGGCAATAAGTTCTGAGTTTCTTGATTTTCTAGATGGTGCTGAATTGATTATTCACAACGCACCTTTTGATCTTGGCTTCATCAATCACGAGCTCAAAAAGCTTGGTAAAAAGACACCGTTGTTGGAGTCTGGCTGTCGAGTTATTGATACATTGGGGCTCGCCAGACAAAAGCATCCAGGACAAAAAAATAGTCTAGATGCATTGTGTAAGCGTTATGGGGTAGATAATTCTCAAAGAGACCTGCATGGGGCTCTGCTTGATTCTGAAATTCTTGCTGACGTTTATCTTCTCATGACAGGTGGGCAGGTGAATTTAAATATCAACCAACAAGAAAATTCTGAAAGTGGGGAAATCAATACGGCCTCAACCATTCGACGATTGCCAAAAGATAGGAAGCCTATCAGGGTTATTAGAGCAAACGATAGTGAATTAGCAGCTCACCACAAAAAGCTAGAGGATATCAAATCTGCTAGCGGGTCCTGCGTGTGGCTGGAGTCGGGTGAGTAGCAATCTTTTATGCAGTATCCCAGTACTTTCTGTCTTCCGGTTGACCCCCCGACCTCTATTGATCAAATTGATTTATTCAGCACTGTGCTTTCTCAGGAAGTAGCAACGGGTGATGAATTTCGGTTAGGGCGAGGGCTAATAAGGCTACGAAAGGCACTAGTGCTTGATAAAGATATTTCAAAAGATTGGCAAAAATGGCGTAAAGCCGCCATGCGGTCTCAAGACCATGTCGAGTCTCGGCGAAAAAAATTACCAGTAGTTGAATATCCAGAATTACCTGTATCCGATCGTGCCGACGAGATTAAAGAATTGATACAAAATAATCAGGTTGTCGTGATTGCAGGAGAGACGGGGTCCGGAAAGACCACTCAAATTCCTAAAATATGCATCGAGGCAGGGCGAGGAGTGCGAGGGCTTATAGGTCATACCCAGCCACGTAGGATTGCAGCGAGAACCGTCGCTGAGCGAATCGCTGAAGAATTAAAGATGCCGCTTGGTTCTGCTGTTGGTTATCAAGTCAGATTTGCCGACAAAACATCTTCTGAGAGTATTATTAAGCTGATGACTGATGGCATTCTATTGTCAGAGATTCAGCGAGATAGATATCTTACCAAATACGACACTATCATCATTGATGAGGCTCATGAACGAAGTCTGAACATAGATTTTTTACTGGGCTATTTAAAAAACCTATTAATTCAACGTAAAGATCTAAAGCTCATTATTACCTCTGCAACTATTGATGTAGAGAAGTTCTCTTCCCACTTCAATAATGCACCAGTGGTAGAGGTTTCTGGGAGAACTTACCCAGTAGAGGTTATTTACAGTGGACCTGAGATTTTTGACGGTGAACGCGACCAAGAGATAGTGAATTGCTTGAGAGATATTCAGGAGAATCAGAAGCAAGGAGATGTTTTGGTTTTTTTGAGCGGAGAAAGGGAAATTCGTGAAGCAAGTTTAGCGCTTCGTCGTGCTCAGTTAAAGCATGCTGAAATCGTCCCCCTCTATGCGAGATTGACGTTAGCAGAGCAAAGCAAAATCTTTAAGCCTCATAAGGGGCGTAGAGTGATTCTAAGTACCAATGTTGCAGAGACATCACTCACTGTACCAGGAATTCGTTTTGTAATTGATACCGGGCGGGCCCGTGTATCTCGCTATAGCTTCAGAACGAAGGTTCAGCGTCTTCCGATAGAGGCTATCTCCCAAGCCAGCGCAAATCAGCGCGCAGGTCGCTGTGGGCGAGTGAGTGATGGTGTTTGTTACAGACTATATTCATCTGAGGACTTCGATGCTAGAAGTCCTTTTACCGACCCTGAAATTGTTCGGACAAATTTGGCCGCAGTTATTTTGCAGATGCTCCACCTGCGTATTGGTGATATTCGTGCTTTTCCTTTTATAGATCCTCCTGATAATCGATTAATTAATGATGGCTATAAACTCTTAGAGGAGCTACAGGCAGTTACGGCTTCTGGGAAAATGACATCAATAGGAAAACAGCTGGTTGGACTCCCGGTCGATCCGCGCTTTGCAAGAATGATATTAGAGGCAAGCCGCAATGGATCCCTCCTTGAGTTAATCATCATTACTAGTGGTCTGAGTATCCAAGATCCAAGGGAAAGGCCTGGGGACAAACAGCAGGCGGCTGATTTGGCTCACAAGCAATGGCAAGACACAGATTCCGATTTTATGTCTCTACTCAATATGTGGAATCATTTCGAGGAGAAGCGACAGGACTTATCTACGGGTCAATACAGTAAATACTGTCGATCTCAATACGTGTCATTTGTCCGAATGCGTGAATGGCGAGATTTACATCACCAGTTACACAGAGCATGCCGAGAATTGCAGTTTAAAGAAAACCATAATGCAGCTGATTACTCAGCAATACACCGAGCGGTATTGTCCGGATTATTGGGACAGATTGGTGTGCGAGAAGACAAGTGGGAGTTTCTAGGTACTCGCAATCGCAAGTTTTTTGTATTCCCGGGGTCCGGATTAAGTAAAAAACCACCGAAGTGGATAATGGCAGGTTCGCTGATGGAAACCTCCAAACAGTACGCGTTGAATGCCGCCAAAATAGATTCTGAATGGCTGGAGTCATTAGCCTCGCACTTAGTTAAAAAATCCCACAGTGAGCCTTTTTACCATCAACGCTCAGGCCAGGTGATGGCAAAAGAAAGGCAGACGTTATTTGGGCTGAATATTGTTGAAGGCAAGCGTGTAGTATTTGGAAAGATCGCTCCAACAGAGGCGAGAAAAGTATTTATTCAACAAGCTTTGGTAGAGAATGGCTACAGTGGTAAGGGATTATTTCATGCGCATAATCTTGGCTTGGTTTCAGAGCTTGAAGAAATGGAGAATCGATTCCGGCGTAGAGACTTACTTGCAGAGCAAACAGTTGTTTTTAATCATTACGATGAGCGACTGCCTTCATCTATTTACAACTTGCCCTCCTTTGAAAAGTGGCGAAAGGAGTCTGAAAAAGAGAATCCTAAACTGCTATTTTTGGACAAGAGTTCGCTTATTCTCAGGGGATTATCGGGGGATGAAGAAGCGCAGTTCCCTCAGAATTTAGTACACGAGGATTTTGCCTTCAATTTACGTTACCGATTTGAGCCAGGACATCCGGAGGATGGGGTCAGTTTGCTAGTTCCAGTTGCTATGCTGCACCAGCTGCCCCGTTATTTGTTTGACTGGTTAGTACCAGGAATGTTGCGAGACAAGTGCGTCGCGCTGCTAAAAGGGTTGCCGAAAAATATCCGTCGCGATTTCGTTCCTGTTCCTGATTACGTGGACCAAGTCCTAACGAAGGTAGGAGCTCAAGACAGGTCCATAGTTGAGGTCCTAGGCGAGCAATTGCTGAAATTGACTGGGACAAAAATTCCGCTTGATGCTTGGAATCCTGACGGTCTAGATTCTTGGTATCAAATGAACTTCATCCTGCAAGATGAGCAGGGCAATGTCATTGGTATGGCAAGAAGCTTAAGCCAGTTGCAACAGCAATTTAAACAACGCATTAGCAAAAGCTTAGATGAATTACCGGAAAATACCATTACCCGCAGTAATATTACTGAGTGGGATTTTGATGAGTTGCCCTTTGAAGTGGCTTTACCTCGAGGTGCTATGATAATCAAAGCCTGGCCTGCACTAAGAGATCATAAAGACTCTGTCGCTATTGAGCTGATTGACAACCCATTGTTGGCTGA
>SHBP01000023.1 GCA_004211905.1 SAR92 clade bacterium
AAAAGGAGTTATACGCACTGCATTTTTGTTTTTAGTAGGGTGCTTACTTACTATTAACACGCCGTTAGCCAACGCACACGCTGACCATGACAAAGCACGCTTTGTCTCTTCCAGTGGTAGTGATAGCGGCAAGTGTGATGATGCTTCAAAACCCTGCAAAACCATTACCTATGCCGGATTACAGTCGAACAAGGGTGACACCATACGCTTGGCTGCGGGAAATTACAAAATTGAAGATGTCGACACGCTTTTTTATCTTTTAAGTGATTTGGTGCCGGTCAAGGGCTTGTATAGTGAGTTGTCAGGCTTTAAGAAAGCAGATCCTGCCAATATAACGCGTCTTACCGGAGTTCCTCTCGAGTTTGCTGACAAATTAGCGGCCAAAGGTTTTTCGGTTATTGTTGATGCCAAGGGCTTGGACATTAATAAGACTCGAGACATTCGCGAGAAAATCCAAATGTATGAGCGCCTAAAAGTGGCAAAGCCAGCGACCGTCTGTGTCAATGGTTTTGCAGGTGATCATGCTTGCCAAAACATGGACCTGTTGGCCCATGTGCCTCTGTCGAGTTTTTCCACAAATCCAAGTGCTGCAAATGATGTGTGGGGATTTTATGATGTTAATGACGGTAAAGAGTACGCAATACTAGGCTTGCGCAATGGTGTCGGGGTGGTTGAAGTGACTGATCCAGAAGCTCCGCGCATGGTTGGGAGCGTTTCTAGTCAGTCGACCTCATGGCGCGATATCAAGGTTTATCAGCACTTTAATAGAGTAACCGCACGGTGGGATAGTTACGCCTATGTGACTGCAGAGAGCGCGTCTGTTGGAACTATGATTATTGATTTGCGGTCGTTACCTAATGAGATCTCTGTGGCTGCATCGGACAATAGTGATATCAGTGCACACAATGTCTATTTGAGTAATGTCGATTACTCCATGGGAGTGGCTCTAAATGGGGTTGACCCTTTTCTTCATATTGCTGGGTCCAACCGCAATGGTGGGGCATTTAACACCTATCGATTGGATAACCCTATAGAACCAGAGTCGGTTTACTCTAATGAGTCCTCCTCGCGAACGAACTACTCCCATGATGTCAGCTCCATGGTGGTCACCGATGATCGTAAAGATACTCAGTGTGTTGCGGCGGGGCCTCATTGCGAGATTTTCTTTGACTTTAATGAAGATAATTTTCAGATTTGGGATAAGACGCAAAACAGCGCGCCATCTCGACTGAGTACAACCTCATACCCGAAGGTTTCCTACGTACATTCTGGGTGGTATACCGAAGATAAACAGGTTGTTTTAGTGCACGATGAGCTCGATGAAATGGATTATGGCTTGAACTCGACAGTTCGGTTATTTGAACTGTCAGATTTTGGTTCACCATCACTCCTGTCAACGTGGACTGGCCCTACTGGGGCAATAGACCATAATGGTTTTGTGCGGGGTAATCGCTATTACATGTCTAATTACACGCGAGGAGTGACCGTATTAGATATTTCAGACACCTCGAACCCCATTGATATAGGTTTCTTTGATACTTTTCCCGTGTCAGATAACACATCATTTAATGGTGCTTGGGGAGTCTATCCTTACCTGCCAAGTGGTGTTGTTTTAGTAAGTGATATTAGTAGTGGGCTTTATATTGTTAGGGATAATACAGTTCAACCATCCCAGGGCAGTGCAAGCTTCGATGCTTTGACCTACCTGGTTGAAGAGGGGGAGAGTGCGACGATTTCGGTGGATCGTAATGGCGGGTCTGCAGGAGATGTAAGCGTAAAATGGGAGATCTTGGCTGGAGCCACCGATGATAGTGATATTGCACTGGACTCCGGCACGTTCAATTGGAGTGATGGTGAAAATCAGGCTCAATCTATTAGTATCCCTGTTGTCTCTGACACAAGGGGTGAACCAAAAGAAAGTTTCTTTGTTCGTCTCTATGATCCTGTAGGTTCTTTGTCCCTAGAATCCCCCAGTATTGCTGTGGTTTCTATTGAGGCCAGTGAGGGTACGGTTGATGAGAACCAATTGCCTGTCGTTGATGCTGGCTCTGACCAGACCGTGGATGCTGAAACTACTGTTAACTTGCAGGGCTCAGCCACGGATGCCGACAGTACCGAGCTGACCTATCGTTGGGAGCAACTGTCCGGAACAACAGTGTCCATTGCTCAGGCTGATTCTGCGACAGCAGAATTTACAGCACCAGGTGAGGCTGCAGAGCTATCCTTTAAGTTGACGGTTACGGATGATGTTGGTGGTGAGGGTTCTGATTCTGTCGTGGTGAATGTGGTTGTACCGCCTCCACCTCCGGTTGTGACGCCCGCTGCGAGTAGCGGAGGCGGTGGCGGTTGTACTTTGTCACATAATGCTTCAAGTGATTCATCCCTGCTGATGCTGCTATTAGGGTTGAGCTTACTGATGATTAGAAGACGTTACTTGGTTCTTTAGACACAGATTCTTAGAAAGGGAGGTACCCGTCACTCAGAGAAGCATGGGTAAGGGCGTATCTCTCTTAATCAATTGATTAAGAATAATCGTTGATTCGATGCCTTCCGCCATAGGGACATTGGCGAGTTTCTCTTTCAAGAATAATTCAAAGGACTGCAAAGTCGCTGTGTTGACGCGTAGCATGTAGTCATGGGTCCCGGCCAGTACACAACATTCTGTTACCTCGGGTAGGTTTGCAACCGCCGACTCAAATGCTGAAGCATTATCTGATGTATTTTTGTTTACTTTTACAAAGACAAAAGCAGACACAGTTACGCCGATCATTTGATGATTAAGTTGGACGCTATATCGCTCGATGAGTCCGCTTTCCTCTAGTTTTCGAAGGCGTCTTAAGCACGGCGTTTGGGATAAGTTCACTTTGGCTGAAAGCTCTGCATTGCTTATACGAGAGTTATGCTGCAATGCCGACAGTATGCTGATATCAATGTTATCTAATTTTTTATTCATTTGTAGTGGAATCTGCTATTTTATTAACTAATACATAAAATATAACACATAAAGCTTTAATATGCGCTTTATTTTTGCCCGATAATGCCATCTTGATTTTGGTAATATTTAGCCATAGATATATCGCTAAGGGTTGCCAAAATGACACAAAAAGCTCGCGCCTTAGATCAGTGGATCCGCACTGATTTCAGGCAAATAAATACAGAATTGGAAGAGTTATATTTTGATAATCCTGATTTGACAGAGTCCTCCGGTCGAGAGATCAAAAAGCGATTAGTTGACGAAGGCAGAGACCTTATTGCTGACCTTCTTAATGAGGGTAATACTGACGAAGGTTTTGACAGCGGTTTTGAATTATTAGGAGACGTTGGCTTTTACATGGCTGCCTGTCGACGCCATGATATTACCGAACCCTCGAGAGAAAAGAAGTCCCCCTTAGCTGAAGCTTCAGCTCTTGCAATGCAATTAGGTGCGTCATTGGGTGTCATTCCTCGGTTTGCGTCCTGTCACCTGGAAACTCACAACCGTGCGGTGAATGGAGAATATAAAACATTCACCTCCCTTGGGGATGAAAAAATATTTATAGACTTTAATACAAGGGGTGTCTTTTCATTTATACGGGCCTCTGAGGCCTTGAGAAATTGCCTACCATTGGGTGTTTCACACCCGATCACTTACGATTTGTTATCTGCTGCAAAGGTGGCCCTTGATGAGGTCTATGACTCCAATGGGAGGTTATTTGATCAGTTAGATATTAATCGATTCTTTTACTGTGTTCGGCCTTACTATCGGCCGCATAGGGTAGGATTGCACGAATACAGAGGCGCTAATGCTGGTGATTTTGCAGGTATCAACGTGATTGATTTATTACTGGGGGTTTGTAAAGCAGATGATCCTTATTATTCTCAACTGTTGGTGGATAAGTTTTTGTTTATGCGCCCAGATGATCAACTAGTGTTACGTGATTGTATGCGCCGTAAGAGTCTGCTCGATAGCTTTCTAGATTGTCAGACTGAACATAAAAATGATCCATGGTTTCAGACTAACTTACGAATGTTTCTAGAGGTTTGCGAGGCCCATGGCAGGGTCGCTATTCAGCATCACGAGCGCCTTGTACACAAATTTATCGAACGTCCTGCAGAATCCGGGGCTCATACTGACCAAGCAGATTTAACGGCCAGTGGGCCACCGCTACCGGTGCTGTTAAAAGGCCTCAGAAAGCTTTGTGACATGCGCTGTGCCGCTCCAGATACAGAGGGCTTTGATACTCGCTATAGAGACATTCAGGGTCTTAAGGATTGTTTGGCATGATGGAAGACAAGTTTGTTAAGCAGCAGGGCACCTATATGCTCAGTCATTCGGTAGGTCTGCCGTTGAAAACAACCCAATCAGCCGCAGATGCAGGCTTTTGGCAGCCTTGGAGCACAGGCGGTGAAAATGTCTGGGACCACTGGTTGGCAGGCATTCAACGATTCAGAGCAAGCCTCGCTAAGCTTCTAAATAGTGACAGCAGTCAATTTTGTCCCCAGAGCAATATATCCAGTGCGGTAAATAAAATCATATTCTCTTTACCGCGCTCTGAGCATAAGAAAGTCATATTAATGAGCGAGGAAGACTTCCCCTCGGTGGCCTATGCTTTACAACAATCTTCTGTGCTCGGTTATCAAATCCGTTACATTCCTCGGAATCTGGATCTAAATAACATGCAGGTGTGGGATGAGTATTTGACTGATGATGTTGCTTTGGTGGTGGTGACACAGGTTCAATCCAATAATGGTGCTCAGCTGCCAGTCGCTGAGATAACTGCAATGGCAAATGAACGATCTGTTTTGTCCTTAGTCGATGTTGCTCAGTCCATTGGTATTATTCCGATTGATATTCAGCTATGGCGAGCTGACTTTATTGTTGGATCCTGTGTGAAGTGGCTTAGTGGCGGCCCCGGCGCAGGGTTTCTCTGGATTAGTGCGGATGTGATAGATCAGTGCGAACCGCAAAATGTTGGGTGGTTCTCCCATGAAGATCCGTTTGAATTTGACATCCATAACTTTCGCTATGCCAAAGATGCACTCAAGTTTTGGGGCGGCACGCCCTCAGTACATCCCTTTGTAGTTGCTACAACGAGTTTGAATTTTGTGATTGATCTCGGTGTTGAGACTATTCGCGAGCATAACCTAGCCATGGCCGATCGAATTATTAACACTCTAGCAGAGGGAGAGCTGGTATCGCCGTTACAACCAAATCATCGAAGTGGCACCTTGATTCTTCATTTTGGTGATAGTCATGGCTACATTGCCAATATGTTAAAAAGCAGTGATGTTTCTTTTGATAGTCGATCCAAGGGGATTCGACTTTCTCCTCATATTTATAATTCTGTTCACCAAATTGATCATCTAATACAAACTGTTAGTGACAACCGACGATAAAAAGTAGGGGTGTTTTGGTAAACCCTAGGTGATCCTTTTAGCCGTAAAAAACGGTACACTTCTGATATGGCTTTCGATCATCAATCATTCTTGAAATCGCTTACTCAGCGCCCCGGCATTTATCAGATGCTCGATGGTGAGGGGCAGGTTTTGTATGTGGGCAAAGCCAAGAATTTAAAAAAGCGTGTCACAAGCTATTTTCGTAAAACAGGCCTAACCGCGAAGACAGCCGCGTTGGTTAAGCGCATAGTTCAAGTTGATGTAACCGTAACGGAGACTGAGACCGAAGCATTAATCCTCGAACATAACTTGATCAAGCAATATCGTCCGCCATTTAATATTCTGATGCGAGATGACAAGAGTTACCCCTATATCTTTTTATCAGACAAAGACAGGTGGCCTCGCTTAGCGCTTCATCGGGGTCCGAAAAAAGCAAAAGGCACTTATTTTGGGCCGTTCCCCAGTGTTCATGCGGTCCGTGACAGCATGAGTTTTTTGCAAAAGACGTTTAAAGTGCGCCAGTGCGAGGATGTGTTTTTTAAAAACAGATCTCGACCTTGTCTGCAGTATCAAATTAAACGTTGCACTGCGCCCTGTGTAGAATTTGTTAGCACTGATGATTATGCATCTGATGTTAATTTAACCCGCCTTTATTTAGATGGTAAAGCCGATAAATTACTTCGACAGCTAGAACGGGATATGGAAAAGGCGTCGGAGGAGCTACTGTTTGAAAAAGCGGCGGACTACCGTGATCAGATTTCAGCTTTACGCCAGGTTCAAGCCCAGCAGATGATCGAAAAAGGTAGGGGCACTATTGATGTTGTCGCAGCTGCCGTCAGTAATGGGCAGGCCTGTGTGCATATGCTCTATGTTCGTCAGGGACGTATCTTAGGAAGCCGCAGTTACTACCCAAAAACACCGCTGGCCGAACAGCCTGATGATCTTCTTGAGGAGTTCGTTCCGCAACTTTACCTTTCCGGAGGAGGGCGCCCGGATCTGCCTAAAGAGATTCTCGTCAATGCACAGTTTGAGGGTGCTCAGTTACTCACTGACGCCTTAAGCGAGCGTATTGGCCGAAATATTGAGATACGCGATAAGGTCAGAGGTTTCAGAGCCAAATGGATTGAATTGGCACAGCGTACCGCGGAGCAAAATCTAGCTGGCAAGTTAGCATCTAAGCAGACTTTGGAGCAGCGGTTTGAATCATTACGTGAAACTCTCAATCTAGATATTACGCCAGAAAGACTAGAGTGCTTTGATATAAGTCATAGTAGCGGTGAAGCTGTGGTTGCCTCCTGTGTAGTCTTTGACAAAAGCAGCGGGGCACTGAAAAGTGATTATCGGCGTTTCAATATTGAAGACATTACCGGCGGTGATGATTATGCGGCAATGGAGCAAGCAATTAGAAGGCGCTATACACGCCTAATGAAGGGAGAGGGTAAGCTACCGGACATCTTGCTAATTGATGGTGGTAAAGGTCAGATCGGTGTTGCTAAATCTGTCCTTGCAGATCTTGGAGTGGTTGGCGTAATGATTATAGGTGTGGCTAAAGGTACAACACGCAAGCCGGGTATGGAAACGCTCATTTTGGCCGATCAAAATAATAAAGTGGTTGCGCGTCCTCAACAAGCAGCGTTGCACCTAATCCAGCAAGTAAGAGATGAAGCTCATCGATTTGCAATTACCGGCCATAAAGCTCGACGAGATAAGAAACGTCGCACCTCGCCACTTGAAGGGATTCCAGGGGTAGGTCCTACACGAAGACGCGATCTTCTCAAGCACTTTGGTGGGGTTGTAGAAGTTAAGAAAGCAAGTGTTGCGGATCTCATGAAGGTTGATAATATAAATAAAAAGGTTGCTGAAGCAATTTACAACGCACTGTACAATGAGTAACAGACGACGGTTTTTTAATCCTTCTCATCGATAGGCATCGGACTAAAATTTTATGTGGAATCTACCCAATATTTTGACATTGCTACGTATCGCTATGATTCCTGTTTTCATTGTTGTTTATTACTTACCTTGGGAATGGCACCATTTAGCCTCTGCTGCAATCTTTGGTTTAGCTGGTTTGACAGATTGGGTTGATGGATATTTTGCGCGTAAGCTCAACATGGTCACTCCCTTTGGCGCTTTTCTTGACCCAGTGGCAGATAAGCTTATCGTTGTTGCAGCCCTCGTTTTACTGCTTGAGGTGCACTCCACGCCTTGGTTTGCCCTCCCTGCAATTGTGATTATTGGTAGAGAGATAGTTATCTCCGCGTTGCGGGAATGGATGGCCGAGTTAGGCTCAGGTCAAAGCGTAGCAGTATCGGCGATAGGCAAGGTCAAAACCTGGGTTCAAATGGTGGCCATAGCCGTTTTGTTACTTGCAAAGCCTGATCAGGAAGAGTTAACACTGCTAGGTTTTGGTGCAATTTATGTTGCTGCAGGGCTCACTTTATGGTCGATGCTTTATTATCTAAAGCAGGCTTGGCCTCAATTGCGATCTAGCGGTGATAAGTAGTTGATTTATTGCTGGTATTCCCTAGAATAGCGGCCTCGCCGAGCGCACTTGGTGAACTTAAATTTATGGGCGCGGTAGCAAAGTGGTAATGCTGTGGACTGCAACTCCGCCATCGTCGGTTCGATTCCGACCCGCGCCTCCAATTTAATTAATTATTAATCTGCAGTAGTAGAGGTAATCGTTCCCTTTTAAGTTTTTGGTAATGTATACTTCGCGACTTTTGAGAATGCAGGTTAAGTGCAACTTAATGTAGGAAGAAAATTTCCTCACAGCCTCCCTTCAGTATGCCCGGGTGGCGAAATTGGTAGACGCAAGGGACTTAAAATCCCTCGGTGGCAACACCGTGCCGGTTCAAGTCCGGCCCCGGGCACCATTACAACGTAAATCCTTGATAATTAGTTCTGTAAGTTAGAACTGATGGGTCACATATTCTAGTTCAAAACTCTTAAAGATTAGCTTTTTCTGATTGAATAATTTAATGTTCTTTCACGCGTAACTTTTAGGTTGAGTGCGACCATTATTATGGAGAGGTGGTGATGGCTTTGATCAAAAATACAGGCTCTATCCTTAAGGCAGTACTGGGTTTATTACTGGTTGCCTGCGTGGTTTTTTTCTTATGGAATAATCTCTTAGTTGACCCTGTATCATCTGTTACTTCCTCTGGTCTATCAGTGGAAAAAACTGAGATAGGGCCCGTTATCCAGGACAGCTCAACAACCTCTCCGGCGACACCGATAAAACAGGTTAATAGTGGCGCTGACATGCTTTCTCTATTAGCAGGAGAAAAGTTTTCTTTGGTCACTGATTTCAATGGCGAACTCGATACCATCGTTTTGGAAGTTTTTAATGTCAGCCGAAACTCTAAGTTTACTCAGCTGCAAAGCAGGGGCTCGGATGGGAGTGTTTCGGTTGTGACACTGACGCCGACATTGACTAGCGTTTTACTGAAAACACCGACTAACATTTTTGAATACGCGGGCAATGAATTTAATGGAATACTTAGTCAAGTGGCGAGCCTAGATTTATCTGATGATGTACGTGAAGTCAAATCAATAGCAAGACCCAATAAGGAAGATTTCCAACGCAGGAAAATATCGGAGTAGTAGAATGAGCATGATTTCACAAAGTGCAAAATTGCGTTTAGCGTCATGGGCAGTGCTGATTTTGCTGGCCTTTACTGCTATAGCAGTAGCAGCAGAACCTCCTGTTAACATTCACTGTCCTTGCGAAATTAAGCGTATAAATGAAACTAAGGCTGTAGCAACATTTTCGATTGCTTTTCAAAAGGAGGTTGATGAATCCGGCATCCTAAACGTCAAACTTATTGGTGGAGACAGCATTAATTTAGTCAGTGCGGGCTATTACGTGCTAGGTGATGTCGCCATAGATAGTGTTGCTTATTCAGCTAATCCAGTCGCTTTGCAGGTTGCGATTCCTCTTAATTATCGACCTTCAATTGATACTTTTATTTCTTTAGTATTGATGGATTCTGAAGATTCATTTTTAGATCAAGTCAATTTTATTGAGATAGCCGAGGAGTATTACAATTCCGGAGGCTCTTCTGGTTCTGCCGATTCAAAATTAATGGTTAATGAAGCAGTTGATTTCCAATATGATGACTCTACTTTTTCTATAGAAATGCCAAGTATTAGCAGCACGGACAAGAGGTCGAGTAACGAATATTTGAATCTGACGATAGCTGTTGGGAACGATGAGGGCTCATACTACGAGGCGGCTCTTGTTGAGGTTGTTGTCAGTTATGATGACGATGGGAATACGTCGATAGCAGCATCAGGTGATCTCAATTTTAGTCTTACAAGCAGTAATTTCACAGATGAACCGGAATTTAGGCACATAGAAGTATATTTTGCCCGGGGGGACGATTTTGTTATGTACTATCGCCTCGAAACGTTTGGGGAAGATAGCTTGCCGCCTTATGATGATGTTTGGACTAACATCGATACCATTACAGATTCCGATAACGATGGAATTTCAGATTTCAATGAGCGGATTATTGGCTCATCGTCAACGGAGCAGAATAGTTTAGGGACTAGTGTTATTGAAGTTGCATTTACCGTTGGTACGGCAGCGGACAATACTTTTCTTGGCGGTAGTAATCTCGAAGCCAGTATAGCTCAACAGGTGACTAGTGCTAATGTGGCGTTCAGTGATGTCGGTTTGGATATCGAAATTCAAAACGTTGGCATCTTTATGGTAGGCGATGACAGCACATTAACAGGCAGTGACGCGCTTGATGTGATGGCCGACCGAAGTGGTATTTTTGCAGGTTTAGACGATAAGTTCACCAGACAGCCCGATCTGATCGTTCACTACAGTACGAAGGACGTTGCTGATACTGGGGGCGTGGCTTATCTAGCTGGGCAAGTCAACGATGGAATAATTGATTTTAGAAATCGCTACGACATAGGGAGTAATGTTGGTGTTGTTGCAATTGACAACAGCAGTCTTACCTTAGTTCATGAAATAGGCCACATGATGGGTTTATCTCATTCGCGAAAACAGGCTGAGGGCGCTGTCAGTGCAACTTTTCCGTGGGCTGTTGGATATGGCCAAGATGACAATTTCGCAACAATTATGGCTTACGAGTCTGCTTTTAACGCTACAGGAATGCGCTTTTTCTCAACGCCTGATCGGTTGTGTGCAGGGCCAGGAATAGACAAAACTCCATGTGGAATCGATGATTCAGATACCTTGAACGGGGCCTACTCTGTGAAAGCTTTAAGTATTACAGCTCTCCAGGTTAGCGCTATTTCAAATGGATTGCCGCCAGTGATGAGCATTTCAGGTCCAGACCCTCTATACATCTCTGATCCTAATTTAGCAGCAGACCTTGTAGCAGTTGCAGTTGATGTTGAAGATGGGGATATTTCATCATCGATAACGTCCGAAATAGTTGTGATTAATAACCCACGTATAGAGCATGACTATGAGCAAAGATATACCGTAGTGGACAGTGATGGCAATGTTGGGAAAGGGTACAGGAGTATATTCATCACCGCTGAAGATATAGATACTGACAATGATGGCTTAGTCGATTATCTGGATGATGATGATGACAATGATGGTGTTATCGATACTTTGGATGCTTTTCCCTTAGATGCTAGCGAACAATTGGACACTGATCTGGATGGTATTGGTAACAATGCTGATAGCGATGATGATGGTGATGAGATAGAGGACAGTTCTGATGCATTTCCATTGGACGCAGCTGAGAGCGTAGATACTGATGGTGATGGTGTTGGTAATAATACTGACACTGATGATGATGGAGATGGCGTTTTGGACAGCGCGGATTCTTTCCCTCTGAATGCCTCTGAAAGTCTTGATACAGACGGTGATGGTATTGGTAACAATGCTGACCCTGATGATGATGGAGACGGAGTTGAGGACACCTCTGATGAACTCCCATTGGATGCAACTGAGACTATAGATACTGACAATGATGGTATTGGTAACAATGCAGACGAGGATGACGATGGTGATGGTGTGGCTGATATCTCTGATGCCTTCCCTTTAATTGATCTTGCAGGTTTAACTGATACTGACTCAGATGGAATCCCAAATGACTGCGACACAGCATGTATTGATTTAGGTATGTCAGCTGATGATGATGACGATGGAGACGGCGTTAATGACGCCATTGACCTTTATCCTCTTGATGGGCGTTACGTCCAAGATTCAGACGGTGATGGTATGCCTGATGCATGGGAATCTGCATATGGCCTTAATCCAAACGATCCTTCAGATGCTGCGAGTGATCAGGATAATGACGGAATAGTGGCCTTAGATGAATTTTTGGCAGGAACGCCACCTTCAGGATCTTTAGATATAGATGGGAACGGTCAATATGATGCTCTAACCGATGGGTTACTATTTCTTCGTGATATGTTCGGTTTAGATGGTGATTCTCTGGTTAATGGAACTGTAGCATCAGACGCGAATTATACTGAATCGGCTGATATTGAATCACGCATTGAACTTCTCGGAAGTTTAATCGATATTGATGGCAACGGAGAGGTTGATGCCTTAACCGATGGGTTACTAATTTTGAGGTATTTGTTTGGTTTAGAGGGCGATGCTTTGATTAACGGCGTTGTTGCAGGCAATGCGACAAGAACGACTGCAAGTGATATTGAATCTCATCTTGAGTCGCTTAAACCAGGAACATTGTAAGGAGTGTAAACCTTACTATTAGGGGTATAGAAATAAACCTTTCATTAAAAACAGTACTGGGGCCTTCGCTAGCATGTTTTGTGCTAGCCCTGTCACCTTTATGTTTTTCTGTGTCAGCGAGCGGGAGTAACGACAGCCCAATTGCCATTGTGATTCATGGGGGTGCCGGCACCATAAAGCGGGAACTGATGAGCGATGAAATGGAAGACAGGTATCGCGAGGTACTAGCGGAGGCTATTGAGTCTGGACACCAAATCTTAAAAAATGATGGTTCAAGTACAGATGCGGTAATCGCAACAATTACATTGCTTGAAGATTCTCCTCTTTTTAATGCAGGTCATGGTGCTGTATTTAATCATGACGGTAATATTGAATTAGATGCCTCAATAATGCAGGGCGGCGACCTAAATGCCGGAGCCGTCGCTGCGGTGTCTCGGGTTAAAAACCCTATAACTCTTGCCCTAGCAGTATTAGAGCATTCTCCTCACGTCATGCTAGTTGGGGAAGGCGCTGAGATGTTTGCTCAACAGCAGGGCATTGGTTTGGTCCCAAATGAGTACTTCAAAACTGAACGGCGACGCCTTCAATTGGAAGATATTCTCGCTAAAGAAAAAAGCGCCTCCCTATCAAAAACAGCGTCCAATGCGTTGCTTGCTGCATATCGATTTGATGAAAAGAAATTAGGTACTGTGGGTGCAGTGGCGATTGATAAACGTGGAAATATTGCCGCAGGAACGTCCACTGGGGGAATGACTAACAAACGGTTTGGTCGGGTAGGAGATGTACCAGTAATTGGAGCGGGCACCTATGCTGACAATAACTCCTGCGGTATTTCTGCCACTGGTCATGGAGAATATTTTATTCGAGCTGCAGTAGCCCATGATATATGTGCGCGAATGGAGTACAAAGGTATTAGTTTACAGCAGGCACAAGATGAAGTTGTTCAAGACAAGCTGGTTAAAATGAACGGTTCTGGCGGCGTTATTGGAGTTGATAAGGATGCTAATGTTGCGTTTTCGTTTAACTCGTTGGGAATGTACAGAGCCTCTATCGACAAAGATGGTGTACGCCAAGTTAAGATTTTTAAAGACGACTAAGTTAAGAATCCTTTGGGGATCTTTTGTTAACTTATAGCTTTAATGCTAGCATTTAAAAGTTGAACCAGCCCATAGCGTCGTAGGTAATCCCTGTTGATACAAACCCTTGTATCGCGAAAAGACAACCGGTTAAGACCAACCCTAAAATAGATCCAATAATTCCATTGTTTGCCGCATAGCCTAAGATGGCGGTAGGCTTATAAATTAGCTCTTTGTAGTTAATAGATTCGTCCACTTGCTCAAGTAGGGCTTTGGCGCTTTGCAGGTCGGTAATGCGCTCTTGGTCTGCATTAGCCAATTTTAACTCCCATATTTCCTCTTCGATGATAAATAGCTGGTTACGCACAAAATCTCTATGCTCAGCACTCAGAGATTGGAGCTTAATTGCTTTGTAGATGGCAAAGAGGCTTATTCCTGAAATAATCGTAATGATTGCTACGATTACATATATGGTTGAAATATGATGCCTCATCTCAGTCCACACAATGAGATTTAAAATGGCGATGCAAAACAGGGAATAGAAAATAAGAATCGATGTGTAAGCTTGGATTCTCAAGTAAAAAGCCTCACCAAATGATCGCAGAACCTTGCGTGCATTCATCCAGCTAAAAACGTTAGCTCTTTTTTGTAAGTCTATAAATACATGACGTTTATTAGCTTCTGGATTCCTGCTAGTTGTGAATATCGAAGCGATTGTTATGCCCGGATACTGTACTAGATCACCTAGTTTTTTAGCCGTTTGAAATCGTCTTTCAAAATCTATGGCACAGATCACTCCAAAAAATAACATCTGAAAGCCCAGCATGAAACCTAGAATCGATGCGAAGCTAATTAATTTTTCAGCAGCAGTAATACCAAATAAGCTCACATCATAATAGGCTCTGACCAAAAATGGAGTTGCAGGTATAGCTAGCATGCAGGGATATATAATGAACCTAAAACTAGAGCCAAAGTCTTTCTCATAAACTGATTTAATAATACTGTACAAGAGAAACCCTGAGGCAATTTGTTGAGATTGCGTAGCATTAGTATTGGCGGGAAATAATGAACTGGATTCTTCGCTGGTTAACTGATTGGCTGTGCTGTGATCTAATTCGAGAGGAATACCTTGCAGGCATATATCATTTTCATCCATTGAGCAGGTCAATTCATCCTCTATTAATCCTGGATATTTGGTGGGTTCAACCCAACCGGCCACTAACCTTCGATTAGTTTTATCCTCGTCCCAGTTAGGCGCGGGTAGGCAGAGCCTCTCTAAATCTTCTTCTCTAAAGTAGGCATATTTAACGGAGATAATAAGTCGCCGCATAACCAGTAGTAAGTAGGCCAGAATGATCTGAAATCTATCGATATTTTGCAATGCGTCTGTCTCTGAAAACACCGCTAAAAAGACGCCAATAGTCAAAGCCCAAGAGGCGGGGTAGATGATCAGCCAGGACAAAATGATTGTGGCCAACGGTCGATGAGCCAGTGAAATGGAGCACAAACCTCTGTTTTGTATGACGTGCCATGCTCTAGATAGTGAACTTTCCATAATAATGGCAGCGAGGGGTGATAAAAACACAGGTGGCAGATTCTCATAGATGAAGGTTTTCCAAAAATCTTTCCATGAAAACTTTACCGGTGAATGGAAATCTTTGGCAGACCTATCAGATGAAGTACTTCTTAACTTGGCAGCTTCGTACGATGAGTTTAATCCAGATATAAATCGCTCATCTTCCTCATTGGATGGCTGTCTTAGACTGAGATAGGACTCAGGATTAGAGGATTCTTGATTATTTGCCATTTTCGTAACCTAGTTGTTGGGTAGTCCCTTTAAGTTCGGATAAAAGTCATTTATATCTATGGATTTGTTGATGAGTTGTAATCAGTATTGGATTATTATGCTATGACCGTCTATCCAGATATCTATAGTTTGTAGAGCATCTTTTTTCCAAGCCATACAGCAACATAACCAGTTACAATTTAGTAAGAACACATGGACACTAAGTATGACCAATCAAGACATGACATTAACTTTAGTTAGCTGTGCTTTTTTTATGGCGCTTGTGGCTTTTATTTCGTATCGACAGTCTAAAGATGAATCTAATAGTCGAGATGGTTACTTCTTAGCGGGTCGAGGTCTTAGCGCTGTATTTATCGCTGGCTCATTGCTTCTCACGAACTTATCTGCAGAACAATTGATTGGCTTAAATGGTTCAGCCTATGGATTCAACTTAAGCAGCATGGCCTGGGAAGTCACCGCCGCAGTGGCGACGATAGCCATGGCATTTGTTTTTCTACCTCGCTATCTTGCGGGAGCCTTTTCCACTTTACCCGAGTTTTTAAACAATCGATTCGATGATGATGTTAGGCGATTAACCGTCGTGTTATTTATGCTTGGTTACGGGTTGGTGACTATTCCATCGGTTTTGTACTCAGGTTCCATTGCGGTGCTGCAGTTGTTTGATATACCGGCCATGTTTGATATTTCATACAGTAAGTCCGTTGCTTTAACCATCGTAGTCATTGGCAGTGTGGGTGGTGTCTACGCTATTTTTGGCGGCCTAAGAGCCGTTGCTGTGTCAGATACATTAAATGGTCTAGGTTTATTGCTGATTGGTATAGCGGTGCCGATCCTAGGGCTGTCATTACTAGGAGAGGGTAGTGCAGTAACAGGTTTGAAAATCATCGCCACGACAAATACTGAAAAGCTCAACGCTATCGGCTCAGCCAATGATCCAACACCCTTTGCTACGTTATTTACCGGAATGATCTTTGCTAATTTATTTTACTGGTGCACCAATCAATATGTCATACAGCGTACTTTAGGGGCTAAGAGCCTTGCGGAGGGGCAGAAGGGTGTTTTGTTCTCAGGATTCTTTAAAGTATTAGTGCCCTTTATGATGATGATTCCTGGTGTAATCGCCTTTCATCTTTATGGAGGCCCAGATAGTGAAAGTGGTTTGATTTCAATTGATTTGGCCTATCCTCAACTCATTAGAGATGTTTTACCTAATTATGCGTCAGGGTTCTTTTTGGCCGTCTTGCTTGGCGCTGTGTTTAGCTCTTTTAACTCACTCCTAAACAGTGCGGCAACACTATTTTGTTTGGACGTCTATGAACCTTGGAAGAAGTCTCGAGGCCATACAAATGTGTCTGACCAGCACATTCTTAAGGTCGCAAAAACTGCCTCTATTGTGATTGCTCTGTTTTCATTCGTGGTCGCGCCCTTGTTACAGTTTGCCCCAGATGGGTTATGGCAGATTATTCGTATTTTCACCGGTTTCTATAATATTCCTGTGATCACTATTGTTATAGTCGGCCTGTTTACTAATCACGTGCCGGCTCTGGGGGCCAAGGTGGTTATTGGTTTCCATGTGATTGCCTATGGCCTGCTCAAGTTTGTTTTAAATGATGTGGTCACAGTTCATTTTATTCATCTCTATGGCATTCTGTTTGTTGCTGAAGTTTTGATAATGCTAGTTATCGGATATTTTTTCCCTGTCTCGACGGAATGGACATACAAAAATAACGAAAAAGTTGATATGCAACCATGGCGCTTGCGAGTGCCTTGCGCCACCACGCTTATTTCCTGTGTGATAGGGTTATATTTACTTTTTTCACCTGTAGGCATAGTTGGGGGCTTAAGCCAATTATTCTTGCCGTTGGTAGGTGGTTTAATAGCAGTAAATATAGCGGTATGGTGGCACTATGGAGTGTCCAAGCTAGTGTCGACTCCCGCGAGTTAATTGAATGGTATTTCCAGGGTTAGATTAAAATAGTGAACATCAGTCTATGACTAACAGAATCAAATCATTCTATTCTCTTTCCAGCAACAATTGCAGTTTGGTAGTCGACTGCCGTGGTGACTCACCAGTAATTCTTTACTGGGGTTCTAGGCTCGCTGATACGACAAGCCCTGATATGCTGGCACTCCTTACGACATCTCAAGAGTTGCAAGCTAGCCTACCACAAGAGGCCCCCATTGGACTCTCCCCTCAGACTGCAGCAGGTTTTAGTGGTAGTCCTGGAGTTCAACTACATCGCGATGGCCTTCAGTGGGCTGTTTATACTCGAATTGAATCAGTTAGTTTGATCGACAATAAACTGACTATTGTTTCAATCTGTCAGGGCACTCAAACACAGCTAATCCACTGTCTAGCTCTTGATTATGAAACTGATGTTTTGACCGCAACCACAGAAATAGTGAACATGGGCGAGTCGTCTTTGTGGTTGGATCGTTGTGATGCACCCTGTGTACCAATTCCTAAGCATTACAGCAAAATCCTTAGTTTCGCCGGTCGTTGGGGTAATGAATTTCAGTCGCAGTCTATCGATAGATTTATGGGTGCCTACGTAAGAGAAAATCGTTCTGGGCGTACCTCCCATGATTCCTTTCCCGGGGTTATCGTCCATACCGAACAAGCTAATGAAAGTTCAGGTTCCGCCTATGGCTTGCATTTAGGGTGGAGTGGTAACCATCATGTTCGTGTTGAAGAGCAATTTACTGGCCAGGCATATGCTCAGTTGGGGGAGTTGTTTCTGCCAGGGGAAATGCTTTTGGAGCCTGGTCAGGCCTACAAGTCGCCTGTACTTTTTGGTGCAAGCACAGATAAGGGGCTATCTGCGCTGTCAGGGGCCTTTCATCGTCATGTTAGAGCCAATCTAACCGATAGACGGATTGCTAATAAAATAAGGCCTGTGCATTTTAATACTTGGGAGGCAGTTTATTTTGACCTCTCCCTTGAGCGCCTGTGCGCCCTGGCAGAACATGCAAGAGAGGTTGGCGCTGAACGTTTTGTGCTGGATGATGGATGGTTTAAAAATCGTAAATCAGATAACGCAGGTTTAGGCGATTGGACTGTTGATAAGACCGTTTTTCCTGCGGGCTTAGCTCCGTTGATAAATCATGTGCACAAAAATGACATGGAGTTTGGCTTGTGGGTCGAGCCAGAAATGGTTAATCCAGACAGCGATCTTTATCGCGCGCACCCTGACTGGGTACTCAATAATCAACCGGCTCCCTTATTATCGGCAAGAAATCAGTTAGTCCTAGATTTAACAAGAGTAGAGGTGACAGACTACCTCTTTGAGAGGCTTGATGCCTTACTTAACGAGTATCCAATTAGCTATTTGAAATGGGACATGAATCGAGCAATACATCAACCTGGTGATCAAAATGGACGCGCTGTTGGCCATAAGCAGACCCGCAGCCTATACAAGTTATTAGCGCGTATTCGTAGCGCCCATCCTGAAGTTGAACTTGAAAGTTGTTCGTCTGGCGGTGGTCGTGCTGACTTTGGTATTCTTGAATTTACCGATCGTATCTGGACATCTGACAGTAATGATGCTCATGACCGGGTGGGTATTCAGAAGGGATTCTCGATGTTCTTCCCCGCAGAAGTAATGGGGGCTCATGTGGGCCCCGATGTTTGCCACATCACGGGTCGAGCTTTGAGTATGGAGACACGAGTTGGTGTGGCTATGTTCGGTCATATGGGGATTGAGGTAAACCTCCTAGAGATGGATCAACGTGAGACTCAGGTATTAAAAGCCGGAGTGGCTCTCCATAAAAAATACCGTTCATTAATCCATAGCGGTAATCTTGTGCGGCTGAATACTCAATGTGACGAGAGTGCTTTTGGTATCATTGCTCAAGATGGCAGTGAAGCGTTATTTCCCTACATTCAATTAAATAGTCTTTCAAGTAGTGTTGGAGGGCGACTACAGTTTGCGGGGTTAGACAGTAACAGCCTCTACTTGGTGAATATTGTGTGGCCTACTGAACCTAAGAGTTATTCAAAATCTATACTGGATGTCATCAATGGATCAACCATGAGTGGAGATGCACTTAAGAATGCTGGAGTGCAGTTGCCAATAATACAGCCAGCCAATATGCTCATTTTTCACTTGTATCGCACCTCTTGATGTTATCTGTGGTAGCCGAGGGCAGGCTGCCAATATTGCTCATGGTATTGGCGAGGCACTGTTAGTTTTCAGCTTTTGCATCAAAATCACTGGCACTGTGTCTTTCTGGAAGTTGCTTACTCTCATCTCCCCATGCGCGATTAACTCGCTGGCCTCGCTTTACTGCTGGGCGCTGCTGTATTTGTTGGGCCCAGCGAACAACATTGGTATACCCAGACACTTCAAGAAACTCACCGGCCTCATAGAGAACCCCAGATACCAGAGCGCCATACCAAGCAACGTTTGCCATGTCGGCGATAGTGTATTCATCACCACAAAGATATTGATTATCGGCCAGTCGCTGATCGAGGACGTCGAGTTGTCGCTTTACTTCCATGGCATAGCGGTTAATAGGGTATTCATACTTCTCCGGGGCATAAGCATAAAAATGACCAAAACCGCCTCCGAGAAACGGAACACTGCCAATATTCCAAAATAGCCATGAGAGACACTCTGCTCGCAATGGCGAGCCCACGGCAGGTACATAGCGATCAAACTTTTCTGCGAGATAAAGCAAGATGGCACCAGATTCAAATACTCGAGTAGGAGTATCACCGCTATGGTCTGCCAGTGCGGGGATTTTTGAATTTGGATTGATATTCACAAAAC
>SHBP01000024.1 GCA_004211905.1 SAR92 clade bacterium
ATGGCCTTGGGGTGAAAAAATCGCCGAAATGCTAATTGGTAAAACGCGCCATTGGGAATCAAATAACCCTTTGCATGAAAAATATTGGGCGAATGACTATTCCACCGCCACTATGTTACCCATGATGGGCCTGGTTAAAATTGTTAATGATGCAGATCTTGATGAAATCTCCACTCCCACACTCATGGTTTATTCCTCTAAAGATAAGACAATTAGCGTACCGGCCCTCATTAAAGCTTTTCGTCGTTTTGGCTCAATAGACAAACAGATCATTGAGTTCAATGATACTGAAGATCCGGACTCTCACGCCTTAGCAGGTGATCTTCTATCGCCCACCTCGACAAAAGCTCTTGCCAACCAAGTAACAGCCTTCGTTAAGCGTATACCTATGTAAAAACATCCACATTTAGCAGCTAGCCCATTAAGTCAATAGCTAAACGTAGTAGCTGCGTTTCCCCTAACATAGCGAAGCCTGTAGCAAAAATGTGCATTGCAAGTTGACCCCTTTGAACAGTTTTTTATCAGATGCGATTAGGCTACACTGAATATCAAATTTCGATACTTTGGAGTCCTTTTGCAATTAACTACTTCATCCACTCTTAGGAGTTACAGTCAGCTTGCGCTCATTGTTATTGCTGCAGGTGCTATTTACCCTCTTCTCTATTTGCGGCAAAATTTTGAGCTTTCAATATTAGAGTCATTTGACATTACCCAAACACAATTGCGCTATTGCAGTTCGATGCTTGGCCTTATTTTTGTCATTACTTATGTTCCTAGTGGTTGGCTAGCCGATCGCTTTTCGTCCCGCAAACTACTTTCTCTTTCGTTACTAGCCACTGGATTACTAGGAATTTGGTTCTCAACCATGCCTTCATATGATGCATTGCTCGTCATCTATGGTGCTTGGGGTATAGCGACTGGATTAACCTTCTGGTCAGCACACATTAAGTTAGTAGCCATGCTCGCACGGGCAGATCAACAGGGTCGTTTTTTTGGCATCTTGGATGGTGGTCGAGGGCTAGTTGAAGCACTTTTAGCAACCGTTGCTGTCGCAATCTTTGCCTATGTATTGAGTCAGAGTAGCGGGACAACAAGCCTTGCTCTCAAACAGGTTATTTACCTCTACGTTGGCGTTTTGCTGGTGGTATCCCCTCTCGTATATTGGCTCCTTGACGATTTCGAAGAAGAATCTGAAGCAGAAGAAACGGCAAGTACAAGACCATTTATAGAGGACTTAATGGACGTACTTAGGCGTCGTGAAATTTGGCTTTGCGCCCTGTGTATCGTCTGTGGGTATCAATTATTTTATGCTACATACTCCTTCTCAGCCTATCTACAACAGAATTTCGGACTTACTGCCGTGGCGGTTGGCACGATAACCGTGGCTAAGCTGTGGATGAGACCCATAGGTGGCATTGCTGCTGGCTTCATAGGCGACTGGTCGAATCCGGAAAAGGTACTTTCTATACTGTTGGTGCTTGCCTCAATATCACTTTCGATGATGGCTTTTTTACCTACCACATCTGCGACTTTTATGATGGTTACTCTAGTACTACTTATCGGTTTGCTTACCTACGGTGTCCGAGGCTTGTACTGGGCTACATTGGGCGGATGTAACGTCCCCAACAAAATTAAGGGATTAGCCATCGGCATGATCTCAATGATCGGGTACTTCCCAGAATGGTATTTACCACTTATTAGCGCCCCACTGTTAGAGCAATATCCCGGTGGCCTTGGTTATAAGATTTACTATTTAATTATCTCTGCCTGTGGCCTTTTTGGTGCGTATGGGGCCTACTTATTATCTAAACCAAACAAAAATGACCAATAAAAATAAAACGGTTTCTAGCGAGCAAATCCCCGCAAGATACAGAGCCTCTCGTCCAAGATTAGTACAACTAATTGGAAAGTGGTTTCTTAGAGCCTTTAATTGGAAAGTTGAAGGATCATTACCTGAAATATCGGATAATCAGAACATCATCATCATTGTCGGTCCACACACCTCTAACTGGGATGGCGTTTTCGGTTTTGCTGCGATTTTGGGGCTGGATGCAAAGATCTCCTTTTTTGGCAAGCATAGCCTGTTCAATAAACCTATTTTAGGAAAGTTTTTAATCTACATGGGTGGTATCCCAGTTGATAAGAGCAAGCCAGGTATTGGCCTGACAGATATTGCTATAGATAATATGTCTAAACTTAATGGCTCTTTACTTGCTATGTCTCCTGAAGGAACACGAGCGAAGACTGAGAGGCTAAAATCAGGTTTCCTTAGGATAGCTCACGCAGTACAGGGTAAGGTGTTCCTTGCAGCATTTGACTTCGAAAACAAAAGAATACTGCTAGATTCCTTCTTAGATATCTCAGATGATCATGAGCGCGACATCGCCTGGGTACAAAGTTATTACACAAACTTTAAAGGCAAGTGCCCCGAGAACTATTAAACCCCCTGCACGATTATTCATAGCTTAATCTAGAGAGCAAAATAAATTCCTTGACAAAAACTAGTTTGTGTTACAAACTAGTTTTACATTAACTCATATTAGGAAATATCATGACATCTCAACAAGCTATCGAAGACATTAATTACGCTACTGGCATTGCCAAATCGGCAAAAGAAAGCCCCCTAGTAGGCGGGCCGTTTGGATTAATGTGGGGAGTCTTACTCTCAACTACTTTATGCACACACTGGGCAATAGTCACTGGACAGATCGCCGCGCAGGCTCCGGCGCTCGGTTACTTGTGGGTGGCTTTTGCTATCTTAGGTGGTGTTGGTAGTGCAATACTCGGATCTAGAGTGAAAAAGAAATCAGGTATTCACTCAACAGCAAATAAGGTAGAGCAATCCGTATGGGTTATGTTCTCAATTATGCTGGGGTGCCTATGGATTGGCGTTACTTCGAGCATGATTTTTGGCTCTGGAACAGTCGCTCTTTTTGATCTTATACCCATTGTTGGGTTTGGTGGCCAAGGTCTTGCCTACGGAGTGACCGCACGCACAAGTCATTATAAGTGGATGTATTATCCTGCTGCTGCATCTTTTGCTGCCAGTATTGCCTGCTTTACGGTATTTGGAGAATCGCACTTCTATCTTATTGCCGCAATTTTTGCGTTCATTACCGTGGTTCTTCCCTCCTTAAAGACTATGAGGGCTGAACATGTCGCCTAAAAATCCATCTGTCGACATTGAAGCGATTGATGAAGTTATTCACGGCAGGCTTCGCTTGGGGATCATGGCCTATCTATCAGCCGTAAATCCCGCTAGTTTCCCAGAATTACTGGATAAAACAGGCGCGAGCAATGGTAATTTGTCAACACACCTCAGTAAGTTAGAAGCAGTTGGCTACATAGCTCAAGAGAAAGGTTATGCCGGGAAAAAACCCCAAACGCTTGTGCACCTAACTGACTCAGGTCGAGATGCGTGGATAAATTATTTGACCGCAATGCAATCTCTAATAAATATCTAAACTACCTCGCTGCGGTAGGTGGGCTACCCCGCCTACCGCAGACTCGGTTTGCTTATAAACTTAGTTCTTTTTTCAAATGGGCAATAATATCGCTTGACTCATAGAGCCAATGGACAGTTCCATCGGGTTTATCTGTGCGCAAGCAAGGTACCATGTGTCGCCCACCCTCTCTCACCAATTCCGCTTTTACCTCAGCATCATTTTTAGCATCGCGTAGCTCAATATTCAGCGAATGGCGTTTGAGTTCTCTGCGAACCTTAACGCAGAATGGACAGGTGCTAAACTGATACATCGACATAGATGCAGTCATCTGATCAATCTCCATCTGAGCAGCAGAGTCACGTGCGATAGCCTTTGGTGATGCAAGTGCATCAACAATTAAGATAAGTCTACCCAAAATCCAACGTATTAGTTTCATTCATTTGCTCCATTAACTTGCTTTAATTTATCTATGTATTTTGCCGACAACCACAACCACACTACCAGTACGATCTCTGCTCCAATCAGCGTACTTGCCAGTGCTGCATCATTAATCGCCCAAGCCACGATCCTTAAGAACGCAGCTAGGCCTATTAAAAGTGCCACAATTCTCAAGCACTCACCTTTTGACTTGAGCACACCATAAAATATTAACAACGCAGAAAAAGTAAAAAATGCACCTAAATCTGCCAACTGGGTGCTCAATCCAACACCTTCAAGAAGAGGCATTCCCAGATCAGCAGTCACTCTCTCTGGCTGTGCGATAAACAACAACGCATTTACTAACATCGGTATACCTGGAACAGCCGCAATTATTTTTATTACATTAGTATTCACATTAACTCCCAAATGGTTTTCTGATCAAAATCATCATAATACTTGAGGGTAAAAACCGTATTCATTACCAAACAAGCGCTTGCTATAACGATCGCCAATTTAACTCATTGCGAGCCTTAGGTCACTAACTAGTAGTTTTTGTGAGCTAAGTCACTCTTTGTTCTTTAAAACTTACAACACCTCTTCTATAGTATCCGGAGGGATGCACAAAATAAGTCAAGCAGAAACAAATTAATGAGTATCAAACACACGGTTATCGATAATTTCCATTGTCCACATTCAAGACCTTGGTTAACTTAAAAGGCAGCAAATATGTTGGACAGTCCAAGTACCCTGCAGTTAACTAAGACCAAGCCACTAACGCCAATAAAAATAGGCTTCTTAGAGTCTTGGCGACTGGTTTCACTTAGTTATTCTGACCCATTGAAACACACGCAATATTTAAACCAAAAATATGGCAATGTTGTCATGCAAAAGGTGGGCAAACTTGAGGTTGTTCATTTATTTGGTGCCGATGCCAATCGCTTTGCACTGCTGAACCCAGATAACACGCTATCGAATAAAAAAGCATGGGATCAAATAATTGGACGTCTTTTCCCAAATGGTTTGATGTTGCGGGATGCGGAGGATCACCGATATCACCGTCGACTTATGCAGGCAGGATTTAAAAGTAAAGCAATGCGGGGATATTTTTCGCAAATGGCTCCGCAAATAGAGCAATGCATTGCAGACTGGCAACCAACCTTAGGCGATAAACAGGTCTTTGCTTATTCCAAGTTCAAGCAAACCACACTAGACCTTGCCGCAACGGTATTTTTGGGTATGGATCTTGGGCCGGACGCTAAAAAAATCAACCAAGCCTTTGAAGCAACTGTTGCCGCCTCCATGTGGCGATTTCCCTTTGCATTTCCAGGGACTCTTTTGTGGAGAGGCATTCGTGCCCGAAAAACTATGTGTGATTTCTTCCAGCCTATGATAGGAGAGCGAAAGACCAGCAGTAGGCAAGACCTTTTTTCGATCTTGTGTCGAGCTAAAGATGAAGACGGGAGCTCTTACACAGACCAAGAAATTATTGATCATATCAATTTTTTAATGATGGCTGCTCACGACACGACTACAAGTGCATTGACGAGTATGACTTATGCTCTAGCAAAAAATCCGGAATGGCAAGATCGATTGTGGCTGGAGATGTCAGGGCTAGAGGGAAAGGTTTTAGAGCTAACAGATCTCAATAAAATGATCGAGACAGAATGGGTCATGAAAGAGGCTTTGAGACTTTACCCACCCCTCTCAACATTACCTAAATTCAGCAACAAAGCATTTGAGTTTGAGGGCTATTCAATTCCCGCTGATGCTATGGTCATCACCTCCCCTATACACACTCACTACAGCCCCAACTACTGGGATGATCCCAAAGCATTTGACCCACTCCGTTTTAATGAAGAGCGCAAAGAGCATAAGCGACATACCTATAGCTGGATTCCTTTCAGTGGCGGTGCCCACATGTGCATTGGGCTACACTTTGCTGAGATGCAAATAAAACTCGTGATGTTTGAAATGCTTAAGAATTACCGCTGGAGTGTCCCCAAGGGCTACGAAATGCCAGTGCAGCAGTCACCTATATCAAAGCCTACTGATGGATTGCCTATTAGCCTTTGTCGTCGGCAATAAAACGAATAGGTATCCTTTAAGGTTTATGCCCCCAGGCCTAATTAATGTTTGACGATAACTCCGGCTTTCATTACAAAATCAACGTTTAAGAGTGCTGTAATGTCTTTTAATGGACTTATTGCTGTAGCAATAATATCTGCATGCTTCCCCGCTTCAATAGTTCCTAATGAGTCACTATGATCGATCAGATCAGCAGCATTGACCGTGGCAGACTTGAGTATGTCAGACGTGCTCATGCCAGCCTCAAACATTAAAATTGCCTCGTAAGCATTTGTGCCATGTCGAGAGACGCCGCTATCAGTTCCGTAAGCGATATTAACACCCGCCTCATAAGCCTTAGTGAAGTTGCCAGCCATCGCCGAGGAAACATCAATGGCTTTTGCTTTTATAGCATCAGACATAAAATCGCTTTCTTTAGCCATCCTCATCACAGTATGGCCTGCCAACAATGTTGGAACTAAATAAGCACCCGTCTTTTTAAACAGTCGAAGACTTTCTTTGTCGGCATAACTTCCATGCTCAATGCTATCAACCCCTGCACGAAGAGCCGCATTGATACCATCAGCACCATGAGCATGGCTGGCAACTTTACGACCGAGCCCATGAGCAGTATCCACGACTTCCTTTAGCTCCCCCTCTGTCATCTGTTGAGAGGTGCCAGTATCGGTGTCTGATAAAACACCACCAGTAGATGTAATTTTAATCAAGTCACCACCAAACTTAATTGCTCGACGCGTCGCTCGGCGGCAATCATAAGGGCCATCACAGATGGTTTTAGCCGTGTACATTTCCATCAGGTCAGGACTAATGCCATCGATATCGCCATGACCACCAGTAACAGAAACGTTACCTGAAGCGATTATCCGAGGCCCAGTCACCCAGTTTTTATTGACTCCATTTCGCAGAGCATACATCTGCTCTGGCTGCGAACCAACATCTCGTACCGTGGTAAACCCAGCAAGCAACGTTAAGTTGGCGTGGTGTACACTTTCAACAAGCACATCTGCAGATGACATTTTTAACTGCTCACTGTCATTTTCTGGCCCTAATTCCCCCTGCAAGTGGACATGCATATCCATCAAGCCAGGCATAACAAAATTTGACGATAAATCGATCAGACTTGCTTCCGCAGCAATGTCACTTAGAGCTACAAAACCATCTTGGACCGATACAATCTTGCCATCTTTGATAATCACGGTTTGATTTTGCAGAGGTTCCTGCCCTGGCACAGCAAGCAGAGTACCCGCATGAATCAGTTGAGTATCCGCAAACGAAGGCCAACCAAAAGCAGTCATCAACATTGCTGCCGCAACGGTGGTATGCCTCCGTAAGAGAAGAGTCTTTGCCCATCGGAAATAATTACAATTGATCATATCTTTACCTTAATGTGCATATTATTTTAGATATTAGCTCTTTAGTGTCACTGTCTAATTTCTGAGGAGTTTTTCAAAATGTGGCTCTAGCCCTCTATGTCGAGGCACTCCATCTCGCGGCACTAGGCGACTATCTGTAGGACTGGTCCTCAATGACGGCGTTAAGCTAAATTCAGATAACTCATCAACAACTACGCTTTCTCGCCATGACTTGCTATCTTGCAGAGCAGTCGGAGACGACAAATTTTGGACGACTGTTGCTGCGCTTGTAAATTCAGGCAGTACTCGAGTTGCAACAAAGGATACTCTCGGCTTAATCCAGGACTCACCTATCCTACCTCTCTGGCCCCACACAATATCGCTGTATTGCTGATCACTCACGGCCACATCACGACTGACCCCATATCGAGCAAACATCATAAAGCCATCAAACAGAATAGCTAAGTCTTCACGTGTAGAGCTGTAGCTATAAAATTGAGGCGCGCCCTCGGTTTTAAACATATTGGCAACATCAGTCATGGTGTACTCAATTTGTTGCTGGGTTACCAAGCTAGGGTCTTGAAATCGCACCTGTGCTAATCGAGTGAGCTCATTTTGTCCACCTGATGCATAAAGAGCATCTAGAGGATAGTTGTCCTGCAAGTAATCTGAGAGAATTTGGTTTGCATTATAGACCTCTACAACCGCATCATAGACGGTTGTAGAATTAGAGTAAGTCAGCCAGCGAGTGCTCGGAAAGAAATCATTAGCATGAGCTAACTCGTGATACAGTAAACTCGCAAAGGAATACTTAGAATCATCCAAAGATCGGGATAACCGATAACGCAATGGGTAGGAATAATAGGCATAGGCATTGTCTTTTACATAACGCCAAGGCATCTCGAACTGCAATTCAGCTCCAAAATCAGCTCTATAGTCTGGCGCCTGATTTATCGTATCGCGTTGAGCTGGTGTTTCCCAAAGATCATCTGGATCGAGATAAATTGCACCTAACGTAGGACTGTAAAAAGAGGGCCGAATATCATAAGAAATGACAACCGCAGTGGTTGCCCGTAGCAGGTTTTTGAAGTCATCATTAGTGTCATAGTTTTCTAAAAACTTCTTAAACTGGTCCCCCATCCATTGATGGGAAACAATCACCCTATTCATAATATCGTCAACAGTAGGTGACGTGGTCACCTGAGCTATTAGCGGTGACTGACCGAAATTACAATCATCATATTTCGTATTATTCGAGTAAACACAGTTTATCAGTTGCTCCCCAGCGGGCGAATTAGGATTATATAAAAACACGTTAGCAACTCGATTAGTAAATGGCGCATCGTCCAATGGGACCGATATAGTGCTATTTTCAACCAATATTGCAATTTCATCAGTATGACCCTCACCTTCGATCTCCCCCGCCAAGGCAAATTTGAGCACAGTATCCTCATCTACATTGGGTGCATCAAAAAACACGGCCACTTGACCGTTAGTGCTAAGTTCTGAAAACACAACACTTGGACCTTTGGTTTGAGTCCACCTCCAGGAGCTCTTATCGATTTCATTAGATTCCGAGTCATTAGTGGCATAACTTACAAGGGATACAGCATTACCTTCTACAACCGCATGGCCAAGACGCACACTCAGTTGACTCTGATTGTCATCAACAGTGAAAGTGTGCGAGATTGTATTTGTGGTGGAACCATCAATCGTGTAATCAACTTCTAATCCATAGCTCCCGGACTCAGCAGGAGTAAAGCCGATCACCTTGCTATCTTTCGCATAAAATTCAAGATCAGCGCCCGCAGTTTGACGCCAAAGAATATTGGAGATATCGCTATCTGGAGCATACAAGACAAGCTCAGTCGACTGACCTAACGAGACTTCGCTCTCTATTTGAATAACTTCTCCAGGTGGCTCAAAAGTTGGAGGTGTCACAGTGGTCGTTTTCGCGGAACCACCGCCGCCACAGGAGGAAAGAATGAACAATAAGGATAATGACAATACACTAAAGCTTTTAATCATATATGACTAAACCTCCTCTTATGCACGCCGGGATTCATTGTATAGATTGTACGCGCCAATCTTGAATCTTGTTCAATTATGCCACGTTATGGTAAACATTTTGTACGTCATCAAGATCTTCTAACATATCCATAAAAGTAGCAAAAACATCAATATCCTCTCCTAAAAGAGAGGTTGTATTCTGCGCTATGAACTGAATTTCATCGACATCATAATCAATATCTCCAAAGGATTCTGCTAATGTTTGCTTGGCTTTAAATGATTCAGTATGAGGAGCAAAAACCGTTAGCATGCCTTCTTCATTTTCAATATCAACCACGTCAACATCAGCCATCAGCAATGCATCTAAAACCTCTTCTTCGTCGTGGCCAGAAAATCTCAAAATAGTTAAGTGATCGAACATATGACTGACAGAACCCTGAGTCCCGATCTTCGTCTTTGTCTTAGTGAAGCATAAGCGCACATCATTAAACGTTCGACTTGCGTTATCCGTTAAGCAATCGATGATGACCATACAGTTTCCAGGTCCATAGCCTTCATAGCGGGCAACTTCAAAATTCTCCCCCGCACCACCCTTGGCTTTATCTATAGCCTTATCGATGACGTGAGTTGGCACCTGATCCTTCTTTGCACGATCAATAACACTACGAAGGCTTAAATTTCCCGCAGGATCAACGCCCCCAGATTTCGCAATAACATAAATTTCTCGACCGTACTTGCTGTAGACCCGGGCTTTGGCATCAGACGTTTTCGCCATTGAGTCTTTACGATTTTGATAGGCTCTGCCCATGATTGAATCCAAATTAAAATATAAGAATATATTCTATAACAGGCTGCGCAGCAGGACACTTATTTTCAAAGGGAAATCTGACGCTTGTAAAGTTTTATTTCTGTTGGACGCCAAAAGAAATCAATGCTTACCTCGGGCCCATCCAACATCGACCAGAGCTGTAACAGCAAAATCGATTGGGGCGTCTTCCAACTCGGTCCCCAAAGTATCATTCCAGCGGTTTAGAAAGCCAAATAATGATACCACTGCTACGATTTCCACCACTTCTCGCTCTGAGAAAAAAGCTTTTATTTTTGCAAAATCAGTGGGCCCTATCGCATTTGGCTGAAGGGCTGCGTGCCAGCTGAAACGCAGAGCAGCTCGCTCTCTATCACTGAACAAAGGAGATTCTTCAAAATCAAAGGCGGCAGCAATCTTTTCGTTATTTGCGCCCGCGCGATGGGCCGAATGAGCGGTATGGGCCTGACAGTAGTTACAACCACTTGCACGGCTACTAACCAGAGCAATCAACTGTTTTAACTCTGGCTCTAGCTCACCGCTTTGAAGCACCGTAGCACCTAAACCACCAAAGGCGTCAAGTAATTCAGGCCAGTGAGCCATTGTTAACATGCTATTGGGTAAAAAACCCAGACTTGCTTCTACCATATCTAACATTGGTAACAGAGCTTGCAACTGCTCCTTATTTTTTTTAGATATTTGGGCCATCAAAATATACCCTTAAATTGGATCAGCTATTTTTAATAATTGCTTGCCCAGATTCTTACCCGTATAAAGTCGCTGCAGAGTGCGTGGAATGTTTTCAAATCCTTCTTGCATATCAACTTGGTAGATAATATCACCGGACGCCACCCAACCCATCAGCGCTTCAATCGCTTCCATAGCGCGAGGTAGATAGTCCAAAATAATAAAGCCCTGCATGCGACCACGATTAGTCACTAGATTAGATAAATTATTAGGGCCAGCTGCAGGCTCTATATTGTTATAGTTGGAAATACCGCCACACATAACAACCCGAGAGTGTAAATTCAGATGCTCTAATGCTGCCTCAAGAATTGGACCACTGACATTATCAAAGAACACATCCCATTTGTCTGGGCAATGGATGGCAATTTGTTCACTTACGTTCTCGTTTTTATAGTCAATCACCGCATCAAACCCTGCGACGTCTTTTAGCCAGGCACATTTATCAGGCCCGCCGGCAATACCTACCACTCGACAGCCTTTAAGTTTGGCAATTTGCCCCACTACTGATCCTGTGGCACCGGCAGCACCAGACACCAATACTGTCTCGCCCGCCTTAGGCTGCCCATGCTCCATCAATCCAAAATAAGCTGTCATTCCTGTTATACCAAGAATAGATAGCATCATCTCCGGGGATACCCCCGGCGGCAATTTATTTATTCCGGTGGGACCTTGACCAGGTACTACCACTGCATAATCTTGCCAACAACCTGTGGTTTGGACGAGCTCGCCGATAGCAAAATCCGAATGCTGGGATTCAATCACTTGACTCACTGAACCGGCGCGCATAACCTCTCCAAGCTCTACTGGAGGAAGATAGCCAGGTTTATCAACCATCCAGTTTCTCTGGGTAGGATCGAACGACAAAAATAAGTTCTTTACCAAAACCTCTCCATTCGCCACCTTGGGAATTGAGGTTTCGACATACTTAAAGTTCTTTGGGCCAATCATACCTGAAGGCCTAGCGGCCAATAACCACTGCCGATTTAGTGTCATCGTTGACTCCTTGAATTTAATGTTTTTATAAATATTAAAAGATTATGCTGCTGCACTTCACTCAGCACGAATTGCAGCAATAATGCGGCAGGCATTTTTAACAAACATGTTTTTTGATGAGAATAGGTCCATGAGAGACTGTACATCCGCTGGAATTTCTTCTCCATCTAAATTAGGTGCCTGATCTGCTCTAGTAGCTCCCACCAATAGAACTCCCATGGTTCTCACAACCTCAGCAGCTTGAGTTTGGTTGAGAGAGATAGCTGATTCAGTAGCATTAGTAATGAACCCTACCCGCTGGATAAAGCTGCGTTTTGATTCCACTAATTTTTCTATCGACACATTGTGTTCAATTACATGCTCCAAACGGGCCAAAAGAGGGACAAAACTGCCATCTGCCATAGCTGTCTCATAGAGCGCGCAAGCATAGTCATGATCACTCATAGCTGACTTTAACCTACTTAAGAACACCTCACTCCAACGAGCTAGACTCTGGTTATATAAGGTTAAAAACACCTCCTCGCGAGTTCTAAAGTACAAATACAAGGTACCTTTGACCACACCTGCTGTTTTAGCCAGATTAGCCATTGAAAAGGACTCATAGCCTACTTCTTCAAAAAGTAGTTCCGCCGAATCCAGTATCTGTGTGCGACGAAAATATTTCTCATCGTTAGTCCGAGCGCGCTTTAAGTCATTGTTCATCTTTTAACCTTTTGCTTTATATTTTTTTCAGATGCTGGACCATATGGCGGCATAAACCCAGCCAGTTTGGCAACAGGAATTCGTTTAGGCTGACGATAGACGCCCTTTGCATGGCTGAACGTTTTAAATCCTTCGATACCGTGATAAGCCCCCATTCCACTAGGGCCAACCCCTCCGAAAGGTAAATCTTTTTGCAACATATGGAACATGACATCATTGATCGAAACACCGCCGGATGTAGTGCCAGTAAGAAACCGTTTTTCCTCGATTTTGTCTTTGCCAAAGTAATAGGCTGCGAGAGGTCGAGGCTTATCGTTAATATAGTTAATAGTTTCCTCAAAATTTTTGTAGCTCTTAATAGGCAATAACGGACCAAAGATCTCATCTTGCATACATAGAGCATCGTCGTCAGGATTGATAATCAAGGTCGGAGGAATTTTTTGAGTAGGGTTATCGGTGAAATCCTCATTAGCAGGATTAATGGTCACTGTTTTAATTGATCTTTCATTCGCATCATTTAGGTTGCTTGTGATACGTTGGTAGTGACGATCATTTACCATCGCGGTGTACTGATCATTGTTGAGTAAAGAGGGGTACATCTCTTTCACCACGAGAGTCGCTTGCTCGACTACTTCATCCATTAGCTCTTCGGGAACAAACACGTAGTCCGGCGCGATACAAACTTGTCCCGCATTTAACATTTTACCTACCATAATGCGTTGTACAGCTTCGATGATATCTGCACTGCGAGATATCACCACAGGAGACTTACCACCCAGTTCGAGAGTCACAGGCACCAAGTTGCGAGCAGCCGCAGCCATAATGTGGCGAGCGATGCTTGTCGCGCCAGTGAAAATCATATGGTCAAAGGGCAACGATGAGAAAGCCTGCCCAACATCAGGCCCTCCAGTAAAAACGGTCAACTCAGTTGGGTCAAATGCTTCAGCCACCATATCTGCAATAAGAGCTGACGTGGCCGGTGTAAATTCAGAAGGCTTAATCATCGCCCTATTACCTGCAGCAAGAACCCCTGCTAGAGGCTCAAATACCATACCCAAGGGGAAGTTCCATGGCGCTAGCACACCTACAACACCCTTCGGTTGATACTCAACCGTGGAACGACCACCCAACAAATTTAACGGAAACATAGTAGGCCGCTTTTCTTGCTTCATCCATGTCTTAAGGTGTTTTTTGCAATGTTTGAGACATTCAATAGAGCCAGTGACATCGGTCATCAGATTGACTTCTCTAGGCCGACAACCAAAATCCGCATTCATTGCCTCACTGATGGCTTCGGAGTATTTGACCAATACATCCACAGCCCGATCAATCCGATCTATTCGAGTAGCAGCGGTGACAATGCCTTCATTAGTATAACTGTCACGCTGGGCTTTTAGAGAAGCCTCCATATTAATTGCCGTTGCTGCATCAACCACACTCTGTTCAGTTGCATTCATTATAGCTCTCCGATATTAGGTAATCTGACATTGGGCTATTACATAACTGACCGACGGTCATTGCAAGTAATTTATGCCAAAAATGCACAAATAACCCGTATTGCTGAGAATTACTGTATATCGGGCGTAAGTGTTTCTAGATACACTTCGATTTCAGTCGCATTACTTCGGGTAGCATTTTCAGCAATAACTCCAGCTATCAAGGAATCTCCTTCCAAACCGAACAAATATCGAAGCGTGAGCAAACCATCTGTAAGGGCATCTATATCTCCGTTACCGTCGATATCAGCAAGATCACCTAGTAAGCTAATTTGAGATTGAATTTCCTCTGATGTGCTATACAGAGCATCAGAGGAGACCGTTCCAGCAATAAGAGCCGAATCGGTTAACCCAAACATCCCTCTCAGTAGCAATAGACCATCGGTTAACGCATCATATTGACCATTACCATCGATATCTAACGACCCAGAAGGCGGTGTACCGGCAAGAAATTCATTGAGGTTAGTGATGCCATCTCCATCCTCATCCAATGCTGCATCACTCGGATCATTAGGATTAAGGTTATAACGAGTCTCCCAAGCATCAGGCATTCCGTCACCATCAGAATCGACAGAGTATTCTGCTTGATTTGGAAACGGATCTTCAGTGTTTATTACCCCATCGCCATCAATATCCGGGTCGCTGCTATCTCCTACCCCATCATTGTCACTATCCAGATAGTCTTTAGGGTCTGACGGAACCTGATCTTGATTATCCCCAATACCATCGCCATCGGAATCTACCCATTCATTGACATTGTCAGGATACAAGTCGTCTTCATCCAAAACACCATCACCATCTCGGTCTATCCCTTGAGGAGTGAATTTGACAACTTTAGTAAAATAATCACCGGTATTGGGGTTAACCAGCGTGTACACCGCTGAAACAGGCGACAAAATACCGCTTGAAGTAAACCGAGCTATAAACGCAGTGCTCTCTCCTGAAGAAAGTACTCCGTCAGATGCAATGTTGGAAGAAATTGAAGTCTTTTCAATGTTTTCCCCATCTAAGATCTGCCATGACTTTATCTCCACGTCCAAATCTGACGAGTTAGTGATACCTGATTCAAAGTCAGCCCCAGGAACTGAGTAATCACCATCCCAGGTTCCCGTAAATTCGCCATAGGCAACAATATGTCTTTCTGTAAACGGAAGGCTCGGATCAAGTGGATGTGGGTCTGAAGAGTCAGGCACACCATCGTTATCATCATCAAAATCAAATAAATCATCCACACCATCCCCATCAGTATCTCTAAAATTAAGGGGATCTAAGGGATAGTAATCTTCAACATCAGGTATTCCATCACCATCATCGTCGGTATCTGTATTATTACCAATGCCATCTCCATCTGTGTCTAACTGCTCGGTTGAATCATCAGGGAATTCATCAGCATTGTCTCCAACACCATCGCCATCTGAGTCTGCGGTCTCAGTCCAATCGTTGGGTGCCCAATCTGAATTATCCCCAACGCCATCGCCGTCAGAGTCTGTGGTTTCAGAGGCATCATTAGGAAACGCATCTGCGTTGTCTCCAACCCCATCAGAATCTGAGTCTGTGGTTTCTGTGGGATCATTTGGGAAGGCATCTATTGAGTCAATAATGCCATCACCATCCGTATCTACTACTGGGCCTTCAGTTTCCATAACAAAAAAGATTGTGTTGTCTTCTGATATGTCATTCCATTCACTTGCCTTGCCATAGGTGTTGTTAGTACCCGCAAGCCAATAAGGCCAATCCTCAAGTCCCATGGCTAAAGAGTCTTGATTATCATTATAATTATCAGGTTCAGCAGAGCCCCAGTTTGTATAAGAGAAGGCCTCATCAGTCTCCCAAGTCCATGTCCCCTCTTGGGTTGAATCAGATCCCCCGAGCCAAACATAGGCGATACCGCCACCATCATTAACGTCCCTAAAGGTCCAGGGGCTTTCACTAAAAGCCTTACTTACAATGGCGTATACCAGCGCATTCTCTTTTTCACTGGATATCGTGGCTAGATGCGCACCACGCTCTGCAGCGTATGTAGAGGCCAAGGAATAGGATTTCTCTATTTTGACTAATTCATACTTTTCAAGTTCAGCGGTATTATCAATAAGAGGTTCAGGGTCAAGTAAATCAGAGATGCCGTCATTGTCATCGTCAATATCGGCATTATTACCTTCGCCATCACCATCAGTATCCGTGTCTTCACTGGCATCATTAGGGAACGCATCTACGCCATCAGCAACACCATCCCCATCAGAATCCGCAGACTCATTAGGATCTAGCGGGTACTCATCTTCAAGATCATTAACCCCGTCACTGTCAGTATCAATTAGTAGTGGATCAGTGCCCAGCTCACCCTCTTCGGCGTCCGACAGTCCGTCGTTGTCATCATCGGTATCGGCATTGTTACCAATACCATCATCATCAGTATCAACGCTTTCAGTTGCATCAAAAGGTAGCGCATCAGAAACATCTGCTACACCATCGTTATCATCATCGGGGTCTGCATTGTCTCCAATGCCATCGCCATCAAAATCACTCGTCTCTGTGGGGTCGTTTGGAAAGACATCGTTAGAGTCTGACACGCCATCATTATCGGTATCCAGAGGCTCTGCCCACTGAGCAGAGCCAAAACGACTGGTACCAAAAACACCAACATCAGCACTGGCGTTGCTCATTAGCATGAAACTCATGCCAACAAGTAGGATTGAGCGTATCGCAATGAGACTCATATTTTATCAGCTCTCGCTATCACTGCCAGATATGACAATATGATCAAGTACTGTTAATAACTGGTCTACATACTGTTCTCTCGTTAGCTTAGCGGGGAGCTTTACTTCCTCGGCAAAGTCATCTGAGAAGTTACGTTCGAATGGCGCGACTGTCGCATCACAATTTTGTTTTTGAAGGTCTGTTAAAGCGTAGCTCGCACAGTCATAGCTCAGTGCACTTGAGAATTTTGCTTCATCGAAATCATATGACACCCTTAGAATAGTGTGAGGGTCAAGTTCAATCTGGGCACTGATAGAGATCTCCGTGAATGCATAGTACTTATTAACTCGCTGGTTAATCACATATTTCTCACTTTCGGCGGCCTTACACGCATTTAGAATGCTATTAAAGTCATCAATGCTTGTTATAGAGTCTTCATCTGAAGTACCCGTAGTGACGTCCCAAGTCCAGTATTTTTCTATCGATATGTCTGACCAATCTGTGTAGCAAAAATAAGTCTCTATGTCATTTTCCCGGGCCGGATTGGCGTCAACATATTCTAATCGGATATAGCTAGAGTGAAAATAGTACTCAGTATAGGTAGCTGAATCAAACTCGGCACGCGTCATATTTGAGTCAAAGAATGTGTCTGTTACATGCGAATTTGTGACATTGACGCTTATATTTGCAGGATAACCTGAAATGGTATTAGAAAAGCCATCATGATTGTCCTGATAATTTCTTCTTTCCGATGTTCGCACAGATACCCTTTCATGTGAATCTAAGGAATCACAAAGAGGGTAGTAATCATCGTCCCACTGATAACAATCATCAATAACTATTGGCAATTTGATTGTGTACAAGCTGTGGTTATTAAATGACACCGTATCAAATTGCATAATGTCATAAATTTCTTCGAGTACGTTTACTCTATCTCGCCCTGGCGTTAGATCCTTGACACTGTAGGTGTAGTCTTCACTCCAGCTTGAGTTATTATTGCTGTTGTTTTCAACATCAGTTTTGATGGTTGTTATTTCAGAGTTTATAGAGGCGAAATTTTCATTCATTTCCTCAGCTCTAATAACCTCCCCATCCTCAAAAACGTGGGGGACATCAGCATTCAGGTTATTTAAGCCGCATAGTGCTCCAACTAAAATGCCTAATTTTATAGTTGATTTCATCGCATAAGCCTCATTTAATAGCAGTCTAACAAACACTTAGGAGAGTATTGTGCAAAAATATACCATACACTTGTGGATTATATTGGTTTTATTTCTTTCGTCCAATGCTTCGGCATGGGATCCCTTAAACCAGAAAAGTGGTGCTGAATCAGGAGCCTCAAAAAAGGTCTCATTAACCATAGAAAAGTTTAAAAATATTCCTGAATTAGAAGCATTTTTTACTCAAGCAAATGGTTATGCTGTCTTCCCAAACATAGCTAAAGCTGGCCTTGGAATCGGTGCTGCAGTAGGTAAAGGTGAAGTCTTTCAAGATAATAAATACATAGGAAAAACATCGGTCAAACAAATTTCCATTGGTTTTCAGCTGGGGGCACAAGCCTTCAGCGAAATAATGTTTTTTAAAGACAAACGAGATACTGATCGCTTTACAGAGGGCAATTTTGAACTAGGCGCTCAAGCCAGTGCCGTTCTTATAACCCAAGGTGTGTCAGTTGAGACCGCCTACAGTAATGGAATTGCAATATTTACCCTTTCAAAGGGCGGCTTGATGTATGAGGCTAGCGTAGGTGGCCAGAAATTTTCCTTTGATCCTGATTAACCGATAAGCTCAAACCGTAAAAGGGTTTGTAATGGTGTGCAACTTAAAAAGCTGGCATTAAAGTATGAAAATGCTCATCAATGTCAGCGGATGTTTTGCGCACGGCATCCTCTGCGACACCATCTGCTATGAAGGCACCCCCCTTCTAGCCCAAAGAGATGTCTCACAATCAACAAACCACCGGTTAATGTGCAATTTCCCCATTATCGTCGACATCTCGCAGATCTACTAACATTTGGATCAGTCTTACAATACGAATCCAATTCCAGAAAATTTTTACTTTAGAATAAATGGCTATACACAAATAAAGCCCTGAAACTCACGTGCCGATTTACGTATAAGTTATTTTTTTTGTGCTAGTATTTAGAAACACATATATAAAAATACTAACGTATAGGGGAAAATCATGAAAAAACTATTATTTTTAATGTTAGCACTTGGTTCTGTGCTTAGTTACGGTCAGGAAGCACTTGAACATGAGCCTGTTGCCAATAAAGCGGAATATTATGTTGCGTCATACAACGCTCGCAAAGATATGGATGACTTAATCAATTGGGCCCAAGATTTTGAAGACTGGCAAAACGAGTCTGGATTATATGACAGTATGGCTACATCACTGTTGGTGCCCTATTTTATCAACAACACATCCACTCACGATGTGGTTTGGCTTAATATCTGGCCTAGCCCAACCGCACAG